>JBASBF010000020.1:0-299642 GCA_049650985.1 Stenotrophomonas sp. | reverse complement strand
GCACCAGTGCCGAGCCATCACTGACCTTTTCCACCGAGTCCTCGATCAGGCCCTTGATCTCCTTGGCCGCACCGGCGCTGCGCTGGGCCAGCGTGCGCACTTCGCTGGCGACCACGGCAAAACCGCGGCCCTGTTCACCGGCACGTGCCGCTTCCACCGCGGCGTTCAGCGCCAGGATGTTGGTCTGGAAGGAAATGCCGTCGATGACGCTGATGATGTCGGCGATCTTCTTCGACGAGGCTTCGATGGCCGACATGGTGCTGACCACCTTGCCGACGATCTCGCCCCCTTGCGAAGCCACGCCATGCGCACCCTGCGCCAACTGGTTGGCCTGCCGTGCGTGCTCGGCGTTCTGGCGCACGGTGGAAGTGAGTTCTTCCATCGACGCGGCGGTTTCTTCCAAGTTGGCGGCCTGCTGCTCGGTGCGGCGCGAGAGGTCATTGTTGCCGGTGGCGATTTCCGACGCCGCAAGGTTGATGCTGGAAGCAGCGCTCTGGATGCGGCCGATGATCGAGGTCAACTGCGCAACGGTGGTGTTGGCATCGTCGCGCATGGTCGCGAACACGCCGTGGAAGTCGCCCTGCATGCGTGCGCCGAGGTCGCCGCGGGCAATGGCTTGCAGCAGGCGGGAGACCTGCGCCAGGTTGCCATCGGTGGTCTGCATCAAGTGATTGAGGCCGGCGACCATTGCGCGGAAGTCGTGCTGGAAGCGTTCTTCGTCACCGCGCAGGCTGAAATCACCGGCGGCCGCAGCGCTGGCCAGACGTTTGATTTCGGCATTGATCGCCGACAGGCTGGCCTTGGTTTCGTCCATCGCCTGGGTGATGGCGGCCTTCTCGCCGGGCAGGCGGTCCATGTCCACCGACAGGTCGCCGACGGCATAGTGCTTCATCACCTCGATCAGGCGCTGCTGCACCTGCACGTGCGAGCCGACCAGTGAATTGGTTTCTTGCACCATGCGGCCGTAGTCGCCGGCAAAACCGGAGGCATCGATGCGGTAGCTGATGTTGCCGGCGGCATGCTCGTTGGACATGCGCGCCTGGGCGGCGGCGAACTCGCCGAGGATGGTGGCCATGCCGCGCATGGCACGGGCGAGGGTGCCGATTTCGCTGCGGTCGTCGTGGCTGCTCATCCGGTGCTCCAGATCGCCACGCGCCACCGCATTGGCCAACCCCACCACATCGTGCAATGGGCGCACGATCGAGCGGCTGATGCCGATGGCTGCCGTCACTGCCAGCAGCAGCGCGACGATGGCCAGCACCGAAATGGCCAGCAGGCTGAAGCGGTAGCTCTGCTCTTGTGCATCCACCGATTGGTCGAGCAGTTGGATGTCGTAATCCACCAGTTCGGTCAGTTTGTCGGCGGTGGCCTGGCGCAGGTCGCCGGCGGCCTTGGCCGGCTCCATGTCGCCCACTTCGAGAGCGGCAACCAGCGCCCGGCTGTTGTCGAAATAGCGGTCGGCGCGCGCCATCACCTCGGTGTACAAGCTGCGGTCGTGGGCATCGATGATCTGGCGCTCGTAGGCCTTGGCCAGGGTGAAGAATGCCTGGCTGCCCTGTTCCAGTTCGGCGGCATATTCGGCGCGCTTTTCGGCGTCATCGACACTGGCTACCAGGCCGCGCTCGCTGACCCGGTATTCGGCCAGCATGGTGGAAAGCTTGCCCAGATCGCGGATGGCCGGCACCGAGTCGGTGGTGACCTTGCGCACCATTTGCTGGGTGTTGCCCATGCGCTGGGCAGCGAATCCGCCGGTGATCAGGATCAGCAGGGCCAGTGCGGAGAAGCCGAAGGCAAGGCGTTTGCCGATGGACAGATTCTGGAACATGGGAACTCCGGGCAACGGTTGGGGCGCAGCGGGGATGGACGCGGCGGGGCCGGGAAATGCAACGGTATCGGTTGGCCGTCGGGCGCGGCGCAAGCCATGCGCCGTGCTTTTGACAAACTTGTGACAACTAGCGGCGTTGCCGGAGAAAGCTTGAGCCGGGCACGCCCGGCGGTCGCATGCAGGTCAGAAATGGAACTGTGCGCGCAACTGCAGGATTTCCGGCTGCACCTGGTTGCCGCCGAGGTGGGCGTCGGCATGGATGTAGTTGGCCTGGAACTTCAGATGTTTGCCGAGGTACCAGTTGGCGCCCAGCGTCCAGTTCGATTCACGGCCGCCGTCGATGCCGGCATCATCCAGGTCGATGCGGCTATAGCGGGCCAGCAATTCCACCGCGCCGTATTTGCCGCTGGGTTTGGGATTGGCGACGTTGCCGCCGCTGTAACTGCGTGATTGACCGGTGAGCAGCCAACTGCCGAGCAGGTACCAGCCATCGCCACGGTAGTCGGGCAGGGCATGGCGGTGGGTGGTTTGGCGCAGGTATTCGCCCTGCAACGACCACGGGCCTTCGATCCACAGCGCTTCCAGGCCGCGGCGGTCGATGCGCTCGACGTTGCGCAGGGTGCCCGAATCGACCAGCCGCAGCGGCGTCAGTGAGGCCTCGGGTTTGGCTCGCCAACGCACGCTGGGGGCGATTTCCACGCCGAGGCCATTGGTTTCGCCATCGGGGTTTTCGCGGGTGGTGGAAACGCCGAGGTGCAGCACGCGGGTGCTGTCTTTCCACGGAGTCCATGCCAGTCGCACGGCCTGGCTGTCGCCACGGTTGTTGCCTTGCAGGTCATGGCCGTAGGCACCGGCATTGAGCAGCCAGTGCGGTCGTTCCAGCGCCCAGTCCACACCGATGCGGCGGCCCTCGTAGAACGCCTGCGTGGGCAGGCTGTTTTCCATGAAGGCGCCGTTGCGGGTGGCGGTGTTGCCTTCGAAACCCAGCGGCAACTTCATCTGGCCGATGCGCCACCTGCCGATGTCGCGGCCGCTCAGGCCCTTGCCGTCCAGCCGCAGCGCCACGTCCATCCAGGTGTGGGAATGGAAGTCGTAGGAAGCGGTGAAGTCATACAGGCCCTTGCGCTTGAGCGCGACGCCGAATTCCTTGCGGCGCCAGTCCTGGTCGTCGTCCAGCGCGGTGCCGTCGGCACTGGCGCGGTTGACGTCCCACACGAAGTTGCCGGTGAGGGCGAGCTCGGTGCCGTTGTCGAAGGTCAGCCTGGGCGGCCACGGGGTGGCTTGCGTTTCGGCGCAAGCCGGGGCGGCGAGGGCGAGCAGGACGAGCGAGGCGATGCCTTTCATGCGGGTGTCCCTGTCAATTTCGGTTCGTCATTACCGGACATGCGTCCGTTGTAAAACTTCTCTCGCGCAGGCGGGAATCGCTTTTGCTCCCTACTTCCTGGCTTTCCCGCATGAAACATGAGGCACGAAAGCGAAGGCGGAGCGATTCCCGCCTTCGCGGGAATGACGATGTGGTTTTTCGATGGAACCGGCCCTTCTCTTGCAGGGAGCAGGGAATGCCTTACGCCGCCTGCGGCACGCGCAGCGAGCGCACCAGCCCGCCGACATCGACGATCAGCGCGACGCGGCCATCGCCGAGGATGGTGGCGCCGGACACACCACCAATGCGGCGGTAGTTGTTCTCGATGTTCTTGACCACCACCTGCTGCTGGCCGAGCAGTTCGTCCACTTCCAGCGCGATCTTCTGGCCGTCGCCCTCGACCACCACGACGAGGGGTTCCTCGGTTGCAGAGTCGTGGTCATGAGCGGGATAGCCGTAATAGTTGCCCAGCGACAGGATCGGCAGGTATTCGCCACGCACCCGCAGCACGCGGCCTTCGCCGGCCATCGTGCGGATGTCCTCGGTCTTGGGCTGCAATGCCTCGAGCACGTAGGCCAGCGGCAGAATCAGGGTTTCGCCGGCCACCGACACGGTCATGCCGTCGAGGATGGCCAGGGTCAGCGGCAGCCGGATAAGCACGCGGGTGCCGGCACCGGTCCTGCTTTCCAGTTGCACCTCGCCACCCAGCGCCTGGATGTTGCGGCGGACCACGTCCATGCCGACGCCGCGGCCGGACAGGTCGGTGACCGCATCGGCGGTGGAGAAGCCGGCCTGGAAGATCAGGTCCCACACTTGCGAGTCGCTGGGATTGTCCGGAATGGCCAGGCCGCGTTCGTGCGCCTTGGCCAGGATCTTTTCGCGGTTCAGGCCGCGGCCGTCGTCGCTGACTTCGATGACGATGTGCCCGCCCTGGTGCGAGGCGGCCAGGGTGATCGTGCCGGCCTCGTCCTTGCCGGCGGCACGGCGCACGTCGGGCATTTCCAGGCCGTGGTCGATGGAGTTGCGCACCAGATGCACCAGCGGATCGGCGATCTTCTCGATCAGGCCCTTGTCCAGCTCGGTGCCTTCGCCGATGGTGCGCAGGCGCACCTGCTTGCCCAGCCGCGAGGAAAGGTCGCGCACCAGCCGCGGGAAGCGGCGGAACACGGCGTCGACCGGCAGCATGCGCACGCCGATCACCGCTTCCTGCAGGTCGCGGGTGTTGCGTTCGAGCAGGTCCAGCCCGGCCAGCATGCGCTCGGCATGGCTGGGGTCGAGGCCGCCGGACACCTGCTTGAGCATGGCCTGGGTGATGACCAGTTCGCCGACCAGGTTGATCAGCGCATCGACCTTGTCGACGCTGACGCGGATCGAGCTTTCGGCTTCGTGGCTGCTGGCCGGGGCGGTGCCGGCGGCGGCAGCCGGGCGCGCGGCGGGGGTGAGTTCCGCTACCACTTGCTGCGCCGGCGTCGCTGCGCTGGCGGCCAGGCTCGGTGGCGCGATGATCGGCTGGATGTCCAGTTCGCAGTCATCGACCACCCAGGCAAAGGTGTCCTCGATCTTGCTGCGCGGGATGCGCCCGGTCAGGCCCAGGTCCCACGCGATGTAGGCTTCCAGCGGGTCCATCTGCTCGAAATCGGGCAGGCGCTGCATGCGCGCGTCGACCTGCAGCGGGCCGAGGGTTTCCAGCTCGCGGATGATGCGCAACGGGTCGTTGCCGCTCATGAACAGCGACGGCGCCGGCACGAAGCCGATCTGCCAGCCTTCCGGCTCGGCGGCTTCTTCCTGCTTCACCACGGCCGCAGGTGCGGTGGCAGCGCCCGACAGCACTGTTTCCAGCCGCGTCTTCACTGCCGCGACCGCAGCCTGGTCGGCCGGCTGGCCATGCTCGGCCTCGCGCAGCAACGCGCGCAGCACATCGACCGAAGCCAGCATCGCGTCCACCGCGGCGGGCTCCAGCGGGCGCTTGCCGGCGCGCAGCTCGTCGAGCAGGGTTTCCAGCACGTGGGTGACGCCGGCAATGGTGTCGAAGCCGAAAGTGCCGGCGCCGCCCTTGATCGAGTGTGCGGCGCGGAACACCGAATTGATGACTTCCGGGTCCCGTTGCCCGCCTTCCATGTCCAGCAGGCCGGCTTCCATCGCGTCCAGCCCTTCGCGGCTTTCCTCGAAGAAGGTTGCGTGGAAACGTTGCAGGTCCATGCTCATCGGCGTGCTCTGTCCGGTTGGAAGGGAGGCAGGGGGTGGGGATCAGCCCAGGACTTTCTGGACGGTGGCGACCAGTTGTTCCGGGTTGAACGGCTTGACCAGCCAGCCGGTGGCACCGGCGGCCTTGCCTTCGGATTTCTTGTCGGCGGCCGACTCGGTGGTCAGCATCAGCATCGGGGTGAACTTGTATTCCGGTAGCTGGCGCAGCTCGCGGATCAGCGAAATGCCGTCCATGTTCGGCATGTTCACGTCGGTGACCACGGCGTTGAACTTGGCGCCCTTGGCGCGGCCCAGGGCGATGGCGCCGTCTTCGGCTTCCTCCACGGAATAGCCGGCCGAGGTGAGGGCGAAAGAGACCATCTGGCGCATCGACGCCGAATCGTCCACCACCAGGATACGTGCGCTCATACAGCGTTCTCCACAGATTTCATTGTGTCGGGGGTTGCTTCCAGGCCGAGGGTCTGGAGAACGCCGAGCAAGCGCGCGGCGTCGCGGAGGGTGGGGGTCGTGTTGTCGAAGACGGTGGCGTGGCCGGCCTGGCGACGGGCCAGGACGAAGGCGCACAGCACCTGGATGGCGGCCGTGTGTATGCGCCCGACCTCGCCGGCATCCACGCGCAGTTCCCCGGCCTGCGCCAGGTGCGCGGACAGGTGTTGCTTCAACTCGCTGGTGGACTCGATGCCGAGGTCCTGGGCCAGTGCCACAGTGCTCATTGTTGCTCCGGACAAACGGTACTGGTCCAGATAGCGGCAAGCCGGCGGGGTTCTTTAGCGGCGTGAAGGCCGGGAGACAATTTCGTGAACGGGTGCGCAGAAGCGAGGAGTGAGTGGGGAGGAGTGAGGGGTGAGAAGCAGCAAGAGCGATCTCCGCCTGCGCGGAGATGACGGCTTTTGCTCCTGCCCTTTCTCACTCCTCATTCTTCTTCACTCACTCCTGCTCTTCAGCGTTCGCAATGCAGCAACTGGGCGGCGTCGAGCAGGATCATCGGCCGCTTGCCAATGCGGGCGACGCCGCGGAACAGGGTGTTGGAGATGCGGCAGATGCGCACGGTGTCCGGCGGCTCGATCTGCGATTCGGTCAGGTTGGTCACGTCTTCGACCGCCGAGACGCGCAGGCCGAGGACTTCGCCGTTTTCCTCCAGCACCACGATGCGGGTCTGGCTGTCCTCGACGACGGGGGCCAGATCCATGTGCAGGCCGAGGTCGACGACCGGCACCACCTGGCCACGCAGGTTCATGATGCCGAGCATGGAGTGGCCGGTGCCGCGCAGGCCCAGCAACGGCACCGGCAGCACCACCTCCTGCACCTTGAGCAGTTCCAGCGCGTAGGCCTGCTCGCCGCAGCGCAGCCGCAGCCAGCGCGAGGCGCGTTCGTTGGCGCGGCGGTGGTGGGGCTGTTCCGGCACGCGGGCCTGGGCTTGCAGGGCGGCCCAGACGTTGTTGCCGGCCGCAACCGGTGCCGGAGCCAGCGGCATTTCCGCTGCCGGAACCGCGGCTGCCGGCACCGGGGCGGGGCGCGCTGCCGGTACGGCGGTGGCCACGGGTACGGCGGTCATGACGGGAGCCACGACCGCTTCGGCGGGCGGCAGGGGGGCAGCCGGTGCGCTTGCCGGGGCTGCGGGCGGGGGAACCGCCGCGATCACGACAGGCTTTGCTGCCGGGGTCGTCGCGGGTGCCACGTCCAGCAGCAGTTCGCCGAGATAATCGTCGAGCACGTTGGTCGCGTTCATGCCGCTTTCTCCAATTGCGCGGCGTCCTCGGCGCGCAGCCAGTCCAGTGCATGGCGGTAGGCGGCCAGGCCGCGGCCGGGGTAGCCGTCATCCTGGATCGGCGCGGTCAGGGTGGCCGGGTTGCTGATGCGGGTGTCCACCGGGATGGCGTCTTCCCAGACGCGCGGGCCGTAGCGGTCCTGCATCAGCTTGAGGGTTTCGTTGCCGGTGCGGGTGCGGCGGTCGAACAGGGTCGGCAGGATCGAGATCGGCAGCGGCCGGCCGCGTGAGCGCTCGACCATTTCGCCGGTGCGCACCATGCCGTCCAGCCCATGCAGCGCCAGCGGTTCGGCCTGGGTGGGGATGATCAGGCGGTCGGCGGCGGCCAGCGCGTTGATCATCAACAGGCCCAGCGTGGGCGCGCAGTCGAACAGGATGTGGTCATGGCGCTCGCCGTGGCGGGCCAGCGCCTGCTGCAGGGCCAGGCCGAGGCCGGGCTGGTTGGCGCTGCGCCGTTCCAGCGTGGCCAGCGCGGCTTGCGCGCACAGGTAGTCCAGCCCGGGGATGTCGCTGGCGCGGGCCAGGGTGGCGATTTCCGGCGGCGGCGCGGCAAACAGTTCCAGCACGCCGCTGGGCGGCGGGTCCAGCGGCACGCCGAAGGAGCGGGTCAGCGAGGCGTGCGGGTCAAGGTCGATCAGCAGCACGCGCTGGCCGAGCGCGGCCAGGCCGCGGCCCAGGGCCAGGGTGGTGGTGGTTTTGCCGACGCCACCTTTCTGGTTGGCAATGGCCCAGATACGCATCAGTGCACTCCTCTTGTTGCTGCCGGCGGGGCCGCGTCGGGGGCGGGGGCCGGGGTGGCGCCGTCGGTTTCGGTTGTCGCCGCGGCCTGTTCGCTGGCGGCGGTGACCATGTCGTCGGCCAGTGCATCGGCGCTGGCGGCCGAGTCGGCCAGGATGATGACCATCACCCGCCGGTTGCGGTTGCGGCCTTCGGGCAGGTCGTTGCTTTCGCGCGGGCGGAACTGGCCATAGCCCATCATCGCCAGCCGTTGCGGCTGCACGCCGTGGTCGGCGAACAGGTGCACCACGCTGGCGGCACGGGTGGCCGAAAGCTCCCAGTTGGACGGGTACTGCGCGGTGGCAATGGGCACGTTGTCGGTGTGGCCTTCCACGCGCACGCCGTTGGGCACGTCCCGCAGCACGTCGGCCAGAGTGCCCAGGGTTTGCCGGGCGCTGGCCTCCAGGGTGGCCGAGCCGGTCGGGAACAGGATGTCGCTGTTGATCTCCACTTCGATCCACAGCTCGGTGCGGCGCACGTTGATGACGCCCTTGTTCACCAGCGGCGCGAGCGACAGGTTCAGGCGGTCGGCGATGCGGCTGAGCTGGCGTTCGGCACGCTGCAGGTGCTCGCGGTCGCGCAGCGACACCGGCTGGGTCATCTGCGAGGCCATCGACGGCAACCGGGTGGGATCGGACATCGCCCCGCCGGTCATGCTCGGCGCGCGGATCACCGACGGGCTGTCGTGGCCGCCGCCCTGCACCTGCTGGTTGCCCACCTGCACCTGGGTGATGGTGCGCGGAGCGCCGCCGAAGGCGGTGGTCAGGGCATCGGCCATGACCCGGTACTTGCCCTCGTTGACCGAGGAAATGGCGTACATCACCACGAAAAACGCCAGCAGCAAGGTCATCAGGTCGGCATAGGGAATGGCCCATGCCTCGTGGTTGCTGTGCTCTTCGTGGAGGGTGCGGCGCGCCATGACCCCGCCTCAGCCCAGGAAGCCGGCGAGGCTGGTTTCGATGTTGCGCGGGTTCTCGCCCTGGGCAATGGCGATCAGGCCTTCGATGATCATTTCGCGGTCGCGGCTGTTGTGCGCGATCACGCTCTTGAGCTTGGCGCAGACCGGCAGGAACAGCAGGTTGGCCGAGGCGATGCCGTAGATGGTGGCGGTGAAGGCGGCGGCGATGCCGTGGCCCAGCTTGCTCGGGTCGGCCAGGTTCTTCATCACCGCCATCAGCCCCAGCACCGCGCCGATGATGCCCAGCGTCGGCGCGTAGATGCCCATGCCCTCGAATACCCTGGCTGCGGCCAGGTCACGGTGTTCCTGGCCACTGAGCTCGATTTCCAGCATGCGCCGGATGGCGTCCGGTTCGACCCCGTCCACCACCAGTTGCAGGCCCTTGCGCAGGAAGGGGTCGTCCTGCTGCTCCACCTGCGGTTCCAGCCCCAGCAGGCCCTGGCGGCGGGCGATGTTGCTCCATTCCACGATCTGCCGGATCAGCAGTTGGCGGTCGCTGTCCGGCGGCCGCACCACCCAGCGCACGATGCGGAAGGCGTGGCGGAAGATGGCCGGCGAGGTGTGCAGCAGGATGGCGGCGATGGTGCCGAGGATGACGATGATGAACGCCGCAGGCGACCACAGCGAGGACAGGCCCGCGCCCTTGAGGATGCTGCCGCCGACCAGCGAGGCCAGGGCAAGGAAAAGTCCGATGATGCTGAGTCTGTCCATTGATGGAATATCGGCGTCTGCAGGGGGTACTTGAACCGGCCGGCGTTCAGCCCTGGCCGCGCAAGCCGTCCACGTCGAGGATCAGCGCCATGCGGCCGTCGCCGATCAAGGTGGCGCCGGCATAGCCGTTGAGCCCGCGCAGGGCTTTGGGCAGCGGCTTTATCACCACTTCCTCGCGGCCACGCACCTGGTCCACGACCAGGCCGAAGCGGGCCTCGCCCATCTGCAGCACGACGATGGTCAGCAGGGTGGAAGGCGCCGGTTCCACGTCCAGCCACTGGCGCAGGTCCAGCAGTGGCAGGGTGTGCGACTTGCGGTCGAGCACGGCGCGGCCGTCGAACCAGCCCAGCGACGAGGGCGGGGCGTGCAGCACTTCCATCACCCGTGCCAGCGGCAGCGCGTAGATGTCTTCCCCGGCCTGCACCAGCAGGGTCGGCAGGATTGCCAGGGTCAGCGGCACGCGGATCATGAAGCGGCTGCCGCGGCCGAGTTCGGACTGGATCTGGATCTGCCCGCTCAGTTCGCGGATGCGCGATTGCACCACGTCCATGCCGACGCCGCGGCCGGAAATGTCGGTGACCTCCTGCTTGGTCGAAAAACCGGGCATGAACACCAGGTGCAGGCATTCCTCGCTGCTCAGGCGGGCGGCGGCCTCGGCGTCGAGCAGGCCCTTTTCACGGGCCTTGGCACGCAGCCGCTCGGGGTCGATGCCGGCACCGTCGTCCTGCACCTCGATGCTGACGTAGTCGCCTTCCTGGTGCGCGGACAGGCGCACGTGGCCGCTGCGCTGCTTGCCCTGCGCCTCGCGCAGGTCGGGCATTTCGATGCCGTGGTCGATGGCGTTGCGCACCAGATGCACCAGCGGGTCGGCCAGCGCTTCGACCAGGTTGCGGTCGAGCTCGGTTTCGGCGCCTACCAGTTCCAGGTCCACTTCCTTTTTCAGGTTGCGGGCGACGTCGCGGGCGACCTTGGGGAAGCGCGAAAACACCTTGCCCACCGGCTGCATGCGGGTGCGCATCACCGCCGACTGCAGGCGTGCGGTGGCGATGTCCAGCACCGAAACGGCGCGGTCCAGTTCTTCGTCCTTCAGCCGCAGCCGCAGGGTCTTGAGCCGGTTGCGCGACAACACCAGTTCGCCGATCAGGTTGACGATGGCGTCCAGCCGCTTGGTGTCCACGCGCACGGTGTGCTCGGGCTCGGCGGCCGGCTTGTTCGGGGCGGCGGCGGGTTTGGCCGGGACCGCAGCGCGTGGCGCAGGTGCCGGTGCAACCGCGCCGGCCGCAGCCGGCTTGGTGCCGGGAGCGGCACCGCCATGCAACTGGTCGAGCAGGGCTTCGAATTCGTCTTCGCTGATCAGGTCGTCGCCGGTCCTGGCTTTGGCCTTGGCTGCCGGCGCGGCTGCCGGGGCCGGTTGGGCACCGGGGACGGCGCCACCGTGCAGTTCATCGAGCAGGGCTTCGAATTCGTCCTCGCTGATCAGGTCATCGCCACCCTTGGCGGGTTTTGCTGCTGCTGGCTGGGTGCCAGGGGCGGCGCTGCCATGCAGTTGGTCGAGCAGGGCTTCGAATTCGTCTTCGTCGATCAGTTCGCCGCCGGCTGCTGCGGCGGCCGGGGCTGCGGCCAGCGGGGCCGAATCGACGTCGAACAGGGCAATCAGCGCCGGCGGCGCGTGCTCCGGCTCGGTGCCGGCGGAAACCGCGTCGAGCATGGCTTGCAGCCAGTCCAGTGACTGCTGCGCGGCATCGAAGTGGTGCGCCTGCAACACCGCCTTGCCCGAGCGCGCCATGCCCAGGGTTTCCTCGGCGGCGTGGCACAGCTCGACCATCGGGTTGATGCCGAGGAAGCCGGCGCCGCCCTTGAGCGTGTGGAAGCCACGGAACACCGCGTTGAGCTGGTCACCGTCCTGCGGCGCCTGCTCCAGCGTCACCAACTGTTCACCGAGACGGTCCAGGATTTCCTGAGCCTCGATGATGAAGTCGCTGGCAATGTCCTCGTCGAAGGCGCTCATGGCATCACAGCCCCAGGTCGGAGAGCAGGTCGTCGGCGTCGCCCTGGGAAACGGCGTGGCGGTCCAGCCCGCTGACGGCGGGGCCGGCCAAGCCATCGCGGTTCTCGTGTTCCGGCGGCGGCAGGCCGAGCGCGCCGAAGCCTTCGTGCACGCGGCGGACGATGCCGACCACGCGGCGGATGATCTGCCCGGTGAGATCCTGGTAGCTCTGGGTCAGGGCGATCTCGGTCAGGTTGTGGCGGATACGCTCCAGCACCTGCCGCTGCTCGTCGGCCGGCAGCGTGCCTTCGTGCAGGTGCGCGGTCAGGGTGCGGCATTCCTCGGCCAGGTCGAGGGTGCGGTGGGTGGCCTTTTCGGTCATTTCCACCACGTGGTCCAGGCGTGCGCAGGCGTCGGTCAGCTCGCCGGCCTCGGACGGCAGCGTCGGCAGGTCGCCCAGCGCCTTGCCCAGTTCGCGCGCCAGCCGGCCCAGCCCGGCCACCATCGGTTTCTCGCGCGCCGCGGCAAGGGCGTCAATTTCCCGGCGCCAGCCGGCCTCATCGCCGCTTTCCAGCGCCGTCAGCGCGTCCTGCAGGCGTTGCGCCAGCAGGGCCTTTTCATTTGCGATACCCGCGGAGGCGTTCATCAGGCGCTGGCCCCCAGCCGCTCGAAGATCTTGCCCAGCTTTTCCTGCAGGGTCTGCGCGGTGAACGGCTTGATGATGTAGCCATTGACGCCGGCCTGGGCCGCTTCGATGATCTGCTCGCGCTTGGCCTCGGCGGTGACCATCAGCACCGGCAGGGTCTTGAGCCGGGCATCGGCGCGGATCGCCTTGAGCAGCTCGATGCCGGTCATCACCGGCATGTTCCAGTCGGTGACCACGAAGTCGAACGGCTGGCTGTTGAGCAGTGCCAGCGCGGCGTGACCGTCCTCGGCTTCGGCGGTGTTGGTGAAGCCGAGATCGCCCAGCAGGTTCTTGACGATGCGCCGCATGGTCGAGAAGTCGTCGACGATCAGGATCCGCATGTTCTTGTTCAAAAGGTGTTCCTCTTCATGGTTCGACGAGGCCGGCGTCGGCCGCCTCGAAAATCTTCAGCCGGCCGCGCAGGCGCAGCATGGCCTGGCCGTGGATCTGGCAGACGCGCGACTCGCTCACGCCGAGCACCGCGCCGATCTCCTTCAGGTTCAGCTCCTGCTCGTAGTACAGCGACAGCACCAGTTGTTCGCGCTCGGGCAGCACCGCAATGGCCTTGCCCAGCTCTTCGCCGAACTGGCTGCGTTCGAGCATCTGCTGCGGGGTCGGGCCGCCGCTGGTCGGGGTGTCCAGTTCACCCTGGTCCTCGATGCGCGACTCCAGGCTCAGCACCTGGCCGCGCGAGGCGTCCTCGATCAGCCGCAGGTAGTCCGGCAGCGGCATCTCCATCGCCTCGGCCACTTCGCTGGCGCTGGCGGCACGGCCGGTGGACTGTTCCAGCCGGCGGATGGTGGCGGCGGCGTCGCGGGCGCGGCGGTGCACCGAGCGCGGCACCCAGTCGCCACGGCGGATCTCGTCGATCATCGAGCCGCGGATGCGGATGGAGGCATAGGTTTCGAACGAGGCGCCCTGTTCGGCGTCGTAGCTGCGCGAGGCCTCGATCAGGCCCATCATGCCGGCCTGGATCAGGTCGTCGATCTCGACGCTGGCTGGCAGCCGCGCGGCGAGGTGATGGGCAATGCGTCGCACCAGGTCCGAGTGCCGGACGATGACGTCGTTGGCGCTGGCGCGCTGCACTTCACGGTAGTGGGCGGCGGCCGCGGGTTTCATGTCACCACTCCGCGTTGCTGCAGGATGCGTTCGAGGAAGAATTCGACGCCACCGCGCGGCTCGGTGGGGGCCTGCCAGCGCGCGGTACGGCGGGCGATTTCCTGGATGGCCTGGGCCGCCGGCGAGGACGGGTACAGCTTGACCACCGGCTGCTGGCGCTGTACCGACAGCCGCAGCCAGTCGTCCTGCGGCACGCAGCCGAGGTAGTTCAGCGAGACGTCGGCGAGGAACTTGTCGCACACCCGCACCAGCTTTTCGTACAGCACGCGGCCTTCGTTGGGGTCGCGCACCATGTTGGCCACCACCTGCATGCGGTCCACGCCGCGCTCGCGCGAGAGCACCTTGATCAGCGCGTAGGCGTCGGTGATCGAGGCCGGTTCGTCGCAGACCACCACCACGGTGTCCTGCGCGGCCTGGCAGAAGGTCAGCACGCTGTCGGTGATGCCAGCGGCGGTGTCGATGATCATCACGTCCAGGTCGCGTTCCAGCTCGGAGAACACGTTGACCAGGCCGACGTGCTCGGCCGGTTGCAGCTCGGCCATGTGCCGGCGGCCGGACGCGGCCGGCACCACCAGCACGCCGCCGGGGCCTTCGATGATGACTTCCTCCAGCGTGCAGCGGCCGGCGACCAGGTCGGCCAGGGTGTGCTTGGGCTGCAGGCCGAGGATCACGTCGATGTTGGCCAGGCCGAGGTCGGCGTCCAGCAGCAGGGTGCGCTTGCCCATTTCGGCCAGCGCCACGGCCAGGTTGGCCGAGATGTTGGTCTTGCCCACGCCGCCCTTGCCGCCGGTCACCGCAATGGTGCGCACCGGCCCGGCCGGCTGCAGGCGGGTGGCCGACAGCGGGAAGGCGTTGGTCAGTTTGGCGTATTCACGCGACGGCATCGGTCAACTCCGGATTACTGCATGGCATATCGGCCGCTCGGCGCAAATCTTCAAGGCGAAGTACCAGATTGGCCGCCGAGGCCCGATGCAGATCTTCCGGCACATCCTGCCCATCCGTCACCCATGTGATCGGCAAATGGTGATCCACTGCCACCGAAAGGGCCGAACCCAGGCGTCCGGTCTCGTCCAGTTTGGTCAATACCACCCCTTGCGGGTTGGCTGCGCCGAAGCGGCGCACCACTTCGTCCATGTCCTGGAAGCCGGTATTGGCTGGCAGGACCAACAGGGTGCGGATCTGGCCGGCCGCGCGCAACCACTGCAACTGCGCGGTGAGGGCGCGGTCGCGCTGGCCGAGGCCGGCGGTGTCGATCAGTACCAGCTTGTAGTCGGCCAGCCGTTCCAGCAACTGGTTCAGGTTGGTGCCGCTGTGGGCCTCGTGCACGGCGATGCCGAGCTGGCGGCCGAAGCCGTACAACTGCTCGCGGGCGCCGATGCGCTGGGTGTCGGTGGTGACCAGGGCGACGTCGCGCGGGGCGTGGGTTTCGGCGAAGCGCGAGGCCAGCTTGGCGATGGTGGTGGTCTTGCCGGCGCCGGTGGGGCCGACCAGGGCGATGACGCCGCCGGTTTCGATCGGGTCGATCGGGGTGATCGGCAGCTTCTTCGAAATCAGCCCCAGCATCAGGCCACGGGCGCGGGCCGGGTCGGTGTCAGCCGGGATCTGCATCGCCACGTCACGGGCCAGGCCGGTGTCGAAGCCGTATTCGTCCATCAGGTCCAGGGCGCTGGCGCGCACCGGGTTGCCGCGCAGGCGCTCGTCGTTGAGGCGGTGCATTTCGCGCTCGATCAGCAGGCGCATGCCGGTCATTTCGTGGCGCAACTGGGTCAGTTGCTCGTCATCGCGCGGGGCGCCGGCGATCACGCTCAGGGCCGGCGCGGCCGGTTCCGGCATCGGTTCCTGCACCGGTGCCGGCTGGGCCGGGGCAGCGACGGCCTGCGGGACGGGCGCGGACTCTTCCAGCGGCGGGTCGATGACGAAGCGGGCGCGGTTGAGCGGAGCCGGTGCTGGCGCCGGGATGGCAGCGGCGGTTTCACGCGGCGGCGGGGCGGCGGCAGCCTCGGCATTGCCGAGGAAGTTGGCGAACACCTGTTCCGGCACCGCCGCGGCCGGGGCCTTGGGCTGTGCCTGCGGCCGGGCCTGGGCCGGAAAGCGGCTGCCGGTGGCCAGTTCGAGGCTGCTGTCGAGCGAACGGCCGGTGGCACCCACCGCCGAGCGTGCCAGTTCGGCCACCGCCGAGGTGGTGGCGGTTACCGGCTCGGCCTCGGTTTCAGGGGCCTTGCGGCGGGTGACCGCTGCAATGATGGCTTCGGCGGCGCTGCGCGGCCTGGGGGCGGCGGCCGGCGCCGGGCGTGCGGCTTCCAGTGCGCGCTGCACCACCGATTCGTCGTAATGGGCGGCCGCCACGATTTCGACGCCTTCCTCGATGCGCCGGTTGGAGAGGATCACGGCATCGGGGCCATGTTCCTTGCGCACCAGGTTCATGGCGGTGCGCATGTCGGCGGCGACGAAACGTTTGATCTTCATGCTGGCGGCTCGGGAAGCGGAATGGGGGGGCAGGGAAGGAGCGGGGGCGGTGGTGGTGTGGTGCATGGCGGTGCGTGCTCCTTACGTGCTTCATCGTGGCGGTGGCGGTTTTCCGACGCCGGTGCCGGTTGCCTTCAACTGATCGTGCCGACCAGTTTCAGGCGCTTGTCTTCCGGCACCTCGCTGTAGGCCAGTACCGACAGCGAGGGGACGCTGTGGCGGACCATGCGCGCGAGCGCGGCGCGGACCGGGCCCGGTACCAGCACCACGGCCGGCTCGTTGCGCGCCTCCTGCTTGCCGACACATTCGGCAAGACTCTGGTGGAGGCGCTCGGCGAGACCGGGTTCCAGCGCGGCACCGTTGCCTTGCGTTGACTCCTGCAAGACCCGTTCCAGTTGCGGGTTGAGGGTGAAGACCGGCAGCTCGGGCGACATGCCGGCGATTTCCTGCACGATGAAGCGGCCCAGTGCGTTGCGCACCGCGGCGGTCAGCACCGCCGGGTCCTGGCTGAGCGGGGCGTTCTCGACCAGCGCTTCGGCGATCTTGCGCAACTGGCGGATCGGGATGTGCTCGGTCAGCAGGTTCTGCAGCACGCGCGCGATCACCGGGGTGGTCAGCGCCTTGGGGGTAAGGTCCTCAGCCAGCTTCGGCGCGCTCTTGGCCAGGGTTGCCAGCAATTGCTGCACTTCCTCGTGGCCAAGCAGTTCCGGGGCGTGTTCGCGGATCAGGTGCGACAAGTGGGTGGCGACCACGGTGGCCGGGTCGACCACGGTGTAGCCCAGCGATTCGGCATGGGCGCGCTGGTGTGGCTGGATCCACGTCGCGTCCAGCCCGAACGCCGGGTCCTTGCCGGGGATGCCTTCGAGCTGGCCCATCGCGCTGCCGGGGTCCAGCGCCAGTTCGCGGTCGGGATGGATGTCGGCGCTGGCCACCGGCACGCCGTGCACCAGCAGCCGATAGCCGGCGGCGGGCAGCTCCAGGTTGTCGCGGATATGCACCGGCGGGATCAGGAAGCCGACGTCCTGTGTGAGCTTGCGGCGCACGCCCTTGATCCGCGCCATCAGCTCGCCGCCCTGGGCCTTGTCCACCAGCGGGATCAGCCGGTAGCCCACTTCCAATCCCAGCGGGTCCACCGGGCGCAGTTCGTCCCAGCTCAGTTCGGCGGTCGGTGCCGGTGCCGACGAGGTCAGGCCGGGGATGTCGCCCGGCGCGGTAGCGTCGCCACCGCTGGGCGACTTGCCGCCGCCGGCCTGTTCGCGTTGCCACAGCTTCCACGCGAGGAAACCGAGGATCGCGGCCAGGGTCAGGAAGGCGAGGTTGGGCATGCCCGGCACCAGCCCGACCAGGCCGATGATGCCGGCGGCGATCGCCAGCGCCCGGTACTGGCCGAACACCTGGCCCATCATTGCCTCGCTCATGTCCTGCGAGCGCGAGGCGCGGGTCACCAGCATCGCCACCGCGCTGGACACCAGCAGCGCCGGCAACTGCGCCACCAGGCCGTCGCCGATGGACAGCAGGGTGTAGGTGGCGGCGGCGTCGGCGAATGGCATGCCGTGTTGCAGCACGCCCACGCCGAGGCCGCCAAGCAGGTTGACGAACAGGATCAGGATGCCGGCGATGGCGTCGCCACGGATGAACTTGCTGGAGCCGTCCATCGCGCCGTAGAAGTCGGCTTCCTCGCGCACTTCCTCGCGGCGGACCTTGGCTTCCTCGGCCGTCAGCAAACCGGCGTTGAGGTCGGCGTCGATCGCCATCTGCTTGCCGGGCATGGCGTCGAGGGTGAAGCGCGCGGTCACTTCCGACACGCGCCCGGCACCCTTGGTGATGACCACGAAGTTGATGATGGTCAGGATCGCGAACACCACGATGCCCACCGCGTAGTTGCCGCCGATGACGAACTCGCCGAACGAAGCGATGACCTTGCCGGCGGCTTCGTGGCCGTTCTGGCCGTTGAGCAGGATCACCCGGGTCGAGGCCACGTTCAGCGCCAATCGCAGCATGGTGGTGATCAACAGCACGATCGGGAAAATGGTGAAGTCCAGTGGCCGCTTCACATAGACCACCGCCAACAGCACGATCAGCGAGACGGCGATGTTGAGGGTGAACAGGGCGTCGAGCACCGGCGCGGCCAGCGGCACCACCACCATTGCCAGCAGTGCCAGCACGATCAGCGGCGCGCCCAGCCCGTGGCGCAGCAATTCCAGAATGCGACGGCCGGCCGACGGCATCGGTTGTGCGCTCATCGGCGGGCTCCCTTGCCGAATTCATCCACATCCAGCGCGGGCAGGGCCGGCATCGGCCCGCTGCGCCAGGTGCGCAGTTGGTACACGTAGGACAGGACCTGGGCGACGGCCGAATACAGTCTCACGGGGATTTCCTTGCCGAGTTGGCTCTCCCTATACAAGGCGCGTGCCAACGGCGGTGCCGAGACGATGGCCACGCGGTTGCCGTCGGCCACCTGGCGGATGCGCAGCGCCAGTTCGTCGACGCCGCGCGCCACCACCGTCGGCGCGCCCATGCTGCCGGCTTCGTACTTGAGCGCCACCGCATAGTGGGTGGGGTTGACCACCACCACGTCGGCGGTGGGCACCGCTTCCATCATCCGTCGCTGCGAGAGCTGCATCTGCATTTGCCGGATGCGGCCCTTGACCTCCGGGCTGCCCTCGCTTTCCTTCATCTCGCGCTTGAGCTCCTCGCGGGTCATCTTCAGCTTCCGCAGCCAGTTCCACTTCTGGTACGGGGCGTCGATGGCCGCCAGCAGCGCCATCGCTCCGGCCGCGGCCAGCAGCAGGCGCAAGGTGAAGCCGAGACCGTCATGAACCGCGGTTTCCAGTGGCAGCCGCAGCAGGCTGCGCAGGCCGCCGATGCCGTGCCAGACCACCAGCGCGACCGCGCCGCCGACCAGGACGATGCGCAGCAGGGATTTGGTCAGCTCGGCCAGCGACTCGGGGCCGTAGATGCGCTTGAGCCCGCTCATCGGGTTCATGCGTTTCAGGTCGGGCATCAGCGCCTTGTTGGAAAAGCGCAGGCCACCCATCAGCACCGGCGCGACGAAGCCGGCGGCCAGGCACACCAGCAACAGCGGGGCGAACACCAGCATCAGCTTCAGCAGGATCCAGCCGGCATGGCCGAACAGTGCCTGCGGGGCGTGCAGCAGCCCCGGCTCGGGACTCAGCGCGGCCTTCATCCACTGCCGTGCGGCACCGCCCATGTAGCCGGACAGCGCGTACAGCGACAGTACCGCGGCGACGAACACCGCGGCGGTGGACAGCTCCTTCGAACGTGGGACGTTGCCCTTTTCGTGGGCCTCGCGCAGGCGTTTGGCTGTTGGCTGTTCGGTTTTTTCGGTGCCGTCTTCGTTTTCCGCCATGACGCGCCACGCAAGGAAAGATCAACCACTTGCGTGCAAGAACCGTTCCCGGAGGGGCGAGGAGTGAGTGAAACGGCAGGAGTGAGTGAAGAGGAATGAGACGTTGAGAGACGGCAAGAGCATGAGCAGGCCCGCTTTTCTCACTCCTCACTCCTCTTCACTCACTCCTGCCATACAGGCGGATGAACTGCTCGGCGCTGGCCGGGCGGCCGATCTGGTAGCCCTGCAACTGGTCGCAACCCAACTGTTCGACGTGGATGCGCTGGCGCGGGTTTTCGATGCCCTTTGCGCCCACTTCCATGTCCAGCGCATGGCCCAGGGCAATGACGGCGGCCAGCAGCGTGGCCTCCTCGTCCCGCTCCTCCAGCGCCTGCACGAAGGCCGGATGCAGCAGGATCCGGCTGGCCGGCAACTGCCGCAGTTGCAGCAGGCTGGCGTTGCCGCCGCCGAAGTTGTCGATGCTGATGCCCACGCCCAGCGCGGCGAGGGTGCGCAGGCTCTCGAACGCTTCCCCGCTGGCATGCGCCAGGCTGGTTTCGTCGATTTCCAGCAGCAATTGCGCGGGGGCCAGGTCGTTGTGCCGCAGGCAGTAGCGCACGGTATCGGCCAGGGTGGGCGAGGCCAGTTGCTGGCCGGACAGGTTGACCGACACCTGCCAGTCGCGGTGGCCGGCGTCCTGCCAGCAGCGCAGTTGCCGGCAGGCTTCGTCCAGCACCCATTGCCCCAGTGCTTCCATCAGTCCATGCCGTTCAGCCAACTGAACCACACGCTGACTGGGCAATGGCCCGTGTTCGGGGTGACGCCAGCGCAGCAGCGCTTCGGCGCAGCAGACGCGGCCGTTGTCGGCCCATACGCGGGGTTGGTAGTGCAGCGACACCTGCGGACTGCCGATGGCTTTGCGCAGGTCGTCGAGCAGGTGGTGGTCATCGGCGGCGTCGACATCCATCCATTCGGCGTAACGCGCCTGGCGGTTGGGACCGGCCTGGCGGGCGTGGGCAAGGGCGGTTTCGGCCTGCGATACCCGTTGGGTGGCGCAGTCGCCCGGCAGTGGCAGCAGCGCCATGCCCAGGCTGCCGCTGATGTGCAAGCCTTGCCCGGCCACTTGTACCGCCGCGAGCGCAGCCAGCAGGTGCTGCGCCAGCGCGGTGGCGGCGTTGGCATCCTCCAGCGCGGCGGCGACCAGGTAGCAGTCGCCCCCCAGCCTGCCGACCATGCCGTTGGCCGGCAGCACCTGCTGCAAGCGCGCGCCGACGTCGGCCATCACCGCATCGCCGGCCTGCGGGCCGAAGGTGCGGTTGATGTGGCCGAAATCGTCCAGGTCCAGCACCATCACCGCGCAGATGCCGCCTTCCTGCGTGCATTGCTGCAACAGCAGGGTGATGTGCTCGTGCGCCAGTTGGCGGTTGGGCAGGCCGGTCAGGGCGTCGTGCCGGCTGGCATGCAGCAGCTCGCGCTGGGCATCGTCCAGCGAGGCGGCCAGGGTGGTGTTGCGCAGTTGCAGCAGGCGCGCCTGCCGCCGCTGCTCGAACAGCGAGACCAGCAGCACCACCAGCATCACCGCCACGGTCAGCAGCACCACGCCGGCAGCCAGCCAGTCGTTGTCGATGCCGCCCTGCCGCGCCGCGCCGCACACCGCGCCCGCCGGGAAGCGTGCGGCGGCCATGCCGGTGTAATGCATGCCGACGACGGCCACGCCCATCACGCTGGCGGCGGCCAATCGCTGCGGCCATGCCGGCCCCGCCGCACGCAGGTGGAAGGCGATGAACAGTGCGCCCCAAGAAGCGGCCATCGCCACCAGCACCGACAGCGTGAAGCGGACCGGTTCGTATTCGATGGCTGGCTGCATGCGCAGTGCGGCCATGCCGACGTAGTGCATCCAGGCGATGCCAAGGCCCATCAACAACCCGCCCAGCAGCAGCCGCAAGCGCGGCAGGGTAGGCAGCGAAACCAGCCACAGCGCGAACACCGAGGCCGCAATGGCGGCCAGCAGCGATTGCAGGGTGATCCACGGGTCGTAACCAAGCGGGATAGGCAGGCGGAAGGCGAGCATGCCGACGAAGTGCATCGACCAGATGCCGGTGCCCATCGCGATGCCGCCGGCCAGCAGCCACGGCAGTGCGGTGCGGCGCGAAGGCGCGGCGTTGACGCGCGCGGCCATGTCCAGCGCGGTGAACGAAGCCAGCATGGCGACAACCACCGACAAGGTGACCAGCAACGGGTTGTAGCTTCCTGCGAGCACCTGTTCCCCCGGTACTGTCGCGGCAGCCGCCGCGGGCCGAATTCCGTTTGCCGGCTGCCATTTCCCCGCTGCCGGTGGGCGGACTATCGCGGGCTTTGGCGGTACTTGCAATGGCATCTCGGCGTAGGCCGCCGCAGCCGGCGGAGGCTACATCGTGACCTGGCGCATGCTGTCGAACGCGGTGTCGAACAACCGCTGCACCGGCCCGGCCATTTCCGCGGAAAGCAGCATCAGCAGCACCAGTCCCAGCAGCAGCGAAACCGGCAGGCCGAACTGCATCGGGTGCAGCGCAGGGGCCGCCTTGGCCAGCACGCCGAAGGCCAGGTTCATCGCCAGCATCGCCACCGTCAGCGGCAGCGCCAGGGTCAGCGCGCCGCGCATCATCTGCAGCATCAGCGTCGGCGCCAGTGCCGCCATTGCATGCGGGTCGGGCAGGGCGGTGCCGATCGGCAACGCCGTGTAGCTGTCCACCAGCAGCGAAATCAGCGCCAGGTGGCCGTTGCTGGCGAAGAACAGCAGCCCGAACAGCAGGTAGAACCATTGCCCGATCACGCCGGAACTGCCGCCGCGCAACGGGTCGCTCATCTGCGCGAAGGCCAGGCCGGTGCCCTGCGCGATCAATTCACCGGCCATCGAGCCGGCCTCGAAAATCAGCCGCAGCAGGAAACCGATGACCACCCCGACCGCCAGTTCACGGGCGATGGTGAGCACGGCGGCGGCGTCGAAGCCGTTCCACGCCGGCACCGGCGGCACCACCGGCGCCAGCGCCATTGCCAGTACCAGCGCCAACATCGCCCGCACCCGCGCCGGCAGCGAACGGCTGCCGACCATCGGCATGGCCACCAGCATCGCGCCGATGCGCAGCATCACCCACAGTACGGTGCCGATGATGGCGAAGGCCTGTTGGCCGTCGATGACCACCCGGGTGATGGAATCCACGGCGGGCCTAGGCCTTGGCGAACCTTTCCCCGATGCAGGGAAAGGCCGGCGAAAAGAGGCGGCGGGAGAGGGCGGGCATCGGTGCGCCCGCCTAGCCGATCAGGTGTGGTATGCGCTGGAACAGCAGCGTGGTGAATTCCACCAGGTGCCCGACCAGCAGGCTGCCCAGCGCGAACAGGGTCACGGTCAACGCCGCCGCCTTGGCGACGAAGGCGATGGTCGGCTCGTTGAGCTGGGTGGCCGCTTGCACCACGCCGACCAGCACGCCGGTCACCAGTACGCTGAGCAGCAGCGGGCCGGCAATCCACAAGGTGGCGACCAGTCCACCACGCAGTTCGGTAAGGGCGAGTTCGGGGCTCATGGCTGTATGGAGTTGGAGGGATGAGGGGGAGTCGGGAGTGAGTGAAAAGGAGTGAGAAGTGAGCGGGGAAGGGGGGAAAGGAGTGAGGAAAGGCAGGGAGCCGTCATTCCCGCGCAGGCGGGAATCGCTCTTGGGGCTCTGCATGCTTCTGTTGAAAAGCGATTCCCGCCTGCGCGGGAATGACGGCGGTTGCTGTTGCCCTCTCTCACTCCTCACTCCTCTTCACTAACTCCTGGCTTTGTCACTCATTCCTTGCTTTCAAACCGCATTGAAGCTGGCCGCCAGGGTGCCGACCACCAGCACCCAGCCGTCCACCAGCACGAACAGCAACAGCTTGAAGGGTGCCGAGATCAGCATCGGCGAGAGCATCATCATGCCCATCGACATCAGCACGCTGGCCACCACCAGGTCGATGATGACGAACGGGATGAAGATCAGGAAGCCGATCTCGAAAGCGGTCTTCAGCTCGCTGGTGACGAAGGAAGCGACCAGCACCGGGAACGGGATCGCGTCCGGGCCGGCGTAGGGGCCGTGGCCGGCCAGCCCGGCGAAGGTCAGCAGGTCGGTCTCGCGCACCTGCGCCAGCATGAATGCGCGCAACGGCTGGGTGGTCAGCGTCCACGCGGTCTGGAAGTCGATCTCGCCGTTGAGGTAGGGCGACATGCCGGTGGCCCAGGCCTTGTCCCACACCGGCATCATCACCATCGCGGTCAGGAACAGCGCCAGCCCCAGCAACACCTGGTTGGACGGCGTCTGCCCGGTGCCCAGCGCCTGCCGCAACAGGCCCAGCACGATGATGATGCGGGTGAAGGCGGTGAGCATCAGCAGCATCGACGGCAACAGGGTGATCGCCGTCATCAGCAGCAGCGTCTGCAACGGCAGGCTGACCGGCTGGCCGCCGATGCGGCCGACGTTCACGTCCGGCAGTGCCGGCAGTTGCGGCACGCCGGGGGCGGCCAGCGCCAATGCCGGCAGCGCGAACAGGGCCAGCAGCGCAAGCACTTGCAGGCAAACGGAGCGGTTCAGGCGATGGCCCGGCATGGTCAGGAATCCTTGCGCAGCTTCTGCGACAGCAGTTGCGCGAAATTCGGCAGTTGCCTGAGGTTGGGCGCGGGCGTGGCCGGCAGCGGTTCGGGCAGCACGTGCAAGGTGCTGATGCCGCCGGTGCTCACGCCCAGCAGCAGTTGCTGGCCGTTGACCTCGACCACCACCACCCGCTCGCGTGCGCCCAGGCTGAGGCTGGCAACCAGCTTCATTCCTTCCGGCGGGCGGAAGCCGCTGCCGGGCAGGCGCTTGAGCAGCCAGCCCAGGCCGACGATCAGCGCCAGCACCATCAGCAGCGCCAGCACCGCGCCGAACATGCTCGGCGTGGTGGGTGCGTGCTGGCCCACCGGCATCGCGGCCTTGGCCAGCGGTGCGGCAGCAGTGGCGATCACAGCGATCAACGCAGTCTCCGGATGCGCTCGCTGGGGCTGACCACGTCGGTCAGGCGCACGCCGAAGCGGTCGTTGATGACCACCACCTCGCCGTGGGCGATCAGGGTGCCGTTGACGAACACGTCCAGCGATTCGCCGGCGCCGCGTTCCAGCTCCACCACCGAGCCCTGGTTGAGCTGCAGCAGGTTGCGGATCGGCACGCGCGCACGGCCCACTTCCAGCGACAGCGTCACCGGCACGTCGAGGATCACGTCCAGGTCGAGGTCGGAATGGTGCTCGCCATCGGCTTGCAGGTTGGCGAACTGCGCCGGTGCGGCGGCCGGTACGTCGTTCACTTCGTTGGGGTCGTTGTCAGTCATTGGCGTCTTCCTGGATCAAGGGTGTGCGCTGGCGCGTGCCCGGCGGATGGGTGGCGACGATCTTGATGGCATTGTGGTCGTTGGCCACGCCGAATTCGCCGGTGAACACGGGGATGCCCTCCACGCACAGGGGCACTTCCTTCATCAGGTCGATGGGCAGGATGTCGCCTACTTTCAGTTTGGTCAGGTCGCGCAGGCTCAGGCGCCGCCGCGCGATCACGCTGGAAAGCTCCAGCTCGGCGCCGTTCAACTGCTCGCGCAGGGTGATGCCCCAGCTTTCGTCGCGGTCGTTGCGGTCGCTCTGGATGCCGGCGTCAAGCACGTCGCGGATCGGTTCCAGCATCGAATAGGGCAGGGTGATGTGGATGTCGCCGCCGCCGCCTTCCAGCTCGACGTGGAAGCGGCTGACCACCACGTATTCACGCGGGGTGACGATGTTGGCGAAGTGCGGGTTGATCTCGGAGTTGATGTACTCGAACTCCACCCCCATCACCGGCGCCCAGGCTTCCACCAGGTCGGCGAAGGTCTGCTTGAGCATCAACTGGATCACCCGCATCTCGGTGGCGGTGAACTCGCGGCCTTCGATGCGGGTGGGGTAGCGGCCATCGCCGCCGAAGAAGTTGTCCACCACCGCGAACACCAGGGTCGGCTCGAACACGATCAGCCCGGTGCCGCGCAGCGGCTTGAACTTGATCAGGTTGAGGTTGGTGGGCACGTACAGCGAATGCATGTATTCGCTGAACTTGATCAACTCGATGCCGCGCACCGACAACTCCGAGGAGCGCCGGATCAGGTTGAACAGGCCGATGCGCCACAACCGCGCGAAGCGCTCGTTGACCATCTCCAGGGTCGGCATGCGCCCGCGGATGATGCGGTCCTGGCTGGCGAAATCGTAGGAACGGGCTTCGCCCGGCGGCGCAGCCGGCTCGGCGGTGTCCACCGAGCCGGAATCGACGCCATGCAGCAGGGCGTCGATTTCATCCTGGGACAGCAGGTCATTGATCATCGCCAGTGCCTTACTGGGTGACGAAGCTGGTGAACAGCAATTCGTCGGCGGTCTTCTTGCCGGTTTCGGCTTCCATCACCTTCTGTACCTCGGCCAGCGCCGAGGCTTGCAGCTTCTCCTTGCCGGCACGGTCGGCGATCTGCGCCGGCTCGACTTGCGAAAACAGCATCAGCAGCCGCGCGCGGATGGCCGGTGCGTGGGTTTGCAGCGCGCTCAGCGCCTGCGGGTCGCGGGTCATCAACTGCACTTCGACCTGCAGGTAGCGCGGGCCGTCGAGCGGGCCGTTGAGGTTGACCACGAACGCCGGGTCAAGCGCGAAATACTGCGCCGGCGCCGGCATCGCGGCCTTGCTTGCCGGTGCTGTGGTGGCGGGCGCGCCGGCGGCCTGGTGCTGGGTGAAATACCACATGCCACCGCCGGCGGCAGCGGCAGCGACCAACGCGATCAGGGCAATCATCAACCTCGACCGCTTTGGCGGCGCGGCGCTGTCCTTGTCCTTTTCCTTGGGGGTGTCGGTCTTGCGGTTCTTGTCGGCGGCGGCCACGGTGTACTCCCTGAGTGCTTCCAGAAAGGATGCAATACACGTGCCGGAGGTGCCAGCATTCAGTGATGCCGGAAATTTGACGGGTGCACACAAAAGACGAGAAACGACAGCGGCGAGGCATGCTTGGCCGCTGCCAAGGACGCCGACTCAAGCATAGGCGTCGAGCAGCCCGCGCAGGCGCAGGCCTTGCGGGGTAACGGCCGGCAACTCGGAAGGCGAGACGCCGGTTTCGCCATCGGCATCACCGGCCGCAGTCTGTCCGCTACCACCGTTGGCTTGCGGGTCCGACTGCTGGCCGACGTCGGCATGGGCCAGTTGCATGCCTTGCTCGCCGAGCATTTCGCGCAGTTTCGGCAGGCTGTTTTCCAATGCATGGCGCACGTCGGCGTGGGCGCTGGTGAAACTGGCATGGACGCGGTCGCCGTCCAGTTGCAGGCGTACCTCCACCGGGCCAAGGTCGTTCGGGGTCACGCGGATATGGGCGTGGCCGATCTTCTGCTCGGCCAGCCAGCCGATGCGGGCACCGATGGCTTCGTCGAAATCGGGGGCGTGGGCAGCGACGGGCTTGGCCAGTTCGCCGGTGAACGGGGTGGGTTCGCTCCGCGTTTGCGTTGTTGCCATCCCTTGCAGCAGGTGGCCAAAGCTTGGCAACGGCGGCGGGCCGGCATCGCTGTCGGCACGGGTCGCGGCCACATCGCCGGCCAGCGACGCCAGCGCTTCGGTCACGGGGGCAGCCTCCCCGGTTGCAGGCGTTGCCGGCAGCGCGGTTGCGGCGGTCATGGCGCCGGGCAGCGGCGGCGGTGAGGGTGACGCGGGTGTTTTCCCGGTTGCGGGCGTGGCCGGCAGCGGGGGTGCGGCAGCCATTGTGTCGGGCAACGGTTGCGCCGGCACCGTGGCAGCGGCGACGGCGGTTGTCGCGGGTGTCGCAAGTGGCAGGGAGGGTGGAGACGTGGTCGCAATGACCGCGAGTTGGGTTTCCGCAGCGGGGGCCGGAGTGGCTTCGGCTTGCGTGATCATCGGCAGGCCCGGCGGCGGCCAGGGTGCATCGTCCGGGGGAGCGTCATTGGCAGCCGTGTCGGTATCGCCGCGCGCGGTGGCGTCGGTGGGCTTGCCGGTGGTTTCCTCGACCGCAGCGGTGTCGTCGGTCGCACTGGAGCCGGGGCCTGGGGCCGGCCGTGGCTTGCCTGCGGTTTCCTTGCCGCTGGCCTTGGCCGGGCTGCCGGCACCGTCGAGCAGTTGCTTGAAGGCGTTGCCGCCGGGCGCGTCGCCGCCGTTGCCGGTTGCCGGCGTGGTGGAAGCGGTGGAGGCCTGGGCGGGGGCGACGGAGAAGGACAGTCCGTTCATGACGATTCCCCCTCGCTGGCGGCGGCCTGTTGCGCCAGGCGCACGCGGCGCGCGCCGAGGTCGTCCATTTCACGCTGGTCGCGGCGGTCGACGACTTTTTGTTCCTGTGCGCGGTAACTGGCGGCGAGCTGCTCCAGCACCTGCTTGTCGCGGCTGGCCAGCAGCAAGCGTGCGCGCTCGGCATCGACGCGCTCGCGGTTGTGGTCCACGGTCTGGCTTTGTTGTTGCACGGCGCTGTCGAGGCGGTCGAGGAAGGCGCGGCGGTTCATCAACTGCGTCGGGCTGGTGGCGGCCATCTGCGCGCTGGCCATCTGCTGGTTGGCATATTCCTCGGCGTAGCGGCGCAGTTCCTCCAGCCGCGATTGGTGCAGGTCCAGCGACTGCTGGCGCTCGGCCAGGGTGCGGGCGACTTCGTCTTCGTGGTCCTGCGCACGGCGCAGCAACGGGTCAAGGCGACGGGATTGCTTCATGGGATGTTCTCGCTTTCGACCAGTTGTTTCAATGCGGCAAGGCTGTGGGGCAGATCGGCGGCCAGGCTGACGTCCTGGCCGAGGAAGTCGAGGATCTCCGGCCAGCGCTCCAGCGCTTCGTCGGTGGCCGGGTCGTTGCCGCGCTGGTAGGCGCCGATGGCGATCAGGTCGCGGTTGGAAGAATACGCCGCCACCAGCCGCTTGAGCTTGCGGATGCGGGCGCGCCAGGCGTCATCGGCGATGTCCTGGACCACGCGGCTGACCGAGGATTCGACGTCGATGGCCGGGTACAGGCCGGAGTCGGCCACCCGCCGCGACAGCAGGATGTGGCCGTCGAGGATGGCGCGGGCGGCGTCGGCGATCGGGTCCTGCGGGTCGTCGCCCTCGGTGAGGATGGTGTAGAAGGCGGTGATCGAGCCGCGCCCCTTGGCACCATTGCCGGCGCGTTCGACCAGCGCCGGCAGCTTGGCGAACACGCTGGGCGGGTAGCCGCGGGTGGTTGGCGGCTCGCCGACGGACAGGCCGATTTCGCGCTGGGCCTGGGCGAAGCGGGTCAGCGAATCCATCAGCAGCAGCACGTTCAAACCCTGGTCGCGGAACCACTCGGCAATCGCGGTGGCGCGGTAGGCACCGTGCAGGCGCGCCAGCGGCGGGCGGTCGGCCGGGGCGGCCACCACCACGGCGCGGCGCAGGCCTTCTTCGCCCAGGGTGGTTTCGACGAAGTCGCGCACTTCGCGGCCGCGCTCGCCGATCAGGCCGACGACGATGACGTCGGCCGCGGTGAAGCGGGTCATCATGCCCAGCAGCGTCGATTTGCCGACGCCGGAGCCGGCAAACAGGCCCACGCGCTGGCCGCGGCCGATCGGCAGCAAGGCGTTGATTGCGCGCACGCCCACGTCCAGTGGCTGGATGATGGGTTCGCGCGCCAGCGGGTTGATCGATATGCCAGCCATGCTGGCGCTGCCTTCGGCGCGGATCGGGCCCTTGCCGTCCAGTGGCACGCCGTCGCTGTCGATGACGCGGCCGAGCAGGCCTTCGCCGACTTCGACGCCGCCACGGCGGTAGGAGGGCACCACGCGGGCGTTGGGCAGCAGGCCGTACAGCTCGGCGCTGGGCATCAGGTAGGTGCGGTCGCTAGCGAAGCCGACCACTTCGGCATCGACCCAGCCATCGGCCACTTCGACCTTGCAGGTGGCTCCCATCGGCGCTTCGCAGCCCACCGCTTCCAGGGTCAAGCCGACCGCGCGGCGCAGCACGCCTTCGCGGATCAGGCCACGGCCGTGGCTGGCGTCCAGCGCGATGCCGTCCAGCCGCGCGGCCAGCCGCAGGTTGCGGGCGGCGGCCCAGTCCGAGGGCAGCGGCGCGGCATTGTTCATGACGTCGCTCCGGCCTTGCGCATCACCGTGGACAACGCCGCGCGCAGGCGTGCATCGAGGGTGCCGTCGATGCGCACGCTTTCGGCATGCACGCGCAGGTCACCCCGGCTCAGGCCCGGGTCCGGGCTCAGCCGCTGGCCGGGCGCGAGCGACAACAGCGGCGCCAGTGCGGCGATGTCGTCCGGGTGCAGGCGCACTTCGACGTCGCGGCTGCTGCCGCCGACGGCGTCGAGCGCTTCGCCGACCAGATCGCGCAGCAGTGCCGGTTCGGCCTCGTAGGCGCGGCCGACCAGATGGCCGGCGATGCGTACCGCCAGTTCGCCCAGTGCGGCCACCACTTCGTCCTCCAGCCGCACCAGCGGGCGGCCGAAGTTGTCGAGGATGCCCTCGATCTGCGCGGTGAGCCGGCGTATCTCGGCCTGGCCCTGGGCATGGCCTTCGGCGCGGCCTTGCTCGATGCCTTCCTGCTGCGCGGCATCCTGGATGGCCTGGATTTCCTCCAGTGTCGGCAGTTGCAGCGGCGGTGGCAGCGGTTCGGCGGGTGCGGGCGGATGCGCTTGGTCAGCTTCGGGCACGGCCGCCGGCTCGGGGGCGAGGGTGAGATCCGGTGCAATCCAGCGCACGACGCCGCTCACAGCATGGCCTCCGTGCTGCCGCCGATGCTGACCGAGCCTTCATCGGCCATGCGCTTGACGATGGCGAGGATTTCGCGTTGCGCCGTCTCCACGTCGGACAGGCGCACCGGGCCGCGCGCCTCCATGTCTTCGAGCAGGATTTCGGCCGCGCGCTGGGACATGTTGCGGGTGATCTTGTCGCGCACCTTGAGGTCGGCGCCGCGCAGGGCCAGGCCGAGGCGCTCGCCGCTGACTTCGCGCAGCACCAACTGCATCTCGCGGTCGTCCAGGTCCACCAGGTCGTCGAACACGAACATCAGGTCCTGGATGCGGCCGCCCAGCGGTGCGTCGATCTGGGCGATGGCGCCGAGGATGGCCTGGTCCTGGCCGCTGTCCATGAAGTTGAGGATGCTGGCCGCGCAATGCACGCCGCCGATGCTGGACGATTTCAGGTTCTGGTTGCCGGCGAACTGGCGCTCCATGATCTCGTTGAGTTCGTTCAGCGCGTTGGGCGGGATGCCGTCGAGCGTGGCGATGCGCAGCAGCACGTCCACGCGGGTGCGCTCGGGCAGCAGCTTCAGCGCCTCGGCGGCCTGGTCGGACTCCAGGTGCGACATGACGATGGCGATGATCTGCGGGTGTTCGTTGCGCACCAGGTCGGCGACCGAGCGCGGGTCCATCCACTTCAAGGTGTCCAGCCCGGTGGTGTTGCGACCGAGCAGGATGCGGTCGATCAGGCTGTTGGCCTTCTCGCTGCCCAGCGCCTGCACCAGCATGTTGCGGATGTAGTCGTCCGAGCCGACGCTCAGCGAGGTCTTGCTGCCGAGCTCGGCGCTGAAATCGTCCATCACCTGCTGCACCTGCTCGCGGCTGATGTCGCTGAGGGTGGCCATGGCGATGCCGATTTTCTGCACCTCCTTGGGCTCCATGTGGCGCAGCACCTCGGCGGCGTCGGCCTCGCCCAGCGACAGCAGCAGCACCGCGGCGCGCTGCACGCCGGTCATCGGATTGACGGTGTTGTTGTCAATCATTGGCCACCCATCCCCTCACCACCTGCGCCACCCGCTTGGAGTCGGCCTGGACCGCTTCGCGCGCCATGCGCACGCGCTCCTCGTAGGCGTCCAGCGGCAGCGCCAATGGCGAGGCTGCACCCAGTTGCAACCGGTCTTCGGACGGCATCGGCAGGCCATTTTCGTCCTCGACCACCTGCACGTTGGCGCTCAAGGGGTCTTCGCCGATCATCGGGCCGGCGGCCTTGGCCGGGCCGGCAATCTGGCGCAGCGCAGGGCGCAGCACGCCGAACAGCAGCGCCAGCACCACCACCGCGCCGAGCACCAGGCGCAGGGCATCGCGGAATTGCGGGTTTTCCCACCACTGCTGCCACCACACCGGCTCTTCGACCGGGATGACGTCGCGCACGAACGGGGCGTTCATCACCGACACGGTATCGCCGCGCTCGGCATCGAACCCCACCGCCTGCTTGACCAGCGCTTCCACGCGGGTCAATTCGGCGGCGCTCAACGGCTGGTCGGCAAGCTTGCCGTTGGCGCCGGGGCGCGGCACGTGGTCCACCAGCACCGCCACCGACACGCGCTTGACCCGGCCGGCCGGCTGGCGGGTGTGCTGCAGGGTGCGGTCCAGTTCGTAGTTGCGGGTGGCGTTCTTGCTGGTTTCGGTGGGCGTGGCGGCGGTGGCCGGTGCCGCGCCGGGGCCGGGGGGGGTATTGCTGGCCGCGCCGGGCACGCCTTGCGGCCCCTGCGTGGTGCTGGTGTTTTCGCTGATCTGCTCGCTGCGCACCTTCTGTGGCTCGCCGTTGTACAGCTCGCGCGCTTCCTCGGTAATGGAGAAATCCATGTCGACGCTGACTTCCGGGTTGACCCGGCCTTGGCCGGTCATCGGCTCCAGCAGCTCGCGGATGCGCTGGTTGTAGGAGGTTTCCAGCCGCCGCACCTGGTCGAACTGGGCGGCATTGAGCGCGGCGTCGCTGTTCGGGTCGGCGATGGTCAGCATGCGCCCGCTCTGGTCGACCACGGTGACGCGCTCGGGGGCCAGGTCGGGGATGCTGGAGGCGACCATGTGCACGATGGCGTCAACCTGGTTGCGCTCCAGTTGCTGGCCGCCACGCAGCTCCAGCACCACCGAGGCGCTGGCGACGTCGCGCTGGCGGGTGAAGGCGCTGGGCTTGGGAATGGCCAGGTGCACGCGGGCATCGCGCACCGGGCGCAGGGTGGCGATGGTGCGCACCAGCTCGGTTTCCAGTGCGTGCTGGTAGCGCGCGTTCTCGACGAACTGGCTGACGCCGAAGCCGGGATCGCGCTCCATCAGCTCGAAACCGAGTCGGCCGCTGTCGGTCAGGCCGGAGCCGGCCAGCTTCAGGCGGGCGTCGTGGACGTTCTTTTCAGGCACGCTGATCGCGCCGGTGACGGCATCCATTTCGAACGGAATCTGCGCGGTGCGCAGCAGGTCGGTGGCCTCGGCGGTGGCCTTCTGGTCGAGCCCGGTATACAGCGGCACCATTGCCGGCTTCTGCGCCCAGAAGAACACGAACAGGCCCGCCGCCACGGCGACGGTGATCATCGCCATCAGCCCGAGCCGGCGGGTGATCTGCAGGCTCTGCAACCGGTCGAACCAGGCGCCGGCCTTTTCCGAATTGAAGGTTTCACTGGACAGCGCGAGTGGCATGGCGACCGGTTCCTTACAGCGGCATGTTCATCACGTCCTGGTAAGCCTGGACGAGACGGTTGCGGACTTCGACGGTGGCGCGGAACGCCAACTGGGATTGTTGCGAGGCGACCATGACCCGGGCCAGGTCGGCGTTGGGATCGCCACGCTCGAACGCGGCGGCCAGCGCACCGGAGGTCTGCTGGGCCTGGTTGACCCCGGCCAGCGCACCTTGCAGGGTCTGGCTGAAGCTGGGAGCGGCGGTGGGCCGGGTCCCGGCCAGCCCCTCGATGGCATTGCCACGCACCACGTCACCGGTCGGCGCGGCCTGCGCCACCTGCGACTGGTAGCTGCGGATCTGGGACAGGATCGAGTTGACGGAGTGGGACATCGCCGGATTTCCAGGGCAGGAAGTTGCCTGCCTGTTCATCTGCAAGACCCGTGCCGGAACCGTCAGGCCGGGCAAATGAGTAGCGCAGCCACCTTACTCCTGATTACCGGCCCCGGAGTGACGGTTTCCCGGCGCGGTGTTCCCGGCGCATGGAGCGTGCATGGTGGTTGCCGGCGGCTGCCGCGGTGCCGGCCATGCTCCTCTCAAAGCACGATCTGACTGAAATCCTCCACCCGTGCATGGCCGTGGCTGGCTTCGCCGGTACGCGGTACGGGGTAGTCGCTGATGCGGTCCAGCAGCACGGTACGCAGCCCGGCCTCACGGGCGGCGTCGAGTTCCTCCACCACGTCGGACAGGAACAGGATGTCGCCCGCGGCGATGCCGAGGGCCTCGACGATGCGGGCGTAGCTGGCGGCCTCGCGCTTGCCGCCGATGCCGGTGTCGAAGTTGCCGGAGAACAGGCCGTTGAGGTCGCCGGCGTCGCTGAAACCGAAGAACAGCTTCTGCGCCGGCACCGAGCCGGAGGAATACACGTACAGCGGCAGGCCGGCCGCATGCCAGCGGCGCAGCACGCCGGCCACTTCCGGGTACAGGTGCGCGGTGTAGTCGCCGTTGCGGTAGCCGACGTCCCAGATCATGCCTTGCAGCGCCTTGAGCGCGGTGTGCTTGCGGTCCTGGTCGATCCAGCCCTGCAGGGTTTCGACGATGACCTCGTCCTGGCAGGCGCTGGCGGCAATTTCGGTCGCCACCGCGTCAAGCCAGCGGCGCACTTCCGGTTCCTTGCCATGCAGGCGCACGAAGCCGGGCAGGGCGTTGCGGGCGTAGGGGAACAGCACTTCCTTGACGAAGGAAATGCTGGAAGTGGTGCCTTCGATGTCGGTGAGGATGGCGCGGGTGGTCATGATGGAGAGTCCAGTTCCTTACTCGGCGTTCGGCTGATAGCGCGGGAATTTCCGTGCAATGTCGGTGCCGGTGAAATGGCCGACCCAGCCATCCGGCTCGGTGAAGAAGCGGATCGCCACGAAGCTGGGTTCTTCGCCCATGTCGAACCAGTGGGTGGTGCCGTCGGGCACCGCGATCAGGTCGTTCTTCACGCATTCCACCTCGTAGACCTTGTTGCCCACGTGCAGGGTGAACAGGCCCGAGCCGGCGACGAAGAAACGCACCTCGTCTTCCTTGTGGTAATGCTCATCGAGGAACTTTGTGCGGATTTCGGCGCGGTTGGGGTTGTCCGGCGCGATCGAGGCCACGTCCACGCTCTTGAAGCCGTTGGCGGCGACCAGGCGGTCGATGTCCTCGCGGTAGGCGGCGAACACTTCCTCCTGGCTCGCGCCGGGGGCAACTTCATGTTTGGCCTGCCAGCGCTCGAAGGTGACGCCGATCTTCTTCAGTTCGGCGGCGATGATCTCACCGTCGCGGCTGTCCAGTTGCGGCGCGGCCGGATCGGTGTCGTCGAAGATGCGCAGTCGGCTCATGGCGGTGGCTCCGGGCGTGTGGGGGCGGGAAGGGTAGCGCAGGTCGTGGCCCCGAGGTCTGGAGATGTGCCGAACGTGGCGCGTCGGGGGCCTGACCCAGACCTAGCGCAGTCGGCGCAGTTCCAGTTCGCAGTGCAGCAGGAATTCGAACGCCTCCAGGTGGCGGCGCGCTTCGGCCATGTCGCGGCCCCAGGCGTACAGGCCGTGGCCGTCGATCAGGTAGCCCCACATCGGACCCAGGTCCAGTTCGGCCTCCACCTGTGCGGCCAGTACATCCATGTCCTGCGTGTTCGGGAACACCTTCAGATCCACCGCGGTTTCGTGGGTGGAATTGCCGTGCAGCGCCTTGAGCAGCTCGTAGCCTTCCAGCCGGATGTGGCCCTGCGCAGCGAACAAGCGCGAGGCGATGGTCTGCACCGGCGAGTGCGTGTGCAGCACGCAGTTCACTGCCGGGAAGCGCGTGTAAAGCTGGGTATGCAGCAGGGTTTCGGCCGATGGCCGCAACGGTTGGCCCACGGCCCTGCCGTCGAGATCCACCACCATGATGTCGGCCTCGACCAGCCGCCCCTTGTCCTTGCCGGACACCGTGATCGCCGCGTGTCGGCCATCCAGCCGATGCGAGAAATTGCTGCTGGTGGCTGGCGTCCAGCCGGCTTGCGCCAGCTCGCGGACGTTGTCGATCAACACCTGGGCCAGTTCGCTCAGGTGCTGGGCATCGTAAGGGGCAGAGGGGGCGTTCATGGCCCCCATTCTACGTTTTCAGCCCTGTCTGTTGGCGCCGCGCAGCTTGCTGTGGCGGTGGCCATAGGCGAAATAGATGATGAAGCCGGTCGCGGTCCAGACCCCCATCAACATCCAGTTGTGCGCGGTCATCGCGGTCAGCAGCGCGCCGCAACTGAGCACGCCGAGGCTGCAGACCAGCCAGGCCATCGGGATGCGGAACGGGCGCGGCAGGTCCGGCTGGGTGCGGCGCAGCACCAGCACGCCGGCGCAAACCGCGGCAAAGGCGATCAGGGTGCCCATCGACGTCAGCTCGCCGAGGATGTCCAGCGGGAACAATGCCGCCAGCAGGGCGATACCGATGCCGGTGATGACGGTGTTGATGTGCGGGGTGCGGTACTTGGGGTGGATGCGGGTGAACACCGGCGGCAGCAGGCCGTCGCGGCCCATGATCATGAAGATGCGCGGCTGGCCGATGATCATCACCAGCACCACCGAGGACAGGCCGATCAGCGCGCCGACCTCGACGATGACGCGCAGCCAGCCCAACTGCGGGTGCGCGGCCACTGCGGTGACCACTGGCTCGGCGGTACCCAGCATGGTGTAGGGCACCAGCCCGGTCATCACCGCGGCCATCGCGATGTACAGCACGGTGCACACCACCAGCGACAGCAGCATGCCGATGGGCATGTCGCGCTGCGGCCGGTGCGACTCCTGCGCCGCCACCGACACCGCCTCGAAGCCGATGTAGGCGAAGAACACCATCGCCGCGCCGCGCAGCACGCCATCGAAACCGTATTTGCCGGGGCCTTCGTTGGCCGGGATGAAGGGCGTCCAGTTGGCCGGGTCGATGTACTTCCAGCCGGCGAAGATCACCAGCACGATCAGCCCGGTCTTGAGGATGACCATCGCCATGTTCATCGCCGAGGACTTGCGGATGCCGACATAGCACAGCCACGTCAGCAACAGCACCAGCCCGGCCGCCGGCAGGTTGGCGATGGCCCCGGTGGGGCGCAGTTTTTCGTCCAGCGGCGCGTTGACCAGCGCCGCCGGCAGGTGGATGTCGAAATGGCTGAGCAGGCTGAGGAAATAGCCGGTCCAGCTCACCGCCACCGCCGAGGCGGAGACGCCGTATTCGAGCACCAGCATCCAGCCGATGAACCACGCCGACAACTCGCCGAAGGTGGCGTAGGTATAGGTGTAGGCACTGCCGGACACCGGCACCATCGCCGCGAACTCGGCATAGGCCAGCGCGCAGAAGGCACAGCAGATGGCGGCCAGTACGAAAGACAGCATGATTGCCGGGCCGGCGTGGTCGGCCGCGGCCTGGCCAGTGATGACGAAGATGCCGCCGCCGATTACCGCGCCGATGCCCAGTGCGGTCAGCCCCCACGGGCCCAAGGTGCGCCGCAGGCTGAGGCCGTTGGCCTCTTCATGTGCGGCGTGCGGATGTTTGGTGGCCCACAGTTGCTTGAACATGGTTCGGGTCTTCGCTGGTCGGGGCGCGGCGGGCGCGCAATGAAACCGGCGCCATCGGCGCCGGTCGAAGTCGCGGCAATCAGGTGCGCCGGTTCAACTTGCTGTGGCGGATGCCGTAACCGAAGTAGATGCACAGGCCGAGCAGGGTCCACAGCACGAACACCAGCCAGTGGGCGGCGAATGCCATTGCGAACAGGCCCAGGCAGATCAAGGCGCCGGCCGGCGCGATGAACCAGACCGCCGGCACCCGGAAGGAGCGCGGCATGTCCGGTTTGGTACGGCGCAGCACCAATATGCCAATGCACACGGTGGCAAAGGCCAGCAGGGTGCCCATTGCGACCAGCTCGCCCAGCACGCTCAGCGGCACCAGCCCGGCCAGGGCGGCGGCAACCACGCCGACGATGACGGTGCTCAAGTGCGGCGTGCGGTACTTCGCATGCACCTTGCCGAAGATTGGCGGCAGCAGGCCATCACGGGAAATGGTGTAGGCCACGCGGGTCTGGCCCATCATCATCACCAGGATCACCGAGGACAGGCCGGCGATGGCGCCGATCTCGACCCAGGTCTTCAGCCACGCCAGCTTGGCATAGGCTTCCAGCGCCGTGGCCACCGGCTTGTCGGTGCCCAGCAGGGTGTAGGAGGTGAGCCCGGTCATCACCGCGCAGACGACGATGTAGATCACCGTGCACACCGCCAGCGAGCCGAGCAGGCCGATCGGCATGTTCCGTTGCGGGTCCCTGGTTTCGCCGGCGGCGGTGGAAACCGCGTCGAAGCCGATGTAGGCGAAGAACACGATCGAGGCGGCGCGCAGTACACCGCTCCAGCCGAACTCGCCGAAGGTGCCGGTGTTGTCGGGGATGAAGGGGGTCCAGTTGCTCGGGTCGATGTACATCGCGCCGAAACCGACGAACAGGCAGATCACCGTGACCTTGACCGCGACGATGACGGCGTTGACGAAGCTGGACTGGGTGACGCCGACGTACAGCAGGCCGGCGATCGCGGCGACGATCAATACCGCCGGCAGGTTGAACAGCTTGCCGGAGGCAACGAACTGGCCGCCTTCCCAGGAAATTGGCGCGGCACTGAGCGCATCGGGGAAGGGCAGGTTCAAGGTGGTGGTGAGGAAGCTGATCATGTACGCCGACCAGCCCACCGCCACGCTGGCCGAGGCGAACAGGTATTCCAGCACCAGGCACCAGCCGATGAACCAGGCCATGCCCTCGCCGAGGGTGGCGTAGGAGTACGAATAGGCACTGCCGGACACCGGCATCATCGCCGCGAACTCGGCGTAGCACAGGCCGGCGAACGCGCAGGCCAGGCCGGCCAGCACGAAGGACAGCATGATCGCCGGGCCGGCGTGGTTGGCCGCCGCCTGCCCGGTGATGACGAAGATGCCGGCGCCGATCACCGCGCCCATGCCCAGCAGGATCAGGTGCCGGGCGGTGAGGGTGCGTTTGAGCGTGGCTTCGCCTTGCAGGCTGCCCTCCACCGGTTCGCCGGCATCCACGTGTGCGGCCGGCTCGACCGGTTTGACCCTCAGCAGTGTCTTGAGCATTCGCTGTTTCCCAGGCTGTTCGTCGGTGCCGCGGCGACATGCCACGGCGTTGCAAGTTGAACTGCAGGCTGAACCGGCAGCAGCGGACTACCTTGCCAAAGGAGCCGAAAACCGACAAGCGCAGGTGCAGCATGGATGGCGATAATGAGCGCCGGACAGAAGCGATGGGATGTGCCTGCAGTCATGCATCAACAGGATCGGGAGCTGCGGCTGGCGCTGCAGGAACATGCGCGGCGCGTGCCGGAAGATGCTGCATTGGCCGGTGAGTACGCGGCATTGCTGGATGAACCCGGCAGCGACCCGTTCGCGCGTTCGCGCCTGGCCGGGCATTTCACCGGCAGCGCGTGGCTGGTCAGCGCCGATGGCCGCCGCGTGTTGCTGACCCATCACCGCAAGCTGGGGCGCTGGCTGCAACTGGGCGGCCATGCCGATGGCGACCGCGACCTGGCGGCGGTGGCGCTGCGCGAAGCGGAGGAAGAATCCGGCTTGTCGGGATTGCAGTTGCCGACGACCGCGATCTTCGACCTCGACCGCCACTGGATTCCCGAACGTGGCGAGGTGCCGGGGCACTGGCATTTCGATGTGCGCTACGTGGTGGTGGCCGGCGCGAACGAGGATTTCATGGTCAGCGAAGAATCGCTGGAACTGGCATGGCGCGACATCGCCGTGCTCGCCACCGACGCGCAGGCCGACGACTCGATGCGACGCATGGCCATGCGCTGGTTGCAGCAGTTTGCGTAGGTCAAGGGCCTGGCCCCGACCTGCTCAATGCGAACGGTGGATTGCCAGTTCGCCCAGCGCCGCCAGCGCGTCGGCACGCGCGCCGAATGGCGCCAGCGCGTCGCGCATGCTGGCGGACAGGTGTTGCAAGTGGGTCTTCGCACCATCCATGCCCAACAGCGCGGGGAAGGTGGATTTGTCCTGCACCGCATCCTTGCCGGCGGTCTTGCCGAGTTGTTCGGAGCTGGCTTCGACATCAAGGATGTCGTCGCGCACCTGGAAGGCCAGGCCGAGGGCATCGGCGAAGCCGTCGAGCCGCTGCAACTGCGCCTGGTCGGCATTGCCGCACAGCGCGCCCATGCGTACCGCAGCGCGGATCAGCGCGCCGGTCTTGAGTGCATGCATGTGCTTGAGATCATCCAGCGGCTGGGCGCGGCCGGTGGCGTCGATGTCCAGCGCCTGCCCGCCGCACATGCCGGCCACGCCGGAGGCATTGGCCAGGGTGCGCAGGCAGGCCAGCGCCAGCGCGGGTGGAAGCGGCGCTTCGGCCAGTATTTCGAAGGCGCGGGTCTGCAAGGCGTCGCCGGCGAGGATGGCGGTGGCTTCGTCGAAAGCGATGTGGGTGGTCGGGCGGCCGCGGCGCAGGTCGTCGTCGTCCATTGCCGGCAGGTCGTCGTGCACCAGCGAATAGCAGTGGACCAGTTCCACCGCCACGGCGGGGGCATCGAGCAGGGCGTGGTCGGTGTCGAACAGGTGGCCGGCGGCATGAACCAGCAAGGGCCGCATGCGTTTGCCGCCGCCGAGTGCGGCGTAGCGCATGGCCTGGTGCAGGCGCTGCGGGGCGGCGTCCGGGTCGGGCAAGGCGGCTTGCAGCCGTTGTTCGGTGCGGGCGATCCAGCCGGCGAACAGGGTGTCAGTCGTCATTGCCGACGGGGTCGAACGGTTCGGACTTGTCCGGTTGCGCCGGGTCGGTGAGCAGGCGCACGCGCAGTTCGGCCTGTTCCAGCGCCTGCTGGCATTGCCGGTACAGGCCGACGCCGCGCTCGTAGGCGGTCAGCGATTGTTCCAGGCTCAGTTCGCCGGCTTCCATCTTTTCCACCAGTTGCTCCAGCTCTTCCAGCGATTGCTCGAAGTGGGCGACCGGGGCGCTCTCGTTGGGGGACTTCTTGGGCATGGCGGCAAGTGTGAGCGGCGCGCGGGAAAGGGTCAATTCGTGCTGCCGGGTACGTGCCAGCGCAGGTGCGCGCCATGCTTCAGCAGCCAGTGGTGCAGCGTCGCCGAGACGATGCGATCGCCAGCGGCGAGCACCTGTTCGCCCTTGCACAGCAGCGGCAGGTGCGGGCGCAGCCACGGCGGAACCGCTGCATTCTGCAGGCAATGCTTGAGCAGGTGCGTGTGCGCGCGGTCTGGCAGTTGGATACGTTCGCCGCCTTGCCGCTGGCGCACGTGCAGCGGGGTGTCGAAGGCGGGTGTGCCGTGCAGTTCCAGCCTGCCGCCGTCGGGCAGCGGCAGCGGTGCGCGGCCATCCCATTGGACCTGCCAGTTGGCGGGCCAGTGCGGCAGTTCGCTGGTGGCGTGCAAGCGGTCACGCCAGCGGATGATGCGCGCGTGCTGCCAGCGGAATGCGGCCTGCCGGTCGTGGGTGGTGCCGAGCAGGTCATGGCGGATGCGTGCCACGCCGTTGCCCGGCAGCGGTGGCAGGCCGCGTTGCCGTACCCACAGGCGCAATACGCGCGCGCAGGCCGCTGGCGGCAACGCACGCAGGGCGGTGGCCGACAACGTGCCGTCGTCATCGCCGCAGGTGTGCAGCGCCTGTGTGTCGTGTGCGTGCAGCAGGCCGGACGCTTCGCCGGCCAGCGTCGCACTGCGCGCGAACATGGCCGCCGCTTCCGGCCAGCGCCCCGTCAGCAGCGGCATCAGCGTGTTGCGCAGGAAGTTGCGGTCGTAGGCGTCCCGGGTATTGCTGGGGTCTTCGACCCAGTGCAGCCGGTGCTGGCCTGCATGGGTTTCCAGTGCTGCGCGCGGGACGTGCAACAGCGGCCGCCAGAGCTGGCCGGCGGCGAAAACGCGGCGTTCGCGCATTGCCGCCAACCCCTCCACGCCGGAGCCACGCAAGGCGCGCAGCAGGAAGGTTTCGGCCTGGTCGTCGCGGTGCTGCGCCAGCGCCAACCATTCGCCGGGTTGCAGCAGATCGGCGAAGGCGGCGTGGCGGGCGTGGCGTGCGGCGGCCTCGGGGCCGAGGCCGGTGTCGTCATCCACCTGTACATGGACGATGTCCAGTGGCACCTGCCATGCGTCGCAGATGCGTTGGCAGTGCGCTGCCCAGTCATCGGCCTCGGCTTGCAGGCCGTGGTGCACGTGCACGGCACGCAGACTCGCGCCGCGCCGGTCGGGCGCGTGGGCCAGCAGGTGCAGCAGCACGCTGGAATCCAGCCCGCCGCTGAAGCCGACCAGCACCGGGGTACCGGCCGCGGCTTCCAGCAAGGAGGGTGAAAGCGGGTTCATGCCGGCGATTGTAGGTCGGGCAATGCTCCTGGCAGCTCACGCATTCGGAGCAAGGCCACGTTGGCGGCGCTATCCCGGCCTACGGCTGCTTGCGCTCGAACTTCACCGGTTGCGGCAGCTCCACCGGCACGCCCTGCGCATTGCAGGTGTCGGCCGCGCACAGGCGTTGGCGCAGGCGTGGGGTGGCCTGCACGATCAGGTGGTAGATGGCGTTCTGCTCCAGCGTGCCGCGCACGGCGTTGCTGCCGGGGCCGCGCGCCCAGATGCCGACGTCTTCGCCGCCATGCGATTCGCTCTTGCTCGGTACCAGCGCTTCCTGCATGTAGTCCGGGTGCTCGGTATCGACGTGGCTCAGGTCGGGGCGACCGTTGGCCGGATCGAAGCTGCTCGGCGCATGCGGGAATTTCTTCGGCCCGGCCGGCTGCTGGTTGCTGGCGCCGGTGTAGCCGGGGCCGTTGGCGTAGCTGAGGGTGGTGTAGGGCAGGCCGATGGCGTCGCGGGCCAGTTCCAGGCCGCCGGTGCCGTCTTCGCCGCCCTTGTCCTTGACCTTGCCCAGGATCGGGTTGCCGCGCGCCGGGTAGCCGACGAAGTTCAGCGTGTGCGAATGGTCGGCGGTGACGATGATCAGGGTGTCGTCGGCCGAGGTGGCTTCGCTGGCGGCGCGCACCGCGTCGGACAGGGCAATGGTGTCGCCGAGTGCGCGGGCGGCGTTGCCGCTGTGGTTGGCGTGGTCGATGCGCGCGCCTTCCACCATCAGCACGTAGCCTTCCGGGTGCGTGGACAGGTTGGCGATGGCGGCGCGGGTCAGTTCGGCCAGCGAGGGTTCACCGCCACGGTCGTTGCCGCGGTCGTGCTCGTACTGCATGTGGTCCGGCTCGAACAGGCCAAGCAGGGCCGGGGCAGCGGCGGCGGCCTGCAACTGCGCGGCGTTCCAGACGTAGGCACCCTGCGGGTGTGCCTGCTGCCATTCGGTGACCAGATTGCGGCCGTCCAGGCGCAGGCCGACCTTGTCGTCGTACTCGGGGTCGCGTTCTTCGACCGGCATGAACTGTGCGCGGCCGCCACCGAGGACGACCCGCGGGCCGTGGCCGAAGCGGGCGGTGGTCAGCAACTGCTGGGCGATGTCGACGCAGCCGGCGGCACGCGCCGCTTGCGGCAGGTCGGTGTCGTTCTCCCAGTTGCGGTCCGGCGAGTTGGCATAGGTGGCCGCCGGGGTGGCGTGGGTCAGGCGCGCGGTGGACACCATGCCGGTGGCCAGGCCGGCGCTGTCGGCCAGTTGCAGCCAGGTCAGCAGGTGCTTGTCCAGGCTGTCGGCGCAGTCGTTGCGGATGCCGGCGGAGACGCCGATGGCGCCCATGTGGGTCTTCACGCCGGTGGTGATGGCGGTCATGGTGCCGGCCGAATCCGGTGTCTGCGAATCGGTGTTGTAGGTCTTGCTGAAGGCAGTGGCGGGGAAGTGCTCCCAGGACAGCAGGTTTTCCTCGCCGGGGTTGCCCTGGCGCTGGCCTTCGAGGATGCGCGCGGCGGCCACGGTGGTCAGGCTCATGCCGTCGCCGAGGAACAGGATCACGTTCTTCGCCTTGCCGTTCATCGCCCCGTTGGCCGCCGCCTGTGCCGCACCGTTGCGGTACCACCATTGCGGAGTCTCGTCCTGCGGGTGGGCGACCTGCGGGACCTCTACCGCCAGCGTGGCCGGGGTCTTCGGCGCGCTGGTGCTGGTACAGGCACCGAGCAGCAGGGTGGTCAGGGCGGCGAACAGGAGCTTGGTATCGGGCATGTCGGCACGGGCAGCAAAAATGAACGGCCATTATGACCGAGAGCAAAAGGCACGCCGATGACACGCAGCTTTGTCGCTGTGGGATCGTGCCGCCAGCAGGCTTGCGCTATCGTGCCCTCCTTTCGAAATACTCCCTGGATTGACGATATGAAACTGGTTTCTGCGTGGTTTCGGATACCGTTCTGGCAGCGCGTGGTGGCGGGTTTCGTGCTCGGCGCGCTGGCCGGCTGGGTGCTGGGGCCGGCGGCCGAAATCTGGTTCGGGCCATTGGGCGAGCTGTACGTCACCCTGATCAAGATGATCGCGGTGCCGCTGGTGTTTTTCGCGGTCATCAATGCCATCGGCTCGCTGCACGGGCAGAAATCGGTGGCGGCGCTGGGTGGGCGTACCTTCCTGTGGTTCATCGTCACCGCCACGCTGGCGGTGGGCGTGGGCCTGCTGGTGGGCACGCTGATGCAGCCGGGCACAGGCGGGCTGAAGCTGAGCGTGGACGGCGCCTACACCCCGCGCGACGTGCCATCGGTGGCCAAGGTGCTGATGGACGTGGTGCCGGCCAACGTGTTCTACGCGCTGTCCGGCATCGGCACCCGGATCAACGCGGCGGGTGAAACCGTGCTGGCGGCCGGGCGCGGCTCGATCCTGCCGGTGATCTTCTTCGCCGGGCTGGTCGGTTTCGCGATGGTCAAGCTGGGCGAGAAGGTCAGCGAAGCGCGCAAGCTGACCGGGCAGCTCAGTGAGATCATGATCCAGGTCACCCGTTTCGTGCTGGAAATGACCCCGCTCGGCACCTTCGGCCTGATCGCCGGGTTGGTCGGCAGCTATGGCTTCGAGAAGCTGCTGCCGCTGGGCAGTTTCGTGCTGGCGCTGTACGTGGCCTGCGCGCTGCACATCGTCGTGGTCTACAGCGGCCTGCTGCTGGTGCACGGGTTGAACCCGATCAAGTTCTTCCGCGGTGCCGCGCCGGGCATGCAGGTGGGCTTCGTCGCCTCGTCGAGTTTCGCGGCAATGCCGGTGGCGATGCGTGCGGTCTCCGACAACCTCGGCGTCAACAAGGACTACGCCTCCTTCGCCGTGCCGCTGGGCGCCAGCATCAAGATGGACGGCTGCGGCGCGATCTACCCGGCGCTGTGTGCGGTGTTCATCGCCCAGTACACCGGCGTGCCGTTGACCCCGGAGCAGTACGTGATAGTGATGATTGCCTCGGTGCTGGGCAGCTTCGGCACCGCCGGCGTGCCGGGCACCGCGGTGGTGATGGCCACGGTGGTGCTGAGCGCGGCCAATCTGCCGCTGGAGGCGATCGGCTACCTGTACGCCATCGACCGCGTGCTGGACATGATGCGCACGATGACCAACGTCACCGGGCAGATGGTGGTGCCGGTGATCGTGGCCAAGGAAACCGGGCTGCTGGATCGTGCGGTTTACGACGGCTCCGTTACTGCAGCGGTGGAAGGCGGTGGCGACGCGCGCCCCTGAGCGCGCTGCAGTGACAAACCGGGAACACGAAAGGCCGGGATCTCCCGGCCTTTCCGTTGCGGAGTGTTGCGCCTGTAACACCTGCTGTAACAGGCCCGGTGCAACACCACGGGCAGCTTGCTGACCCAGGCGTTGAGTTGCTGCGCAGGCCCGCGCCGGGTGTCCCGCCAATGCCGCCAGGTGTTGCAGGGATACAGTCGCGCATCCCGTGATTGATTCGCAATGCATTGTTTTTGCTTGAAATTTCTCCTTGGCATGGTTGCTGCTCCCATACCGCACCCAGGTTCAAGTGGACGATGCATATGGATGGCAGGATTTCCGGGCGTGCCGATGCCCTGGCAGGTTGGCTGTTGTTGGCCGCCGCCTGTGCTGGCACGGCGCAGGCGGCGGATGCGCACCAGGCGGTGACGCCCAAGCCGGGTGAAATGGTGTTGCTGCGCGACGTCTCCACCCGGCCGGCCTACCGCATGTCGCCGCCGGGCATGGCCCTGATCGTGGACCCATCGCCGCGCCGGGAAGTGGCTTCGGCATTGGGCATCGGCGGCATGGATGAGCTGGACGATGCCGATTACGCCGCGATGCAATCCGGCCTGGTCGATGCCACGCCGGCTGCCATGCATGGCCAGAACAGCGTGGAGCGCGTGGCTGGCGGAATGGTTGGCGGCACGCTGGGCCGGGTGACGGGCGAGGGCGGCATGTTGAGCGGCGGCCAGATGGCACGCATGGTCGGTGGCCCGCTGGGCGCCGTGGGCGGTGCCACGCGCGGCATCGGCGACCAGTTGCACGGCGCGCTGGCGCAGTTCCCGCAGACGCAGCCGGCCGCAACGGGTGGACCATGAACCCGTTTCTCTGCTTGTGTGGCCGGCTTCTGGGGCTTGTGCTGCTGGGCGGTGCAATGCTGCCGGCACCGGCGCAGCCACGGGGTGATGGCTATGCCGGCATGCTTGCCTATCTCTCCAGTGACAGCCGCATCGACGGGCAGGCGCTGGCCGGTGCCACCGGGTCGATCAAGCTCAACCAGGCTGCCGGCGACATGAACCTGCAGGCCAACCTGCACAGCCTGGCCAGCGGTGAGCGCGCGATAGCCAGCGTCGAGACGAGCCAGCGGCACCGTGCGGAGACATTCGACCACCCGCTGCGGGCTTCGGCCTTCATCGCGGGTAATGCGCTGGCCGGGGCCAGCGGCATCGCATCTATCAATCAGGCCAGTGGCGGCGGCAATTCGGAAGTGAATGCCGTGACCGCGACGCTGGCCGCACAGGGCATACGCGAGGCAACGGACGAGGCGATGGCTGCCTCTTCCGCCATCGCGTCGGCAGGGGGGCAGCCCGTTGCCAATGATCCACGCACCAGCCGCAGGGTGGGCGTGGAGGCATCGGCATTGCGCGGTTTCGGCGGCGTGCTGCAACTCAATCAGATCGCGGGCTCGGGCAATGCCACGGAAAACAGGCTGAGCCTTTCCGTGCAGGGCTCCCCGTGAACGACGTTCCATCACCCGATGCATCAGAAAACCTGAAGAGGGCACCATGAAAGCGAATAAATGGACGGTACTCGCCATGGCGGTTTCCGCGCTCACCTTGAGCGTGGCAGCCAGTGCGGCGGACAACCAGAACAAGAGCGCGGACATCGATCACCAGCACAACGTGAACGAGACACGCACCAACACCAATACGAACACCAACACCAACACGGCAACGAACAGCAATTCGACCACCAACACCACGGTGGACACGGACGTGGACCTGAAGCTGGACGCCGCCGCGGTGCTTCGCTATGCCGATTCACGCTCCAACACGCAGGTGCGCGAGGACGTGCAGAAGACCTCCAGCATCAGCGAGGACGAGCGCAAGGAGAAGAACAACCACGGCGTCGAGGTGAACCTGGAAAAGGACTTGCGGCTGGGTTCGGACATCCAGTTCTCCGGTGACCCGACCATCACCGGCAACATCGACCTGGACTCGGCGGCCATCGCGGTGATCGACAACCGCCAGTCGATTTCCGGCAATGACGCCAGCAATGGCCTGCTGCAGAACGATGCCTCGATGGCCGATGACGTGGCCTCCAGCGCCTCGGGCAACCTCGGCTTCAACGTCGCTGCCGGTGACAACAACGCCCAGGACAATGCCGCCGCGCTGTCGGCTGCGGATGCCTCCTTCAGCTTCGGCATGGCCGATGCGGAAGTGTTCGTGAACCAGAGCGGCATGAACAACACCACGATGAACTACGGTGTGACCAATGCCGCGGACATTGGTGGCAATGCGTTCTCCGGTGCCTCCGGCAACATCGGCGTGAACATCACCTCGGGCAACAACAACGAGCAGAAGAACGCGCTGGCCGCATCGGTGGCCACCAGTGCCTATGCCACCGCGACGGTCAGCTCGAACCAGGTGTCCTCGGGCAACACCGTGGACAACGACGGTTATTACGACTACCTGGTCAACGCCTACTCCATCAGCATGCGCGGCAACGTCACCGGCACCACCAGCAGCAACGGCAGTGGCAGCTACAGCGGTACCGGCAACTCCTACCAGAAGACCAACTTCTACCCGGACAACTGGACCGGTAATACCCATCCGGCTGGTGAGCAGACCGGCCACAGCGACTGGGATTACGAGGCGCAAGGTGCCGTCGCCAACCCGTACAAGCAGGGCGTGGGCGGCATGGCCTGGGATACCGACGAAAGTGGCCGGCTGAGCTTCTCGGAGATGGGCACGGCCGACCTGGTGGCCAGCCTGAGTGGACAAGTGCTCGACCTGGACTGGGTCGCGGTGAATGCAACCAACACCGCCAGCCTCTCCGGCAGCGCGTTCTCCACGGCCTCCGGCAACATCGGCGTGAACGTCTCCGCCGGTACCGGCAACCTGCAGGCCAACAGCCTGGCTCTGGCGGTTGCGCAGCCCTCGACCGGCGGCGGTACCGGTGGTGGTGGCGACGGCGAGTGAGCGAATGCGTCGCCCGCAGGGGCGGCGCAGTTGTTCGGAGCAACACGCCCGGCCATCCGCCAATGGCCGGGCAACCCGGAAGTCCCCGTTCTCTTCCCCCGCAGAGCGGGGGCTTCCACCTGCCGATGCCCAGGGAGGCGCAGAGGATCATGTCCCGTTGGCTACTGCTTGCAGCCTTTGCCGTGTCGATGATGCCGACGGCACACGCCGGCGACGTCGTGTTCAACGGCGTCCTGCCCAATGGCGCGCTTTACGGCGGCAAGGTCGAGAGCATGCAGGAGCAGCGCTTCCGCAACCTGGTGCGCCAGCACACCGACTACAGTTGCGGTGCCGCTGCATTGGCCACGATCCTGCGCCATGCCTACCACCTGAACACCGACGAGACGACGGTGATCGAGGGAATGATGGGCGTGGCCGATCCCGAACTGGTCCGGCAACGCGGTTTCTCGTTGCTGGACATCAAGCGTTACGTCGAATCGCTGGGCATGCGCGGACGCGGTTACCGCATCGACGAAGAGCGGCTCAAGAGCCTGCGAGTGCCGGGGCTGGTGCTGATGGACGTGCGCGGCTTCCGCCACTTCGTGGTGCTCAAGCAAGTGCATGGGGACGTGGCCGAAATCGGCGACCCGATCCTCGGCAACCGGGCGCTGCCGTTGGACGAATTTCTGCAAGCGTGGCCATCGCGCGCGGTGTTCGTGGTGATAGGCAGCGACTTCGACCGCAACACGGTGCTGCTGCAACCGAGCCAGAAGGCCAGTGCCCGCGCGCTGTATGCGCGCCAGGGGCGCCCCATCACCGACGCGGAGCTGGTGGATTTCGGCTTCACCCACGCCGACCTGTTTTGAAGGAGCGTTGTCATGTCTATCCGTACAACCGTCCCGGCGCTGCTTGCGCTGGCATTCGCACTGCCGGCCCATGCCGGTGAAGGGCCGGTACCCGGCAGGGGCCTGCACGAAATTCCCGATCCCGAATTGAACCTGATGCGTGGCCGCTACACGGTAGGAGGCAATGCCGTGGCGTGGTTCGGCGTGACCATGATTTCGGTCTGGCAGGCCGCCAATGGCCAGCGCCTGCAGGGCGGGCTGACCTTGGGCATGGATTTCAGCAAGGGCAAACCGAGCGTGAGCTTCACCCCCAGCGTCAGCATCACCGCAGCCGATGCGCCGTTGCCCGGTACTGGCACGCGCAGCATCGACGGCAGCGGCCTGGGCAATGTTTCCGGGCTGGTGCAGAGCGTGCAGGTGGCCGGTGACGGCAACACCGCCAGCAACGTGCTGCAACTGAACGTGCGCGATGACGGCGTGGTTCCGGAGCAGCGCGGCGGCGTCGGCGCCGATGCCCGCCTGCAGGTGGGCAATGCCACTGCGGTGGCCGGTTTCGACGGTAACGCCGCGCAACTGGAACTGAGCGTGGACGGCCAAGGAGCGGTACGGCAGTGGCTGCGCAGTGGCAGCGTGGGCCAGAGCATCCAGTTGATGGCCGACGGGCAACAGGCAGGCAACCGCCTGCAGGTGGACCTGGTGCGGCAGGCGCTGGTGGACAACCGGACGCTGGCGCAAAACGTGGCGCAGGCCATTTCGCTCAACCGCGGAATGGCCGGAAGTGGCGGGCACTAGCAATTGCGGTACATGCAGCTCGACAAGGCACAACCGACGAGGAACATGACGATGAATCGACTGGCGATGGCGGCGCTGGCGAGTTTGGCCGTGGTGGCGCCGCAGGCGGCGGCGCAGGAAGTCGCCGCCGACAGCGACCAGGCACGGATGGAAGCGATGCTGGCGCAGTTGGAGTCGCTCAAGGCGAGTTATGCGCAGGAAGTGCGGCGCTTGCGCGACCTGGACATGCAGATGCAGGCGATGCAGGCGCGGATCAGCGGCCGGGCCGCGCCGTTGGCATCATCGCCGGCGCCTGCGCCAGTGGTCGCTCCCGCTGTTGCGCCCCCCGCCGCGCCACTGGCAGGCGAGGGCTATGCCAGTTCCGCAACCGAGGCACAGGCGGCCCAGGATGCGGCGCGGCGCAGCGTCGATGACGCCAAACAACAGCAAGCGGCGCTGTTCAACCGCCGCCTGACCCTGGAAAACAGCCTCAGCTACGCACGCTACGACCGCAAACAACTCACCCTCAACGGCTTCCTTGCGCTGGACGCGATCTTCCTCGGCAACATTGCCATCGAGAACGTCGAATCCGATTCGCTGACCTGGAACTTCGCCGCACGCTGGGGCGTCAACCCGCGGCTGACGCTGAACCTGGACGTGCCCTACATCGGGCGCAAGACGCTCTACCAGAAGGGTGGGGCCGGCGGCTCGGCCGCCGCCATCGCGCAGGAAGAAACCCACGGCGCCGGCATCGGTGACGCCACTTTCAGCGCCAACTACAAACTGTTTGGTGAGCGTGGCTGGCGGCCGGAAACGGTGTTCACCGGCGGCATCACCGCGCCGACCGGGCGCGAGCCCTACGGCCTGGACTGGAAGGTGATCGAGCGCGACGACGATGATTTCATCCGCTTCGCGGTACCGGCCGAGCAGCCGACCGGCAACGGCGTGTGGCAGGCCAGCGCCGGGCTGTCGGCGGTGAAGACCGCCGACCCGGCCATCCTGTTCGCCAACGTCGGCTACATCCGCTCGTTCAAGCGCAGCTTCGACGACATCGATTCGAACCCGGACACGGTCAACCCCGGCGAGGTGAAGCTGGGCAATTCGTACTACTTCGGCGCGGGCGTGGCGTTCGCCTTCAACGAACGCACCAGCCTGAGCATTTCCTTCAGCGACAAGCTCAGTGCCCGCGCCTCCACCCGTTACAAGGATGGCAGGTGGATCAAGGTGATCGGCAGTGATGCCAATGCCGGCTCGCTGAACCTCGGGGTGACTTACGCACTGACCTCCAGGGCCACCTTCGTCAGCATGCTCGGCATCGGCCTCACCCCGGATGCGCCGGACTTCAGCCTGTCGTTCAAGTTGCCGTATGCGATGTAGGCCGGGCGCTGCTCAGCGCAGCGTCTCCAACTGCACCGCGTGCCGGTGGCACAGGCGGTAGACGGTAACGCGCGAGACTTTCATCAGGCGCGCGCAGGCGCTGACGTTGTAGTGGCTCTGCGCCAGACAGGACAGCAGGATCTCGCGATCGATGCGGTTGCCCGCCGGGTCCCGTGCAACGGCATCGGCGGGGAGGGCGATGCCGAGATCGAGGCAGTCGATCAACTCGTCCTCGGTGGTGATGGCCGCGCGCTGCACCCGGTTGAGCAACTCGCGCACGTTGCCCGGCCAGTGGAAGTGCGACATGGCCTGCAGCGCGGCGTGGGTATAGCCACGTGCACGTACCGCATGGTGCGCGCGGAACACGCGCAGGAAATGCCGCGCCAGCAGTTCGATGTCGCCGTCGCGCCGCCGCAGCGGTGGCAACGACAGGTGCAGGACGTTGAGCCGGTAGTAGAGGTCGTTGCGGAAGCGCCGCTGTTCGATGGCCTGCTCCAGGTCGACGTGGGTCGCCGCCAGCACCCGCACGTCCACGTGGATCGGCTGGTTGCTGCCGATGCGCTCGATGGTGCCTTGCTGCCATACCCGCAACAGGCTGGTTTGCGCCTCCATCGGCAAGTCGCCGACCTCGTCGAGGAACACGGTGCCGCGGTGGGCGTTCTCGAACAATCCCTGGCGGCGCGCGGTCGCGCCGGTGAAGGCACCGCGTTCGTGGCCGAACAATTCCGATTGCAGCAGCGTCGGCGCGATCGCCCCGCAGTTGATTGCCAGGAACGGTTGCCCCTCGCGCCGCGACAGCCGGTGCAGCGCGTTCGCGGCGGCTTCCTTGCCGGTACCGGTTTCACCGGTGATCAGGACCGGCAGGTCGACCGGGGCGAACTTGCGCAGGGTCGCATGCATGGCCAGCATCACCGTGCTCTCCCCGCGCAGGCAGTCGAACACGTCGTCGGAATGGTGCCATACCGGGTCGTCCTCCAGCGTGGCCAGACGCCGCATCAATTCGTCCAGATCCAGCGGATGGGCGAAGCGCTGCCGGCAGGCGGACAACAAGCGGTGGGTGCGGGCATCGTCGTCGCGCGGCGTCGCCGGCTCGATGCCCAGCAGCGGCAGGTGGCGGTGTTCGCGGGTCAGCGCTTCGAGGTGTTCCAGTGCATCGTCGCCGTGATGCCGCAGGTCGAGCACGCCGACCACCTGGTCGTTGGCGCGCATGCCGATACCACCGGCTTGCATGGGTAATACCGTTCGCACCTGCCAGCCTTCGGCGGCCAGCAGGATCTTCTCGCGCGAGCAGGGTTCTCCGAACCAGATCACGCAGCGTTTTGTTGAACCGGGTATTGCTGCCATGCGCTGACCACGCTCCAAGCGGCCACTTATACACCTCTGGATGGAGTCGGCGATGACGTAGGCGGATGAATGCGAAATATCCGGATCAGTGTGCGTATTCATGCCTGCCCCGGGCCATCGTCACGGTGATGGCGCCGTGATGATGATGGCCCATGAACGCAAAAGGCCGCGGTTGAGCGCGGCCCTTGGAGACTCGTTGCGAGGAGCTTACAGATCCACGCGCCGGGCCTGCATGAACTTGTCGCCCCAATAGCCGCTGAGCAGGGTGTCGGTGCGCACGTCCTTGCCGGTGCTCGGTGCATGCAGGAAGCGGCCGTCGCCTACATAGATGCCGACGTGATCGACGCGCCCGCGGCGGCCGAAGAACACCAGGTCGCCGGCAACCAGTGCCGCACGGTCCTTGATCAATTCATTGCCGGTCTGGCTGGCCATCTCGCGCGAGACGCGCGGCAGTTCGATGCCCAGCGCGGTACGGAACACGTAGCCGACCAGCCCGCTGCAGTCGAAACCGGCATCCGGCGAGGTGCCGCCCCAACGGTAGGGCGTGCCGAGCAGGGCCATCGCGCGGCGCAGGACCGACTGCACCTTGCCATCGCTGTCGTTGGACAGTGCGGCATCGGTGGCGTTGGCGACGCTGCGGGAGGCGTCGTAGGCGGAAAGCAGGCGGCTGAGGTCGCCGGCGAACATCGCCGAGCGGTCCATCAGCGGAATGGTGTCGCTGGCGGCCAGGTGCGGGAGCAGGGCTGCCAGGGTGGCGCTGGCGGCGGCATCGGCGCGGCTGCGCGTGGCTTCGACCGCTGCAGGTTTGGCGGCAGCGACAGCGGCGGTTGCCGGGGAGCTTGCCGGAGCGGCGGCTTCGTCGACGCTCTGGGCGAAGGCGGGAAGACTGGTGATGGCCAAGGCCAAGGCCGCGGCGCACAGCAGCCGGCGGGTGGCATGGATCGGGAACTGGCGTTGGCGGGTCGGTGGAGCGATCGTCACGTGGCAGTCACAGAAAAATCAATGCGCGATGATGCCTTGCGGATGCAGGCGAAAGGTGCAAATTTAGTTAAAAATTCGTTATAAAAATTGAATTACATCAAGTTTTCAGTGCAGAACGCGCTTGGCACCAGTGTAGTGCTGCTGCCAATACGGGCCGTCCAGCCGGTCCAGGCGCACGGTGCCGCCGGTGCTGGGGGCGTGCACGAAGCGGCCTTCGCCGACATAGATGCCCACGTGCCAGACGTTGCCCTTGTTGCCGAAGAACACCAGGTCACCGGCGGCCAGCCGCTGCGGGCTGATCTTCGGCCCCTGCACCGCAGCCAGTTCGCGCGAGGTGCGCGGCAGGTTCAGCGCCAGCATGTCGCGGTACACGTAATTGACCAGTCCGCTGCAGTCGAAACCGGACTCGGGGGTGTTGCCGCCGTAGCGGTAGGGCGTGCCGACCAGCCCCAGTGCCCGCATCAGCACCGACGAGGCCGCGGCGGGGTTGGCCGGGGTCACCTGTGGCCAGGTGTGCGTAGAGGCGGCGGGTGGGGTGTGCTTGGCCGGGGCGTGGCCGCAGGCGGCCAGCGCGGCGGCCAGTACCAGCATGGCAAGCAGGCGCCAGAGCGCCGGGGAGGAAACTGGCGTGATGTGCATGGAGCCGGGATAATGCGCCGCTTCAGGGTGGCTGCCATGATGGCGGCCCACCCGGCGGCCGGCAAGGTCGTCCCATCGCCTGCCAGCCGGCAGCCACCTGACAGAGTTGCGCATGAAGATCGAAAAAGACCGCGTCGTCCGTTTCCACTACACCGTTTCCGAAGTCGGCCAGGAGCCGATCGAAAGCTCGAAGGAGCGTGAGCCGCTGGCGATTCTGGTCGGCCACGGCAACATCATCCCGGGCCTGGAAGCGGCGATGATGGACAAGGAAGCCGGTGAGAGCTTCGGCGTGGACGTGAGCTCGGCCGATGCCTACGGTGAGCGCCGCGAGGGCCTGAGCCAGCGCGTGCCGAAGAAGCATTTCGGCAACACCCGGCTGGCGCCGGGCGAGCAGGTGATCCTGCAGACCAACTTCGGCCCGCGCGCGGTTACCGTGCAGAAGGTCGGCATGACCGTGGTCGACGTCGACCTGAACCACCCGATGGCCGGCAAGGACCTGCATTTCGACGTGGAAATCATCGAAGTCCGCGAGGCCGGCGCGGAAGAAGTGCAGCACGGCCACGTGCATGGCGACGGTGGCCACGCCCACTGATTGCCGCCACGGCAATGCAATGGACGGCCCGCCTTGTGCGGGCCGTTTCGTTTTGGCGAGTGCGCCGCCGCTCAGGCCGCCTTACAGCAGCGCAAGCACCGTTTCCGGCGGGCGGCACAGCGCGGTGCCCTTGGCCGTGCGCACGATCGGGCGATTGATCAGTTGCGGGTGCATCGCCATCGCCGCGATCAGCGCGGCCTCGTCGTCCAGCTTCTGCGCCAGCTCCAGTTCGGCATAGGCGGCCTCCTTGTTGCGCAGCAGGTCGCGCGCCGGCATGCCCATTTCATCCAGCAACCGGCGCAGCGTGGCCGGGTCGGGCGGGTCTTGCAGGTAGTCGATGACCTCGATGTCGGCACCGGCTTCCTGCAGCAAGGCCAGCGCACCGCGCGAGTTGGAGCAGCGGTTGTTGTGCCAGATCGTCGCTTTCATTGTCTTCAGAACCATTCCAGCAGTGAAATGCCGACGCCGATGTAGGTGGCGCGGTGGTTGTAGTCGATCAGGCTTTCGCCATAACCGTCGAATACCTGCACGTGGCCGCGCAGCAGGTTGTTGAGGGGGAAACCGTAGTCCAATTGCAGCGAGCCATGCGAGCGGCTACCGCTGCGCAGCGAATGGCGCCCGGTCAGCGACAACTCGTGGCCATTGCGGTTCCAGACCAGGGTGGCGTCGCCGCGGCCGATGTAATCCTCGATGTCGGGGTTGTTGTCGTCCTTGCCGCTTTCGGGGATGCGGTACCACGGGCGCAGCATCAGTGCCCAGTTCTCGCGGTCCAGGCCGATGTTGAAGACCACCCGGTTCCAACTGCGCGAGAGCGGGTCGCTGCGGCCGTTGGATTGATGGTTCAGGCTGATGCCGCTCATGCGTCCGTTCCAGCCCAGCAGCGAATAGCCGTTGCGGAAGGCCAGCATCACCTCCGGCTCGTAGTTGGTCTCGCGGAAGGGCCGCGACAGCTCGCTGTTGTAGGCCTGCCAGCGCGAACTCTGGGTATAGCCGACCCACACGTCGCCGTTGTCGCCGAACAGGTTCTCGGCCACCTTGGTCTTGAAGCTGAGCTGGAACTTCAGTTCGGTGCCATCCAGCTCCTCGGGTTGGGTGACGGTGTTGTTGGGGTTGGGCGAATGCGGCATCTCGTTGGTCTTGCTGCTCCAGAAGGCAGGCAGCAAGTACACCGGTTTGTAGGCGCGCAGTTGGAAGCGACCCAGCTTGGAGTCCCTGGCCAGTTCCCAGCGGCTGTCCAGCAGCGAGCCGCGCCCGGCGTTGGCCGCCGCGGCTGCCAGTTCGTCATGGGCGAACAGCTCTTTGCGGCGCGGGTCTTCGGCATCCAGCGCCTTGGCTTCCCTGCGCAGTTGCAGGGCAGCACTGGCGGCGGCATCGGCGGCCTGGGTGTCGGCCGGCGTGCGCCCCAGCACGCGGTCGTAGCAGCTCAGGCGGACAGCGTCGGAATCCAGCGCGAAGCAGGCTTCGGGCGAAACCGGCTGCGCCGTTGATTCCTGCGCGAGAGTGGTGATGGGGAGGGCCGAAAGGGCGACCAGCAGGGCGGTGCGAAGAGAACGGTCAGGCATGGCAAAGCGATCCATCCGGAAGGTGTGGGCAAGGCGCGGCCGGGATTGTCGGTGATTGCGCGAGGCAAGGGGAACCACGGGCGCGGTCACACGAACCAGGCGATGGCGAACACGGCCAGCATCGCCATCGCCAAGCCGAGCTTGAGGGCCACCCCGAGCACGATGCCAAGCCAGGTACCGATGCCGACCCTGGTGGCCTTGCCCAGGTGGCGGCCATGCAGGTATTCGCCGAGCAGGGCGCCAGCGAACGGGCCGATGAACAACCCCAGCGGCATGAAGAACAGGCCCACGACCGTGCCCACCAGCGAACCGATCATTGCCAACCGGCTGGCCCCCAGTTTCTGCGCGCCCATCGTGGTGGAAAGCACGTCCACCACGATGGAGATCACGGTCAGCACGCCCAGGACCAGCAGCGTCGGCCAGCCGATCCGGGTGAAACCCTCGGCCCATGCCGCCGCCAGCAGGCCGGCGAACACCAGCGGCACGCCGGGCAGGGCCGGCAGCACGATGCCGACGATGCCGGCCAGGACCAACACCACCGCCAGCAAATACAGGATGAACGAGTAATCCACGCTTGCACCTTTGAGGGTTGACAATCCGGTCTTTCCCCGGTTGATTTTTCGTTATGGCCGGGTTAAGTTTCAGCCGCTGAGCTTGGCAAGGTCACCGTGAATCGTGGCCTGATCGGTAGATCGCATGATTTGCTGCATCGTTGCACCTCGCTTCCTCCTTGCAGTCAGCCGTCCTTGCGGGCGTATCCATCAACTGAGAAAGCAACAGGAGTCAGTCGAGATGTCCGATCGCGAAACCGGTACCGTCAAGTGGTTCAATGATGCCAAGGGCTTCGGCTTCATCAGCCGTGAAAATGGCGAAGATGTGTTCGTACACTTCCGTGCCATCCAGAGCGATGGTTTCAAGAGCCTGAAGGAAGGCCAGAAGGTCACCTTCACCGTCGTCCAGGGCCAGAAGGGCCTGCAGGCCGACGCCGTGCAGCCGGACTGATCCGGGCTGCCACTGGCAACGAAAAGGCCCGCGCTTGCGGGCCTTTTCGTTTTCCACTGCCCGGCTGCCTCAACGCAGCACGACGCGGCCGTTGACCACGCGCACATACGTGTTCTCGCGGATGCCGCCCAGGTCCTTCTGGTTGACCACGACCACGCGGCCGTCGTCCATCCGCACCTGGATGTCGTAGGAATTGCCGGTGACGTTCTGCTGGACCTTGTTGCCGGCCATCGCGCCGGCAGCGGCGCCGGCCACGGCGGCAATGTTCTGGTTGCCCTTGCTGCCGCCGGTCTTGTCGGAAATTTCGTGGCCGGCCACGGCGCCGACGATGCCGCCGAGGATGGCACCGGTTGCCGTCGGCGCAGTGCGGCCCGAGGCAAGGGTGTCGATGCGGGTGACGATGCCACAGTCGGCGCAACGCGCGTTGTTGTAGCCGCCGTTGTCGTAACCGCCACTGTTGTAACCGCCGTTGTTGTAGCCACTGTTGCCGTAGCCCGGTGAGGTGGCGCAGCCGGCCAGAGCGAGGCTGGCGAGGGTACTTGCGGCGATCAACGCGATTTTCATGGTCGTTCTCCTTGCCGAGGTGGGTGGCGGGCGGCGTGGCGCCCGCTGCGGGAGAATCGTGTCGCCTCGCGTGTGAATGCTGTGCCAATCACGTGCGGATCGGGGGACGGCCTACCTGAAATCCTGGTGGCAGGCCTTGCAGTCCTTGCCCACCTGTTCGGCCACCACGGCCAGCGTGGCGCAGTCGGCCGGCGGGTTGGCCAGCGCATCGTTCAGGCTGGCGCGGAAGCGGCTGGCGTGCTGCTGGAAGCGGGCATCGTCACGCAGGCTGGGGAAGGCCAGCTCCAGGTCGTTGGCCAGCGCACGCAGGCTCTGCAGGCGCGGCGTGCTGTCGTTGATCGTGCAGCGGTTCTGCTTGAGGCTCTCGCCGAGCAATTGCGACTGGCGCGCCATCACCTGCATCAGGCTGTCGGGGAAGGGGTCCTGCCGCGCCTGGATGGCGCGCATCGACATGACGGTTGCCACCACGCCGATGAGCAGGCCGAGGATCAGCACGATCAGGTAACGGGAAGCGGAAGACTGCGTGCGGCTGGGGTTGTTCATGCCCTGGCTCCAATGGAATCAGCCCCGATGTTACGACGCGCGGCCAGTTCCCGGCCACGGTTAAAATGCGTGGATGAAAGAACGACTGCGTGAACGCTTTGCCGGCATCGACCGGCTGTACGGTGCCGGTTCGATCGAACGGCTGGCCGCCTGCAAGGTGGCGGTGGTGGGCATGGGCGGCGTCGGCTCGTGGGTGGTGGAGGCGCTGGCGCGCTCGGCGGTGGGGCATCTGGTGCTGATTGATGCCGACGACATCTGTGTGTCCAACACCAACCGCCAGTTGCCGGCGCTGGACGGGCAATACGGGCGCAACAAGGCGCTGGCGATGGCCGAACGCTGCCGCGCGATCAATCCCGATGCCGAAGTGGAGGCGGTGGAATCCTTCCTGACCGGCAGCAATATGGCCGAGTTGCTCGACCGCGGTTTCGACCTGGTCATCGACGCCTGCGACAGCTTCCGGGTCAAGGTGGAAACCATTGCCTGGTGCCGGCGGCGCAAATTGCCGCTGATCACGGTGGGCGCGGCCGGTGGCCGCATCGACCCGACGCTGGTGCGGGTGCGCGATGTTTCGCGCACCGAGCATGACGCGATGATGGCGCTGATCCGCAGGAAGCTGCGCAGCGAGTTCAATTTCCCGAAGAGCCCGCAGCGTTATTTCGGCGTGCCGGCGGTGTATTCGCTGGAAAACGTGAAATACCCGCAGGCCGATGGCAGCGTTTGCGGCCTGCGTCCGAACCTCGGCGCCGATGCTGCGCTCAAGCTTGATTGCGGCGCCGGGTTGGGCGCGGCAACCCACATAACTGGCGCGTTCGCGTTTGCCACGGTCGGCAAGGCGCTGGAAATGCTGCTCAAGCCGAAGGCGCGGCCGGCGTAGCCAGCAGCCCGAACAGGCGCATGGCGTTGGCGGTGGTCTGCGCGGCAATTTCCTGAGCCGGCTGCCCGCGCAGTTCGGCCACGGCATCGAGGATGTTCGCCAGCCGCGCCGGCTCGTTGCGCTGGCCGCGGATGCCGGCGTCCGGCTGGTCCGGGGCATCGGTTTCCAGCAGCAGGTAGTCCAGCGGCATCGTCGCCGCCAAGGTGCGCAGGCGGTTGGCGCGCGGGTGGCTGAGCGGGCCTCCCAGTCCGATCAGGAAGCCGAGGTTCCACAACTGCCGCGCCTGTTCCGGGCTGCCGGAAAAGCTGTGCACGACGCCGCGCAGGCCACCGATGCGGCGCACGGCATGGATCACTGCGTCCACCGCGCGGCGCGCATGCACGATCAAGGGCAGATCGAACTCGCGCGCCAGCCGCAGTTGCCCGTCGAAATAGTGGCGCTGGCTGTCGGCATCCAGCCCTGCGACGAAGAAATCCAGCCCGCATTCGCCGACGGCGCAGGGGCGTTCGCGCTGCAACCACGCACGCAGTTCGTGCAGGTGGTCGGGCCGGTGTTCGGCCAGGAACATCGGATGCAGGCCATAGGCCGGGTGCAGCGAGGCATCGCCGGCGCAGACTTCGCGCAGCTTCGGCCATGACGCTGCGGTTATTGCCGGCACGACCTGTATCGCCACGCCTGCCGCCTTGGCACGGGCGATGACCGCAGCGCGGTCGCGGTCGAACTCGGGCGCATCCAGATGGCAGTGGCTGTCGGTCAGTTGCACGTCAGGGCTTGCGTGGCAATGCCGGTGGCTTGATGGCCTTTTCCTTGCGGTTTTTCCAGTTGGCCAGCAGCAAGGTGCTCAGGCCGAACAGGATTTCATCGACGAACGGCAGCGGATCGGGCAGCAGCAGGCTCAGCGTGAACAACGCCGCGGTGATCTTGAACAAGGTGGGGTAGCGCAGTTTGCGCGCCCATTCCAACAATGGCAGCAGCATGGGGCTGGACATCGGCGTTCCTGCAATGACGGGACAGGGAAGATATGTGGGCCGGGCCGATGCTTTCGAGCAAAAGCAGCCCAGAGCAATGGCTTCGTTCAGCTTTATCATGCTGGAATTGCGCGAAGTCAACGGGCGGTCGACCCGCCAGGGAGTAGGGCCATGAAGAGCAATACCACCATGATTCTGGTTGCGGCCGGGGCGCTGTTGGTAGGTGGCATCGCCACCGCCGCGTTCATGGGCAACCGCGACAAGAGCGCCGTACCGGCCGAAGTGCAGGCCGGGCAGCCACTGCTGGACACCACCCCGCTGGCCGACGATGCCGTGGCCGGAGGTGCCATCGACCCCACCGGCAAGCTGGAATATGCCGAGGTATTGAAGGTGGAACCGGTCACCCGCAGCGAGCAGACCTATGCCAGCGTGATCGGCAGCGAACCGGTACGCGAAACCTCCACGACCACGGTGCCGCGCGAAGTCTGCGAAGACGTGGTGGTGCAGGAACGCCTGCCCGAGCGCGACGGCAACGTCGGCGGTACCGTGGCCGGTGCGGTGATCGGCGGCCTGCTCGGCAACCAGGTCGGCAAGGGCAATGGCCGCAAGGCCGCGACCGCAGCCGGTGCCGTGGCCGGTGGCGTGATCGGCAACCAGGTGGACAAGCGCCATGTCGGCGGCAAGGTGGTGGAGCGTACCGAACGCCAGTGCCACACCGAGAACGCCACCTCCGAATCCTCGCGCGTCACCGGTTACAACGTGACCTACCGCCGCGACGACGGCAGCACCGGCACCATGCGCATGGACAGCAAGCCGGGCACCCGCGTCGCGCTGGGCAACGCCTCCCGCACCGTCGGCTATGACGTCACCTACCGTTACGACGGCCAGGAAAAGACCCTGCGCATGGACGAGAAGCCGGCCAGCGACCGCCTGCCGGTGATCGACGGCCAGGTGGTGACGCAGACCGCGGCGGTGGATTCGGCGGGTAGCCGGCAGTAAGGGTTTCAAGCCCCTCTCCCACCGGGAGAGGGGTTAGAGGGTCGGGGCGAAGCCCCGCGGTGCTTGGCTTCACGAGGCTTCGCCCGAACCTTCATCCGCCCCTACGGGGCATCTGCATTCGGCACATCCATGTGCCTCACCCTTCGGGCGGCTTCGCCGTGCAGCTTGGCACTCCTTGCCAAGCTGTCTCCCGGAGGGAGAAGGGATAGAGCAAAGAAGCCCCGGATTTTCGTCCGGGGCTTCTTTCGTTTCGATGATGTGGTGTCGCTTACGCCGAGGCCTTGCTCTTGGCCAGCCGCAGCCAGGTATCGACCACCGTGTCCGGGTTCAACGATACCGACTCGATGCCTTCCTGCATCAGCCATTCGGCCAGGTCCGGGTGGTCGGACGGGCCCTGGCCGCAGATGCCGACATACTTGCCCTTGGCGCGCGCGGCCTTGATCGCCATCGACAGCAGTTTCTTGACCGCCGGATTCCGCTCGTCGAACAGGTGGGCGACGATCGATGAATCGCGGTCCAGGCCGAGCGAGAGCTGGGTCAGGTCGTTGGAGCCGATCGAGAAGCCGTCGAAGATGTCGAGGAACTCGTCGGCCAGCAGCGCATTGGACGGCACTTCGCACATCATGATGATCTTCAGGCCCTGCTGGTCACCAACACGATCGCCCTGCTTGAGGCCATTGGCGGCGAGCACTTCCACCACCTTGCGGCCTTCCTCCAGCGTGCGCACGAACGGGATCATCACCCACAGGTTGTCCAGCCCCATCTCGTTGCGCACGCGCAGCACGGCTTGGCATTCCAGCGAAAACGCCTTGGCGAACGAGGGATCGACATAGCGGCTGGCGCCGCGGAAGCCGATCATCGGGTTTTCCTCGTGCGGCTCGTAGTTGCTGCCGCCGATCAGGTTGGCGTACTCGTTGGACTTGAAGTCCGACAGGCGCACGATCACCGGGTTCGGCGCAACCGAGGCGGTCAGGGTGGCGATGCCCTCGGCCAGGCGGTCCACGTAGAAACTCACCGGGTCCTTGTAGCCGGCGATCTTCTCATCGATCTTCTTCTTGGTCGCCGCATCCTGGCGGTCGTATTCCAGCAGCGCATTCGGGTGGATGCCGATGTGGCTGGCGATGATCATTTCCAGCCGCGCCAGGCCGATGCCGGCGTTGGGCAACTGGCCGAAATCGAACGCGCGCTCCGGGTTGGCCACGTTCATCATGATCTTCAGCGGCGCCGGCGGCATGTTGCCGAGGTCGGTGGTAGTGCGCTCGAAGTCCAGCTTGCCGTCGTAGATGAAGCCGGTATCACCCTCGGCGCAACTGACGGTCACTTCCTGACCATCGCGGATCTTGTCCAGCGCGTTGCCGGTGCCGACCACCGCCGGCACACCCAGTTCGCGGGCGATGATGGCGGCATGACAGGTACGGCCGCCGCGATTGGTGACGATGGCACTGGCGCGCTTCATCACCGGTTCCCAGTCCGGGTCGGTCATGTCGGCAACCAGCACGTCGCCGGGCTGCACGCGGTTCATGTCGTCCAGCGACTTGACCACGCGGGCCACGCCGGCACCTATCTTGTTGCCCACGGCGCGGCCTTCGGCCAGCACCTTGCCGCCCTTTTCGACCAGCGCGAAGCGCTCGATCTGGGTGGCCTTGGCGCGTGATTTCACCGTTTCCGGGCGCGCCTGCACGATGAAGAGTTTCCCGCTGACCCCGTCCTTGGCCCACTCGATGTCCATCGGACGGCCGTAATGCTTTTCGATGACCAGCGCCTGCCTGGACAGTTCCTGCACATCCTCGTCGCTGATCGAGAAGGTGTTGCGCAGCTCGACCGGGGTGTCTTCGATGCGCACGCGCTCACCGGGGACATCCGAATAGACCATGCGGATCGCCTTGGAACCCAGCGAGCGGCGCAGGATCGCCGGCTTGCCGGCTTGCAGCGTGGGCTTGTAGACGTAGAACTCGTCCGGGTTGACCGCGCCCTGCACGACCATTTCGCCGAGGCCGTGCGAGGCGGTGACGAACACCACGTCGCGGAAGCCGGATTCGGTGTCCAGGGTGAACAGCACGCCGGAAGAACCCACGCCAGAGCGCACCATCAACTGCACGCCGGCCGACAGGAACACGTCCTCGTGCTTGAAGCCGTGGTGGACGCGGTAGGCGATGGCGCGGTCGTTGTAGAGGCTGGCGAAGACTTCCTTGACCTTGTGCACGACGTCGTCGGCACCGGTAACGTTGAGGAAGGTTTCCTGCTGGCCGGCAAACGAGGCATCAGGCAGGTCTTCGGCAGTGGCCGAGGAGCGCACCGCCACTGCCACTTCGCCGCCGCCGTTGTCGGCGCACAGCTTGGTGTAGGCATTGCGGATGTCGCTGTCCAGCGCCGGTTGCAGCGGGGCGTCGATCACCCAACTGCGGATTTCCTTGCCGGCGGCGGTCAGCGCGGTGACATCTTCCACGTCCAGCGTGGCCAGCTTGTCGAAGATGCGCTTGGACAGGTCGTTGTGGGCAATGAAATCCTTGAACGCCTCGGAGGTGGTGGCATAGCCGCCGGGGACCGAGACGCCGAGGCCGGCAAGATTGCCGATCATCTCGCCGAGCGAGGAATTCTTGCCACCCACGCGGGCCAGATCGGCCAAGCGCAGCTCATGCAACCAGAGGATGTTCTCGTTCAAGCGCGATGCTCCGTTGAGGCCATCGCCCGAGGCGGGCTGGTATGGCCGCGTCCGTGGGAAGAAGCCAATATGATGCAGTGCACACTCAGGTGGCACAAGCTTGTGACGTGGGCATGTCTTGTGCTTGTCTTCTGCGGGACATGCCGGGGCAAGTGCCCGGTCCGTGGCCACTTTCCCATCCCGCAAGGAGCTCCACATGACGGCAACCCGCCCGGTGTTCTACGTGTCCGACGGTACCGGCATCACCGCCGAAACCGTGGGCCACAGCCTGCTGACCCAGTTTTCGGGCTTCAGTTTCGTCACCGATCGCTTGCCGTTCGTGGACGATGACGACAAAGCGCAAGAAGCAGCAATGCGCATCCGCGCCGCCGGTGAGCGCCACGGGGTGCGGCCGATCGTCATCAGTTCCTGCGTGGACACCAGCCTGGGGCGGTTGCTGGAAGAGAGCGGGGCGCTGGTGCTGGACGTGTTCGCACCGTTCATCAGCGCATTGGAGCAGGAGCTGAATGCCGCCCGCCATTCCAAGGTGGGGCAGGCGCACGGCATGGTGGATTTCGATACTTACCACCGCCGCATCAACGCGATGAACTTCGCGCTCAGCCATGACGACGGCATCGCGGTGAATTACGACGAGGCCGACGTGGTGCTGGTGGCGGTGTCGCGTGCCGGCAAGACGCCCACCTGCATCTATCTGGCGATGCAGTACGGCATCCGCGCGGCCAATTACCCGTTGACCGAGGAAGACCTGGAAAGCGACCGCCTGCCGCCGCGCCTGCGCGCGTACCGCAACAAGCTGTTCGGCCTGACCATCGACCCGGAGCGGCTGCAGCAGATCCGCCAGGAGCGCCGCGCCAACTCGCGTTACTCCAGCATCGAAACCTGCAAGCGCGAGGTGGCGGCGGCCGAAACCATGTTCCGCATGGAGCGCATCCCGACCCTGAGCACCACGCACACCTCCATCGAGGAAATTTCCAGCAAGGTCATGGGTACGCTGGGGTTGCAGCGGGAAATGTATTGAGCAAGTGGCCCCTGCCTCCTTCGGGGCGTGGGACATGGCACTGGATGCCGGCGGCAGATGGCTGCAACCGGCGCGCCGCAACATGTACGATCGGCCCATGTCGCAAACCCTTTCCCGCATCGAACGCATTCCCCGCCTGAGCCGGCTCGGCTGGCTGATGGGCCTGTATGCGGAGAACTACCAGCACCTGATGCGGCTGTTCGCGCCGGACCGGCTTGCCCCCGGCAGCCATGTGTCTTCCATTGGCGACGGCCTGGACCTGCGGCTGGACGTGATCGAATGCCACCGCTATACGGTCGAGTTGCGAATGACCTACGACCTCCGCGACCCGCTGACCGGCGAGCCCGATCCGTCGGCCTACGTGCGCCTGTACCGCGACGCGCGCCAGGTGGAGACCACGCATTGCTATGTCGGCCGCCGCTGGCAGGACGTGATGGGCATGTACCCGCCAACCGAGGCACTGATTGGCCACCGCTTGCGCATGAACACCTTCCTCGGCAAATGGCTGGAATACCTGGCCGAGCGCGGGCATGGCGTGGCCACGCTGCGCCGTAGCGATGACGCGGTGGCAGTGGCTTGATGCCGCGAGGCAACCGGCACGATCGGTCATACTGCCGCCTTTGTTGCCGCCCCAGATACCGATGCCCTATACCCCGATTCTTGCCACCCTTGGTTACGTGTTGTCCGAAGATGGCAGCCAGGCCTTGATGATCCACCGCAACACCCGCCCCGCTGACCTGCACCTGGGCAAGTACAACGGGCTGGGTGGCAAGATGGAAACCGACGAGGACGCACTGGCCTGCATGCACCGCGAGATCCGCGAGGAAGCCGGCATCGAATGCGGTACCACGCGGCTGCGCGGCACCCTCAGTTGGCCGGGCTTCGGCAAGCATGGCGAGGACTGGTTCGCCTTCATCTTCATCATCGACGACTGGACCGGCACCCCGTTGCAGTCCAACCCGGAAGGCACGCTGGAATGGGTGCCGCTGGACCGGCTCGAATCACTGCCGCTGTGGGAGGGCGACCGCCATTTCCTGCCGCTGGTGTTCGACGGCGACCCGCGCCCGTTCCACGGGGTGATGCCGTACCGCGACGGCCGCATGCAGTCGTGGAACTACACCCGCCTGTAAGCGGCCGCATTCACGTCCGGCGCGCTACGCTGGCGCGGCACACGACCGGGAAACCCGAAACATGAAACGCCACTTCTCGATGCTGCGCGAATTCCGCCTGGCCGACTGGTTCACGCTGGGCAACGCCTTCTGCGGCACCGGCGCGGTGTTCGCCGCGATGCGCTTTCTGCAGGACGGCCAGCGCGGCTACCTGCTGTTCGGCATGGCGCTGATCCCGCTGGCGTTCGTGTTCGACGCACTGGACGGGCGCATCGCCCGCTGGCGGCAGTCGTCCTCCACGCTGGGGCGCGAGCTGGATTCGCTGGCCGACGTGATCTCCTTCGGCGTCGCCCCGGCCGCGCTGGCCTACGCCTGCGGCATGCAGGGCGGCTGGGACTGGCTGGTGCTGAGCTACTTCGTCTGCTGCGGCGTCAGCCGGCTGGCGCGCTACAACGTCACCGCCGAGGAAATCGCCGGCGAGTCGGACAAGGTGCCGTACTTCGAGGGCACCCCAATCCCCACCAGCCTGGTGCTGGTGGTGGTGCTGGCGCTGGCCGCGCATTTCGGTGCAATCGGCCATGCCTTGTGGGGTGGCACCTGGCAGTTGGGGCCGTGGCAGTTGCACCCGCTGGTGTTGCTGTTTGCGCTTTCGGGCTCGCTGATGGTCAGCAAGACCCTGCGCATCCCCAAGCCTTGATTTGCGGTTGCTATGATCCTGCCGCTATGGGCACGAACGGGGGCGGCGATGGTGAACGATAGTGGCGACAACGATTTCGAAGCCGGTTTGCGGCGTTGCTGGGAAGGCTGGCAGCAAGCGATGAACCCCACCGGCGGCACCGCCAGCTTCCCTTGGCGGGAAAGCCTCGAGCAGTGGACACAACTGCTCGGCACCGGCGCTTCCACCCAGGTGCAGGAGCTGGGCGCACGCTTCCAGCACCAGGCCGGCGACTGGCTGGGCACCATGCAGCAAGTCGCGGCCGGGTTCGCCGGCCGCGACAGCAGCGCCACCGAGGTGGCCGGCGCCTGGCGCGAGGCAGTGGAAGCGCAGGGCGATGCGATGCTGCGCTGGATGCTCGACGCCGCGCGCGGCGGCAGCGCCGTGGCCGACCAGCCGTGGTTGCGCGATGTCGCCAATGCCGTCCAATCCGGCTTCGGCCATGCCGACTGGCTGAATGCGCCGGTATTCGGCCCGGCGCGCGAGCACCAGGTGCGCTGGCAGGCGCTGGCAAAGATGCAGCGCGACCATCAGCAGCAAATGGAACGTTACGTCGCCGCGATTCGTGGCGCGCTCGACGATGCTTTCCAGCGTTTCGAAGCCAAGCTGGCCGGGCATGAAACGCCGGGCAGCCAGTTGACCAGTGCCCGCGCGATGTTCGACCTGTGGATCGACGCCGCCGAAGAAGCCTATGCCGCGGTCGCGCTGTCCGAGGACTTCCAGCGTATCTATGCCGACCTGGCCAACGCGCAGATGCGCCTGCAGGCGGCAACCCGGCACGAGCTGGAGCGCGCCTGCGAATTGCTGGGCGTGCCGACCCGCACGGAGATGGATGCCGCCCACCGCCGCATCGCCGAGCTGGAGCGACTGCTGCGGCGGATGGCCACGGGCGATGCCGGGCCGATGCAGCGCAAGCCGCAGAAAGCCACCGCCGCGCCGAAGAAGAAAACGGCTCCGAAGCCGAAGAAAGCAGCGCTGAAGTCGCCGAAGGCCACGGCGAAGAAAGCGCCGGCGCGCGGCAGGAGCAAGGCATGAAAGGGCCACTGGGGTTCGGTGCCGACGACCTGCTGCAGGAGACCCTGCAATGGCAGCGCAAGCTCACCGACGGCCTTAAGCTGTTGCACAGCGTGGCCGACGTCGATTACGGCGTCACCGAGCGGCAGGAAGTATGGAGCGACGGCAAGGTCAAGCTGTACCGCTTCGTCGCCGACAACGCCGGCAGTGGGCAACCACCGCTATTGATCGTCTACGCGCTGGTCAACCGCCCCTACATGGTGGACCTGCAGGACGGCCGCTCGCTGGTGCAGAAGCTGTTGGCCTCCGGGCAGGACGTGTACGTGCTGGACTGGGGCTACCCGGACCGCTCCGAGCGCTACCTCACGCTGGAGGATTACCTGCTGCGCTACGTCGATGGCGCGGTGGATCACCTGCGCACGCAGCACGGCGGCGCGCCGGTCAACCTGCTGGGCATCTGCCAGGGCGGCGTGTTCTCGCTGTGCTACGGCGCGCTGCGTCCGCACAAGGTGCGCAACCTGATCACGATGGTGGCGCCGGTGGATTTCCACACCCCGGACAACATGCTCTCGCACTGGGCGCGGCACGTGGACGTGGATCTTTTCGTCGACACGCTGGGCAACATCCCGGCCGACCTGATGAATGCCAGTTACCTGATGCTCAAGCCGTTCCGCCTGAACGTGCAGAAGTACGTGGGCCTGGTGGACATCCTCGATGACCGGCAGGCGCTGGAAGACTTCCTGCGCATGGAAAAATGGATATTCGATTCCCCCGACCTGGCCGGCGAGGCTTTCCGCCAGTTCGTCAAGCAGTTCTATCAGGACAACGGCCTGGTGCACGGCCGCATCCGCATTGGCGATGAGTCAGTCGACCTGCGCCGGTTGACGATGCCGTTGCTCAACATCTATGCCGAGCAGGACCACCTGGTGCCGCCGGCTGCATCGCGCGCACTGCGCGGGTTGGTCGGCAGCGACGATTACAGTGAACTGGGGTTTCGTGGTGGCCACATCGGCATCTATGTTTCCGGCCGCGCGCAGCGTGAAGTGCCGCCTGCCATCCATGATTGGTTGAGCGCCCGCCGGTGAAGCGCGGCCGGGCCCTGTTCGCCGCACGCCTGCTGGGCGCGCTCTGGACCTCGCCCAACAGCTTGATCGGCCTGCTGGCCGGGTTGGCAGGCATGCCGGCGGGCGCGCACCCGCAATGGAGCCGCCGCGATTTCGCCCTGGTGTTCCAGCGCTGGCCGTGGGGGCCGGGCGGGGCGATCACGCTGGGCATGGTGGTGTTGCACACCGGCGCGACCCTCGACGTGGCTTGCCGGACCTACGAACACCGCGCCGGCCGTTGCTCGCATCCGCATATCAGCCTGCGTGACCACGAGCGCGCGCACGTATTCCAGTACCTGGTGCTGGGGCCATTGTTCCTGCCGGTCTACCTGCTGTGTGGTGGCGTCAGCGTGCGCAATCCGTTCGAACGCGCCGCCGACCGCTATGCGCTGCACGGGCATGGCTGGTGGCCCGGCAGGTAGGTCGGGGCCACATCTCCGACGAACCATGCCCATTGCCGTCGAGGCTGCAGCCCCGGTCCACGGCCGGCCATCTGAATGCCATCCCGCAGTCATGACATGCCAACTTTTCTTGAATGAAGTGGTAACACCTGCGCGCCTAAAGTAGCGCCGTCACGAATACGCAAGGAGTTCCCACCGTCATGGCAATCGTTCTCTATATCGGTGGCAGCAAGGATGGCGACAAGGGCGTGGTGCCCTACGGTTTCAGCAAGACCCGCATGGATACCGACAGCGGCCCGGAAATCTACGTCGAGCGCATGCTGGACACTGGCGGCAGGGGCCGCATGCGGGTGATGGTGCTGGAAGACTTGCGTGAGGACATCGCCTTGCAGCGCTTGAATCGTTACCTGGGTTGAACCCGCCGCCACGTCCGCGCGGCGCTGTCAACGGCTACCGCCCATGCGCCGGCGTTGCCAGAATGGGGCATCCCGCCAACGTGTGACCCCAATCAGGCAATGCAAGACAGCAAGCTCGCGCAGCAGATCGCGCAGACCATCGCCGCCGAAATCGGCGCCCAGCCCGCACAGGCCAAGGCCGCCATCGCGCTGCTGGACGAGGGCGCCAGCGTCCCGTTCATTGCCCGCTACCGCAAGGAAGTCACCGGCGGCCTGGACGACACCCAACTGCGCAACCTGGAAGTGCGCCTGACTTACCTGCGCGAGCTGGAAGACCGCCGCGTCGCGGTATTGGCCAGCATCGAAGAGCAGGGCAAGCTCGGCGACGAGCTGCGCAACGAGATCCTCGCTGCCGACACCAAGAGCCGGCTGGAAGACCTGTACCTGCCGTACAAGCCCAAGCGCCGCACCCGTGCGCAGATTGCCCGCGAGGCCGGGCTGGAACCGCTGGCCGACGGCCTGCTCACTGATCCCACGCAAGACCCGCAAATCTTTGCCGCCGGCTTCGTCGATGCCGAAAAGGGCGTGGCCGATGCCAAGGCCGCGCTGGAAGGCGCACGCGCGATCCTGATGGAGCGTTGGGGCGAGGACGCTGCGTTGGTGGGCGAATTGCGGCAGTGGCTGGGCGAAGTGGGCGTGATCCGCGCCCGCGTCGCCGAAGGCAAGGAAACCGAAGGTGCCAAGTACCGCGATTACTTCGAGCACGCCGAATCACTGGCGAAGATTCCCTCGCACCGGCTGCTGGCGCTGTTCCGTGCCCGCCGCGAGGAAATCCTGTTCCTCGAACTTGACCCCGGCAGCGATGCCGAAGCCGGTAACCGGTACGCCGAGGGCCGCGTCGCGCTCAAGGCCGGCATCGCCGACAAGGGTCGCGCCGCCGATCGCTGGTTGCTCGACGCCTGCCGCCTGACCTGGCGCGCCAAGTTGCACATGCACCTGCTGCTGGACCTGTTCAACCAGGCTCGCGAAAAAGCCGAGGCCGAGGCCATCGCGGTGTTTGGCGACAATCTCAAGGACCTGCTGCTGGCCGCGCCTGCTGGCCCGAAGGCGGTGCTTGGCCTCGACCCCGGCATCCGCACCGGCTGCAAGGTCGCCGTGGTCGATGCCACCGGCAAGCTGCTGGCCACCGAAACCATCTACCCGCACGAGCCGCGGCGGCAGTGGGAGCAATCGTTGCAGACGCTCAAGCAGTTGTGCATGAAGCACGACGTGGCGCTGATCGCCATCGGCAACGGTACCGCCAGCCGTGAGACCGACAAGCTGGCCGGCGAGGTCATCAAGGCCTGCGACAACCCGAAGCTGCAGAAGATCGTGGTCAGCGAGGCCGGCGCATCGGTGTATTCGGCGTCCGAGTTCGCGGCGAAAGAGTTTCCGAATCTCGACGTGTCGCTGCGCGGTGCGGTGTCGATCGCGCGGCGCCTGCAGGACCCGTTGGCCGAGCTGGTCAAGATCGAGCCGAAGGCCATTGGCGTCGGCCAGTACCAACACGACGTCGATCAATTCCGCCTCGCCCGCGCACTGGAGGCGCGGGTGGAAGACTGCGTCAACGCCGTCGGCGTGTACGTCAATACCGCCTCGGCGGCGCTGCTGTCGCGCGTGTCCGGGCTGTCTTCGAGCGTGGCCGAAAACATCGTCCGCCACCGCGACGAGAATGGCCCGTTCAAGCGTCGCAAGGAGCTGTTGAAGGTGCCGCGGCTGGGCGACAAGACCTTCGAGCAATGCGCCGGCTTCCTGCGCATCGCCGACGGCGACGAGCCGTTGGACGCCTCGGCCGTGCATCCGGAAGCCTATCCGGTGGTCGAGCGCATCGTTGCCGCCGCGCAACGGCCGATCAAGACTCTGCTCGGTGACGGCAGCTACCTGCGCGGACTCAAGGCCGAGCAGTTCACCGATGCGAGGTTCGGTGTGCCGACCGTGCGCGACATTCTGAAAGAGCTGGAAAAGCCCGGCCGCGACCCGCGCCCCGAGTTCAAGGCTGCGCGCTTTGCCGAAGGCGTGGAGAACATCAAGGACCTGCGCGAAGGCATGGTGCTGGAGGGCGTGGTCAGCAACGTCGCCGCATTCGGCGCCTTCGTCGACATCGGCGTGCACCAGGACGGCCTGATCCACATCTCCGCGCTGTCGGACACCTACGTCAAGGACCCGCGCGAAGTGGTGAAGGCCGGCGACATCGTCAAGGTCAAGGTGCTGGAGGTGGATATCGCCCGCAAGCGCATCGCATTGACCCGCCGACTGGATGACAGCCCCATGCCGGCCGCGCGTTCCGAGCGCGGCGAGCGTGCGGGGCAGGGCAGTGGCGCGCGCCGTGATGGTGGCCACAAGCAAGCGCAGCGTGCAGCAAGCGCGGCACCGCCGGCCGGCAATGCGCTGGCAGATGCTTTCGCTCGCGCCCGCCGCGATAGCTGAAGTCTGCAATGCCGCTTGCACTTGAAAGCCCCGGGAAATTTCCGGGGCCTTCGTCTTCCGGCAAGCCATGCAGGCGCGGGATATTGTCGCGATGAGACATGCACAGCAAAAAGCCCGGCATTGCCGGGCTTTCGTTTTGCTGGTGCCGAAGGTGGGACTCGAACCCACACGCTTTTAAGGGCGGCGGATTTTGAATCCGCTGCGTCTACCGATTCCGCCACTTCGGCTGGCAGGAGCGGAATTATAGCGAACGTGAATGCAGTTGGGCAGAGGCATTGCCTGTTTTCCACAAATTTTTCTGCATGAGGGCGTTCGTGGTGAACACACCGGCATGGCTGCCGCCGGAAGCGCTGCGATTTCGTGCGGGTGAGAGCGGCTGCAACACCCGTCGGGAGCGGTTTTCGACAGCGCTTGTCGATGGTCCGAAGGATGTCCGCCGTGGATGGCGGACACAAAAAAGCTCCGCATCAAGCAGAGCTTTTTTGCAAACTGAAATGGCGTCCCCACGGGGATTCGAACCCCGGTCGCCACCGTGAAAGGGTGATGTCCTAGGCCTCTAGACGATGGGGACGCATGAATCATCAAGTTTTTTCGACATTCCGAACGGCCTAATGTCCGGAAAGTGGTGGAGCCAAGCGGGATCGAACCGCTGACCTCCTGCATGCCATGCAGGCGCTCTCCCAGCTGAGCTATGGCCCCGTATCCATATCGAGCCGGGCATTCTACCGGGCTTTTTGCTGGATGGGAAGTTGTTTCCGCTTTCCTTCGCCACCCCGGAAGGGGTGATTCCCAACAAAAAAGACCCGCTGGTGCTGGGTCTTCGATTTGATGAATGGCGTCCCCACGGGGATTCGAACCCCGGTCGCCACCGTGAAAGGGTGATGTCCTAGGCCTCTAGACGATGGGGACGCATGAATCATCAAGTTTTTCCGGCATTCCGAACGGCCTAATGTCCGGAAAGTGGTGGAGCCAAGCGGGATCGAACCGCTGACCTCCTGCATGCCATGCAGGCGCTCTCCCAGCTGAGCTATGGCCCCGATGTTGCCGAGGAGCGGAATGATAGCGGGGGCTTTTTTTTCTGGCAAGCGATTCGTGAAAAAAAATGTTCAGGTCACGCATGCGTGGGGAAATCCCCGATGCATGGCGACTTGCTTTTCCGATGGCGGCGGGTAAGAGGGCAGCGCATCGTGGCTGCTGCCCGGCTGGAGGAATGGAAATGGCTTTGCTTGGATACACGGGTTTCCTGCTGCTGTTTGCGGCGTCGGCGGTGCCGGCGCAGCAGGTGTTCAAATGTGTTGAGGGTGACGCGGTTTCGTATCAATCCATGCCCTGCGCAGGCATGGCTGAAAAGAGCTGGGAGGTTGCACCTTCGGTTGCCGCACCGGTGACTTCAAGGCCGAGGGTCGACGTGGAGCGGCGTGGCGCGACAAACGCTGGCGCCAGGAATCGGCAGAGGCAGTGGCGTGCCCCGGTATCTGCCCGCAGTTCGCCAAGGGATGCTTGCGAAAAAGCGAAAGCCGGCCGTGAGGCTGCATACCGCAAGGCGGGGTTGAAGCGCGACTTCAAGCTTTCAAGTCATTGGGACAACCGCGTCCACGATGCTTGCTGGTGAAGGGCTGGCGGCAGGCACAAAAAACCGCTGAGAGCGGTTTTTGACATCAGCTTGTCGATGGTCCGGAGGATGCCCACCACGGATGGCGGGCACAAAAAAACAGCAGGCATTGCCTGCTGTTTTTTTCAAGCTGGTGCGCCCGGAGAGATTCGAACTCCCGACCGCCTGGTTCGTAGCCAGGTACTCTATCCAACTGAGCTACGGGCGCATTGCAACTTGCTTGTTCTGACGTTGAACGCCGCGTTGCGGTGTTCAAAATGGTGCGCCCGGAGAGATTCGAACTCCCGACCGCCTGGTTCGTAGCCAGGTACTCTATCCAACTGAGCTACGGGCGCGTCGTCAGGAGCGGAATTATGCTGATATGGCAGCGATGCGTCAACGCCTTTGTGAAATTTCCCGTAACGCCTGCGCAAACAATGCATCGGCGACGGCGGCAGGCGATTTCATCCATGCGAAATGATCGGCGCGGGTGCCCAGTTCACGTGCGCTCATGACTTGCAGCGTGCTTTCCGCCAGCGGCATCTTGCCCAGTAGATGGCGCATCGAGCCGGGTGGGGCAAGCCAGTCTGCATCGAACAGCAACGCTTTGACCGGGATGTCGAGCCTGCCCATTGCGGCTTCCAGGTTGATGGGCAGGCCGGTTGCGGCATAGCAACCGCACAGGCCGACACGGGCCCAGTCACGAATCAAGCCACGTGCTTCGCTGCCGCCGAATCCCAGGCGGCGGCCGGGCAGGGCACCACAGCGGCGGGCCAGCCACGGCAGGAAGCGATAGGCCAGCGGCAACAGGTAACGGCGCGGCGGCGGAAAACCACGCCACCACGGCGTGCCGCTGGCAACCAGGCACAAACCCCTCACCTTGTCCAGATGCAGGCCGGCGTGGCAGCACGCCAGTTGGCCGCCGAGGCTGTGGCCGCCCAGTTGCAGTGGCAGTTCGGGGAAAGTGGCGCGTACCGCATCGGTTGCGGTTGGCAGGTCGAACTGCAGCAGTTCGCGATAGCCCCAGTCCTGCGCGTGGCTGGCGCGCAGGCTGCTGCTGCCATTGCCACGCCATTCGTGCAGGAATACGGCGATACCGCGCGCCGCCAATGCTGCGCCAAAGGCCTGGTAATGGCGGGCGGAAACGCCCAGCGCCGGCAGCCACAGCAGGGCGGCTACGGGGTTTTCCGCAACGCACTGGAGCAGTTCGAAGCGGTGCCCATCCGCGGTGGTGAGCAGTTGCCGCAGCGGGTCGCTCATTCGCCGTGGGCCGCGCCGAAGTGGTCGAGCACCATGACCTCGCTGCGGCCGGGCAGGTAGCCAGCGTGGAGGCCGCGAGCCACGTAGTCGATGGCCGCTTCGCAGGCATTGGGCAGGGACAGGCCGCGGCACAGTTGCGCGGCGATTGCCGATGCCAGCGTGCAGCCGGTGCCGTGCGCGTCCAGCGGCAGGCGGACATGGCTGAATTCCTCGCTGCTGACGCCATCGAAATAGCGATCGATCACGCGCGGGCCTTCATGCAGGTGGCCGCCCTTGAGCAGCACCGCACCGGCGCCGAGGTCGAGCAGCGTGGCGGCGGCTTCCTCGGCCTCGGCGGCGTTGCCGATGGAGCGGCCGAGCAGCAGTTCGGCTTCCGGCGTGTTCGGCGTGAGCAGGGTGGCCAGCGGCAGCAGGCGCTCGCGCAAGGCGCACAGGGCGCTGTCTTCCAGCAGCTTGGCGCCGCTGGTGGCGACCATCACCGGGTCCAGCACGATCTGCGGTGGCCGGTATTTTTCCAGCGCGTCGGCGACGAGGTGGATCACATCGGCATTGGCCAGCATGCCCAGCTTGACCGCATGGATGTCGAAATCGTCGAAGCAGGCGTCGATTTGCGCTTGCAGGAAATCCAGCGGCGGCACGTGCACCGCGGTGACGCCGCGGGTGTTCTGCGCGGTGAGTGCGGAGATCGCCGACAAACCATGCACGCGGTGGGCGGCGAAGGTCTTGAGGTCGGCCTGGATGCCGGCACCGCCGCCCGAATCGGAGCCGGCGATGGTCAGGGCGGAAACGGGCGTGGAAGCAGTCATGGCCGGATTGTGCCGTGTTTGGGAATGCGCTGCGGTCAGTGCATCCCGCGCAGGCGCTGCGACAGCCGGTAGCCCATGTAGCTGGCGCCGGTGGTGCCGGTGAGCAGCGCAGGTGCCAGCAGGGCGTCGTAGCCGAAGTGCAGGAACAACCACGCGCCGCTGATGCCGCCGCCGAGAAAACCGCTGATGATCAGGCCACTGAGGGTGAGCCGTTTCATCGGCAGCGGCAGCCCGCGCAACAGGTGGCCAAGGCCGATGCCCAGGTCGGTGAACATGCCGCTGAGGTGGGTGGTGCGCACCACTGCGCCACTGAAGGTGGTGGCCATCGCGTTCTGCAGGCCGCAGGCCATCGCCGCGGCGAGCGCGCCCCATATCTGCTGCTGCTTGAACAGCGGGATCGAGACCAGGAGCAACAGCGAGACGAGCAGCAGCACCACGCCGTAGCGGCGGCCGAGCCGCAGCGCACCATCCTGCACGATCAGGCCGCTGAGCGTGGCGCCGAGGCAGAACGCGATCAGGATGCCCCACAGGTGGCCGACGTTGCGCCAGTCGCGCTGCACCAGCGCCATGCCGAGCTGGCTGGTGGTACCGGTGAGGTGGGTGATGGCCTGGTGTTCGAAACCGAGGAAGCCGACCACGTTGACCATGCCGGCCACGCAGGATAGCGCGATCGCGCCGATCCATACCCAGCGGGGAAGCTGCATGCCCATCGGCCGCGCCCGCCCGCTTCAGAAGCCGCCGTTGCGGGCGATATCGGAAAACCTGCCGCTTTGCGGGTCGTACACCGCGCCCCAGAAGCCCGCGCCGCCGTCGCAGACGCGCACCGCCTCGCGCGCCGGGTTGATCTTCTGGTGATCGGGCAGGGTGAAGGCGTTGATGTAGATCAGTTGGCGCCCGGCGGACACGAAGCCCACGTACTGGCGGCCGGATTGCGTCGGCTCGGCGATGGCCGGCTGCAACTGCGGCAAGCGGCTTTCCAGCGCATCGACCTGCGCGCGGCTCGGTGCCCAATAGCCGCTGATGCCGTCGGTGTGCTTTGCCGGGCTGTCGCGCGAACAGGTGTCGAGCACCTGTGCGGCGACCAGCGGGCGCGTGACCACCCACGATTGCCCGGCCTTGAGCGCGGTTGGCACATGGGCGCCGGGCTTGATGTTGCCCGGCGTGCACGCGGCCAGCGCCAGCGTGCACGCCGCGGCGATGGCGATGGCGAACCGGTGCGGCATATTCACAGCACCTCCGAGGCGTAGTCGGCCAGCCGCGAGCGCTCGCCGCGGCGCAGGGTGATGTGTGCGCTGTGCGGCCAGTTCTTGAAGCGGTCCACCGCGTAGGTCAGGCCGGAGGTGGTTTCGGTGAGGTAGGGCGTGTCGATCTGCTCGACGTTGCCGAGGCAGACGATCTTGGTGCCGGGGCCGGCGCGGGTGATCAGCGTCTTCATCTGCTTCGGGGTGAGGTTTTGCGCTTCATCGAGGATCAGGTAGCGCGACAGGAAGGTGCGCCCGCGCATGAAGTTCAGCGAACGGATCTTGATGCGGCTGGCGAGCAGGTCGTTGGTGGCCTGGCGGCCCCAGGTGCCGCCCTCCTGGTTGTGGGTGAGCACTTCCAGGTTGTCGGTCAGCGCGCCCATCCACGGCGTCATCTTTTCCTCCTCGGTGCCGGGCAGGAAACCGATGTCCTCGCCGACGCTGACCGTGGCGCGGGTCATGATGATCTCGCGGTAGCGCTGGGCGTCCAGCGTCTGCGCCAGACCGGCGGCCAGCGCCAGCAGGGTCTTGCCGGTGCCGGCGGTGCCGAGCAGGGTGACGAAGTCGATTTCCGGGTCCATCAATGCATTGAGCGCGAAATTCTGTTCGCGGTTGCGCGCGGTGATGCCCCACACCGAATGCGCGCCGTGGCGGAAGTCGTCCACCAGCGCCAGGGTGACGCGGCCATCGGCCTCCACCTTGGAAACACGCAGCTCGACCTCGTCATCGCCGGGCAGGTAGACGTACTGGTTCGGGAACCATTGTTCATCGTCGGCGGCGTGGATTTCGTAATTGCTGCGGCCCTTGTCGCTCCAACTGCGCAGGTCGCTGGCGTGCTTCTTCCAGAAGTCGTCGTGCAACTGGGTGGCGCCGGTGTAGAGCAGGCTGAAATCGTCCAGCGCACGGTCGTTCTCGTAATCCTCCGAGTCGATGCCGGCGATGGCGGCCTTGATCCGCAGGTTGATGTCCTTGGAAACGAACACCACCGGGGTTTCCGGGTGTTGTTCCTTCAGCGCCAGGATCGCACCGAGGATGGCGTTGTCCGGGATCACCTTGCCGAAGCTCTTGCCGGCATCGAAATGGCTGGTCTGGAAGTACAGGTTGCCGGCACTCTGCGCGCCGCGCAGTTGCAGGCCTTGCGGACGCGCCAACGGCACGCCGTTCTGCACGCTGCCGATGCCGGCCGCTTCGATCAGCTCGTTGAGGAAGCGGCTCACCTGGCGGGCGTTGCGGCTCGCCTCGGTGGTGCCCTTCTTGCCGTTGTCCAGCTCCTCGATTACCTGCATCGGCAGGTAGACATCGTGTTCCTCGAATTTGAACAGCGCGGTCGGATCGTGCATCAGCACGTTGGTATCCAGTACGTAGATGCGCTTGCCTCGGGTCATCTGGCTATTCCGTCGGAGGCCGGGGCTACGCCCCCGGCGGGGATCGGTGTGGGTGTCGGGGGCGTAGCCCCGACCTACGCCTGGGCGGCCTGCAGTGCGTCGAGCACCGCCTCGGCATGGCCGGCAACTTTCACCTTGCGCCACGCCTGCACCAGCGTGCCGTCAGGCGAGACGAGGAAGGTGCTGCGCTCGATGCCGCGCACCGGCTTGCCGTACATGTTCTTCATCCTGATGACGTCGAAGGCATTGCACAGCGCCTCGTCGGCATCGCTGATCAGCGGGAACCTGAAACCCTGCTTGGCGCAGAAGTTGTCGTGCGATTTCACAGAGTCGCGGGAGACGCCGAACACCTGCGCGCCGGCACGCTTGAACGCCGGCAGCAGCGCGTTGAAGTCGATGCCCTCGGTGGTGCAGCCGGGGGTGCTGTCCTTCGGGTAGAAGTACAGCACCAGCCAGTGGCCGGCCTGCGCGGCGAGGGTGGTAGTGTCGCCGCCGGACAGTGCAAGCGGCAGGTCGAGGGTGGTGCGGTCCAGGGTATCGCCGATGTTCATCCGATTTCTTCCGAGCCTGGGTTGCTTCGATTGCAACTGCATGAAACGCCGCGCACCGGTGACGGGCACGCGAAGGACGCGCGATGATTTCAGAACTTCATCGGGTCCATGATCGCGTCCAGGTTGAGGTGGTCGCAGAATTCGAGGAAGTCGTCGCGCAGCGCGGCGATGTGCATGTTCGCGGGGACGCCGATGGTGACCTGCGCCGAGAACATTTCCGCGCCGGTCTGCATCGCCTGGTAGCGGGTGCTTTGCAGGTTCTCGATGGTGATGCCCTGGCGGTCGAAGAAGTCGGCCAACTGGAACAGGATGCCGGGTTTGTCGGCGGCAATGACCTCGACGATGTACGGCAGCAGGTTGGATTGCGCCTGCTTGGCCTCGGTGCGGTACCACACCAGCTTCAGCCCTTCCTCGCGTTCCAGCCGGGTCATCATGGCTTCGAGCTTGGCCACCGAATCCCACGAGCCGGTGGCCAGCGCGGTGACCGAGACGTCGCGGCCCACGGTGGAGAGCCGGGCGTCGACCAGATTGCAGCCGCTGTCGGCAATGCGCCGGGTGACGGACAGCAGGGGGGACTCCGGATGCGTCGTATAGGCGTTGATCAGGAGATGGTTTTCGGTCGGCTGCGGCCGCGGGGTGGTTGTGGTCAAGATGGTTCCGGGATGCGCTGTGAGTCTGAACGACGCCAACGGCGGCGTGTTTGCTGGCGTCCAGCATACTTGCCCGTGCTTTCGACCGGCAAGTAACATGCGGCCGGTCACGAACCTGCGTTTTTGCAGGATTTCCAGCCCCTACCCGCAACGGCGCCTCCTTGTCCATTTCCGGCCTCATCACCGCTTTGGCGACACCTTTCCGGGCCGATGGCACGGTTGACGCCGAGGCTTGGCAGCGCTTGCTGGCGCGGCAGTTGGCCAGGCGCGTGCAAGGCGTGGTGGTGGCCGGTTCCACCGGCGAGGCGGCGGCGCTTGCGGACCAGGAATACGACGCCCTGCTGCGCACGGCCGTGGTCGCACTGGGCGGACGCATGCCGGTGATGGCCGGCACCGGCATGTCGGCCACCGCCAGAACCATCGAAGCAACCCGTCGCGCGGCAGGCAATGGTGCCAGCCACGCACTGGTAGTCACGCCACCATACGTGCGCCCCACCCAGGAGGGCCTGCGCCGGCATTACCTGGCCGTGGCCGAGCAGGGCGGCTTGCCGGTGGTGCTCTACAACGTGCCGGCGCGCACCGGTTGCGATCTGCTGCCGGAAACAGTGGCCGAACTCGCCAGCCACCCGAACATCGTCGGCATCAAGGAAGCGGTCGGCGACATGGCCCGGCTCAAGGCGCTGCTGGCCTTGCGCAGCGACGGCTTTGCCATCTTCAGTGGCGACGACGGTAGTGCCGCGCGCTCGTTGCTGGCCGGCGCCGATGGCCTGGTTTCGGTCGGTTCCAACGTCCTGCCGGGAACGTTCCGCATAATGTGCGATCTTGCCCGGGCCGGCGACCACGACGCCGCCGAAGCCTGGGATGCGCGTTTGCAGCCGTATCATGATTTCTGCGGCGTCGAGCCCAACCCCATTCCGGTGAAAGCGCTGCTGCAGCGGCTGGGCATCGGCCACGGGTTGCGGTTGCCGTTGTTGCCTCTTTCCGACGCGCACCATGCCGCCGCCGATCATCTGGCGGCCGCGGTGGACGCGCTGGAAGCACTATCCAGCCACTGAATCTGCAGTGGCCTGAACCTGGAGATCCACGATGCGTCATTCCCGAACCACTGTCCGCGCACTTTCGCTGGCGTTGCTTGCCATCGCCACCACGGTTACCGCCACCGGCTGCCACCGCGGCGCGCGTGGCGACTATGCGCTGGCGCCGGAAATGCGCCCGCTTGAAGTGCCGCCGGACCTGAATCTGCCCAACACCGCCGGGGCTTCGCAGGTGCCGGCGCTGGCTTCGGCCGCACGCCCGGCCCAGGCGGCATCGGTGCAGGGTGGTTTCACCGCCAGCGGCAGCCGCGACGAGGTGTTCGACAAGGTCGGCACGGTGCTGGAAGCCACCGACGGGGTCGTCATTGCCAGCCGCGCGCAGTTGCTGGGTTCCTATGACGTGGCCTTCGAAGGCAGCAATTTCCTGGTGCGCGTGGTGGCCGTGGATGCCGGTGCCTATGTCTCGGCGGTGGACCCGCGCGGCATGCCGGCGACCGACGCGGCGGCGGTCAAGCTGATCGGCGTGCTGAAGGCCAGACTCGGCGGCTGATGCCAAGCGGCCACGGATGCAAAACGGGCGCCTTGCGGCGCCCGTCTTCGTTTGCGGTTTTGCTGCGGATCAACGCTCCAGCAGTGGCAGCTTGTTGGGCTTGCCGTCCCATTCGGCGGCGTCCGGCGGCGGGTCCTTGCGCACGGCCAGTACCGGCCACTCCTTGGATAGCTCGGCATTCAGCGCGGCAAACCCTTCCTGGCCGGCCGGCACGTCGTCCTCCGGGAAGATGGCGTTGACCGGGCATTCGGGTTCGCACAGGGTGCAGTCGATGCACTCGTCCGGGTCGATGACGAGGAAGTTGGGGCCTTCATGGAAACAGTCCACGGGGCAGACTTCGACACAGTCGGTGTGCTTGCACTTGATGCAGTTTTCGGTAACGACGAAGGGCATGACGGGGTCCGGCTTTGAACCCCGCAATTCTAGTGCAGTAAGCGGGGAGTGGGCGAAGGCATTCTCATTCCACGCATCTCTGCAGCGATTCATGCAGGCACGCAAAATCACCGGGAGCGGTTTTCGACATCGCTTGTCGATGGTCCGAAGGATGTCCGCCACGGATGGCGGACACAAAAAACCCCGCGGCAGCGGGGAGATTTGATTTGCGGACTTGAACTGGCGCTCCCTAGGGGACTCGAACCCCTGTTTTAGCCTTGAGAGGGCCACGTCCTAACCACTAGACGAAGGGAGCGTTTTGTCGCTGTCCGGCGAGCGCGCTAGTATATGTGCCTGTTTGCCGTTCGGCAATCCCGCATCACCAACCGGAATCGCCACCATCAACTCCCCAGTTGCAACGCCGTTCACCTTGCGCGTCATTCCGCGCGACCAGCACAGCATTTCGCGCAAGGACATCAGTCCGAACGCGCTGCGGGTGCTCTATCGTCTGCGCGAAGCTGGTTTCGGCGCCTATCTGGTAGGTGGCGCGGTGCGCGACCTGCTGGTGGGTGGGCGGCCCAAGGATTTCGACGTGGCCACCGACGCCACGCCCGAGCAGGTCAAGCAGTTGTTCCGCAACTGCCGGCTGATCGGCCGCCGCTTCCGTCTGGCGCATGTGGTGTTCGGCCGCGAGATCATCGAGGTCGCCACCTTCCGCGCCAACAGCGACGACGGCAGCGGCGACCGCGAGGTCGAAAACGGCATGCTGGTGCGCGACAACGTCTACGGCAGCATCGAGGATGACGCGGTGCGCCGCGACTTCACCTGCAATGCCTTGTACTACGCGATCGAGGATTTTTCGGTGCGCGACTACACCGGCGGTTTCGACGACGTGCTGGCACGGCGCATGAAGCTGATCGGCGACCCCGAGCAGCGCTATCGCGAGGACCCGGTGCGCATGCTGCGCGCGGTACGGCTGGCGGCCAAGTTGAAGTTCGACATCGAGCCGGCTACCGCCGCGCCGATTCCACGGTTGGCCGGATTGCTCGATGAAGCCGCGCCGGCGCGGTTGTTCGAGGAAGTGCTCAAGTTGTTCCTGTCCGGCCACGGCGTGGCCAGCTTCGAAGGGCTGGAGCGCCACGGCCTGTTGCCGGCGCTGTTCCCGGAAAGCGCGGCGGCGCTGAAGAGCAACCGCAGCGGTGCGCTGCGCCGGTTGGTGGTCGAAGGCTTGCGCAGCACCGATGCGCGCGTGGCCAATGACGAGCCGGTGTCGCCGGCCTTCCTGTTCGCGCTGTTGTTGTGGCCGGCGTTCTGCCGTGCGCTGATTGCGTTGCAACGGCAGGGTCTCGCGCCGGAGGAGGCGCAGCGCCGCGCCGCCGACCGAGTCACGCTGCACCAACTTTCCACCATCGCCTTGCCGCGCCGGTTCTCGCTGCCGATGCAGGAAATCTGGCTGTTGCAGTCGCGCTTCACCTCGCGCCTGCGCAAGCGCGTGTCGCGCACACTGAGCCACCCGCGCTTTCGCGCCGCGTTCGATTTCCTGGTGCTGCGCCAGGTGGCTTCCAGCGAGCATGAGGCCGACGTCGCGTTCTGGCGCGAAGCGCAGCAGCAGCCCGGCAACGAGCTGGACTCGACCCTGGATGCGGTGCACGGCGGTGGCATGGAGGAAGGCGAAGCCCCTCGGCGGCGTCGCCATCGCCGTCGTCGCAGCGGCACGTCCGCGAGCGAATAAACCGCATGGTCATGGCCTGCATCGGGCTGGGCGCAAACCTTGGCGATGCGCAGGCCAGCGTGCGCGCAGCAATGCAGGCGCTGGCGCAATTGCCCGCTTGCCGCTTGCTGGCCAACTCGCGGCTGTACCGCACGCCGGCCTGGGGCAACGAGGATCAGCCGGATTTCATCAACGCGGCGGTGGCGCTGGAAACCATGCTGCCCGCCCCGTTGCTGCTGGAACGGCTGTTGCAGACCGAACAGCAGTTCGGTCGCCAGCGCCTGCCCGGCGAACGCTGGGGCCCGCGCACGCTTGACCTCGACTTGTTGCTGTACGGCGAGGAGGTCATCGACCTGCCGCAGTTGAAAGTGCCGCACCCGTATCTGCGCGAGCGCGCCTTCGCCTTGCTGCCGCTGGCCGACGTCGCGCCGGATGCGTTGATTGCCGGGCATGGAACGGTGCGTGATGCGCTGGCGGCGACGAAAACCTGCGGCATCGAGCCGATAGGCGGATAATGCGCGGCTCATCATCGAGCGTCATCTCCCCATGAGCACCCACGCAGACAGCAAACCCTGGACCGTCCCGGCCTTGGCCGAAGCCAAGCGCAAAGGGCAGAAGCTGGTGATGCTGACCGCCTACGATGCGGGTTTCGCCCGTGCCTTTGATGCCAATGGCATCGATTTGATCCTGATCGGCGATTCGCTGGGCATGGTGGTCCAGGGCCATGACTCCACGTTGCCGGTTACCGTGGCCGACATCACTTATCACACCGCCGCGGTGGCACGGGTGCTGCAACGTGCGTTGCTGGTGGCCGACCTGCCATTCGGTGCCGACGCCAGCCCCGAGCGCGCGTTCGAGGCCTCGCTGCAATTGCTGCAGGCCGGTGCGGAGATGGTCAAGATCGAAGGCGCCGGCTTCAAGCTGGATGTGATCCGTCATCTGGTCGAACGCGAAATCCCGGTCTGCTCGCACCTGGGCCTGACCCCGCAATCGGTGCTGACGCTGGGCGGTTTCAAGGTGCAGGGCCGTGGCGAGGCAGCCGAACGCCTGCGTGCCGACGCCCGTGCCGTGGTCGAGGCCGGTGCGGCGCTGCTGGTACTCGAATGCGTGCCGTCGCCGCTGGCCGCTCAAGTCACCGCCGATATCCCGGTGCCGACCATCGGCATCGGTGCCGGCCCGGACTGCGACGGCCAGGTGCTGGTGATGCATGACTTCCTCGGTCTGGAGAGCGGCCACCGCCGGCCCAAGTTCGTCAAGGATTTCCTTGCCGAAGGTGGCTCGGTGGCCGGTGCCGTGCGCGCCTACGCCGACGCCGTGCGCGCCGGCACTTTCCCCGACGCGGAGCATGCGTACGCATCATGATCGAGACCGTCACCGAACTCTCGCGGCTGCGCGCCGTCGTTGCCGGTTGGAAACGCGAGGGCCTGCGCGTGGGCTTCGTGCCGACCATGGGCAACCTGCACGCGGGCCACTATTCGCTGGTGAAACTGGCGCGACAACACGCTGACCGCGTGGTGTCCAGCGTGTTCGTCAACCCGACCCAGTTCGGCCCGAACGAGGATTTCACCCGCTACCCGCGCACGCCCGAGGCCGACACCAGCGGCCTGGAGCAGGCCGGCTGCGACCTGCTGTGGCTGCCCACGGTCGAATCCATGTACCCGTTTGGCGTCGCGTTGGCCGCCAATGTCCACGTGCCCGGCATCAGTGCGTTGCTGGAAGGGGCGCACCGCCCCGGCCACTTCGACGGCGTATGCACCGTGGTCACGCGCCTGTTCAATCAGGTGTTGCCGGACATGGCCGCGTTCGGCCGCAAGGATTACCAGCAGTTGGCGGTGATCCGGCAGATGGTGGCCGACCTTGCGTTCCCGATCGAGATCGTCGGCGGCGAGATCGTGCGCGAGGACGACGGCCTGGCGATGAGTTCGCGCAACCAGTACCTCACCGCCGAAACCCGGCCGCAGGCGGCGACGATCCGGCGCGTGCTGCTGGGCATGCGCGAAGCCAGCCTGGCGGGCACGTCGCGGGCGAAGGTCGAGGCCGATGGCGTCGCGCAGTTGCAGGTGGCGGGCTTCCAGGTGGACTACGCGGTGGTGCGGCTGCCGGGTCTGGGCGAACCGGCTGAGGGTGAAACTGGCGCCCGCGTGGCGCTGGTGGCCGCCAAGCTGGGCAGCACCCGTCTGATCGACAACGTCGAGTTCTGAACGACCGGAATTTCCGTGCCGGGCAAACCCGGAATTCACGAAATGCAGCTCTGTCCAGCAACTCGTGGATGCAGGGTTTGCCCCGCACGGGGACTTGCCTTGTCCCGCGAAAGCGCGGAAATGTCACGCAATGGCGCCTTCGTGGCGCCATTTTCTTGTGCGCATGGATTTGGCCGGGCGTCCATGTTGCAGTGCGGGCAATGGGCGGAGCCGGTGCTAGACTGCGCACTTTCATCTGCAGTATTTCGGCACCGCCATGCAATTGACCCTGCTCAAGACCAAGATCCACCGCGCCACCGTCACCCATTCGGAACTCAACTACGAAGGCTCCATCGCCATCGATGGCGACCTGCTGGAAGCCACCGGCATCCGCGAGTTCGAGCAGGTGAACATCTGGGTGGTGACCAACGGTGCACGTTTCACCACTTACGCCATCCGTGCCGAAGCCGGCAGCGGCATCATTTCGCTCAACGGCGGCGCCGCGCGCCACGTGCAGGTGGGTGACGTGATCATCGTTGCCGCCTTCGCCAGCATGAGCGAAGCCGATGCCGACGCCTTCCAGCCCAAGCTGGTCTACGTCGACGGCAACAACCGCATCACCCACACCAACCACTCCATCCCCACACAGGCCGCATGACCACACACAACGGATTGACCGCATTGCACGCCCACGCCCAGCGTCTGCAGGGCACGGGTATTCCCTCGCTGTTGGCCGCCGAGCCGGACCGGGTGAAAACCCTGGCGCTCAAGGTCGGTCCGTTGTACGTGAACTTCGCGCGGCAGAAATACGACCGCACCGCGCTTGATGCGTTGCTGGAGCTGGCCGCCGCGCGCGATGTCGCCGGCGGTTTCGCGCGGCTTTTCGCTGGCGAAAAAATCAACATCACCGAAGGCCGTGCGGTACTGCACAGCGCGCTGCGCGGCGATGCCAGCCCCAGGGCCGCAGCTGAACATGCCGAAGCGGTAGCCGTGCAGCAACGCATGGGCGAACTGGTGAAGGCGCTGGAAGCCGGCAACGTCACCGACATCGTCAGCGTCGGCATCGGCGGCTCCGACCTCGGCCCGCGCTTGGTGGCCGACGCACTGCGCCCGGCCAGTGGCGCGCGCTTCCGCGTGCACTTCGTCTCCAACGTCGATGGCGCGGCGATGCAGCGCACGCTGGCCGCGCTGGACCCGGCCACTACCGTCGGTATCCTGATTTCCAAGACTTTCGGTACCCAGGAAACCCTGCTCAACGGCGCGATCCTGCGCGACTGGTTGGGCGGCAGCGAGCGCCTGTACGCGGTCAGCGCCAACCCGGAGCGCGCCGCCAAGGCGTTCGACATCGCCGCCGAGCGCGTGCTGCCGATGTGGGATTGGGTGGGCGGCCGTTATTCGCTGTGGTCGGCGGTGGGCCTCCCGATTGCATTGGCGATCGGCTTCGAGCGTTTCGGCCAGTTGCTGGCGGGTGCGGCGGAAATGGACGCGCATGCGGCCAGTGCGCCATTGGAGCGCAATCTGCCGGTGCTGCATGCGCTGACCGATATCTGGAACCGCAACGTGCTCGGCTGCGCCACGCACGCGGTGATGACCTACGACCAGCGTCTGGCGTTGCTGCCGGCCTACCTGCAGCAACTGGTGATGGAAAGCCTTGGCAAGCGGGTCAAGCTCGACGGCAGCCCGGTGGATGCCGACACCGTGCCGGTGTGGTGGGGCGGGGCGGGCACCGACGTGCAGCACAGCTTCTTCCAGGCGCTGCACCAGGGCACCAGCATCGTGCCGGCCGATTTCATCGGCTGCGTGCGCAACGACGATCCCTATGAAATCAACCACCAGGCGCTGCTGGCCAACCTGCTGGCGCAGACCGAGGCCTTGGCGAACGGGCAGGACAGCAGCGACCCGCACCGCCAGTACCCCGGCGGCCGCCCGAGCACGCTGATCCTGCTCGACGCGCTGACCCCGCACGCACTGGGCGCGCTGATCGCGATGTACGAGCACGCGGTCTACGTGCAGTCGCTGGTGTGGGGCATCAACGCCTTCGACCAGTTCGGCGTCGAGCTGGGCAAGCAACTGGCCAACCAGTTGCTGCCGGCCTTGCAGGGAGAGGCGGTGGACATTGCCGACCCGATGACGCGCGAGGCCTTGGCGCTGCTGCGCGCTTGATCGCCGCAACATCGGCATGACGGACGCCGCGCAGTGATGCGCGGCGTTTTGTTGCGAAAACCACAATGCACCCGGCTAGACTCGGACGCATGGACACGAACGCGAACTCGCCGGTTTCCGAACTGCGCCCGACCCTGGAGCACCTGCGCGGCGCCTGGCAGGCGCACAAGCCCGACCACGCGCAACGCAGCGCCGACCTGCTGCGCCTGCGCGAGGCGCTGAAGCGGCGGCTCGACGAAATGGCGTCTATCATCGCCGCCGATTTCGGCCATCGTTCGCTGCACGAATCACGCATCGCCGACGGCATGACCGTGCTCGGCGAGATCGATCACCTGCGTCGTCACCTGCGTGGCTGGATGAAGCCCCGGCGCGTCGGTGTGGGCTGGCGCTTCTGGCCGGCGCGCGCGGAGATCCGCCCCGAGCCGCTGGGCGTGGTCGGCGTCATCTCGCCGTGGAACTACCCGGTCAACCTGGCGCTGATTCCGCTGGCGACCGCCATTGCCGCCGGCAATCACGTTTATTTGAAGCCCTCCGAGCACACCCCGCGCACCAGCGCCTTCCTGCGCGAGCTGCTGGCCGAAGTGTTCCCCGCCGAGCGTGTCGCGGTTGCCGAGGGCGACGCGGAGGTGGCCGCCGCATTCGCCGCGCTGCCGTTCGACCATCTGGTATTCACCGGTTCCACCGCGGTCGGGCGCAAGGTGATGGCCGCTGCCGCGCCGAACCTGACCCCGCTGACGCTGGAGCTGGGCGGCAAGTCGCCGGCCATCATTTGCGACGATTACCCGCTGCAGCAGGCGGCGGCGCGGCTGGCGACCGGCAAGTGGTTCAACGGCGGGCAGACCTGCATCGCCCCGGATTACGTGTTGGTCGGCGCCGCGCGTTGCGACGCATTGGTGCAGGCGCTGCGGGAACAGGTGCGTGCGCGCTATGGCGAAGATTTCGACAACGTTGGCGACTACAGCCGCATCGTCAATGACGGCCAATACGCACGGCTGCAAGGCTACGTGGACGACGCCAGAGCGCGTGGGCTGGAGGTGATCGCGCTGGGAAAGGCCGACCCGGCGCAGCGCCTGTTCCCGCCGACCCTGATCCTGGAGCCGGGCGACGACGCGACGGTGATGCAGGAGGAAATCTTCGGTCCGGTATTCCCGATCTGCAGCGTGCGCTCGCTGGACGAGGCCATCGCCTGTGTCAACGCTCGCGACCGCCCACTGGCGCTGTATCCGTTCAGCCATGACCGCGCCAGCGTGGAGAAGATCCTGCGCAACACCCTGGCCGGCGGCGTTTCGGTCAACGACACCTTGTTCCATTTCGCCATCAACAACCTGCCGTTCGGCGGCGTCGGCCCCAGCGGCATGGGCGCTTACCACGGCCGCACCGGTTTCGATGCGATGAGCAAGCAGTTGCCGATCCTGTGGCAGGCGCGCCGCAGCGGTGGCGACCTGCTGAAGCCGCCTTACCGCAAGGCACAGTGGTTGATCGATTTGATCGTGCGTTGAGTACAGGCACGAAAAAACCCGGCAAGCGCATGCGCCTGCCGGGCTTGGGATTTCGATCCTTGGTCGGGGAGACAGGATTCGAACCTGCGACCTCTACGTCCCGAACGTAGCGCTCTACCAGACTGAGCTACACCCCGCGAAGGAGGCGGAAAGATACTCCCGGCCCGCGTTTCTGGCAAGAGCGAAGTGCGTCATTGCTGCGCTTCGGCGCGACGCTGTTCGCGCGCCTCGAACCACATGCCGTTGAGGATGGCGACGGTGGAGGCCAGGCCGGCACCGAGTATCCAGGCGAAGTACCACATGCGTTGACTCCTTGGTTGTCGTGGGATGTCGTGGAGGGTCAATAGGCGTTGGGGTTGTCGCCCATTTCTTCCAGCGTGGTCTTGCCCTTGAGCACGCGGTAGACCCAACTGGTGTAGGCGATGACGATGGGCAGCAACGCCGCTGTGACCAGCAGCATCACCCACAGCGTCAGGTGGCTGGAGGAGGCATCCCACACGGTCAGGCCGGAGCCGGGTCGGGTGGAAGAGGGCAGCAGGAACGGGAAGATTGCAAAGCCCACGGTGAGGATGATGCCGGCGATGGACATGCCCGAGACGAACAGCGCCAGCCCGCCCCGGCGGGCGCGCAGCAGCAGCGCTGCCGCCAGCGCACCGAGCAGGCCGGTGGCCGGTGCCAGCAGCGTGGCCGGCATCGCGCTGTAGTTGTACATCCAGCCACCGGCGGCGGTGACTTGCACGGTTTTCAGCAGCGGATTGCTGGCACCGTCGGTGACCAGTGGCGAGGTGATGGCGTGGCCGGGCAGCAACAGCGCCACGCAGATGCCGCCGGTCGCAAACAACACGAACCCCACCAGTGCGGCGACGCTGCCATAGCGGGCGGCGCGCGCGGCCACCGCACCATCGGTCTTGAGCACCAGCATCGCCGCGCCGTGGGTGACGAACATCGCCACCGCCAGCAGGCCGGCGAGCAGCGCGAACGGGCTCAACAAGTCGAAGAAGCCACCACTGTAGAACACGCGCTGGCTGTCGTCGAAATGGAACGGCACGCCCAGCAGCACGTTGCCCATCGCCACGCCCATCACCAGCGCCGGCACGAAGCCGCCGACGAACAGCGCCCGGTCCCAGTTGTCGCGCCAGCGCTGGCCGGGCAGTTTGCCGCGGTACTTGAAGCCGACCGGGCGCAGGATCAGCGCGAACAGGATCACGAACATGGCCAGGTAGAAGCCGGAAAAACTCACCGCATACAGCGGTGGCCACGCGGCGAAGATCAGGCCGCCGGCAACCACCAGCCAGACCTGGTTGCCTTCCCACACCGGGCCGACGGTGTTGATGACCAGGCGGCGCTCCTCGTCGGTGCGCGCCACGAATGGCAGCAGGCTGCCGATACCGAGGTCGAAGCCGTCCATCACCGCGAAGGCGATCAACAGCGCGCCCAACAGCAGCCACCAGGTCAGGCGCAACGTGGTGTAGTCCAGAAGGATGAAGTCCATGCGGGTTCTCCTGCGTCAGGCCGGGTGGGCGGCGGAGTCGGGTGCCGGTTGCTGCAGGCTCGGCAGCATGTCGTCCGGGCCTTTGCGGACGGCCTTGAGCATCAGCTTGATCTCGATGACCATCAACACCGTATACAGCGCGACGAAGCCGCACAGCGTCAGCAGTATCTGGTGCAGCGCCAGCCCCGAAGCGGCGTAGAAGGTGGGTAGCACACCGTCCACCGCCCACGGTTGGCGGCCGTATTCGGCGACGAACCAGCCGCATTCGATGGCGATCCACGGTGCCGGCAGCGTCCATAGCGCCACCTTCAGAAAGCCGCGCTTGTGCTCGAAGTTGTTGCGGCACGAGTAATAGAAGGCCAGTGCGAAGAAGCTGATGAAATAGAAGCCCAGCCCGGCCATGATGCGGAAGGTCCAGAACAGCGGCAGCACCGTTGGCACCGTGTCCATCGCCGCTTGCGAAATCTGCTGCGGGGTGGCGTCGAGGATGTCGCTGCGGTAGCGCTTGAGCAGCAGGCCGTGGCCCAGGTCCTGCCAGTGGCGGTCGAACATCTCGCGCGCTTGGTGGTCGTTCTTGTCGGCGCGGATGCGCTCCAGCGCGGCATAAGCCAACTGGCCGCCACGGATGCGGTGCTCGGCGCGCTCGACCAGTTCGAGGATGCCGGGGATCGGCTGGTCCAGCGAGCGGGTGGCAATCAGCCCCATCAGGTAGGGCACCTTGACCGCGTAATCGTTGCGGTGGGTGCGCTGATTGGGGATACCGAATGCGGTGAAATCGGCCGGTGCCGGCTCGGTTTCCCACATCGCCTCGATTGCGGCCAGCTTCATCTTCTGGTGTTCGCTGGCGGCATAGCCGCTCTCGTCGCCCAGCACCACCACCGACACTGAGGACAGCAGGCCGAACGCGGCGGCCACCGCGAACGAACGCCGCGCCACGTCGTGGTGGCGGTTGCGCAGCAGGTAGAACGCGCTGATCGACATCACGAACACCGCGCCGGTGATGTAGCCGGCACTGACCGTGTGCACGAACTTGGCCTGCGCCACCGGGTTGAACAGCACCGCCATGAAGTCGGTCACTTCCATGCGCATGGTGTCCGGGTTGAACACCGCACCCACCGGGTGCTGCATCCAGCCGTTGGCGATCAATATCCACAGCGCCGACAGGTTGGTGCCCAGCGCCATCAACCAGGTGATGCTCAGGTGCTGCACCTTCGACAGCCGGCTCCAGCCGAAGAAGAACAGGCCGATGAAGGTGGCTTCGAGGAAGAACGCCATCAGCCCCTCGATGGCCAGCGGCGCACCGAACACGTCGCCGACGTAGTGGCTGTAGTAGGACCAGTTCATGCCGAACTGGAACTCCATCACCAGCCCGGTGCCCACGCCCATCGCGAAGTTGATGCCGAACAACACGCCCCAGAACAGCGTCATCCGCCGCCAGACCTCCTTGCCGGTCATGACGTAGACGCTCTCCATGATCGCGATCAGGAAGGAGAGCCCCAGCGTCAGCGGGACGAACAGGAAGTGGTACATCACCGTCAGCGCGAACTGCAGGCGCGACAGATCAACGACAGTCATGTCGATCATGCTCGGTTACCTCGTTGCAGGAAGGCGTCGTCGGCAACGCCTGTGATCATGCTGCGCTTGTCCATGACCTGGATCAATGTGACGGACTGTCGCAGCGACAAAGGGCCACATGGCTGCGCAATCTCCGGCCAGCCTACAATCACGCCGTTCCATGACCAGAAGAGTTGCCGCCTTGAGTGATGTTGCACCTTCCGCCGAAACGCCGCGTCAACGGCGGCTCAGGCAACAGCAATGGCTGGCCGGGCTGGCAGGCGCGGCGCGTTCGCAGCAGCGCCTGGCGGCCATCAGCGTGTGCGTGTCCGGCGGCCTGTTGGTGGTGCAGGCGTGGGCCATTGCGTGGTTGTTGCAGGGCGTGCTGGTCGAACAGCGGCCGTTGACACAGGCTGCGCAGGTGTTCGGCCTGCTGGCGCTGGTGTTGCTGCTGCGCAGCGCGCTGGGCGGGTTTGCGCAGAAGGCGGCGGGCGAGGTGGCCGATGCGGCGAGGCTGGCGCTGCGCGAACAGGTGTATCGACGCCTGCTGGGCAAGGGGCCGTTGTGGCTGCGGCAGCAACGCAGCGGCGAACTCGGCGAACTGCTGCTGGCCCACGGCGACGCCATCGAAGGCTATTACGCTGGCTTCCAGCCGGTGCGCGTGGAAATGGTGGTGGTGCCGCTGTTGATCGCGGTGGCGGTGGCCTATGTGGACTGGGTGGTGGCGCTGGTGCTGCTGTGCACCGCGCCGCTGGTGCCGTTGTTCATGATGCTGGTGGGCATCGGCGCGGAGAACGCAGGCCGCGAGCAGTTGCAGGAACTGGCGCGCATGGGCGGGCATTTTGCCGACCGCATCAAGGGCCTGGGCCTGTTGCGGTTGTACGGGCGCGGCAATGACGAATTGGCCGGCATCACCGCTGCTGCCGAAGGCGTGCGCCTGCGCTCGATGAAGGTGCTGCGCATAGCCTTTCTTTCTTCCACCGTGCTGGAGTTCTTTGCCTCGGTGAGCGTGGCGATGGTGGCGCTGTACCTGGGCCTGGGTTACCTCGGCATGCTGACCTTGCATGCCAGCGCGCCGACCTTGGGCACCGGCGTGTTCTGCCTGTTGCTGGCACCGGAGTTCTACGCGCCGCTGCGCCGTTTCGCCGCGCACTACCACGACCGCGCCAACGCGCTGGCCGCTGCCACGGAAGTGGAGCGCCTGCTGCAAGGCGACGTCGAAGAGGATGCTGCACCGCTGGCGCCTGTCTGCGCGCCGGAGCCATCGCAGGCGCACGCGCCATTGCTGGCGGCCGAATCGCTGCGGCTGCGGCCGCTGGGAGCCAATCACGACGTGTTGTCGCACTTCTCGCTGCATGTCGCCGACGGCCAGCGGCTGGCGCTGGTTGGCCCCAGTGGCAGCGGCAAGAGCACCTTGCTGGAAGCAATGGCCGGCTGGTTGCCGCCGCGCGGCGGGCGCATCGTGCTGCGCGATGGCGTGCGTGTCGGTTATGCCGGGCAGCGGCCCTACTTGTTCCACGGTTCCATCGCCGACAACCTGCGCCTGGCCGACCCGACCGCCAGCGACGCGCGCCTGCATGCGGTGGCCGAGGTCGCGCAGGTGATGCGTTTCGCGCGGCAACTGCCACAGGGGCTGGATACGGTGATCGGCGAGCGCGGCTTCGGCCTGTCCGGTGGCGAAGCGCGGCGCATCGGGCTGGCGCGGCTGTTGTTGAGCGATCCCGACTTGTTGCTGCTGGACGAACCTACCGCCTTCCTCGATCCGCAGACCGAGGCCGACCTGCTGCAAGCGCTGGCGGCTTTCACGCGCGGCCGCAGCGTGGTGATGGCCACCCACAGCGAAGTGGCGATGCGCTGGGCCGACGACATCGTGCAACTGCATGCCGGCACTGTTCACGCCACCGACGAGGCCCGCGCATGAACCACGACGACAGCTTGCGCAACGTGTTCGTCCGCCACCGCTGGCACCTGCTGCTGGCGGTGGCGCTGCTGTTGTTGACGATGCTGGCCGGCATCGGTCTGCTGGGGCTGGCCGGCGGCTTCCTCACTGCCGCGGCGCTGGCCGGCGCACTCGGCGCGGGGGCCGCGTTCAATTTCTTCTCGCCCTCGGCCGGCATCCGGGCGCTGACGTTGGCGCGCATCGGCTCGCGTTATTGCGAAAAACTGGTCGGCCACGACGTCACCCTGCGCATCGCCCGCGACCTGCGGGTGTGGTTCTTCCGCCGCGCCCTGCCGCTGGCACCGGCGCGCCTTGGCAGCAGCCGTACCGGCGAACTGCTGGCGCGGCTGATGACCGACATCGGCGAGGTTGATGGCCTGATGGTGCGCGCACTGGGGCCGCTGCTGGCGCTGGCCGGGGCGATGTTGGCCACGGTGCTGGCGGCCGCCTTGATCCATTGGCCGGCGGCGCTGTTGTTGCTGGTCTTGTCGCTGCTGATCGGCATCGGCGTGCCGGTGCTGGCGGTGCGCCACGGCGATGCCGGTGAGGCCGAGCGCGCGCGCCGCCGCACCGAATTGCGCACGCTGGCCTATGAAGGCCTGGAAGGTATCGCCGACCTGACCGCACTGGACGCACGCGATGGCTGGATTGCCCGCGTCGATGCCGCTGCACAGCGTGTGGCCGCCAGCGACCAGCGCCGCCGTGGGCGGCTGATTGCCGGCAACGTGCTGCATTCGGCGTGTGCCGGGATTGGTCTGCTGGCGATGCTGTGGTTGGCGCTGTCCGCGTTTCAGGCCGGTGCGCTGGCCGCGCCATTGGCGGCCACACTGCTGTTCCTCACCGTGGCGCTGCTGGAAGCCGCTGCCGCTTGTGGCCTGGCCTGGCAGGCACTGCAATCGGCGCGGGTGTCGTCCGCGCGCCTGCAGGCCATCGTCGAACAACCGCCGACTGTGATTGACCCGCCCCGGCCCGCAGCGTTGCCGGTGCAGGCGGCCACCGTTTCATTCGAACAGGTGGTATTCGGCTGGCCCGGCGAAACCCGGCGCCTGCTCGATGGCATCGACCTGCAACTGCGGCCCGGCGAGCGCATCGCCATCCGTGGCGACAGCGGCTGCGGCAAGAGCACCTTGTCGGCGCTGCTGCTGCGCTTGTGGGACCCGCAACAGGGCGCGCTGCGTTACGGCGGCGTCGATCTGCGCGAGGTGGCGCAGGACGACTGGCACCGCCGCATCGCCTGGCTGCCGCAGGGCGCACCGGTGTTCGCCGGCAGCATCGCCGATAACCTGCGGTTGGGTGATCCCGCCGCCGACGATGGCCGGATGTGGGCCGTGCTGGAACAGGTCAGGCTGACCGATTGGGCACGGCAGCAGGGTGGCTTGTCGGCTTGGGTCGGCGAGAACGGTGCAACCTTGTCGGCCGGGCAGGCGCGCCGACTGGCAATGGCCCGCGCCCTGCTGCGCGACGCCCCGCTGATGGTGCTCGACGAACCCACCGAGGGCCTGGACGTGGATACCGCCAATGCCTTGCTGACCGATCTGGTCGCCGCGCTGGGCCCGCGCAGCCTGTTGATGATCACCCACGGCCACCTGCCCGAGGGCGTGGTGCAACGCGAGTACCGATTGCAGAAAGGACGGCTGGTTCCATTGCCGGGTGATGGTTGACTGGCTGGCGCAGGATGGTTGAAGTTCATGCCGACCGGGGAGCGTGGGGAAGTGAGGGAGTCCGGCCGTGTCCCGCATGACCTGCTCCAACCCTCATGGCCAACGAGTTGTCCGACTGGGCCGGCGGCCTCCGCTTTAGCGGGGCATCCACTCGACACCCGACCAGATCACCGTTCCCCCCGTCTGCCGCGAAGGGCGGTTCCCCGGATCGTTCTCTTGCACGAGCCTTCCGCTGAAGCGGACCTCTCCGTTGCTGCTGGCGATGGAGTCAATGGCTTGGGGGAATCTTCCGGAAGTGACCCCGGAATGGGAGTACGCCGGATGGACATACAGTTTTCCGTAGGCGCCTTCATGTATTGCAATGAATATCGACCTCCAGCTTCTGCTGCCCCCGGCGCAACCGGAATCGATAGTGACGAGGGCAAGGTAGTGAATGCCTTCCGGCTGCCCTCCCCAGCGCACGACATTCTTGGGTTCGAAGGCAACGGCGCAACCGATCGAGTCGGCATATGCCCGTACCGTTCTCGGCAAGGCGGCAAGTTCCTCCCGTCTTTTTTGCTCCCATTGCTTGATGTCCCCGGCACTTTGTGCGGAACAGGGCAAGGGTGAACAGGCAAGCATCAGGAGACAGGCGAGCAATGGTTGGAGACGCATGGTCGTGTCCGGGGTATTTCGCCACATGGTGCATCACCGGTGGCTCAATTGCCTGCCGGGGGTGCTTCATCCCGCACCCGCAAAAACCGCGCGAACCGTGGCAAGCCCTTGGCGGTGAGGCCGTTGTAGCGGTAGGTGACCAGGCTGCCGATGGCAGGTGGATCGGCACGTTGGGCATCCTTGAAACCGCTGCCGAGACGGAAGCGCATGCCATCCTCGCGTTCGACCAGCAGCGCGCCGAGCATGCCGCTGTATTTGCCCTTGCCGGGCAGGTGCGCGACCACGCGGGCTTCGGCATCGTCCCACGGTTTGAGCTTGAGCAGGCCGTCGCTGCGGCCTGTGCCATAGCGGTTGTCCTGATGTTGCAGCATCAGCCCTTCGCCGCCGCTGGCGACGATGGCTTGCAGGTGGCGGTGCAGGGCGGCGGTGTCGACGATGCGTTTTTGCGGTATCACCGCCAGCGTCGGTGACGTATCGCGCATGACCAGCGCCTGCATGGCGGCCAGGCGCTGGCTGAAACCACCGGAATGACCGGGCAGGTCGAAGGCCATGAAGCGCAGTTGCCGCCAGCCATCGTCGTCGGCCGGATGGCGGCGCACGGTGGCGCTGGTGGTTTCGAAACTGCCGCGTCCGCCCCACAGCTCGCCATCCAGTGCTTGCCGGGGCCAGCCGCGGGTGAACCATGCCGGAGCCGTGATACGGTTGCCGGCGCGTGTCCACAGGGTTTGCCCGTCCCAGCGGGCACGCACGCCGTCGAGCTTCTCGCTGACCCAGTAGCGGGAAACGTCCACGCCGTCATGCCATTGGCCGGCCAGCATCACCGGGGGCGGTGTTGCGGCAGTGGCCAGCAGCGGCAACAGCAACAGGCACAGCAGCATCGTCAATCGCGACATGGCACCTCCACGCGGCAGGGAGATGCCAGCTTGTGCATGCCGGTGCCGCCGGGCGATCAGCGCAGGCCGCCGTGGCCGGTAGGAAGCTGCAGCACGGCGCTGTCGGTCAATGCAGTGGCAGCGTGTCGAGGAAACCGCGCACGGCGGGGCCGTAGCGGTCGTAATCGACGAGGAAGGCGTCGTGGCCTTGTGGTGAATCCATGCCGATGAACTGCGTTTGCGCGCCGCCGGCACGCAGGCCGTCGGCGATCTGCTGCTGCTGCTCGACCGGGAACAGGATGTCGGTATTGGCGCCGATGGCCAGCGCCCGCTGCACGCGGATCTTTGCCAGCCCGGCCATCACCGCGCCATTGCCGTATTCGGCCAGGTCGAACCAGTCCATCGCCCGGCCCAGGTACAGGTAGCAATTCGGGTCGAAGTGGCGCACGAAGCGGCGGGCGTGGCCTTCCAGATAGCTTTCGACCTGGAATTCGAGACCGAACGGATCTTCGCCATTCTGCTCCGAATCCAGCCGCACGCGGCCGAAGCGGCCGTCCCACTCCAACGCCGAGCGGTAGGTGATGACACCGAGCTTGCGCGCCATGCGCATGCCCGATTCCGGGTAATGGGTTTCATCGTAGTTGCCATCATTCCATGCCGGGTCGAGACGGATCGCCTCGCGTTGCAGCGAGCGGATGGCAATGGAGAAGGGCAGGGCCTGCGCGCTGCCAGAGATGTTGATGTGCGCGCGGGCGATGCCGGGATGCTGCAGCAGCAGCGCCAGCGCGGTCATGCCGCCCATCGAATTGCCGATCAGGCAGGCCAGTTGCCCGATGCCCAGTGCGCGCACGACTTCGGCGGCGGCGTTGGCAATGTCTTCCAGCGAAAGCTCGGGGAACGACAGCCGGTAGGGCTGGCCGCTGGCCGGGTCAATCGAGGCCGGGCCGGTGGAGCCTTTGCAACTGCCCAGCGAGTTGACGCAGATGACGAACCAGCGCTCGGTGTCGATTGGCTTGCCGGGTCCGAGCATCGGCTCCCACCAGCCCGGCGCCGGGTTGCCGGCGTGGCTGGCGGCATGGGCGTCGGGCGACAGGCCGGTGACGATCAGCACGGCGTTGCCTGCGTCGGCCGCCAGCGTGCCCCAGGTCTCGTAGGCGATGCGGGCGCCGTGCAACTGGCCACCCCGCTTCATCGGAAAGGGCGAAGACAGCGCGTGGAAACGGCTGCCTTCGGGGATGAATTCGGTCATCCCGCGATTCTAGCGGCGCGGCGCGGTGGTGTGGCCGCTGCGTGATGCCGCCGCGTCATCACGACATGCAGCACGGTTGTGAGCATTTCGCGGGTGCGGAGCAAGCCCCGTATCCGTGATTCCTGCGCTACTGGGCGCCGAGCATGATTTCCAGCGGTTTTTCCGTAGGCAGCTTGACCGTGACCGGATTCGATTCGACGTCGCCGTCCTGACGTATCGCCGAGCCGCTGGACGACAGCCGCGCGAACACTTCCACTTCCTGCAATGCCGAGAGTTTCTGCGTCGGCATCGGACTGTCGGCGTCGTCAAGGGTGACGGTGAGCGGTTCGGCCTGCGCCGGGTGGCGTTCGACCGCGACCGGCATTGGCGGGCCGCCGGGAATGCGGGCGATGACGAACAGGGTTTCCTCGCCCGAGGCTGCGCGGGCCTGCAATGCCGGTGCCAGCGTCACCCGCACGGTAAGGGTGTTGCCGGTCGAGGCCGGGGCGGCGGCCACCGGCGCGGAAGGCGGCAGGCCGGCGTCGGCGCGGGCGGCGTCGATCTGCTCGCGCAGCGCGGTGGCGGCGCCGCCTTGCAGGCGCGGCAGCAGGGTTTCCCAGGTGTGTGCGGCGTCTTCGGCTTGACCACGCTGGCGCTGCACGATGCCGATCAACCAGGTGGCACGCTCGTTGTCCGGGGCCAGTTTGCGGGCCTGTTGCAGCCATTGCAGGCCGGTGTCATCGAACAGCAGCTTGGGGTCGGCCTGGGCACGGGCTTGCGCGGCTTCGACCAGCAGGCCGGGTTCGCCGGGGGCCAGTTGCACGGCATGCTCGTAGGAAGCGGCGGCATCGGCGATGTGCCCAAGCTCCTGTTGCGAGCGCGCCAGCAGTACCCAGCCATCGATGCGGTCCGGGTTCTTGCGCATGGCTTCCTGCAGTTGTTCGACACCTTCGGCCAGGCTGGCCGGCATCGGAATGGACTGCGCCTGCAAGGCACTGGGCGTGCCCTGCCATTGGTACAGGCCCAGCGTGGCGACCACCATTGACGTCACCAGCGTGGCCCAGATACCGCGCTTGCCGGCACGCAGCAACGGCAGCAGGGTGATGCCAGCGACCACCGCGGCCAGCAAGCCGGCCAGTGCCATGAATACGGATGTGCTCACCATTGCCGGTCCTCCTGGCTGGCATCCCCGCTGGTGGACAACGGCGCGCCCTGCCGGCGCTTGCGTACTTGCACCACCAGCAGCACCGCACCGGCCAGCAGCAATACTCCGGGGGTCAGCCACAGCAACAAGGTGCTGCCTTGCATGCGTGGACGGTACAGCACGAACTCGCCGTAGCGATCGACCAGGAATTGCTTGATCTCGGCGTCGCTGCGGCCTTCGTGCATCAGCACCAGCACCTCGCGGCGCAGGTCATGGGCGATCTGTGCATTGGAGTCGGCCAGCGACTGGTTCTGGCATTGCACGCAGCGCAGTTCCGCTGTCAGCGCGTGGAAGCGGGCTTCCTCGGCGCGGTCGCGGTATTGCAGCGGGGTCGGGTCGCCCATCGGCTGCGCCGATACGGCCAGCGGCAGGCACAGCGCGAGCAGCAGGGTGGCCAGCCACTTCATCGGCGCGCCTTGCCGCTGGCGGCGGTTTCGATCCGTTCCAGCGCCGGGATCAGTTGCTGGTCGAGCACGTCCTGGGTGATGGCGCCGCTGTATTTCCAGCGCACGATGCCGTGGTCGTCGACCAGGAAGGTTTCCGGCGCGGCGGCGATGCCCCAGTCCAGCGCGGTGCGGCCTTCTTCGTCGGCCAGCACCATCATGTAGGGGTTGCCCAGTTGCTCCAGCCAGCGCAGCGCGTCGGCGCGCTCGTCCTTCCAGTTGTAGCCGATCACGCGCACGCGCTTGGTTTCGGCGAAACGGGTGAGGATGGGGTGTTCGTCGCGGCAAGTGGGGCACCAACTGCCCCAGACGTTCATCAGGTACGGTGCGCCCAGCAGATCGCGGCTTTTGACCTTGACGTTCGGGTCGTGCAGCAGCGGCAGGATGAAGCTGGGGGCCGGCTTTCCGATCAGCGCCGAGGGCAGGGTGTCGCGGTCCGGCCGGTCCGAGCGCGCCACGCCATAGAGCATCAGCCCGACCAGGCCGAAGAAGAACAGCGCACCGAGGAAGAGGGCAACCGGCGGCAAGCTGCGCGGCGGGGTAGGGTTCGAGTCGGACATCATGATTTTCCGGGCGGCTTGCGGAAGCGGCGATCGACGGCGGTGACGAACCCGCCCAGGGCCATCAACAGCGCACCCAGCCAGATCCAGCGGACGAAGGGTTTGACCTGCACGCGCACCGCCCAGGAACCATCGCCCAGCGATTCACCCAGTGCGACGTAGATGTCGCCGCCGAGCGCGGGGTGGATGCCGGCTTCGGTCATCGGCATGCCACCACTGGCGTAGCTGCGTTTTTCCGGATGCAGCAGGGTGATTTCCGCGTCGTTGCGCAGCACCCGCACATGACCGCGATCGGAGTGGTAATTGGGGCCATCGCGGGCCTCGACACCCTCGAAGCGCAGCTCGTAGGGGCCGGCCTGCACCGACTTGCCCGGTGCCAGCGCCACTTCATGCTGGACGCTGAGCGCTTCCACCAGCAGCGCGCCGACCACGAACACGGCGATGCCGAAGTGCGCCAGCAACATGCCGGCGGTTTCGGCATTGAGCCGGCCACCACCGCGCAGGCGCTGCCACAGTGCGTACAGCGTGCCGGCGGCCACCCACACCGCGGCGGCAATGCCGATGGCGGTCTTGAACTTGCCCTGCGGCGCCATGAACCACGCCACGATGCCAAACACCAGCGCCAGCCCCGCCCAAGGCGCCAGCAGTGCCAATGGCCGCAGGCCCTGCTCGCGTTGCCAGCGGGTCAGCGGGCCGAGCGGCAGCAACAACACCAGCGGTGTCATCAACAGCAGGAACAGCGTGCCGAAGTAGGGCGGGCCAACCGACACCTTGCCCAGGTCGAGCGCATCGGCCAGCAGCGGATACAGCGTACCCAGCAGCACCATCGCGCAGGCGCAGGTGAGCAACAGGTTGTTGGCCAGCAGCAGCGTCTCGCGTGAATTGAGCGCGTAGCTGCGGCGTGCCTCGCCGGTATTGCCGCCGATGCCGGGCACGCGCAGTGCGTACAGCAGCAGCGAGCCGCCGATCACCAGTGCCAGGAACACCAGGATGAACAGGCCGCGCGATGGATCGGCCGCGAACGAATGCACGCTGGTCAGCACCCCCGAACGCACCAGGAAGGTGCCCAGCAGCGACAGCGCGAACGCGGCGATGGCCAGCAGCAGGGTCCAGCCGACGAACACGCCGCGCTTTTCGGTGGCGGCTTGCGAATGCAGCAGCGCCGCGCCGGCCAGCCACGGCATGAAACTGGCGTTTTCCACCGGGTCCCAGAACCACCAGCCGCCCCAGCCCAGTTCGTAATAGGCCCACCAACTGCCCAGCGCGATGCCCAGAGTCAGGAAGGCCCACGCCACGTTGGTCCACGGCCGCGTCCAGCGCAGCCAGCGCACGTCGATGTGGCCGTCCAGCAGCGCGGCAATGGCGAAGGCGAAGGGCACCGAGAAGCCGACGTAACCCAGGTACAGCATCGGCGGATGCAGGATCAGGCCGGGGTCCTGCAGCAGCGGATTGAGGTCATGGCCTTCCAGCGGCACCGGAAACAGCCGTTCGAACGGGTTGGAGGTGAACAGCAGGAAGGCGAGGAAGCCAACGCTGATCAGCCCCATCACCGCCAGCACGCGCGCCATCACCACCGCCGGCAGGTGGCGCGAGAACTCGGCCACCGCCGCGGTCCACAACGCCAGCACCAGCGCCCACAGCAGCAGCGAGCCCTCGTGCGCGCCCCATACCGCCGAATAGCGGTAGATCATCGGCAGCAGCGAGTTGGAATTGTCGGCGACGTAGCGCAGCGAGAAATCCTGGCGCACGAAGGCCAGCGTCAGTACCACGAAGGCACCCAGCACCATCGTCAGTTGCAGCAGCGCGGCGGGCCGGGCCACCGCGGTCAACGCCGGCAGGTTGCGTTGTGCGCCCAGCAGCGGCAGCACGCTTTGCAGCAGCGCTGCCAGCAGCGCCAGGATCAGCAGGATTTGTCCGATTTCAGCGAGCACTCAGGGCGTTTCCGTGGTTGCAGGCGTGGCCGGGACCTGGTGCTTGTCGTGCGCCATGCCCATCTTGTCGGCCAGTTCCTTGGGCATGTAGGTCTCGTCGTGCTTGGCCAGCACGTCCTCGGCGACGAACACGCCGCCGGACATGCGTCCGGTGGCAACCACCGCCTGGCCCTCGCGGAACAGGTCCGGCAGGATCTTGTCGTAGGTCACCGGCAACTCGGCGTCGCCGTCGGTCACCTCGAAACGGGCCAGCAGCGCGCCGGGGTCACGCTTGAACGAATCCTTGGCGACCATGCCACCGAGGCGGAAGCGCGAATCCGGCGCGACCTTGCCGGCCTTCACCTCGGCCGGGGTGTAGAGGTAGGCGATGTTGCGTTGCAAGGCGGTGGCGACCAGTGCGGTGGCGATGCCGGCCACGGCGACGACCAGCAGCACCAGCAGCAGGCGCTTGCGTTGGGTTGGGCTCATCGGCTCAGTTCTCCGTCATTGGCAGTGGCAGTAGCCGCCTGCCGGCGTTTGGCCTGCGCCAGTCGATTGCGCGCCTCGCGCAGTTGCCGGCGCACCTGCAGGCGCGGCACGGCGAAATCCCACGCCAGCACGACGAAGAACACGCCGTAGGCCAGGGCCACGTATTGGAAATAGCTCACGACAGTTTCTCCACGCGCTCGCTTACCCAGGCCTTGCCGGCCTCGCGGCGCAGGTTGTCGGCACGCGCGCGCGACAGCAGCGAGCCGGCGAACCAGAACTTGGTGGCGAACACCATCAGCCACAGCGGCAGCACCATGCTGCCGTCCATGCTGGATTCGCCGAACAGGCGGATGGTCTGGCCCTGGTGCAGCGAGTTCCACCACACCACCGAGTAGCGGATGATCGGCAGCAGCGCCACGCCGACGATGGACAGCAGGCCGGCGGCGCGCGCGGCGGCGCGGCGGTCGTCGATGGCGCCGTACAGGCCCATCACGCCCAGGTACAGGAACAGCAGGATCAGCTCGGTGGTCAGGCGCGGGTCCCAATCCCACCACGTGCCCCACATCGGCTTGCCCCAGATGCTGCCGGTGAGCAGGGTGATCAGGGTGAAGGCGCCGCCGATCGGGGCGCAGGCCATCGCCAGGATTTCGCACAGCTTGATCCGCCAGACCAGCGCGATGGCGCTGTAGAAGGCCATCAGCCCGAACACGAACAGGCTCATCCAGGCCGCAGGTACGTGGATGTAGAGGATGCGGAAACTGTCACCCTGCTGGTAATCGGCGGGCACCACCGCCAGCGCCTGCCACAGGCCGAAGGCGAACAGCGGCAGCGAGGCGAGGTAGCACCAGGGCGACCAGCGGGCGGCGAAGGCATCGAAGTGGGCCGGGGAACCCAGCCGATGGAACCAACCTGCCAAACCTTTGAACATCCGCTCGCTCGCTGGGAAAAACGATGGTGGGGTGGACCCCGACCATCCGGTTACCGGGCACCGCGAAGCACGGGCGCTTGCAGCCCATGAAGATTAGCCGAAGACGGCGCGGTTGGCACGGCCAGCCGCGCCGGATGGACCCCGGCTTACTTGAGGGTGACCGTGCCCTTCATCAGCGCCGAATGACCGGGGAAGCTGCAGAAGAACGACAACGGCGCACCGGCGGCAACGAGCTTGGCGACCGGCACGCTGACGCTGGTGGTTTCACCGCCGCCGACCACCTTGCTGTGGGCGATGACGCGGGCGTCGCCGGCCTTGACGTAGTCGGCGGCCAGCCCGGCCTTTATGCCGTCCGAATCGATGCCTTTCATGTCGGCGGTTTTGGCCACCACCACGTTGTGGCCCATCACGTTTTTGGCCATCTTGCCGGCGTGCTTCAGGTTGATGGTGAAGTTGGCGCAGCTCTTGGGCACGTCGATGTTGGCGACGTTGTAGCGCATGGCGTCGTTGCCTTCCACGGTCACCGAACAGGTGTCGGCGGCATGGGCGGCACCGGCGGCGCCAAGGGCGAGGGTGGAAGCGATGATCAACTTGCGGAACATCTGGAGACTCCTGTTGGGGGATGGTTTGCCGGCAGGGCCGGGCAATCGGCAATGCTGTAACCGTGGTTGCCGCCTGGCAAGTGCCGAAATGTCGCAGGGAAACGCCCGGTCAGTCCTGGTGCAGGCTGGAGAGCCAGGCCGACACGGCCTGGATGCTGTCGTCGTCCAGGCGCTTGCCGACGCCGCTCATGATGAAATCACCGGTGGAATCATGCAGGTCGCCGTTGCGGTATTCGGTGAGTTTGCTTTGCAGGTAGTCGGCCTGCTGGCCGCGCAGCACCGGGAAGCTGGCGTAGGGCGTGTACCCGTTGCGGTTGGCGACGTCGGCACCGGGCATGCCGCGGGCATCGTTGCCGTGGCAGCCCTGGCAGGGCGGAATGCCCTTGGCTGCATCGCCGTGGAGGTAGATGCCGTGGCCGCGTTCGAGCAAGGCGACATCTACTTCCGCTGCTTCGTCCACGGCTGTACTTCCGGTGGCCGCTGCCGGCGGGTGTACCGGCAGGCTGGCGTAATACACGGCCATGTCGCGCATGTCCTGGTCGTCGAGCGTGGCCACCAGCGGGGTCATCGGCGACGGGTGGCGGCCGCGTTTGAGTTCGACCAGTTGCCAGTAGGTGAAATCGGCGTGCTGGCCGGCGAGGTTGGGGAAGGAGGGGACCAGGGCGATGCCGTCATCGCCGTGGCAGGCGGTGCAGGCCTCCGACTTTTCCCTGCCGGCGGCGGCATTGCCGGTGATGCGCGGCGCAATGCGCAGGTCCAGGTAGCCGGGCACGAGCGCAGGCGGGTCGGCTTCATCGCCGTCGCCGTCGCCGGTGTCCCGTGGCACGGCATTGCCGGACAGGGCCAGCATCAGCATGCCGAACAGGCAGGCACCGGCAAGGCTGGGCGAGCGCAAGATGGAACGCTTCATAGCTGCACCTCCAGCAACACGCCTATCAGGTTGGCCTTGTAGCTCACCGGGCCGCCATCGATGTAGACGCGGTGGTCATACACCAGGGTGTCGCCGAAACCGAAGTAGTGCCAGTCGGACAGGTTGCCGCGCTCCCAGGTGTCGAAGATGCGCAGGTGGGTGCGTTGGCTCAATGGCAGGCCCAGCCCGGCGGTGAACGAATTGACCCGGTAGATCATCACCGGGAAGCTGCCGCTGGCCAGTGCGGCGTTGCCCGGCGCGGTGATGGCGTCGGCCGAGTTCATGCGGTAGCCGGTGTGGCCGCGCGAATAAGTCCAGTTCCAGGCCAGGTCGAGGGTGACGCGGCCCAGGCGCCGGTTGAGATTCAGCCCGGCATAGTGGTTGCGCTGGGTATCGTCCATCCACCAGCGGTTGGCTTCCGGATAGGTCGGGCCACCCAGTTCGGGATCGCCGCCTGCCGCATCATTGACGTTGGCGACCACCAGTTCGGAGCGGTCACGGCCATACCAGGCGTTGGCCGTGGTCGCCGGGTTCGGTTGCCATTCCCATTGCAGGCTGGTGCCCTGGCTGTCCAGCTTCTGCCGGCCGATCTGCGCGTCATAGTGGTTGCGGTCGCCGCGCACGGAGGCGTAGAGGGTCATGTTGCGGGGCAGGATGAACGTCGCCATCAGGTCCAGCTTGTGCTGGGTGCGCGAGGCGATGTCGTATTTGCGCAACGCCGCCACGGTATGCGGGCCAAGCCCGGCCGCCGGTTCGACGAAGCCGGGCAGGGATGCGGAGAAGGTGAATTCGTAAGGGTCGTAGTAATACGTGCTGCCGCCACGATCAAGGTAGCTGTAGTTGGCGCGGAAGGTCAGCCAGTCGTTGCTGCGGTTGTTCCAGCCGAGCTTGAGGGTGTTGTCGCGGGTGGTGGCCACTTCGCGGTGGGCACGCTCGATGCTGGTGAAGCCATAGCTGGCGCTGAGGGTGTTGCGGGTGGAAAGGCGCCAATCCACACCAGTGGTGATTTCGCGGGTTTCCTTGTCCAGTGGCAGGTTGCGGATGCGGGTGAGCACCGAGGCATTGGCGCCGCCGTCCCACACGCCCATTTCGCCCGGCACCACCGAGCCCTGCGAACCGTTCTCGGCGATGTAGCCCCATTGGTCGGTCAGTGGGTTGTGCGACCAGTAGGTGCCGTCGTAGTCCTCGCGCAGGTAGCGCGCGGTGCTGCGCCAGGTCAGCCCTTGCATGGGTTGCAGTACCAGCCGCGCATCGAGCTTCTGGTTGTTGATGGCCATGTCGGCGCGGTCACGCGACAGTGCGGCGGTGGTGTTCCAGTTGGCGCAGTTGGCGATGAACGGTGGCGCCAGATCCTGGCCGAACTGGCCCTGGCAATCCATCGGCGGCAACAAGCGGTCGTTCTGGCGCATCGTGGTCAGTGCCGCGGCAATGGTGAAATCGCCTTTCCATTCGGGCAGCTTGCGGCTGAAGCTGGCGCCGATGCGGTGGTAGTCGTTGTCGGGTTCGTAGGCAAAGGAGCCTTGGTACAACGCCGGGGAATTGGCCCCGGCCACCGAGTTCACCGCAAATGGCACCTGGTAGTCGTAGCCGCGGTTGGCATGGCGGAAGAACGACCCGGTGTAGCTGACGTCGCTGCGCCACAGGTTGCCGACGAAGCGGAAGCCGCCGCTGAAATTGAGCGTGCTGTCGTCGATGGGGCGCGGGGTTTCGTAGATGCCGCCGTTGTTGGCGAAGGGATAGTTGAAGAAGAACGGGCCGCCGAACGGGCGCGCGCCCTTGCGTTCCTCGTGGCTGAGGCTGGCGTAGGTGGTCCAGCGCGGGTTGAGCATGTAGTTGATGCTCACGCCCTGCTTGTCGCGCAGCACGCTCAGCATGGTCAAGGGTTGCGCGGCGGAAAGCGCGGCAACCTGTGCCGAGGTGCTGCCAGCAGCGGCCAGCCCCGGCTTGAGTGTGAGGTGGTTGCTGCCCACGCCATCCCATATCGAACGGACGTTGCCGCTGAGCACGTTGGGCGAGCTGCGCACGAAGGCCTGTACCTTGTAGCGCCCGGCCTGCCCCAGCACCGCGCGGAAGTACTGGTTGTCACGCTGGAGCCGGCTCAGGCGCAGATCGGCATAGCTGCCGTCGCTGGCGCGCTGTGCGCTGAAGCCGGCCTGCAGCATCAGGCCATCGTCCGGGGCGCGGAAACGTTGCCAGTTGGTGTTGGTTTCGTCACCACTGGCATGCAGGTAACCCAGCCCGACATTGCCCGACCAGACCCAGCCGTTGTCGCCGGCCGGGTGGATTGCCGGCACCTCCGGCGCGCAGCCATAGAGGAAGCCGGTAGGCGTGCGCTTGGGTTCGGCACTCAGCCAACTGCTGCCATCGGGATCACAACCGCGCCAACCGACCCGGCCGGAGGGGTCCAGCCAATTGCCGAACTGCAGGTCGATGCCGGCCCCGCTGTCCTGGGCCTGTGCCAGCCCGGCCAGCAGGGCGAGGGACAGCAACGAGCCGCGGCAGGCATGGCTGTGGGGGCGTTTCCACTTGTACATGGCGTCCTCCCGTTACTTGTGCAGGCGTGGGCCGGAGGGGTGGTTGGAGCCGTGGACCTGGGCGTGGCAGGTGATGCAGCCGCGGCCCATCAACCGCTCGTCCGGGGTCATGCCGTTGCCAAGCGACAACTCGGTCTGCAGGTCATTGGGGTGGCGGGTGTGGGAATGGCATTGCTGGCACAGCATCGGGATCGGCGCGACCAGCAATGCGTGCTGGTTGGAGCCGTGTACCTGGTGGCAGTTCAGGCAGCTTTCGCGTACCGGCGCGTGCTCGAACAGGAACGGCCCGCGCTTCTCGGCGTGGCACTGGTAGCAGGTTTCGTTGACCGTGTCGGTCTTGAGCAGGGTGGCGTTGAGCGTGCCATGCGGGTTGTGGCAGTCCACGCAACTGATCTGGCCTTCCGGCAGCGGCATGTGCGAGCGGCGGTTGAACTGCTGGCGGATGTCCTTGTGGCAGGTGGCGCAGGTTTCGCTCACCGACTGCTTGGCGGTCAGGCCCTCGGCGGAGAATTTCTGCATCGGGTTGTGGCAGTCGCTGCACGACAACTCGTTGCGCTGGTGGATCGACCCCAGCCAGACATCGCGCGGGCCGCCGGAATGACAGCCCAGGCAGCTTTCGGTCTGGTTGGCCACCGGCGTGCCGCCATCGTGGGTGAAAGCGATGATCGAACCCTTCTGCGTCGGGTTGGCCGCATGTGTCGAGCCGGGGCCGTGGCAGGCCTCGCAGGTGGCAGTGGCGGGGTTGGCGGCCAGCGCCACCTGCATGCCCTGGGCGTGCACGGTGTGGGCGAAGTTGTCGCCTTCCTTGCCGTGGCAGGCGGTACAGACTTGTTCACCGACCGCCTTGGCTTCCGGATGCGCTTGGTTGCGCGCGGGCACCGCATCGGCAAAGCCCGGCGGGGCGTTGAAACCGTGGCCGGACAGGGTGGAGGCAAAACGGGTTTCAGGGAGGTTGATCGCCTGCCCGGCGGCATCGGCCTTCACCGGGGCAAGCCAGGCGGCGGAAACCAGGATGGCGGTAGCCACGAGCATCACGACTGCGAGATAAAACCGCACGCTCTCCTCCTTGTGTTGCCCCTGCCGGCGGGTGGGTGGCAACAGCGTAATGATGATTACGGTGCGATTCTGTGCCAGCTCCGGTTCAGGTCAAGCTGCATTGCAGCAAGCCTGCGTTCAGGAACGCGGAAGGGCACCTTGCAGGAACATCCGTACCGCCGAGCGTGCACGTTCCTGCATTTGCGGCAGTTGCGTTTCGTCCACCCAGCCATTGATGGAACGGATGATCAGGCCGCCGAACACCAGCATGTAGAAATGATCGGCCGCCACGTCCGGTGCTTCCACATGCAGGCGGCCGGCGCGGGTTTCGCGGGCGAAGTATTCGCTGAGCAGCTTTTCCATCGGCTGGATGCCGTGGGCGCGGAACCAGTCGCGCAGCGCCGGCTGGCTGATGCCTTCGGCGGTGATGATGCGGTGGCAGGCGATGCGCGCCGGGCTGAGGACTTCCTCGACCATGTGGCAGGCGGCTTCCTCCAGTGCCTGTGCCGGCGGTAGTGGGGAATCCAGCAATTCCTCCACCTCCTTGCCGAAGTCGCGGATGCTGCGCTCCATCAGTGCGTGCACCAGCCCTTCCTTGTCGCCGAAGGCGCGGTACAGCGTGGCCAGCGATCCCCCCGCGCGCTTGACGATGTCCGACAGCCGTGCGCCCTGGTAGCCCTTTTCGTTGAATACCTCGATGGCGGCGTCAAGGAATCGTTCCACCCGCAGTTCGCCACGCCGCTGCAGTTCGACCGCCGGACGCGGCGGCAGCGTGGGTTTTCCGGTGGTGGGGCAGCGGGGCGGTTGCCGGTGGGGCATGCAGGCGATACGGCCGGAGGCGGTCGTCAAGGATAGCGCCTGCAACAACCTCAGGAGTTGGCGATGCGGATCGCGGCGGCGGCGGTCAGCGGCGCCAGCAACATGCTGACCACCAGCCCGGCGCCGAGCAGCAGCAGCGCGCCACTGGCATCGAAACCCTGCGCCGATGCGGCCACGGCGCCGGCACCGAACACCAGCACCGGCACGTACAGCGGCAGCACCAGCAGCGCCAGCAGGATGCCGGAACGGCGCATGCCCACGGTCAGCGCCGCCACCACCGCGCCAAGCAGGCTCAGCAGCGGCGTGCCCAGTGCCAGCGATGCCAGCAGCACCGGCAATTGCGCATGCGGCAGGCCCATCAACTCGGCCAGCAATGGGCTGACCAGGACCAGCGGGAACGCCGTGGTCAGCCAATGCGAGAACACCCGCACCGCCACCAGCCAGGCCAACGGCACCGGCGACAGCAGCCATTGCTCCAGCGAGCCATCCTCGGCATCGCCACGGAACAGCGTGTCCAGCGACAGCAGCCCGGCCAGCAGCACCGACAGCCACAGCACCGCCGAGGCTACCCGTTGCAGCAGTTCCGGGTTGCCGCCGAGAGCGAGCGCGAACAACGCCACCACCAGCAGCGCGAACAGGATCGGTTGCGCGGCATCGCCACGGCGTCGCCACAGCAATTTCAGGTCGCGCGTCAGCAGTGCGATGGCGGCGCTGGACAGCGTGGGTTGCGGGCCGGGCAGGTTCATGCCGCAGCCTCCGTTGCGGCGGTGCGGCCAAGGGTGAAGGTGCGGTTGCGCACGGGCGGTGCGGCATAGGCACCGTGGGTGGTGACCAATGCGGCGCCACCGCTGCGCAGGTGTGCGGAAATCATCCGGTTGACCAGGTTGATGCCGTCCAGGTCGAGGTTGGCGTAGGGCTCATCCAGCAGCCACACCGGCGCGGGCGAGAGCCACATGCGGGCCAGCGACAGCCGCTTCTTCTGCCCGGCCGAGAGTTGCCGCACCAGCGCGTCCTCGTAGCCGGCCAGGCCGACGATGGCCAGCGCATTGCCGGGCATCTGCCGCGTGCACCGCCCGTGCAGGCCGCACAGCACGTGCAGGTTTTCCAGCGCGCCCAGGTCGTGCTTCAGCGCGGGCAGGTGGCCGAGATAGGCGATGAAGCGCGAACGCTCATCGTGCCCGGCCGTGCGCCCGTCGATCTCGATGCTGCCTTCGTCCGCGCGCAGCAAGCCGGCCAGCACCCGCAACAAGGTGGTTTTGCCGACACCGTTGCCGCCCTGCACCAGCAACGCCTCGCCGGCATCGACGTGCAGGTCCAGCGGGCCGAACACCGGGTCGTCGTTGCGGGTGAAGCGCAGTGCGCGCGCGGCGAGCAGCGGCTGGGTGTTCGTGGTCTGGCTCATCGGGTGGGGCGCATCGGTCCTCGGGCGAGGGAGCGCGGGCAGGGTGGCAGGTCGGGCCGGCCATTATAGGTGCGCACAGCCCGCGCGACCGGCATTGCGTACACTCGCCATTCCTTCCCCGGCACCCGCGCAATGATGCAACCGCAGACCAAACTGCCCAAGGTGGGCACCACCATTTTCACCGTGATGTCGCAACTGGCCGCCGAGCATGGCGCGGTCAACCTCGGGCAGGGTTTCCCCGATTTCCCCGCACCGAAGCGCTTGCTCGACGAAACCGCCAAGGCGATGCGCGAAGGCCTCAACCAGTACGCACCAATGACCGGGGTAGCGCCGCTGCGCCAGGCCATCGCGCAGAAGGTGCTGGACTGCTACGGCGCGCAGGTGGATGCCGATACCGAAATCACCGTGACCTCGGGCGGCACCGAGGCGATCTTCAACGCCATCCACGCGGTGGTGCGCGCCGACGACGAGGTGATCGTGCTTGATCCGGCCTACGACTGCTACGAGCCGGCCATCGACCTGGCAGGTGCGCGCGCGGTACACGTGGCGCTGGACCCGCGCACCTTCGCGGTGGACTGGGACAAGGTACGCGCGGCGATCACCCCGGCCACACGCATGCTGATGGTCAACACCCCGCACAACCCGTCCGGGGCGATGCTGGGCGCGGCCGACATGCAGGCGCTGGCCGACATCCTGCGCGGCACCGGCATTTACCTGATCTCCGACGAGGTCTACGAGCACATCGTCCACGACGGCACCCGCCATGAATCGGCGCTGCGCTACCCGGAGCTGCGCGAGCGCGCGTTCGTGATCTCCAGCTTCGGCAAGACCTACCACTGCACCGGCTGGAAGATCGGCTACGCCATCGCGCCGCCGGCCCTGAGCGCCGAGTTCCGCAAGGTGCACCAGTACAACACCTTCACCACCTACGGCCCGGCGCAATACGGCTTTGCCGCGATGATCCGCGACGAACCGGAACATCACCTGGAACTGGGCGCGTTCTACCAGGACAAGCGCGACCGCTTCCGCGAACAGTTATTGACCACGCGGCTGCAACCGTTGCCGGTGCCGGGCGGGTATTTCCAGTTGGTGGACTATTCGGCCATCAGCGACCTGCCTGATCACGAATTCGTGAAATGGCTGACCATCGAGAAGGGCGTCACCGCGATTCCGCTGTCGCCGTTCTACGAAACCCCGCCGGCCGGGCAGCGGCTGGTGCGGCTGTGCTTCGCCAAGAACGACGCCACCCTGGACGCGGCGATCGAGCGGCTGCAAAAGCTGTAAGGCCGGGAATGGGGAATCGGGAGACGGGAATGGTGAAAAGCCTGCATTGCGCTTAGCCTTCCATTCCCCATTCCCCATTCCCCATTCCCATGCAAGACCTCCGCATTTCCCTCGTGCAAGGCGACACCCGCTGGCACGACCCCGCCGGCAACCGCGAGCATTACGCCGCGCTGCTGGCGCCGTTGGCCGGCGTCACCGACCTGGTGATCCTGCCGGAAACCTTCACCAGCGGCTTCTCCAACGACGCCATCGACAAGGCCGAGGACATGGACGGCCCAACCGTGGCCTGGGTCCGCGAGCAGGCGCGGGTGCTGAATGCCGCAGTTACCGGCAGCGTGCAATTGCGCGTCGGCGGCAAGGTGTTCAACCGCTTGCTGTGGGCCACGCCGGATGGCGATCTGCACCACTACGACAAGCGCCACCTGTTCCGCTATGCCGGTGAGCACCAGCGCTACGCCGCCGGCCATGACCGCCTGTGCGTGGAGTGGAAGGGTTGGCGGATCAACCCGCAGGTCTGCTACGACCTGCGCTTCCCGGTGTTCTGCCGCAACCGCTTCGACGTCGAGCGCGCCGGGCGGATGGATTTCGACCTGCAGATCTTCGTCGCCAACTGGCCGTCGGCACGTGCGCATGCATGGCGTACGCTGGCCCGCGCGCGGGCGATCGAGAACCTGTGCTACGTGGCGGTGGTCAACCGCGTCGGCGTCGATGGCAACGGCCTGCACTATTCCGGCGACAGCGCGGTGATCGACTTCCTCGGCCAGCCGCAGGTCGAAATCCGCGAGCGCGAGCAGGTGGTGACCACCATCATTTCCGCCACCGGACTGGCTGCCCACCGCGAGCGGTTCCCGGCGATGCTCGATGCCGATGGCTTCGAACTGGCCGCGCCCGTGGCTGGCTGAACGAACTGCCGGTGCAGCGCTGCGCCATCGCGTGCGCTGCACCGGCGGGCTGCTAGGCTCGGCGCGTCTTCGACCGACGCAGGAAACGGCAACCATGAACAGGAAAAAGACGGCACTGCTGGTGCTGGCGGCGCTGCTGGCGGCGCCGGCCGCGCAGGCGGCGGGCAACATCGACTGCGAAATGACTTTCGACCTGAGCGGCTGGTCGGTTTTCTACAAGACCGCTTCCGGCCATGGCACCATCACCTGCGACAACGGCGCGACGATTCCGGTCAGCATCCGCGCCAAGGGCGGCGGCCTGACGGTAGGCAAGTCCAACGTCATCAACGGCCGTGGCAAGTTCACCGGCGCCTACAGCCTGAACGATTTGATCGGCACCTACGGCGGCGCCGAGGTGCATGCCGGCGCGGTGCGTTCGAGCAACGCGCAGGTGATGACCAAGGGTGACATCTCGCTGGCGCTGGCCGGTACCGGGCGCGGTTGGGATATCGGCATCGGCTTCGGCAAGTTCGTGATCAAGCGCCGCTGAAGGTGACTGCGGGGGATGGCTGGCCATCCCCGCAGGCAGCGAGCAACTCAGTACAGGATGCGTGTGCGCAGCGTGCCTTCGATGGCCGCCAGTTCGCCACGGATCGCGTTGGCCTGTTCCTCGGTGGCGGCAATGTCGATGACCACGTAGCCCAACTTCGGGTTGGTGCGCAGGAACTGGCCGTCGATATTGAGGTTGTGGCGCGAGAAGACCTCGTTGATCTTGGACAGCACGCCCGGCACGTTGCGGTGGATGTGCAGCAGGCGCTGGCTCTGCGCGTGCTCGGGCAGCGTGACCTCGGGGAAATTGACCGCCGACAGGGTGCTGCCGTTGTCGCTGTAGCGCACCAGTTTGGCCGCCACTTCCAGGCCGATGTTGTCCTGCGCCTCCAGCGTCGAACCGCCCACGTGCGGGGTCAGGATCACGTTGTCGTGCGCGGTCAGCGGCGATTCGAAACGGTCGCCATTGCCCTTGGGCTCGACCGGGAACACGTCCACCGCCGCGCCGCCGATGTGGCCCGAGCGCAGTGCCGCGTCGAGCGCGTCGATGACCACCACGGTGCCGCGCGCGGCGTTGATCAGGTGCGCGCCGGGCTTCATCTTCGCCAGTTGCGGCGCGTCGATCATCCACTGCGTGGAGGCGGTCTGCGGCACGTGCAGGGTGACGATGTCCGAGCGCGAAAGCAGGTCGTCCAGGCTGGCGGCCGCCTGCGCGTTGCCCAGCGACAGCTTGGCCTCGATGTCGTGGAAGATCACGTTCATGCCCATCGCTTCGGCCAGCACGCCAACCTGGGTGCCGATGTGGCCGTAGCCGACGATGCCCAGCGTCTTGCCACGCACCTCATGGCTGCCGGTGGCGGATTTCGACCAGCCGCCGCGATGGCATTCGGCGTTCCTCTGCGGCACGCCGCGGGTGAGCAGGATTGCCTCGGCGATCACCAGTTCGGCCACCGAGCGGGTGTTGGAGTAGGGCGCGTTGAACACCGGGATGCCGGCCAGTTCGGCCGCCTCCAGGTCCACCTGGTTGGTGCCGATGCAGAAGCAGCCCACCGCGACCAGGCGCTTGGCATGCGCCAGCACCTCGGCGGTGAGCTGGGTGCGCGAGCGCAGGCCGACGATATGGGCTTCGGCGATGCGCGCTTTCAGCTCGTCCTCGGGCAGCGCCTTGGCGTGGTACTCGATCTGCGAATAACCGGCCGCCTTGAATGCCTCCACCGCGGTCTGGCTGACGCCTTCCAGCAACAAAACGCGGATGTCCTGCTTCGGGAACGAGGTCTTCTTGGGTGACATGGCGGTGGCGGCTTGAAGTGGTAAGGGAGCTGCCGACTATGCCAGAAGGGATGGGGTTTTGTGCACTGCGACAGTTGGTAATGTCTTGATAACCCGAAGGTTTCAGGTGAATCAATTGTCGCAAGTCACCGCTGCTGGACGTGCCGCGTCGCGGCTGGCAGGCTTTCCGGCTCCCTCACTTGTGTCCTTGTTGCCGCCATGACCGATCCGCGCCTGGAAACCCTGTTGCAGTCCTGCCCCGGGCTGCGCCTGAAGACCGAGCCGGCGGACCTGGAGCATTACGGCCGCGACTGGACCCGGCGCTGGACCCCCGCACCGCTGGCGATTGCATTGCCGGGCAGCGTCGAGGAAGTGCAGGCGGTGCTGCGCTGGGCCAACACGCACATGGTGGCGGTGGTGCCCTCGGGCGGCCGCACCGGCCTGTCCGGCGGCGCGGTGGCGGCCAACGGCGAGCTGGTGCTGAGCCTGGAGCGCATGAACAAGGCGCTGGCCTTCGACGCGGTGGATCGCACGCTCACGGTGCAGGCCGGCATGCCGCTGGAAGCGGTGCACAACGCGGCGCTGGAACACGGCTTGGTCTACCCGGTGGATTTCGCCGCGCGCGGCTCCTGCTCGATCGGCGGCAACATCGCCACCAATGCCGGAGGCATCCGCGTGATCCGCTACGGCAATACCCGCGAGTGGATCGCCGGGTTGAAGGTGGTGGCCGGCAACGGCGAACTGCTGGAGTTGAACAAGGGCCTGATCAAGAACTCCAGCGGCTACGATTTCCGCCAGTTGCTGATCGGCTCGGAAGGCACGCTCGGCATCGTCGTGGAAGCAGCCTTGAAGCTGACCGAGCCGCCGCCGGCCAGCAACGTGATGCTGCTGGCGCTGCCCAGTTTCGAGGTGTTGATGCAGGTGTTCGCCGCATTCCGCGAGCGGATGCAACTGGAGGCGTTCGAGTTCTTCACCGACCGTGCGGTGCACCACGTCACCGCCCACGGCGCGCAATACCCGTTCGCGGAAACCTACCCGTACTACGTCGTTACCGAATACGCCGCCGCCGACGAGGCCGGCGAGGCGGCGGCGCTGGCCGCGTTCGAGCACTGCATGGAGCAGGGCTGGGTGCTGGACGGGGTCATCAGCGCCAGCCAGGCACAGGCGCAGCAACTGTGGCGTTTGCGCGAGGGCATCACCGAGTCGCTGGCGCGCTACAAGCCGTACAAGAACGACGTATCGGTGCGCATCTCGGCGATGCCGGCGTTCCTCGACGAGGCGCAGGCGTTGATCGGCGATGCCTACCCGCAGTTCGACGTGGTCTGGTTCGGCCACATCGGCGACGGCAACCTGCACATCAACGTGCTCAAGCCGGATGACGGCAGCGATGCCGAGTTCCTCGGCCAATGCGAACACGTCACCAAACTGCTGGCGCAGGTGCTGCACCGCTTCGACGGCAGCATTTCGGCCGAGCACGGCATCGGTCTGGTGAAGAAGCCTTATCTGTCCAGTACCCGCAGCGTGGCGGAAATCGCGTTGATGCGCGGGGTGAAGCAGGCGTTCGATCCGAACGGGCTGCTGAATCCCGGCAAGGTGTTCGATTGAGCCGGCAGCCGCTACGCTTGCCTGCCGTTCAACCGAATCCCCACTGCCAATGATCCGTTCGCTGCTGTTCTGTGCCCTGTTTGCCGCCTCCGCGCCGCTGCTGGCTTCCAGTTTTGCCGGCACCAGCGCCGGCTCGTCCGCCGGTGCCTCGTCCAAGGGTTCCAGCAGTTCCTCGGGCGATGACAAGGTCATCCAGGCCGCGCGTGAAGAAGCCGCCGGTTTCGTCGCCAGCAACGGCAAGCTGCGTGGCGCACGCTTGCAGGCGGCGCTGCTGCACCTGCGCCAGCACGATGCCAATGCCAGTGACATGCAACTGGCGCGGATGATCCTCGCCCACTGACATGCGCTCGATGGCATGGCTGGCCGCCGTGTTGCTGCTGGCCAGTGGCAGCGGCCATGCGCTGGAACTGGTGCTGGACCCGGCCGGGCTGGACGCGACGGAACAACAACGCGCACGCGGCTTGCTGGCGCGTGCGCAGGCGCAATTGCCCGAGCGCTGGCAGGCCGACCCACGACGCCTGTCACTGTACTTCGACCCGCAGTTGCCGGTGGACGTTGCCGGCCGTCATCGCCGTGGCGAGCTGCGGCTTTCGCCGCAACTGCTGCAATTGCCGGCGGCAGCGGCGGGGCACGATCTGGCGCAGGCCACCGTGCTGCACGAGATTGCCCACGCCTTCGACCGTGGTGAAGGCGGCGGCTGGTCACGGCAAGCGCAATTCCGTCGCCTGGCCGGCTGGGATCGGCGCGGCACCAATCCCTACGCCTTGCGCAGCCCCGACGACTACGAGCGCCACAGCCCGGCCGAGGCGTTCGCGGTCAACCTGGAGTGGTACCTGCTCGACCCGCAATACCGCTGCCGACGGCCAGCGCTGGCGGTGTGGTACCGGCAACAGTTGGGGCCGGCGGCAGTGCCGGAAGTGGCCTGTGCCGAGTCACTGCCGGTGTTGGTGGCCGGCGCCAGTGCGGCGCAACTGGAACTGGAAACGCTGGCCCCGGTCCGCGTATACGCGGTGGACTATCTGCTGGCCGGCAGCGGCGATGCGGCGATGAGCCGCTTCGGCCACGCCATGTTGCGGCTGGTGATCTGCGCCCCCGGCCGCGCTCCCGGCCCGCAATGCCGGATGGATCTGGCTTACCACCGCGTGCTGTCCTTCCGCGCCTTCGTCAACGACGTGCAGATTTCCAACTGGCGCGGGCTGACCGGCGCCTACCCGGCGCGACTGTTCGTGCTGCCGCTGGACCAGGTGATCGACGAATACACCCGCGTCGAGCTGCGCGACCTGCAAGCCTGGCCGCTGGCCTTGTCACCGGTGCAGATTGGCGCACTTCTGCAACAGGCCGTACGCGCGCACTGGAGTTACGACGGGCGCTATCGCTTCATCGGCAACAACTGCGCGGTGGAAAGCGGACGCCTGCTTGACCTTGCCCTGACCCCATCGCAACGCCGGCTGCAAGCGACCACGCCGCGCGGCGTGTTGCAGCGCCTGCAGCGCACCGGGCTGGCTGCCCGGCAGCGGCCATCGACACACAGCGAAGACGGCCTGTACTTCGCCGCGGCCCGCGCCGATTACCGGCAACTGCTGCACGGCCTGCAACAGGCCGAGCTGGCGTCGCCGCTGCCGCTGGAGCGCTGGCTGGACAGCCCGGCGCAACAACGCGGGACATTGCCGCCGGACCTGCCGCTGCAGCCAACCGCGGCATGGTGGGTGCTGGAAACCGTGGCGCTGCGCCGGGCCGAACAGCACGCGCTGGCGCAGTTGAAAGGGCAACTGGGCAAGGACACGCCCGAGTTGCACGCACGCCTGGCCGATTGGCAACATTTCAGCGGCCTGTTCGACGCGCCGGCATCGCTGCTGCCGGCAGCGGGCTACGGCATCGTCCAGCCCGACGAACTGGCCGCGCTGGAACAGGCGCTGGCCCGGCATGGCGAACAAGGGCAGGCGCACTGGCGCGCCCTGCATGAAACCGCCGAACGTGCCCTGCCACGCGCGCAGCGGCGGGAGCTGGAGCAAACCCGGCAGCGGGTGCAGTGGCTGGCCGCACGGATGCGGCAGTTGGCAGCCACGCCGGAATGAGGCCGGCGGCATCGGCGAAGTTCTTGACCTCGGTCAGGGCGGCAGTGGAAGCGCGGCATAGCATGGATCGCGTTTCCCACGATGGAGTTCACGATGCACGGTTCCTTTGATCCAGCCCCCGATGTCCACGTTTTCGACGCCCGCGGCGTGGCCCGCCGCTTCCGCCATTCGGCCATCTTCGGCGCGCTGGGCGCGTTGCGAAATGGCGAAACCATGCGCTTCGTCAACGACCACGACCCGATCCCGCTGCTGGGCCAACTGACCCAACGCTTCGGCGAGCACCTGACGATCAACTACTTGCAACGCGGGCCGGAGGCGGTGGTGATCGACTTCGGCATCCAGGGCCTGCCGGAGGAGTGAGCCGTGGCCTTCCCCCAGTTCTTCGAGCAAGCCCCGCGCATCGGTGTGCATGACGCGCTGGCGCGCTTCCTCGGTGCCAGCGACGATGGCCGGATCGAATACGGCTACGTCGATGCGGTGAAATTGGCCGGGCATTCCTGCCCGACCGTGGCCGGGGCGTACCTGATGGTGCGCGCGGCGCTGCATGCGCTGTACGGTGAGCAGTTGCCCGAGCGCGGCGGGGTCCGGGTGGACATGGTCGAAGCCGAAGATGCAGGCACCACCGGCGTCATCGCCCAGGTCTTCACCCTGATCAGCGGCGCGGCGGCCGGCAATGGCTTCCAGGGCGTGGGCGGCCGGTTTTCGCGCCATGACCTGCTGCGCCACGGCACCGGTGGTAGCGGCACGGCCCGTTTCACCCGCCTCGATACCGCTGCGGCGGTGGAGGTGGGCATGGACCTGTCCGGGGTACCGGCCGACGTACCGCTGCGGCCGCTGCTGGCCGGCGCATTGGCCGACGATGCCAGCGACGACGCCTTGGCCGAATTCGCCCGGGTCTGGCAGGGCAGGGTGCGCCGGCTGCTGCTCGAACATGCCGACGACCCGGCGGTGATCCAGGTCCGGCCGCTGGCCTGAGCCGGCTTGCGGCAGTTGGCTTGCAGCATGCGCGAGGCGGGCCGCCAGACGGCCTGCCTCGATGGGCGTGGCCTACGTTCAAGTCCAAGCGATTTTCCCGGCAATCGGCATGATGCCGGTGCCGGAAACGACGACGGCGCCCATCGAGCGCCGTCGCCTGCCGCATGGGTAGCGCCCGGTCAGTCGGCGCGGCCGCCGAATTCGCCGGTGGTGGTGTTGATCAGGATGCGCTCGCCGTTGGTGATGTATTCCGGAACCATGATCTCGATGCCGGTGTTGAGCTTGGCCGGCTTCGGGCGCTTGGTGGCGGTGCCGCCCTTCAGTTCCGGCGGGGTCTCGACCACTTCCAGTGTGACGTGCTGCGGCAACTGGATCGCCACCGGCTGCTCGTCGATCACCTGCACGTAGATGCCGGCCAAGCCCTCGGTGATGTAGCCGGCGTCGTCGCCGATCACGTCCGCGTCCAGCGTGTACGGGGTGTAGTCCTCGTCGTCCATGAACACGAAGGCGTCGCCGTCCATGTAGGAGAAGGTGGACTGGCGGCGCAGCAGTTCGACTTCCGGCAGGTTGTCGTCGGCGTCGAAGCTGGCGTCGTGCTTGTTGCCGCCGGGCACGCTGTACATGATGAAACGGAAGCGGACGTTGCCGCCACGACCCTGCGGCGAGCTGCGCTCGATGTCGCGGATCTGGTAGACGCCCTTGTTGTATTCGACGACGTTGCCTTTCTTGATGTCGCTGGCTTTCATGTCTGGAAAGTCGGTTGGGGTAAAGGGGATGTGAAGCGGGCGCCTTGTGGGCGCCCGCGGGTGGATTACTTGGGTGCCAGGCGCACGGCGCCATCCAGGCGGATGGTTTCACCGTTGAGGTAGGGGTTGGAAATGATGTGCCCGACCAGCGCGGCGAAGTCCTCCGGCTGACCCAGCCGCGACGGGAACGGGATCGAGGCGGCCAGCGACTCCTGCACGTTGGCCGGCATGCCGTCCACCATCGGCGTCCAGAACACGCCGGGGGCCACGGTCATCACGCGGATGCCGAAGCGCGACAGCTCGCGCGCCATAGGCAGGGTCATGCCGACCACGCCGCCCTTGGACGCGGAATAGGCGGCCTGGCCAATCTGGCCCTCGTAGGCGGCGACCGAGGCGGTATTGACGATCACCCCGCGCTCGCCATCGGCGTTGGTCTCGTTGTGCTGCATCAGGTCGGCGGCGGCCTTGGCGACGTTGAAGCTGCCGACCAGGTTGACCATCACCGTGGTCTGGAAGTTGGTCAGCGGCATCGGTGCCTCGCGGCCGAGCACGCGGCCGGCACCGAGGATGCCGGCGCAATTCATCACCACGTTCAAGCCGCCGAGGAACTCGCGCGCGGCGGCCAGGTTGGCGGCTACGCCGGCTTCATCGGTGACGTTGGTGGTGAAGTAGCGGGCGTTGCCGGTGCCCAGCTCGGCCACCGCAGCCGTGCCTTTTTCTTCGTTGAGGTCGAACAACGCGACCTTGCCGCCGTTGGCGACCAGGAAACGGGCCACGCCAAGGCCGAGGCCGGAGACGCCACCGGTGACGACGGCGCGGACGGAGGACAACTGCATCGTGACGATCCTGCGGTGCATGAAAGTGGCAATTCTAGCCGATGGCGGGCATTCAACCCGCCATTGCCGTACCAACCTTGCTGCCATTGGCGCGGCCCAGCAGCGTGGCCAGCCAGCGCCCGGTCTCCGCCAGTGCCGGCAGGTTGATGCCGGTGGCCATGCCCATGCCATGCAGCATGTAGACCACGTCCTCGCTGGCGACATTGCCGCTGGCGCCGCGCGCATACGGGCAGCCGCCGGTGCCGCCCACGGCCGCATCCACCACGCGCACGCCTTCTTCCAGACAGGCGGCGACATTGGCCAATGCCTGCCCCCAAGTGTCGTGGAAATGCACCGCCAGCGCCGCCATCGGCACTTCGGTGGCGACCGCGTGCAGCATCGCCCGCGCATTCAACGGCGTGCCGACACCGATGGTGTCGCCCAGCGAAATCTCGTGGCAGCCCATGTCGTGCAACGCACGCGCCACGCGCACCACGTCGGCCAGCGGTACCTCGCCCTGGTAGGGACAGCCCAGCACGGTGGAAACATAGCCGCGCACCTTGACGCCATCAGCACGCGCGCGTTCCAGCACCGGCGTGAAACGCTGCAGCGACTCGTCGATGCCGGCATTAGTGTTGGTGCGGTTGAACTGCTCGGAGGCGGCGGTGAATACCGCCACTTCGTCAGCGCCGGCCGCCAGTGCGCGCACGTAACCCTGCTCGTTGGGCACCAACACCGGGTAGGAAATATCGGGGCGGCGGGTGATGCCGGCCATGACTTCGGGCGCGTCGGCCAGTTGCGGCACCCATTTCGGGCTGACGAAGCTGGTGGCCTCGATACTGCGCAGGCCGGTGGCCGAGAGGCGGTCGATCAGTGCGATCTTGTCGGCGGTGGCGACCTGCTGCTTCTCGTTCTGAAGGCCGTCACGCGGGCCGACTTCGACGATGCGGACGAAATCGCTCATTGCCTTTCCGTCCAGCGGGGCGCGCGCTTTTCAAGGAAGGCCGACAGGCCTTCGCGGCCCTCGTCGGAGGCACGCAGCGCGGCGATCAGCCCGGCATTGGCGCTGTCCAGCGCATCGCGGTCGCCGGCAAGCGCCAGCACGTCGCGTACCAGCACCTTGGCCGAAGCCGTGGCCACCGGGCCGGCCTTGCCGAGCAGCGTCAACTGCGCCTGCACCGCCGCATCCAGCGCGTCGGCCGCCACCACCTGGTGCACCAGCCCGATCTGCCGTGCGCTGGCAGCGTCGAAATGCTCGCCGCTGGCAAACCAGCGCCGCGCCTGGCGCGGGCCGATGGCAGCAATCACGTAGGGCGAAATCACCGCCGGCAGCAGCCCGAGGCGGCTTTCGGTCAGCCCGAAGCGCGCGCCTTCGGCAGCGATTGCGATGTCGCAGCAGGCCACCAGCCCGACGCCGCCGCCGAACGCCGCACCATGCACGCGGGCAATGGTCGGCTTGGGCAGTTCGTCCAGCGTGCGCATCAACCGTGCCAGTTCCAGCGCATCGCGGCGGTTCTCCTCTTCCGAGGCGCCGGCCATCGCCCGCATCCATTGCAGGTCGGCACCGGCCGAAAAAGAAGGGCCTTCGCCGGCCAGCACCACCGCACGCACCGCCGGGTTGGCGCCCACGGCCTCCAGCGTGGCGGTCAGGGTGGCGATCAGGCCGGCATCGAAGGCATTGTGCAGCTCGGGCCGGTTCAGGCGCAGCGTGACCACCGCGTTGTCGTGGTCCACGTGCAAGGCATTGCTCATCAGGCAGTTCCGCGGATTGTTTGCAATGCAACGAATGATAACGGGGCATCCGGCAAGCGCCATGACGCGGCGCGGCGATGCTACTATTGATAACCATTCTTGATAAGCAACATGAGCACCCATTCAGTGACGTTGTCGGATTTGCCGCTGCACGCGGCCGCACAGGTGGAAGAAGTGCAGGACATGCATGCCAATGATGCGATCGCCCGGCGGTTGCGCGAGTTGGGCTTCGTCGATGGCGAGGACGTGCGCGTGGTGGCCCACGGGCCGCTCGGCGGCGAACCGATGCTGGTGCAGGTCGGCTTCACCCGTTTCGCGCTCCGGCGCAGCGAAGCTGCACGCATCCGTGTGCGCACGGGAGGCACGACATGAGTACGGCGACGGTGACGTCCCGGCTGGCCTTGGTCGGCAACCCGAACAGCGGCAAGACCGCGCTGTTCAACCAGCTCACCGGCAGCCGCCAGAAGGTGGCCAACTACGCCGGGGTGACGGTTGAGCGCAAGGAAGGGCGCATGCGCGGGTCTTCCGGCCGCGAGTACGCGGTACTCGACCTGCCCGGTGCCTACAGCCTGCAACCGGCCAGCCTCGACGAGGCGATCACCCGCGATCTGTGCCGTGGCTTCTACCCCGGCGAGACCGCACCGGATGCGCTGGTGTGCGTGATCGACGCCACCAACCTGCGCCTGCACCTGCGTTTCGCGCTGGAAGTGCGCGAGCTGGGCAAGCCGATGATCGTGGCGCTGAACATGGTCGATGCCGCGCGTCGCCGTGGCATCGAGATCGACGTGGCGGCGCTGGAGCAGGCGCTCGGCGTGCCCGTGGTGGAAACCGTGGCGGTGCGCCACAACGGTGCTGCCGAACTGGTCAAGCGCATCGACGCACTGATGCCGCAGCCAACCTTGATGCAGCCGCCGGTGGTGGCAGCCGGCGCCGACCACCATGCGCAGGTGCGCGACATCCTTGCCAGCGCGGTGAAGATGCCCAGCCGCACGGCAAGGGTCGACGACGTGCTGGACCGCTGGCTGTTGCACCCGGTATTCGGGTTGTTGACCCTGGCGGTGGTGATGTTCCTGATCTTCCAGGCGGTCTATGCCTGGGCCACGCCGCTGATGGACGGCATCGAGGCCGCGTTCGGCTGGCTGGGCGAGATGGTCGGGCAGTACCTGCCGGAAGGGCCGCTGGCCAGCCTGCTCACTGACGGCATCATCGCCGGCGTCGGCGGCGTGGTGGTGTTCCTGCCGCAGATCCTGATCCTGTTCCTGTTCATCCTCGCGCTGGAGGAATCCGGTTATCTGCCGCGCGCAGCGTTCCTGCTCGACCGGATGATGGCCACCGCCGGCCTGTCCGGGCGTTCATTCATCCCGCTGCTGTCCAGCTTCGCCTGCGCGGTGCCGGGCATCATGTCCACCCGCAGCATCCAGGACCCGCGCGACCGGCTGGCGACGATCCTGGTCGCGCCGCTGATGACTTGTTCGGCGCGCTTGCCGGTGTACGCCTTGCTGATCGGCGCATTCATCCCGGAAAAGACCGTGGCGGGCGTGTTCAACCAACAAGGGCTGGTGCTGTTCGGGCTATACGTGGCCGGCATCCTCAGCGCGTTGGCGATGTCGTGGACGATGAAGAAATTCCGCCGCGACAAGGGCGAGCACCCGCTGCTGCTGGAACTGCCGTCCTACCGCCTGCCGCACCCGCGCGACCTGGCCGTGGGCCTGTACGAACGCGGCATGATCTTTCTCAAGCGCGTGGGCGGCATCATCCTGGCGCTGACCATCCTGCTGTGGTTTTTGCTGTCGTTCCCCGGCGCGCCGGAAAACGCGACCATGCCGGCCATCGACTACAGCTTCGCCGGCCAGCTTGGCCATGCGATGGCGGTATTCTTCGCGCCGCTGGGTTTCAACTGGCAGATCTGCATCGCACTGATCCCGGGCATGGGCGCGCGCGAGGTGGCGGTGTCGTCGCTGGCGACCATCTACGCCTTGTCGGCGGCCGATGACGACGCGGCCATCCAGGCGCTGACGCCGGTCATCAGCGACGGCTGGTCGCTGGCCACCGCGCTGTCGCTGATGGTGTGGTTCATCTATGCGCCGATGTGCATCTCGACGCTGGCCACGATCAAGCGCGAAACCGGCTCGTGGAAGCAAATGGCGTTCGCCACTTTCTACCTGTTTGCCGCAGCCTGGCTGGCCTCGCTGGTGACCTACCAGGTAGCCGTGGCACTGGGAGGCGGCTGATGGAGCAGGGGCTGCTGTTGCAGTACGCAATCATCGCGCTGGCCGTGCTGGTCAGTGCGTGGGTGGTGCTGAAAAAGCAATTCCCCGGCGTGGTGCGGCGCCTGCGTGGCTCGCTGGCATTGTGGTTGCTCAAGCCGCAGCGCTCGCCACGCTTGCAGGCGCTGGGACAACGGTGGGCACCGCCGGCAATCGGTGGCGATAGCGCCTGCGGTGGTTGCAATGGCTGTGGGCCGGGCTCGCCCAAGCAACATTGAGTGGTGCGCAAGGTATGGGGCGGCAGCACGAATTCACTGCCGCGCCTGCGATAGCGCCGGCGCTACTTGTTTCCCGCGGTGCTTGAACGTAGCGTGCCGGCCATGAACGAGACTCCCACACGTTTGTTGATCCACGGCGCTTCCGGCCGCATGGGCCAGGCCCTGTTGCGGCTTGCGGCCGAAGACCCTTCGTTGCAGATAGTTGCCGCAGTGGTGCGCAAACCACCGGCGCAGCGCGTGATCGACGGCGTGCCGCATTTCGCCGCCAGCGAGTTGTCCGGGGTGCCGCCATTCGACGTTGCCATCGATTTCAGCCTGCCGGAAGGTTTCGACCCGGTGCTGGCGTTGTGCGTGGCGCGCGGTGCCGGCTTCGTCTCCGGCACCACCGGCATCGACGCCCGTCAACAAGCAGCGCTGGACGCAGCATCGGCCACAATCCCACTGGTGTGGGCGAGCAACTTCAGCCTCGGCGTGGCGGTGCTGGCCGAATTGGTCGAGCGTGCGGCCGCCAGCTTGCCGGGTTGGGATTGCGACATCGTCGAGTCGCACCATGTGCACAAGAAGGATTCGCCCTCGGGCACCGCGCTGACCCTGGGGGAATCGGCGGTGCAGGGCGGGGCCGAGCCGCACTACGCCAGCTTGCGCGCCGGCGACATCATCGGCGAGCACTTCGTCCAGTTCAGCGGGCTGGGCGAGCGGGTGGAGCTGGTGCACCGCGCCAGCAACCGTGACATCTTCGCTCGCGGGGCGCTGCACGTGGCACGGCGTCTGCTCGGCCGCGCCCCCGGCCGCTACCGGGTCCGCGACCTAGTGGGCAACACCGCCGATTGAACGGGGGCGCAGGCCGGCCCAGTGCGGCCACGCTTGCACTGTCGGGGGGCGTAACCCCGGCCTGCCGTGGCCGCACATGGTGCTGGCGCGGGCAGGGCCCTTGCCCTTACAATTCTCGCTCGCCGAATCACGTCAGCCGGACCGGTTTAACACCGCCGTCCGTGCTTTTTTGCAACCGGTTTTTGCCGTGAGCGCAGGCGTGGCTTCGGAGCCCCCTCGGTAGCCAAAGTGAGATTCCCGTGACCCAAGCCGCAATCCTCGTGCTCGAAGACGGCACCGTATTCGAGGGCGAATCCGCAGGCGCGCCCGGCCTGTCCGTGGGTGAGGTGGTGTTCAACACCGCCATGACCGGTTACCAGGAAATGCTGACCGATTCGTCCTACACGCGGCAGATGATCACGTTGACCTACCCGCACATCGGCAATACCGGTACCAACGACCAGGACGACGAGGCATCGCAGGTACGCGCCGCCGGCCTGATCGTGCGCGACGTGCCGCGCCGCCCGAGCAGTTGGCGCAACCAGCAGTCGCTGCCGGACTGGCTGGTCCAGCGCGGCGTGGTTGCCATCGCCGGCATCGATACCCGCAAGCTCACCCGCATCCTGCGCGAGCGCGGCGCCCAGAACGGCGCGCTGATGGCCGGTGACGACATCGACGTGGAAAAGGCGCTGGAAGCGGCACGCAAGTTCCCCGGCCTGAAGGGCATGGACCTGGCCCGCGTGGTCAGCACCGACAAGCCCTATCCGTGGCGCGACGGCCAGTTCGACCTGGACAAGGGCCGGTTCGTGCAGGCCGAGCCGAAGTTCAAGGTCGTCGCCTACGACTTCGGGGTGAAGACCAACATCCTGCGCATGCTGGCCGAGCGCGGCTGCGAGCTCACCGTGGTGCCGGCGCAGACCCCGGCCGCCGAGGTGCTGGCGATGAACCCCGACGGCGTGTTCCTGTCCAACGGCCCCGGCGATCCGGAGCCGTGCGACTACGCCATCGCCGCGATCAGGACGTTCGTCGAGAAGAAGATCCCGACCTTCGGCATCTGCCTCGGCCACCAGTTGCTGGGCCTGGCCTCGGGCGCGCGCACCATGAAGATGGGCCACGGCCACCACGGTGCCAACCACCCGGTGCAGGACCTCGACAGCGGCCGGGTGATGATCACTTCGCAGAACCACGGCTTCGCCATCGACGAGGCCACGTTGCCGGGCAACGTCCGCGTCACCCACCGCTCATTGTTCGACCAGACCATCCAGGGCATCGAGCGTACCGATGCACCCGCCTTCAGCTTCCAGGGCCACCCGGAAGCTTCCCCCGGCCCCCACGATGTCGCGCCGCTGTTCGACCGGTTCGTCGCGTTGATGGAGAAGAACTGACATGCCAAAGCGTAGCGACCTCAAAACCATCCTCATCATCGGCGCCGGCCCGATCGTCATCGGCCAGGCCTGCGAGTTCGACTACTCCGGCGCGCAGGCGTGCAAGGCGCTGCGCGAGGAGGGCTACCGCGTGGTGCTGGTCAACTCCAACCCGGCCACGATCATGACCGACCCGGAGATGGCCGACGCGGTCTACATCGAGCCGATCAACTGGCAGACGGTCGAGAAGATCATCGCCAAGGAGAAGCCCGACGCGCTGCTGCCGACAATGGGCGGGCAGACCGCGCTGAACTGCGCGCTGGACCTGGCCGACAACGGCGTGCTGGACAAGTACGGCGTCGAACTGATCGGCGCCAAGCGCGATGCCATTCGCATGGCCGAGGACCGCGAGCTGTTCCGCGTGGCGATGGGCGAGATCGGGCTGGAATGCCCGAAGGCGGCCGTCGCCCACACGCTGGAAGAAGCGCTGGAGATCCAGACCCGCGTCGGCTACCCGACCATCATCCGTCCCAGCTTCACCCTCGGCGGCAGCGGCGGCGGCATCGCCTACAACCGCGAAGAGCTGATCGAAATCGTCGGCCGCGGCCTGGAACTGTCGCCGACCACCGAAGTGCTGGTGGAAGAGTCGGTATTGGGCTGGAAGGAATTCGAGATGGAAGTTGTGCGCGATACCGCGGACAACTGCATCATCGTCTGCTCGATCGAGAACCTCGACCCGATGGGCGTGCACACCGGCGACTCGATCACCGTCGCCCCGGCGCAGACCCTGACCGACAAGGAATACCAGCGCCTACGCGATGCCTCCATCGCCGTGCTGCGCAAGATCGGCGTGGACACCGGCGGCTCCAACGTGCAGTTCGGCATCAGCCCGACCACCGGCCGCGTGGTGGTGATCGAGATGAACCCGCGCGTGTCGCGTTCCTCGGCGCTGGCCTCCAAGGCCACCGGTTTCCCGATCGCCAAGGTCGCCGCCAAGCTGGCTGTGGGTTACACCCTGGACGAATTGAAGAATGAAATCACCGGCGGCCTGACCCCGGCCTCGTTCGAGCCGTCCATCGACTACGTCGTCACCAAGATTCCGCGCTTCGCGTTCGAGAAGTTCCCGGCTGCCGATGCGCGCCTGACCACGCAGATGAAGTCGGTGGGCGAGGTGATGGCGATGGGCCGCACCTTCAAGGAATCCTTGCAGAAGGCACTGCGCGGGCTGGAAACCGGCAAGGTCGGCCTCGACCCGACCGGGCTGGACTTGGCCAACGAAGACGACCTGACCACGCTCAAGCGCGAGCTGAAGGCACCGGGCCCGGAGCGTCTGTTCTTCGTCGGCGACGCCTTCCGCGCCGGCATGAGCGTGGACGATGTCTACGGCTTGTCGTGGATCGACCCGTGGTTCCTCGACCAGATCGAGGACATCATCGCCGACGAGCAGCAGGTGCAGGCCGAGGGCATCGATGCACTGGACGGCAAGCGCCTGCGCGTGCTCAAGCGCGCAGGTTTCTCCGATGCGCGGCTGGCACAGTTGACCGGGACCAATGAAGCGGCCATCCGTGCGCTGCGACGCGCGCACAAGGTGCGCCCGGTGTACAAGCGCGTGGACTCCTGCGCCGCCGAGTTCGCCACCGGCACCGCCTACCTGTATTCGACCTACGAGGACGAGTGCGAGGCCGCGCCCAGCAACCGCGACAAGATCATGATCCTCGGCGGCGGCCCCAACCGCATCGGCCAGGGCATCGAGTTCGACTACTGCTGCGTGCATGCCGCGCTCGCCCTGCGCGAGGATGGCTATGAAACCATCATGGTCAACTGCAACCCGGAGACCGTTTCGACCGACTACGACACCTCCGACCGCCTGTATTTCGAGCCGTTGACGCTGGAAGACGTGCTGGAAATCGTCGAGCTGGAGCAGCCCAAGGGCGTGATCGTGCAGTACGGCGGCCAGACCCCGCTCAAGCTTGCGCGTGCGCTGGAAGCCAACGGCGTGCCGGTGATCGGCACCTCGCCGGATTCCATCGACCTGGCCGAGGACCGCGAGCGCTTCCAGAAACTGGTCAACGATTTGGGCTTGAAGCAGCCGCCGAACCGCATCGCCCGCAATGCCGACGAAGCGCTGGTGCTGGCCCGCGAAATCGGCTACCCGCTGGTGGTGCGCCCGAGCTATGTGCTCGGCGGCCGCGCGATGGAGATTGTTTACGGCGAATCCGACCTGGCGCGCTACGTGCGCGATGCGGTCAAGGTGTCCAACGACTCGCCGGTGCTGCTGGACCACTTCCTCGACGCGGCGGTCGAAGCCGACGTGGACATCATCTGCGACCGCGAGGGCAACGTGCTGATCGGCGGGGTGATGGAGCACATCGAGGAAGCCGGTGTGCACTCGGGCGACTCGTCCTGCTCGCTGCCGCCGTACTCGCTGTCGCCGGCCACGCAGGAAGAACTGCGCCGGCAGGTGCGTGAGCTGGCCAAGGCGCTGAATGTGGTCGGCCTGATGAACACCCAGTTCGCGATCCAGACCGATGCCGACGGCAACGACGTCATCTACCTGCTGGAAGTGAACCCGCGTGCCTCGCGCACCGTGCCGTTCGTGTCCAAGGCCACCGGCGTGGCGCTGGCCAAGATCGCCGCCCGCTGCATGGCCGGCATGACCCTGGCCGAGCAGGGCGCGACCACCGAAGTGGTGCCGGATTACTACTCGGTGAAGGAGGCGATCTTCCCGTTCGCCAAGTTCCAGGGTGTGGACCCGATCCTCGGGCCGGAAATGCGCTCCACCGGCGAGGTGATGGGCGTGGGCCGCAGCTTCAGCGCCGCTTTCGCGCGCGCGCAGGAAGCCGGCGGCATCAAGACCCCGCCGCTGGGCAAGGCCTTCATCTCGGTGCGCGACGCCGACAAGCTGCGCGTGCTGCCGGCGGCGCAGGGGCTGGTCGAGCGCGGCTACTCGCTGGTCGCCACCCGCGGTACCGCAGCATGGCTGCAGCAGCAGGGTTTTGCCTGCGAGGTGGTCAACAAGGTGGTCGAAGGCCGCCCGCACATCGTCGACAGCATCAAGAACGGCGAGATCGTCTACATCGTCAACACCACCGAAGGCCGCGCGGCGATCAACGACTCGTTCTCGATCCGCCGCGAGGCCCTGCAGAACCGCATCACCTATTCGACCACGGTGGCCGGCGCCAAGGCGCTGGTGCAATCGCTGGAATTCCGCGGCACCGGCCCGGTGTGGTCGTTGCAGGAACTGCACAAGGAACTGAACGCATGAGAGCCCCCATCAGCCTGAAAGGCGCGCAACGCCTGCGCGAAGAGCTTGAACACCTGAAGTCGGTCAAGCGGCCGAAGGTGATTGCCGCCATTGCCGAAGCCCGTGAACACGGCGACCTCAAGGAAAACGCCGAATATCATGCCGCGCGCGAGGAGCAGGGCTTCATCGAAGGCCGCATCAAGCAACTGGAAGGCGAGCTGTCGCATGCCGAAATCATCGACATCAGCAAGCTCAATGCCGGCAGCAAGGTGGTGTTCGGCGCGACGGTGACGCTGGCCGACGTCGATACCGACGAAGAGAAGCGTTACCAGATCGTCGGCGACCTGGAGGCGGACATCAAACTGGGGCTGATCGCCATTTCCTCGCCGGTGGCGCGTGCGCTGATCGGCAAGAATGAAGGTGACAGCGTCGCCATCGACGCCCCCGCCGGGCAGCGCGAATACGAAATCGTCAGCGTCGAGTACCTCGACTGATCTTCCAAGACGCTGGAGGATACGCGCCCCTCTCCCTGCGGGAGAGGGGTTGGGGTGAGGGGCAATGGAGTCCCGATGGTTCAATCATCATGGACTGCGTTCGCCCCTCATCCGCCCTTGTGGGGCACCTGTATGCGGCACATCCCTGTGCCGCACCCTTCGGGCGGCTTCGCCGTGCAATTCGGCAATCCTGCCGAATTGTCTCCCGCAGGCAGGAGGAAAACAGAGCAAGCCATGACCCATGCCAAAGCCACCCTGCTGCTTCCCTCCCGCAGCCGTTTCCCCAACGGCACCTTGCCGGCACCGGTAGCGGCTGCTCTCGGCCGTGCCGAGCGCAACGTGGGCGAAGCCGGTGAATCGGCGCAGTTGCGCCGGCATTTCGGCGTGCAGCCGCCGGTATGGTCCGCCGCGGCGCTGACCCGCCAACATGATGCCGGTGACGCTGGCCAAAGCCTGTGGCTGCGCGCCGACCCGGCCAACGTGATGCCGGACATGCAGGGCGCGCGGCTGATGGCATCGGCCGAAACCCTGCGGCTGGAGCAGGACGACGTGGATGCGTTGTTGCCGGCCTTGCAGCCGCTGTTCGCCGGCTTCGGCTTCCGGCTCGACGCACCCACGCCCTCGCGCTGGTACCTTCGCCTGCCCGACGACACGCCGTTGCCGGCGTTTGCCGCGCCGGAAATCGTGCTCGGCGATGACCTGTTCGAACATCTGCCGGAAGGCGAGCACGGCCGGCGCTGGCGTGGCCTGCTGACCGAGGCGCAGGTGCTGTTGCACCAGCATCCGTGGAATGCGCAACGTGCCACGCAGGGCAAGCGCGCGGTCAATTCGCTGTGGTTCTGGGGTGCCGGCCGCCTGCCCGAAGCGGTGCAAACCACACATGCGCAGGTGCGCAGCCGTGACGCGCTGTTGCAGGCGCTGGCGCAACTGGCTGGCGTGCGCGTCGATGGCGAACACGCCGTCGATGCGCTGGTCGACCTGCGCCAACTGCGCTCGCTGGAACAACTCACCGCTGATGCCATCGCGCCGCTGCTCGATGCCCTGCAACGCGGCGAACTGCGCGAATTGCGGCTGGATTTCGAAGATGGCGCGCAATTCCGCATCCATCGCAACCAGCGCTGGCGTTTCTGGAAGAAACCGCTGGCGGCCCTGGCCAATGACTGATTCGTTGCAGATCGTCCGCCGCGCCCGCGTTGACGAGGGACAGTGGGACACGCAGACCCTGCCGCTGCTGCGCCGCATCTACGCCGCACGCGGCGCGCTGTCGCCCGAGCAGGCGCAACCGAAGCTGGCGCAGTTGCACGCCCCGGAGTTGCTCGGTGGCATGCACGAAGCGGTGGAGCTGCTCGCTGCGGCAATTGCCAATGACAAGCGCATTCTGGTCGTCGGTGATTTCGACTGCGACGGTGCCACCGCCTGCGCGGTCGGCGTGCGCGGCCTGCGCATGCTCGGTGCGTGCGACGTGGTGCACGCGGTGCCCAACCGCATGCTGCACGGCTACGGGCTGTCGCCGTCGTTGGTGGCCGAACTGGCCGTACTGGAGCCGGAGCTGCTGGTCACCGTCGACCACGGCATCGCCTGCCATGCCGGCGTCGCCGCGGCCAAGGCGCTGGGCTGGCAGGTGCTGGTCACCGACCACCATCTGCCCGGCGAGAAGCTGCCGCCGGCCGATGCCATCGTCGATCCCAATCTTGGTGGCGATGCCTTCCCGAGCAAGGCGCTGGCCGGCGTCGGCGTGATCTTCTACGTGCTGATGGCGTTGCGGCGGCATCAGCGCGAACGGGGCGCGTTCGCCGACCATCCCGAGCCGGACCTGCTGACTTTGCTCGATCTGGTCGCGGTCGGCACCGTTGCCGACCTGGTCGCGCTGGACGACAACAATCGTGCGCTGGTCGCCGCCGGCTTGCGTCGCCTGCGCGCCGGCAAGGGCTGCGTCGGGCTGCGCGCCCTGGTCGAGGCCAGTGGCCGCGACATGCGCCGGCTCAGCACCAGCGACATCGGCTTCGCGCTGGGGCCGCGCCTGAACGCCGCCGGGCGGCTGGAAGACATGGCACTGGGCATCGAACTGCTGCTGACCGAGGACGCCACGCAGGCGCGCGAGATCGCCGCGCTGCTGGAGGAAATCAACAGCGAGCGCCGTGCGGTGCAGCAGTTGATGACCGACGACGCCGAGCTGGCGGTGTCGCGCGCCTTGCTCGCCGATGATGGCCAACGTCCGGTCGCTGCGTGTTTGTTCGACGCCGAATGGCATCCCGGCGTGGTCGGTCTGGTCGCCTCGAAAATGAAGGACCGCCTGCACCGCCCGGTGATCGCCTTCGCCCCGGCCGAGCCCGGTGCGACGATGCTGCGCGGCTCGGCGCGCTCGATTCCGGGTTTTCATGTGCGCGACGCACTGGCGGCGGTCGCTGCGCGCCATCCCGGCCTGATCGAAAAATTCGGCGGCCACGCGATGGCCGCGGGCATGAGCCTGCCGCTGGAGCAGTTGGATGCTTTCCGCAGTGCATTCGAGCAACAGGTAACGGCGACGCTGGACCCGGCGCTGCTGCAGCAACAGCTGCTCAGCGACGGCGAACTGTCCGCCGCCGAACTCGACTTCCAGCACGCCGAGGCGCTGCGGCTGGCCGGCCCGTGGGGACAGGGCTTTCCCGAACCCTTGTTCGACGGCCACTTCGAGGTGCTGAAGTGGCGGGTGCTGAAGGAGCGCCACCTGAAGCTGGAACTTCGCCTGCCGGGCATGGCCGTGCCGCTCAACGCCATCCATTTCGGAGGTTGGAGTGGCGACGAGCCTGGTCGCCAGGTACACCTTGCCTATCGGCTGGTCAGCGACGATTACCGTGGCGGTGGCGCGATCCAGTTGATCGTCGAGCACTGCGAAGCGGTGTGACGCCCACGAGGTGACGTGGCGGCCAGCGATCGGCTCAACCACGGATCGTGAGGGATGACGGCTTTCGCTTGAGGCCAAACAAGGGCCGCAGCCAGCCGATGCGGCGGATCAGGCATTCGTGCAGCAGCAGGCAGCCGGCAACCGTGCCTGCGACCACCAGTGAGGCTTCGAGGGCCACACCAAGCTTCATTGGCATCAGCCAGTAGGCGAGGGCGACGATCAGGGTCTGGTGCAGGATGTACCAGGAGAACACCGCCTCGCTGGCGTAGGGTAGCCAGCGGAACGGGCGGTCGAGCAGGGCGCGGCCCCAGCCGAAGATCGCCAGCAGCGCCATCCACGTATAGGTGACGCGGGCGATGCGCTCGATCGTGTACCACGGGACGTGCAGTGCCCATTCCGGCATCGGCCCGGCCGGCGGGTGATGGCCGGCCCAGCGCAGGCCGAGTTCCACGCCGATCGCCAACGCCGCCGCCACCAGCGTTCGCCAGCGCAGCCGCCGTGCCCAGTTCCAGAACCCTGCGCGGGTCGCCAGCACATAGCCCAGCAGGAACAGCGGCAGCGATTCCGCATGCACGACCCAGTCATCGAACAGGGCATGGGTTTCCTCGAAATGCGGCGCCAGCCAGAGGCGGACGCCAAGCAGCCAGAAGGCCGGCAGCGCCAGCAGCAGAATGGCCGACAGCCGCGTGGGCTCCGCATTCCCCAACCGTTCCCGAAGCCATCGCAGCAGTGGAACCGCCACCAGCAACAGCAGGGTGTAGGGCAGCAGGTAGGCCAGGTACCACAGGTGGTTCCAAGTCGGCGTAAGCATGCATTGGCCGGCGCGGCAGAGCCCGTGGGTGAGGTAGAGCGTGTAGAAGTGCGCGAAGCTGCCGGTGTAGCCGTATTGCGCGATGATCTGGAAGAAGGTCTGCGGCGGCACCACCACTAGCATCCCGAACGCCAGCGGCAGCAGCAGGCGCAGACTGCGCGGTCCGGCGAAGCACCATCGGCGGCCTTCGATCCCCGCCAGGCCGAGGGCGATGCCGGAGATCATGAACAGCAGCAGCATCCGCCAGCGGTTCAGCGCGATCATCGGGTACTGCAGCCATTCGGCCTGATACGTGCTCCTGATGTGGAAGTCCCAGTCGGCCACATAGACCATTGCCGAGTGGTAGAGGATCAGCAGGGAAAAGGCGATGACGCGCAGGGAGTCGATGTCGTGGCGGCGTTGCATGCGGGCCGGGCCGGTAGCGGGGATGCCGCCAGCGTTCGCGTTCGCGAGCTGTCCTGCCAGCGGGAAGTGACCATGCGATACGGGTTTGGGACAAGCCGTGGGTTCGAGGGACGAGCCGGGGACGGGGGGCGAAGCCCAGCCCCTACAATGCGCGGATGGATGCAACGCCCCCGACCCTCTACCAGCGCTACCAACCGTGGCGGCGCTCCTTCGAGATCGGGTTCTGGGTCGCCCAGTACCTCGTCGGCGCGCTGACCAACAGCATCACCGTGAACATGGACGTGCGCCGGGGGCACCTGGATTTCAGCGCCTGGCAGCCGGCGGTATGGGAAACCAGCTCCGCCGTGGCGGCGCTGGCGCTGGTGCCGGCCGTGGTCTGGTTCACCCGCCGTTTCCCGTTGCATCTGGATGACTGGCGGCGGCTGTTGCCGCTGCACCTGCTGGGCAGCCTGGTCTGGTCGGTCCTGCACGTGGTCGGGATGGTGGCGATCCGCAAGCTGGCCTATGCCAGCGTCGGCGACAGCTACGATTTCGGATCATGGTGGCGCGAGTCCGGTTACGAATACCTGAAGGACGTGCGCTCCTACGCCGGCATGGTGCTGACCATCGAAGGCTACCGCCTGCTGCTGCGCCGCCTGCAGGGCGAGGCCATGCTGCTGTCGCTGCCCGACGAGGGCCCGCCCGTGGAGCCGGTGGACCGCCCCGAGCGCTTCCTGATACGCAAGCTCGGCCGCGAATTCCTGGTCGCCGCCGACGACATCGAATGGCTGCAGGCGGCCGGCAACTACGTCAACCTGCGGGTACGCGGCCACGACTACCCGCTGCGCAGCACCATCGCCGGCATCGAGGCACGGCTCGCCCCGAAACGCTTCGTGCGCATCCACCGCAGCTACATCGTCAACCTCGCGCAGGTGGCCTCGATCGAACCGCTGGACAGCGGCGACGCCCGCATCCACCTGCGCGACGCCACCGTGCTGCCGTGCAGCCGCCGTTATCGGGCCGGGCTGCGCGCGCGGGGAGGCGCCGAATAGGCCAGAGAGAAGGCCGGCGGCTCTCCATTATCGTGCCGGGAGGCCGTGGAGCTTGGGTATGCCATCCGAAGTATGTATAATTCATGCATACTTTTGAGGGCCATCCGATGGAAGCCACCGTAGCCGAACGCGGGCAGATCACCCTGCCCAAGGCCGTGCGCGACGCGCTGGGCCTGACCAAGGGCACGCTGCTGAAGGTCGAGCTGGATGGCAGCCGCATCATCCTGCGCAAGAGCGTGGACGACGCCATTTCCCGTGCCCGCGGCAAGTTCGCGCTGGATGGCTTCGAATCCGCCGAGGTCGCCGTGCGCACCGTGCGTGACGAGGCCGGCGAGGCATGATCGCCATCGACTCGGCGGTGCTGATCGAGCTGCTCAGCGACGGTACGCGCGCCGACGCGGTGGAGTCTTGCCTGCGGCAGGCCTTGGTCGGTGGCCGCGTGGTCGTCTGCGGCACCACGCTTGCCGAAATCTGCGCCTCGCTGCGCGACGGCGCGCAGGTGCAGGAGGCGCTGGAGGAAATGGGCATCCATTTCAGCCCGCTGGAAGCCAAATCCGCGCTGCGTGCCGGCGAGATGCACCGCCGCCACCGCCAGCGCAGCGGCGACAACCGCCGCATCGACGATTTCATGGTCGGCGCCCACGCAATGCTGCAATGCGACGGCCTGATCACCTGGAACGACACGTTTTACCGCAGCTATTTCAAGGGCTTGAAGCTGATCGTGCCGCAAGCCTGAGCCACCCTTTACCCAATCCGTACCACCCGGGAGTTGTCATGTTGGAAGCCTACCGCCACCACGTAGCCGAGCGCGCCGCCCTCGGCATCCCGCCGCTGCCGCTGTCCGCACAGCAGACGGCCGACGTCATCGAGCTGCTGAAGAATCCGCCGGCCGGCGAGGCCGGGTTCCTGCTCGACCTCATCACCCACCGTGTGCCGGCCGGTGTCGATGACGCCGCCAAGGTCAAGGCGTCGTATCTGGCCGCCATTGCCTTCGGCAGCGAGAACAACGCGCTGATTTCCCGCGAGCGTGCCACCGAACTGCTGGGCACCATGCTCGGCGGTTACAACGTCGCGCCGCTGGTGCAGTTGCTGGACGATCCCGGCCTGGCCAGCATCGCCGCCGATGCGCTGAAGAACACCTTGCTGGTATTCGATGCCTTCCACGACGTGGAAGAGAAGGCCAAGGCCGGCAACGCCAACGCCCAGGCCGTGCTGCAGAGCTGGGCCGATGCCGAGTGGTTCACCGGCAAGCCCGAAGTGCCGCAGAGCCTGACCATCACAGTGTTCAAGGTGCCGGGCGAAACCAACACCGACGACCTGTCGCCGGCCCCGGACGCCACCACCCGCCCGGACATCCCGATGCACGCGCTGGCGATGCTGAAGAATGCGCGCCCGGACGCCGCGTTCCAGCCTGAGGAAGACGGCAAGCGCGGCCCGATCCAGCAGATCCTCGACCTCAAGGACAAGGGCCATCTGGTCGCCTACGTCGGCGACGTGGTCGGCACCGGTTCTTCGCGCAAGTCGGCCACCAACAGCGTGCTGTGGTGGACGGGCGACGACATTCCTTACATCCCCAACAAGCGCGCCGGCGGCGTTTGCCTGGGCGGCAAGATCGCGCCGATCTTCTACAACACGATGGAAGACGCCGGCGCGCTGCCAATCGAGCTGGACGTGTCGAAGATGGAGCACGGCGACGTCGTCGAGCTGCGTCCATATGACGGCAAGGCGCTGAAGAACGGCGAGGTGATCGCCGAGTTCGAAGTGAAGTCCGAAGTGCTGTTCGACGAGGTGCGCGCCGGTGGCCGCATCCCGCTGATCATCGGCCGCGGCCTGACCGCCAAGGCGCGCGAAGCGCTGGGCCTGCCGGTGACCGACCTGTTCCGCTTGCCGGTACAGCCGGCCGATACCGGCAAGGGCTACTCGCTGGCGCAGAAGATGGTCGGCCGCGCCTGCGGCCTGCCGGAAGGTCAGGGCATGCGCCCGGGCGCCTACTGCGAGCCGAAGATGACTTCGGTGGGTTCGCAGGACACCACCGGCCCGATGACCCGCGACGAGCTGAAAGACCTGGCCTGCCTCGGTTTCAGCTCCGACCTGGTGATGCAGAGCTTCTGCCACACCGCCGCCTACCCGAAGCCGGTGGACGTGAAGACCCACCACACCCTGCCGGAATTCATCTCCACCCGTGGCGGCATTTCGCTGCGTCCGGGCGACGGCGTGATCCACAGTTGGCTCAACCGCATGCTGCTGCCCGACACCGTCGGCACCGGCGGCGACAGCCATACCCGCTTCCCGATCGGCATCTCGTTCCCGGCCGGTTCCGGCCTGGTGGCATTTGCCGCCGCCACCGGGGTGATGCCGCTGGACATGCCCGAGTCGGTGCTGGTGCGCTTCAAGGGCCAGCTGCAGCCGGGCGTGACCCTGCGCGACCTGGTCAACGCCATCCCGCTGTACGCGATCAAGGCCGGCCTGCTGACCGTGGCCAAGGCCGGCAAGAAGAACATCTTCTCCGGCCGCATCCTCGAAATCGAAGGCCTGCCGGAGCTGAAGGTGGAGCAGGCGTTCGAGCTGTCCGACGCCTCGGCCGAGCGCTCGGCCGCCGGTTGCAGCGTGCGCCTGAACAAGGAGCCGATCATCGAGTACCTCAACAGCAACATCGTGCTGCTGAAGAACATGATTGCCGAAGGCTATGCCGACGCCCGTTCGCTGGCGCGCCGCATCGAGAAGATGGAAGCATGGCTGGCCGACCCGCAGTTGCTGGAGCCGGACACCGACGCCGAATACGCCGCCATCATCGACATCGATCTGGCCGACGTGCATGAACCCATCGTGGCCTGCCCGAACGACCCGGACGACGTGAAGACCCTGTCCGAAGTGGCAGGCGCACAGATCGACGAAGTATTCATCGGTTCGTGCATGACCAACATCGGCCACTTCCGCGCTGCCGCCAAGCTGCTGGAAGGCAAGCGCGACCTGCCCACGCGCCTGTGGATCGCACCGCCGACCAAGATGGATGCTTCCGAGCTGACCAAGGAAGGTCACTACGGCACCTTCGGCAACGCCGGCGCGCGCACCGAAATGCCTGGCTGCTCGCTGTGCATGGGCAATCAGGCGCAGATCCGCGAAGGCTCCACCGCGATGTCCACCAGCACCCGCAACTTCCCGAACCGGCTGGGCCGCAACACCAACGTGTACCTGGGTTCGGCGGAACTGGCGGCGATCTGCGCGCGCCTGGGCCGCATCCCGAGCAAGGAGGAGTACATGGCGGACATCGGCGTGATCAATGCCAATGGCGATGCGATCTATCGCTACATGAACTTCGACCAGATTGCCGAATACAAGGAAGTGGCCGACAGCGTGGCCGCCTGATCCTTTGCGGTATTGCTGCAAGACGAAGCCCGGCGCAAGCCGGGCTTCGTCGTTTCCACCATCACTGCAACGTCCGATATCGGCGAGCGCGGCGCGCGTTTTCTGGCCAATCTCCGCACTCCATCACCAAGGAGCAGGACATGAAGGCATTGCACGGCAAGACCATATTGATCACCGGTGCCAGTTCCGGCATCGGCCACGCCACGGCGTTGCTGTTCGCCGCCGAGGGCGCGCGCGTGGTCCTCGGCGCGCGTCGTGGCGACATGCTGGAAGCGCTGTCGTCACGCATCCGGGCCGAGGGAGGTTCGGCCACCTGGTTGGCCGGCGATGTGCGCGAGGAGGGCTATGCGCAGGCGCTGGTGCAGCATGCCGAGGAGACCTGTGGTCCCCTCGATGCGGCGTTCAACAATGCGGGCGCGCTCGGGCCACTGCGACCCACGCCCGACGTTGCACTGAACGATTGGCAGGATGCGCTGGACGTCAACCTGACGGGCGCCTTCCTTGGCGCGAAGCACCAGATCCCGTCGCTGTTGCGTAATGGCAATGGCGGCAGTCTGGTGTTTACCTCGACCTTCGTGGGGCATACCGCAGGCTTCCCATGCACGGCTGCCTATGCGGCGAGCAAGGCTGGTGTCATTGGTCTCGTGCAGGCGCTGGCAACCGAGTTCGGGCCGGCAGGCGTGCGGGTCAATGCGCTGTTGCCTGGCGGCACCGACACGCCGATGGCACGCGAGATGAACCCCGACGAGGCCGCGTTGGGCGCAGTCGCGCGCCTGCATGCGCTGCGGCGGCTGGCTCGGCCGGAGGAGATCGCGGCCGCGGCGTTGTTCCTGGTATCGCCGGCGTCTTCATTCATTACCGGCAGCGCGATGCGGGTCGACGGCGGGGTGTCGGTCCAACGCGGTTGAACCGCGCGCTTTACGGCATTCCTGCCTGTACCGGAGCGACGTGCCGTCACCGATTCGAATCAGGCTCCGGGCTCGGCCGCTTCAGCAGTTTGCGTTGCAAGGAACGGCGGTGCATGCCGAGCAGGCGTGCGGCGGCCGAGACGTTGCCGCCGGTTTCATGCAATGCCTGCTGGATGTGTTCCCATTGCAGGCGGCTGATCGGGGTCATCGAGTCGGGCGGCTCGACGTCCTCGTGGTCATCGTCGGCGTCGTCGGTTTCACCGAGGGCGCGCAGGATCATCTGCACCGTCGCCGGCTTGGGCAGGTAGTCGTCGGCACCCAGCTTGATCGCCTCCACCGCGGTGGCGATCGAGGCGTAGCCGGTGACCAGCAGGATGCGCATGTCCGCGCGCAGTTCGCGCAGCGGCTGGATCAGCGTCAGCCCGGATTCGCTGCCCAGCTTCAGGTCGATAAGAGCGAAGGCTGGCGGCGCTTGCGTGGCCTGCTCCAGCGCGCTGGCAATGTCGTGGGCGGTGACGGTCTCGATCTCGCGCCGGGCGAGGCTGCGTTGCAGGGTGCGCACATACAGCGGGTCGTCGTCGACCAGCAGGCCGTGGGTGGGCAGGTCGGTCATGCGTTCGCTTCCAGGTTGGCAAGGGGCAGGCGGAAGCCGACGCGAGTGCCGCGGCCTTCGGCCGGGCGCATCCACAACTCGCCATGCAGTCGTTCGATGGTGGCGTGCGACAGCGCCAGGCCCACACCCATGCCGTGGGACTTGTCGCTGTTGAACAGGGTGCCGGGCAGGGCGGCCTGGTTGGCATTGAAGCCGGAGCCGTAGTCGCGCACTTCGCCGTGCAGTTGGCCGTCGCGCAGGCCGATATCGAGATCCACCTGCGCCTGCCCGGCCTGTTCACCGGCATCGGCGGCGTTGTTCAGCAGTACTTGCAACAGGTGGCCGACGCTGGCGTCCAGGGTCAGGTGCAGCGGGGCGTCGGCATTGCGTTGCAACTGGATGGTCGGCCGCACCAGCCGCCATTGTTCCAGCACGTTGCCGATGGTGGTGCGGGCGCGGTTGCGCGTGCCTTCGGCCGGTGCCGCCAGCGCCAGCACCCGCTCGCGGCATTGCACCAGCAGCTCGCGCAGGGTTTCCAGGTCTTCGTGCAGCTCGGGGGTGTCGGCGCATTGCTCGGCAATGTCGTCGGTGAGCAGGGTCATCGTCGCCAGTGGGGTGTTGAGTTCGTGCGCCACCGAGGCGGCGTGGGTGGCCAGGGCGACGATGCCTTCGTTGCGGACGAAGCGTTCGCGCAGCAGCGCCAACTGGTTCTCGCGCTCGCGCAAGGCCGCGGCCAGCCGCGTGGAAAACACCAGCACCACCACGCTGGACAGCAGGAAGTTGGTCGCCGTGCCCCACAGCAGCAGGTGCACCGCATCCAGATGGCCGCCGTGAAGTGGCCGCCCGAACGCGGCGCTCGCGGCATAGCCGGCCACGCAGGTGGCGGCCACCGCATGGGTCCAGCGGCGGGGCAGGGCAAGGGCGGCCAACGCGATCAGGATCAGGAACAACGAGCCGAACGGATTGGCGATGCCGCCGCTCCAGCCCACCATCCAGGTCAGCATGATGACGTCGACGAGGATGTGGCCGAAGGCGGTCAGCGGCGCCGGGTTGCTGTCATGCACGCGCAATTGCACGTACAGGTTGAACAGCGCCAGCACGCAGACGCCGCTCCACAATGGCAATTGCGGCAGGTCCAGCCGCAGCAGCCAGGTGGCAACGAGGATGGCGATGGCCTGGCCGGCGGTGGCAAGCCAGCGCAGGCTGCACAGGGTGCGCAGGAACGAGGTATCCGGGGAATTCATCCGCACTATCCTAGGCGCTTGTGGCCCGTGCCGCGCGGGGTTCATGCGGTGGGCGCAGGCGGCGCGCTAAAATGCGCGCCATGCACGACGCCGTTACCCGCCCGACACCCCCCACCGACGCCAGCGCCTGGCCCCGCCGCATCACCCACGCCGTCGACATCGGCGGAGTGAAGGTCGGTGGTGGCCATCCGGTGGTTGTCCAGTCGATGACCAATACCGACACCGCCGACGTCGCCGCCAGCGTCAAGCAGGTCGCCGAGCTGTGGCGTGCCGGTTCGGAAATGGTGCGGCTTACCGTCAACAACGCCGAGTCGGCCGCCGCCATTCCGCGCATCGTCGAGAAGCTGCGGATGATGGGCGTGGAGGTGCCACTGATCGGCGATTTCCACTACAACGGCCACCAACTTCTTGCCGGCGAGCCGGCCTGTGCCGAAGCACTGGCCAAGTACCGCATCAACCCCGGCAACGTCGGTTTCGGCAAAAAGCGCGACACCCAGTTCGCGCAGTTGATCGAGTTCGCCATCCAGTACGACAAGCCGGTGCGCATCGGCGCCAACTGGGGTTCGCTCGACCAGTCGCTGGCAACGAAGTTGATGGACGAGAACAGCCGTCTTGCACAGCCGCTGGACGCCGCGCGCGTGCTGCGCGAAGCCTTGATTCGTTCGGCATTGGATTCGGCCGCAACCGCGGTCGAACTGGGCCTGCCGCGCGAGCGCATCGTGCTGTCGGCCAAGGTCAGTGGCGTGCAGGAATTGATTGCGGTGTATCGCGATCTCGCCAGCCGCTCCGACTTCGCACTGCACCTGGGCCTGACCGAGGCCGGCATCGGCAGCAAGGGCATCGTCGCCTCGTCGGCTGCGCTGGCGGTGCTGTTGCAGGAAGGCATCGGCGACACCATCCGCATTTCGCTGACCCCCGAGCCGGGGCAGTCACGCACGCAGGAGGTCATCGTCGCCCAGGAGTTGTTGCAGACCACCGGGCAGCGTGCGTTCACGCCGATGGTCACCGCCTGCCCGGGCTGCGGCCGCACCACCTCCGAGTTCTTCCAGGAACTGGCAAAAGTGGTGCAGAACCACGTGCGCGAGAAGATGCCGCTATGGCGCGTCAGCCATCCCGGTGCGGAGAACATGACGCTGGCGGTGATGGGTTGCGTGGTCAACGGCCCCGGCGAATCGCGGCAGGCCAACATCGGCATCTCGCTGCCCGGCACCGGCGAGGCACCGGCCGCGCCGGTGTTCGTCGATGGCGAAAAGAAGGTGACATTGCGCGGCGAAAACATCGCACACGAGTTCGTGGCGCTGATCGACGATTACGTCGAGACACGCTATGCGCGCAACCCCGGCTGAGTCGCGCCGCGAGGCCGCCGGTCTGCGCGACTGGGTGGCGCACAACGCATGGCGGATCGTGGTGTTGTTCATCGGCTTGCTGCTGCCGCTGGCCGGTTTCGTGATGATCGCCGAGGAAATCCACGAGGCCGAGGCGCTGCATTTCGACGATGCATTGCTGTGGCGCATGCATGGACTGGCATCGCCGCAACTGGACGCCTTCTTCGTACTGGTGTCGAAGCTGGGCTACCAGTGGGGCGTGATTCCGTTGGACGTGCTGGTCGTGGCACTGCTGGCATGGCGGCGGCGCTGGCGCGACACCGTGTTTGCCGCCATCGCCTTCATCGGCGCGGCGGTCCTGAACCTGGGCAGCAAGCAGTTGTTTCAGCGGCAGCGACCCAGCCTGTGGGAATCGATTGCGCCGGAAAGCACCTTCAGTTTTCCCAGCGGGCATGCGATGGGCTCGATGACGCTGGCCGCCACCGTGGTGCTGCTGGCCTGGCCCACGCGCTGGCGCTGGCCGGCGCTGCTGGGCGCCGCGTTGATCGTGCCGCTGGTCGGGCTCTCGCGCATCCACCTGGGTGTGCATTACCCCTCCGACATCCTCGGCGGCTGGTGTGCGGCGCTGGCGTGGGTCTGCGGGGTGCACGTCTTGATGTACCGCCGCCGCTGGTCGCTGCCGTTTGCGGCGAACTGACCACCGCGCGGCTTGTGCCGCACGCCCATCATCCCCATGCTGATGCAATGACCGACAACGCTCTCGCCCTCGCCGAATCCCGCCTGCTGCTGCCCGCCGGACTGGACGCCAATCGCCTCGAACGCACCTTCGGCACCCTGCTGGGGCCGGGTGTCGACTTCGGCGACCTGTATTTCCAGCACTCGCGCCGCGAAAGCTGGAGCGTGGAGGACGGCATCGTCAAGGACGGTGCGCACTCCATCGAGCAGGGCGTGGGCGTGCGCGCCATTGCCGGCGAGAAGACCGGCTTCGCCTATTCCGACGACATCCAGCCGGCGGCGCTATTGGCCGCTGCGCAGTCGGCGCGGGCGATCTCGCGCGATGGCGGCACCTGCAACGCCAGCGCGTTGGTGCGCGGCAACGGGCGTGCGTTGTACCCCGCGCTCGACCCGGTGGACGGCCTCGGCAACGAAACCAAGGTGGAAGTGCTCAAGCGGCTGGACCGCTACCTGCGCGCGGCCGACCCGCGCGTGCAGCAGGTGATGGTGAGCCTGTCCGGCGGTGTCGATACGGTGTTGATCGCGCGCAGCGACGGCGTTTTGGGCGCCGACGTGCGGCCACTGGTGCGGCTGAACGTGCAGGTGATCGTCGAGCAGGACGGCCGCCGCGAATCCGGTTATGCCGGCGGCGGTGGCCGCTACGGCTACGAGGAGCTGTTTGCCGGCGAGCGCCCCGAAGCCTTCGCCCGCGAAGCGTTGCGGCAGGCGCTGGTCAACCTGGAAGCAATCCCGGCACCGGCCGGGGTGATGCCCGTGGTATTGGGACCGGGCTGGCCCGGCGTGCTGCTGCACGAAGCGGTCGGCCACGGCCTGGAAGGCGATTTCAACCGCAAGGGCACCAGCGTTTATGCCGGACGCATCGGCGAGCGCGTGGCGTCGCCCGGCGTGACCATCGTCGATGACGGCACGCTCGACGGTCGTCGCGGTTCGCTCAACATCGACGACGAGGGCACGCCCACCCAATGCACCACGCTGATCGAGGACGGCATCCTGGTCGGCTACATGCAGGACACGCTCAACGCGCGGCTGATGGGCGTGGCGCCCACCGGCAACGGCCGCCGCGAATCGTTCGCGCACATGACCATGCCGCGCATGACCAATACCTACATGCGCGCCGGCAACCACGACCCGCAGGAAATGATCCGTTCGGTCAAAAAGGGCCTGTACGCGGTGAATTTCGGTGGCGGCCAGGTCGACATCACCAGCGGCAAGTACGTGTTCTCGGCGACCGAGGCCTACCTGATCGAGGATGGCAAGATCACCGCGCCGGTGAAGGGTGCGACCCTGATCGGCAACGGCCCGGAAACCATGCAGAAGGTGCGCATGGTCGGCAATGACCTGGCGCTGGACGAAGGCGTTGGCATCTGCGGCAAGGACGGCCAGAGCGTGCCGGTTGGCGTCGGCCAGCCGTCATTGTTGATCGATGGGATCACGGTGGGTGGCACGCAGGCCTGAGCGCTTTTCCCTTCTCCCACAGGGAGAGGGGCCTCAAGCTCAATCCCGCTCGCCGGCCTCGTCATCGAAGTCGTGCCCGGCATCATGGTCATCCAGCCCGACCGCCGCCTGCGCCGGCATCACCAGCTCGCGCAATACCTGGTAGATCTCGCGGAACGCGCGCGGCGGCTTGTTCTTCGCCTTCTCCGCCAGCGCGTTGCGTACCAGTGTGCGCAATTGCTGGCGGTCGGCACCGGGGTATTCGTCCAGCAGCTCGGCCAGCGCCACGTCACCTTCGGCCAGCAGGCGCTCGCGCCAATGCTCGATGCGATGCATCAGCGCCACCGAGCGTTTGGAGGTTTCGCTGTTGGCTTCCAGGGCGTCGCGGATGGCCTCCAGCACGGCGTCTTCCTCGCGCCGCATCTGCTTGGCCAGAAACGCCAATTGACGTTTGCGCGCACCGTAGGAGGTGATGCGCTTGCTGTATTCGATGTGTTCCAGCAGGTTTTCGGGAATCGGCAGCTTTGCCAACTGTGCGGCGGTCAAGTCCACCAGTGTCTCGCCCAGCGCCAGCACTTCCAGCGCCTCGCGCCGGTTCTGGCTGCGGCTTTCGCCGAGGAATTCACCGGTTTCTTCGTCACGTCCGCGCATTGCCTTGTTACTCGATTAAAGTTCGTGTGTTACCCGAATGCCGCTGTCGAAAGCCCTTCTCCCTTAGGGAGAGAGGATGGGGAGAGGGTACGGGCGAAGCCTCGCACTGTTTGTATGAGGCTTCGCCCGTACCCTCATCCGCCCCTTCGGGGCACCTTCTCCCGATGGGAGAAGGAAAAGCTGGCTTCGGCTGGAATCTTGAAAGGATAAAGCATTGAACACCCTGACCACTGAAACCCACGCTACCGACGCCAGCCTGCAACGGCTGGAGCACCTGGCCGGCATCTCGCAGCGGCTGCTGGAAAAGGCCCGCGCACTGGGCGCCAGCCAGTGCGAGGTCAGTTGCAGCGAAGACCGCGGCATCAACGTGAACGTGCGCTTGGGCGAGGTGGAGACGGTCGAATCCACCCATGACCGCGGCATCGCCGTCACCGTCTATTTCGGCCAGCGCAAGGGCAGTGCCAGCACCGCCGACCTGCAGGAAAGCAGCCTTGATGCCACCGTCGCCCAGGCCTGCGCCATTGCCCGCCATACCGAGGACGACCCCGCCGCCGGGCTGGCCGACGACGCGCTGATGGCGCGCGAATTTCCCGATCTGGATACCTGGCACCCGTGGGAGCTGGACGCACGCCACGCGGTCGATCTGGCGCTGGGCTGCGAAGCGGCCGGGCGCGAGGCCGACGCGCGCATCGGCAATTCCGATGGCGCTTCGGTGGCGACTGCGCAGAGCCTGTCGGTCTACGCCAATTCGCACGGTTTCATCGGCCGCGAGCGCAGCAGCCACCACTCCATTGGTTGTGCACTGATTGCCGGGCAGGGCGACGGCATGCAGCGCGATGGCTGGTACAGCAGCGCCATTGCCCGCGTCGATTTGCAGGACCCGCAGGCCATCGGCCGGCGCGCGGCCGAGCGTACCGTCGCCCGCCTCCAGCCGCGTTCGCTGGCGACCGGACAGGTGCCGGTGCTGTTTGCCGCGGAAGTGGCACGCTCGCTGGTCGGCCACCTGCTCGGCGCGGTGTCCGGTGGTGCGCTGTATCGCCGTGCCAGCTTCCTGCTCGACAGCGTCGGCACGCAGTTGTTCCCGGACTGGTTCGCCATCGACGAACAACCGCTGCTGCGTCACGGCCTGCGTTCGACCGCATTCGACGGCGAAGGCGTGGCCACGCGCGATTCGTCACTGGTGCAGGGCGGCGTATTGCAGCGCTATGTGCTGGGCAGCTACTCGGCGCGCAAGCTGGGCTTGCAGACCACCGCCAATGCCGGTGGTGTGCACAACCTGAAGGTGGCGGCCAATGCCGGCGACCTGCCATCGCTGCTGTCCGGCATGGGCAGCGGCCTGCTGGTCACCGAACTGATGGGGCAGGGCGTCAATGGCGTGACCGGTGATTATTCGCGCGGCGCGGCCGGCTTCTGGATCGAGAACGGGCAGATCGCCTGGCCGGTGGACGGCATCACCATTGCCGGTAACCTGAAACAGATGTTTGCCGGCATCGAGGCAGTAGGCAGCGACGTCGACCCGCGTTCGCATGTTGCCGTCGGTTCGATATTGATCGGAAAGATGACCGTGGCGGGCAACGATTGACGTATGCTTTCGTCGCTGCGGAACCAGCATGATCGGTACGCGGGAGATTGCAGTTCACCACCCACATACGGACCAACAGGAAAAGGGGAGTTTCATGAGCGATTTCGACAACATCACTGCACCGCCGCCGGCACCCGAAGGGGATGTGCCGCCGGATCAGCGCACGATGGCACTGCTGGCACACATCCTCGGCATTTTCACCGGCTTCATCGGCTCGCTGATCATCTGGCTGGTCAACAAGGACAGCCCGGAAAAGGGCTTCGTCACCGACCAGGCCAAGGAAGCGCTGAATTTCCAGATCACGCTGATCATCGCCTCCTTCGTCTCCGGCATCCTGACGCTGGTGCTGATCGGCTTCCTGATGCTGGCAGCCATCGGCATCGCCAACCTGGTGCTGTGCATCCTGGCGGCGATGAAGGCCAACAACGGCGAAGCCTACCGCTACCCGTTCGCGCTGCGCCTGATCAAGTAATCCGGTGGCAATGCGATGACGAAAGGCCCGGGAATTGTTCCCGGGCCTTTTCATTTCCTGCCAGCGGCGTGGCACAACGCGGCCCCGTTTCCGGGGCTTCGTTGTGTTGTGCGGGTCAGCCGCCGCGCGGGCCGCCACGGCGGTTGCCGCCACCCGGCGGACGACCACCGGGGCCGCCACTCGGGCGATTACCACCGCCGCGCGGGCCACCCGGACCGCGGTTGCCACCACCGCCACCGGGCCGCCCGCCCGCCGGGCGCGCACCATACGGGCTGAAACCCGGGTTGGCATGATCGGAGGGGAAGCTGGGGGCATTGCCGGGGTGGCCGTAAGGGTGCTTGCGCTGCCCCTGGCTCTGGCCGGCGGCACCTTGACTACCTTGCGGACGGCCCTGACCGGCGCCCTGGGGGCGACCCTGCCCACCAGGACCGCCACGGCCTGCGCCGGCAGCGGCACCGGGGCGCGGCTTGCCATAGGGGCGTGCCTGACCTTCGCCAGCCGGACCACGGCCGGGGCCGCGGTTTCCGGGGCCGGCGTTGCGGTGGCCGCTGGGGCCGGTACTGACGCCATCGGGCACGTACCAGGTGCGGAATGCCGCCGGGTTGCCTTCCGGCAGGCTGCGGTCACCCTTGACCTTGCGCTGCTTGAATGGCTTTTGCGACTGCTTGGCCGCCGCTTCGCCGCTGACGGTCAGGCCGCCCTTGAAACCACCCTTGCCGCGACCACGGCCGCGGTCTTCGCGTACGTTGTCGAAGCGACGCAGTTCGCGGCCTTCGTCGGCGGTGTTGTGGCCGTTGACATAGGCATTGCGGCCACCTTCGGGACGCACGCGCACCGTGGTCTTGGCCGCCTTGCGTTGGCCGATCACCGGTTGCAGGGTCAGCGCCGACGGCGTGCCTTCTTCCAGCTTCAGCACGGTACGCAGGGCATCGACCTGGGTGGCCGGCAGTTCCTGCGACTGGCCGCGCAGCAGCGGCTGCGGCAGGGTGACCTTGCCATAGCGGGTGCGCTTGAGGCGGCTGACCTGGCAGCCCTGCGATTCCCACAGCCGGCGCACTTCGCGGTTGCGGCCTTCCTTGACCACCACGCGGAACCAGTCGTGCGAATCGGTGCCGCCGATGCGCTCGATCTCGTCGAACTTGGCAGGGCCATCTTCCAGCGCGATGCCGCGGGCGAGGCGGTCGACGATGTTGTCCGGCACCTTCTCCTGGCCTTCCGGGGCACGCACGCGCACCACGTATTCGCGTTCGACCTCGAAGGAGGGGTGCATCATCGCGTTGGCCAGCTCGCCGTCGGTGGTGAGCAGCAGCAGGCCGGTGGTGTTGATGTCGAGGCGGCCGATGGCGATCCAGCGTGCGCCCTTGAGCGTGGGCAGCGCCTCGAACACGGTCGGGCGACCTTCGGGGTCGTCACGGGTGGTCACTTCGCCTTCGGGCTTGTTGTAGATCAGCACGCGCGAGGGGTCGGTCAACGCACTGGCGACGAAGCTGCGGCCGTCGAGGTCGACCTTGTCGCCGCTCTTGATCGACATGCCGGTCTGCGCGGTTTCGCCGTTGACCTTGACCAGGCCATCGGCGATGCGCTGTTCCAGCGCACGGCGCGAGCCGAGGCCGGCCTGGGCCAGGACCTTGTGCAGGCGTTCTTCCAGCTTGGGCTGCTCGCTGGCGGCTTCGCGCTTGAGCGAGAGCTTGTTCAACGACGGCTTGCGGGGGGTGTCACTCATTCTGTTTGGCTCCGGCCGGCGTTTTCCGCGTCGGCCTCTGGTTCGGGATCGGCTTCGTCAACAGCCACGGTCGTCGTCGCGACGGCGTTGTTTCCGGTGTCTTTCACTTCCGCCGCGCGCTCTCCCGGCGCGGCGTCGGGTTCGCCCGTGAGGGCGGTGTCCTGGTTTTTTTCGCTGTCTTGGTCTTGGGCTGTGGCAGCGCTCGCGGCGAGCGGCGCGGCCAGTTGGCCGTCATCGCCCAGCGGCAGTTGCGGTTCCAGTTCGCCGATATCGCGCAGTTCGGACAGCGGCGGCAGTTCATCCAGCCGTTTCAGGCCGAAGTAGTCGAGGAATCCGCGGGTGGTGCCGAACAGGGCCGGCCGGCCGGGCACGTCGCGGTGGCCGACCACGCGGATCCATTCGCGCTCTTCCAGCGCCTGGATGATGTTGCTGCTGACCGCCACGCCGCGCACCTGCTCGATCTCGCCGCGGGTGATGGGCTGGCGATAGGCGATCAGCGCCAGCGTTTCCAGCGTGGCGCGGGTGTAGCGGGTCTTGCGCTCGGTCCACAGCCGGCTGACCCAGCCATGCACCTCGCCGGTGACCTGGTAGCGGAAGCCGGAGGCGACCTCGACCAGTTCCACGCCGCGCTCGGCGCAGGCCTCGCGCAGTTGTTCCAGAGCGCGTTCGATGCCGCCCGGCGGCGCGGGTTGTTCCTCGGGGAACAATTCGCGCAACTGCGCCAGCGTCAGCGGCTGGCTGGAAGCCAGCAGCGCGCCTTCGACGATGCGGTTGATCAGCGGTTGATCCATGTGTCGGACGTATTTGGAAGTGGGCTCAGGTGGCGTCGGGTGCGTCGTTGTCGTCGAATTCGCTCGAAAACTGCAGTGGTGCGTTGGTGTTGCCGGAAGCCAGCGACTTCACGTAGATCGGTGCCAGCGGCTGCGGTTCGCCCTGAACGTCGCGGGCATGGTCCTGCACGATGTCCAGCAACTGTTCCTTGGCCAATTCCAGCAGCGCCAGGAAGGTGACCAGTACGCCGAGCTTGCCTTCCTCTGCGGTGAACAGGCTTTCGAAACGGTGGAACTTGCCGTCTTCCAATTGTTCCAGCACCTCGCCCATGCGCTGGCGCACGCTCAGCGCCTCGCGCTTGATGGCGTGGCCGCTGAACAGCTCGGCGCGCTTGAGCACGTCGTGCAGGGCCAGCAGCATTTCCTTCAGGTCCACCGGCGGCGGCAGTTTCAGCGTGGCGCGGTCGGGCACGAAGGCATGCGCCAGCGTGGTGTCACGGCCCTGGCGGGGCAGGGTGTCGATGTCCTCCGCAGCCTGCTTGAAGCGTTCGTACTCCTGCAAGCGCCGCACCAATTCCGCACGCGGGTCGGCCTCGTCGCTGTCCTCGCTGGGCGGGCGTGGCAGCAACATCCGCGATTTGATCTCGGCCAGCATCGCCGCCATCACGAGGTATTCGGCCGCCAGTTCGAAGCGCAGCTCCTGCATCACGTTGATGTACTCGACGTACTGCTTGGTGATTTCGGCCACCGGGATGTCGAGGATGTCCAGGTTCTGCCGGCGGATCAGGTACAGCAGCAGGTCCAGCGGGCCTTCGAAGGCGTCAAGGATGACTTCCAGCGCGTCTGGCGGAATGTACAGGTCCTGCGGGATCTGCAGCACCGGCTGGCCATGCACCACCGCCAGCGGCATTTCCTGCTGCTGCGGAGCGGTAGGCGAAGCTGGCGGGTTCGCGACGGACGCGAGTTCGGGAGTCATCAGGGCGACATCGGGTGTTGCGAGCCTTTGTGTTCCGGGTTTCCGCCCGGAGCAGGTTCTGCCTTCAACAATTGCGAATCGTGCGCGCCGGCCGGCGCGCGTGCACATCAACAACGCGACATGCCGCTGGGTCATGCGGCAACATCATCACGAGGAGGTCGTCATACGCAGGCCGGGAAGGGAGGCGGAACGGCCGGAAGGCGGTGGCCTTGCCTGCCGCCGCACCGGGCCGCTACGGGGCCGGCTGCGTGCAATGCCGCAAAGAGTAATCGCCCCGGGCCGCCGGTGTCCAGCATTGTGGCGCTAGACTGGCTGCCCGGCATTCAGCGGACACGGAGGAAATGAACGGTGTGGTACGTGATTGAAGGGCACGACGGCGAGCAGGTGCTGGCCGCGCGCATGCAGGCAAGGGCCGCCCATCTGCAACGCCTGAAGACATTGCTTGACCAGGGACGGCTGCTGTTGGCCGGCCCGTGTCCGGCCATCGACGCCGAAGATCCGGGCGAGGCCGGTTTCAGTGGCAGCGTGGTGATTGCCGCTTTTGACGACCTCGTCGCCGCCCGCGCCTGGGCTGATGCCGACCCCTACGTCGCTGCCGGTGTTTACCAGCGCGTGGACGTGCGCCCGTTCCGCAAGGTGTTGCCATGAACCGGGTGGAGCGGATCGAAGTGGCGCTGCGCACGGCTTTCGCGCCACAGTTGCTGGAAGTGGAGGACGACAGCCACCGCCACGCCGGCCATGCCGGTGCGCGTGACGGGCGCGGGCATTTCAACGTCAGCATCGTCAGCGAGGCATTTGCCGGCAAGGCACCGTTGGCGCGCCACCGCGCGGTCTATGCGGCGTTGGGCGAAATGATGCAGAGCGATATCCATGCGCTGGCGATCAAGGCGCAGACTCCGGCCGAGGCGGGTTGCTGACCATTCGGAAGCGGCCTGGCCCGCATCGGGACAAAACCTGTCCTTGCCGTCGCTTCGGCCATGTAACAAATCGTTTACAACTCGTGCTGGAAACGATTACAGTCGCCGCGACCCCGGCTTGCAGAGGGCACAGCGGTGGCGAAACCGGCAATCACCATCAAGGATGTTGCCCGTGAGGCGAACGTCTCGGTCGCCACCGTGTCGCGCGCGCTCAACGGTCACGACAACGTCGCCGCGCCAGTGCGCCAGTTGGTGCTCGACGTGGCCCGCCGGCTGCGCTACACCCCGCATGCCGCTGCGCGCAGTCTCAGCAGCCGCAGCACCCAGACCCTTGGGCTGGTGCTGCCGGACCTGCACGGCGAATTCTTCTCCGAGCTGATGCGCGGCATCGATGGCGTGGCGCGTGCGCATCGCCGGCACCTGCTGGTATCCAGCTATCACGGTGACCAGGAGCAACAAGGCGCGGCCTTGCAGGCCATGCGCGGGCGCGTGGATGGGCTGTTGGTCATGTCGCCCGGCACGGCCGCCCCCGGTTTCCTGCTGGACAACCTGCCGGCGCTGCCCACGGTGCTGATCAATACGCCAATGCCGGGAGGGCAATATCCCGTATTCGGGATTGGCGACCATGCCGGTGCGATGGCCATGACCCGCCATCTGCTCGGCCTGGGCCATCGCCGCATCGCCTTCATTGCCGGCCCCGAGCACAACCACGACGCCCGCGAACGCCTGCGCGGCTTCCGCGATGCAATGGCCGGTGCCGGTGCGGGTGCGGAAGGCCGGGTGCTACCCGGCGGTTTCGATGAAGCCTCCGGGCACCGCGCCGGGCTGGCGTTGCTGCAAGGCGGGCCGCTGCCCGATGCGGTGTTCGCCGCCAACGACATGATGGCGCTCGGCTGCCTGTATGCCTTCAACCAGGCCGGGGTGAACGTACCCGCGCAAGTGGCGCTGGCCGGCTTCGACGACATCCCGCTGGCACGTTTCGTTCACCCTTCCTTGACCACGATGCAGATCAGCATTGCCGATCTCGGCGAGCGGGCAACATCACACTTGCTGCAATGGATCGACAGCGGCGAAGCAATGCCGTCCGTCCCCGCCGCGACGTTGGTTCCCACCCTGGTCACGCGCGATTCGACCGCTGCCCGGGGACCGCCCTGAGCCGATGCCCGCAGTGGGCGCCGCACCACCGAACCGAATGGCAGCCACGCTGCCGCACCCGGAGAGCAGCACATGAACCGTCCCGCCACCCGCAAGACCCACCCGTCGCGCAAGCTGCTCAGTTGTGCGCTGGCCAGTTGCCTGCTGCTGGGCGCTGCGCCTGCGTTCGCACAAAGCACCAGCGCCACCATCCGCGGCCAGGTCATGGCCGATTCGGCACCGGCCGGGCAGGCCCGGGTGACCGCCACCAACCTTGCCACCGGGCTGAGCCGCAACGTGCAGAGCACGGCCAATGGCAACTACTCGCTGGCCGGCTTGCCGCCGGGCACTTACCGCCTCGACGTCGAGGCCGACGGCAAGCGCAGCAGCCAGAACATCACCGTGCAGGTGGGCCAGACCGCAACCATGAACCTGGGCGTCGGCGGCGTTGCCGAAAGCGGACAGGGCGGGGCGGCCACCACGCTGGAAGCAGTGCAGGTGACAGCGCAGGCACCGGTGGAAACGCGCACCTCCGAGATTGCCACCTACGTGACCTCGCGGCAGATCGACGCATTGCCGCAGAACACCCGCAACTTCCTCGCCTTCGCCGATACCGCGCCGGGCGTGCAATTCATCACCGACGCCAGCGGCAATACCCGCGTGCGCTCGGGCGCGCAGAGCGCCAACGCGGTCAACGTGTTCATCGATGGCGTCGGCCAGAAGAACTACGTCACCACCGGCGGCATCAGCGGCCAGGACACGAGCCGTGGCAACCCGTTCCCGCAGTCGGCGATCGGCGAATACAAGGTCATCACCCAGAACTACAAGGCCGAATACGATCAGTTGAGCAGCGCGGCGATCGTGGCGGCCACGCGCTCGGGCAGCAATGAATTCGAGGGCAGTTTCTTCTGGGACCACACCAGCACCGACTGGCGCTCGCGCAGCCGCTTCGAGCGGCGCGACGGCGCGACCAAGGCCGACAGCAAGCAAGAGCAGTACGGGGTGTCGTTCGGCGGCCCGCTCATCCGCGACGTCGCGCACTTCTTCGTGGCCTACGAGGCCAAGGAATACCTCACCCCGCGCACGTTCAACCTCGGCCGCGGCTACGGCCCGTCGCAGTTGCCCGCCGACCTGCAAGCGCAATACGGCACCGGCACCCATACCTCGCCGTTCAAGGAGGACCTGTATTTCGGCAAGATCGATTGGCTGTTCGGCGAGAACCACTATTTCGAACTGACCGCCAAGTACCGCGACGAGAGCGAAACCATCCAGGTGCAGGACCAGCGCCTGCCGCTGGCGGCAACGCTCAACGAAAACAACGAGAAGCGCGTCGACCTGCGCTACCAGTTCAGCACCTACAACTGGCTCAACGACGCGCACCTGACCTACGAGGATGCGTTCTGGAGCCCACGCCCGGCCAACTTCGAACCGGGTTACTTCCTGAGCGACGGCAACTGGTGGGACACCGTCGTCCGCAGTGGTGGCGGCGACAACTACCAGGACAAGGGGCAGAAAGGCTGGTCGTTGCAGGACGACCTCACCTTCATGGGCTGGGAAGGCCATACCGTGAAGATGGGGCTGAAGTACAAGCAGGTCGAACTGCAGACCCTGGAGCAGAACAAGTACAACCCGCAGTTCTATTACGACATCCACGAAAGCCTGGCGGTTCCGACGCACGTGGAGTTCGGCGCGCCGGTGGCCGGGTTCGGCAACGGCACCGTCGAGTCGAAGAACCGGCAGTTCGGCATCTACATCCAGGACGATTGGGAGGTCAATGCACACCTGACCGTGAACCTGGGCGTGCGCTGGGACTACGAACGCACGCCGAGCCACGAGGATTTCGTCACCCCGGCCGCGGTGGTGTCGGCATTGCAGGCGTCCAACGCCAACCTGCCCGGCAGCAGCGTCGACATCAACGACTACATCAGCACCGGTGGAAACCGCAAGGCGGACAAGGACAACTGGGCGCCGCGGCTGGGCTTCTCCTACGACATCCACGGCGATCAGCGGCACGTGGTGTTCGGCGGCGCCGGGCGCTCCTACGACCGCAACCTGTTCGACTACCTGCAAAACGAAGTGTCCAAGGCCAGTTGGGGCCAATACAGCTACGACTTCAACACGCCGCTGCACCCCTGCGACACCGCCACGTCCGCCACCTGCCGCGCTTGGGACCCGCGCTACCTGGACCCGGAATTCCTGCGCGCCTCGTCGGTGGCCGGTACGCGCGAGGTATTCCTGAACAACAACAGGCTGGAAGTCCCGTATTCGGATCAATTCAGCCTGGGCATGCGCAACACCTTCGAGGTGCTGAGCAACGACTGGAACACGGAAGTGGCTTATTCGTACGTGCGCAGCCATGACGGCATCGCCTTCCTGCTGGGCAACCGCCTCGCCGATGGCAGCTTCTTCCCGGCCACCCCGGGCGGTGCCACCGACCCGCCGCCGTGGGGTGCCGGCTTCGCGCCGTTCTCGAACCTGATCCTTGCGCAGAATGCATTGGAGACGAAGAGCAAATCGCTCTACGTGAAGCTCGAAAAGCCGTACACGAGTGCATCGCGCTGGGGCGTGACCCTGGCCTACACCCATACCAATTCCGAACAGAACAGCCCGCTGGATGGCTGGCCGGGGGCATTCAATGCCGAACGCATCGACGACTACGGCTGGTTCCCCGGCAAGGCGCCGGAGAACCGGGTGGTGATGACCGGCATCTGGGATGGCCCGTGGGGCATGACGTTCTCGGGCAAGGGCACGTGGGCCGACGCCACGCCGCGCTATTACCAGAACTGCAACGTCTCGGCCTGGGCCTATTGCCACTTCGACAGCTACACGCCGGACGAGGATTTCAAGCAGCTCGACCTGGCGATGGAGAAAGTGTGGGACACCGGCAGCGACATCCGCCTGCGCATCCGCGGCGACGTGCTGAACGTGTTCAATTGGTCCAACTACGATGGCTATGAAGACTGGCGGGGCGGGGCCGGCGAGCCGCAGAACCCGGCCTGGGGAACCCCCACCACGATTGCCATGCCGACCCGAACCTTCAAGCTGTCCTTCGGGCTGGATTGGTGATGCACGGCCCCCGGCCGCCGTGGCGGTGGCCGGGGCATTCCCGCAACACTCCCGGCCCGTGGCCATCGTCCCGACTGGAACGTGACTTGAGTATCCCGCGCATTACCCGCCAGCTTTTTGCCTGCAGCCTCATCGGCCTCGCGCTGGCCTTGCTGGGTGGCTGTGGCAAATCGCCCGAACCGACGCCGCCCAAGCTGCCGCCGCAGGTGATCCTGATCGAAGCCGACCTGCCGCCACGGCCGATGAAGCCGGAACTGCCGCCGTTGTTCGACGACATCGAACGGCGCACCTTCCAGTTCTTCTGGGACACCACCAACGAGCAGAACGGGTTGACGCCGGACCGCTACCCATCGCGGCCGTTCGCGTCCATCGCTTCGGTGGGTTTTGCCTTGACCGCCTATCCGGTCGGCATCGAGAACGGCTGGGTCAGCCGCACCCAGGCGGTGGACCGCACCCTGGCCACGTTGCGCTTCCTGCGCGACGTGCCCACCGGCCCGCAGCGCACCGGCAAGGCCGGTTACAAGGGTTTCTACTACCACTTCCTGGACATGCGCGACGGCCGCCGCTACGACAGTTGGGTGGAGCTTTCCAGCGTGGACACCGCGCTGCTGATGATGGGTGTGCTGTTCGCACAGTCGTATTACGACGGCAACGACCCGCGCGAAAAGGAAATCCGGCAGATTGCCGACACGCTCTACAAGCGCGTGGATTGGCAATGGCTGCAACGCAACAAGCCGCTGGTGTCGATGGGCTGGTTCCCCGAGAGCGGCTTCATCCAGCACGACTGGATGGGCTACAACGAGGCAATGATGCTCTACGTGCTGGCGCTGGGTTCGCCGACGCACCCGGTCGGCCCGGATGCGTGGACGGTATGGACGCGCACCTACGACAACGACTGGGGCGTGTTCCAGGGCCAGGAATACCTTTCCTTCGGGCCGCTGTTCGGGCACCAGTACAGCCATGTGTGGATCGATTTCCGCGACCTGCAGGATGCCTACATGCGTGAGCGCGGCATCGACTATTTCCTCAACAGCCGCCGCGCCACCCTGGCCCAACGCGAGTACGCCATCGCCAATCCGATGCAGTGGAAGGACTACGGCGAGAACGTATGGGGCCTGACCGCCGGCGACGGCCCGCAGAACACCACCCAGGAATACAAGGGCGAGCAGCGCCAGTTCCGCCATTACTCGGCGCGCGGCGCCGGCCTGCGCGAGAACTTCGATGACGGCACCATCGTGCCCTCGGCGGCAATTTCCTCGCTGCCGTTCGCGCCGGAAGTGGTGATCCCGGCCACGCAGGAAATGCACAAGCGCTACGGCGACTACCTGTATTCCAGCTACGGCTTCCTCGATTCGTTCAACCCCAGCTTCAACTATGACATCCCGCTCAAGACCGGGCGCTTGATCCCCGACCGCGGCTGGGTGGCCAGCGACTACATCGCCATCGACCAGGGGCCGATCCTGCTCGGCATCGCCAACTACCGCGACGAGTTCGTCTGGAACGTGATGAAGAAGAATCCGTACATCCGCAAGGGGCTGGAACGGGCCGGCTTCAACGGTGGTTGGCTGCTGCCGGAAGGCGAGGAGTGGCAGCCCTTGCAGAAGGATGAAAAAGCCGCCGCCGCGCGCGCGGTGGGCATCGCCGAGTCGCGCGCCGCCGCCGCGCAGGAGCAGAAGGCAGTGGACAAACCCGGCCCGCGGCCGTCGCAGTAGAGTGGGACGATGATGCTTCGCCTGGCCACGCTGCTGTGTCTGGTCCTGCTGGCCGCCTGCACGCGGCCGCCGCAGGGCACCACGCTGCGCTTCTGGGCGATGGGGCGCGAGGCCGAAGTGGTGGGTGAGCTGGTGCGCGAGTTCGAAGCCGAAAACCCCGGTATCCGCGTGGAAGTGCAGAACATCCCGTGGACCGCCGCGCACGAAAAACTGCTGACCGCCTACGCCGCCGACGGCTTGCCCGACCTCTGCCAGCTCGGCAACACCTGGATCGCCGAGTTCGCCACCTTGCAGACGCTGGCGCCCTTGCAGGCGCGGGTTGATGCGTCCTCGGTAATCGACCCGCACGACTACTTTGCCGGCATATGGGATACCAACGTCGTCGATGGCGAGTTGGTCGGCATTCCGTGGTACGTGGATACGCGCCTGCTGTTCTATCGCAAGGATCTGCTGCGTCAGGCCGGTTACGCGCAGCCGCCGCGCAGTTGGGCCGAGTGGGAGCAGATGAACGCGGCGCTGAAGAACGTCATGGGCTCGCGTGGTTATCCGGTGTTGATGCCGCTGAACGAATTCGAGCCGCAACTTTCGTTCGCGCTGCAGCAGGATGATCCCTTGCTGCGCGATGGCGATACCCGCGGCAATTTCCGCAGCCCTGGTTTCCGGCGCACGCTGGCCTTCTACGCCAACATGTACGAACAGGGTTGGGCGCCGAAGATGTCCGAGACCCAGATCTCCAATGTCTGGGATGAATTCTTTCGTGGCTTCACCGCGTTCTACCTGTCCGGGCCGTGGAATATCCGCGAATTCCGCCAGCGCCAGCCTCCCGGCCTGGAAGGCAAGTGGGGCGCAGCGCCGCTGCCCGGCCCCGGCGGCCCCGGTGCGGGAATCGCCGGCGGCACCAGCCTGGTGGTGTTCCGCTCCTCGCAGAAGAAAGAGGCGGCGTGGAAGTTGATCGAATTCCTGTCGCGGCCGGCGATCCAGCGGCGCTTCTACACGATCATTGGCGACCTGCCACCGCGCCGCAGCGCCTGGCAGTCGCCGGAGCTGCGTGATGACCCGCTGACCGCCGCGTTTGCCGACCAGTTGGAGCGGGTCAAGCCCACGCCCAAGGTGCTGGAGTGGGAGCGCATTGCCCAGCAAATGCGGGTGGTGACCGAACAAGTGGTGCGTGGCGGCCTGCCGCAGGACAAAGCGGTGGAGCAGCTCGACCGGCAAGTGGACGACATCCTCGCCAAGCGCCGCTGGATCGTCGAGCAGGAACGGCAGCCATGAGCGGACCAACAACCCGTCATCCCCGCGAAGGCGGGGATCGCTCTCCGCCTTCGCCTCCACGCGCAGGAAAGCGCAACGCTGGAGCGATCCCCGCCTTCGCGGGGATGACGGCCGTGGTGTTTCGACATTTCCGCATACCACTGGCCGGCTGGATATTCGCCGCCCCCGCGCTGATCGTCATCGGCGTGTTCTTCGCCCTGCCGGTGTTGTCGGCGCTGGCACTGAGCCTGACCGATTTCGATCTGTACGCCTTGGCCGACCCGCACAACCTGCGCTTCGTCGGCCTGGACAACTACCTGGACCTGCTGCGCACGCCGATATTCTGGAAATCGCTGGGCAATACCGCGTATTTCGTGGTGCTTGGCGTGCCCTTGTCCATCAGCGTGTCGCTGGGCGCGGCACTGCTGCTCAACGCACCGGTGGCGCGCTGCAAGGCATTGTTCCGCACTGCGCTGTTCGCGCCGGTGGTGACCACGCTGGTGGCGGTGGCGGTGATCTGGCGCTACCTGTTCCACACCCGCTACGGGCTGGTGAACTGGACGCTGGGGCAGGCGGGCATCGACCCGGTGGACTGGCTGGGCGACCCGCACTGGGCAATGCCAACCATCATCCTGTTCGCGGTGTGGAAGAACTTCGGCTACAACATGGTGATCTTCCTGGCCGGCCTGCAGGCGATCCCGAAGGACCTGTACGAGGCCGCGCGCATCGACGGCGCCTCGCGCTGGAAGCAGTTCCTGCACATCACCCTGCCGATGCTCGGGCCGGTGCTGCTGGTGGTCGGCGTCATCACCGTCTCCGGCTACTTCCAACTGTTTGCCGAGCCCTACGTGATGACCCGCGGCGACCCGCTGCAGAGCACGGTGAGCGTGCTGTATTTCATGTTCGAGGAAGGCTTCAAGTGGTGGAACCTGGGCCGCGCCTCGGCGGTGGCGTTCCTGCTGTTCCTGATCATCCTCGGCGTGACCACGCTGATGCTGCGCTTCGGCCGGCGCAAGGAGCTGGTATGAACCGCGAGATCGGCCAAACGCGCGGGTACGCATGGTGGGTCAACGGCGCATTGCTGCTGCTGGCCGTGGTCAGCCTGGCACCGCTGGCGTGGATGCTGTCGGTGTCGTTCATGCCCGGCGGGCAGGCGTCGCAGTTCCCGCCGCCGCTGCTGCCCTCGCGCATCACCGCCGACAACTACCGCGAGCTGTTCGCGCGTACCGGCATGGTCGGCAACTTCCTCAACAGCCTGGGCATGTCGCTGGGCATCACCCTGGGCTCGCTGCTGCTCAACACGCTGGCCGGCTATGCCTTCGCCAAGCTGCGCTTCGCCGGCCGCGAGCGGGTGTTCCAGCTGCTGCTGGCGGCGCTGGTGATCCCTGCGCAGGTGGCGATGCTGCCGCTGTTCCTGCTGATGAAGCAACTGGGGCTGGTCAACACCTGGGGCGGGGTGGTGGTGCCGGCGCTGGCCAGCGTGTTCGGCATCTTTCTGGTGCGGCAGTACGCGCGCTCGATCCCCGACGAGCTGCTGGAGGCCGCGCGCATCGACGGCGCCAGCGAGGCGCGCATCTTCTTCCAGATTGTGCTGCCCATGCTCAAGCCGGTGCTGGTGACGCTGGCGATCTTCACCTTCATGGGCGCGTGGAACGACTTCATGTGGCCGCTGATCGTGCTGACCGACCAGCAGCACTACACCTTGCCGGTGGCGCTGGCCTCGCTCTCGCGCGAGCACATCATGGACGTGGAGATGATGATGGCCGGCGCGGTCATCACCGTGCTGCCGGTGCTGCTGCTGTTCCTGCTGCTGCAGCGCTACTACATCCAGGGGCTGCTGCTGGGTAGCGTGAAAGGTTGAAACATCCCGCAGGAGCGCAGCTTGCTGCGCGGTGGACTCCAGCGGTCAAGCCTCATCGCGCAGCAAGCTGCGCTCCTACTAGAATCCCCCGACACCGTATCAGTACGCCACGATGAAAAAGCACCTCGCCCTCCTGCTGCTTTCCACCGCCACGCTGGCCGGCGACGCGCTGGCAGCCACAGGCGGGAGCAAGGTGCTGGCGAAATTCGACGACATCGGCGCATGGCAGCTGATCACCTCGCCGCAGGTCAGCGGCTCGCTGCGTCCGGTGAGCGGCAACAACGGCCGGGCCTTGTGCCTGGATTACGATTTCCATGAAGTCTCCGGCTACGCCGGCATCCGCCGGCCACTGGACGTGACCTGGCCGGAGAACTACCAGGTGTCGTTCAACCTGCGCGGTGATTCGCCGGCCAACGACCTGCAGTTCAAGCTGGCCGACGCCAGTGGCGACAACGTGTGGTGGGTGAACCGCAGCAGCTACGAGTTCCCGAAGCACTGGACGCGGGTGAGCTACCGCAAGCGTCATATCGAAAAAGCATGGGGCCCCGACCCGAGCAAACTCCTGCGTCGCAGCGCCTCGGTGGAGTTCATTGTCTACAGCAAGGTGGGCGGCAGAGGCACGGTCTGTTTCGACCAGCTCACGTTGCAGCCGCTGCCGAAGGAAGACACCTCGGCGCTGACCACCACCGTCATCGCCGACACCGCCACCGCCTTGCAGCAACGCATCGCCGACGGCAGGCCGGACACGGTGTGGATCAGTGGCGGGGTCAAGCAGCAGACCATCAGCCTCGACCTCGGCAAGGTACGCGAGTTCGGCGGCGCGGTGATCCAGTGGGCGCCGGGGCTGGAAGCCTCGCGCTACGTGGTGCAGGCCTCCAGCGACGGCCGCGACTGGCGCAAACTGCGCGACGTGACGGCCGGCGGCGGTGGCCGCGACTGGCTGGCGCTGCCGGAGACCGAAGCGCGCTACCTGCGCTTCGATCTGGTCGACGGCCCCAACTGGCGCTACGGCATCCGCGACATCAGCCTCAAACCGCTGGATTTCGCCGCCACGCCGAACGACTTCATCCACACGGTGGGGCGCGACCTGCCTCGCGGCTCGCTGCCGCGTGGCTTCAGCGACGAGCAGCCGTACTGGACCCTGCTGGGCCTGGATGGCGGCCGCGAGCAGGCCTTGATGGGCGAGGACGGCGCACTGGAGCCGGTGCGTTCCGGGTTCAGCGTGGAGCCGTTCGTGGTGCTGGACGGCAAGGTGCTGGGCTGGGCCGACGTGAAGGCCAGCCAGAGCCTGCCCGATGGCTACCTGCCGGTTCCCACGGTGCAATGGCAGCACGACGATTTCGGCCTGCAGGTCACCGGCTTCGTGCAGGGCAGGGCGGAGCAGGCGCAACTGGTCGCCCGCTACCGCCTGCACAACACCGGCAAGGTGACGCGCGACTACCGGCTGGCGCTGGCCGTGCGCCCGTTGCAGGTCAATCCGCCACGGCAGTTCCTCACTACGCCCGGTGGCGTCAGCCGCATCGAGCGGCTGGCGATCGACAACGGCACGGTCAGCGTCAACGGCCAGCCCCGCGTGTTCGCACAAACACCACCGGACGCCGCATTCGCCACGGCCTTCGACAGCAAGCTCGCCGTCACCCATCTGGCGGACAAGCGCCTGCCGGGCATGCGCGAAGTCCGTGACGCCACCGGGCTGGCGTCCGGCGCGCTGGTCTACGACTGGAAGCTGGAGCCGGGGCAGAGCAGGGAAGTGGTGCTGGTGCTGCCGCAGACCGGTGCATGGGCGGCGCCAACCGCCGGCTTCGACGCCGACACCGCGCAGCAGCAGGTGGCGGCGATGTGGCGGCAGAAGCTCGACCGGGTCAGGCTGCAACTGCCCGAGGCCGGCCAGCCGCTCGCCGACACGCTGCGCACCGCACTGGCGCACATGCTGATTTCGCGTGTCGGTCCCAGCCTGCAACCGGGCACCCGTTCCTACGCACGCAGTTGGATACGCGATGGCGCGATGATTTCCGAAGCGCTGTTGCGGCTGGGCCGCGGGGATGCGGTGCGCCAGTATCTGGAATGGTATGCGCCGTACCAGTTCGACAGCGGCATGGTGCCGTGCTGCGTGGATGCGCGCGGCAGCGACCCGGTGCCGGAAAACGACAGCCACGGCGAGCTGATCCACGCCATTGCCGAGTACTGGCGCCACACCGGCGACGACGCCTTCCTGCAACGCATGTGGCCGCACGTGCAGGGCGCGTGGCGCTACATGGAAAAGCTTCGCCTGGACGAGCGCACCGAAGAGAACCGCGCGCGCAACCCCGGCTTCTACGGGATGATGCCGGCATCGATCAGCCACGAAGGCTATTCGGCCAAGCCGGTGCATTCGTACTGGGACGATTTCTGGGCGCTGCGCGGTTACAAGGACGCCGCCGACCTGGCCGCCGTGCTGGGGCTGGAAGAAGAATCCTTGGCAATGGCGGCCTCGCGCGACGAATTCCGCCGGGACCTGGACGACTCGCTGCATGCGGCGATGGCCGCGCACAAGATCGACTTCCTGCCGGGCTCGGTGGAACTGGGCGACTTCGACGCCACCTCCACCACCATCGCGCTCGCACCGGGCGGTGAACAGGGCAGGTTGCCGCAACCGGCGCTGGACAACACCTTCGAGCGCTATTGGCAGCAGTTCGTCGCGCGCCGCGACGGCAAGCGCGAATGGAAGGATTACACGCCCTACGAATGGCGCAACGTCGCCGCGTTCGTGCGCCTGGGCTGGCGCGAACGCGCCTGGGAGGCCAGCGAATTCTTCTTCAAGGACCGCGCGCCACCAGCATGGAACCAATGGGCCGAAGTGGTCTCGCACACCCCGCGCGAACCCTTCTTCCTCGGCGACCTGCCGCACGCCTGGGTGGCTTCGGATTTCGTGCGTTCGGCGCTGGACATGTTCGCCTACGAGCGCGAAATCGACGCCAGCATCGTGCTCGCCGCCGGCGTGCCAACGGCGTGGCTGGCAGGCAAGGGCATCGCCCTGAACGGCCTGCGCACCACCCACGGCCTGCTGGGATATTCATTGACCCGCAGCGACCGGCAGCTGACCCTGCAGATCGCCGCCGGCCTGCAACCGCCGGCCGGTGGTCTGGTGCTGCCGTGGCCCTATGAAGGCGCTCCCGGCGCGGCCACCGTCAATGGCGAGCCCGCCGAGTGGGATGGCAATGAACTGCGGATCATGGTGCTGCCGGCCAAGGTGGAAATTGTGGTTCCGGCGGAGTTGCGGCGCAGCGAGCGTGGGCGGCGCTGAAGTACGCCCCAGAAGAAAAGCCAATTTAGAAGCAAATATTGGAAAAATGACTGCAAGTTTTGCAATTTTTACGGAAAATATATACTTCCGATAAGTGATAGTTATCGGAAGTAACATGTGGTAGAGTCGAAAAACAACCCCAGCTCTATCTTGAGGGTCGGCAGGGAATCATTACGTACAGGGCCAGAACTGACCTAAGCGGCTGACGTATAAGGCTGTTTTCTCGTCGCGGGGGTGATCTCCCCATCTATGGGGCCTGTTCGAGGACCTTGGCCGTGTAGCTCAAGGGCGCCACTGCCCTTTCAAGATCCAGGTGGTAATCGCCAAAGCGATTGATGTGACTGGTCCGATAAGGCGACAGACCGGCCAGGATCTCGGGCGTCAGTTCGACCCCCTCCTTCCGCATCTCAGCCAACGTCCGGCTCATACCCTCCACGTTGTGGAGGATGATCATGTTGGCCACCAGCTGGCTGTACTTGATGATCTTGCGCTGCTCGTGTTGGACGTTCTCAGCAATGATCCCTTGGCTGCCAAAGAAGACCCATTTCACGAAGCCGTTGTACTCCTCGCTCTTGTTGGTCGCGGCATGAATCGTTTTGCGAATCTCGTTGTCATCAATGTAGCGCAGCAAGAACAGCGTTCTAACAGCCTTGCCCAGCTCCCGAAAAGCGAAGTACAGCTTGTTCTTCCGGCTGTAGGTGCCCAGCCGGCGCAGTATCGAGGACGCGGTGATCTTGCCCAGTCGGATCGAGATCACCACACGCAGCATGTCGTGAAGATGGGTGGCGATCAGCTGCCAGTCGATGCTGTCCCCGAATAGCGCCTGGATGTTCTTATAGGCCCTGCCCGGTTCGGGTCGGAAGAACGTCAGATCCTTGATGTTTCGGATCCTAGGCATCAGCTGGATACCCAGCATGTGGGCCAAGCCGAAGACCGGATAGCTTTGGGCCTGCGTGTCCCCGTGGACGATCTCGGGCTGGATGTCGGAAGTGTTGGCCAACAGGCCGTCGAGGATGTAGATGCCCTCGTGCACGCCACAGGGAATGAAGTGGCTGAACAGGGCCACGTATTTGTCGGACACGTGGTAGTAGCCGATGCCGCCATAGCCGCCGTAGCGGATGTGGTACTCAGACAGCAGGTTGTCCTCGTAGACGCTCCACTTAGTGCCATCTGCTGACGTGCTCTTCCCGCTGCCCCAATAGCCCGGTAGGTCGAATTTGTTGTAGGTATTGATGACCTCTACGATGGCCTTCTCAAGCACATCCTCGGTCACGTATTTGAGGTTGAGCCAAGCGACTTGGCGCCGGCTGAAGCCCTTGATCGACCGCGCCGTTTGCGTCGGTCCCAAGTTGCAGCCATAGCAAAATAGCGTGGTGATTACGCGCCGGGGCAGATCTTCGACCTGGCTCTCGGTGCCGGCGATCGGGTGGAAGAAGCGATGCAGGTCCAGCCATTGGCTGGCATCGATCAGGACATCGACGATGCTGGACTCGGGCAGCCGTTCAGTGATGAGGCCGTCCACGGTAGCAATTGCACTGGAGACTTCTGCACGCTGCCCCTTCCGTAACACCAGACGACCATCCAGAATGTCCGCATGCACATTCTCTGGAAAGCGCTCGTCGACTTCGTCGGCCAAGGCGGTCAATTGTGCACGCAACCCGGCCACGAAAGACTCGGCGTCGGTGGGCAAGCCTGACACCTGGCCATAGGCCTCCAGCTCCTGGGCCAAGGTGGCTTCATCGACCAGTTGCTCGCGGTAGTCGTCAAAACGCTCACTGCTGGGAACGAAGAGATCTCCCGACTTCAGTTCGTCTTTGACCTGCACCAGCACGGCCAGCTCGAAGTACTTGCGGTGCATCCAGCCTGCGCCTGCCGCACTGGCCCGCTTGCCAAACACGTGCTGACGCCAGAGCTTGGACATCCAATCGAAGTCCTTTTCCGGGTCCAAACCGAGGGAAGCCACCTCGATCAGCTCACGGCGTTGGTTGCGCAGCGACAGCACCGCTGCGATCAACGGCTCCATTCCAGCATCGTGGCTGGTCGCCCGCAAGTTCATCAGCTCCAGCCCGTTGAACAGCAGCGGCCTGACCGCGCCGTAGGGCTGCAGCATGAACGGCAGGTAGTTTTTCCCCGCGTAGGCCATATGTTCTTCGCATTCGGCCAGCAAGGTAGACACTTCAGCTTCCAGGCTGTTGTCGATCGCGTCCACTCGCTGACTATCGCTGCCATCGAGCTGATAGGCCTGCAGGACTTCCTTGAGCTGGCCGATGAGGAAGTCGGCCCGCTTGGCATGTTCGAGCTGATACGCCAGCAATTTCTGTTGCGCGGTGTTTTCCAATCCACGCACCTGCTTGATGAACAACTCGGCCGCATCATCCAGTGTCTTGGCATGCTGAGCGCGAATGAATATGGTGGCCAGCGCATAGCGTTTGTCCGGAGCCAACTCGGACAACTCGCTGGCGTCATACGCCCGAGCCATTGCACGGAATTGCTTGAGCTTGGGCACTGGCACATCGATGGGAGGCAACTGCTCAGCCAACTGCTGCAGCATGCGGATGTGCTGCAGATAAAACCGAACTTCCTTGTTGGTAGGCCGGCCAGGCTCGCGTTTGAGCGAGTTCCAGCCAGTGAACCTCGACCCTTCCGGTGCGCGCAGCAGTTCGTCAATAAGCGTGCGCGTGTCCGGCGTCAGCGCGTGACTGATGTTGCGGTAGTAACCCAGATTGACCCGCTCCCGCGCCCCGATTGCGGCTAACTCCAGGGTGCGGAAGCCAGGAAGTTCATAGCGATGGTGCACCAGCTCTTCAAGCAGGACGTTCACGATGTCCGGGATAGTGTGCTTGGTCTGGGCTGCAGCGGTGGCCACGGTGTCTAGCCAAGACGACCCGGCTTTGTCCAAGGCACGCACGCCAATGAACTGCCGAAGCTGCGGCATGTGCCGGCGCTTGCTACCTGAGGCGTCATAACGGTCGAGCTGGTCGGAGTCCAATACCCGCCCAAGACGGGCGGCCTTGGCGATGTGCTTCCTGATTCGCTCAGGCACCTCGGCCAACAGGGTGAAGTAGCCCAAGCGCTGGAACAGCTTCAGATGAATCAGTATGGCCAGTTGGGGTCCTGGCTGGGTAGTCAGCCGCTTGGCGAATGCAATTTCAGCGGCGCTGGGGGTATAGATCTCCTCCAGTTCCTTGGCGGTGGGATCAGGCTTCAGTCGCGGATAGGCGGTCTCGTGAAGGGTAGCCATTGGATCCTGAGGTTGTTAGGGGGAGATCAGTCCCAGTGCCGGCCGTCGTCTGTACTCAAAGACGCTTCCAGGAAGCACTGGTGCGTATCGGCCATGCGGTGCATGTCATCCAGCAGCGTGGCCAGGATTTCATCCAGATCCCGGTCGGGATCGGTGGGAACGGTCAACCGGTACTCGCTGCTGGCGGTGTTCAGCCGCACAGCTTGGAATGGGGCCAAGCAAATCTCTTCGATCCGGCCCCTGGCCTTGGCCGCGCCGCGGCCCGCGCGGGCAAACGGGGTCAGCACCATCCGTAAGAGCAACTGCAGCGCAGATCCGCCCTCTGGCGCCGACGGCGGCAGCACCATCGCCGGAGCCGGCGCGGTTGGACTGGGCAGGCTCGCTTCAATGCGGTCTCGGGCGAACGGGTCACGCCCATCTAGGTATCGCATGGCCGACTGCACATCGCGCCAGCCCACGTACTCCATTAGCGCCTTCATGTCCCAGCCTTGGTCGTTGGCCCAGCTGGCAAAGCCTCGACGTAGGGAATGGCTGCTGTGGAGTCCAGCATCGGCAAAGCCGGCACTGGCCAGTAACTCGCGCAGAAGGCGCACCAAACTGTTGGGATGGAGGCCTTCGGCGCTCACCTGGCCCCATTGGTTGACCGCCCGAAACACCGGCCCCTCTTGCAGGTCAGCCGCCTGGAGCCACGCTTGGGTTGCCTCCACCGGACACAATCGCGACAAGGCCGGCACTTTGTAGGTGACGCCTGCCGCCTGCCGATCGCCCTTGCTGCGTGGCAGGAAGCAGGTCATCCCCTGGCCCGGCACTAGCATGAGATGGGCCACCTCCAGACGCAGCAGTTCATCGCCACGGAAGCCACGCCAGAATCCGAGCAGCACCAGCGCTCGGTCCCGTTGGTGGCGAAGCGCCGCTGCTCCATCGCCCCGGGCATGCGCCGCGGCGATCGCTGCAGCCAACCAGTCATCGAGCTCGACGAGCCGTCGAATCTGGAGCGGTGCGGCTTGCTTGACCTGCCCTGGGTGCAGGGTCTGGATACCTTTGAGGACCTTGCGCACCAGTGGCGACCGGGTCGGGTCGACAAAGCCGTGGTCGCGGTGCCAGTAGGCAATGGCGGCCAGGCGGTGGCGAAGGGTGCTGGTGGCTAGGGTCTGCGCATACGTGGCCAGGTACCGCGCCACGCTGTCCGGTGTAGCTGGGAGGTGGCCTTGCCACTCGACTTCAAAGTGCCGCAGCGCCGACGCATAGCTGCGCACCGTGTTCTGGCGCGTGGCCGCATCGAGGTAGCGGTCCAGTTCGGTCACTGGCGCGTGGCCTCCACCGAGGCCGGCTGCCGCAGCGTTGACAGGATGGTGCATTCAGCCCGCTGCCCGCCGTGGCAACTGGCAATCACCCGTTCCAGCTCGCTGGCCATGCGCTGCAGGTCGGCCATGCGCGCCCGCACGTCGGTCAGATGGCTGCGGGCCAGCCGATCCACGTCCCCGCACGAAAGCTCTTCATCGCCCGCCAACTGCAGCAGGCTGCGGACCTCCTCCAGGCTGAAGCCCAGGTCCCGGCCGCGCGCAATGAAGCGCAGTCGCTCGATGTCGGCCGGGCCATAGACCCGGTAGCCATTGCCCGAGCGCCCCGGGCGCGGCAGCAGGCCGATCCGCTCGTAATAGCGGATGGTCTCCAGATGGCACCCACTGGCGTCGGCAGCCTCACTGATTTTCATTCGTAGTGCGCTTGACTCCGTAGTAGCTACGGACTTTACCCTCACCGGCTGTGCCATGCCAGCGGTCCGCCTGGGCCTGGCTTCCCTGCGACTGGAGATGTTCCGATGAGTGATTGCGGCTGCCACCACGAGGCCAAGAATGCGCAGGAGCGGCGCGTCCTCTGGATCGCCCTAGCGTTGAACGCGGCGATGGCCGTGATCGGCGGCATCGCCGGCTGGATTGCCCATTCCACTGGCCTGCTGGCCGACGCTCTGGACATGCTGTCCGATGCCACCGCCTATGCCATTGGCCTGGTCGCTATCGGGCGCACGGCGCGCTTCAAGGCCAATGCCGCTTGGGTCAGCGGCAGCGTGCTGCTTGTGCTGGGTGTGGGCGTGTTGGTTGAGGTGGGCCGCCGGGTGATGTACGGCGCCGAGCCGGTCAGCGGCTGGATGATTGGCACCGCCCTGCTGTCGCTGGCGGTCAATATGGCGGTGCTGCGCATGCTGGCACCGCTAAAGTCCGGCGAAGTGCATCTGCGAGCGACGTGGCTGTTCACGCGGGCCGATGTGGTCGCCAATGTTGGGGTGATCCTGGCCGGTCTGTTGGTGTGGTGGCTGGCCAGCCCGTACCCGGATTTCGTGATCGGCGCCCTGATCGGCCTGTATGTGATCAAGGAAGCCTTCGAGATTTTAGGTGATGCCCGCCGGGCAGGTGCCGACGCGCGCAAGACGGCTGCATGACCAGGCTTGGCCGACTGAGCTCGGACTCTGGCGGCTGCGCTTGAACCCGGCACTGTCACGTGGCGCAGCTGGCCCCCGACCTAATCCGTCGCAGCTCAATCTGCGTGACCGTGCGGAAGCTCAGGCAAAACGTTAACTTTCTGTTCTTCGGATGCCGGATTCCGTCAATTTCCCGCGCCAGCTTTTGCCTGGCCACCTGACTCGCAGAGGCCACTCGAGCCCGCGAGATTGATGAATAAGCGTCAGCTTGCTGATGAGCGGGACCCAAGGTATCTTTCCGGCCTCAAATGTATCAGTCCTAGCCACACGTGCCTTCCATTGTCATCCATGCCAAGCGCTACGCTCTGGCACTGCTGCTCGCAGTGATGATCATCGTGCCTGTCGTTGATGCTTCGGTCTGCTTCTCTGAGGAGCAGTCACACCAGGAAGTGGCAGGGCCAGGCGATGGCCACCCCGATAAGGCGCATGCCGCTTGTGGTCACGGTCACTGCCACCACAGCAGCACTTTTGTGGCGTCCAACGGTTTCACCAGTGCCGAAGCCGCAAGAAATGAAGGCGGGCACACGTTCTACGAACAGCCCATGACGTCCCACATCCCGGACACGCTGATTAGACCTCCCAGGCTTTGATCGCATAACAGGCGCAACGCGCCTGTCAGTCCTTCTGCGATCACCTTTGTGTAGGTCTTTCCATGAACACATCTTGTTGCTGGGCGCTCCGTGCGCTCGGCCGACGCGTGGCTGCACGTGCAGTCGCCGGCCAGTACTGCGCCGCCTTGAAGAAGGCGACCTGAATGCCCTTCTCAACATCTACCAATCTCCGAACTGCACGCGATCGAGCGGCACTACTGATGGCAACCTCCGTGCTTGCCATCGGCGCATCTCTTGGTGTGCGCGATTTTGGGCCTGTCGACGAACCGAGATTTGCCTTGGTTGCCACCCAAATGGTGGCAACCGGAAGCTCGCTGTTCCCGCGTCGGGGAGCGGAGCTGCACCCAGACAAGCGTCTCTTCATGTGGATCTCGGCTGCACTGCTGTCACTGACCCAAAACCTGCGGACCGCGGTCCTGGCCCCTTCGCTGGTGTCAGGCGTTGCATATGTGTGGATGGCTTTCCATCTAGGAACGCGCAATGGCGGCCGTGTGCGCTAGGGGCGCGCGCGGTGGTCAATAAAAAGGAATCACCAATGCATTACGTGAAAACAGAATTCAACCGAGGCAGTTCGCGCGGGGGCCTAGGCTCAGATCCACTGGGCCGTCTTGGCAAGCCCATCTGCGGCCCGCAGCTGGGCGTCAACACGTTGATTATCATCGTGGCGATGTACTTCACGTTCTTTCTCAACAGCGCGTTCTTCGCAGAAGTAATTGCGAAGAGTGGTGCGGACGGAGCAGCTCGTGCGCTACTTGTTATCTCTACGGGAGCGATCCTCACTGCCTTGAATGTGCTCATTCTCGGATTGCTATGCGTTCGATGGACGGTGAAGCCGGTTCTTGCATTGCTTCTCGTCGTGTCCGCTACTGCTGCCTACTATTCAGACAATTACAGCGTCTACTTCGACGCCAGCATGGTACGAAATGTGCTGAAGACCGACGGCGCTGAAGCCGGAGAGTTGCTGACCTGGGGCTTCTTTCTTGCGGTACTAATTAAAGGCGTCGTGCCAGCTATCGCGGTATGCATGGTAAGGCTCCAACGTTCTTCCAATGTGACGCGGGCGATACTTGCAAGAGTGCTTCTACTTGGCATGGCGGTTGTTGTAATCGTTGGCGCGGCAATTGCGTCATTCGACGACCTCTCATCACTCATACGCAATCACAAGCAAGTCAGATACCTTGCAAACCCTGGAAACTACATCGCTTCCATTGCGAAGGTTGTGCGAGAAGACACCCGTGCGGAGCGCGGTCCGATCCAAGTGGTTGGCCCCGATGCCATGATGACGCCTCATCCGCCAGGCGCGAAGCCCCACTTCTTGGTCATCGTTGTAGGTGAGACGGTTCGTGCGCAGAACTGGGGTTTGAATGGATACGGCAGACAGACAACGCCACAGTTGGCAGCGTTGGACGTCGTCAATTTCTCAGACGTGACCGCCTGCGGGTCAAACACCGAAGTGTCGGTGCCCTGTATGTTCTCTGCGTACGGGAGGCGAGACTACGATCGAGACAAGATCAAAGGTTCGGAGTCGCTTCTGCATGTTTTGGAGCGTGCCGGGGTCAGGACCCTATGGCGTGACAACCAGACTGGATGCAAGGGCGTCTGCTCTGATCTGGCATTTGAATCCTATCGCGTGCCGGTCAAGGATGTTCTGTGCGACGACCAAGCATGCCGTGACGAGATTATGCTGCAAGGTCTGCATGACTCGATCGAGGACAACCCTGGTGATGTCGTTGTCGTTCTACATCAGCTGGGGAACCACGGACCCAGCTACTTCAAGCGATACCCGGAAGATCTGACGAAATTTACTCCCGACTGCCGAAACGCAGACTTGGGCAAGTGCACACGCGGTGAAATCGTCAATGCGTATGACAACGCGGTCCTTGCGACAGATGACTTCCTTGCAAAGACAATTCGCATGCTTGAACAGGACAAGAGTCACGATACCGGGCTGATCTATGTCTCCGACCACGGCGAGTCATTAGGGGAGGCGAACGTCTATCTTCACGGGCTCCCCTACGCTATCGCCCCTGATACTCAGATCAAGGTGCCGATGGTGATGTGGATGTCTGATGGTATGAAGAGCAGCAACAACCTGGACCTTCAATGTGTCCGGGACCGATCAAAGCAGCCGTCCAGCCACGACAACCTCTTCCATTCTGTGCTTGGCCTGATGCAGGTTAGGACGACGGTGCTAGACGAGAGCCTAAATCTGTTCTCAGGCTGTACCAGCAACGCCGGTCACAGCCTATAGCCGACCACGGCGAGTATCGCTGTTGGAAGACCCGTGAGCGTCTCTTGGGCCCAAAAGAAGGAAACATCGAAGTGGCAGATATGTACGGTCATCGTCCGCGGAGCATTGCGCGCGTCTTTGAGGCGCTTCGCTGGTCTCTCCAGGGGCTGAGATCAGCTTGGCTGCATGAATCGTCGTTTCGGTTGGAAGTTGTTATGGCCGCGGTGGCATTACCTACAGCTATCTTTTTCGGCAACTCAGGGGTAGAGCGAGTGCTTCTCATGGGGAGCGTACTGTTCGTTTTGGCATTCGAGCTGCTGAACTCCGCTATCGAGGCAGTGATCGAACGGTATGGCCCAGAAATCCATGAGCTGGCTGGTCGTGCGAAGGACATGGGGTCGGCTGCGGTGTTCGTGGCTCTTTGCAATGTCGCCCTCACATGGGCCGTTATCCTTGTGGGTTGATTCCCTGGGTCCCGACCTGAACGGGGCTAGGGTGCGTTCAAGCACAGCCACCGTAGTGTTTTTATGTAATTGTATCCGTCCAAAAGAGGTTGCTAACCTTTCCCAATGCGTCGCTCTCTGCCTGCTATTCGTATATACCTGATGCTGCTGCTTTTGGCGGCGTTCGTGGTCGTGCCTGTGGCCGAGGCATTGGCGTGCGCGCAAGAAGCGACGGTCAGCGTGGGCGATGTGCACGCCTTGCAAAGTGATTCAGACTCCGAGTCGAGCAAGAGCAAGGATTCGTCCAGTGCCGATGCCTGTGGCCATGGGCATTGCCACCATTCAACGGCAAGCCTCCCAGCTGCCGGTCACGACGATCTGTTCGCCGATGGCCGGATTTCGCTGCACAGTACCGAGCACGGGGACGTCTACGCCCTCCGACTCGACGGACCCATGCGCCCCCCCCGTATCTGATCTGGCTCTGCCCCGCATTTGCGGGTAGTTCGCTCAGATAATTTACGGGAGTTTTTATGTCGATTTTGACGGGTCGGTCGCTTTCAGCGACCGGGTTGGCTGTCGCTGTTCTGCTGGCGTTGGTGCCAACCGGGCATGTAGCTGCTCAAACTGCACCATCTTACGAATCGTTGCTTTCTCGCTTGAACCAGATGCCTGCGACGGTCCAAGGCGTCGCGCTGGCTGAGGCAGCCGAGGCGCGGGTACAACAGGCTCGGGCACTGCCCAATCCGACGGTCTCCATCGAAGCGGAGAACGCCTACGGCACTGGTCCCTACAAAGGTTTCTCAAACGCTGACAGCATTGTCACCCTCTCCCAGCCGCTGGAGATTTGGGGTCAACGAGGGGCCCGAGTGCGCGCCGCGCGTGCGGAGGCTGGGGCTGCAGGCTTGCGGGGTGATCTGATGCGCAGTGACGCAGCGGGTCGCCTGGCTGCGACATACGCCGAAGCAGAGGCTGCGCTGCGCCGATATGAGTTGGCCAGCGAGGCATTGGCCTTGATTGAACAGGACGCCAAGGCGGTAGCTGCGATGGTCAGCGAGGGACGTGAGCCCAACCTGCGCGGTGTGCAGGCACGGAGCGAGGTCGCCAATGCAAAGGCCAGCCTAGATGAGGCCGAGGCCTACCGGGATGCGGCGCTTGCTCGCCTAGCCGGGGTGTCCTTAGTGGACAGCCCGCTGACCGACATCGGCGAAAGCCTGCTTGACCGAGTGCCCTCTCACCCAATTGACAATGAGGCCGCCCCGCTTGCCGTTCGTATCGCCCAAGCCGAAGCGGACGCCTCCGGCCGCCTTATCGATGTTGAGCGCAAGCGTGCGTTGCCACAACTGAGTGCATCCGTGGCTCAGACGCGCTTCCGCCAAGCGGGCGACCAAGCTTACAACGTGGGCATCAGCCTTTCGATCCCCCTATTCGATCGTAACCGCGGTGCGATCCAGGCGGCCTATGCGGAACAACGTGCTGCCGAAGCGGTTCTGGAGGCTCAGAGGCGTGACAGTGAGGCGGCCCGTTTGGGAGCGGTAGCGAGTCTCAAGGCATCCAACAGCCGCGCACGAGCAGCGGATGAAAGCGTACAGGCCGCAGATGAAGCCTATCGGCTGGCCCGCATCGGATTTGAGGCAGGTCGTATATCGCAATTGGAGCTGCGCAGCACGCGATCAACCCTGATCGCTGCGCGTGGCAGTGCTGTGGATGCCCGTCTTAGCCGGGTGGCAGCAGAAATCGACCTCGCCCGCCTTGAAGGGCGCGCACCGTTTGTGGAGGCAAAATGAACAAGTACGGAAACAAGACGCTCATCGGAGCGACGCTGCTGGCTACCTTGATGATGACCGGCGCGCTGACCTCATGCAGTGGCGGGGCGCAGGAGGATGCCAAATCCACCGGTACGGAGGCAGAAAAGCCGGCTGGAAAGGATGATGGTCACGACGATCACGCAGCTGACGCAAAGCCGGGCTCCGCCGAGGCGCACAGTGAAGGTGATGGTGATGGCGAACATGGCGAAGAGGAGTCCGAGGAAGGTGTAGTCAAGCTGACGCCTGACCAGATCAAGGCATCTGGCATCGGCGTGGTGGCTGTCGGCCGCGGCGGTGGCGCATCGACCCGCCTTGCAGGTCGCGTCGAGCCGGCCATCGGGGGGCGTGCTGCCATCGCCTCAACGGTCACCGGCCGCGTTGAGCGCGTGCTTGTTGCGCCGGGTACAGCCGTCAAGAGCAACCAGCCCCTGGTGATCATTGTCAGTGGAGAAGCTGCGACCTTCAAAGCCGCCGCCACTGCCGCTGCGGCGGAGGCCGAAGCCATTCGCCTGGCCTACGGCCGCGACAAGTCTCTTGTCGAGCAGGGCGTAGTGGCTCGCCAGGAGCTGGAGGCCTCGCGCGCGCGCTCTTTGGCCGCTGATGCCGCCGCTAGTGCTGCACGTGCACAGGTAGCGGCCAGTGGATCTCCGGACAGTTCCGGCCGGGTGACAATCTCCAGTCCTGTCGCTGGCGTGGTTGGCAACGTCCAAGTGACGCCCGGTGGTGTCGTCTCAGCTGGAACGCTTGTTGCGGAGGTTTCCAATCCGGACATGAATGAACTCGTATTCACTGCACCGCCAGCACTGGCCACTCTCGCGGTGCCCGGAATGAAGCTGGAAGTGACTGGCCCGGGCGGAAGCTTCGAAGCTGAGGTGATTGCCGCCGCTGCGAATGTGATGCAGCAGGGAGGCACCGCGACCATTCGCGCCAAACCAATTTCGGAGAAGTTGCCACCGGCCGGCTCCCCCGTTTCGGCCGTCATCATCGCCGATGGCGCAGCTGAAGGCATGAGCGTCCCGGCGGATGCGGTCCAAAGCGTTGATGGCAGAAGTGTTGTGTTCGTTGCTGTCGAGGGAGGCTTTAAGGCAACGCCGGTACTCGCTGGCCGTCGTGCAGGTAATCGAATCGAAATCCTTAACGGTCTGACAGGTAGTGAGCGCCTCGTAGGCGCCAATGCCTTCCTGCTCAAGGCCGAACTGGCCAAGGGCGAAGCCGAGCACGGCCACTAAGGGAACTCATACACCATGTTCAAGATCATCATTGAAGCAGCGGTCAAGTTCCGTTGGCTCGTGGTGTTTCTGGCTGCTTCGATTGCCTGCTTTGGCTTGTTCCAACTGAGCAAGCTGCCAGTCGATGCTGTACCAGATATCACCAACCGCCAGGTTCAGATCAATACCATCGCACCTGCCCTTACTCCGGAGCAGATTGAACGCCAGGTCACCTATCCTCTGGAGACGGCCTTGGCCGGCATCCCAGGTCTGAACACCACTCGCTCCCTATCACGCAATGGCTTCTCTCAGGTCACCGCGATCTTCACTGATCAGACCGACATCTATTTCGCCCGCCAGCAGGTGGCAGAGCGGATGCGGGAGGCTGCCGGAGATCTGCCCGAGGGCGTGTCCCCCATGCTCTCCCCGGTTACAACCGGGCTGGGCGAGGTTCTCATGTGGACGGTGGACTTCAAGCCATTCGACCCCAAGAAGCTGGCCAAGCCCGGCCAGGCTGGCTGGCAAGAGGGTGAGGTCTACCTGACACCAGAGGGCGATCGTCTTGGAACCGCCCAGGAGCGCGCAACGTACCTGCGTACTGTCCAGGACTGGATCATCGCACCACAGATGCGCTCCAGCCCCGGCCTGGCCGGTGTTGATACGGTGGGTGGGTACGTCAAGGAATACGGCATCTACCCCGACAGCGCTCGACTGGCGGCATACAACTTGGGTCTGGCCGATCTGGTCCAAGCACTGGAACGCTCCAACGTCCAGGCTGGCGCCGGATTCGTCCAGCGTGCGGGCGAAGGCCTGGTCGTTCGGGCCGACGGCCTTGCCCTTACGACCGACGACTTGGCTCAGTCGCCCGTTGCCACCAAGGACGGTGTGGTCATCCGGGTGGCCGATGTTGCCGAGGTCGGTATGGGGCGCGCCCCACGGCTTGGTGCAGCTAGCCGAAATGGTCATGAGGCGGTACTGGGCACGGCGCTCATGATCGCCGGCGGCAACAGCCGCACCGTCGCTCAAGCTGCAGCTGAGCGCCTGGCACAGGTCAATGAATCTCTGCCCGCCGATATCTTCGCAGAGCCAGTGCTGGACCGTAGTGTGCTGGTTAACTCCACTGTCAAGACTGTCGCCAAGAACCTGACCGAAGGTGCCCTGCTGGTCGTAGTTGTGCTGTTCCTGCTCCTGGGCAACCTGCGTGCGGCAGCCATCACCGCATTGGTCATTCCGCTGTCGTTCCTGTTCGCTGTTATCGGCATGAACAAGTTCGGTATCAGCGGCAACCTGATGAGCTTGGGTGCGCTGGACTTCGGAATCCTTGTAGATGGCGCGGTAATTGTGATCGAGTCCACCCTGCTGATGCTTGGCAAGCGGCGTGCCGAACTTGGCCGACCCCTCAATGCCATGGAGCGACTGCGTGTAGCCGCCGACTCGGCGAGGAAGATGGCGCGTCCTGCAGCCTTCGGTCAGGTGATCATCCTGTTGGTGTTCGCACCGATCCTTACCTTGGAAGGTGTGGAAGGCAAGACGTTCCACCCGATGGCCGCCACCTTCATGCTCGCCCTCGTTGGCGCATTCATCTTCTCCTTTACCTTCGTACCGGCGATGGCTGCCCTGCTGGTCAGGGAGCCCAAGCTCCACGCGAAGAAGGAAGGACACGAGGGCGACCAGGACGAAGAACATGAGACAGCCATCATCCGCGTCCTGCGCGGCCGCATCGAACCGGTGATCCAAGCGGCGATTCGTAGGCCCAAGGCAGTGTTCGCTGGCGCCCTCGTGATGCTCGCAATGGGCGTGGTCGGCTTTACGATGCTGGGTCGAGAGTTCATGCCAACGCTTGATGAGGGAAATCTCGCTATGCAAGCGTTGCGTGTGCCATCTACGTCGCTTGAGCAATCGTTGGCTATGCAATTGGCGCTGGAGAAGGCCATTGCTGCTGAACCAGAGGTTGTGACGGTCTTCTCGCGGACCGGTACTGCAGAAGCAGCTATCGACCCCATGCCGACCAACATCTCCGACAGTGTGATCGTACTTAAACCGAGAAAGGAGTGGCCAGACTCTTCCCTGAGCAAGGAGGATCTGATTGCAAGGTTTGAGAAGATCGCCGCCTCGCAGATAGGCAACAGCTTTGAATTCAGCCAGCCCATCGAGCTGCGCTTCAATGAGCTGATCTCAGGCGTGCGTACGGACCTGGCCGTCATGATCTACGGCGACAACTTCGAGCAACTGCAAGCTGTTGCCGATCAGGTCGCGCTGAAGCTGAGGAATGTCCAGGGCTCAGCGGATGTCCGTGTTGAACAGATTTCCGGCCTGCCCACGCTCAATGTGGCAATCGATCATCTTGCAGCTGCGCAGTATGGCCTCACGGCAGCGGACGTGAGCGACGCGCTTTCAACCGGTATTGGCGGCGCTGCGGCAGGCAAGATCTTCGAGGGCGACCGCCGGTTCGATGTTGTTGTGCGCCTCGGCGACGATGCACGCAATGACCCCGATCAGCTCGCGTCACTGCCGATTGCAACTCCAACTGGGGGCATCGTGCCGCTCTCCTCTGTCGCACGCATTGAGATCAGCGAGGGGCCGAACCAGATCAGTCGAAACAATGGAAGCCGTCGTGTGGTGGTGCAGGCAAATGTTCGCGGTCGTGACTTGGGCGGGTTTGTTGGAGAGGCCCAGGCGGCGGTGAAGGACGTACAGCTTCCGCCGGGCGCCCACATGACGTGGGGAGGTCAGTTCGAGAACTTGCAGCGGGCTGAAAAGCGACTCATGACAGTTGTTCCGATTGTCTTCCTATTGATCGGCAGCCTGCTGTTCATGGCATTGGGCAGCGCAAAGGAGGCGGGCCTGGTGTTCACCTGCGTCCCACTGGCCCTGGTTGGCGGAATTCTCGCGTTGCTGGTGCGTGGTATGCCGTTCTCGGTATCTGCCGCCGTCGGATTCATCGCGGTATCGGGTGTTGCGACCCTGAATGGATTGGTGCTCATGCAAGCCATCAGAGAGAGGCTTGATGCAGGTGACAGTCCATTGATCGCTGCAATGAACGGTGCCGGCAGCCGAATTCGCGCGGTGGTGACCACCGCGCTGGTGGCGATCGTTGGCTTCATTCCAATGGCTATTGCGAGTGGATCTGGTGCTGAGGTGCAGAAGCCTCTCGCCACGGTGGTCATTGGCGGCCTGTTGACCGCAACAGTACTGACACTTCTTGTGCTGCCGACATTTGCGGGGCGCTTGGCCAAGGCAGGCCCGAAAGGGCAACCGGAAACTGTCCACTGAATGATGGAGTGTTTGGGCCCGGCAGAGCATCTGCCTGCCGGACTTCCCGTTCCATTTTTATGACGTTGGAGGGAACAAATGAACCTGACCACAGAACTCGAACTGCCAGTAATACTCCCAGGTGTCTCTCGGGACGACAGCTGCGTCCAGAGGCTGGTCGCTGGTCTTCAGGACATGGAGGGAGTATCGCGCGTGCACATTCGCGAGGGTAGCGACGAAGCTCTCGGAACGCTCTGCATTCATTACGACCCCGAGATCGTCTCGCTTCAGCGAGTGCGAGAGGTGGCGGCATCCGTGGGCATTGAGTTGGGTGATCGGTATGGCCACCTTTTCTTGGAGCTTGGTTCGGCCGTTCACGCACGAAAGGCAAGGACAATTGCGGCGCAAGTGCAGGCCGTACCAGGCGTCATTGAAGCCACCACCAGCCCAGCTGGTGGCATAAGCATCGAGTACGAGAGAGCCAAGACAGGCGAGGCGGAGCTGAGAGCGAAGCTTGAGGCGCTGGGTGTAGCGCAAGAGCCACCGAGTCCGAGGGGAGATTTGAAGGATCAGCACGAAGGACACGATCACAAGGACCGACAGGACCCCGGTCATTCCCACGGGGGCACGCTAGGTGGCAATAGTGAGCTGATCTTCTCACTTGCTTGCGGCCTGCTCCTGATCGTGGGATTTGCGATTGAAAAGCTTGGGTTGACCCAAACGCCCTGGATCCCCACAGCGTTTTACGTAGCAGCCTACGTCTTTGGCGGCTGGTTCACGCTTGGCGAGGCGATCGGGAACATCAAGCTGAAGCGCTTTGAGATCGATACGCTGATGCTGGTTGCAGCGGCAGGCGCAGCCGCGCTCGGCGCATGGGCCGAAGGCGCCTTGCTTCTGTTCCTCTTCAGTCTCGGTCACGCCCTTGAACACTACGCGATGGGCCGGGCTAAACGTGCGATAGAAGCTCTCGCCAAGCTTGCCCCAGAAACTGCCAGGGTGCTGAGGAATGGGCAGGTCGTGGAAGTCCAGGTTGAATCGTTGATACCTGGAGATGTGGTGGTCGTACGTCCCAATGACCGGATGCCGGCGGACGGATTCGTTATCAAAGGGGCTAGCAGCGTTGACCAAGCCCCTGTCACCGGGGAAAGCATCCCGGTTGATAAGCTGGCAGTCAATGACGCTGCTCTAGCACGGGATCGACCTGATTCGGTGGTAATGGAGTCACGTGTTTTCGCCGGCACTATCAATGGCTCCGGCGCCCTGGAGGTTGAAGTCACGCGTCGATCAGGCGAATCGGCACTGGCCCGCGTCGTCAAGATGGTAAGTGAGGCTGAGACTAGGAAGTCGCCCACGCAGCGCTTCACGGACAAGTTCGAGAGAGTATTCGTTCCCGCGGTGTTGATTCTGGCTGTGCTCCTCCTTTTCTCCTGGGTTGTGGTTGATGAGCCATTCCGTGACAGCTTCTATCGTGCTATGGCAGTTTTGGTGGCAGCGAGCCCCTGTGCACTGGCCATAGCCACGCCAAGTGCTGTTCTGGCGGGCATCGCAAGAGCGGCACGTGGTGGTGTGCTCATCAAAGGTGGGGCGCCACTCGAAGAGCTAGGAATGATCCGCGCCATCGCGTTCGACAAGACTGGAACGCTCACTGAAGGCAAGCCGCGAATTACCGACATCAAAGTGATGCAGGGAACGACAGAGCAGGAACTGCTTCACGTTGCCGTCGCCGTCGAGGCTTTAAGTGACCACCCTTTGGCCGCAGCTATCGTTCGAGATGGTAATACTCGCCTGGGCGATGGACCGGTCATGGTAGCGACAGACCTCGCTAACTTCGCTGGAAGAGGCGTTCAGGCGAAGGTGAACGGCATTGACGTGTGGATAGGAAAGGCAGAAATGTTCGGTAACGACGGCATTGGCGCTCTATCCGCGGGTGCGGAGTCTGCCATTGAGGAGCTCCGTAACGCCGGCAGAACCACGATGGCCGTTCGCCTAGGTGATCGCGACCTAGGTGTCATCGGCCTTATGGATACGCCCCGGCCAGAGGCGCGTGAAGCCCTGGACAAGCTAAGGCGCTTGGGCATCCAACGAATGATCATGATCTCTGGCGACCACCAGACTGTAGCTCAAGCCGTGGCAACGGACGTGGGTCTAAACGAGGCATGGGGAAATCTCATGCCTGACGACAAGGTGAAGGCAATACGTCAGTTGAAGGAGACGGAGCGAGTGGCAATGGTCGGCGACGGTGTGAATGACGCACCCGCAATGGCTAGTGCCAGCGTCGGAATTGCAATGGGTGCCGCCTCTTCGGACGTAGCGCTGGAGACTGCCGACGTCGCGCTTATGTCTGAGGATTTGAGACAGGTTGCATTCTCTGTAGCGCTTAGTCGACGCACGAAACGGGTGATCCGTCAGAACGTGTATGTGAGCCTGGGCGTCGTAGCGTTGTTGGTTCCTGCGACCATCCTAGGTCTTGGCATTGGACCGGCTGTGGCAGTGCATGAAGGTTCAACCTTGTTGGTTGTATTCAATGCGCTGAGGCTCCTTGGCTTCCGTCAGTCGTGACATGCGAATTCTAGTGATTGAGCGCGATCGAGAAGTCGCTTTGAAGATTCTGGCCTACTTCGAGGCCCGAGGGCATCAGCTTGATACCATCGGGGACGGCATCGCCGGCCTTCACTTTGCGGCGTCCAATGGTTACGACGCAGTCATTCTTGATTGGATGCTTCCTCGCATGGAAGGCCCGGAGGTTCTGAGAAGGCTGCGGTTGAATCACGGTGTTTCAGTTCCCGTTGTGATGTTGGCTGCAAAGGTTGCGCTCTCGGACAAAATCATCGCTTTCCGCTCCGGTGCAGATGACTATGTGACCAAGCCTTTTGAGCTCCCGGAGCTCGAAGTTCGCCTAGAGGCGTTGGTTTCCCGTACGGAGGGACGCGTAACAAGGAGGCGGCTGCTGATCGGAGAGCTCACGTTGGACCTGAGTACGTTGGAGGCCACACGGGCTGGAAAACGACTGCATCTGTACCCAGCTTGCAGGAAGCTCCTTGAAGCGCTGATGCGGGCAAGTCCTGCCGCTGTGACCAGGCGGCAGCTTGAGCACACTCTCTGGGGTGACGACCTGCCCGACGGGGATCTTCTGCGATCACAGATGTCCAGCCTGCGGCGAAGCATTGATGGTCCGTTTGAGGAAAAGATGATCCAGACGCTGCCGCGGGTTGGGTATCGACTGATACCGCCATCAAGGCCTATGCCCCCCCCGGGGGAAGGGAGGCCCTATGACGGTGAGGCGTAGACATGGCTGCAGAGCCGTCAGTGCAGACCTTGAGCGCCTGACTATTTGGCCACGTATTCTGATCAGAGTATGACCATGTGGAAGCCAGCCGCACTCCCAATTGGCGCGTTCTTGGCCGCAGCGATTTGGGGCGCAGCGGCCATGGTGCCCTTCGCGCCGGCATCAGAAGAGATGATGTTTTGGATACCGGTGTCGATTGCGCTAACGAGTGCGGCTGCTGCATTGGTAGTTGCGATGATGCAAGACATCATTCTGGTCGCGGTAAAGAGATGGCCACTGTTCGTGAAATTCTATCCAACCCTCTGCTTGGAGCCACTCCCCTTTGCATTCCTTCCAATCGTGCTGTCACTCGCCGGAATTGCGGAGTTCGGTCCAGCGATGCTGAGTGCAGCTCTATTGCTGATCGGCTTCTCGTTTGCGGAGACTCTCTTCGCCGCCGCCCTCCACAGAGCCCGGGCGACGCCGACCGCGGTTGTGATCTCGATGCAGTGCGCTGCTCTGGTGTTTGCAGTTTACATGTACAAGAAAGGCATCCAAGCGAACGTCAGTGACATCAGTTGGCCGTGGTTCGCATCGTCTGTCACTGCCATGAGTCTATTCTCCTTCCTAGTCGGAAGGTATTGGGCCAACCTGCTTCGTGATGCTGAGGTGGGGTTCTCTCCCTTACTGAAGTGGGTTCTGGTCACCTTCATAGCTGAAGGATCTACTAGTGAATGGAGCCGGTGGAGATTGAAGCAACCTATTAAGCAACGCAGACCACCGGGGCTTCGGTCCAAGCCTCGCAGGAAATAGGATCCGATCAACCAATCCAAATCATGGAGGCTAATTCTTGACAACTGCGAGCGCGACAAATATGACGCAAGGGCGGATGGGACCACCCGTCGTCAGTCTCGCTCTGTGAGAGGTGGCGCATCGAGATCACGTTTGTGGAGGTCTTCTACCGGCCGGAAGCAATACCCCGAGGTAGGTCCGTGGTGGCGACTTCTGGTTTCAATGCGCCCGAAGCCCACCGGAGCCTCAAAGATGCGCGCTCAGGGTTGCAGCGGTCGCTGGCGACAGTCGTCATCGGCCGGAGCCTGTCCCCCGCCTACCAACCTTGCTGGCAAGGCCGGTGTTTTTTGATTGCAAGATTCAGACCTATCCCGCCTGACAATCACATTCCCTGGAGTCACCGCCAACATGAATGAAGCCGAGCTGGAACAAGTGCGTACGGCGATGTTTACCGACCCCGGCGTGAAAGCGGTGGATGACCTGCGCCTAGTCCCCGCCAAAGAGCGCGGTCGTGCGATCGCGGCCACCATCACCGTCGCTGCGCCCTCGGTCGACCTGGACCTGGTGCATGCGGTGATCGCCCGCGTGCTGGCCGATCAATTTGACATCGATCAGGTCATGCTGTGCTTCAACGACCCGGGTCCGGTGCCACCACAGCCCACCGCGGCGCCCTTGAAGAAAATGTGATCGCCCGTGGCTCTATGCGTCTGCGTTGGCGGGCGCATAGAGCTGATAACCCGGCAACGCGCACGCGCCGGCATACACAAAGGCCACGCTTTGCCGCGCCCGGGTGAAGGCCACGTAGTACTTTGGTGGGGCGGTGATACGCGCTGCATCTGCCGTGCGCAGGTACTGTGTCAGCGGGCCGTTCGGAAAGATGAGGACCCGGCTGTAGGTGCGGCCCTTGCACTGCCCAAAGTTCACGGCCGGTAGTCCGTCGCACGCTTGCCGCCGGTCATGCCGGAGCACGGTGGGCGCAAACTCCTGCATGTACGCTTCAACATCCGCTGGAGCGACGAGGTAGATGCCATCGTGCCCGGTGACCTCGCCATTGCCTGATTGGGTTCGCGGCATCTGCGGATAGAGCGTGTCCGCCATATCGCACAGGGCCTGGACGCAGCGAAGGCTGATGAGGCGGTGATCCAGCTGGCATAAGCCGTCCGCCTCCCAAATCTGAAACAGCGCTGCCAGATTGGGTCCACGATACTGGCTGTGCCTTTGAGCATAGTTGGTGGCATACGTCGCCTGCCGCGTATCACCCACCAACGTGATGGCAATGCCGCTCTTCAACAGCCGCTCGACCAGATCCAGATCAAAGCCGGCGAGGTCCTGAACTTCGTCGATGTAGAGCTCGTCGTACATGGCCGCCAGGCGTGCCATGACCTGACCTTGGGTGAGCTCATCGCAGCGCACAGCGAAATCGGCCGCCCGGTCCGAATACATCCGGTTGCCTGCCAAGTAGTGGCGCGCCACCTGGGTGCGTGGGGCCCTGTTATTGGTGACACCTTCTACGAACAGGATGGTCTCGATGCGAGGCTCAGGGCAAAGCGCTGCCTGGTACGGGCGGATGCACTGGCACAGCAGGAAGCCATACCAGCTGTGCAAAGTGACATGCACGGGGACCGCACCGGCGTGGACCTCAAACGAGCGCCGGATCTCTTCTAGATTCTCCAGCGTGTAGGTGACAATCGCGATGCGACGCTCGGGCCGCTCCAAGGCCTGCCGGACCAGCAACGTGGTCTTGCCCGATCCGGCCGCTGAGAGCAGGACCCGGTTAGGTGATGGCACGCTGGACATAGTCCGGGAACCTGATCGAGTGCGGGCTGTTGAAGATTGCCAGGGCCGTGTCGGTCTTGTGACCTTTCATGTACTTGAGCAACGCCACCTCATCGGCGAAGGTCTTGCCCAGCACGGTGTTGAGCTCAGCCAGCGAGTTGGCTTTGATCAGCTGCTCTTCCAGCGATGGGGCACTTTCGTCGGAATCGTAGTAGATCGCGGTAAGGTGCTCGGCGTAGCGAGCCTGCACAACGGCGATGTCGCCATCGTTGTCGGTGATCACCTTGGCCTGAATTTTCAGCCGATCTGCAATCTGCAAGAAGCGTTTGAATGCCAGCGATTTGACCGAGATGATGTCCACGCCATGGGCCATCGGCGCCACGCCGTGGTGGTCGCTGTAAGCACGCTGCACGATCAGCTCATCGGACGGCCCTTCCACCAGGATCGCCTGTTTGGCCAGGATCAGCCGCAGCGTGTCGTGGCCAGGCAGCTTCATGAAATAGTCGTGCGTATCGGATGGCAGCTGGTCCAGCTTCATCTGGCCCTGCGCACTGAACAGGATCACGTTGTCCACGCCCAGCTTGTTCAACACGAAGCTGCTATGGGTGGCGATGATTACCTGCTGGGCGGTTGAGAGGGCCGCAATCCTGTCGATCAGCTGGGTCATGCTGGAGAAGGACAGATGGTTCTCTGGCTCCTCAATCAGCAGCACGTGGGCGGCCCCGGCCGCGTGCATGGCCAGCTTCATCTTCACCGCGCTCTGTTCACCTTTGCCGGCCTGGGTGAAGGGGAGCTCATCCAGGTACGGTGACAAGCTGGTTTCCCACGTTGAGCGCGGCGATGTGTCCACCCCCACCGTGAGCGCCCGGTGGCTGATGTCCCCGGTATGCTCGGTGAGATAGGCATTGATGGCCGCCACATCGGCTTCTTCGGAAAAACTCTGCCGCATGCGGCGGAAGCTCAGCGACAGCGAGACGCGTTGCGCAGGCGTCAGTGCCTGCTCGATGATGCCGGCGATATAGCGATCGGCACCGGACAAGGTCTTGATGCCGTGCGTGTCGATGATGGTCGAGTCGAACGGAATACTGCGGGCGGTAACGCCATTGTTGGCAAAGGAGTACCAGCGCACCGTGTAGTACTCCACCGGCAGGCTGACCGCGCCCTGGTGCTGCTGCAGGTAGGCGTTGAACTCCTCGCGGTAGTCGTCGTTGAGCTCGACCAGCAGCCGGATGCCAGCGGTATCCAAGCGCAACGAGTTGTTGGTGCCGCGCAACGAGGCCAGCGCGGCGTCTCCTCCCAGATACGCTTCGATGGAGATCCGCGGCGGCGAGGCCGGCTTGCCCGCTGCAAGCGCCGCCAAGTACTCCTGCACCGTCGGCTGATGGAACAAGTAGGGCGTGAGCTCGTAGGCGAGGTTGCGCCCATGCAACTGGCCGGTGACCACCGCGTGGATGGCCTCCAGCAGGGTGGACTTGCCAACCTCGTTGTCGCCCACCACTAAGTTCATGTGAGCGTTGAGGGGCAGGTCCAGATGGCGAAACGACTTGAGGTTGTCGATGACGATGCGTTCGATCGGCATGCACAGTCCTTTGATGGCCAACGAGCTCGGCGGCGGAGCCTACCCGCACCTGGCTGGCCTCCTTTCCGCTCTGGGCCATACTACCCAGCGATCGTCGGTCCTGGGCGGTTTCGTACTGTTTGGGTGGCTGGGAAGGGCCGGAATGGGCATTACGCGGGATAATTCAATATTATCCCGCCTGAAATTAGGACCGACATGCCGATCTATCCACCCGTTGAGTAGTACGTAATTACATGGTATGTAATACATTACGAAATAAACGGAGAGGACGCATGGCTCGGTCTGGCTTGTACAAAAGCGATGTGCAGCGTGCCCGGGACAGCCTCCGGGCCGAAGGCAAGAACCCCTCGGTAGACGCCGTCCGCGTGGCGCTGGGCAACACGGGGTCCAAAACCACCATCCACCGCTACCTGAAGGAGCTGGACGAGGAGGAAGGGCAAGGCGTAGGCGCCAAGATCGCGGTCAGCGACGCCTTGCAGGATCTGGTCGCTCGTCTGGCCGAGCGGCTGCACACCGAGGCCGAGGCGGTGGTTGCCCAGGCACAAGAGCGGTTCCAGGTCGCGCTACACGAGCGCAACCAAGCGCTGGAGCAGGCCCGGCAAGAGGCCGGCAATCTCAGTGCGCAGCTTCAGCGCACCGAAACAGTGCTGCAGGCTGAACGCGGCACGGGCGAAGCGCTCAGGCGGGAGATGGCCAGCCGTGCCACTGACCTGGCCCAACTGGAGGAGCGCATTGCGGGCCTCACGGCGCGGCTGGCGGAGCACGAAAGCCACGCGCGCTCCTTGGAGCAGAAGCATGAGCATGCCAGGGAATCCCTTGAGCACTACCGCACCTCGGTCAAGGATCAGCGCGAGCAGGAGCAACGCCGGCACGAGCACCAGGTCCAGGAACTGCAGGTCGCCCTGCGCCAGGCCAACGAAGCGTTGACCGCCAAAAACCACGACTTGGTACAGCTCAACCGGGAAAACGGCCAGTGGCTGGAGCGTCACACCCGACTGGAAAAGGAGGTGGCGCAGCTGCGCCAGACCATCCAGACGCAACAGGGCGAGCTCGATACGCTGCGCCTGACTGCGGCCGAACACCAAGCGTTGCAGGTGCGCTGGGGTCAAGATACGCAGAGTTTGGACGCCCTTCGACAAGAGCTTGTGCAAGCCCGGACCGCGTTGGCCCAGGAGCGCGAACGACGCGAGCACGCCGAGGCGGAGACGCTGCGCGCCACAGTGCGCCTGGGCACCTTGGAGCCACTTTTGGCCCAGCTGCAGCCGGCAAGTAACAGCGGTAAAGGCTCCAAGCGGATCTCATCGGAAGAGACGCCGTCGCCATAGCCTAGATAAAGACACTAGGCACAACGATCGCAAGGAGCTTTGGCATGAGCGTAGTAACCACCACACCCCCGGAGATCACCCGCGCCGTGCGGCGCCTGACCGATTCCGTCGTGCGCGGCGCAGAGCCCGTCTATCTGCCTGTGCAGCCGGAAGCCGATGCGATCGTGCATGAGTGCTTTCCCAACGTGCAAGCGAAGATCACGCGGGACGGCGGCCAGATGCGGTGCGGTTGGCAGCTGTGGGAATGGTCGCACGTGCTGGTGGAGGCAGAATTCCATGCCGTGTGGGTCAGCCCCGAGGGTGAAATGGTCGACATCACGCCAAAGCCTGAAGGTGAGACACGCATTCTCTTTGTGCCGGATCCGCGCAGACGCTACGAGGGCCTGGCCATCGACAACGTCCGCATGCCGTTACGCGATGACCTGCTGATCAAGCACTTCATCCAGATGTCTGAAGCGATAGTCCGGGTGATGAACCGCGGCGAGCGAGCATCCCAATATGGAGAGGTGAGCGTTCCCGCCCATGAAATCCAGCCCCTTCTGCACGCTAGGGATTTTTTGGGCCAATCACTCGGTGCGGGACTGCGCGAGCATACGCCGTGCCTGTGTGGCAGCGGCAGCAAGTACAAGCGCTGCCATGGCGCGCAAGTAGAAGCGTTCTTCTGCCGTTGACGGTGGTGCCCCCGGTCGGAATCGAACCGACGTGTACGCGCTTATCTGGCGCGTGCTCTCACCGGAGTATAAGGCCGGCGCTCTGACCAACATGAGCAACAGGGGCGTGATCGATCAATGCGATCACGCCGGTATTCGGTGGTCGAGCTGGCAGATGTGGCTCATGGCGCAAGCATACCCAATCCGCCCAAAGCATCAAAGCACGCAGAGCCTCTATACCCTGAAAGGAAGTAGTCCCGTCGTTACAAAACGCCCCTCCGACCTCGTCGCCATTGGGCGCAGCGGCCACTATGCGGGGATAGTGGGTTTATTAGCTGTTGCCTAGGTTGTCACTTCCCGCCCTAGGCAGGGTGCTCTCATCCATCTTCGGGCGCTTGCCGATAGGTAACGCCCCGCTGACCATGTATACGACGTCCTCGGCTATGTTGGTTGCGTGGTCACCAACCCGCTCGATGTTCTTCACTACGAACAGCAGGTGAGCCAAGTCAAATGCGGAGGCGCGGTCGTCGGCCATGCACTGCACGATATCCTTGAACAAGATCGTGTGCATCGCGTCAATTACTGCATCTTCCTCCCAAACGCGGTAAGCCGAATGAATGTCCATCGTGGCAAAGGACTCCCGCGCTGATTTCAGCTGCAATAGCGTGAGCTCGGCCATACGCTGCATAGGCTCCGCAAGCTCTGCTGGTATCGGAGCCTCGCTCATTGCCATCGAGCGTTTGGCAATGTTGTAAGCAAGATCGCCCACGCGCTCCAGGTTTGAACTAATTCGGATTGCTGCCATCACATGGCGAAGGTCGATCGCTAGCGGCTGTCTACGCGCGATCATGCTCACAGCGTCGCTATCAATCTGCGCCGCAAGCCGGTTCAGTCGCTCCTCACGCTCTGCCACTTCCTTGGCCATTTGCTCGTTGCCACGCCGTAGCGACCAGACGGCATCCGTAAGCTGCTGTTCGGCAAGGATGCCGAGCTCAAGGATGTGTGAAGTAAGCCCCCGCAGCTCGACATCGAAAGACTGGACAATATGGTCGGTCATGACCTTTGCTCCTCAGCCGAAACGGCCGGTGATGTACTCGTGGGTCTTCTGCTCTTTCGGATTAGTAAAAAACTCCGCCGTAGGGCCACTCTCAATGAGCTGTCCCATGTGCATGAATGCCGTCCTGTCCGAGATCCGCGCAGCCTGCTGCATGTTGTGGGTAACAATGACGATGGTGTACTGCGCACGCAACTCGTCGATCAGCTCTTCAATCCGCGCAGTTGCAATGGGATCGAGTGCAGATGTGGGTTCATCAAAGAGAATGATCTCGGGGTTGGGCGCCAGCGCCCTGGCTATGCACAGACGCTGCTGCTGACCGCCGGACAACTCGAATGCTGACTTACCCAGCCTGTCCTTCACCTCATCCCAGAGGGCCGCTCCGCGCAATGCGCGTTCGACATGCTCAGTGACAACTGATTTGTTGCGCACACCGCGAATCATGATCCCTGAGGCCACGTTGTCAAAGATCGATTTCGGGAACGGATTTGGCTTCTGAAAAACCATGCCAATGCGCAGCCTCACGCGCATCGGGTCCACATCCGGCCCTACGATATTCAGGTTCTCCGGCATGAGGGTGATCGCGCCGGAGTACCGGTTGTTCGGATACAGGTCATGCATCCGGTTGAAGCAGCGCAGTAGCGTACTTTTGCCGCAGCCCGAGGGGCCGATCAGCGCAGTGACCTGATTGCTGCCGATCGACAGGTTGATGTCCTTCAGCGCGTGGAACTTGTCGTAATGGAAGTCAAGCCCACGAACCTCAGCACGCACCGTCGCATCGTGCGCGGGGGTTGAGGTGCGTTCGGCCACGGGAACCGGAATTGAGATGGTCGAGTGATTCATGTTGTCTCCGTGGATCACCGCAGGCGGCGGCGAAGGCGGTAACGCAGCCAGATTGCAAAGCCGTTCATCAGCAGGGTCATACCCAGCAGCACCAGCCCGGCGGCAGCTGCATTCACGTGAAAGCCAGCCTGCGGTCGCGACACCCAGTTGAACATCTGGATGGGCATCACGGTGAAGGGGGAGCTGAGCCATTCAAAACTGATGAAGGGAGCAGATGCCTGGATTGGTGATGGCGGCAGGAAGGCAATGAAGGTCAGTGCGCCGATGGTGATGATCGGCGCGGTTTCGCCAATGGCCCGCGACATGCCCACGATGGCGCCAGTCAGGATTCCCGGACGCGCGGCGGGAAGTAGAAAGATGCTGACGGTCTGCCACTGATCTGCCCCCAGCCCGAAAGCAGCCTCGCGGATGTCTTGAGGAATGGCGCGCAGTGACTCGCGGGTCGCGACAATGATGATGGGCAGGATCAGCAGAGCAAGCGTCATGCCCGCGACCAGGATCGTTTGGCCGAGCCCGAACATTTGGACGAAGAGGCCCAGTGCCAGCAGTCCGAAAATGATCGAAGGAACGCCAGCAAGGTTGGTGACATTGACCTCAATAAAGTCGGTGACCCAGTGCTTCGGGGCGTATTCCTCAAGATAGACGCCTGCGGCGACCCCCACCGGCACGGCAAGGACCCCGGTCACCAGCATGACAAGGCAAGTACCGATCCAAGCCGAGAGAATACCGGCCGACTCAGGTCGGCGAGAGGGGAAGTTGGTGAAAAAGTCTGGAGTGAGTCTGGCCGCGCCGTCGACTACGAAGTCGGCTACAAGCGCCATCAGAATGGTCAGGGTCAGGAACAGTACCAGCAGCCCGAGCACGGTGAAGCACAAGTCTGAAACTCGTGCGCGCCGTGTAATTGCAGCATCGTCAAGGCCCATGGGCTCGATGTGGTCGCGCATCAGTAGGCCTCCCGGTAGCGCTTGCGGAGCCAGAAGGCGAAGAGGTTGAAACTGAACGTAAGTGCGAAAAGCGTCAGTCCGGCGGCGAAGATGGTCTGATAGGCAATCGACTCATGTGGAAGATCGCCCATGCTCAACTGCACGATGTATGAGGTGATAGTTGCTGCACCCTCGAGCGGATTGGTCGCTATCCTGGCCTGCTGGCCGGCAGCGATAGCCACTACCATAGTCTCGCCGACCGCGCGCGACATTCCGAGCAGGTAAGCGGCGGTGACGCCCGAGAGCGCAGCTGGCGTCACCACCTTCAATCCGGTCTGAAGGCGGGTGAATCCGAGTGCGTATGCCCCCTCACGCAGCGAATCAGGCACGGCGCGCATAGCGTCTTCGCTCATGGATACGATGTAGGGCAAGATCATGATGCCGATGACCACCCCAGACACGAGCAGGTTGAAGCGTGCCAGACCCGGGATGAAGGATTGAAAGATGGGCGTCAAGAACAGCAGAGCGAAGTACCCAAAAGCGACCGTTGGTACGCCTGCAATGAGCTCGAGGAACGGCTTTACCACTTCGCGGAGTCTGGGCTTGGCGAACTCGCTGAGATACAACGCGAGAATCGTGCCGGCAGGCACGGCAACAACCAAGGCAATGGCCGTGGTCATCAGCGTACCCGACAGTAGTGTCATGATCCCGAAGTGCTTCTCTTCGAAGACGGGCGTCCACTGCGTATCGGTCAGGAAGTCCACGATGGACACCTGAGTGAAGAACTTCAAGCTCTCACTGAGTAGGACGTAGAGGATGCCGAAGGTGACCAGAACTGATAGCGCCGCTGCGACGAACAGTACCAGGCGAATGCCTGTGTCGATGGCATGGCGGCGGCGCAGAAATGCGTCGCTTGGCTGAAGCGGGACAGGACCCACATCGAGGAAGGAACCACTACTTTTCATCAGACGGCCTCAGCCAGCGCGCACATCGCTGTGCGCGCCGACCATGATTGTCAGTAAACCAGCTTCTCTTTCAGCAGCTCGTCGATGGAAACGCCAATCTTCGAGCCAGTGAAGCCGGTGCCAATCTCCCGCTTTGCAAAGCGCTCGCGCATTGCGGCCAATGCGTTCTCCGGCAGCGGTACATAGCCCACCTCCTGCACCAATCCTTCGGAGTGCTTGGAGTCCAGATAGAACTCGACAAAGCGCGCGACTTCGGGCTTGGTTTCGGCGGCCTTCTTGCTTACGTAGATGAAGATCGGGCGCGACAGAGGCTGATACTGGCCGGAGCGCGCGGTTTCGACGCTGGGCGCGACCGCCTGGGCGGCGGCGTTGGTCTTGATGCCTACTGCCTTGAGCTTGTCGGCGTTTTCTTCGTAATAGGCCAAACCGAAGAACCCCAGTGCATTGGCATCACCCGAGACTCCCTGCACCAGCACGTTGTCGTCCTCGGAGGCCGTGTAATCGCCGCGACTGGAGTGCTCCTTGCCAACGATGGCGGCGGTGAAATAGTCGTAGGTTCCCGAATCGGTACCTGCACCGTAGAGGACCAGCGGCTTGTCCGGGAAGCTCGGACGAATCTGGTTCCAGTTGGTGATCTTGCCCTGTGCTTCAGGCACCCACATGGCCTTCAGTTCGTCGACGGTGAGGTCATTGGCCCAGGTGTTCTGTGGGTTGACCACGACTGTCAAAGCGTCTATCGCGACTGGAAGCTCGATGTACTCCACGCCAGCGGCCTTGCAGGCTTCCTTCTCCTCACCCTTGATCGGGCGCGACGCATTGGAGATGTCGGTTTCACCGCGACAGAACTTCTTGAAGCCGCCACCGGTTCCTGACATGCCGACCGTTACGTTGATGCCGGCATTTTCTTTCTGGAACTCTTCGGCCATCGCTTCGGTGACGGGAAACACGGTCGACGAACCGTCCGTGCTCACCATGCCGCTGATCTCGGCTGTTTTGCCCGCCGCGGAATTGCCGTTCTGCTCCGAAGCGGCCGGCGTATTGGAGGGCGAGCACGCGACGATGGAGAGCGTGGCTGCCGCAAGAAGGGTGAGACGCAGATACATTGAGAATCTCCTATGTTCGGATGTTCTTGGGTGCTATTGGTATTTGCCCACCGAGCTCCCCAGCTGGATGGGGCAGGACTATTTGAAAAGTCTGGGCGGAGCCGGCACCTCCGCCACACAGTCGCAGGCAGGATCGGTCGGGTGCGGCTGAAGGCACAGCTCAGACCGTCCGCCGCAGCAGTCGTCGAGCAGGAATCCCAACAGCCCATGCATTCCGTCCAGGCAGGCGCGGTAGCGCACGAACCGCCCTTCGCGGGTTCCGCAGATCAACCCGCCGCGACTAAGCACTGCTAAGTGGTTGGAAAGCGTGTTGTGGCGCATCCCCATCATGTCGGTCAGGACTCCGGCCGTGAGGCCTTCCGGCTCGTGGTTCACCAGCGTGCGGAAAATCACCAGGCGCGCCCCATTGCTGAGTGCCGAAAGGGCATCCAATGCGTGGTCGATGGACATCGACGCGCTCAAGGAGCGTCGCTCGAAGTAATCGAAGTCCAGAACACGTTGGGGTTGGGCCATGGAGATTCTCCCGTTGCATATGTCGATATGTCGAGATATGTCGACAGATTGAGATGCTCCCCCTTCTGTATGACAACCTGATGACAGGTGGCTATTCAGATGACGATTCAAGAGGCCTCCAAAGCAAAAGTCCCGCCAGAGCGGGACTTTGTTGGGATACTGGCACCCCAGCGGATGTTCTTTGCCGACTAGCCACACGCAGCTGCGCAACAGGCTGTAACTTGTCTCACTACCTCCCGCGCATAACGGGTCACGCCGATCAGCGTGGCTGACGCGGCACCATTCCAGTCGCCATAGCCCAGCAGCCAGACCGATGGCTCTGCGATCGAACGAACCTTGGTGTCATCCACGTCGATCCGACCTTGGGCGTTGACCAGACCCAGTCCTTCCAGGTGCGACAAGGCCGGCCGGAAGCCGGTGCACCAGATCACCGCGTCGAAGTTGCGTTCGCTGCCATCTGCCCACTGCATGCCGGTGGCGGTGAAACGGACGGGTGGCGTCATGGAAACCAGTACACCGCGGCGCCGTGCGTCCACCACCGGCGGCACCATGACGATGTCGCCAAAACCACCCTCTGGAACATCCGGCTCGCGTCCTTCCTGCTGAGCCCTCCACTTCTCGGTTGCGCGTGCGAATAGAACGCGCCCGTCCACATCGTCGGCGAGAAAGGCTGGCTCCCGCTGGGTGATCCAGGTGGTCTCGGCCACCTTGGATACCTCGGCCAGAATCTGTGCGCCTGAGTTGCCGCCACCGATGATGGCCACGCGCGTTCCGGCGAAGGGTTCGGGATGGCTGTAGTGGGCCGAGTGCAGCTGCACACCGCCGAATGCGTCCAAACCTTCATAGCCGGGCGTGTAGGGACGCCGCCAGGTACCTGTGGCGCTAATCACTGCGCGTGTGTGCCACTGTCGGCCGTCATCTGCTTCCACCAGCAGCCGTTTCCCCGAACGGCTGATGCGTTCCACCTGCACGGGACGGATGACCGGCAGCGCATATTTGTGCTCGTAGCACGCGAGGTAGTCCAGTACTTCCGCCTGCGACGGGTACGGTTCCCGAGTGGCAGGCATCGGCCAACCGGGAATCGAGCTCCAGCCCGCCGGCGAGAACAGATGCAAGGATTCCCACGCATGCTGCCACGCCCCGCCAGGAGACGTTTCGGCATCAAGAATCACATAGGACAGCCCGCTGCGACGCAGGAAGTAACCGGCCGCCAGCCCGGCCTGACCGCCTCCAATTACCACCACATCGATGCTGTCCATCTGGACTTCCTCGCGCTGCAGCACTCAGGCGGCGTTCTTGTGCTGCTGGTCGGAGATATTGAGTGCATCCAAGTAACGCTCGGCGTCCAGCGCGGCCATGCAGCCGAAGCCGGCCGAGGTGATCGCTTGGCGGTAGTGCTGGTCGGCCACATCGCCGGCGGCGAACACGCCTTCCACCGAGGTCTGGGTCGCATTGCCGCCAAGGCCCGAGCGGATGTCCAGGTAGCCGTTGTTCATCGCCAACTGGCCGTCGAACAGCTGGGTGTTCGGGTGGTGGCCGATGGCCACGAAGAACCCGTGTGCATCGAGGTCGCGGGTACTGCCGTCTAGGGTCGACTTCACGCGCACGCCGGTCACGCCGGCCTCGTTGCCCAGCACTTCCTCCACCTGGTGGTGCCAGACGGTTTCGATCTTGCCGGCTTCAACCTTGGCGAATAGCTTGTCCTGCATGATCTTTTCCGCCTTCAGGGTGTCGCGGCGATGGATCAGGTAGACCTTGCGGGCGATGTTGGACAGGTACAGCGCTTCTTCCACGGCGGTGTTGCCGCCGCCCACCACTACCACGTCCTGGTCACGGTAGAAGAAGCCGTCGCAGGTGGCGCAGGCGGAAACGCCGCGGCCCTTGAATTGATCTTCGGTCGGGATGCCCAGGTACTTGGCGGTGGCGCCAGTGGCGATGATCAGCGCGTCGCAGGTGTACTCGGCGCTGTCGCCGATCAGCCTGAACGGGCGCTGGGACAGGTCGGCAGTGTGGATGTGGTCGAAGATGACCTCGGTCTTGAAGCGCTCGGCATGCGCCTGCATGCGAGTCATCAGGTCCGGGCCCATCAGCCCATGGGCATCACCCGGCCAGTTGTCCACTTCCGTGGTGGTCATCAGCTGCCCCCCCTGTTGCAGGCCGGTGATCACCACCGGCTTGAGGTTGGCGCGGGCGGCGTAGACGGCGGCGGTCCAGCCGGCCGGGCCGGAACCAAGGATCAGCAATGGAATGTGTCGGGTGGTGCTCATGGCTCAGCGGCTCCGTGCATCGGCAGGAAAGTAGCGTTTGCCCAGCCGCAAGGCGACGTGGACCAGCAGGATCAGCACCGGCACTTCCACGAGTGGGCCGATGACAGCGGCGAATGCGACCGGCGAGGCCAGGCCGAAAGCCGCGATGGCCACGGCGATCGCCAGTTCGAAGTTGTTGCCTGCTGCAGTGAACGCGATCGCGGTGGTGCGGGGGTAGTCTTTGGCGATCAGCTTGCCCATGAAGAAGCTGATGACGAACTGGATGATGAAGTACAGCGTCAGCGGAATCGCGATGCGTACTGCGTCCATCGGAATTCGCAGCACGTCGCCGCCCTTCAGACTGAACATCGCCACGATAGTAAACAGCAATGCGGCAAGGGTTATCGGACTGATTGCAGGCAGGAATTTCTCTTCATACCAGCGCACACCCTTACGCGCCTTCAGCCATCGACTGGTGAGGAAACCGGCCAGGAACGGGATGCCAAGGTAGATCAGAACAGCCTCGGCGATGGTCCAGAAACTAACATCGATGACGCTGCCCTGCAGACCGAACACCGGCGGCAACCAAGACAGGAAGAACCACGCGTAGAGGCTGAACAGCGCGATCTGGAAGATCGAGTTGAATGCCACCAGTCCAGCAACATACTGGGCGTCGCCACGGGCGAGTTGGTTCCACACCAGCACCATCGCGATGCAGCGGGCCAGCCCGATCAGGATCAGGCCGGTCATGTATTCGGGGTAGTCGCGCAGGAACAGCACGGCCAGGCCGAACATCAGGAACGGGCCGATGATCCAGTTCTGCAGCAGCGAGAGCATCAACACGCGCTTGTCAGCGAAAACCCGCGGCAGTTCTTCGTACTTCACCTTGGCCAGCGGCGGATACATCATCAGGATCAGGCCGATTGCGATCGGGATGTTGGTCGACCCTATGGAGAGGCTGTTCAACGCGCTGGGCGCGCCCTCGAACAACGCCCCCAGGCCGACGCCCAGCGCCATGGCGGCGAAGATCCAGAGCGTGAGGTACCGGTCCAGGAAGGACAGGCGGGAGGTATCAGTGGTCATGGCATTTTCCGGAAAGACGGTCAGTTGATCTGCGCGATCGGCTCGAGCTGGGCCTTGAGCGCGTCGCGGTCGTCCCATGCGTTGTCGGGGATGTCGAGGAAAGCCTTCAGGCGCGCCTTGATGATCTGATGCGCGCGATCGAAGGCTTCGGCCTTCTGTTCGTCCGAGCCTTCAACACCGGCCGGATCGAACAGGCCCCAATGCACCCGCACAAAGTCGCCAAACACCACCGGGCAAGCCTCGGCCGCCGCGCTGTCGCAGACGGTGACGATCAGATCCATCGGGGCGGCATCAGCTTCGGCGAACTCGTCCCACGACTTGCTGCGCAGGCCGTCCACCGGGAAGCCCTCGCGCTGCAGCTGGGCGATCGCGAACGGGTTGACACGACCGGCTGGTTGGCTGCCCGCGCTGAAGGACTCGTAGCGGCCTTCGCCCCATTTTTTCAGGGTCGATTCGGCCAACACGCTCCGAGCGGAATTACCGGTACACAAGAACAAGACGCGACGGGTCATTTGAGCGATCTCTAAGGTAGGGTTGGTCAGCAGCCAGCGGGGCGTTCGCAGGACTGTTCGTCGGCACAGCAGTTTTCGGTGAGGTAGGCCAGCAGCTCGTTCATCGCCACAAACTCGGCCCGGTAGCAGATGGTCCGGCCACGTTGCTCGGCGCTGATCAGGCCGGCAGCCAGCAGTTCCTTCAGATGGAAGGAAAGTGTGGCGCCAGGCAAGGCGAGCGCTTGGGCGATGTCGCCGGCCAGCTTGCCGCCGCTGCCGGCCTGCACCAGCAGGCGGAAGATCGACAGGCGGGTGGCATGGCCCAGGGCAGCAAGAGCGTGGGTTGCGTTTTTATGTTCCATGATTCTAGAATATTCGAATCGAATTGGCAGGACAACCCCCATGCAGCAGATTCCCAACGTGGTTCCGGGCGCCTTGGACATTCCTACGGCCGCCAAGCTCAGTGATCCGGGCGAGCAGCAGCATCGCCCGCGCATCCTGATCTTGTACGGGTCGCTGCGCCCGCAGTCGTTCAGCCGCAAGCTGGCGCTGGAGGCGCAGCGGCTACTGGAACAGCTCGGAGCGGAAACCCGCTTGTTCGACCCGCATGAGCTGCCGATGCTGGACTCGGTGCCAGCTACCCACCCCAAGGTTCAGGAGCTGCGCCAGGCCTCACTGTGGTCCGAAGGCCACGTGTGGGTCAGCCCCGAACGCCACGGCACCCTTACCGCTGTATTCAAGAACCAGATCGACTGGCTGCCGCTGGAAGAAGGCAGCGTTCGACCCACCCAAGGCCGCACGCTGGCAGTGATGCAGGTCTGCGGCGGCTCGCAGTCCTTCAACGTGGTCAACACGCTGCGCGTGCTCGGCCGCTGGATGCGGATGGTGACGATCCCCAACCAATCGTCGGTCGCCAAAGCCTGGCAGGAGTTCGATGACGACGGGCGTATGAAGCCATCGGCGTACTACGATCGGGTGGTGGACGTGATGGAGGAACTGGTCAAGTTCACTCTGCTGGTGCGCGGGCGCAGCGACTACCTGGTGGATCGCTACAGCGAGCGCAAGGGCGCTGTTGAAGCGGCGGCGCTGGCAGCCGCCGCAGGCGTGCTGGAAGCCGCGTTGAACCAAGAGGAAAGCGCATGAACGCTGTCATTTACCACAATCCGAAGTGCGGCACCTCGCGGAACACTCTCGCCTTGATTCGACACGCCGGGATTGAGCCCGAGGTGATTGATTACCTGACCAACCCGCCTAGCCGAGTGCGTCTTATCGAGCTGATTTCCGGAGCTGGCTTGAAGGTGCGTGATGCGATCCGGCAGAAGGGCACGCCGCATGACGAGCTGGGGCTGGGCGATGCCGCACTCAGCGACGATGCCTTGCTCGATGCCATGCTAGCGCACCCGATACTGATCAATCGCCCATTCGTGCAAACGGAGGCGGGTATCCGTCTTTGCCGGCCATCAGAAGTCGTACTCGACATCCTTCCAGCGGTGGACAGGCCGTTTACCAAGGAAGATGGTGAGGTGGTGATCGATCAGGAGGGAAGGCGCGTGGTCTGACAGTTCACTCGGCGTAACACCTTGGGATCATATGCCGTGCCTGGCGCTAGCGGTAGCAAATATGAGCGAGACGCACACCTTCCTATGCTCTGCTCCGCTCGCCAACACTTCGCTCTAGACTTACAATATCGATTCTCTAACCTGATGATCCACCAGCGATGACTCCACCCTGACGCCTGATTGAAGAGCGATCCAGACAGTAACGTCTGGAAAGGGTGCCTGTTTCCTTCGTTTGGCGCGCACTGCCGTGCGCGGAGATCATTTTCTATGTCTGCAATCTATCCCCTGCGCCAGCAATGGCTCGGCAATATCCGTGGCGACTTACTGTCCGGCATCGTCGTTGCACTGGCCCTGATTCCCGAGGCCATCGCGTTTTCCATCATCGCCGGCGTCGACCCCAAAGTGGGCTTGTATGCCTCGTTCTGCATCGCAGTCATCACCGCCATCGCCGGTGGTCGCCCTGGCATGATCTCGGCCGCGACCGGCGCCATGGCCTTGTTGATGGTCACCCTGGTCAAGGATCATGGCATCCAGTACTTGTTCGCGGCGACGATCTTGGCAGGCGTGCTGCAAATGATTGCCGGTGCTATGCGACTGGGCTCGCTGATGCGCTTTGTATCACGCTCGGTGGTCACCGGCTTTGTCAACGCACTGGCTATCTTGATCTTCCTTGCACAGCTACCCGAGCTGATCGGAATGCCTTGGCCGGTCTACGCGATCTGTGCTGTGGGTTTGGCAATCATCTATCTATTGCCGCTGCTGACCAAGGCGATTCCTTCGCCCTTGGTGGCCATCGTCGTCTTGACAGCTGCCTCCATGTACTTCGGGTTTGAGGTGCGCACCGTCGGCGACATGGGCGAACTGCCGGACAGCCTTCCGGTATTTCTGATCCCCAACGTGCCGCTGACCTGGGAAACGCTGCAGATTCTGCTGCCGGTGTCGGCGACGTTGGCGGTGGTAGGCCTGCTGGAGTCGCTGATGACGGCGCAGATCGTGGAAGACATGACCGAGACGCCGAGCCAGAAGAATCGCGAATGTGCAGGCCAAGGGTTAGCCAACACCGTCACCGGGTTCTTCGGAGGCATGGCTGGCTGCGCCATGATCGGCCAGTCGGTGATCAATATCACATCGGGTGGCCGGGGCCGGCTTTCCTGCCTGGTCGCCGGCGTGGTCCTGCTTTTGCTGGTGGTGTACGGCTCGGGCCTGGTGAGTCAGATTCCGATGGCAGCATTGGTGGCGGTGATGATCATGGTCAGCATCGGCACCTTTAGCTGGCGCTCGCTGCGTGAGTTGGCCATCCATCCGAAGAGCTCGTCAGTGGTGATGATTGGCACCGTGATAGTCACCGTGGCTACACACGACCTGGCCAAGGGCGTCCTGACAGGCGTCGTCCTGTCAGCAGTGTTCTTCACCCGGAAGGTTGGCAAAATGCTCACCATCGAGATGACCCAGGTAGACGCAGAGTCAAGCGTCTATGTGGTCAAGGGACAGGTGTTCTTCGCCTCCGCTGGCCAGTTCGTGAGCAGCTTCAACTATCTAGATGTTCCCAAGGACGTCATCATCGATCTGAAAGATGCGCACTTCTGGGATCTGACCGCCGTGGACGCTCTGGACCGGGTGGTAATGAAGCTGCGTGAGCATGGCGCGATTGTCGAGGTCTATGGTCTCAACGACGCGAGTGAGACGCTGGTCGATCGCTTAGGCAAGCATCGAACGCCGGGCGCCACGCTATCGTCTGGCCATTGACCGGCAAATAGGTGGGTGCCGCTAGGCACCCACCTAGAACCTTGTGAGGCGCGGCGTCAACTTTTAGCAGCGACGACTAAGTCTCCACCTACGTGCCTGCGTAATATCAATGGCTTAGCGCAAATCTGGCCTTGTTCGTAATGATTCCCTGCCGAACCTCTATCTTGTCATCCGCATGAAATCCGCCGCTCTCGATCTGTTTCCTTCCGCGCTTCTACCCGAACAGCTGGCCAGCAGTGCCGCCGAAGCCGTACGGGAAATCTTCGACGAAGCGGCTTCGATCAACACCGCGCGCAGCTACCAGACCGCGTTGCGTTACTGGACCGCGTGGTACCAAGGCCGCTACGGCCGCACGATCGAGTTGCCGATGCATTCAAGCACGGTCGTGCAGTTCATCGTCGACCATCTGGCCCGCAAGGCAAAAACCGGGCTGGCATGGGAACTGCCGGAAACGCTGGATGAAAAGCTGGTGGCAGCCGGGCTGAAACAACGTCCCGGACCATTCAAGCTCAGCACCATCATCCACCGCATCGCCGTATTGTCGGCCGCCCATCAACTCAAGAAGCTCCCCAACCCCTGCGAAACGCCCGAGGTCCGGCAACTGTTGTCCAAGGGCCGCCGCGCGGCCCACAAGCGCGGCGAACGCCCGCGCAAGAAGACCGCTATCACCGGCAACGAGCTGGAAGCGCTGATCGCTACCTGCGACGACACGCTGGAAGGGTTGCGTGACCGCGCCCTGCTCTACTTCGCCTTCGCCAGCGGCGGACGCCGTCGCAGCGAAGTCGCCGCGGCCGATCTGGCCGACCTGCGCCGCATCGCCCCGGATGCCTATCTCTACCGTCTGGAACACGGCAAGACATTGCAGGACGGCCCGAAGGCCACGGGCACGCCGGACAAGCCGATCCTCGGCGTCGCCGCCGATGCGCTCACCGCATGGCTGGAGGCCAGTGGTTTGCAGGAAGGCCCCGTTTTCCGCCGCCTGTGGGGCGACACCATCGGCCCGGGCATCTCGCCGCGGGCGGTGGCCGACATCGTGCAGCGCCGCGCGGCGCTGGCCAGACTGGACGGGGATTTCGGCGGGCACAGCCTGCGTTCCGGCTTCGTCACCGAAGGGGCGCGCCAAGGTGTTGCCCTGCCCGCCTTGATGGCGATGACGGACCACCGTTCCGTCGCCAGCGTGGTCGGCTATTTCCAGGCCGGCAGCGTGACCGACAACCCCGCCGCCAACCTGCTGGCCAGGCGCAAGGCCGGAACCGGGCAGGAGAAGGACAAACCGTAAACCTGAGCCACCGGATGAAAAAAAGCGCCGGCAATGCCGGCGCTTTTTCTGTCGTCCCGAAGCCTGTGGATCAGGCTTCGGGCGGCGTGGTGGCTTGTTCGGCACCGCCTTCCACGGCGTCCCCGTCGGCGAGGTCGTCGTCCCCGGATTCCAGTGAGGCATCCAGCCGTTCGACCGCCTGCAGCTTCTCGCCCTTGGACAGGCGGATCAGGGTAACGCCCTGGGTATTGCGGCCCACGCGCGAGATCTCCGAGCCGCGGGTGCGCACCAGCGTGCCGCCATCGGAAATCAGCAGCACTTCGTCGCCGTCGCCCAGCAGCACCGCGCTGACCAGCTTGCCGTTGCGCTCGCTGGTCTGGATGCCGATCACACCCTGCGTGCCGCGGCCCTTGCGCGGGTAGTCGGCCAGCGGCGTGCGCTTGCCGTAGCCGTTCTCGGTGGCGGTGAGGATGTATTGCACGCCGGCGTCGTCCATGCTGGCATCGGCGATCTCACCGCCCTCGCCCGCCACGCTCTCACCCGATACGTCCTCGACGCCGTTGTCATCTTCGTTCTCGTCCTCGGCACCGCCGGCGCTTTCGGCCACGATCAGGCTGACCACTTCCTCGCCCTTGGCCATCCTGATGCCGCGTACGCCGGTGGCTGTGCGGCCCATCGAGCGCACGCGGTCCTCGCCGAAGCGCACGGTCTTGCCGTTGGAAGCGAACAGCAGGATGTCGCGCTCGCCGTCGGTCAGGCCGACGCCGACCAGCGCATCACCCTCATCGAGGTGGATGGCAATCTTGCCGCGCGCCAGGCGGAACGCGAACTCGCTCAGCGGGGTCTTCTTGACCGTGCCGTTGCGGGTGGCGAAGAACACGAAGTGGTTGTCGTCGTACTCGCGCACTGGCAGCACCGCCTGCACGCGCTCGCCGTTCTCCAGCGCGATCCAGTTGATGATCGGGCGGCCGCGGGCGTTGGAGCCGGCCTCCGGCAACTGGTGCACCGGTAGCCAGAACACCTTGCCGGAACTGGTGAAGGTCAACAGCGTGTCGTGCGTGTTGACCAGCCACAACTGTTCGATCGAATCCTCGTCCTTGGTCGCCGCCGCACTGCGGCCGCGGCCGCCGCGCTTCTGCGCGCGGTAGGCCGATACCGGCTGGCGCTTGACGTAACCGGCGCGCGACAGCGTCACCACCACGTCCTCCGGCGCAATCAGGTCGAGGATGTCGAGGTCCTCCTCGCTGTGGCGGATCTCGGTGCGGCGCTCGTCGCCATACTCGGCGCGCACGCTTTCCAGTTCCTCGCGGATCACCTGCAGCAGCACGTCCGGGTTTTCCAGGATGCGGATCAGCCCGGCGATGACTTCCAGCAGTTGCCTGTATTCCTCGGTGAGCTTGTCCTGCTCCAGTCCGGTGAGGCGGTGCAGGCGCATTTCCAGGATCTGCGTGGCCTGCACATCGGACAACTGGTAGTTGCCCTCGACAAGGCCAATCCCCTTGGGCAGGTCCTCCGGGCGCGACGCTTCGGCGCCGGCGGCGCCCAGCAGCGCGCCGACCAAGCCCGGTTCCCACACCTTGGCGAGCATGCGCTCCTTGGCCTCGGCAGGGTTGGACGAGGTCTTGATCAGCTCGATCATCTCGTCGATATTGGCCAGCGCAACAGTCAGGCCTTCCAGCACGTGCGCGCGTGCGCGCGCCTTGCGCAGTTCGAAAATGGTGCGACGGGTGACGACCTCGCGGCGGTGGCGGACGAACGCCTCCAGCATCTGCTTGAGGTTCATCAACTGCGGGCGGCCATCGACCAGCGCCACCATGTTGATGCCGAACACCGACTCCATCTGGGTCTGCTGGTAGAGGTTGTTGAGCACGACCTCGGCCGACTCGCCGCGCTTGATCTCGATGTAGATGCGCATGCCGTCCTTGTCGGACTCGTCGCGCAGCTCGCTGATGCCTTCGAGCTTCTTTTCCTTGACCAGCTCGGCGATCTTCTCGATCAACCGCGCCTTGTTCACCTGGTAGGGAATCTCGGTGACGATGATTGATTCGCGGCCGTTGTCGGCCACTTCGATGTCGGCCTTGGCGCGGATGCGCACGCGGCCGCGGCCGGTGCGATAGCCGTTGATGATGCCGGCGGTGCCGTTGATGATGCCGGCGGTGGGGAAATCCGGGCCGGGGATGTACTCCATCAGTCCGTCGACGTCGATCGAGGGGTTTTCGATCAGCGCGATGCAGGCATTGATGGATTCGGTGAGGTTGTGCGGCGGGATGTTGGTGGCCATGCCCACCGCGATGCCGGCCGAGCCGTTGACCAGCAGGTTCGGGAAGCGCGTCGGCAGAACCGTCGGCTCGTGTTCCTTCTCGTCGTAGTTGGGCTGGAAGTCGACGGTTTCCTTGTCGATGTCGGCCAGCATCTCGTGGCTGATCCGTGACAGGCGCGACTCGGTGTAACGCATCGCCGCCGGGCTGTCGCCGTCGACCGAGCCGAAGTTGCCCTGGCCGTCGATCTGCATGTAGCGCAGCGAGAACGGCTGCGCCATGCGTACCAGCGTGTCGTAGACCGCGCTGTCGCCGTGCGGGTGGTATTTGCCGATGACGTCGCCGACGATGCGCGCCGACTTGTAGTACGGCTTGTTGGCGTGCGCGCCGAGCTCCTGCATTGCAAAGAGCACGCGGCGATGGACCGGCTTGAGGCCATCGCGTGCATCGGGGAGTGCGCGGCCCACGATCACGCTCATGGCGTAATCGAGGTAGCTCTTGCGCATCTCGTCTTCCAGGTTGACCTGGATGATTTCCTTGGCGGTTTCTGCCATTCGGATTCCGTCTTCTGGTAGCGGTCCGGCCCGGCGCGCGGAAGCCCCGGAGGGGCACTGCGCCGATGCTCGATTCAAGCGACGGATTCTATCACAACGGCGGCTTTGATGCCTGTATTTTCAGGGGTTTTGCCTGCATGAATCAAGGATTTAGCGGCCGCACCCGGTAGCCTGCGTAGCGGTGGAAAACGATGTTGGCGGCACTGCCCCGCCCCACCCGGTTTCAGCCGCCGAACGCGGTCTGCATCGCGTCCCGGTCCGGGTTCTGGATCACGCCCTTCTCGGTCACGATGGCGTCGATCAATTCACCGGGGGTCACGTCGAACACCGGGTTCCAGGCGGCGATGCCCTCAGCCACGGTACGCACGCCGCCGACGCCGAACAACTCGCCGGCGTCGCGCTGTTCGATCTCGATTTCATCGCCATGTGCGGTGCCCATGTCCACGGTCGAGGACGGCGCCACCACCATCAATTTGACGCCGTGATGGCGCGCGGCGATGGCCAACTGGTAGGTGCCGATCTTGTTGGCGGTATCGCCGTTGGCGCAGATGCGGTCGGCACCGACGATCACCCACTGCACCGCGCCGGTCTTCATCAGGTGCGAGGCGGCGGAGTCGGCGACCAGGGTGGCGTCGATGCCGTCTTGTTGCAGTTCCCACACGGTCAGCCGCGCGCCTTGCAGCCACGGCCGGGTTTCACCGGCGAACACGCGCGCGATGCGCCCCTGCGCCATGCCGGCGCGAATCACGCCCAGCGCGGTGCCGAAGCCCGCAGTGGCCAGCGAGCCGGTGTTGCAATGGGTCAGCACGCCGCTGCCCGGCGCGATCAGGCCGGCCCCCAGCACGCCCATGTGGCGGTTGGCGGCCAGGTCTTCGTCGGCGATGGCCTGCGCTTCCCGCGCCAGTACCTGCTTCCAGTCCTGTCCTGCCCCGGCCAGCACGCGGCGCATACGCGCCAGTGCCCAGGCCAGGTTGACGGCGGTCGGCCGGGCAGCGTTGAGCCGCGCCATTGCCGGTTCCAGCGCCTGCAATGCCTGCGCACCATCGGCGGCCTGGACATCGCGCGTGGCCAGCACCACGCCCCAGGCCGCGGCGATACCGATGGCCGGTGCACCGCGCACGGCCAGCGAATGAATGGCCGCGGCTACCGCATCGCTGTCGTGGCAGGCCACGTGCTCGACGACGAACGGGAGCTTGCGCTGGTCCAGCAGTTCCAGTGCCTCACCGGTCCAGCGGATCGGGCGGATGTGGTCGTAGCGGGCGTAATCGATGGCGATGTCGTTCATCGCGTCATTGTAGTGCGGAGGACGCGCCGGCAAGCTCGCACTCTCGATATTGCTGCGGCAACCGGCACTGCCTCAGTCGGCGGAAAACTCGGCGCGGCAGCCCTTGTCCACCCAGATACCGTTGCGGCTCCAGCCCCAACTGCGGCCTTCCTCGCAGGGGGCGTTCGACAATTGCTTGACCAGGGTGGCCCTGCGTTCGATGGTCACCCCGCATTCCCGGCGCATTTCGCTCTTCGATCCGCAGGTGACCTGGCGCGGGATGTCCACGAAGCCGGAGCCGTCCTCGGCGCCGACCTCGAACTGCCCCTGGCAGCCACGGCTCACCCAGATCTCGTTGCGGCCATAGCCCCAGGTGTGCCCTTCCCTGCACGGCAGCAGCGATTGCTGGCGCAGCAGGCGCACCGGCGCACCGCGCAGCAGCACCGGGCAATTGACCACGCGCCCCTTGGACTCGCAGCGGACGACGCGCCGCACCTGCCGCCCGCTGGACACCACCGCAGCGGAGAACTCCGCGCGGCAGCCGCGGCTGACCCAGACGCCGCCGTCCTCCGCGCCCCAGTTGGTTTCGCGGATGCAGGGCGCCTCGGAAACCTGCCGGACCAGTTGCACGCCGCGCGAGACGTCCATCGGGCAATGTTCCAGGGCGCCGTCGGATTCGCAGCGCACCACCTGCGTCCCGGCGTCGGGAGTCTCGCGTTGCGCCCACGTCAGCACGGGCGCCAGCGACAGCAGCAGGCCACAAACACGTTTCATCCGAAGCCACACCCCGGCAACCATGACGAACATCGCAGGCGGCATGGACGCGCCTGCGGGAACGATCAGAGCATCAATGCCGATGGCATGGCAAGCCGGTGCGGCCGCCTGCCGGTTCAGGCACGGGCGAAGTCGAAGGCCAGCACGTCGGCGATGCGGCCGGTGCCGGCCAGCGCCATCAGCAACCGGTCCACGCCCAGCGCCACGCCGGCGCACTGCGGCAATGCCGGCAATGCGGCCAGCAGTGGTTCGTCCAGCGGCGGCAGCACGTCGCCGCGCGAAGTGCGCACGGCGAGGTCGCGCTGGAAGCGCCGGCGCTGTTCGTCGGCATCGTCCAGCTCGTGGTAGCCGTTGGCCAGCTCCACCGCGCCGAGGTACAGCTCGAAGCGCTCGGCCAGCGGCGGTTCGCCCGGCCGTACCTTCGCCAGCGCCGCCTGCGTGGCCGGCCAGTCGTGGATCACGGTGATGCGATCGCCCTGAAAGTGCGGCTGGATGCGGTGGGTCATCAGCAGGTCCAGCCAATCGTCGCGGGTCAGGCCGGCTGGATCGATGCCGACGTCGGCCAACGGCGCGCGCAGTTGCGCTTCGTCGGCGGCAAACGGGTCCACGCCCACGCTGTCGATGAACAGTTCGCGGTAGGTCAGCACCTGCACTGACGCCTCGCGCCCGGCCATCGCCAATGCCGCGCGCACCAGCTCGACGGTTTCACCGATCAGACGATGGTGGTCCCAGCCGACCCGGTACCACTCCAGCATGGTGAACTCGGGGTTGTGGCGGCCGCCTGCCTCGCCGTTGCGGAACACCCGGCCCAGCTCGTAGCAGTCGCCGACGCCGGCGGCGAGCAGGCGTTTGAGCGGGTACTCGGGCGATGTACGCAGCCAGCGCACTGGCGAGCCGGCATCGACGTGGCCGCTGAAACGGGTCTGGAAGCTGTCGATGTTCGGCTCGGTGTTGCCGGCGGCCGACATGATCGGCGTTTCCACTTCCAGCACGTCGCGGCGGGCGAAGAAGTCGCGGATCAGCGCATTCAGCCGCGCGCGCTGGCGCAGGGCCTCGATCATGGCGCGCACCTGACCGTCATGGATGGCGGAAATGCCGGTTTTGCAGGAGCAAAAACCAGCCGTGCGCCACCCTTCGGGCGGCTTCGCCGTGAAAAACAGATGTCCTGCTGTTTTTTCATGGGTGCAGCCCCTTCGGCACGGCGGCCAGCGGCAGGGTGAGGATGTCGCGCGCGTCGTCGCGATAGCCCTCTGACAGGTACAGCGCCCTGGCCCGCGCATTGTGGTGGTTCACTTCCAGCCGCATCACGCTGGCGCCCTCGACGATCGCCCAGTCGCGCGCCAGCGCCAGTGCCTGCCGGCCCCAGCCGCGGCCGCGCGCGGCCGGCGCCAGGTACAGCTCGTCCAGCAGCACGAAGCGGCCGCCCTGCTCCACGCTGAAGCACCAGCCCAGGGTGATGTAGCCGGCCTCGGCCACGTCGTCGCCTTGCAAAAGCAGCACCGCGCCGCAGGCGGGTTCGGCCAGCAACTGGCGCAAGCCGGGTTCGACCAGCGCCGGATCAAAGGCGATGTGGTCTTCGTCGTAGAACGCGCGCAGCATGGCGATGATGCGCGGGAAATCCGCGGGCGTGGCGAGGCGGAAACGCAGGTTCATGGCTGTTGTCCATGTTCGGCAAGGAAGGCGAGCAGGCGTTCTTCGTCCCACACCTCCACGCCCAGTTCAACGGCCTTGTCGAGCTTGGAGCCGGCTTCGCTGCCGGCCACGACGAAGGCGGTCTTCTTCGACACGCTGCCGGCGACCTTGGCACCCAGCGCCTCCAGCCGCGCCTTGGCGGCGTCGCGGGTCAACTGCAGCAACGTGCCAGTCAGTACCACGGTCTTGCCGTCCAGCGGCCCGGCTGCTTGCGCGGCAAGTTCCGGTGCCAAGTGCAGCAGTTCCCGCATCCTTTCCTCGCCCTTGAGCAGCAACGGGCCGTGGTTGTCGCCCTCCAGCCACTGCGCCAACCCGCGCGCGGTGTCCTCGGGCAGGCCGGCGGCGACGAAATGTTCCGGCCCGGCATCGCATATCTGCTGCGCCGACGGCATCGCCGCCACCAGCTTCTCGGCGCGCAGGCGGGTGATGCCGGGGATCTCGGCCTCGACCAGCAACTGCGCCAGGTCCAGCCCGTCGCGCAGCCTCGCCGATGGCAGGTGGCTGTCGCGGATGCGCACCTGCCCGACCTTCAACAACGCGTCGAGGGCCTGCTGGTTGCCTTCCTGCTCGAAGAAATGGCCGAGCGAGCGCGCCACCTCGCCGCCGATGTCGGGCACGCGCTTGAACAGCGGCCACGGCAGGTGCCGGATCAGTTCGAAATCGCCGAACCATTGCGCCAGTGCCTTGGCGGTGCTTTCGCCGACATGCTCGATGCCCAGCGCGAACAGCAGCCGTTCCAGCGTGGCGTTGCGGCTGGCATTGATGGCGGCGATCAGGTTGTCGGCCCATTTGGTCGCGATCTTCCTGGTGTTCCATTCGAAGTGCGCCGGCAGTGCCATCGCCTGTGCGCGCCAGCCGGCATCGTTGCCATCGAGCTTGAGCACGGCGTTGAGCCATTCGCCACTGCCTGCGGCCGGCAGGTGCGGCGCCAGCGCGCTGGCCAGCGCAGAAGGTTCGGCGGCGTCAAGTACCAATTTCAGATGCAGCAACTGGTCGCGGCTGAGCCGGTACAGGTCGGCCACACCGCGGACGATGCCGGCATCGACCAGGGTCTCGATGTAGCGATCGCCCAGCCCGTCGATGTCCATCGCCCGCCGCGAGGCGAAGTGGGCGATGCTCTCCTTGCGCTGTGCCGGGCAGCTCAACTCGCCCGAGCAGCGCCACGCCGCCGCACCCTCCTCGCGCACGATCTCCGCGCCGCACACCGGGCAGTACGCCGGCATCGCCCAAGGTTGCGTGCCCTCGGGGCGGTGTTCGGCAATCACGCTGACCACTTCGGGAATCACGTCGCCGGCACGGCGCACGATCACTGCATCGCCCACGCGCACGTCCAGCCGCGCGATCTGGTCGGCGTTGTGCAGGGTGGCGTTGGTGACGGTCACGCCGGCCACCTGCACCGGCTGCAGTCGCGCCACCGGCGTGGCCGCGCCGGTGCGGCCGATCTGGATTTCGATGGCCTCGACCGTGGTGGTCTGTTCCTGCGCCGGGAACTTGTGGGCGATGGCCCAGCGTGGCGCCCGCGCGACGAAGCCCATCGCCTGCTGGCCGTCGCGGTCGTCCAGCTTGTAGACCACCCCGTCGATATCGAACGGCAGGCCATCGCGGCGCGCGCCGATGTCGCGGTAATAATCCAGCAGGCCATCGGCGCCTTCGACCACCCGGCACAGGTCGCTCACCGGGAAGCCCCAGCGGTCCAGCTGCGCCAGCGTGGCCGAATGCGTGGCCGGCAGCTCGCCGCCGCCGACCTCGCCGGTGCCGTAGGCATAGAAGCTCAACGGCCGCTGCGCGCTGACCTTCGGGTCGAGCTGGCGCAGCGAGCCGGCCGCGCCGTTGCGCGGGTTGGCCAGCACCTTGCCGCCGTGCAGGCGCGCCTGCTCGTTGTATTTCTCGAAGTCGGCGCGCGGCATGTAGACCTCGCCGCGCACTTCCAGCACCGCCGGCCAGCCTTCGCCATCGAGCCGCTCGGGGATCACCCTGATCTGGCGCAGGTTGGCGCTGACGTCCTCGCCGGTGCTGCCGTCACCGCGGGTCGCGCCCTGCACGAACACGCCATCCTCGTAGCGCAGGCTGATCGCCAGCCCGTCGAGCTTGGGCTCGGCGGAGAACAGCAGCTTTGGCCGGCCAAGACGCTCGTCGATGCGGCGCACGAAATCGCGCACCTCCTCTTCGGTGAAGGCATTGCCCAGCGACAGCATCGGCACCGCGTGCACCACTTCGGCGAAGCGCGAAGACGGCCTGCCGCCGACCTGATGACTGGGCGAATCCACGCTGTCCAGCTGCGGATGCGCCGCTTCCAGCGCCTCCAGCTCGCGCATCAGGCGGTCGTACTCGGCATCGGGAATCAGCAGCTCGTCGTGCTCGTGATAGGCACGCGAGGCCGTGGACAACTGCTGGCGGAGCTCGCTGATGCGCTGGCGGGCGGTGGCGTCGGAAGTCATGCGCCGATTTTAACCGTGTGCGGCGTGATCCACTCATGGAACATATCCATGCCGTAGGAGCGCACCTTGGTGCACGATGGGGTTCTACCGGTAATGCCCCATCGCGCACCAAGGTGCGCTGCTACAGGACTCGTCGCCAACGTAGGTCGGGGCTATGCCCCCGACGCATGACATCTGCCGCAACGAACCGTCGGGGCCGTAGCCCCGACCTGCCACCAAGGCGGGATTGCCCCACCCCACGGATCTACCAGCGCGGCGGCTTGCTCAGCGGCGGCGCCTGGTGCTGGCGGTCATAGGCGCGCAGTTCGTCACGGATATGGGCGATGCGCTGGCGGCCCAGCGCATTGCGGCTGTCGTCCAGCACCACGCCGTCGAGCAGCTCGGCCATGCGCTGCACGGTGGGCAGCATCTTCTCCCAGGCGTCGAGCGCGGTCAGCGGCGCCGGCAGGGTCAGGAAGAAGGCGATGGCCGGGGTTTCCATCTCGCGGATGTGGGCCATGTCGAAGCTGCCCGGCTTCATGATGCTGGCCATGCTGAACACCGGTCCGCGCTCGGGATGGCCTTCGAGCAGCCGGTGGAACACGTTCATGTAGCCGAACACCAGCCCGGTCTTCTCCGCGGCGACCACGATGTCTTCGCCACGTAGTACCTGCTGACTGCGCGCGGCCACGTACAGCGAGACGATCTTGTCGAAATCCTGGTTGGCGCGCTTGCCCAGCTCGCTGCCTTCGGACGGCTCCACTTCCGGCAGGCCCAATTCGGGCTGGGTCACGTCTCCGGCAATACCTGCATCGGTTCCGTCTTCGGCGGGTGCGCCGCCACCATCGCCGTTGAACAGCGGTTCGCGGCGGGTCCGCTCGCTTTCAACAGGCTCGCGGCGCTTGCCCTGCGCCGGCTTCTTCGGCCGGCCGAACAGGAAGATCGCTGCGATCAGCAGCAGCCCGGCAGCCAGGATGCCGATGCGCAACAGAGCCATGTCGGACATGCGGGGGTGTCTCCGGTGAACGTGTTCAGGTCGGCAAAGAATGGCACGTCACGCCGCGCCCGCCAAACGTGCGGCTTCTTCCAGGTCCACGCTGACCAGGCGGCTGACGCCCGGCTCGCGCATGGTCACGCCGGAGAGCTGGTGGGCGGCCTCCATCGTCGCCTTGTTGTGGCTGACGAACAGGAACTGCACCTTCTCGCTCATCTCCTTGACCATGTTGGCCAGGCGGCCGACGTTGGCCTCGTCCAGCGGTGCGTCCACCTCGTCGAGCAGGCAGAACGGCGCCGGGTTGAGCTGGAAAATGGCGAACACCAGCGCCACCGCGGTCATCGCCTTCTCGCCGCCGGACAGCAGCGAAATGCTGGACACGCGCTTGCCCGGCGGCCGCGCCATGATGGTCACGCCGGTGTCGAGCAGGTCCTCGCCGGTCAGTTCCAGATAGGCGTGGCCGCCGCCGAACAGCCGCGGATACAGCGCCTGCACGCCGGCGTTGACGCGGTCGAAGGTGTCCTTGAAGCGGCCGCGGGTCTCGCGATCGATCTTGCGGATGGCTTCTTCCAGCGTTTCCAGCGCGGTGATCAGGTCCACGTGCTGCGATTCGAGGTATTCCGAGCGCTGCGAGGCCTCGCCGTATTCATGGATGGCGGCCAGGTTGACCGGCTCCAGCCGGCGCATGCGCGCGTCGATCTGCTGCACCGCCTGTTCCCACTCGCCGATGCGGGCCTCGTCGGGCAGCGTGTTGACCACGTCTTCCAGCACGAAGCCGGCCTTCTCCACCGCCTGCTGCAACTGTTCGGCGCTGAGGACGAGTGCCTGCTGGTCGAGCTTGCGCTGGGAAATGCGCTCGCGCTGCGCCAGCGCCTGTTCGTCGCGCTGGTGGCGGGTCTGTTCCAGCCCGCGCAGCTCGGCGTCGATGCCGTCCAGTTGCGTGCGCGCTTCGCCCAGTACCCGCTCCACGCGCACGCGCTCGCCCAATGCGTTCTGGTGCTCGGCTTCCAGCGAGTGCACCGGGGTGTCGCCCTGGTCGAGTTGCGTATGAAGTTCGCCCAGCCGTGAATCCAGTTGCCCGCGCTGGGTGCTCATGCGCTCCAGCGATTGCGCCAGTGAGGCGAGCTGGGTGCGCTGCGACTCCAGGGTCAGCGCCAGCGCGTGCATGCTGTCGCGCACGTTGCGCGCGGCATCACGGGCGAGGTCGCGCGCCTCGGTGAGCTGGCGGCGCTCGCCCTCCAATGCCTGTCGGGTGGTTTCCAGGTCGCCCATGCTGGAGACGGCATCTTCCAGCCGCACCCGCGCCTCGCCGGCTTGCTCGCGGCTGTTGTCCAGCGTTTCCAGCACCTGCGACATCTCGCCTTCGATGCGGTCGATGCGCGCGCGTGCCGATTCCAGCTTGCCGCGCTGGCTTTGCAACTGCCCGGCCAGTTCCGACACGCCGCGATGGGCCAGGTACAGCGTGCGCTGTGCTTCCTCGCGTTGTTGTTCGGCGGCCAGCAGTTGTTCGCGGAAACCGCCGAGCTGGCGTTCCAGTTCGCCTTCGCGCTCATGCAGGCTTTCGATCTGCTCGCGCAGGGTGACGATCTCGCGCTCGCGCAGCAGCGCGCCCTGCTTGGCCGCGCCCGAGCGTGATACCCGCACCCAGCCTTCGCCAAGGCGCTCGCCGCCACGGGTGATGACCGAATCGTTCTCGCCCAGCGTACGTTGTAGTGCGCGCGCGGCGGGCAGATCCTCGGCACCATGCAGGCGCGCCAGCAGGCGGCGGATGGCCAGCGGGCCCTGCACCCGCGCAGCCAGCGAGGTCGGCGCGAAATCGGCGTCGCCCTCGGCGCCGGACACCAGCGCGATACGGCCTTCGCCGAGTTCGCCCAGTGCATCGACCAGAGTTTCCGGCGCATCAACCAGCACGCCCTCGATCAACTGGCCGAGCGCGCTTTCCACCGCGTTTTCCCAGCCGCTTTCGACGCTGATGCGCTCGCCCACGCGCACGGCCGAATCTAGCCCGCGTGCCTTCAGCCATGCCACCGCTGCGCCCTGCTCCTGGCCAAGCGCTGCCTGCTGCAAGGTTTCCAGCGACGACAGCCGGCCGCGCGCGGCTTGCGCCTGCTTGCGTACTTCGGCCAGTTCGCTCTGACTGGCGCGTTGCCGCTCCTGCAAGCCGGCGGCGGCTTCCTTGCGCTGCTCGACCTGCTCGTTGAGTTCGTCCAGCGCCGCGGTCTGCGCCTCGTGCTGCAACTGCAATTGCTCGAATGCCTCGGCCAGCGCGTCCACATCCAGCCCGGCGCGTTCCGTCGTCAGCGTTTCGCGGCGACGGTCGGCTTCCAGTATCTGGCGGTCGAGGTAATCGACGCGGGTGCGTTCCACCTCACCGGAGCGGGTGGCCTCCGAAGCGTTGCGGTTATGTGTTTCCCAGCGCTGCTGCCAATCGTGCAACGCGGTTTCGGCTTCGCGCAGGCCTTCCTGGCGGAATTCGTTTTCTTCCTGCAATTGCTCCAATTGCGGCTCGGCGTCGGCCACCGCCTCGCGCAGCACCACCAGCCGCGCCTCGTCGCTGCCGATGTGCTGGCCCAGTTCGGCCAGCGCCTGCCGGGTTTCGTCGCGCGCCTTGTGCAGGCGCTGCGCCATCTCGCGCTGGTGCTGGATCTGCTGTTCCAGCCGCGCCAACGTGCTGCCGACCTGGTAGACGTCGGCCTGCGCGCGGGCCAGGGTTTCGGCTGCCTCCTCGCGGCGCAGGCGGCCGGTCTCGATGCGGCTCTCGGCATCGCGCTGCTCGGCGATCAGTTGCTGGAGCTTGGTTTCCTCGCGCGACAGGGCTTCGCGCAGGCCGCCCAAACGGCCATCCAGGTTGCGGTATTCCAGCGCCTTCCACTCGGCGTCCTTGACCCGGCGTTCTTCCTGCAGGGTCTGGTACTGCTCGGCCTGCTTGGCCTGCCGGCGCAGGTGTTCGAGCTGCTTGCCGATTTCCTCGCGCAAGTCATTGAGGCGGTCGAGGTTCTCACGGGTATGGCGGATGCGGGTCTCGGTTTCCTTGCGCCGCTCCTTGTACTTGGAAATACCGGCGGCTTCTTCCAGATAGACCCGCAAGTCCTCGGGCCGGGCCTCGATGATCTGGCTGATCATGCCCTGCTCGATGATCGAGTAGCTGCGCGGGCCGAGGCCGGTGCCGAGGAACAGGTCGGTGATGTCGCGGCGCCGGCACTTGGTGCCGTTGAGGTAGTAGTTGCTGCTGCCGTCGCGGCTGACCAGGCGCTTGACCGAGATTTCGTTGAACGAGGCGTACTCGCCGGCAATGGTGTGGTCGGAGTTGTCGAAGATCAGCTCGACCGTGGCCTGCGACACCGGTTTGCGCCCGGCCGAACCGGAAAAGATCACGTCGGTCAGCGAATCGCCACGCAGGCGGCTGGCCGAACTCTCGCCCATCACCCAGCGCACCGCGTCGATGATGTTGGACTTGCCGCAGCCGTTGGGGCCGACCACGCCGGTCATGTTGGTCGGCAGGTGCAGGGTCGTGGGATCGACGAAGGACTTGAAACCGGAAAGTTTGATCGTGGATAGGCGCATGAGGCAGCAGGGTTCCAGTGCCGGGCCGGTCGGGCGGCACCGTGGGTTTTCCGGGGAGTGAGAGCTTTGGAAAAACAGCCCGCCGGGAGTATAAGCCCCTCTTCCTGCGGGGCGAGGGGTTGGGGTGAGGGCGTAGATTCTCGGTTACATCCCCGACATTGGCACCTCCATATCCCGTGCGTTGGGGGTGTAAACCCGACCCGCTTACCGGAAGCGGAAAAAGAACGGGCGCCTTGCGGCGCCCGTTCCGGTGCAACGTGTTTCCGCGATGATCAGGCGTCGGCTTCGACGATGACCTTGACGGTGGCTTCCACGTCGGCGTGCAGCTTGATGACGACGTCGTACTCGCCGACGGCACGGAACGCGCCTTCGCCGAGGATGACTTCGCTCTTTTCCAGCGGCAGGCCGGCGGCGGTGAAGGCCTCGGCAATATCGCGCGGGCCGACCGAACCGTACAGCTTGCCTTCGGCCGAAGCGTGGGCACCGATGGTGACGCTGGCGTCGGCAAACTTGGCGGCGCGGGCTTCGGCCTCGCCGTGGGTCGCCTGGGCTTTGGCTTCGTACTCGGCGCGCTTGGCTTCGAAGGAAGCAACGTTGGCCTCGGTGGCCGGCACGGCCTTGCCCTGCGGCACGAGGAAGTTGCGGCCATAGCCCGGCTTGACGTCAACCAGGTCGCCCAGGTTGCCGAGGTTGGTCACTTTCTGCAGGAGAATCAGTTTCATGGTGGTGCTCCGTTATTCGTTAGCGAGACACTCGGCCCCGCAACGCTTGCTGTCCGAATGGACGGGGAAGGCGAGGAGTGAGTGAAGAGAAGTGAGAAGCGAGAGAAAGCACCTCTCGTTCCTCACTGCTGCGGCGCATGCGCCGCCACTCACTTCTGTTTCTTAGACGTCGTGGTTGTCCGTGTACGGGATCAGCGCCAGGAAACGGGCGCGCTTGACCGCCGTGGCCAACTGGCGCTGGTACTTGGACTTGGTACCGGTGACGCGGCTCGGCACGATCTTGCCGTTCTCGGTCAGGTACTGGCGCAGGGTGTTGAGATCCTTGTAGTCGATCTCTTTCACGCCTTCGGCGGTGAACTTGCAGAACTTGCGGCGACGGAAGAACTTGGACATGGGTGTGCTCCTTATTCGGCGGAAGCGGCTTCTTCGCCGGCTTCGTCATTGGTGGAGGAAGTGGCACCCTCTTCGTCGTCGCGACGACGGCGCTCGCCACGCTCGGGCTTGTCGCCCTTCTCGTCCTTGCTCTTCATGATCAGCGACTGCTCGGTGTCGGCCTCGTCACGCTTCATGACCAGGTTGCGCAACACGGCGTCGTTGAAGCGGAAGCTTTCGGTCAGCTCGTTCAGCACCGACTGGTCGGCTTCGATGTTCATCAGAACATAGTGGGCCTTGACCAGATTCTGGATCGGGTAGGCCAACTGGCGGCGGCCCCAGTCTTCCAGACGGTGGATGGTGCCGTTGCCGTTCTCGACCAGCGCCTTGTAGCGCTCGATCATGGCCGGGACCTGTTCGCTCTGGTCGGGGTGGACCAGGAACACGATTTCGTAATGACGACTCATGCTTTTCTACCTTTCGGATGTGGCCCGTGCGGGCCGGACAGCCCCCCGCCGTGGATTGCGGTGGGGCAAGGATTCCCGCGCCGGAGCGCAGGAAGCCGGCAATTATCCCCTTGAAACTGGTTTCAGGCAAGTTCTCATGCTGCGGCAACGCCGGGCGCGCCCTTGGGCTCAGCGGTGAGCTTCGTCGGTGGTGAAGCTCTCGCCGCACCCGCACTCGGCCGAGGCGTTCGGGTTGCTGAAGGTGAATGCCTCGCTCAGCCCCTGCTTGCCGAAGTCGATTTCGGTGCCATCCACCAGCGGCAGGCTGCCGGCATCGACGTAGATGCGCACGCCGTCCTGCTCGAACACGGTGTCGCCCTCGCGCTGTTCGCGCGCCAGGTCGGTGACGTGCCCCCAACCGGAGCAACCGGTGCGGGCCACGCCGAAACGCAGGCCCAGTGCACCCGGCGTCTGTTCGATGAAACGCTGTACACGGGTGAAGGCGACGGGGGTCAGGCGGACGGCCATGAGCAAACGACTCCAACTGAAGAGATGCGGGGCGATTATAGGAAATGCCGGCGGTCACAAGCCCAACGGGCGGAAAACACCTCGCCTGCCCGGCCATGCAACCGCTAGAATCCTGCCTCACAGATCGAGTCGGTCAGCAGAGGGTTCAAGTCATGACGGTGGTTAGCGTTGCACATGCCCTGGCCGGGAAGATCCCGGAAGGCGGAGAAGTCACGGTCCGCGGGTGGGTGCGCACGGTGCGCGGCTCGGCCGGGCTGGCTTTCGTCAACGTCGGCGACGGCTCCGGCTTTGCTCCGATCCAGGTCGTGGCCACCGATGCACTGGCCAATTTCGACGACATCAAGCGCCTGACTCCCGGCTGCTCGGTCATCGCCAGCGGCAAGCTGGTCAAATCGCAGGGCAAGGGCCAGGGTCTGGAAATCCAGGGTGAGAGCCTGGAAATCGTCGGTTGGGTCGAGGACCCGCTGACCTACCCGATCCAGCCCAAGCCGATGTCGCCGGAGTTCCTGCGCGAAGTGGCGCACCTGCGCCCGCGCACCAACCTGTTCGGCGCGGTCACCCGCATCCGCGACTGTCTGGCCAAGGCGGTGCACCGCTATTTCCACGAAAACGGCTACTACTGGATCAGCACGCCGATCATCACCACCTCCGATGCCGAGGGCGCCGGGCAGATGTTCCGCGTCTCCACGCTGGACATGGCCAACCTGCCGCGCACCGGTAACGGCGAGATCGATTTCAGCCGCGACTTCTTCGGCAAGGAAACCTTCCTGACCGTGTCCGGCCAGCTCAACGTCGAGGCCTACTGCCTTGCGCTGAGCAAGGTCTACACCTTCGGCCCCACCTTCCGCGCCGAGAACAGCAACACCACCCGCCACCTGGCCGAATTCTGGATGGTGGAGCCGGAAATCGCCTTCGCCGACCTCGCCGAAGATGCGCGCGTGGCCGAGGAATTCCTCAAGTACCTGTTCCGCGCGGTGCTCGATGAGCGCGGCGACGACATGGCCTTCATCGCCGAGCGCGTGCAGAAGGACGCCATCACCCGCCTGGAAGCCTTCGTCAACGCACCGTTCGAGCGCATCGAGTATTCCGATGCGATCAACCTGCTGCAGAAGTCCGGCAGGAAGTTCGACTACCCGGTCGAATGGGGCCTGGATCTGCAGACCGAACACGAACGCTGGTTGACCGAAGAACACGTCGGCCGCCCGGTGGTGGTGACCAACTACCCCGAGCACTTCAAGGCGTTCTACATGCGCCTGAACGACGACGGCAAGACCGTTGCGGCGATGGACGTGCTGGCCCCGGGCATCGGCGAAATCATCGGCGGCAGCCAGCGTGAAGAGCGGCTGGACGTGCTCGACGCGCGCATGGCGCAGTTCGGCCTCGACCCGGAGCATTACCAGTGGTACCGCGATTTCCGTCGCTACGGGTCGGTGCCGCATGCCGGTTTCGGCCTCGGTTTCGAACGATTGGTGGTCTATGTCTGCGGGCTGAGCAATATCCGCGACGCCATCCCCTACCCGCGTGCACCGGGTTCGGCGGAATTCTGAGGAGCAGAAGTGAGGAGCCAGAAGTGAGAAGCGAGAGAAAGGCAAACCCTGAAGCGGTGAGCAGCCCTGGCTGTTTCCCACTCACCACTCCGCTTCACTCACCCCTGCCATGACGCTGTTCTTCGCCTTGTGCTTCATCGGTGTCGCCATCGCCGGCTTCAGCGCATTCATGATCTTCTGGCCACTGACGCTGATCCATGTCCGCGACCGCCACCCGGTGCTGGCCGACGAATTCGGCGAAGGCGCCTTCCTCAAGCCCGGCAGCCTGCGCTGGTTGGTAACCGGTGGTTTCAAGGCCGCCGCCGACCGCTCGCTGACCGGTCTTGCCGCTCCGGCACGCATCGCGCTGCTGGTGATGCTCGGCGGGCTGGGCATGGCCCTGCTGCTGTGGATTCTCTCGCAGGCAATCAAATGAACGATTCCGATACCCACACCGACCAGTGGTGGCTGGCCAGCCTCGGTACCACCCTGATCTGGGCCCGTTTGCGCGTGCGCCCGGCCGGTACGGCTGAGGTACTCGACAGCGATGGCAACACCCTGAGCTACGACAGCGAGGACACGGCGCGCGCGCAATTGTTCGATGCCGAGTTCGTCGCCTTCGCAGGCCTGGACGAGGAGGACGCACTGATGCGCGGCTTCTCGCTGCACGAAGTGCAGCCACCCCACGCCACCAACGACGCGGAATTGCGCGGGCGCATGGTGCAGTCGCTGGGCGGGCACGCCTGACGGTCGATGCTCACCCCGCGCGCCTTCGTCGAGCATGACCTGGCCTGGCTGGACCGCCTGCTGGCACGCGACCCGTTCGTCACCCTGCTGACCACCGGCACCGATGGCCTGCCGGAACTGACCCGCCTGCCGGTGCTGTACCGGCGCGATGGCGAGCACATCGAGCTGCAGGGGCACTGGGCCCGGGCCAATCCGCAGGCCCGGCATGCCGGCATCGCGAAAGTTCTGGTCGATGGCCCGCATGGCTACGTGTCCGCAAGTTGGTATCCGGACAAGGAAGCAGCCGCACGCGTACCGACCTGGAACTACGCCAGCGCCGAGCTGCGTGGCCACTTGCAGCCGTTCGACGACGAGGATGCACTGGCGACGCTGGTCGCCGCGCTCAGTGACCGCTTCGAGGCCAGCGTCGGCCAGCACTGGCGCTTCGAGCCGGAGCGCGACGACCAGCGTCGCCAACTGCGCGGCATTGTCGGTTTCCGCTTCCGGGTTGAGCAGGCCCAGGTCAAGCTGAAACTGAGCCAGAACCACCCCGACGCCAACCGGGAGGCCGTGATCACTGCGCTGGAACAGCGGCCGGATCCTGCTTCCCACGAACTGGCGCAATGGATGCGCCGGCACCGGAGCACCGGCTGAAACCGGTGCTCTCTCCCACGAAGACGCGACCGGGTGTGCCGCGCCATCCCCCACCCCACCACAGGGACAAGCGACCATGAAAGACATCCGCATGCTGCTGCAGAACAACAGCGACTGGGCCGACCGGCTCGAGCGCGAAGACCCCGAATTCTTCCACCAATTGGCCCAGCAGCAGCACCCCGAATACCTGTGGATCGGCTGTTCGGATTCGCGGGTGCCGGCCAACCAGATCATCGGCATGGCACCCGGCGAGGTGTTCGTGCACCGCAATGTCGCCAACGTGGTGGTGCATACCGATCTGAACTGCCTGAGCGCCATCCAGTACGCGGTCGACCAGCTCAAGGTCAAGCACATCCTGATCGTCGGCCACTACGGCTGCGGTGGCGTGCACGCCAGCCTCAACGACGTGCGCATCGGCCTGGCCGACAACTGGTTGCGCCACGTGGGTGACGTCGCGCAGAAACATTCGGCCATTCTCGACGCCATCGACGCCCCGGAGCTGCGCCACGCCCGCCTGTGCGAGCTGAACGTGATCGAGCAGGTGGCCAACGCCTGCCGCTCGACCATCGTCCAGGACGCCTGGGCGCGCGGGCAAAAGCTGATGGTGCATGGCTGGGTCTACAGCCTGAAGGACGGCCGCGTGCGCGAAATGGGCATCGACGTCGGCAGCCAGGAAGAATTGCAGCCCGCCTACGCGCAGGCCTTGTCCTTCGTGCCGCGCCACGGCCGCCGCGACTGATCCCCGTCCTGCCGGAGCCGACCATGCTTGCCTCGCCGATCAATCTGCAGGGCTGGATTGAACAACACCGCCACCTGCTCAAGCCGCCGGTGGGCAACCGGATGATCGACAACGGTGACTTCATCGTGATGGTGGTCGGCGGCCCCAATTCGCGCACCGACTTCCACTACGACGAAGGCCCGGAGTGGTTCTACCAGCTCGAAGGCGAGATGGTGCTCAAGGTGCAGGAGGACGGCGTGGTGCGCGACATCCCGATTCGCGCCGGCGAAATTTTCCTGCTGCCGCCACGGGTGCCGCATTCGCCGCGCCGCCCACCCGGCGGCATCGGCCTGGTGGTCGAGCGCAAGCGCCTGCCGCACGAACTCGATGGCGTGGCCTGGCATTGCGAACAGTGCAACCACAAGCTGTACGAAGAATTCTTCCACCTGGGCAACATCGAGACCGATTTGCCGCTGCTGTTCGAACGCTTTTACTCGTCGCTGCAACACCGCACGTGTGCCGAGTGCGGGGCGGTGCATCCCGAAGCCGGGAACGGATAACGGCAGAACGCCAGCGCTTGCGCACTCCGGGTTCCCTGCCCCCGGCGCTACACTGCGGTTTCACTTTCAACAGCCGTGCCGCAATGAACGAACTCCTGTCCCCGGCCCACGCCGCCGCGCTCGATGCGGCCGATCCGCTGCGCCACTTGCGCGACCAGTTCCTGATCCCGCAGCACGACGGTGACGACCAGGCCTACTTCGTCGGCAACTCGCTCGGCCTGCAGCCACGCGGCGCGCAGGCGATGGTGCAGGAGGTGCTGGATCTGTGGGCGCGGATCGCAGTCGAGGGTCACTTCACCGGCCCCACGCACTGGATGAACTACCACCGGCTGGTGCGCGACTCGCTGGCGCGCGTGGTCGGCGCGCTGCCGGTGGAAGTGGTGGCGATGAACACGCTGAGCGTGAACCTGCAGTTGATGATGGTCAGTTTCTACCACCCCACGGCCGCGCGTCCGGCGATCCTGATGGAAGCTGGCGCCTTCCCCACCGACCGCCACGCGGTCGAGTCGCAGATCCGTTTCCACGGCTTCGACCCGGCCACCGACTTGATCGAGGTGCAGCCGGACGAAGTCAACGGCACCATCTCGATGGCCGCGATCGAACGCGCCATCGCCGAACACGGCCAGCGCGTGGCACTGGTGTTGTGGCCGGGCGTGCAGTACCGCAGCGGGCAGGTGTTCGACCTGGACGCGATCACCCGGCTGGCGCGCACACAGGGTGCCAACGTCGGTTTCGACCTCGCCCATTCGGTCGGCAACGTGCCGTTGGCCCTGCACGACACCGCCCCCGATTTCGCGGTGTGGTGCCACTACAAATATCTCAACGGCGGCCCCGGCGCGGTGGCCGGCTGCTTCGTGCACGAGCGCCATGCCCGCGACGCCTCGCTGCCGCGCTTCGCCGGCTGGTGGGGCCACGAACAGGCCACGCGCTTCCAGATGGCGCCGGAGTTCGTGCCCGAGGCCGGCGCCGAAGGCTGGCAGTTGAGCAATCCGCCAGTGTTGGGCTTGGCGCCGCTGCGCGCCTCGCTGGCGTTGTTTGACGAGGCCGGCATGCCGGCGCTGCGCGCCAAATCGCTGCAACTCACCGGCCACCTGGAAGCCTTGGTGCTGACGCGCCTGTACAACGTGCTGCAGATCGTCACTCCTGCCGAACCGGAACGCCGTGGCTGCCAGTTGTCGCTGCGCGTGGCCGGCGGCCGCGCACAGGGCCGCGCCTTGTTCGAATACCTGCAAGCGAAGGGCGTACTCGGTGACTGGCGCGAGCCGGACGTGATCCGCATTTCCCCGACCCCCATGTACAACCGCCACCACGATGTCCTCCGCTTCGTCACCGAAGTGGAAGCCTGGGCCGGCCTTTGAACCCCACGGAACCCTCGACTTGACCGCTTCTCCCCCGCGTCACCTGACCCTGATCGGCGCCGGCCTGGCCGGCTCCCTGCTCGCCATCCTGCTCTCGCGCCGCGGCTGGCGCGTCACCGTTCACGAACGCCGTGGCGATCCGCGCATCGCCGACTACGAAAGCGGCCGCTCGATCAACCTCGCACTGGCCGAGCGCGGCCGCAACGCACTGCGCCAGGCCGGCGTGGAAGAGGCGGTGATGGCGCGCACGGTGATGATGCGCGGGCGCATGGTGCATCCGCGCGATGGCGATGCACCGCAGTTGCAGCGCTATGGCCGTGACGACAGCGAGGTGATCTGGTCGGTGCACCGCAGGGATCTCAACATCACCCTGCTGCAACTGGCCGAAGATGCCGGCGCCCGCTTCCATTTCCATCGCCGCCTGCACACGGTGGACTTTGACGCCGGCTACGCACGTTTCATCGACGACCGCGACGACAGCCCGCACGACATCCATTTCGACACCCCGCTGGTCGGCGCCGATGGTGCAGGCTCGGCACTGCGCGCGGCAATGAACCGGAAGTCGCCGCTGGGCGAGCGCACCGAGTTCCTCGGCCATTCCTACAAGGAGCTGGAAATCCCGCCGGGCGCGGGTGGCCATTTCCTCATCGAAGCCAATGCACTGCATATCTGGCCGCGCGGCAATTACATGTGCATCGCCCTGCCCAATGACGAAGGCACCTTCACCGTCACCCTGTTCCTGCCCAACGAAGGCGACCCCGGTTTCGCCACGGTGCGCAGCGGTGCCGAAGCCGAGGCGTTGTTCGCGCGCGAGTTCGCCGACGCGCTGCCGCTGATTCCGCACCTGCGCCGCGACTGGGAGCGGCATCCACCCGGCCTGCTCGGCACCTTGCACCTGGACCGCTGGCACCTGGGCGGCAAGGCGGTGCTGCTGGGCGACGCCGCGCACGCGATGGTGCCGTTCCACGGCCAGGGCATGAACTGCGCCTTCGAGGATTGCGTCGCCCTGGCCAAGCTGCTGGAGCAACACGACGACACCGCGCAGGCCTTCGCCGCGTTCGAAGCCGAACGCAAGCCAAACGCCGCGGCAATCCAGCAGATGGCGCTGGACAACTACCTGGAGATGCGCGACCACGTCGCCGATCCCGCGTTCCTGCTGCAGCGCGAACTGGAGCAGGAACTGCAACGGCGCTGGCCGACGCGCTTCGTGCCGCACTACACGATGGTCACCTTCCTGCACACGCCGTATGCGGTGGCGCTGCAACGTACGCGGCAGCAGCAGCGCATCCTCGCCGATGCCACCGCCGGTCACGCCACCTTGGAACGCATCGACTGGGCCGCGCTGGAAAAGATCGTCCATGAACAACTGCCGGTGCTGGAAGGAGCGAACTGATGAGCGAAAGCTTCCTCTTCTACGATCTGGAAACCTTCGGCCAGGATCCACGCCGCACCCGCATAGCGCAGTTCGCCGCAGTGCGCACCGACGCGCAGTTGCAGGTGATCGACGAGCCGGTCAGCTTCTTCGTCAAGCCGGCCGATGACCTGCTGCCCTCGCCCGTCGCCACGCTGATCACTGGCATCACCCCGCAGCATGCATTGGCCGAAGGCATCAGCGAGGCCGAGGCCTTCGCCCGCATCAACGAGCTGATGGCACGCCCGCAGACCTGCACGCTGGGCTACAACACCCTGCGCTTCGACGACGAGTTCGTGCGCCACGGCCTGTTCCGCAATTTCTTCGACCCCTACGAGCGCGAGTGGCGCGGCGGCAACTCGCGCTGGGATTTGCTGGACATGCTGCGGCTGGTGCACGCGCTGCGCCCGGAAGGCATCGTCTGGCCGCAGCGTGAAGACGGCGGCACCTCGTTCAAGCTGGAACACCTGGCCGACGCCAATGGCGTTCGCGAAGGCGATGCCCATGAAGCGCTGTCGGACGTGTACGCCACCATCGGCATGGCGCGAAAATTCCGTCAGACGCAGCCGCGCATGTGGGACTACGCACTGAAACTGCGCGACAAGCGCTTCGTCGCCGGCCTGCTCGACGGCGTGGCGATGCAGCCGGCGCTGCATATCTCCATGCGCTATCCCGCCAGCCGCCTGTGCGCGGCACCGGTGCTGCCGCTGGCCACGCACCCGCACATCAACAACCGGGTGATCGTGTACGACCTGGACAGCGATCCGCAGCCGTTGCTGGAACTGCCGCCGGAAGAAATCGCGCAGCGCCTGTACACCCGCGCCGCCGACCTGCCTGAAGGCCAGCAACGGGTACCGTTGAAGGAAGTACACCTCAACAAGGTGCCGGCGCTGGTGGCATGGAACCACCTGCGTGCCGCCGATTTCCAGCGGCTGGGCATCGACCGGGAGGCAGTCGATGCCCGCGCCGCGCAGTTGCGTGCGTTCGGTCCGCAATTGGCCGAGAAGGTGCGCCGCGTGTTCGCCCGCGAACGCCCGCCCGGCGGCCCGGCCGATGCCGACGGCGCGCTGTACGACGGCTTTCTCGTCGACGGCGACAAGCCGTTGCTCGCCAAGGTCAGGACCAGTCCGCCGGAGGCACTGGCGGAACTGGAAAATCGCTTCCGCGACCCACGCCTGCCGGAACTGCTGTTCCGCTACCGCGCACGCAACCACCCGCAGACGCTGGATGCCGACGAACGCAGCCGCTGGGACGACTACCGTCGCCGTCGCCTGCTGCAACCGGGCCTGGGCGAACAGAGCCTGCCCGACTATTTCGCGCAGATCCGGACGCTGCGCGAAGAACACCACGACAACCCCGCCCCGCTCGCCCTGCTCGATGCACTGGAACAATGGGGCCAACAGATACAGCCAACGCCATGAGCGCCTATTTCAGCGACGCCAGTTTCAAGTTCCTGCGCAACCTCGACCGCCACAACAACAAACCGTGGTTCGCCGAACACAAGCACGAATACGAACAACACGTGCGGCAACCGTTCCTGCGCCTGATCGCCGACCTGCAACCGGATCTGGCACAAGTCAGCACGCACTATTTGGCCGACCCGCGCACCGTCGGCGGCTCGCTGTACCGCATTTATCGCGACACCCGCTATTCCGGCGACAAGGCGCCCTACAAACCGTGGCAGGGTGCGCGGCTGTACCACGAGCGCCGCAAGCAGGTTCCGGCGCCGTCGTTCTATGTCCACCTGCAACCGGGCGCGAGTTTCATCGGCGCCGGCCTGTGGCACCAGGAGCCGGACATACAGCGCCGCGTGCGCCAGTTCATCTTCGACAACCCCGGTACCTGGAAAGCCACCGCGCACGCACCGGCGCTGCGCAAACGCTACCGTTTCGAGGACAGCGAAATGCTGGTACGGCCACCGCGCGGCTTCCCGGCCGACTTCGAATTCATCGACGACCTGCGCCACCGCAACTGGGTGCTGCTGCGCCGCGTGGACGACGCCGGCATGACCAGCCCACGCCTGCGCCAGACCATCGCCGGCGACCTCGCCGCGCTCGGCCCCTTCGTCGATTACCTTTGCGCTGCGCTGGACCTGGAGTTCTGAATGGCGTGCAACACCTTGCCCATGACCGGGAAGACTCGTGGCGCAATGTTTTCCTGCGGATAACCGAGCCAATGGGGGCGGCTGATATTCGTCGCATCGATGGCACTACGCTGGCATGCAAATCCGTACATGAATCCGCCATCATCCGCAAAGTGTTAGCATGTCCCACGCAGGCAACGCCTGTTTCATGCGCTCCGTGCAGTTGCCAAGGCGGTTGCACGCTCCGCTCCCTTTCATGTGGCAAGCGCTCTCCGGGAGCGTCCCCTGCCCGCATATCCCAGTCGTGATGACGCGCGCATTCGCACGAATGCCGATGCCCCATTGCTCGGTGGCAATGCGCGTTTCAGTGGCAGCCCCTGCCGCACTGCCGGTCATGGCCCGCACCTCGAATGGAGCGGCATGGCGCGAGGAATGAACTGCTCGATCCATGCAGGTCGTTCATCACGGCAGTTGCACCGTGCTCGATTCTGGCACCGGGGAAGCACGTCATCAGGCTGGCATCGACATGAGGAAAAGAGATGGCCATCATCCGCAAATCCGCCACCACCGCGCCCAGAAGGACCAGCTCGACCTTCAGCTCCGGTGCCCAGCAAGGCCACCTGACCCGTGAGCGCATCGCCCACGACATGGCAGCCTTCGACAAGGCCGGCGGCAAGATCGAAGTGCTGGGCAACACGCCGCTTCGCGGCAAGGACGCTGCGCTGAAGCCTGCCACGGAATCACCGGCCGCCGGCGATCGGTCCGGCAAGAACTGAGTCACTCTCTCCCCGAAAAACGGAACAGCCCACTTGGCCAAGATCAATTACTCGTTCGAGAAGCGTCAGCGCGAGCTGGCAAAGAAGAAGCAGAAAGAAGCAAAGCTGGCGAAGAAGCGCTCCGATCGCGACACCCCGGACACGCCTTCTCCCGACACCCCGGACACGAGCGAGCAGCCGGCATCCACCTCGTGATGTTGCCGCGACAGCCGTATTGATCTGGCTCCTGCGTGGCCGCCATGTGCCGGCCATGCTGCACGCTGCGATCAATCAAGGTGTCTTCCCAGCGGTATTTGCCCCTTGAAGTGGCGATGCTGCCGTAGCGGATGCTGACGTGCGGTTGTGCTGCCGAATGCGAAAGCCGGCACTCCGCACGTACCCGGCTGCCGTTGCCGCCGGATGCCTCGCTATTCCACCCGGTCGGCGTTGGCGATGCCGTGCGGCACATGGCCGGCGGCGACACTGTGGTGCTGGCGGGCACTGTCGATGTTGTGCTGGGAATCGTCGAAGAAGATGTCCGCGCCGAATGCTTCCAGGAATGGCCCCTTGTGGCGGCCACCCAGGAACAGCGCTTCATCCAGACGCACACCCCACTCGCGCAGGGTGCGGATCACGCGCTCGTGCGCCGGTGCCGATCGCGCGGTGACCAGCGCGGTGCGGATCGGCGCTTGTTCGCCGGCCGGGAACGCGGCCTGCAGGGCATGCAATGCCGACAGGAAGTTGCGGAACGGCCCGCCACTGAGCGGTTCGTGCGCACGCTCGCGTTCATGGCGGCCGAATGCTTCCACGCCCTGCTCGCGCGAGATGCGCTCGCTTTCGTCGCCGAAAATCACCGCATCGCCATCGAAGGCGATGCGCAATTGTTCCGGCGGACGCCCCGTATCGGCCGGCACAACAGATACGTCAGTGCCGCTGCGCGGCAGGATCGTCGCCGCGGCAATGCCATGCACCAGCGCACGCCGCACCGATTCGGGGTTGGCCGACAGGAACAAATCGGTACCGAACGGCTTGGCATAGGGCCAGGTCGGTTCACCCGCGGTGAAGGTGGCGCGGATGATGCCCAGGCCGTGGTGCTGGATGGAGTTGAAGATGCGCAGGCCGGTATCGGCAGAGTTGCGCGAGAGCAGGATCACCTCCACCCGCGGGTTCTCCACGCTGGAATCCTGATTCAACGCCAGCAGCTTGCGGACCACCGGGAACGCCACGCCGGGCTTGAGCACATCGTCCTCGTGTTCGCGCTGGTAGGCAGCATAAGCCTCCAGGCCATCCTGCTCGAACAGCGCATGGCCCTCTTCGAGATCGAACAAGGCACGCGAAGTCACCGCAACGGTGAGCAGCCGGGGAGTGTTGTCACCCATGGGTTCGGGAATCGGGAATGGAGATTGGGGGATGGTAAGAGCAACAGCGACTGACGCACAGCCCGACGTTTGCGGGAGGCTGCTTTTCGCCATTCTCGACACCCTATTCCCCATTCCCAGCCTTCAGAACTCGAACTGCTCGCTGAGGATGCGCTCTTCCAGGTTGTGTTCCGGGTCGAACAGCAACGTCACCTGCCGCTGCCGCGATTCGCGGATGGTCACTTCCACCACGTCGCGGGTTTCGTGCGAATCGGCGGTGACGCTGACCGGGCGCTTGTAAGGGTCGAGCACGCGAAAGCACACCTCGGTGTCGGCCTTGAGGATGGCCCCGCGCCAGCGGCGCGGCCGATACGGCGCCAGTGGCGTCAGCGCGATGGTGTTCGAGCCCAGCGGCAGGATCGGCCCGCGCGCGGAATAGTTGTAGGCGGTACTGCCGGCCGGCGTGGACACCAGCACGCCGTCGCAAATCAACTCTTCCACGCGCTGCTGGCCATTGAGGTCGATACCGATGTGCGCGGCCTGCCGCGTCTGCCGCAGCATCGATACGTCGTTGTAGGCCAGTGAACCGGTGCTGGTGCCCGACTCGGTCAGCGCGAGCATTTCCAGCGGCCGCAGGTGCGCCGGCTCGGCCAGTGCCAGCCGTTCGAGCAGGTCGTCGTCATCGCGGTAGTGGTTCATCAGGAAGCCGACTGTGCCCAGTTTCATGCCGAACACCGGCTTGCCCTTGTCGCCATGGCGATGCAGGGTCTGCAGCATGAAGCCGTCGCCACCCAGCGGGCACAGCACGTCGGCATCGCCGGGTTTGTGGTCGCCATAACGCGCGGCCATCTGTACACGAGCCTGCTGCGCGACCTCGGTATTGCTGGCAAGAAAGGCGATGCGGGGAGAATCGCTCATCTACGGATCCGGTGGACGTTACCGGTAGAGCATAACCGGGTGGCATGGCCAATGCCGTCCGTCGATACCAACTGAAACGGCCCCGCCAAGGCGGGGCCGTCGAAGTGATTGCCCGCAGCCCCTCCTCCATGCGGAGGAAGGGCAACGGTCGCCTTACGCGCCGTGCGCCGCCAGTTGCCCCAGGCGCTGTACCGCGACCGAGACGGTCGGGTAGTCCAGCGTCTTCTGCTCGGCCAGCTCGGCCAGCATCGCCAAGGTGAAGCGCAGGCTGCTGTCATCGCGGCCCAGCCATGCGGCAACCTTGGCTTCGGCGTTGCCGCCCTTCGTCGACAGTACCTGGCCGGTGAGGGTGCGCTGGTGCGCGGCCAGCTCGTCGCGCAGCACGCCGCGTGCCACTGCATGCCAGCGGCCGTTGACCTCCAGCGCGTCGATCTGCTCGAACAGCCACGGCATCTGTAGGGCTTCGCCCAGGCGGAAATGGACCTTGGAAACATCCACCGGCTTGAGCTTGCGGGTACGCGCCAGTTCGATGATGTCGAACGCCGGCTCCAGGAACTGCAGTTCGGACAACTGCTGCGCCAGTGCCGCCGGCAGGCCCTTCTCCTTCCACTGCTTGACGCTGGCCTCGTAGGCCGGGCGCTGCGAATCTGGCAGCACGCCCGAGGCGACGCGGATGTCGTTGAACGGGCCCTGGTAACGCTCGACCGCGGCAGTGATGCCGGGCATCGCGCCCGGACGGCTCAGCAGCCAGCGCACGAATGAACGCTGCAATTTCCAGATCACTTCCAGCGCATCGACCTGCACTGCTTCGGGCAGGGTGCCGTCGAGTGCGTCGACCTGCGACCACAGTGCGCGCGCATCCAGCGTCTCGCGGCTGATGGTGTAGGCCTTGGCGACCTCGGCCACGCTGCGGCCGGTGTCTTCCTGCATGCGCATCAGGAAGGTGGCGCCCATGCGGTTGATGGTCTGGTTGGTCACCGCCGAAGCGATGATCTCGCGCTTCAGGCGGTGGCCCGGCATCGCGTCGGCGTACTTCTTCTGCAGCGGTTGCGGGAAGTAGCGCAGCAGTTCCTTGGACAGGTACGGGTCTTCCGGGATGTCCGAATCCAGCAACTGCTGGAAGGCGACGATCTTGGAGTAGGACAGCAGGATTGCAAGCTCCGGACGGGTCAGGCCCAAGCCACGCAGCTTGCGTGCGGACAGCTCGGCATCGGACGGCAGGAACTCGATCTGGCGGTCGAGCAGGCCCTGCTGTTCCAGCGTGCGGATGAAGTGCTGCTTGGAGCCCAGGCGCTTTGTGCTCATCCGCTCCATCAGGCTCAGCGCCTGGTTCTGGCGGTAGTTGTCCATCAGCACCAGCCCGGCGACCTCGTCGGTCATCGACGCCAGCAGCTTGTTGCGCTGCTCGACGGTCAACTTCTTCGCCCGCACCACGTCGTTGAGCAGGATCTTGATGTTGACTTCGTGGTCGGAGGTGTCCACGCCGGCCGAGTTGTCGATGAAGTCGGTGTTGAGCAGCACGCCAACCTGCGCGGCCTCGATGCGGCCGAGCTGGGTCATGCCCAGGTTGCCGCCCTCGCCCACGATCCTGCAGCGCAGCTCACCGCCGTTGACGCGCAAGCCGCTGTTGGCACGATCGCCGACTTCGGCATTGGTTTCATTGGCGGCCTTGACGTAGGTGCCGATGCCGCCGTTCCACAGCAGGTCCACCGGCGCCTTCAGCGCAGCATTCATCAGCTCGGTCGGGGTCATCGCCTTGATGCCGGCGTCGATGCCCAGTGCTTCGCGTACCTGCGGGGTGATCTCGATCGACTTCAGCGAACGCGGGTAGATGCCGCCGCCCTTGCTGATCAGCTTGGCGTCGTAATCGGCCCAGCTCGAACGCGGCACCGCGAACAGGCGCAAACGCTCCTTGAACGAGGTCGAAGCCTCCGGGTTCGGGTCGAGGAAGATGTGGCGGTGGTCGAACGCGCACACCAGGCGGGTGTGCTCGGACAGCAGCATGCCGTTGCCGAACACGTCGCCGGACATGTCGCCGATACCCACCGCGGTGAAGTCCTGGGTCTGGCAGTTGCGGCCCAGTGCACGGAAGTGGCGCTTGACCGACTCCCATGCGCCACGCGCGGTGATGCCCATGCCCTTGTGGCTGTAACCGACCGAACCGCCGGAAGCGAAGGCGTCATCCAGCCAGAAGCCGTGCGCAGCGGCGATGCCGTTGGCGATGTCGGAGAAGCTGGCCGTGCCCTTGTCGGCGGCCACCACCAGGTACGGGTCGTCCAGGTCGTGGCGCACCACGCCCTGCGGCGGCACGATCTTGTTGCCGACGATGTTGTCGGTGATGTCGAGCAAGCCGTTGATGAAGCGCTTGTAGCAGGCCACGCCCTCGGCGAACCATGCGTCGCGATCAACGGACGGGTCCGGCAACTGCTTGGCGAAGAAACCGCCCTTGGAGCCGACCGGCACGATCACCGTGTTCTTCACCATCTGCGCCTTGACCAGGCCCAGCACCTCGGTGCGGAAATCCTCGCGGCGGTCGGACCAGCGCAGGCCGCCACGGGCCACCGCGCCGAAACGCAGGTGGGTGCCTTCCACGCGCGGGCCGCATACCCAGATTTCGCGGTACGGGCGCGGCTTGGGCGCGTCCGGCACCTTGGCCGCATCCAACTTGAAGCTGATGTAGTCGGCCGGGCCGCCGTCGGCACGCACGCCGTCCTTGCGCTGCATGTAGTAGCTGGTGCGCAGGGTGGCTTCGATCACGCCGATGAAGCTGCGCAGGATGCGGTCCTCGTCCAGGCTGGAAACGCCGTCGAGCAGTTTGACCAGGGTTTCGTGCACCAGCGCCATGCGTGCATCGCGCTTGCTTGCGCGCGCCTTGACCACGGCTTCGAGCAGCTTGACGGTGGCTGCATTGTCGCCGGCCAGCGCCTTGAACTGGCCCAACTGCGCATCCAGCGTCGCCTTGTCGCTGGTCGCTGCCGGGTCGAAGCGCGCTTCGAACAGCTCCACGATCAACCGCGCCAGCAGCGGGTAGCGGTTGAAGGTGCCTTCGACGTAGGCCTGCGAGAACGGCACGCCGATCTGCAGCAGGTACTTGCAATAGCCACGCAGCATCGCCACTTGGCGCCAGCCCAGCCCGGCGGCCAGCACCAGGCGGTTGAAGCCGTCGTTCTCGGCCTCGCCGTGCCAGACATGGGCGAATGCGTCGCTGAAACCGGCGCTGGCGGCCGCCGCGTCGATCGCGCCGACGGTCGATTCGATCTCGAAGTCCTGCACGTAGACCGGTGCGTCGTCCACCATCAGCCGGTACGGGCGCTCGGAGATCACGCGCAGGCCCATGTTCTCCATCATCGGCAGCACGTCGGACAGCGGAATGTCCTTGAGCTGGCGGTAGAGCTTCATGCGCAGGCCATCGACGCCATCGCGGCGGATCGGCTGCAGGCTCAGGCGCAGGTCGTCCGGGCCGGTCAACGCATCGAGCTGGGCGACGTCGGCGGCAGCGATTTCGGCGCTGGAATCCTCGATGTAGCCGGCCGGCAATGCCTTGCCGATGCGCGCGGCAATGCGCAGGCCTTCACTCTCGCCACAGCTTGAAACCAGCGCTTCGCGCAGGTCGTCCTGCCAGTTGCGCAGCACGTGTGCCAGGCGCTTTTCCAGACCCTCGGTATCCAGCTCCAGGCTCTGCCCGACCTTCGGGCGCACGATCAGGTGCACCTGCGCCAGCGGCGAATCGCCCAGCACCACGCTGGAATCGACGTATTCGCCCTGCAGCGCTTCCTTGAGCAGGCTCTCGATGCGCAGGCGCACGTCGGTGTTGAAACGTTCGCGCGGCAGGTACACCAGCGCGGAAATGAAACGGCTGAACTTGTCGCGGCGCAGGAACAGGCGGCTGCGCACACGCTCCTGCAAGCCGAGCACGCCGATTGCGGTACGGAACAGCTCGTCCTCGCTGGACTGGAACAGCTCCTCGCGCGGCAACGATTCGAGGATGTGACGCAACGCCTTGCCGCTGTGGCTGGACGGGCTCAGGCCCGAGCGCTTCATCACGTTCTCGTAGCGCAGGCGCACCAGCGGGATTTCCCACGGGCGGCGGTTGTAGGCGCTGGAGGTGAACAGGCCGAGGAAGCGCTTCTCGCCGACGATCTTGCCCTTGGCGTCGAATTCCAGCACGCCGATGTAATCCATGTAGCCGCTGCGGTGGATGCGCGAGCGGGCATTGGTCTTGGTCAGGATCAGTGCGTCATCGAGGCTGCTGGCGGCATTCAGGCCTTCGGCGGCCAGGCCCTTGACCGGGCGTGCCACCGAGGTGTCCTTGCCGCGCATCAGGCCCAGGCCGGTGCCGTTCTGCGCTGCCAGCACTTCTTCCTTGCCCTGCTTTTCGACCTTGTATTCGCGGTAGCCGAAGAAGGTGAAATGGTTGTCGGCGGCCCAGCGCAGGAACTCCTGCGCTTCCTCGCGGATGTCGTTGCCCACCGGCAGCGTGCGCTGGCCCAGGTCATCGGCCAGTGCCAGCGCCTTGTCGCACATCGGCGCCCAGTCCTTGACGATGGCGCGCACATCATCCAATGCGGCGGTCATGCGCTTGTTCACCGCCACCAGCGCCTCGGCCGGCTGGCGGTCGATTTCCAGCAGCATCACCGATTCCGGGGTGCCCTCGCCCACGCGCAGCAACTTGCCGGCCTTGTCGCGGGTGATGTCGATCACCGGGTGGCCCAGCACGTGCACGCCAATGCCCTGCTCGGCCAGCGCCAGCGACACGGTGTCCACGAGGAACGGCATGTCGTCGTTGACGATTTGCAGCACGGTGTGGCTGGACTCCCAGCCATCGCTCTTCAAGCTGGGGTTGAACACGCGGACGTTGGCCTTGCCGGGCTTGCGCATGCGCACGAATTCCAGCATGCCGGCGGCCAGCACCGCCCAGTCTTCGGCCGGGTGCATCCTGAATTCATCATTCTCCATGCGGCGGTAGAACGCCGCGGCAAACGCTTCCGCCTCGGCCCGCCCGGCGGCCGGGTATCGCGTTCGCAACGCTGCAAAAACCGGTTCCAGTGACAGACCGGCTTCGGAAACACTCGGCTTTGCAACCGTTTGGGATTTCGTTCGTGCGGATTTGGCAGCGTTTTTTTGCGGTTTCATGATTGAGCTTCAGTGATGCTCCAAGGGAAACGAAATTGTATCCCCCGCAACAACCACAGCATTGTTGCAAGGCCGCAATGCAGGCATTGAAACGGCGCTGAAAGCATATTCAACTTCATGTTTTCATTGAATATTTCACTTTTCAAAACATTTCCCGGACAACTCTCGGCATTACCGCCGGACATGCGTTTTCGCGCTGCTTTACATATTTTGAACTGGACGGTATAGTCCAATCCGTGCACTCCGCCCCCCACGATTCCGCCCCCATCGAGGCGCGCGACCTGCGCGTGTTCGATGCCGTGCGCGAGCTGCTGGCGGTACACGGCATGCACCTGAGCATGGACGCGGTGGCCGCGCACGTGGGTTGCTCCAAGCAGACCCTCTACAGCCGTTACGGCAGCAAGCGCGAACTGCTTGGCCAGGTCGTGCGGCAGAGCGTCTCGGCCGCGGTTGCGCCGCTGGCCAGCGGCGACGAACGCCCACAGCGCGAAGTTCTGCTGGATTTCGCCTTGCGTTATCTGGAACATCGCAACCAGCCCCGCCACCGCCAGACCGCGCAACTGATCGCCACCGGCGCCGCCGAGTTTCGCGAAGAAGCCCGCTCGCTGTACGAGGGCGGGGTCGAGGCCCTGCGCGAGCAATTGGCTGAATGGATGCGAACCGAGATGGCACGCGGGCGCATCATCCATGACGATCCGCATTTCATCGCCGAGATGCTGATCAGCATGATTGCCGGTCAGGATTTCGAACGCCAACGTTTCCACGCCCCCCACCGCGACGACTCCAAGCAGCGCCGCCGCTGGGCCGAATTCGCCATCGATGCCTTCCTGCGCGCCTTCCCGGCACCGCCGGCCGGCATCCCCGGCACCCGCTGAACAAACTCCCGGAGCTTCCCCGATGACCTCTCCGCTGCGCACCTTCGCCCTAGCAGGCGCCCTGACCCTGGGCCTGGGCGCCTGCAAGAACCAACAGGAACAGCAGGCACCGCCTCCGCCGGAGGTTGGCGTCATCGAGGCCAAGCCGCAGACGCTGCCGTTGCAGCGCGAACTGGTCGGACGGTTGTCGCCGTTCCGCTCGGCCGACGTGCGTGCCCGCGTCTCCGGCGTGCTGCTCAAGCGCACCTACGAAGAGGGCAGCACCGTCAAGGAAGGCCAGGCGCTGTTCCAGATCGACCCGGCGCCGCTGCGCGCATCGCTGGCCTCGGCCGAAGCCGCGCTGGCCTCGGCCCGCGCCAGCCACACCAATGCCAGGGCCACGGCCGAACGCGCCCGCACGCTGGCACCACAGAATTACGTGTCGCGCTCGGACCTGGACAACGCCGAAGCTGCCGAGCGCAGCGGTGCGGCCGCCGTGCAGCAGGCACAGGCGGCCGTCACCAGCGCCCGCATCAACCTCGGCTACGCCAACGTCACCGCGCCGATCGCCGGCCTGGCCGGCAAACAACAGGTGACCGAGGGCGCGTTGGTCGGCCAGAATGAAGCCACGCTGTTGACCACCATCGACCAGATCGATCCGCTGTACATCAACTTCTCGATGACCGCCGACGAGCTGAGCGGGCTGCGCGCCGCGCAGGACAAGGGTGCGGTGGCGCTGGCCGGCGATGGCAAGACCACGGTGCGGGTCAACCTGCCCGACGGCAGCGCCTACGCTCACGAGGGCACGCTGGACTTCTCGGCGACCACGGTAGACCCGGCCACCGGCACGGTGTCGCTGCGCGCGCAACTGCCCAATCCGGACCACATCCTGCTGCCGGGTTCGTTCGTCAGCTTCAGGGCCAACCTCGGCCAGCGCAACAATGCCTTCCTGGTACCGCAGCAGGCGGTGCAGCGCGACGCACAGGGCAGCTATGCACTGGTGGTCGGCAAGGACGGCAAGGTGGTGCGCAGGAATCTGCTGCTGGATGGCCAGCAGGATGGCAACTGGCTGGTTTCGGCCGGGCTGGAAACCGGTGACCAGGTAATCGCCTCGGGCCTGCAGAAGGTCAAGCCGGGCGAAGCGGCCAAGCCGATGCCGTGGCAAGCCGCCGCGGCCAAGCCCGCCGCCGCCCCGGCACAGCCGCAGCAGGACTGACGGAGCCTCCCATGCCCAAATTCTTCATCGAACACCCGGTATTCGCGTGGGTGGTGGCCATCCTGATTTCGCTTGGCGGCGTGATCTCGATCCTCAACCTGGGCGTGGAGTCCTACCCCAGCGTGGCGCCGCCGCAGGTCACGGTCACCGCCAACTACCCCGGCGCCAACGCCGCCACCGCCGAAAAATCGGTCACCCAGGTGATCGAGCAGCAACTGACCGGCATCGACAACCTGGTCTACTTCAACTCCTCCTCGTCCTCGACCGGGCGGGTGAGCATCACCCTCACCTTCGACAGCGGCACCGATGCCGACATCGCCCAGGTGCAGGTGCAGAACAAGGTGGCGCTGGCAACCCCGCGCCTGCCTTCGGAAGTGACCAAGCAGGGCGTGGTGGTGGCCAAGGCCAACGCCGGCTTCCTGATGGCCGTGGGCGTGCGTTCGGATGACGGCACGGTGGACCGCGACGCGCTCAACGACATCGTCGGCTCGCGCGTGCTGGAACAGATTTCGCGCGTGCCCGGCGTCGGCAGCACCCAGCAGTTCGGCTCCGAATACGCCATGCGCATCTGGCTCAACCCGGAGAAGCTGCAGGGTTACCACCTGTCGGCCACCGACGTGTACAACGCCATCGGCACCCAGAACCTGCAGTTTTCCGCGGGTTCGGTGGGCGGCGACCCGGCCCCGAACGGCCAGGCGTTCACCGCCACCGTCGCCGCCGAAGGCCGCTACAGCACGCCGGAGGAATTCGAGGACACCATCCTGCGGGCCAATGCCGACGGCAGCGTGGTGCGGCTGAAGGACGTGGCGCGCATCGCCTTCGGTGCCTCCAATTACGGTTTCGATACCCGCTACAACGGCAAGCCGGTGGCCGCCTTCGCCATCCAGTTGCTGCCCGGCGCCAACGCGCTGGACGTGTCCGGCGCGGTGCGCGCCAAGATGGACGACCTGGCCGGCAGCTTCCCGCAGGGCGTGAGCTGGTTCACCCCGTTCGACAGCACCACCTTCGTCAACATCTCGATCAAGGAAGTGATCCACACGCTGATCGAAGCCATCGTGCTGGTGTTCCTGGTGATGCTGATCTTCCTGCAGAACTTCCGCGCGACGATCATCCCCACCCTGGTGATCCCGGTGGCGCTGCTGGGCACCTTCATGGGCATGCTGGCGATCGGCTTCACCATCAACCAGCTCACCCTGTTCGCGATGGTGCTGGCGATCGGCATCGTGGTCGACGACGCCATTGTGGTGATCGAGAACGTCGAACGCATCATGAGCGAGGAAAAGCTCGACCCGAAGCCGGCCACGCAGAAGGCGATGGGCCAGATCACCGGCGCGGTGGTTGCCATCACCGTGGTGCTGGCGGCGGTGTTCATCCCCAGCGCGATGCAGCCCGGTGCTTCCGGCGAAATCTACAAGCAGTTCGCGCTGACCATCGCCATGTCGATGGGTTTCTCGGCAGTGCTGGCACTGAGCTTCACCCCGGCGCTGTGCGCGGCCTTCCTCAAGCCGACCCACAACGACACCCCGAACTGGGTCTACCGCACCTTCAACAAGTATTACGGCAAGCTCGAAAAGAGCTATGTCGGCACCGTTGGCAGCGTCCTCAAGCACAGTCCGCGCTGGCTGATGGTGTTTGCCTTGCTGATTGCACTGTGCGGCCTGTTGTTCACCCGCCTGCCGGGCAGCTTCCTGCCGGAAGAGGATCAGGGCTATGCGCTGGCCATCGTGCAGTTGCCGCCGGGGGCGACCAAGAGCCGTACCGGTGCAGTGTTCGACCAGTTGCTGGGGCTGATGCAGGACGACCCTTCGTTCGAAGGCATGATGCAGGTCACCGGCTTCAGTTTCGTCGGCTCCGGCGAGAACGTCGGCATGGCCTTCATCCGTCTCAAGGACTGGGGCGAACGCGAGGAAACCGCGCCGGAATTCATCCAGAAGATGAACATGAAGGCCTTCGGCGGCATCAAGGACGCGCAGGTGTTCCTGGTCAACCTGCCCACCGTGCAAGGCCTGGGCCAGTTCGGCGGCTTCGACATGTGGCTGCAGGACCGCGCCGGCGCCGGCCAGGATGCGTTGATGGAGGCGCGCAACACCCTGCTCGGTGCCGCCGGCGATGATGCCTCGCTGGTCGGCGTGCGCCCGAACACGCTGGAAAATTCGCCGCAGTTGCAGTTGAAGGTGGACCGCGTGCAGGCGCAGACGATGGGGGTGTCGGTCAACGACGTCTACACCGCAATCCAGATGATGCTGGCGCCGGTGTACGTCAACGACTTCTTCTACGGCGGCCGCATCAAGCGGGTGAACATGCAGGCCGATGCCGCTTTCCGTACCGGCCCCGAATCGTTGCGCAGCTACTACGTGCCCAGCTCGCTGAGCAAGGACGCCGACGGCCAGCCGGCGATGATCCCGCTCAGCACCGTGGTCAAGTCCGAGTGGATCTACGCGCCGCCGGCACTGAGCCGCTACAACGGTTATTCGGCGGTGAACATCGTCGGCTCACCGGCACCGGGCGGCAGCTCCGGGCAGGCGATGACGACGATGGAAAACCTGGTGCACGACAAGTTGCCGGTCGGCTTCGGCTACGACTGGAGCGGCATGTCCTACCAGGAAATCCTCGCCGGCAACGCCGCGACACTGCTGATGGTGTTGTCGATCGTGGTGGTGTTCCTGTGCCTTGCCGCGCTGTACGAGAGCTGGTCGATCCCGGTGTCGGTGCTGCTGGTGGTGCCGATCGGCATCCTCGGCGCGGTGGTGTTCTCGCTGCTGCGCGGCCTGCCCAACGACCTGTACTTCAAGATCGGCATGGTCACGGTGATCGGCCTGGCGGCCAAGAATGCGATCCTGATCGTGGAATTCGCGGTCGAGCAGCGCGCCGCCGGCAAGACCCTGCGCGAGGCCGCCATCGAAGCCGCGCACCTGCGCTTCCGCCCGATCCTGATGACCTCGTTCGCGTTCATCCTCGGCGTGCTGCCGATGGCCATCTCCACCGGTGCCGGCGCCAATGCCCGCCACTCGCTGGGCACCGGCGTCATCGGCGGCATGCTGTTTGCCACCGTCATCGGCGTACTGCTGATCCCGCTGTTCTTCGTCACCGTGCGCCGCGTGCTGGGTGACAAGCTGGACGAGCAGTCGAAGCAGTACATCGAGCAACACAAGGTACGCAGCGTGCAGCAGGACCGCTGAGCGCAATGCACGCCTGAAACGACGAAGCCCCGGCAATGCCGGGGCTTCGTTGCCTGTGCCCTTCTCCCGGAGGGAAAGGGGCTTTGCGCGACTTCAGCGCACACCGGTCTCGTTGCGGGCGATGACCATTCGCTGGATCTCGCTGGTGCCTTCGTAGATTTCGGTGATCTTGGCGTCGCGGAAATAGCGCTCCAGCGGCATCTCCTTCGAATAACCCATGCCGCCGTGGATCTGCACCGCCTGGTGGGCGATCCACATTGCCGCTTCCGAAGCGGTCAGCTTGGCAACTGCAGCTTCGGTGGAGAAACGCCTGCCCTGCGCCTTGGTCCACGCCGCGCGCAAGGTCAGCAGCAGCGCCGCGTCGAGCTTGCACTTCATGTCGGCAACCTTGGCCTGGATCATCTGGAAACTGCCGATCGGCGCACCGAATGACTTGCGCTCTTTCACGTAAGCCACCGAGGCCTCGTAAGCGGCGCGGGCAATGCCCACCGCCTGCGAGGCGATACCGATGCGGCCGGAATCGAGCAGGCTCATCGCGATCCTGAAGCCCTGCCCTTCGCTGCCGAGCACGTCCTCGGGACGCGCCACGTAATCGCGAAATTCGATTTCGCAGGTAGCCGATGCGCGCACGCCGAGCTTGGGTTCGACCTTGCCGCGGCCGAAACCGGGACGGGTGCTGTCGATCATGAAAGCAGTGATGCCGCGCGCGCCCTGCGTCGGGTCGGTCACCGCGAACAGCACCACGTAACGCGCCACCGGGCCGGAGGTGATCCAGCTCTTCTGGCCGTTGATGAGGTACGAGTCATCGGCTTGCTTCTGCGCGCGGCAGCGCATTGCGGTGGCATCCGAGCCGGATTGCGATTCGGTCAGCGCGAACGCGCCAATCTCGCGGCCCTCGGCAATCGCGCGCACGTACAACTGCTTCTGTTCCTCGCTGCCGTGGCTGAGCACGGCGTTGCAGAACAGCGAATTGTTGACCGACATGATGGTGGCGTGCGCGGCGTCGGCGGCGGACACCTCGATGATGGCCAGCACGCTGGACACCGGGTCCATGCCGGCACCGCCGTACTCGGCCGGCACCTCGATGCCCATCAGCCCGTTTTCGCCAAGCAGGCGGATGTTTTCCAACGGGTACTCACCGGTGGCGTCATGATGTTCGGCACTGGGGCCGATCTTCTCCTGGGCGATGCGGCGGGCCACGTCCTGCAACAGCAATTGCTCTTCGTTGAAACTGAAATCCACTGCACCCCTCCCAGGGCATTTGAAGTTGCGATTGTAACCATCGCAAGCAGGAGTGAGTGAAGAGGGTGGGGAGTGAGAGAAGGCAATGGCAGAGCCACGCAAGTGGAGATCGCCCCCTGCTTTTTCTCACTCCCCACCCCCTTCACTCACTCCTGCTCCTTGACCCTGCCGCCGCAGCGCAGCAGAATATCTCTGTATCGCGATAGGTAGATATTCATGGATCTGGAAGACTGGTCGACCCGCCTGAAGGTGTTCGCGGACGCCACCCGCGTGCGTCTGCTGACCCTGCTGGAGCAGGAGGAATTGACCGTGGCCGAGTTGTCGGCCATCACCACGCTGGCGCAGCCGCGCGTGTCCACTCACCTGGCGCGGTTGAAGGAGGCCGGGCTGGTGCGCGACCGGCGTGCCGGCGTGTCGGCCTACTACCGTTTCGACGAGGCCGCGCTGGACCCAGCGCAGCGCGCATTGTGGCATGCGCTCAGCAACGGCAGCGATGACCCGCTGCTGCGCCAGGACGCCGAGCGCGTGCCATCGGTGCTGGCGATGCGTGCGGCCGACCAGAACTGGGCCGACAGCGTGGCCGGTGACATGGAGCGCCACTACTCGCCCGGCCGCACCTGGGAGGCGATGGCGCGCAGCGCACTGCCGCTGCTGGAAACCGGCGATGTGCTCGACATCGCTTCCGGCGACGGTGTCCTCGCCGAGTTGCTGGCCCCGCATGCGCAGCGCTACGTCTGCATCGACACCAGTGCCCGCGTGGTGGCCGCCGCCAGTGAGCGCCTGCGTAAATTGCCCAACGTCGAAGTGCTTGAAGGCGACATGCACAAGCTGCCATTCGCCGATGGCAGCTTCGACCTGGTGGTGTTGATGCACGCCCTGACCTACTCCAACCAACCGGCGAAGGCCGTGGCCGAATGCGCGCGGGTGCTGCGCCCGGAAGGCAGGCTGATGTTGTGCAGCCTCGCCCGCCACGAGCACAAGACCGCAGTGGAAGCCTACGGCCACGTCAACCTCGGCTTCACCGGCAAGGAGCTGCGCAAATTCGTCGACAAGGCCGGGCTGGAAGTATCCAGTCTGGAAACCGTCACCCGCGAGAAACGCCCGCCGCATTTCGAAGTGATCTCTCTGATTGCGCATCGCCCCTGATCCACCCGCGCAATCCCGCTGTCCATGCACCCCCGCCCCAACGTCACGGCCCGCCCCCATGCAAGCCCTCCCCTGGCTCCACCCCGAACGCGCCGCCAAGCTGCTGCGCGCCCTCGAGCAACGCATCCTGGTCATCGACGGTGCGATGGGCACGATGATCCAGCGTCACGGGCTGGCGGAAGCCGACTACCGCGGCCAGCGTTTCATCGATGGTTTCGATTCTTTACGCGAGTCCCTCGCGAAAAACCCGGCCATCCCTGGCCGGACTTCTCAAGAAAACCATGTGCATGACCCCGGCTGCGGCCACGACCTGAAAGGCAACAACGACCTGCTGTTGTTGAGCAAGCCGGAGATCATCGCCGGCATCCACACCGCCTACCTGCAAGCTGGTGCCGACCTGGTGGAAACCAACACCTTCAACGCCACCTCGGTCAGCCAGGCCGACTACCATCTCCAACACCTGGTCTACGAATTGAACAAGGCCGGCGCGCAGGTGGCGCGGCAATGCTGCGACGCCATCGAAGCGCAGACGCCGGGCAAGCCGCGCTTCGTCATCGGCGTGCTCGGCCCGACCAGCCGCACCGCCTCGATCAGCCCCGACGTCAACGACCCCGGCTTCCGCAACACCAGCTTCGACGAATTGCTCGCCACCTACCGCGAAGCCATCGACGGCCTGATCGACGGTGGCGCCGACACGCTGATGGTGGAAACCATCTTCGACACGCTCAACGCCAAGGCCGCACTGTTCGCCATCGAGGAAGCCTTCGACGCTCGCGGCGGGCGGCTGCCGGTGATGATCTCCGGCACCATCACCGATGCTTCCGGCCGCACCCTGTCCGGGCAGACCGCCGAAGCGTTCCATACCTCGGTCGCGCACGGCCAGCCACTGTCGATCGGCTTCAACTGCGCACTCGGCGCGAGTGACATGCGCCCGCACGTGGAAACACTGGCGCGGATATCCAGCGGCTACGTCAGCGCCCATCCCAACGCCGGTCTGCCCAATGCCTTCGGCGAATACGACGAGACGCCGGAGGAAATGGCCGCCACGTTGAAAGAATTCGCCACTTCCGGCCTGCTGAATCTGGTCGGCGGCTGCTGCGGCACCACCCCGGCGCACATCAAGGCCATTGCCGAGGCGGTGGCCGGAGTACCGCCGCGCGCATTGCCGCAGACGCAGGAGCAAGACACATGAGCACGCAACCGCATACCCGCCTGTCGGGACTGGAACCGCTGGTCATCACCCCCGACCTGTTGTTCATCAACGTCGGCGAGCGCACCAACGTCACCGGCAGCGCGCAGTTCAAGAAGCTGATCAAGGATGATCGCTACGAAGAAGCGGTGGACGTGGCGCGCCAGCAGGTCGCCAATGGCGCGCAGATCCTCGACGTCAACATGGACGAGGGCCTGATCGACTCCGAGAAGGCGATGACCCGCTTCCTCAACCTGATCATGTCCGAGCCGGACATCGCCCGCATCCCGGTGATGGTGGATTCCTCCAAGTGGAGCGTGATCGAGGCCGGGCTGAAGTGCCTGCAAGGCAAGGCCGTGGTCAATTCGATTTCGCTCAAGGAAGGCGAAGCGGCCTTCATCGAGCAGGCCCGGCTGGTGCGCCGCTACGGCGCCGCTGCGGTGGTGATGGCTTTCGACGAGGATGGCCAGGCCGACACATGCGCGCGCAAGGTGGAAATCTGCACGCGCGCCTACCGGGTGCTCACCGAGCAGGTCGGCTTCCCGCCGCAGGACATCATTTTCGACCCGAACATCTTCGCCATTGCCACCGGCATCGAGGAACACGACAACTACGCGGTGGACTTCATCGAGGCCACCCGCATCATCAAGCGCACGCTGCCGCACTGCCACGTGTCCGGCGGCGTGTCGAACGTGTCGTTCTCCTTCCGTGGCAACGAGACGGTACGGCAGGCGATCCATTCGGTGTTCCTGTACCACGCCATCAAGGCCGGCATGGACATGGGCATCGTCAATGCCGGTGCGCTGCCGATCCACGACCAGCTCGACCCGGAGCTGCGCGAACGGGTGGAGGACGTGATCCTCAACCGCCGCCGAGACGGCACCGAGCGCCTGCTGGAAATCGCCGAACGCTACAAGGGCAGAAAGGGCGAGAAGAAGGTCGAGGACCTCGGCTGGCGCGACAAGCCGGTACGCGAACGACTGGCGCATGCCTTGGTGCACGGGCTGGATGCCTGGGTCGAAGACGACACCGAAGAGGCGCGGCAGCAGACCACGCGGCCGCTGGACGTGATCGAAGGCCCGCTGATGGACGGCATGAACGTGGTCGGCGACCTGTTCGGCGCCGGCAAGATGTTCCTGCCGCAGGTGGTCAAATCGGCGCGGGTGATGAAGAAGGCGGTGGCTTACCTGCTGCCCTTCATCGAGGCCGAGAAGCTGCGCACCGGCGACGTCGGCAAGAGCAACGGCAAGATCGTGATGGCCACGGTGAAGGGTGACGTGCACGACATCGGCAAGAACATCGTTGGCGTGGTCCTGGCCTGCAACAACTTCGAGGTGATAGACCTCGGGGTGATGGTGCCGGCGCAGAAGATCATCGACACCGCCGTGGCAGAGAACGCCGATTTGATCGGCGTGTCGGGCCTGATCACGCCGTCACTGGAAGAAATGGGTCACGTCGCGCGCGAGATGCAGCGACAGGGCATGAGCATCCCGCTGATGATCGGCGGTGCCACCACGTCGCGTGCGCATACCGCGCTGAAGATCGATCCGCATTACAAGTCGCCGACGATCTGGGTGAAGGATGCCTCGCGCGCGGTGGGCGTGGCGCAGTCGCTGATTTCCGCCGAGCTGCGCGGCCCCTTCGTCGCCGCCAACGAAGCCGATTACGCCGAGATCCGCAAGCGCCACCGCAACCGTGGCGATGCCAAGCGGCTGGTGTCGCTGGAACACGCGCGCGGCCAGCGCTTCAACTGCGACTGGTCGCAATACGATCCACCGGTGCCGAGGCAGCCCGGCCTGCACGTGTTCGACGATTGGCCGCTGGAAGACCTGCTGCCATTCATCGACTGGTCGCCGTTCTTCAGCGCGTGGGAGCTGGCCGGCCGGTTCCCGGCCATCCTCAGCGACGAGATCGTCGGCACCCAGGCCACCGAACTGTACCGCGACGCGCGTGCCCTGCTGGACAAGGCCATCAAGGAGAAATGGCTGACGGCCAAGGCGGTGTTCGCGTTGTGGCCGGCCAATAGCCGCGGCGATGATATCGTCATCAACGCCGCCAGCAACCCCACCACCCTGCACTTCCTGCGCCAGCAGGTGGACAAGCCGGCCGAACGCCCCGACTTCTGCCTGGCCGATTTCATCGCCCCGGAAAGCAGCGGCAAACAGGACTGGATCGGTGGCTTCGCCGTCACCGCCGGCCTCGGCATCGAGCCGCACCTGGAACGCTTCCGCGCCGAGTTCGACGACTACAACGCGATCCTGCTCAAGGCACTGGCCGACCGCCTGGCCGAGGCACTGGCCGAACGCCTGCACCACCGCGTGCGTACCGAGTTCTGGGGTTATGCGGCGGACGAAACGCTCGACAACGAGGCGCTGATCGCCGAGAAATACTGCGGCATCCGCCCCGCCCCCGGCTACCCGGCCTGCCCCGAGCACAGCGAGAAGCGCACCCTGTTCGACCTGCTGGATGCCGAACGCAACGCCGGCATGATCCTGACCGAAGGCTTCGCGATGCTGCCAGCGGCGGCGGTGTCCGGTTACTACTTCAGCCACCCGAAGAGCCAGTACTTCGTGGTCGGCCGGGTCTCCAAGGAACAGGTGGCCGACTACGCACGGCGCAAGGGCGTGGACCGCGCACAGGCCGAGCGCTGGTTGGCTTCGAACCTGGACTACGATCCCGAGTGAAGCCGAGAGTGAAAAGCGAGGAGTGAGTGAAGAAGAGTGAGTAATGAGAAAATTCGAGAGCAAGAGCGATCTCCGCCTGCGCGGAGATGATGACGCTTCTGCCATTGCCTTGTCTCACTCCTGACTCCTCTTCACTCACTCCTCGCTCCTCCCATGACTCGCGCTTCCATGCCGTCCCCCGCCGTCCCGGTCGCCCGGCTGTCCAGCTTCTATTTCTTCTACTACGCCGCGCTGGGTGCATTCACTCCGTACTGGAGCCTGTACCTGCAATCGCGTGGGATGGGCGTGACCGCAATCAGCGTGATGATGAGCCTGTGGTACGCCACCCGCGTGGTCGCGCCCAGCACCTGGACCTCGCTGGCGGCGGTTTCACCCAAGCCGATACGCTGGCTGCGCATCGGCTGCGTGTTGACAGCCATCAGCTTCGCCGGTTTCCTGCTGCCGCAGCCGCAATGGACGCTGTACGCGGTGATGGTGGGCTTCTGCTTTTTCTACAACGCGGTGATGCCGCAGTTCGAGTCGATCACCCTCACCCACCTGGGCAGCGACAGCCATCGCTACGGCATGATCCGGGTCTGGGGCTCGCTGGGTTTCATCGCGGTGGTGATGCTGTTCGGCTGGCTGATCGAGCGCCACGGCGCCGCCGGGCTACCGTGGTGGATGCTGCCGCTGTTCGTGCTGTTGATCGGCGCCTCCTTCCTCAACCGCTACAGCCGCCACGTCGGCACCCATGCTGCGCACGTGCAGGGCTTCTGGGCAATCGTGCGGCGGCCGCCGGTGCTGGCGTTCTTCATCGCCGCCTTCCTCGAACAACTCTCGTTCGGGCCGTACTACACGTTCTTTTCCATCTACATGGAACACCACGGCTACGGCGCGGCGATGCTCGGCCTGATGTGGACGGTGGGCGTGGTGTTCGAGGTGGCGGTGTTCTTCCTGATCGCCGGCTTCTTCAAACGCTGGGACGCCAGTTGGCTGCTGATTGTCTCGATGGCCAGCGCCGCGTTGCGCTGGTGGGCCACCGCACTGTGGCCGGAAAACCTTCCGGTGATGCTGGTCGCGCAGGCTACCCATTGCCTTGGCTTTGCCGCGTTCTTCGCCTCGGCGATGCAATTGCTGGCGCGCTACTTCCCCGGCAACCTCAACGGCCACGGGCAGGGTTTGTTTTACGGCTTTTCGTCGGGGCTGGGCGGCGTGCTCGGCGCACTTGTCGCCGGCCAGTTGTGGCACTTCGGCAATGGCAAGGTGGCTTTCATCGCCGGCGGCTGTTTTGCCTTGGCCGGTGCGTCGATCGCCTTCTGCTTCGTACCTGAAAAGCGGGTAGTGAGTGAAGATGAGTGAGAAAAACCCGTGGCAAGAGCGATCTCCGCCTGCGCGGAGATGACGGCTTCTGCCGTTACCTTATCTCACTCCTCGCTCCTTGCCCTGCCTCACCAGACCAGGTCGTCGGGCACCTGGTACACCGGATCGGCGTAGGGATCATCCCCGGCCGGCGCATCGGGATCGACCTTCAAGGCCACGGCCGGGGCGAAGACCTGCTCCGCCTCGGCCAATAGCTCGGCGCTCACCAGCAGGTAACGCCCGTTCTGCTGCAACACACCCAGTTGCCCGGCATTGAGCGCCTTGAGTTGCTCGGCGGTGACGTAGATGCGCTTGATCTTGCCGCCATACGGGAAGTGGCGGGCGATGTCGGCGGCGGGGTCGTTCAGCCCCTTGTCCTTGACCAATTCGTCCAGCTTCGCCTTCGCCTCGCGGCGCAGGCGTGCTTCTTCCTGCTTCTGCCGCTCACTCTCGATGCGTTCGTCCCTTTCCCGCTGCGCACGGATCGCATATGCCTTGGCCAGGTCGATGTCTTCCTGCGAGCGCGGTTTGCGCGGCCCTTGCTGTCCGCCATGCGCGGGTTTGCGCCCCGGCTCCGGCTTGCCGGCATGGCCGGCTTTGTTGCCCGGTCCATTGCCCGGTCCATTGCCCGGTCCATTGCCCGGCTTGTTGCCCGGCTTGTTGCCCGGTTGCTGGCCATGCTTGCCCGGCGGGCGGTTGTCGCGGCGCGCGTCGGGTTTGCGTTCCGGCTTGGGGGCGGACTTGAAGCCCAGCCCGAGCAGTTGGTCGCGGAGTGTGTCGCTCATGGTGCGGTGTCGGTAATGAAAGGACGTGACGAACCGTGGTGGAGATATCCGGGAACAGGCCAGCTCATGCGCCCGCCAACCCCGGTTCTCCGCCACCGATCAATAATGCGGGGGCGGCGGCTCGCTCGCCGGATCGGAAGAATCCAGTGCGTTGCGCACCTTGCCCAGGTCTTCCAGCAATACGCGCAGCACATCGGCATTGCGGCTGCCTTGCAGGCGCGCGTCGGCCAGGGCCTCGCTCAATTCAGCCAGCGCATGCTCCTGGAAGGAGACGCGCATTTCCAGTTCGACCAGACGCGCTTCCAGCGCCTGCTCGCGTTCGTTCGGAAACAACTCAGACATGCAGTGAACGCCCCCGGCCAATGCCGTAATAGGCCAGCCCGGCCGCCTCGATCTCGTCGGGCTGGTACAGGTTGCGGCCGTCGAATATCACCGCGTCGCCCAGCGCGGCCGCAATGCGGGCGAAATCCGGGCTGCGGAACTCTTTCCACTCGGTGACCACCGCCAGCGCATCGGCACCTTCCAGTGCGTCATGGGCCGATTCGCAGAACACCAGGCCCTCGCGCTCGCCGAAGATGCGGCGTGCTTCCTGCATCGCCTCGGGGTCGTAGGCCCGCACCCGTGCCCCGGCCTCGCGCAATTGCGCCAGCAGGCGGAGGCTGGAGGCTTCGCGCATGTCGTCGGTATTGGGCTTGAAGGCCAGCCCCCACACCGCGAAGGTCTTGCCGCGCACGCCGGTGTCTTCGCCCCGGCCATAGTGGCGCTGGATCAGCTCGAACAGGTGGCCCTTCTGCGCGTCGTTGACCGCCTCCACCGCATCCAGCAAGCGCGGCGTGTGGCCATGCTGCAACGCCGTGCGCGCCAACGCCCGCACGTCCTTGGGGAAGCAGGAGCCACCGTAGCCGACACCGGGGTAGATGAAGTGCCGGCCGATGCGCGGGTCCGAGCCGATGCCCTGGCGTACCTGCTCGATGTCGGCACCGACGCGCTCGGCGATGTTGGCGATTTCGTTCATGAAGCTGATCTTGGTCGCCAGCATCGCGTTGGCCGCGTACTTGGTCAGTTCGGCCGAGCGCACGTCCATTTCCACCACGCGGTCGTGGTTGCGGTTGAACGGCGCGTACAGCCGGCGCATCATCGCCACCGATCCGGGATCGGTGGCACCGATGATGATGCGGTCCGGGCGCATGCAGTCGGCCACCGCATCGCCTTCCTTGAGGAACTCGGGATTGGAGACCACATCGAAGCCGATCTCCACACCGCGCGCAGCCAGCTCGTCGGCAATCGCCGCGCGCACCCGGTCGGAGGTGCCCACCGGCACCGTCGATTTGTTGACCACCAGTGTCGGCTGTTGCAGGTGGCGGCCGATGTTGCGGGCCACCGCCAGCACGTATTGCAGGTCGGCGCTGCCATCCTCGTCCGGCGGTGTGCCGACGGCGATGAACACCACCTGCCCATGCGCGATGGCAGCGGCCGCATCGGTGCCGAAGGCCAGCCGCGATGCGGCATGGTTGGCCTTCACCATCGGCTCCAGCCCCGGCTCGTAGATCGGGACGATGCCGCGGTTCAGGCCATCGACCTTGGCCTGGTCGATATCGACGCAGACCACGTCATGTCCCACTTCGGCCAGGCAGGTCCCGGTAACGAGACCCACGTAGCCGGTGCCGAAAATAGCAACACGCATTGGAAACGGTGGCTCCGGTGGTTACGGCAGGACGCTCAGCAGCTCGACGTCGAAGGTCAAGGTGGCGTCGGGGCCGATCGGGCCGCCCGGAGTGCCCTCGCTGCCGTAGGCCAGTTCGGACGGAATCCAGAAGCGGTACTTGGAACCGACCGGCATCAGCGCCACGCCTTCGGTCCAGCCCTTGATGACCTGGCCCAGGCCGAAATCGACCGGCTGGCCGCGCTCGTAGCTGCTGTCGAACACGGTGCCGTCGAGCAGCTTGCCGGCGTAGTTCACGCGCACGCGGCTGCTGGCCAGCGGGCGCTCGCCGCTGCCGGCGCGCAGCACCTGGTATTGCAGGCCCGAGGCGGTGGTCACCACGCCCGGCTGGGTCTTGTTCTTTGCCAGGAAGGCATTGCCTTCCTCACGGTTCTTGCCCGAGGCGGCGGCCTGCTTGGCGGTGCTGAATGCCTGCAGCGTGGCCTGCGCCTGCTGGCGGTCCATCAGCGGGGTGCCCTTGGCGAAAATGGTGGCGATGGCCTGAAAAGTCGAATCCAGGTCGATCTCGTCCTTGATCGGCGTCAGCGACGGGCCGACGGCGTAGCTGCCCAGCATCAGGCCGACTTTCTCGCGGTCCACCGCCGGCGGCTGGCTGCCCGGCGCCATGCCCGGCACCTGCTGCCCGGCGCGCACCATCATCGCCGTGCGCAGCGCCTGGTCGGTCTGCTGTGCTTCTTCCTGCGACAGCAGCGGCTGGCCACCGGCGAAGGCGTTTTCCACGGCGCGGCGCAGTGCGGCGACATCGACATCGGCGGCAACCGGCTCGAACGAACTGGCGACATCCACGCCAATGGCGTAACCGACTTTTTCACGTTCCGAGGTCAAAACGGACTTCTCCTTGGTGGCTGCCGGGGCGGCAGGTTGTTGCGCGATGGCGACACCGGTGGCTGCCATTGCCAGAATCAGAAGCGACGCCGTGGCGCCGCGCTTTCCCATCTTCATTCGCTGCATTCTCTGGAAGTGAACAAACGCCGCCATCGGCGCGAGGGGCGCCATTGTCGCATGCGTGCCGGTGATGTCGAGGTACGCGCGATTGCCGTCAATGGTGGTGCGGAGCCGGCTTTGCAAGCTCGCGTTCGATCGCCGCACGCAGCCCGGCATCATCCGGGCGCACCTTGCTGGGGAACTGCGCCACCACCCGGCCATCGCGCGCGACCAGGTACTTGTGGAAGTTCCAGCCCGGTGCGACGCCGGTCAGGCGGGTGAGGTCGCGGTACAGCGGGATGGCGTCGTCGCCAATCACATGCACCTTCTCGAACATCGGGAACTTCACCCCGTAGGTCAGCGTGCAGAATTCCTGGATTTCGGCCTCGGTTCCCGGCTCCTGGCCCTTGAAGTCGTTGGAAGGAAAGCCGAGCACGGCAAAGCCGCGACCGCCCAGTTCCTGATGCAGCGCTTCCAGTCCCTCGTACTGCGGGGTGTAGCCGCACTTGGAGGCAGTGTTGACCACCAGCAGTACCTTGCCGCCGTAGTCATGGTCCAGGTTGACCGGCTGCTTGCCGGCCAGCAGGCGGTAGTCGCGGTCCAGCAGGGGCGTGTCCCCGGCGTGGGCCGGAGCCGCAAAAACGCTGGCGATCATCATGCCCAGCAGGAAATTTCGAAGTGACATCTGCGTTCTCCCGGTTGTCCATCGGCGTCGGCAAAGACTAGGCCATCAGTTGGGTTACAGGGGAGTTGCATGACGGCGTATCGGTGTTATAGTTGCATACAACACCAGACACCCTGTACGGGGGATCGCAATGGACCTGAAGCACTGTCGCCCCGCCCTGTCCGCGCTTGCCGCCGCCGGTACGTTGCTGCTGCTCGGCTGCACCTTGTCCATGCCGGCCAGCCGCAGCGCCACGCTGACGCCCGACGCCGGGCTCAGTGGCGAAACCGGCGAGGCCGACCTGCCACAAAAGACCCGACGCCATGCGCGGCGGGTGCGCACCAGCCTGTCCCTGCCCTATTTCTCGTTCGCACGTCCGCTGAACCCACGGAGCTGACCATGAGCGATATCCAATGGAGCGATGGCGCTCCGATCTACCGCCAGTTGAAGGACCGCGTCATCGCGATGATGCTGGACGGCCTCATCAAGCCGGGCGATGCCCTGCCGTCGGTGCGCCAGGTGGCCGCCGAATACCAATTGAACCCGATCACCGTTTCGCGCGCCTACCAGGAACTGGCCGACGAGAACCTGGTCGAGAAGCGCCGCGGCCTGGGCATGTTCATGACCGAGGAGGCCGCGCTGAAGCTGCGCGGCAGCGAGCGCCAACGCTTTCTGAATGATGAATGGCCCGGCGTGCTGGAGCGCATCCAGCGCCTGGGGCTGAGCCTGGACGAATTGCTGCCACCGGGGATCAAAGCATGAACGCCACTGCCGAAACCGTCGTTTCCGCCCAGGGCCTGCGCAAGGCCTACAAACAGAAACCGGCGCTGGACGACACCAGCTTCACCATCGCGCCGGGCCGCATCGTCGGCCTGATCGGCCCCAACGGCGCGGGCAAGACCACGGCGTTGAAGGCCATGCTCGGGCTGACCGCGTTCGAAGGCGAACTGCGGGTGCTGGGCATGGACCCGCGCAGCCAGCGCAACGCACTGATGAACGATGTCTGCTTCATCGCCGACGTGGCGGTGCTGCCGCGCTGGCTGCGGGTGAAGGAAGCCATCGACTTCGTCGCCGGGGTGCACCCGCGCTTCGACCGCGCCCGCTGCGAGCGCTTCCTCGCCAATACCAAGCTGCAACCGAAGCAGCGCGTGAGCGAGCTGTCCAAGGGCATGGTGGTGCAGCTGCACCTGGCGCTGGTGATGGCCATCGACGCCCGTGTGCTGGTGCTGGACGAGCCGACCCTGGGCCTGGACATCCTCTACCGCAAGGAGTTCTACCAGCGGCTGCTGGAGGACTATTTCGACGAGCAGAAAACCATCCTCATCACCACCCACCAGGTCGAGGAGATCGAACACATCCTCACCGACGTGCTGTTCATCCGCGACGGCAGGATCGTGCTGTCGGCCGACATGGAAAGTGTGTCCGTCCGCTACACCGAACTGCTGGCCTCAGCCGACACCCTGCAAGCCGCGCGCGAACTGCGCCCCATCGACGAGCGCGCGTTGCCGTTCGGCAAGACCGTGCTGCTGTACGACGGTGCCGACCGCACGCAATTGCGCGCCCTGGGCGAAACCCGCAACCCCGGCCTCGCCGACCTGTTCGTGGCCATCATGAAGGGAACCTACGCATGAACGCCGTCCACCACATCACCCCGCTGGGCAAGTTCAAGTGGCTGCTCAAGCGCGAATACTGGGAAAACCGCGGCGGCTTCCTGCGTGCGCCACTGGTGGCCGGCGGCATCTCGCTGCTGCTGACGGTGATGGCGATCATCGCTGCGGTATGGGCCGGCAACCGCGCCGCGCGCAATGGCGACCTGCACATCGATGGCATCAGGGTCAACGGACTCGACCTGGGCGTGCTTACCCAACGGATGTCGCCGGAAGACATCACCCGGCTCAGCGAAGGCATGAATTTCACCTTGCTGCTCAGTTCGGCATGGCCGTTCATCGTGCTCGCCTTCGTGGTGTTCTTCTATTGCCTCGGCGCGCTGTACGACGACCGCCGCGACCGCAGCGTGCTGTTCTGGAAATCGCTGCCGCTGTCGGACACCCAGATGGTGCTGTCCAAGCTGGTCAGCGCAGTGGTCGTCGCCCCGGTGCTGGCAACGCTGGCAGCCATCGTCACCATGTTCGGCTTCATCGCCATCATCAGCATCGTGGTGCTGGCCCACGGCGGCAACCCGGTGACCCTGATCTGGGCGCCTTCCAGCCCGTTCACCATTGTTGCCGGGATGCTGTGCTGGGTGCCCGTCTACGCATTGTGGGCGCTGCCCACCGTCGGCTGGCTGCTGCTGTGTTCGGCCTGGGCCAGGAGCAAGCCGTTCCTGTGGGCGGTGATGTTGCCGGTATTCGCCGGGGTCATCGTCAGTTGGTTCGGACTGATGAAGCTGTTTGCGCTGGATACCGGCTGGTTCTGGGCGCACGTGGTTGGCCGCCTGCTGCTGGGCACCTTCCCCGGCGTCGAGCTGGCGTATCAGGCCAAAGCTTCGTCGATAACCACCGGCACGCAGGGCCAGTCGCTGCAATCGGTGCTGCACGGCTTCACCCCGGCCGACCAGTTGGCCACGTTGACCAGCCCGCAGTTGTGGATCGGTGCGGTCGTCGGCGTGGTGTTCATCGCCGCCGCCATCTGGCTGCGCCAGCGCCGCGACGAAATCTGATCGTTTCACCTGCGAGGAATCCCGATGAAAATCACGCCCCTGCTGTTCGCCCTGGCCCTGCTGCCAGCCAGCGCCTTCGCCGAAGAACACTGCAAATTCAGCCAGCCGCAGGCGCTGGAGCTGGACCTAGCCGGTGCCAAGTCCGTGGTGTTCGAAGTGAACAGCCATGAGCTGCGCCTGCAAGCCACCCCCGGCGCCAAGGCCGCGCTGTCCGGCCGCGCCTGCGCCTCCAGCGCGGACCTGCTGGCGCAACTGGCGGTCACCCAGGAAAGGGTGGGCAACAAGCTGGTGGTCCGCCTCCAGCGCGAAACCAATGCCTTGAACATCGGCTGGGGCAACCACTACGCCTACCTCGACCTGTCGGGCAGCGTGCCCGACGACGTGCTGGTGCAGCTCAAGGTCGGCTCCGGCGACGCCAGCCTGAGCGGCGCGCGGGTGATGAGTGCCGACGTCGGCTCCGGTGACGTCAAGGCGCGCGACATCAGCGGCCAGGCGACCATCGCGGTTGGCTCGGGCGACGTCGAGCTGGACAACATCGGCACGCTGCACGTGTTGTCGGTGGGCTCCGGTGACGTCCAGGCCCACGGCATACGCGGTGCTGCCAAGGTTGGCAGCATCGGCTCCGGTGACCTGAAACTGCGCAACGTGCAGGGCGCGGTGAGCATCGACAGCATCGGCTCGGGCGACGTCGAACTTGATGCCGTGCAGGGCGCGGTGACGCTGGGCGCGCTGGGTTCGGGTGACCTCGACGTGCGCGGCGCCGCCAGCCTCAGCGTGGGCCGCAGCGGCAGTGGCTCGGTCGACCACCGCGACATTCGCGGCAACATCGACCTGCCGAAGAAGCGCTGACCCCACACCCTCTCTTGCAAAGGATGCCGCCATGAAGACACATCACACCTGCCTGCTCGCCCTGCTGCTTGCCCTGCCGCTGGCCGCTTGCGGCGGACAACCGTCCTCCTCCACCGGCAACGACACCGCCGACACCACGCTCGGCAAGAAGGTGCGCGAAGCCACCGACGAAGCCCGCAAGAAGCTGGCTTCGGAAAACATCAGCGTTTCCCGCGACAACGGCGTCAAGGCCGAAATCACCCCGGCCGGCGACCTGTTGGTCGGCGGCAAGACGGTTGCCATCGACGACGCCCAGCGCAAATTGCTGCTGGAATACCGTACGCAGATCGTGGAAGTGGCCGAAGCCGGCATCGAGATCGGCGTGCAGGGTGCAAACCTCGGCATGCGTGCGGCCGGCGAGGCGATCAAGGGCATCTTCTCGGGCGATACCGACAAGATCGAGGAACGGGTCAACGCCGAGGCGAAGAAGCTGGAAGAAAGCGCGGTGAAAATCTGCGACCGGATGCCGGCCTTGCTTGCCACCCAGCAACAACTCGCCGCAGCCCTTCCCGAATTCAAGCCTTACGCAACCATGACCCAGGGCGACATCGAGGAATGCCGCAACGGCAGCGTGAAGCTGCGCTAAGCGGGGGTACCCGGCAGCGGCGGTAGAATGCCGCCCCTGCCGCCTGCTCCGTACTGCCATCATGAAGAAGTTGCTTCTGGTCCTGTTAGCCTGCGCCACCCTGCTCAGCGGCTGTAGTGATCGCGAAAAGTACGCAGCCCACCGTGCCGAGCGCAGCAAGCCCAAGGCCGAGGTCAGCGCGGAGCTGGTGGCGATCCGGCGTGCGCCCTACCCCAACCTGACCATCCTGCCCGACGGCCGCTTGCGCGTGGACGACATCGAAATTCCGCTGAAACCGGAGCAGCAGGCATTGCTGCAGGACAGCTTCATCAAGCTGCAGATCCTGCGCCAGAACACCCTGACCGACGCCGCCACGAGCGACAACAGCGGCGAGCGCAGCGTGCCGATCCAGGTCCCGGCCGGGCAGCCGGTATTCCCGGCGGATATCGCCCAGCGCCTCCCCGAATTCAAGGAATACGGCGAGGCGCTGGCCAACCCGCGCGCGGTACGCTGAAACGTCTTAAGCCCCTCTCCCTTCGGGGTGAGAGGGGCAGTTTGCGAACCACCGGTTCGCTGCCCCTCGAACGCCCTTGCGCCAGCGCAAGGGCCGGGGCGCGAAGCGGGGGTGAGGGGACGGGGGCGAAGCCGCGCCGCAAGGAACCACTGGAAATCATGATGATGAACGCATCGCCATGCGCCCGGATGGAAAACAATCGGAACACCACTGCTTGAACAAGTGTGGTGCACGAGGCTTCGCCCGTACCCTCATCCGCCCTTCGGGGCACCTGCATTCGGCACATCCCTGTGCCTCACCCTTCGGACGGCTTCACCGTGCAGCTTGGCAATCCTGCCAAGCTGTCTCCCAAAGGGAGAAGGGAACACGGTGCCTCACCCGTGGATGCCGCCTCGCGTCAACGCCGCCGGGTCCAGCAGCCGCTTCAGCTCCGCCTCCGGCAACCCGCTGTCTTCGCGCGCCACGTCCAGCACCGGACGCTGTTCCTTGTAGGCGCGCTTGGCGATGGCCGCGGCCTTCTCGTAACCGATGATGGGGTTGAGCGCGGTCACCAGGATCGGGTTGCGGGCCAGCGCCTCGCGTACCCGCTCCTGCTTGACCACCAACCCGACGAACACCTTGTCGGCCAGCAGGTTCATCACGCTGGACAGCAGCCGGATCGAATCGAGCAGGTTGGCCGCGATAAGCGGCAGGGTCACGTTCAACTGGAAATTGCCGGTCTGCCCGGCCACGGTGATAGCGGTGTGGTGGCCGATGACCTGCGCGGCGGCCATCACCGTCGCCTCGGGGATCACCGGGTTGACCTTGCCGGGCATGATCGAACTGCCCGGCTGCAACGCCGGCAGCTCCACCTCGCCCAACCCGGCCAGCGGCCCGGCGTTCATCCAGCGCAGGTCGTTGGCGATCTTGATCAAGGCCACCGCCAGCGCATTGAGCTGACCGGACAGTTCCACCGCGTCGTCCTGCGCGGCCAGCCCTTCGAACTTGTTGTCGGCACTGTCGAATTTGACCCCCGTACCCGCCGAAAGCGCGCGCGCCACCTTGACACCGAAGCGCGGGTCGGCATTGATGCCGGTGCCGATCGCGGTACCGCCCAGCGGCAACCGGCGCAAGCGCTTGAGCGTGTCCTCGATGCGCCCCTGCGCCGACACCAGTTGTGCCGACCATGTGCCGAATTCCTGCGCGAAGGTCAGCGGCATCGCATCCATCAGGTGAGTGCGCCCGGTCTTGACCACCTTGCCCAGCGAACGTGCACGCTTGTCGATGGTGCGGCGCAGGTGCTTGAGCGCCGGCAGCAGCGTTTCCACCGTTTCCAGTTGCGCCGAGACGCGGATGGCGGTGGGAATCACGTCGTTGGAACTCTGCCCGAGGTTGACGTGGTCGTTGGGGTGCACATGGGTCTTGCCGGCCTTGCCGCCGTGGTTGGCGAGCGTGGCGATGACCTCGTTGGCATTCATGTTCGAGGAGGTGCCCGAGCCGGTCTGGTAGACGTCCAGCGGGAAATGCGCGTCGTGCGCGCCGGCCGCCACTTCCGCCGCCGCCGCTGCAATCGCCCTGCCCACGCCCTTGGGCAGCAGCCCCAGGCCGCTGTTGACCTCGGCCGCCGCGCCCTTGATCAGGCCCAATGCGCGGATGAAAGCACGCGGCATGCGCTGCCCGGACACCGGGAAGTTCTGCACCGCACGCTGGGTTTGCGCGCCCCACAATGCCTCGGCCGGCACCTGCAGTTCGCCCATGCTGTCGTGTTCGAGCCGGTATTTCTCGCTCATTCGCTTGTCTCCGCACTTGTCGATGTGTGTTGGAAGTCAGTCAGCGGCTGGCGGCACCAAGGCCCGGGCTGGCGGCTGCATGCAGCATACGTCGCGGCGACGCACGCGGCGATGACGCGCCTGCGGGAGCCTTGCGGCGGGCCGCGGCCTGCCCCTGCCGTAGAATGTGGCCCCCGCCGCTATCGTCCCTTGCCCCCATGTCGGATCCATCCCGTCCAGAAGCTGCCCTGCTCGCCCTGTCCCCGCTCGATGGCCGCTATGCCTCCAAGGTGGATGCGCTGCGCCCGATCTTCTCCGAATACGGCCTGATCCGCGCCCGGGTGAAGGTGGAAATCGAATGGCTGCTGGCGCTGGCCGCCGAGCCCGGCATCACCGAGCTGGCCGACTTCTCCGCTGCCGGCAAGGCCACGCTGCGCGCACTGGCCGAAGGCTTCAGCCCCGCCGATGCGGCGCGCGTCAAGGAAATCGAGCGCACCACCAACCATGACGTCAAGGCGGTGGAGTACTTCATCAAGGAACGCCTGCGCGACGTCGCCGAGTTGGCACCGGCGCTGGAATTCGTGCATTTCGCCTGCACCAGCGAGGACATCAACAACCTGTCCTACGGCCTGATGCTGGCCGAAGCGCGCAGCAAGGTGCTGCTGCCGAGCTTGAGCGGCATTGCCACCGCGCTGCGCACATTGGCGCACGCACAGGCCGGCCAGCCAATGCTCTCGCGCACCCACGGCCAGACCGCCTCGCCGACCACGCTGGGCAAGGAAATCGCCAACGTCGTCGCCCGCCTGGAGCGGCAGGTCCGGCAGATCGCGGCGGTCGAGCTGACCGGCAAGATCAATGGCGCGGTCGGCAACTACAACGCCCACCTCGTGTCCTACCCAGACGTGGACTGGCCGGCCTTCGCGCAGAAGTTCGTCGAATCGCTCGGCCTGGTGTTCAACCCCTGGACCACGCAGATCGAGCCACACGACAACGTCGCCGAAATCGGTGACGCCGCCCGCCGCGCCAACACCATCCTGATCGACCTGGCCCGCGACATCTGGGGCTACGTCTCGCTGGGCTACTTCAAGCAGCGGCTCAAGGAAGGCGAAGTCGGCTCTTCGACCATGCCGCACAAGGTCAACCCGATCGACTTCGAGAATGCCGAGGGCAACTTCGGCATCGCCAACGCCCTGTTCGAGCACTTTTCCGCCAAGCTGCCGATCAGCCGCTGGCAGCGCGACCTGACCGACTCTACAGTGCTGCGCGCGCTCGGCACCGCCTTCGGCCACACCCAGGTGGCACTGGACTCACTGGCCAAGGGCCTGGGCAAGCTGGAAGTGAACCCGCAGCGGCTGGATGCCGACCTCGACGCGGCATGGGAAGTGCTGGCCGAGGCCGTGCAGACGGTGATGCGCCGCCACGGCCTGCCCAACCCCTACGAACAACTCAAGGCGCTGACCCGTGGGCAGGGCATCACCGCCGAATCGATGCGCACCTTCGTCGAAACGCTGGAGCTGCCGGAAGACGCCAGACAGCGCCTGCTGGCGATGACGCCGGGCAGCTATACCGGCTTGGCTGAAACCCTGGCCAAGGCCATCTGACCCATGCGCAGCGCAGCCGCCGGCGCAACTTTTCTGGCCGCGCTGCTCGCCGTGCCTGCCTGCGCCGGCTCCCCGTCGCAGGCGGCTTCCGTCGAGCCGTCACTGCCGATCCCGACCACCACCGACGTCCCGCCCTGCCCGACCGATGCCGGGGTGATGGACGGCTGGGATGACCGCGCGCCACCGCGCAAGATCTTTGGCAACACCTGGTACGTGGGTACCTGCGGCATCACCGCGGTGCTGGTGACCTCGCCGCAAGGTCACGTCCTGATTGATGGTGCTACCGAGGTGGGCGGTCCGGCGATCGCCGCCAATATCGAAGCACTCGGCTTCCGGCTCGCCGACGTGCGTGTCCTGCTCAACTCGCATGAGCATTCCGACCATGCCGGTGGCCTTGCCTACCTGCAAGACGCCACCGGTGCCCCGGTACGGGCGCGCATCCCGGCCATCGCCACGCTGGAACGCGGCGCAAGCGGCCGCGGCGACCCGCAGTTCGAAGAGCTGGAGCGCTTCGCGCCCGTGGCAAACCTGCAACCCTTGGCCGATGACGAAGTCGTCCACGTCGGCGACCTCGCCCTGACCGCACATGCCACGCCCGGCCATGCACCCGGCAGCACCAGTTGGACCTGGGTGTCCTGCGCAGCTAAGCGCTGCCTGCGCATGGTCTACGCCGACAGCCTCGGCGCGGCATCGGACAAGAGCTGGCGTTTTTCCGACCACCCGGATTACGTCGCCGCCTTCCACCAAGGCATCGACACGGTCGCCGCGCTGCCCTGCGACGTGCTCGTCACCCCACATCCGCTGGCATCGAACCTGTTCGCGCGCATGGACAGCAAGGCATCGCTGGTCGATGCTGACGCATGTTCGCGCTACGCCGGCTCTGCGCGCGCCAATCTCGAACGCCGCCTGCAAGGTGAACGGGGCCGCCCCCGGCCTTGATCTGCCCCGACACGACGTCATGCATACCTTCAGTGTGCCGGGCCGGATGTCGGCGCACTACCCGATTTCGTCGGTATCGCACGAACGCTTGCCCGTGCGAATTTCCCGCAACGAAGAGACAATGGGTCGAATGCATGGCCCGTTGGCCACGCCCCGGATCTACCGAAGGATTTCCTCATGGCCGCCGCCAAGAACAACAAGACCTACCCAATCGAAGTCCACGCCCGCCCCGGCCTGATGCTGGGGATGACCCCGGAACGCTTCCTGCGCGACTACTGGCAGAAGCGCCCATTGTTGATCCGTGGCGCCTTCGCCGATTTCCAGACCCCGGTGCTGCCGGAGGACCTGGCCGGCCTGGCCTGCGAGGAAGGCGCGCTGGCGCGCATCATCAGCCATGACCCGGCAAGCGACGAATGGACCCTGCGCAGCGGCCCGTTCAACGAGCAGGACTTCCCCGGCATGCCCGACCACGACTGGACCTTGCTGGTGCAGGATGTGGACAAATGGGATCCGGACGTGCGCGCACTGGTGGCCAACTTCGGCTTCCTGCCGCGCTGGCGCATGGATGACGTGATGATCAGCTTCGCCGCCACCGGCGGCGGTGTCGGCGCGCACGTGGACCAGTACGACGTGTTCCTGCTGCAGGCCCACGGCCAGCGCAACTGGAAGATCGACGCCAGCGAATCCACCAAGGGCAAGCGCCCGCCGCTGGGCTTCCGCGACGACGTCGAACTGAAGCTGCTGAAGAAGTTCAAGCCCACCCACGACTGGGTGCTGGAGCCGGGCGACATGCTGTACCTGCCGCCAAACGTGCCGCATGACGGCGTGGCGGTGAACCCGTGCCTGACCTTCTCCTTCGGCATGCGCGCGCCGTCCTCGGCCGAACTGATCAGCGACTGGCTCGATGACCTGGTGGCCGATGCCGATGAGGCCATCCGTTTCCAGGACCCGGACCTGAAACTGCCGGCCGACCCCAACGAAATCGACGAGGCGGCGATGAAGCGCGTGGTTGCCGCGCTCAACGCATTGCGCATGAACGATCCGGACCGGCTCGGCAACTGGTTCGGCCGTTTCATCACCACTTACCGTGCCGCCGGCGACATCCTGCCCTCGCAGTCACCGCCGGCACCGGAAGAGATGGAGGCGGCGTTGGCCGAAGGCGGCCTGCTCGAACGTCATCCGTGGGCGCGGCTGGCCTGGCGTCGCGCCAGCCGTGGTGCGGTGCTGTATTGCGCCGGCCTGTGTTTTGCCCTGCCGGTTCGTGACGCGCAAGCACTGGCGGCCGCCGAGCAACTCGACGAAACCGCCTTCGCGCGGCTCTCGGCGAAGGGCCGCACCGCCGTGCTGGAACTGCTGGCCAGCGGCCATTACCAGTTGCTGGACGCCGAAACACTGGCGGCGATGCTGGCCGAACAGGACGCATTGGAAATCCTGGAGGAAGCATTCGACGCGGATGCCGGCGAAGACGCCCCGGAACTGGAAATCGAAGTCATCGAATACACCGAGGCAGGTGCAGGCGAGCCGGCCAGTGCCACCATCGACACCGTGCAGGTCAACGAGGAAGGCGTCGAAGTCGTGGTGATCTGTGACGACGCAGACGAGGACGACCACGCCTGAGCTCGCCGATGAACACCAGCCTCGCCATCCGCATCGAAACCGCCGACTACCCCGGCCGGCAGGAACAGTTGCACGCCTTGCGGCGGGCGGTGTTCGTCGATGAGCAGCAGGTTCCGGCGGAGCTGGAAACCGACGAGCTCGACCCGCTCAGTCACCACGTCATCGCCCTGGATGCAGCCGGCCAGGTCATCGGTACCGGCCGGCTGACACCGCAGCGGCGCATCGGCCGCATGGCGGTGGCCGCCGGCTGGCGCAACCGTGACGTCGGCGCCGCCCTGCTGCAGGCGCTGGTTGCCGAGGCCGAGCGCCGCAACTGGGGCGAGGTGGCGCTGCATGCCCAGGTGGCGGCGCGCAACTTCTACATCCGCAACGGCTTCCTGCCCGAAGGCGTGGAGTTCGAGGAAGCCGGCATCCGCCACCAGACCATGCGCCGCCGGCTGGATGGCCCCATGCATGTGCAGGACATGAGCCAGGGCATCGCCGCCGCCACCGCCGTGGCCCACCGCGCCCGACGCCGGCTGCTGCTGCATTGCCGCGGCAGCGATGCTTCCCTGCTTGGACAGCCGGCATTGCTGCAGGCCCTGCGCCACTTCGCCAGCGCCCGCCACGACAAGCAGGCCCTGGTATTGCTGCACGATGGCGACCTGCAGGCGTTGCCGACCGCGCTGCTGGCACTGATGCAACGCCTGCCCAGCGTGTTCGCGCTGCGCGGGCCGGTCGACCCGGCCGATGCAGCGGTGGCCTCGGCGGTAGTCATCAACGACAACGGCGACTGCTACTTTCGTCCAATGGGTGAACGTCCCCAGGGTGAGTTGTCACTGGATGCCCCCGCCCGCGCACAGGTGCATGAAATGCAGTTCCAGCGCTTGTGGGAGCGTGCGCACGACTGTCCGGGCCTGCGCACGCTCGGCATCTGAGTACCATTTCGACGGGACAAACAATGGCCGAGCATTAATACAGTGGACAGCCATCACTGCCCCTTCCTGTCCACGCGAGCGTATAATTCGGCGGATTCATCACGCCCGTGTGGCACCCTCTCCGCAAGGTACCGCCGGTTCCCTGAGCAATAATCAAGCGAATCCGACTCCCCATCGTGGACAATCTCCTGAAGCAGTTTGCGCAGTCATCGCAACTCGCCGGCGGCAACGCCGCCTATATCGAGGATCTGTACGAGCAGTACCTCGTTTCCCCGGACAGCGTGGACCCCAAGTGGAAATCCTGGTTCGACGGCTTCAAGGGCCGCGAAGCCGGTGATGTCCCGCATTCGGCGGTCATCGCCCACATTGCCGAAGCCGCCAGGAATGCCGCTTCCGGTGCCGTTGCCATTGGCGGCGGCGATGAGCGCGAACGCAATGTCGGCCGCCTGATCACCGCCTACCGCTCGCGCGGCCACCTGGGTGCCCAGCTCGACCCGCTGGGCCTGACCCCGCCGGTCAATCCGCCCGACCTGAGCCTGCCGTTCCACCATCTCAGCGATGCCGACCTGGGCGACGAGTTCAGCACCGGTGGCGTCGGCGGCCAGCCGCGGATGAAGCTGCGCGATCTGCTGGCACGGCTGAAAGCCACTTATACCGGCTCGATTGGCGCTGAATTCATGTACATCGCCGAAGTTGGCCAGCGCCAGTGGCTGTACCAGCGGCTGGAAAACGCCGGTGGCAACTACAACCTCGACGCCGACACCCAGCGCCGCACGCTGGAGCGCCTGACCGCCGCCGAGGGCCTGGAGCGCTACCTGCACACCAAGTACGTCGGCCAGAAGCGCTTCTCGCTGGAGGGCGGCGATTCGCTGATCCCGATGATGGACACCATCATCCGCGACGCCGGCAAGGAAGGCGTCAAGGACGTGGTGATCGGCATGGCCCACCGGGGCCGTCTGAACGTGCTGGTCAACACCCTCGGCAAGAGCCCGCGCAAACTGTTCGACGAATTCGAAGGTCGCTTCGAACACGACGAGCGCGCCGTGGCCGGCGACGTGAAGTACCACATGGGCTTCTCCGCCGACGTCGCTACCAGTGGCGGCCCGGTGCACCTGGCGCTGGCGTTCAACCCCTCGCACCTGGAAATCGTTGATCCGGTGGTCGCAGGCTCGGTGCGTTCGCGTCAGGAACGCCGTGGCGATACCGCCCGCAAGCAGGTGATGCCGATCCTGATCCACGGCGACGCTGCATTCGCCGGCCAGGGCGTGGTGATGGAACTGTTCCAGATGTCGCAGGCGCGTGGCTTCACCGTCGGCGGCACCGTGCACATCGTCATCAACAACCAGGTGGGTTTCACCACCTCCAATCCGGATGACTCGCGCTCCACCCTGTACTGCACCGACCTGGCCAAGATGGTCGGCGCGCCGGTGCTGCACGTGAACGGCGATGACCCGGAAGCGGTGGTGTTTGCCGCCAGGCTGGCCTACGACTTCCGCCAGCAGTTCAACAAAGACGTGGTGATCGACCTGGTCTGCTACCGCCGCTGGGGCCACAACGAGGCCGACGAGCCGGCGATTACCCAGCCGCTGATGTACCAGGTGATCCGCAAGCACAAGACCACCCGCGAGCTGTACGCGGCCAAGCTTGAAGCCGCAGGCGTGATCGCGGCCGAAGGCGGCAAGGCGCTGGTCGATGCTTACCGCGACAAGCTCGATTCGGGCGAGGTCACCACCGAGCTGGCTAAGGTCGAAAAGACCCCGCCGACCAGCAAGCTGTACGTGAATTGGCCGAAGCTGCTGGCCGGCAACCTGTCCGACCCGGTCAGCACCAAGGTCGAGATCGGCAAGCTCAAGCAGCTCGCCACGATGATCAACACCATCCCGGAAGGCGTCGAGCTGCATTCGCGCGTGGCCAAGGTCTATGACGACCGCCGCAAGATGGCCGCCGGCGAGGTTTCCGCAGACTGGGGCTTCGCCGAGAACCTGGCCTACGCCACCCTGCTCGACCAGGGCCACAGCCTGCGTCTGGTGGGCCAGGACGTCGGCCGTGGCACCTTCACCCACCGCCACGCGATCCTGCACGATCAGAAGACCGACAACTACTACTTGCCGCTGCGGCAATTGGTGGAGTCGCCGGAACAGGCCACCATCATCGACTCGCTGCTCAGCGAAGAAGCGGTGATGGCCTACGAATACGGTTTCTCCACCACCGACCCCAACACCCTGTGCATCTGGGAAGGCCAGTTCGGCGACTTTGCCAACGGTGCGCAAGTGGTGATCGACCAGTTCATCGCCTCCGGCGAGGCCAAGTGGGGCCGCATTTCCGGCCTGACCCTGCTGCTGCCGCACGGCTATGAAGGCCAGGGTCCGGAACACAGCTCGGCGCGCCTGGAGCGCTTCCTGCAACTGTGCGCGCTGGAGAACATGCTGGTCTGCGTGCCGTCGACCCCGGCCCAGGCCTTCCACATGCTGCGCCGCCAGCTATGCATGGACACCCGCAAGCCGCTGGTGGTGATGTCGCCCAAGTCGCTGCTGCGCCACAAGCTGGCCGTCTCGACCCTGGACGAACTGGCCAACGCCGAATTCCAGCACCTGATCGGCGACGCCAGTGCCGACGCCAGGAAGGTCAAGCGCGTGGTGGTGTGCTCGGGCAAGGTCTATTACGACCTGCTGGAAGACCAGACCAAGCGCGGCCAGGACGACGTCGCCATCCTGCGCGTGGAACAGCTCTACCCGTTCCCGCGCCCACAATTGGCCGCCGAGCTGAAGAAATACGGCAAGGCCGCCGACGTGGTGTGGTGCCAGGAAGAGCCGATGAACCAGGGTGCGTGGTACCAGATCCGCCACCACCTGCAGGCTTGCCTGAGCGATGGCCAGGGCCTGCATTACGCAGGTCGCCCGCGCTCGCCGTCGCCGGCCGTCGGCCACATGGCCGACCACCTGCGGGAGCTGCAGCAACTGCTTGCCGATGCATTGATCAACCCGTTCAACGACCAAGTCGCTGAATAACCCCCCTTTCACGAATAGATACGAACCAGGAAGCCCACGCATGGCCACCGAAGTCAAAGCCCCGGTACTGCCCGAATCCGTCGCCGACGGCACCATCGCCACCTGGCACAAGAAGGTGGGCGAGGCCGTCAAGCGCGACGAGAACCTGCTCGATCTGGAAACCGACAAAGTGGTGCTGGAAGTGCCCTCCCCGGTTGACGGCGTGCTGAAGGAAATCAAGTTCGCCGAGGGCGACACCGTCACCAGCAGCCAGGTCGTGGCGATCATCGAGGAAGGTGCCGTGGCCACCGCTCCGGCTCCGGCCGCCGCCGAGGCCCCGAAGGCGGCCGCTCCGGCTGCTGCCGCTGCACCGGCCCCGGCTGCCGCCAAGTCGCCGGCCGACGCACTGCCGCCGGGTGCCCGTTTCTCCGCCATCACCGAGGGCGTCAACCCGGCCGACGTCGAAGGCACCGGCCGCCGCGGCGCTGTGACCAAGGAAGACATCGTCAACTTCGCCCGCAACGGCGGCGCCGGCAAGGCCGGTGGCGCGCGCCCGGAAGAGCGCGTGCCGATGACCCGCATCCGCAAGCGCATCGCCGAGCGCCTGATGCAGTCCAAGGAATCCATCGCCATGCTCACCTCGTTCAACGAGGTCAACCTGGCCAAGGTTTCAGCCGCGCGCAAGCAGTTGGGCGAGGACTTCCTGAAGACCCACGGCATCAAGCTGGGCTTCATGAGCTTCTTCGTGAAGGCCGCCGCCAACGCGCTGCAGCGCTTCCCGGTGGTCAATGCCTCGGTCGATGGCGACGACGTCATCTACCACGGCTATTCGGACATCTCCATCGCCGTGTCCACCGAGAAGGGCCTGGTGACGCCGGTGCTGCGCAACGTCGAGCGCATGTCCTTTGCCGACATCGAAAAGAACATTGCCGAATACGCCAGGAAGGCGCGTGACGGCAAGCTCAGCCTGGACGACCTGCAGGGCGGCACCTTCACCGTGACCAACGGCGGCACCTTCGGCTCGCTGCTGTCCACCCCGATCGTCAACCCGCCGCAGAGCGCCATCCTCGGCATGCACACCATCAAGGAGCGCCCGATCGCCGAGAACGGCCAGGTCGTGATCGCACCGATGATGTACCTGGCGCTGTCCTACGACCACCGCATCATCGACGGCAAGGACGCGGTGCAGTTCCTGGTGGACATCAAGAACCAGTTGGAAAACCCGAGCCGCATGTTGTTCGACCTGTAAGGCCCGAAAGCCCCTCTCCCACCGGGAGAGGGGTTGGGGGCGCCAAGCTGCCACATCAGGCGCCACCATGATGAACGAGCCGCCGCGAGCCGCGCTGGCAAACCATCGGCTGTTCACCTGCTTCACTCGCGACGGTTTGCGACTGCGGCACACCCTCATCCGGCGCTTCGCGCCACCTTCTCCCGCAGGGAGAAGGGATTGGTACCAAGGAATCTCAAATGGCTGAACAATTCGACGTCGTCGTCATCGGTGCCGGCCCGGCCGGCTACCACGCTGCCATCCGTGCCGCCCAACTGGGCCTGAAGACCGCCTGCATCGACGCGGCGCTGGGCAAGGACGGCAAGCCCGCCCTCGGCGGCACCTGCCTGCGCGTGGGCTGCATTCCGTCCAAGGCGCTGCTGGACTCCTCGCACCAGTACCACAACATGCAGCACCAGTTCGCGCAGCACGGCATCAGCTTCAAGGATGGCGCCATCGACGTGGAGAAGATGGTCGGCCGCAAGGACGCCATCGTGAAGCAGTTCACCGGCGGCATCGCGCAACTGTTCAAAGCCAACAAGATCACCGCCTACTACGGCTTCGGCCAGTTGCAGCCGGGCAACGTGGTCAAGGTCAAGCAGCATGACGACAGCATCGTGGAGCTGAAGGGCACCAACGTCATCATCGCGGCGGGTTCGGATTCGATCGAACTGCCGTTCGCCAGGTTCGACGGCGAGAACATCGTCGACAACGTCGGCGCACTGGATTTCACCGAAGTCCCCAAGCGCCTGGCCGTCATTGGTGCCGGCGTGATCGGCCTGGAACTGGGCAGCGTGTGGAAGCGCCTCGGCGCCGAGGTCACCATCCTCGAAGCGATGCCGGAGTTCCTGCCCGCCGCCGATGCCGAGGTCAGCAAGCTGGCCGCGCGCGAATTCAAGAAGGAAGGCGTGAACATCCTGCTCGGCGCCAAGGTCGGCAAGACCGAGGTCACCGGCAAGGGCAAGAAGAAGGAGGTGGTCATCAGCTATGCCGACAAGGATGGCGAAAAGACCCTCACCGTGGACAAGCTGCTGGTGGCCGTGGGCCGCCGCGCGGCGAGCCGTGGCCTGCTGGCCGACGGCACCGGCGTGCAGCTCAACGAGCGTGGCCAGGTGGTGGTGGATGACCACTGCCACACCGGCGTTGATGGCGTGTGGGCGGTGGGCGACTGCGTGCGCGGCCCGATGCTTGCGCACAAGGGTTTCGAGGAAGGCATCGCGGTGGCCGAACTGATCGCCGGCCTGCCCGGCCACGTCAACTTCGACACCATCCCCTACGTCATCTACACCAGTCCGGAAATTGCTTGGGTCGGCAAGACCGAACAGCAGCTCAAGGCCGAAGGCGTGGCCTACAAGGCCGGCAGCTTCCCGTTTGCCGCCGTGGGCCGCGCGGTGGCGATGGCCGAGCCGACCGGCTTCGTCAAGGTGATTGCCGATGCCGAAACCGACCGCGTGCTCGGCCTGCACCTGATTGGCCCGAATGTCAGCGAGCTGGTGCACGAAGGCGTGCTGACGATGGAATTCAGCGGCTCGGCCGATGACCTGGCCCGCATCTGCCACGCCCACCCCAGCCTGTCCGAAGCCGTGCATGATGCGGCAATGGCGGTGAGCAAGCGCGCCATCCACAAGGCCAACTGAGCGGGGAATGCGGGAACAGGGAACGGGGAATGAAACATCCCGCGCCCTGCCCTCCAGCAACGCCGGCAGCGATGCCGGCGTTTTGCTTCCTCCGTTCCTTTCATTCCCTGTTCCCCCTTCCCTGTTCCCCACCCCCATGAAATCCATCTGCGTCTATTGCGGCTCCAATCCCGGCGCCAAGCCCGTCTACGTCGAACGCGCCACCGAGCTGGGCACGCGCATTGCCGCCGAAGGCCTGCGCCTGGTCTATGGCGGCGGCCGCACGGGACTGATGGGCGCGGTGGCCGATGGCGTACTGGCGGCGGGCGGCGAAGTCACCGGGGTGATCCCGCAGCATCTGGTGGACATGGAAGTGGCGCACAAGGGCGTGACCACGCTGGAGATCGTCGGCTCCATGCACGAGCGCAAGTCGCGCATGTTCGACCTGTCCGATGCCTTCGTCGCCCTGCCCGGCGGCTTCGGCACCGCCGAGGAAATCTTCGAGATGCTGACCTGGCGCCAGCTCGGCATCGGCAAGAAGCCCTGTGCCTTCCTCGACATCGATGGCTTCTATGCGCAGTTGATCGGCATGATCGACCACATGGTGGCCGAGCGTTTCCTGCACCCGGAACAGCGCGACGACCTGTGGCACGGCGAGGACGCCACGCAGATGCTGGAGTGGATGCGGGGGTATTCGCCGGCGCAGGCCGATAAATGGTTCGACGAGAAAAAGCGCAACGCATTGCGGTAAGTCACGGGCGCGTGGCGACGCGGCAAACATGGCCGGCGCCTTGCTGCCTGCATGGCGCGGGTTCGACGAGAAAAAGCGCAACGCATTGCGGTAAGTCACGGGCGCGTGGCGACACGGCAAACATGGCCGGCGCCTTGCTACCTGCATGGCGCGGTTCGACGAGAAAAAGCGCAACGCATTGCGGTAAGTCACGGGCGCGTGGCGACACGGCAAACATGGCCGGCGCCTTGCTGCATGCATGGCGCGGTTCAACGAGAAAAAGCGCAACGCTTTGCGGTAACTACACCATCTTCTGCAAGGTGGCCTCGCGCGGCATCGGGTAGCCCAGCAGGTAGCCCTGGCCGAAGTTGCAGCCCATTTCCAGCAATACCTGCCGCTGGCGCTCGTTTTCGATACCTTCGCCAATGGTCTCGATGCCCAGCGTGCGTGCCAGCGATACCACGCCTTCCACCAGCGTCTGCGTGTTCTTGCCGCCCTCGGTATGCAGGCCGGAAATGAAGCTGCGGTCGATCTTCAGCGTGCTGATCGGGAACCGATGCAGGTAGGACAGCGCCGAATAGCCGGTGCCGAAATCGTCCAACTGCACCACGATGCCGCGCTCGCGCAACTGGCGCAGGATGCGCAGCGTGCGCGGCGCGTCTTCCAGCAATGCCGTTTCCGTCAGCTCCACCCGCAGCCGCGACGGATCGGCACCGGCCGTGTTGAGCAGCCCGAACAGGCGCTTGGCAAATTTCGGCACGTGGAAATGGCGGGGCGAAACATTGACCGAAATATAGCCCGACGCGGTGGCCGCAAGATCGTGCGCCACCTGCTCGTAGATCAGCCAGTCCACCTGCTCGATCAGGCCGCTCTCCTCGCCCAGTTGCATGAAATCGCCCGGCAGCAGCAGCCCGCGGCCTTCGTGTTGCCAGCGCAGCAGCGCCTCGTGCCCTACCACCTTGCCATCGTGCAGCGAAACGATGGGCTGATAGAACGGCAGGAAGTCGCGGTTGCCGATGGCGCGGCGCAGGTCCGCCTCCAGCTCCAGGCTTTGCAGTGATTGCTCGCGCATGACCTCGTCGAACACCACGCAGCGGTCCTGGCCCATGCCCTTGGCGCGGTACATCGCCGCATCGGCGTCGCGCAGCAGCTCGGCACCGGATTCGTACTGCGGGTTCCACAGCGAAATGCCGATGCTACCGGACGGGAACAATTCACGCCCCTCCACCCACATCGAGCACTCCAGCGCACGCAGCAGGCGCCGCCCTACTTCCATCGCCGCGCTCGCACCGTCGTCGCAACGCACCAGCATGGCGAATTCGTCGCCGCCCAGCCGCGCCACCACGTCATTGCCGCGCAGCAGGCCAACCAGCCGCCGCGCCACTTCCACCAGCATGCGGTCGCCAGCGGCGTGGCCGATGCTGTCGTTGACCCACTTGAAGCGGTCCAGGTCGAGGAACAACAACGCGAACACCGGGCCGATGCCCAGCCGCGCGTGCTCGATGGCCTCTTCCAGCCGCTCCAGCAGGTGCAGGCGGTTGGGCAGCCCGGTCAGCGAATCGTGCATGGCCTGATGGCTCAAGCGCTGCTCGATGCGCATGCGTTCGCCGATCTGCGCCAGCAGCTTCTGGTTGACCTCGCCCAGCTCGTGCGTGCGCTCGGTCACGCGCCGCTCCAGTTCGGCATGTGCCTGCAGCAACCGGTTCTGGTCGCGCTGCCGCGCCAGACTGTTGCCGATGCTGTGCGCGACGAACGCCAGCAAACGCTGGTCGTCGGGGGTGAACACGACCTGCGGGTCGTAGCTCTGCACCACGATCACGCCCACCACCTCGCCATCGCTGAACAGCGGCACGCCGAGCCAGGATTGCGACTTGGCGCCGAATTCGTGCAGCTCACCCTTGGCCAGCAACTGGTCGATCTGCTTGCGCGTGGCCAGCAGCGGCTGGCCGGTACGGATGGCATATTCGGTCAGGCCGCCGCTGAACTTGCGCGGGGCGCGCTCGCGGTTGTACTCGTCCACCGAGTAGACGAACTCCAGGCCGTCGCCGCTCTCGTTGATCAGCGCGATGTAGAAATTGCCGGCATCGAGCAGGCCGCCAATCACCCGGTGCAGCTCGGCATGGAACTCGGCCTGGCTGCCGCAACTCATGGCCAGCTCGGAAATGTTGAACAGCGCCGCCTGCAAGGCCTCGGCACGCTGCCGCTCGACGACTTCACCGCGCAGGCTGGCATTGGCGTGTTCCAGCTCCAGGGTGCGCCGCTGCACGTGCTGTTCCAGTTGCACGTGCGCCTGGCGCCGGTCCATCGCGGTCAGGATGTGGGTGGTGACGAAGTTGAGGATCGCACGGTCTTCGTCATCGTATTGCACGCCGGGCACGTAGCTCTGCACCACGATGGCGCCGCACACGACGTTGTCGCGCCACATCGGCACGCCCAGCCAATCGGTGCTGTCCGGGCCGCTCGGCACCGAGTGCCGCGGGTCCAGCTCGCGCAGCAGCACCCTTGATGGGCCATGCATCACCCGCCCGCTGCGCATCACCGCGAAGGTCAGGCTGTCCTGCATGTCCTCGTAGTGGATGCGTTGCTCCGGGTCTGGCGCGAAGTTGTCCTGGGTATCGAAGAAATACAGGAAGCGCAGGCTGCTCTGGGTTTCGTCGCATTCGACGATGTAGCAGTTTTCCGCATACATCAGCATGGACAGGATGCGATGGAAATGACTGAACATTTCCTGCATTTCCAGATCACTGCCGGCCAGGTCGGCGATGGCGAACAAGGCCTGCTGCAGGCGCTTGGAACGTTCCAACTGCTCGATCTGCCGTTCCTGCCGCATCGACACCAGTACTGCGGCGACCAGTGCCCGCGCGGTGCTCAGCCATGCCCTGCGCTGTGTTTCAGAGTACGTGGCCGATACTTCGGCCAGCACCACGATGCGGGCGCCGCTCTCGGCGTGGGTCCAGCATTCCCACAGTGGCTGGCTCAGACCGGCCGGCAGCTTCCCTCCGGCCAGCAATATCCCGGCGGCCTCATGCAACCGCGTGTTTCCGGCCGGACTGGTACGGCAGCCCAGGCCCAACACGGCATCTTCCCAGGCCAGGGCCACCGCACAGCCGACGGGCAACAGCCCTCGCAGCGGAGTCATCACGTCATCGATCGGCACCTCCGCTGCTGCGGGCGTGTTTTCGGCACTATTTTCGCGCGGTTCGTCTGCCATGCTTTCCAGCCTCTATCCGGTTCCGGGCACCCGGAACTCCCCCCGTCCGCAGCATAGCGCTCTGCAGCGGGGTCAAGGTGCCCGGCCCCGCATTTCCTGAACCCTGCGCTTCGTTGCCCGCAACGCCCTGCTAGGCAGGGGCCCGATGAGTGCTTAGGCTGCGCTGCGTGGACACCGCCGCCCGCACGCCAACCGATGAAGCCTTGATGCTGGCCTATGCCGCTGGCGACGGCGAGGCGTTCACCGAGCTTTATGCACGCCACCGCGCCCGCCTGTTCCACTACCTGCTCGGGCAGTTGCGTGACCGCACGCTGGCCGAAGAGCTGTTCCAGGATGTATGGCAACGGCTGGTCCACGCGCGCGCGGGCTGGAAGCCGGAGGCCGCCTTTGCCACCTGGCTGTTCCGCATCGCCCACAACCGCCTCAACGACCATTGGCGCGCCGCCCGCCACCGCCCGGCCGCCCCGGACGATGCCGACCAGCGCACCGCACGCCTGGCCGACACCCGCACCCCGGAACTGCTGGCCGACGAACAGGCGCAGCGGCTGCAACTGCATCGCGCACTGGCGGAACTGCCGCCGGAACAGCAGGAGGTGGTGATCCTGCGGCTGGAGCAGGAACTGAGCCTGGATGAGATCGGGCAGATTACCGGCGTCGGCCGGGAAACCGTGAAGTCGCGGCTGCGCTATGCAATGGACAAGCTGCGCGCGAGGTTGAACGAATGAACACTTCCGATCGCCTGAGCCCCGAAGAACACGAGCTGGCACGGCTGCTGGGGCGTCCTGCCAGCGCTGCCGCACCGGATGCGCGGATTGATGTCGCAATTGCCGAGCTGGCGCGGCAGTCAGCCGCCACGCCGGCCACGCTGCCTCTGGCATCCCCGGCCATTGTCACGCCGCCAAGCATGCAGCGCAGACGGCGCCGTGGTGTGGTTCCGGCACTGGCCGTGGCCGCTTCATTGATATTGGTGGTCGGCCTGGCATGGCAGTTGCGGCCCATTCCGCCCTCCCTGGAACTGCCCGTGGTCGCCGAGACGCTTCCGCCGCCGGATGCGCCGCAAATCGCGGCTGCCGAGATGCCAGCAGCCGAAGCAATCATCGAACCTGCGCCACCTGCCCCCCGCATGGTCGCCCCGGCACAGGCACCGGTTCCTCGCGCAAATGCGGCATCAACCGCTGGCAGTGCTCACGCCGAGCGTGCACGAAAGGAAATGTCGCCGGCTGTCGAAGCCACTTCCGAGAGGCTCGCGCCGCCGTCACCACCTGCGCCCCCGGCTCCGCCCGCGCCATCGCTGGCCAGCTCGGCACACGCCGATATCGTCCTGCCCGCCTCTGCCGATACTGCACCGGCACGGCTGGCTGCCGCGCCGTCGCAGGGAGTGGCGAAACCGGCAACCATCGCGCTGTCGCCCGAGCTGGACGCCGAGGCCGCCCTGCCTCCACGGCAATGGCTGCAGCGGATCCGGCAGCGGCACAAGGACGGCGACGACGACGGCGCGCGTGCCAGCCTGCGCCGCTTCGTCGAAGCCCACCCCAAGACCCGCATCCCGCGCGACCTGCGACCGTTGCTGGAAGATTCCTAGGCGCCAAGCCTGCCCGGCACGGGGCGTACCCGGTTATCCGCATCCACCGCAAGGCTCTCGCCTAGAATGGGCGTGATGCTCGATACCCTCGCCACGCCCGCCAGCCATCTGCTGGAGGTCAAGCACAGCCGCTTCCTCGCCCACGCCGCGCCCATCGGCAATGCCGCCGATGCGTTGGCGTTCATTGCGACCGTGTCGGTAACCGACGCCACCCACAACTGCTGGGCCTACCGCCACGGCGGCGAATACCGTTCCAGCGACGATGGCGAACCGGCCGGTACCGCCGGGCGCCCGATCCTGGCGGCCATCGACGGCCAGGGCTATGACCGCATCGTCGTGGTCGTCACCCGCTGGTTCGGCGGCATCAAGCTCGGCGCCGGTGGCCTGGTACGGGCTTACGGCGGTGCCGCGGCCGAATGCCTGCGGCTGGCGTCACGGCTGCCGCTGATCGCAATGAAGCGGCTGCACCTGGCCTGCCCGTTCGATACGCTCGGCAGCGTGCACACGCTGCTGGCCGCGCATGCAGTTGACAAGCTGGGCGAAAGCTTCGACGAACATGGTGCGTGCCTGCACATCGAACTGCCGGCCGAGCGCGTGGACGACTTGAAAACCCGGCTGCGCGACGCCACCCGTGACAGGGTGCGGTGGAGCGAGAAGTGAGTGAAAAGGAGTGAGAAGTGAGTAAAGGCGACAGCCTGTGCCACTCCGCTCATACTTCGCCGGGTTCCTGCTGTTGCCTGTGCTGTTTCTCCCTCCTCGCTCCTCTTCACTCCCTCTTCGCTCCTCGCCCTGATGACCAACACGCCTGCTACCGAATCCACCACCGGCCGCAACAAAGCCAAGCTCGGCACGTTGCGTGCGCTGTGGCCGTTCGTGCGCCGGCACATGGGACTGTTCGTGGCCTGGCTGCTGGCATTGGCAGTGGCCTCGGTAGCGACGCTGAGTTTCCCGGTCGCGTTCCGGCGCATGATCGACGACGGTTTCAGCAGCGGCGGCAACATCGACCAGGTATTCCTGCTGGTATTCGCGGTGGTGGTGATGCTGGCGCTGGCCAGCGCCGCGCGCTTCTTCTTTGTCTCGTTGCTGGGTGAAAAGGTCGTGGCCGACCTGCGCCAGCAGTTGTATTCGCATCTGGTCACGCTGGATGCGCAGTTCCACGACCGCAATCGCAGCGGCGAGCTGGTGTCGCGGTTGTCAGCCGACAGCGAACTGCTGCGCAGCGTGGTTGGCAGCAGCATGTCGGTGGCGCTGCGCAGCACCGTCACCGTGGTCGGCAGCCTGGCGATGCTGTTCGTCACCAGCCCGCGGCTGGCCGCGTTCACCCTGGTCGGCATTCCGCTGGCAGTGTTGCCGATCATCCTCGGCGCACGCCGGCTGGAAAAAGCCTCGCGCGCCACCCAGGACCGCGTTGCCGATGCCAACAACCTCGCCAGCGAAACTCTCGGCGCGATCCGCACCGTGCAGGCACATGCGCGCGAAGGTTACGAGACCGGCCGTTTCGCCGCTGCCGTGCGCGTGGCGGTGGATACCGCGCGCCGCCGCATCCGTACCCAGTCACTGGTCACCGCCATCGTCATCACCCTGGTGTTCGGCGCGGTGGTGCTGGTGCTGTGGTCGGGCGCGCACGACGTGATCGGCGGGCGCATCAGCAAGGGCGAGCTCGGCCAGTTCGTGTTCTACGCGCTGATCGGCGGCGGCTCGGTCGGCGCGCTGGCCGAGGTCTGGAACGAGTTGCAACGCGCGGCTGGCGGCATGGGCCGCATCGCCGAGCTGTTGCAGGAATCGGCCGGCGTGCGTGCGCCGGCATCACCGCAAATACTGCCGGTGCCGCTGCGTGGCGACATCCGTTTCGACGACGTGGTCTTCCACTATCCGCAGCGTCCCACCCAGGCCGCGCTGGAAGGCTTCAGCCTGCACGTGCGACCGGGCGAGACGGTAGCGCTGGTCGGGCCATCCGGTGCCGGCAAGAGCACTGTGCTGTCACTGCTGCTGCGCTTCCATGACCCCGACAACGGCACCATCAGCATCGACGGCATCAACCTGCGCCATGCCGACCCCACCGCGTTGCGCGAGCAAGTGGCGCTGGTGCCGCAGCAGCCGGCATTGTTTGCCAGCAGCGCCGCCGACAACATCCGCTATGGCCGGCTCGAAGCCAGCGACGAGCAACTGCACGCCGCCGCCCGCGCCGCCGAAGCCGACGAATTCCTTCGTGTCCTGCCCGAAGGCTATGCCAGCGAACTGGGCGAACGCGGCGCGCGCCTGTCCGGCGGCCAGCAACAGCGCATCGCCATCGCCCGAGCGCTGCTCAAGGATGCACCGGTGCTGTTGCTGGACGAAGCCACCAGCGCACTGGACGCACAGAGCGAACGCGCGGTGCAGCAGGCGCTGGAACGGCTGATGGCCGGGCGCACCACCTTGGTGATCGCGCACCGGCTTGCCACCGTGCTCAAGGCCGACCGCATCGTGGTGATGGACCACGGCCGCATCGTCGCCCAAGGCACGCACGAACAATTGCTGCGCGAAGGCGGCCTGTACGCGGAACTGGCGCGGCTGCAATTCATCGACTGATAACGCTCGACTAACACCCCCCGGCGCATGCTCGCCCCGTCACACCGGGTTGCATGCCAAGCAGGAGGTTCGTCATGTCGTTCCGCCAGTTTCCCGCCACCGATGCCAATGGCGAAAGCCGCATCATCATCGAGTTCAAGCCCGAATCGAACGGCAACGCCGAGGCGCGTACTACCGCGCCGCGCTACGAGCTGGACGATGGCCGCCACCTGCGGCGCAACGCACGCGAATTCACCACCGTGGATGGCGAATTGACGCTGCGGATCTGAGCGCAGCGCACACTGGCGAAAAATTCGCCACACCTCTTGACAGCCTTGTGCCACAACGAGCGTCGGCATTCATCCACAGGTTTGTGCGCAACTCATCCACACCGGCTGTGGATGAATGCACGCGCTCAGCGTTCCAGCACCCGGCCGATGCCAGTGCCATCGATTTCGTGCACTGCAGCCTCCACCACTTCCGCCGCGTATTCGTGGTCGAAACCGATGCGGAAATGCACCTCGCCGGCCGGTGTGCGCGAGGAGTGGATCGAGGCCAGGCTGATACCGTGGCGCTCGAACACGTGCAGCAGTTCGCGCAGTGAACCAGCACGGTCTTCCGGCAGATGCACGCTGATCGCGCGGCGCTCGCTCAGGTCGGCCAACAGATAGCCGAGCCGCTCGAAGCTGTAATTGCCTTCCTGCAAGGTCGCCGCGTCGATCGCTTCGCGGTTGTCGGTCAGAAATTGCCGGCGGAAAGCGGTGCGGGAGGCATCGTCGCCAGCCCCCACCAACGCACGCAGTTGCTGCAATTGCCGCAACAGCCGGTCGAGCATTTCGACGGTATGCGGGTTGCCGAACTGGATGTCCTCGTAGATCGCCGGGTTCAGCGACAGGATGCGTGCAATGGCCGCCGCGTCCATTTCGAACGCGGTCGAGCGGTACGGCATCAATGCCTGCAACTCGCCGAGCAGTGGCGCGTATTCGCGCAGCACGCCGGCCTGCGCCAGGTGAGTGGCATGCACCATCGCCTGCACCAGCGCCATCACCCGGTCGTGGTGCTCGGGCGTGGCCGCCACACAATCGGCTTCCAGCGCAGCGTACAACTGCGCCAGCCAAGGTTGCCAGCAGGCATCGGCCCGCGCTTCGCAGACCACCATCACCCGGCCGCGCAGCGTCGGTGCCTTGGGCGGTGCGGTCATCGGGTGCAGACCCACCACGGCCGCCTGCGACTCCAGCATCGCCGCCACCGGCGCCGCCTTGACCGAGGTGACGTCCAGCCACAGCCGCCCGCGCTCGCGGCCAGCGGATTGCCGCACGTACTCGCCGATCAATGCGGGCGTGTGCCGGATGGGCGCGGAGAACAGCAGCACGTCGGCGCGTTCCAGCAATTCCTCCGGTGTCTGCGAAGCGGCATCGGCCGGGTCGTGGCCAATCACCTCCAGCGCCATCCGCGACTGGAAGAAGCCGCGCAGCCAGCGGCCATAGGCGCCGCCGCTGCCGATGATGCCGATGAGCGGCGAGGTGGTCGCGGGCAGGCTCACGCCAAGCGCTCGGCACGGAAGCGGTGCGGCGTGCCCAGTGCGGCCGGCGCCGCGGCCAGCACGTCGAATTCCTCCACGCCCTGCGCCAGCGTCGCCTCCAGCGCGGCATGCACGCCGGCAATGGCGCGGCCCACGGCATCCTCGAACGCATGGCCCTTGAGCAGGAAGGCGACCAGCAGCGACATCAGCACGTCGCCGGTGCCGGCCACGTCCACCGGCAGGTGCGGCGAGGTCCAGCGCCAGGTTTCCTCGCGACCGATCGCCAGCGTCACCAGTTCGCCGGGATCGCCGGATACCGAATGCGCGATCACCCACTGCGGGCCACGCTCAAGCAGCTTGCGCGAAGCGGCGATGGCGTTGTCCTGTTCCAGCGCCGGCATGCCGGTGAGCCGGCCCAGCTCGAAGGCGTTGGGGGTCACCAGCCATGCATGCGGCAACAGGCGTTCGGCGAAGATCTTCTCCAACCCCGGTTCGACGTAGGGTCCGGTATGGGTATCGCCGATCACCGGGTCCAGGCAGTAGCGCAGGCTCGGACAGGCCGGCAACGTCGCGTCCAGCCAATCGGCGAACGCCGCACCATTGGCGACACTGCCGAAATAGCCCGACACCAGCGCGCCGGCACGCTGCGGCAGGCCGCGTTCGCTTGCCCCTTGCAGCAGTTCGGCGAACCAGTCGGCCGGCAGCACGCGACCATGCAAGGTGGTGTAAAACGGCGCATTGCTCAGCAAGGTGGTGGGAATTTCCGCAACCCGCAGGCCCAATGCACGCAGCGGCGGCACCGCCGCGCTGTTGCCGGCGTGGCCGTAGACCAGCTGCGACTGCACGGAAATCACGTCCACCGGCGACGGCCCCTCGGGCCGCTGCCGACGACCGTGCACGAGGTGGCTGTGATCGATATCGTTCATCGCCGCATTTTACGCCGGCCGCCGTGACGGCCGATGGCATGGATGCGCGCGCAACCATATGCGGAAAACGACGAACCGCAGAGCGCACCTTGGTGCGCGATGGAATCTCCCAGGAACCTGATCAGCGTCGAATGCCAGCTCTTGCCCCTCCCCTTGGCCGCGTAGCGGACAGGGGGAGGTTGGGAGGAGGTGGCTTGGGGCTTCTCGCGAAGAGCAAAAGCACCCCTCCCCAACCCTCCCCTTCGCGCCATGCGCGAAAGGGAGGGGGTATTTCCTGACACTGGAACATGACGCCAGTCAGGATCTCTGATTGCCTCTACTACAAGGTCAGGACGACGTCATCCGGTCCCAGAAACCCTTGACGCCATCGATGAAGGTGGCTGACTTCGGCGAATGCTTGCGCGCGTCCTCGCCGGCAAAAGTGGCCTCGAACTGTTCCAGCAGCTTGCGCTGCTCGGCGGTCAGGTTCACCGGGGTTTCCACCAGGATGCGGCAGTACAGGTCGCCCTCGGTGCGGCTGCGCACCGATTTGACGCCCTTGCCGCGCAGGCGGAACAGCTTGCCGGTCTGGGTTTCGTTGGGGATGCGGATTTCCGCCTCGCCGCCCAGGGTGGCCACGCGCACGGTATCGCCCAGCGCGGCTTGCGAAATGCGGATCGGCACTTCGCAATGCAGGTCGTCGCCGTCGCGGGTGAAGATGGCGTGCTCGCGCACCCGCACCTCCACGTACAGGTCGCCGGACGGCACGCCCGGCGGGCCGGCTTCGCCCTCGCCCTGCAGGCGGATGCGGTCGCCGCTGTCCACGCCGGCCGGCACCTTGACCGACAGCACCTTGTCTTCCTCGACGCGGCCGTTGCCGTGGCAGGTCGTGCACGGCTTGGCGATGATCTGGCCACGGCCGCCGCAATTGTGGCAGGCCTGCTGCATGGCGAAGATGCCGCGCTGCATGCGGATCTGGCCCCGGCCGTTGCAGACGTTGCAGGTTTCGACCTTGCCGTCCTCCGAGCCGCTGCCATTGCAATCGCCGCATTCGGCCAGGGTCGGGATCTCGATGCGGCGCTCGACGCCGGCCACCGCATCTTCCAGGTCCAACTCCATCACGTAGCCGATGTCGGCCCCACGACGTGGCTGACGCGCGCCACCACCGCCGCCGCCGAAGATATTGCCGAAGATGTCGCCGAAGATGTCGTTCATGTCCGGGCCGCCGGCACCGCCGCCGCCCATGCCGTGCTCGAACGCGGCGTGGCCGTGGGCGTCGTACATGCGCCGCTTGCTGCCATCGGACAGCACTTCGTAGGCTTCCTTGCACTCCTTGAAGGAGGCTTCGGCGGCGGCGTCGCCGGGGTTGCGGTCCGGATGGAACTTCATCGCGCAGCGGCGGTAAGCCTTTTTCAGCTCATCGTCGTTGGCGCCGCGGGCCACGCCCAGGACTTCGTAGTAATCGCGCTTGCTCATGCTTTACCTCTCCCTCCCCCTCCAAGGGGAGGGCTGGGGTGCGTGTTGGCTACAAGACAAGGGTTCGAGGCCGCATGGCAGCCCCGAACCCTCACCCCGGCTCCTTTCCCGCCGGGAAAGGAGCAATAGACGTCAGGACTTCTTGTCGTCCTTGACTTCGGTGAACTCGGCGTCCACCACGTCGTCGTGCGCCGGGCCGGCTGCGCCTGCACCCGCTGCGGCGTCACCGCCACCCTGCTCGGCAGCCGCGGCGGCCGCATACAGCGACTGCCCGGCTTCTTCCAGCGCCTTGGAGCGGGACTCGATCTGCGCCTTGTCGTCGCCCTTCATCGCCGTTTCCAGGTCGGCCAGCGCCGACTCGACCTTGCCGATCACGTCGCCGCCCACCTTGCTGCCATGCTCGGTGATGGCGCTGCGGGTGGCGTGGATCAGGCCGTCAGCCTGGTTGCGGGCCTGCACCAGCTCCTGGAACTTCTTGTCCTCTTCGCGGTTGGCTTCCGCGTCGGCAACCATGCGGTTGATCTCGTCCTCGGACAGGCCCGAGCCGGCCTTGATCTCGACCTTCTGCTCCTTGTTGGTCTTCTTGTCCTTGGCCGACACGTGCAGGATGCCGTTGGCGTCGATGTCGAAGCTCACCTCCACCTGCGGCAGGCCACGCGCCGCCGGCTCGATGCCGGTCAGATCGAACTTGGCCAGCGACTTGTTGTAGCGGGCCTGCTCGCGCTCACCCTGCAACACGTGCACGGTGACCGCCGACTGGTTGTCCTCGGCCGTGGAGAAGGTCTGCGAGGCCTTGGTCGGGATGGTGGTGTTCTTCTCGATGATCTTGGTGAACACGCCGCCCAGGGTTTCGATGCCGAGGCTCAGCGGGGTCACGTCCAGCAGCAGCACATCCTTGACGTCGCCGGCCAGCACGCCGCCCTGGATCGCCGCGCCCAATGCCACGGCCTCGTCCGGGTTGACGTCCTTGCGCGGCTCCTTGCCGAAGAACTCGGCCACCGCCGCCTGCACCTTCGGCATGCGGGTCTGGCCACCGACCAGGATCACCTCGTTGATGTCGCTCGCGCGCAGGCCGGCATCGTTCAGCGCGGTGCGGCACGGCTCGATCGACTTCTTGATCAACTCCTCGACCAGCGCTTCCAGCTTGGCGCGGGTCAGCTTGATGTTCAGGTGCTTCGGGCCGGAGGCATCTGCGGTGACGTACGGCAGGTTCACTTCGGTCTGCTGGCTGGTGGACAGCTCGATCTTGGCGCGCTCGGCGGCGTCCTTCAGGCGCTGCAGGGCCAGCGGATCCTTGCGCAGATCGATGCCCTGGTCCTTGTTGAACTCTTCCACCAGGTACTCGATGACGCGGTTGTCGAAGTCTTCGCCGCCAAGGAAGGTGTCGCCGTTGGTGGCCAGTACTTCGAACTGCTTCTCGCCATCGACGTTGGCGATTTCGATGATCGACACGTCGAAAGTGCCGCCGCCCAGGTCGTAGACGACGATCTTGCGGTCCTTGTTGTCGCCCTTGTCCAAGCCATAGGCCAGCGCCGCGGCGGTCGGTTCATTGATGATGCGCTTGACCTCCAGCCCGGCGATGCGGCCGGCGTCCTTGGTCGCCTGGCGCTGGCTGTCGTTGAAGTAGGCCGGCACGGTGATGACCGCCTCGGTGACCTTTTCGCCAAGGAAATCCTCGGCGGTCTTCTTCATCTTCTCCAGCACGCGCGCGGAGATTTCCTGCGACGCCATCTTGCGGCCGTCGCTGGTCTGCACCCAAGCATCGCCGTTCTCGTGCGCCAGGATGGTGTAAGGCACGTGGGCGATGTCCTTCTGCACTTCGCCGTCACTGAACTTGCGGCCGATCAGGCGCTTGACGGCGTAGAAGGTGTTCTTCGGGTTGGTGACCGCCTGGCGCTTGGCCGAGGCACCCACCAGCACTTCGCCGTCCTTGGTGTAGGCGACGATGGAAGGCGTGGTGCGGTCGCCTTCCGAGTTTTCGATGACGCGGGCCTTGCCGCCGTCCATGATCGCCACGCACGAGTTGGTGGTGCCGAGATCGATGCCGATGATCTTTGCCATTGCCGGTTTCCTCTGGAATTCAATCTGGGGGCGGCCACGCCGCCGATGTTTTTGATGTGTGGTTGCAGCGTCGGGTTTCAAGGGCATGGGCCTATCGACCCCGTGACGTCACTTGTCCTCTGCCCTTTGACCCTTCGAGCCCGCCATTACCGTTGACCCCGCCATTCCCGCGCAGGCGGGAATTGCTCTTCAACGGACGAATGTCCGGTCATCGCTCTTGCGGTTGCCTGGTCAAAGCAAGATTCCCGCCTGCGCGGGAATGACGGGCCCTGAATCAGTCGTACTTCGCCACCACCACCAGCGCCGGCCGCAGCAGGCGCTCGTTGAGCAGGTAACCTTTCTGGAACACCGTCACCACCATGCCGGGGGCCACGCCTGTCGGGGCATCGACCTGGCTGATGGCCTGGTGGTGGTCCGGGTTGAACACCTGCCCCGCCGGGTCCAGCAAGGTCAGGCCGTTGTCGCCGGCCACCTTCAGCAATTGCTTGCAGGTCAGCTCCAGCCCTTCGCGCAGCGGGTTGGTTTCGTTGCCGGCAGCGGCCAGCCCCGCATCGAGGCTGTCGAACACCGGTAGCAACTCGCCCAGCAATTTCTCGTTGGCGAACTTGCGCGCCTGCTCGACGTCACGCACCAGCCGCTTGCGCTGGTTCTCCAGGTCGGCGCGCTCGCGCAGCGATTCGCCCTTGAGTTGTTCGATTTCAGCCTGCAAGGCCTGGAGCTGCGCCTCGTGCTGCTCGGCGGCTTCGGCGCCGGGCATGCTCTCGAATTCTGGGTGGTCTTGGTTCATTTCCGGTTTCCTGGCGGTCGTTCTGCCGCCCACCCGGCCCGTATGTGGGCACTGCCGCCGCTTTCAAGGTCAGACCATGTAGGCCGGGGTTACAGGGTCATGTCGTCGAGGGTGCAACCCCGGCCTGTGGCATGTTGCGCGTCGCTCTCATCCGGTGCGACTGGCCCGCGCTAGCGTGCGCCGCATTGACCTGCCGCACGCGCATGCTAGTTTTGCGCGGCTCACTTATCTGCCTGCCATGCTCAAACATCTTTCGATCAAGGATTTTGCCGTAGTCCGCGCCACCGAACTGGAATTCGGGCCGGGCATGACCGTGGTTTCCGGCGAAACCGGCGCCGGCAAGTCGCTGATGGTCGATGCGCTGGGCTATCTGTCCGGCCTGCGCGCCGACAGCGGCGTGGTCCGCCACGGTGCCAGCCGCGCCGAATTGTCGGCCGAATTCGACCTCGCCGCCGACGCCCCGGCGCGGCAATGGTTGCGCGACAACGAACTGGACGACGACCTGCAATGCCAACTGCGCCGGGTGATCCGCGCCGATGGCGGCTCACGCGCCTTCATCAATGGCCGCCCGGTACCGGTATCGCAACTGGCTGAACTGGCCACGTTGCTGGTCGAAATCCACGGCCAGCACGAGCAGCAGGCACTACTCGCGCGCCCCAGCCAATTGGCCCTGCTCGACGCCTACGCCCGCAACGAGGCCGAACGCGCCGCCGTGCGCGCCGCCGCCGGCCAATGGCAGACGCTGCTGGACGAGCGCGAGGCGCTGTCACAGCAGGGTGACGTCTCCGACCGCCTCGGCTTTCTCGCGCACCAGTTTGACGAGTTGCAGCGCGAAGAACTGGAACCTGCGGCGCTGGCAGCACTGACCGCAAACCATCGCCGCCAGGCGCATTCGGCCGCATTGATCGAGGCCTGCCAGTTGGCCGGCAGCGCCCTCAACGGCGACGAAAGCCCCTCGCTGCTCGGCCTGCTGCAACAGGTGCGTCACGAGCTGGGCCGGGTCAGCCAGCACGATGCGCGGCTGGGCGAAATCGACGCCATGCTCGACGCCGCCGGCATTCAACTGCACGAGGCTCTGGCGCAACTGGACCGGGTGCAGGATGACCTCGACACCGACCCCGACGCCTTCGAGGACATCGAGCGCCGCCTCGGCCGCCTGCACGACCTGGCCCGCAAGCATCGCGTGCCGATGGAAGAACTGGCCGCCACCCGCGCCCGCCTCGAAACCGAAATGGAGCAGTTGCGCGGTGCCGACGAACGCCTGTCACGGTTGGTCGGCGAGATCGACAAAGCCGCCGCGCACTGGCAGGCGCAAGCCGCCCTGCTCAGCGCCAGCCGTGGCGCCGCGGCCAAGGCGCTGTCGGCCACCACCACCGCACTGATTGGCGAGCTGGGCATGGGCGGCGGCCAGTTCCTGATCGAACTGGAAACCCAATCCCAACCGAAACCGGACCCCAACGGTGCCGAGCGCGCCGAATTCCTCGTCGCCGCCAATGCCGGCCAACCGCCGCGCGCCCTGCGCAAGGTTGCTTCCGGCGGCGAGCTGTCGCGTATTTCGCTGGCCATCGAAGTTGCCGCGCTCGGGCTGGATGCAGTGCCGACGATGGTGTTCGACGAAGTGGATTCCGGCATCGGCGGCGCGGTGGCCGACATTGTCGGCGGCAAGCTGCGCGCGCTCGGCGAACGCCGGCAGGTGCTGTGCGTGACCCACCTGCCGCAGGTCGCCGCCAAGGGCCACGCCCACTACCGGGTCAGCAAGGCACCGGTGGAAGGCATGACCCAGAGCGCGGTGGAATTGCTTGACGGCAAGGGCCGCGAGGAAGAACTGGCGCGCATGCTCGGCGGTGCCGAAGTCAGCAAGGAGGCGCGGGCGGCCGCGCGCAAGCTGCTGGCCGAAGCCTGAGAACCAAAACCCCTCTCCCTTTGGGGCTTCACCGCAAGGCTTGCGCGCCACTGGCGCGCTTGCGGTGTAGCGCCCATGCCGCAGGCATGGGCCGGGGCGCGGAGCGGGGGTTGGGGAGAGGGTACGGGGCGAAGCCTCGCAATGCTCGATTGCCTGCGGCCTCACCCCTACCCTCATCCGCCCCTTCGGGGCACCTTCTCCCGGAGGGAGAAGGAGAAAAGGCCTCGGCACCGGCCCCTTCGCGGATTGAAACCGGTCTCCCGAAAACGAAAACACCGGCGCCAGGCCGGTGTCGTCTTCATCAAGCAGGCGAACTCAGCGCCGCTTCTTGCGCACGTACAGCACCAGCGAATGCTCTTCGAGCTCGTAGCCGTGCTCGGCGGCAATGCGATGTTGCAGCTCCTCGATCTCACTGCTCTCGAACTCGATGATCTTGCCGGTGTCCACGTCCACCATGTGGTCGTGGTGGCCACCGCGGTCCAGTTCGTAGACTGCTTGCCCGCCTTCGAAATTGTGCTTGAGCACCAGCCCGGCCGCCTCGAACTGGGTCAGCACGCGGTAGACCGTGGCCAAGCCGATTTCATCACCGCAATCGAGCAATTGGCGGTAGATGTCTTCGGCGGTGAGGTGGTGGTGCGGGGTGTTCTGCTCGAGCAGCGCCAGGATGCGCATCCGCGGATGCGTCACCTTCAGGCCGACTTTGCGCAGGTCATTGGATTCCATGGCCATCGTGTTCATTGGCGGTTTAACGCCAGTTGCCTCCGGTTGGATCGCGCTGGGTGCCGGGGAGTGTATCATCGCAGTGATTCCTCCAATCGCCTGTCCCTAATGCGCAAGCTCCTGTTGATCGCCGCCGTCGCCCTGTCCACCACCGCCTGCGGCATCATCTACAAGCAGCCCATCTACCAGGGCAACCTGATCCAGGAGCAATCCGTGGCGCAGTTGCAGGCCGGCCAGAGCAAGCAACAGGTCAACGCGCTGCTGGGCACGCCCTCCATTCCCGATCCGTTCCATGCCCAGCGTTGGGACTACACCTCCAGCCAGCGGACCGACCGGCTCGGCACCACCGAAATGAAGAATTTCACCGTGTTCTTCGAGAACGACCGGGTCGTGCGTTGGGAAGGCGAATACTTCCCCAACCAGGATGCGGAGCTGGCCAGAAAGAGCGTGCGCCAGTTCGGCCGCAACCTCGCCAAGGACAAGAAGAAGAGCCGCTGAGCGCGCTCAGTACCGGCTTCGTTCCCGCACCAACTCCCTGTCATTCCCGCGCAGGCGGGAATCGCTCTTGTCGTCCTGATGAAGGTAAAAGGCAAAAAGCGAGGAACGATGACCGGACATTCGTCCGTTGAAGAGCAATTCCCGCCTGCGCGGGAATGACGAATGGAAACATCAGACACCCCCTCGATCGCCGCCGCGCGCTCGCCGGCGGCGATTTTCCTTCGGGTCGGCCAGCAACGGCCGCAGCAATTCCACCCGGTCACCCTCGTGCAAGTGCTGCGTCGGCCGCACCAGCACGCCATGCACGGCAATGGCCACGGTTTCGCTTGCGACATCCAGTGCGGCCGCTTCCACTGCATCGGCGATGGTGCAGCCTTCGGGCAGTTCCAGCTCGCGCCGCAGGTAGCGCTCCGGCCGGGCCAGCACCACTTCCACGCGCACGGTTCAGCCCCCCTGCTCGGCCACGCGCACGAAATCGTTGACCATGCGGTCGGCCAGCCCCTGAAAACCCAAGGCCAGCGCCGGCCCCAGCAAGCGTGACGTCGGCTCGAACTCCAACTCCAGGCTGACCTTGCTGGCGGCGGCGGACAGCGGCAGGAACTGCCAGCGGCCATGCAGGCGCTTGAACGGGCCGTCCTTCAACTGCATGTCGATGCTGGATGGCCGCTGCAACGTGTTTTCGGTCATGAACCAGGTACGGAACGAACCCAGGCCCAGATCCAGCCGGGCCACCAACCGTTGCGGCGCTTGTTCGAGAATTTCCGCCTTGTCGCACCAGCGGAAACGCCGCGGGTAGGCGGCAACATCGTTGACCAGATCGAACATGTACTCGGCCGGCTGTTCGACCAGTGCACTGCGGCGGATGGTAGGCATGCGGTTGCTGCTGGATGTCCTGAATGCCCCCGAATCGGAGACAATAAGCGAATGAGCAAGAAACCCGGCAAGGATAAAGCAAAGAACGCGGTGGCCGACAAAACCATCTCGTTGAACAAGCGTGCGCGCCACGAATACCACCTGGAAGACCGGGTCGAGGCCGGGCTGGTGCTGCAAGGTTGGGAGGTCAAGGCCATCCGCGCCGGGCGCGGCAACATGACCGACGCCTACGCCTACGTGAAGGATGGCGAGATCTACCTGATCGGCGCACAGATCACCCCGCTGATCCAGGCCTCCACCCACACCGTTCCCCACGACCGCCGCCAGCGCAAACTGCTGCTTCACCGCAACCAGATCGACAAGCTGATCGGCCGCGTCGAGCGCGAAGGCTACACACTGGTGCCCACCGCGATGTACTGGAGCAAGAACAAGATCAAGCTCGAAATCGCGTTGGCCAAGGGCAAGCAGGCGCACGACAAGCGCGACACCGCCAAGGAACGCGACTGGGCCCGCGAGAAGCAGCGCGCCATGCGTGCGCACAACCGCAACGCCTGACGCAAACATCCCACAGGAGCGCACTTCAGTGCGCGATGGAGCTTTATCGGCAAAGCCCCTCCGCGCACTGAAGTGCGCTCCTACGCAGAACCCTGCCCCCGAAAAACAACGGCGCGATGGCCTTGGCCACCGCGCCGTTTCCATATGGCGATACCGTCCTCGAAGGGAACCGGCCGCGGGTGCATCAACTTCACCCTAAAGCCGGACGACATGCTGCCGTTATTGGTATCAGCAGCGGCGCCATGGCTCCTACACCCGCCCCACTGCACCCAGTACCGGTCAGGCGAACTGCCGGTTCCAACGCCAAATCAGGAATCCGAATCATGGCACAAGTCATCAACACCAACATCATGTCGCTCAATGCTCAGCGCAACCTGACCACGAGCGGCACCAGCCTGGCCACCACCATCCAGCGCCTTTCCTCGGGCTCGCGCATCAACAGCGCCAAGGACGACGCCGCCGGCCTGGCCATTTCCGAGCGCTTCAGCACCCAGATCCGCGGCCTCGACGTTGCCACCCGCAACGCCAACGACGGCATCTCGCTGGCGCAGACCGCCGAAGGTGCAATGGTCGAAATCGGCAACAACCTGCAGCGTATCCGCGAACTGGCGGTGCAGTCGTCCAACTCCACCAACTCCGATTCCGACCGCGAAGCCCTGAACGCCGAAGTCAGCCAGTTGCTGAAGGAAATCGACCGCGTCGCCAACCAGACCAGCTTCAACGGCACCAAGCTTCTGAATGGTGATTTCTCCGGCAAGCTGTTCCAGGTCGGTGCCGATGCTGGTCAGACCATCGGCATCAACAGCATCGTCGATGCCAACGTCGATGGTTTGGGCAAGATGAACTTCGCTACCGATGCCACTGCCGTCACCGTGGCGACCACTGCTTCCGGCGGCGCAACCGCTGCCGGCAGTATCAAGGGCATCTCGGTCAGCGTGCAGGCGGTTGGCGCGTCTTCCGCCACGCCCATCAGCATCGACGACGTGAAGTTCGACGTCGGCGATGACACCGTCGCGATCGGCAAGAAGGTCGCTGCAGCCATCAATGACAAGATGGACCAGACCGGCGTCTATGCCGCTGTTGACTCTGCTGGCGCCATCAAGTTGCAGGCCGTCAAGGGCGACCAGTACACCACCGCCCTCGCGTTTGGCACCAATTCCCCGAACGTCACCGGCCAGACCACGGGCGTGACCGCGGGCACTACCGCCTTCACTGCGCAAACTGCTACCGACGTCAGCGCCTCCAAGGTGACCGGCACGCTGGACATCTCCACCTTCATTGGCTCGCAGCAGGCGCTGGAAGTCGTGGACAAGGCCCTGACTGCAGTGAACAGCTCGCGCGCCGACATGGGTGCGATCCAGAACCGCTTCAGCTCCACCATCGCCAATCTGGCCACCACCTCGGAAAACCTGTCGGCCTCGCGCAGCCGTATCCGCGACACCGACTACGCCAAGGAAACGGCCGAACTGACCCGCACGCAGATCCTGCAGCAGGCCGGTACCGCCATGCTGGCCCAGGCCAACAGCGCCACCCAGAACGTGCTCAGCCTGCTGGGCTGATCCACGGCTACACCGCAACAGGAAGGGCCCTGCCGCAAGGCAGGGCCTTTTGCGTTGTGGATACGGAATGGGGCTGTGGGAGGGGGGACTTTGGCTCCTTGCGTACATCAAAAGTACCCCTCCCCAACCCTCCCCTTCGTGCTTCGCACGAAAGGGAGGGGGTATTTCATGGCAACTGAAACACGACGCTAATCAGGTACCGGTAAAGCCCCGTGCCGGACGAGCCCGGCACCTACAGGCAAGCGAAGGGATGGCACGGAATTTGCCTTCAACCCGGGGATCACGCGCAACGCGCTAAAGTCACGCCCGCGCCTGCCGATATCCGGAGGTGTCCCTACAGGCATCTCCTTGCCACCGAAGGAATCCACATGGCCACCTCTCTCGCTGCCGTCGGCTCCGGCCTTGACATCCCCACCCTGGTTTCGCAGTTGGTGGCCAGTGAACGCGCACCGGTAGCCAACCGCATCAATACCCAGGGGTCGGCCGCCACCACCAAGCTTTCGGCGTTCGGCAACATCAAGAGTTCGCTGAGCAGCCTGCAGTCTTCGCTGGCGGCCCTGGTCAAGAGCGCCGATACCCCCGCCTACAAGGCCACGGTGCCGGATGGCAGCGGCTTTGGCGCCACCGTGGTGACCGATGCCGGCACCGGCAAGACCCTGGCCGCCGCCGGCACCTACAACGTCGAGGTACTGAGCCTGGCGCAGCCGCAGAAGCTCAGTTCCGGGGCGTTTGCCGCCGATGCCGCAGTGGGCGACGGCACCTTGAAAATCGCCTGGGGCGATGAATCGCTTGACGTCGAGATAAAGCCCGACAGCACGCTCTCCGACATCGCCGCCGCCATCAACAAGGCGGCCGGTGGCAAGGGCGTCAACGCCACCATCATTACCGCCAACGATGGCCAGCACCTGGTGCTCAACGCCGTCAATGCCGGCACCAAGGGCAGCCTGACCGTCTCGACCAGCGGCGGCAATGGTGGCCTGTCCGCGCTGACCTGGGACGGCAGCAGCGGCGGCCTGAGCCAGACCGTGGAGGCCACCAATGCGCGCGTGCGGGTGGACGGGTTCGAGCGCGAATCCAGCGGCAACAGCATCAGCGACCTGATCCCCGGCATCACCCTGAACCTGACCAAGGCCGAGGTGGGCACCACCAAGACCCTGACGGTCAGCCAGGACAACAGCCCGCTCAAGATCAACCTGCAGGCCTTCGTCGGCGCCTACAACGCCTCGGTCAACCTGCTGAAGTCGTCCAGTGCCTACAACGCGACCGACAACAGGGCTTCGGCGCTGACCGGCGACTCGCTGGTGCGCGGCCTGCAACAGCAATTGCGCAGTCAGTTGAGTGCAAACGTCGTCGACATGAAGGCGCTGGGCCTGACCATCGGCACCGATGGCACCTTGGCCCTGAACGCCAGCACCTTCGACAAGGCAATGGCCGACAACCCGGCTGCTGCATCCGCGCTGCTGGGCAAGGACGGCAAGCTGTCCACCTCGCTGTCCGGCATGCTCAAGAGCAATCTGGACAGCACCGGCACCCTGACCCAGCGCACCGACTCCCTCGGCAAGCAGATCAAGAAGCTGGAAAAGGACCTGGACGATCTGGACGCACGCATGGAAAAGGTATCGGCGCGTTACACCGCGCAGTTCACCGTGATGGATACGCTGGTGGCGCAGATGCAGAGCACCAGCAACTACCTGACCCAGCAATTGAGCGCGCTGCAGCAGACCAAGCGCTGAGCGGCGGAACTCAAGTAGATGGCCCCGACGGCCGATACACGTTCATAGCCACCCATAAACCCCGGCCGCCCATGCCTCGCGGCGCCGGACAGGTTCCAGGAGATCACCCCCAATGTACGGTTCCAGCCGCAACCACGCAGAGCAGTACCGCAAGGTCGGAGTTTCGACCCGGGTTGTGGATGCCGACCCGCACAAGTTGGTGGCCATGCTGTTCGAAGGTGCCAACGAGCGCATGCGCCGTGCCGAGGCCTTCCTTGCCCAGGGCAACCAGGCAATGAAAGGCAAGGTGATCGGCGAAGCCTGCGCCATCATCGGCCACCTCAATGGCTCGCTCGACCATGAAGCCGGTGGCGAAATCGCCGGCAACCTGTCGGCGTTGTACGACTTCGTCATCCAGCGCCTGACCGAGGCCAACCTGAACAATGATGCCGATGCACTGCGCGAATCGCTGACGGTCATGAGCGAAATCGAATCGGCCTGGAACGCCATCCCCGGCGAACAGCGCCACATGCCGGTGGCAGCCGGCGCCTGAGGAAACAGCATGGACCACGACGCCACCCTGCAGGCCCTGCACGCCGACCTGGACGCCCTGCGCACCGCCGTCGAGCAGGAAGACCACGCCGAAGCGGCGATGATTGCGGTCAGCCACGACCGCCGCCTGCGCGAATTCATCGAAACCTGCGGTGCCCAGGTTGCCGCCAACGGGCTGCGCAAACTGCTGGAACTGCAGCGCGAGTTGACCAGCGACATGCTGGCCCGACGCGACGTCGCCGCCGCCCACCTGCGCAGCGGCCGGCAGTCGGTACGTGCGGCCAACGCCTACCAGCAGGCCGGAACCCTGGCATGAACGACCCCGGTGCCCACGTCGTGCACCACCCGGCGGAAACCGAGCTGTTCGCCGATACGCTGAGTTGCGATGTGGCATTGCCGGCAAACTTCGAGGCCGGCAGCACGGTAGTCCACCCGGGCACCGCCGAAATGCTGCTGCGCAGTGTCGCGCTGGTGGAAGATTCACGCGGCACCGAGGACAACGACGAGCGCGGCGAAAGCAGCCTGCAGGCACAGCGGCTGGAAGCGCGCATGGATCTGGTGCTGGTACTGCTGGGGCGGCTGCTGCGCCAGTCCGACACAGCCACCCTGCCCCTGCGGCCACTGCGTTGGTCGCGTCGTGGCCTGCGCATGGAGCTGGGCCAGCGCACCGGCAATGCCCCCGGCACCCAGGGCATCGTGCGCCTGCAACCGGCCGACTGGCTGTCCGACCACATCGAACTGCCGGTGCAGGTGCTGGCCGAAGCCGCCTCCGGCAGCGGCGGGCACTACCTGTGGCTGCGCCTGAACGACCCCGGCAATGCGCTGGAAATGGCGCTGGAACGGCACCTGTTCCGCCTGCATCGCCGGCAGATTGCCAACAGCCGGCGTGCCTAGGTGTGGCCGCATCTTCCGCAGGAGCGCCGAGCGTCAGCTTTTGTTCCTCCCATTGCTCGCGGAGCGAGTAGGGGGTGAAAGCGCGTTGTTTGCGAACCACCGGTTCGCACGTGCTTGAACGCCCACTGGCCATGCCAGTGGGCCGGTCCCGAAGGGTTGGGAGGGGTACTTCGGGCTGTCCGCAAACATCAAACGCCCCCCTCCCCAGCCCTCCCCTTCGTGCTGCGCACGAAAGGGAGGGGGTATCTCCCGAGCGGCGCGTAGGCATTTCACGCAGGAGCGCACTTCAGTGCGCGATGAAGCTCTATCGACACAGCCCCATCGCGCATTGAAGTGCGCTCCTGCGTACGGCATTTCTCCCCCATGACCATTGCCGGTTGGTTCCCCGCCAGCGCTCGGCTATGGTGCGAACACTTTTCATCGTGATGTTTCCGTTGCCGTGCGTGTCCTGATTGTCGATGACCACACCCTTGTGCGTGCGGGCCTGAGCCGGTTGCTGCAGGGCTTTGCCGACATGCAGGTCGTGGCCGAGGCAAGCAACGCCGAACAGGCGCTGGAACTGGCATTGCAGCATCGCCCCGACGTGGTCCTGCTCGACCTCTCCCTTCCCGGCCGCAGCGGTCTGGAAGCGCTTTCCGACATCCGCCGCCAACTGCCATCGACGCGCGTGGTGATCATGTCGATGCACGACGACACCCAGCACGTGCGCAACGCGCTGGACCGGGGAGCCAGCGGTTTCATCGTCAAGGATGCAGCGCCGCAGGAGTTGGAACTGGCCTTGCATGCAGCCTGCGCGGGGCAGGTTTTCCTGAGCCCGCAGATTTCGGCAAGGATGCTGGCGCCTTTGCAGGGCCGCGAACGCCCCACCGGGGTTGCCGCACTCTCGCCACGGCAACGGCAGATCCTGCGCCAACTCGGCAACGGCCAGAGCACCAAGGAGATCGCCGTCGATCTCGGCATCAGCGCCAAGACCGTGGAAACCCACCGGGCGCGGATGATGGAAGCGTTGGGTTGTCGCCGTGCCAGCGACCTGCTGTTGCTGGCCGCACGCCATCAGCACGAGCTGATATGACGACGCGCAATTACCGCCGTCGAGCCGCTCCGGTGGCGTGACAGCGGCTTAAAATAGTGATGAAAGTCACAAAATCGGATATCCGTCGCGTGGTGCGTCAATTTTCCCGCACGTACCTGCCCACCGGGGAAACCGCCGGTCAAGCGTCAATTGCATGACGCCGGCACGGCAAATACTTGCTTGATGTAAGGAATTTCCCTACGCATGTAGGGGTTTGACCGATTCAGCCTTCGGCGGCGCAAAAGCAAGATGCGTTCCATACCGACGCCAACCATGCGTCACCGGGGGAATCGCATGAAAGCCACGCTCGCTACCCAACTCGGCCAACAGCTCCATCTCACGCCGTCGCTGCTGCAGTCCATCCGCCTGCTGCAACTCAACGGCCTGCAACTGGAGCAGGAAATCCGCCAGGCGCTGGAAAACAACCCACTGCTGGAACTGGAAGAGCACGTGGCCGATGCCGAGGCCGTTCCCGGCAGCGATGCGCAGTTGGAAACAGCCGCATTCGACGAGCTGCCGGAAAGCTCGGTGTGGGACGTGGCAGGCAGCAGTTGGAACGCCGCCGACGAAGACCGCACCGCGCACCTGCCGGCCGGCGAATCCAGCGACCCGCATCTGCGCATCCTGCACGCCCTGGCGCTGGACCTGGACGAGGCCGACCTCGGCATCGCCGCGTTCTGGCTGGAGCATTGCGATGACGCCGGCTACCTCGCTGCGCCGCTGGCACAACTGACCCTGCTGGCCAGCGCCCGTTTCGACCGCAACGCCGCGCATGTGGAAAGCATCCGCCAGCACTTGCTGCAAGGCGACCCCATCGGCATGGCCGCCTGCGACCTGCGCGAATGCCTGCAAGTGCAACTGGCCGCCCTGCCCGGCACGGTGCCGGCGCGGCCCCTGGCCAACCGTTTGCTCGGTGGCGACCTGCACCTGCTGGGTGACCATGACTATGCCGCCCTCGCCCGCGAATATGGTGTGGAACAGGCCGATGTGCATGAGGCGTTCCGCTTGGTCCTGTCGCTGCAACCGCGCCCCGGCGACACCTTGCAGCCGCAGGAAGACACTGCGGTAATCCCCGACGTGGTCGCCTGGCACGCCGATGGCCAGTGGCGCGTGGCGCTGAACCCCGGCACCACCCCGCGCCTGGGCATCAACCCGGTCTACGAAAAGGCGTTGAGCGAAAGCGAGGCCGGTGCCAACCAACCGCTGCGCGAAATGCTGCAGGAAGCGCGCTGGTTCACCCGTGGCCTGTCGATGCGCTACGACACCCTGCTGCGTACCGCGAGGGTGATCGTCGAGCGCCAGGCCGCGTTCCTGTCCGAAGGCGAGGAAGCGATGGCCCCGCTGACCCTGAAAGAAGTGGCCGATGCCATCGGCATGCACGAGTCCACCGTTTCGCGCATCACCTCCGGCAAGTATTTGCAGACCCCGCGCGGCACCTTCGAGCTGAAGCACTTCTTCGCGGTGCGGCTGGAAGGGGCCAGCATTTCCGGGCTGGCGGTCAAGGCGATGGTGCGCCGGCTGATCGAATCCGAGCCGCCGGCACGGCCGCTGGCCGACGATGCCATCGCCCTGCTGCTGTCGCGGCAGGGGGTCAACATCGCCCGCCGTACCGTGGCCAAGTATCGTGAACAACTGGACATCGCCCCCGCGCGTGCGCGGAAGCGGCAAAATGCACGTCCCCAGTTGGCCCGCGCGGGCTGAACCCGAGAGACCCCATGAGCAAGCTGACCGTTCTGCTGGTCGACGACCACGAAGGCTTCATCAACGCGGCCATGCGCCACTTCCGCAAGCTCGACTGGCTGGAAATCATCGGCAGCGCCGCCAACGGGCTGGAGGCCATCGAACGTTCCGAGGCCCTGCGCCCGCGCGTGGTGCTGATGGACCTGGCAATGCCGGAAATGGGCGGGCTGCAAGCCACGCGCCTGATCAAGACCCAGGACGAACCGCCCTATATCATCATCGCCAGCCATTTCGACGATGCCGAGCACCGCGAGCACGCCCAGCGCGCCGGCGCCGACAACTTCGTCAGCAAGCTGTCCTACATCCAGGAAGTGATGCCGATCCTGGAGGGCATCCACAAGGCAGACGGCCATGAGTGAATCGCGCATTCTGGTGATCGACAGCGAGGCCGTGCGCGCCGAGCGTAGTGTTGCCCTGCTGGAATTCATGGACCTCAACCCGCGCTGGGTCACCGACGTGGGCGACATCGACACCGCCCGCCACCACGCCAGCGACTGGATGGCGCTGGTGATCGGCACCATCGAGGACCCGGCCCGCGCCGAGCCGTTCTTCCAGTGGCTGGGCAATACCGCGATGCCGCCGCCGGTGCTGCTGGCCGAAGGCGACCCGCTGGCGTTTTCCCGCCACTACGGCCTGCATGAAGCCAACGTCTGGCCGCTGGAGCAGCCCATGCGCCATGCGCAGATGGAAGCCCTGCTGCGCCGCGCCAGCCTCAAGCGGCTGGATGCCGAACACCAGAGCGGCGGCGAAGACAGCGGCCCCACCGGCATCAGTCCGGCCATCGCCGCGCTGCGGCAACTGATCGAACAAGTGGCCGGCTTCGACACCACCGTGCTGGTGCTGGGCGAATCCGGCACCGGCAAGGAAGTGGTGTCGCGCGCCATCCACCAGCGCTCGCCGCGCCGCGACGGCCCGTTCGTGGCGATCAACTGCGGCGCGATCCCGCCGGACCTGCTGGAAAGCGAACTGTTCGGCCACGAGAAGGGCGCGTTCACCGGCGCCCTGAGTGCGCGCAAGGGGCGCTTCGAGATGGCCGAGGGCGGCACCCTGCTGCTGGACGAAATAGGCGACATGAGCCTGCCGATGCAGGTCAAGCTGCTGCGCGTGCTGCAAGAGCGCAGCTTCGAGCGCGTCGGCGGCAACCAGACCATCCGCTGCAACGTCCGCGTGATTGCCGCCACCCACCGCAACCTGGAAGAACGCATTGGCGAGGACCGCTTCCGCGAGGACCTGTTCTACCGCCTGAACGTGTTCCCGATCGAAGTGCCCGCGCTGCGCGAGCGCATCGAGGACATCCCCGCGCTGGTGGAAACCATCGCAACGCAACTGGCCCGCACCGGCCGCGGCGAAGTGCGCTTCGCCCCCGAAGCCTTGCAGGCACTGGCCAACCACCCCTGGCCCGGCAACGTGCGCGAGCTGACCAACCTGGTCGAGCGGCTGGCGGTGCTGCACCCCGGCGGCCTGGTGCGCGTGCAGGACCTGCCAGCCCGCTACCGCGGCGACCCACCACCGGCCCCGGCCACCGGCGCGGACGAAGAACGCCCGCTGTCCGGCCTTCCCGCCTCCACCCAGGCAACCCCCGCGACCAACGGCGCGGCCTCGCCGACCCGACTGCCCGACGACGGCCTCGACCTGCGCGACCACATGGCCAGCATCGAACTGAAGCTGATCAACGAGGCGCTGGAACGCACCCAGGGCGTGGTCGCCCATGCGGCTCAGTTGCTTGGTCTGCGCCGCACCACGCTGGTGGAGAAATTGCGGAAATACGGGATCGAGCGGGAGTAGCACTGCCGCGCTCATGATGGCTCTTCCCGCCACACGAAAACGTGCAGAAAAAGACACAAAAAGCCGGCTTCAGGCTGCAGATGCAAAATTTGCATAGGGTCTTAGGAAGCTGAGCGATTAAATAGGCTGCTCACGGAGAATTTTGAGCAGGTATTGGTAGAGATTATCGCGGCGATGATTGAAGCGGAACTCGGTTTCCTTGAGGTGCAAGTAGAACATAT
>JBASBF010000019.1:0-41601 GCA_049650985.1 Stenotrophomonas sp. | reverse complement strand
CCGGAACAATGGCGCCGGCACGCGCAGCAGGCGCGGTCGCGGACGCAGCGCGGCCAGCACCCGCCGCACCATCTCGGTGTAGCCCAGCACCTCGCCGCCGCCCAGTGCGTAGGCCCGCCCGGCCGTGGCCGGGTGCCGCAGCACCTGCAACGCGGCGTCGGCCAGGTCCTGCACGTGCACCGGCTGGCGCAGGCCGTCGGCGCCGGACGGCAGTGCGAAGAAGCCGGTGCGCGCCGCCAGCGCGGCAATCGCGCTCAACGTGGCATCGCGGCCGGCGCCATAGACCAGCGTCGGGCGAAGCACGGTCGCCGCCACGCCACGTTCGCGCGCTGCGGCGAACAACGTGGCCTCGGCCTCGCGCAGGCGACGGGCGACGTCGCGCTCGGCCGGCTCGCTGGAATCGCCCTTGACCTCGATGCTGGTGGAGCCGAAGGCCACCACGCGCGCGGCACCGACGTCGGAGGCGGCATACCAGCGCGCGAAGTGGTCGAGCGGACCGCAACTGAACACCGCATCGAACGATGCCGGGCCCTGCCACGCGCCGGACAGGTCGCCCAGCCGCCACGCCAGCCCGGGCGCCGGCGCACGCGGCGTACGCGATACCGCCGTCACCTGCCAACCTGCCGCCAGCAGGCCGGCCAGTACGCGCTCGCCGATCTGCCCGCTGCCGCCAAATACCAGCGCGTGCCGCAGCCTGCCTTCATCGCATCGTTCCATTGCCATGCGGCAAAGCATAGGTGATGCCGACGCCGCCGTGCCCACCGGGTAGACTCGAAGCAACCGCCATGCCGAGAGCGCCATGACGCATACCGCCCCACCGCCCGCCGCCATCCTGCTCGCCACCGACCTGAGCGCACGTTGCGACCGTGCGCTGTCCCGTGCCCTGCAACTGGCACGGCAATGGAATGCGCGGCTGGTGGTGGCCACCGTGTTGCCGCCGGCACCGTCGCCGCGCTCGTTCCTCGCCACCGAGCCTGCGCCCGACACTGCCCGGCTGGAGCAACGCCTGCACCGCGACATCGGCACGGACGCTGAAGGCATTGCGCTGGACGTGCGCGTGATCGAAGGCCATGTCGGCCGCGCGCTGCTGCAACTGGCCACCGAGGAAGGCTGCGGGCTGATCGTCACCGGCATCGCCAGCGACCCGGCGTTCGAACTGCCGCTGCTGGGCTCCACCGTACTGTGGCTGACCCGCCATTCGCCGCTGCCGCTGCTGGTGGTGCACCAGCGCGTGCGCGGGCCCTACCGCAGGTTCACCGTGGCCACGGATTTTTCCGACAGCTCGGTCAATGCCGCCAACCATGCACTGGCGCTGTTCGGGCAGCCGCTGCAACTGGCGCTGGTGCATGCGCTGGAAACACCCGGCAGCGCACTGCTCGGCGGCGACCGCGACGTCCTGCTGGCGCAGGCGCACGAACAGGCGCACGAACAGGCGCGGGCCTTCCTCGCCGGACTGCGGCCACTGCCGCCGTCGGAACGGATACGGCTGGTGATCGAGCCCGGCGACCCGGCACCGCTGCTGCAACGGCAGGCCGCCGAGTGCGAACTGGTGGTGGTGGCCACGCACGGGCGCGGTGCGTTGTTCGAGCTGCTGATCGGCAGCATCGCGCGCAGGCTGGTGGCGACGCTGGAAACGGACACCCTGCTGGTCCGCGACCAGCGCTCGCATCCGCCGCTGTAGCACCCCGAACCCGAACGGCGCGTTCATGCAACGGGTTCCGGCGGGAAAAAGGTGCCTGTTAGACTCCGGTGCCTTGCTCGCGAATCGCGCATTCCCTGCATGACATCCGTTCTCCCCCTGCTGCTCGCGCTGCCGTTCCTGATGGCCGCGCTCATTGCCCTGCACGGGCGCCTGTCGCGTGGCGCCGGCGCATGGCTGGCCGCGGCGGCACCCCTGCTGGGGCTGCTGCTGTTGGCGGTCATGACCCCGACCGTGCTCGACGGCGCGGTGCCGCGTGCCGGCTGGCCGTGGCTGCCGCAGATCGGGCTGGAATTCAGCCTGCGCCTGGACGGGCTGGCGTGGCTGTTCGCCGGGCTGGTGCTGGGTATCGGCGTGCTGGTGGTGCTGTACGCGCACTACTACCTGTCGGCGCAGGACAGCACACGCCGCTTCTACAGCTATTTGCTGCTGTTCATGGGCTCGATGCTGGGTATGGTGCTGTCCGGCAACCTGTTGCTGCTGGTGGTGTTCTGGGAACTGACCAGCATCAGCTCGTTCCTGCTGATCGGCTTCTGGTCGCACCGCCGCGATGCGCGCGAAGGGGCGCGCATGGCACTGGTCATCACCGCCGCCGGTGGGCTGGCGCTACTGGCCGGCGTGCTGTTGATCGGGCGCATCGTCGGCAGTTTCGACCTGGACGTGGTGCTGGCCTCGGGTGAGCTGATCCGCGGCCACCGGCTGTATCCGTGGGTATTGCTGCTGGTGCTGGCCGGCATCTTCACCAAGAGCGCGCAGTTCCCGTTCCATTTCTGGCTGCCGCACGCAATGGCCGCGCCGACCCCGGTATCGGCCTACCTGCACTCGGCGACGATGGTGAAGGCCGGCGTGTTCCTGCTGGCGCGGCTGCACCCGGCACTGGCCGGCAGCGAGCTGTTCTTCTACGTGGTCAGTGGCATCGGCGCGGTCACCCTGCTGGTCGGCGCGTGGAACGCGATCTTCCAGCATGACCTGAAGGGCCTGCTGGCGTACTCGACGATCTCGCACCTGGGCCTGATCACCCTGCTGTTCGGCCTGTCCACGCCGATGGCGGTGGTGGCCGGCGTGTTCCACATCCTCAACCACGCCACCTTCAAGGCCTCGCTGTTCATGGCCGCCGGCATCATCGACCACGAAACCGGCACCCGCGACATGCGCCGGCTCGGCGGTCTGCGCCGGCTGATGCCGTTCACCAGCGCGCTGGCGATCGTCGCCTCGCTGGCAATGGCCGGCATCCCGCTGCTCAACGGCTTCCTGTCCAAGGAAATGCTGTTCGCCGAGGCACTGGCCACCGGCGGCCCGCAGTGGATGCGCGCGGCGATCAGCGGCACCGCGCTGCTGGCCGGCATCCTCGGCGTGGCCTACAGCCTGCGCTTCGTGCACGACACTTTCTTCGGCAAGGGTCCGCACAATCTCGACGTGGTACCGCACGAGCCACCGCGCTGGATGAAGCTGCCGGTGGAAGTGCTGGTGCTGATCTGCCTGGCGGTCGGCATCGCCCCGGCGCTGACCGTGGCCCCGGTATTGCAGGCCGGCGCGCAGGCGATCCTCGGCCCGGCCCTGCCCGACTACAGCCTGTCGATCTGGCATGGCTTCAACCTGCCGCTGGCGATGAGTGCGATTGGCGTGGCCGGCGGCATCGCGCTGTATTTCGGCCTGCGCCGGCTCACCGACCTGTATGCGGCGCGCAACCACCCGCTCGGCAAACAGGCCTTCCAGCGCGGCATGGACGCCCTGTTCGGTTTCGCCCAGCGTTTCACCCAGAAGTTGGCCAACGGCAGCCTGCAACGGATGCTGCTGGCGCTGGTGCTGGTGGCGATGGTCGTTGCCGCCGCGCCCTACCTTGCCACGCCGGCATGGCCGGCGTGGCCGTCACCTTCGCCCATGCCACTGCTGGGCTGGGCGCTGTGGCTGGTGATGCTGGCCTGTGCGCTCGGCAGCCTGTTCCTGTACCGGCAGCGCCTGCTGGCGGTGATCGTGATGGGCGGCACCGGGCTGATGGTGGCGCTGGTCTTCGTGTTCCTGTCGGCGCCGGACCTGGCACTGACCCAATTGATGGTGGAAATGGTGACGCTGGTACTGATGCTGCTGGGCATGAACTACCTGCCAGCGCAGTCGCCGCCCGAACACGGGCGCTGGCGCAAGCGCCGTGACGCGCTGATCGCCATCGTCGCCGGCGGCGGGCTGGCGGCGCTGGCCTACACGATGATGACGCTGCCACCGGACACCGTGGCCGGCGAAATGCTGCGCCGCTCACTGCCCGAGGCCTACGGCCACAACGTGGTCAACGTGATCCTGGTCGATTTCCGCGGCTTCGACACCTTCGGCGAGATCACCGTGTTCGGCATCGCCGCGCTGGTGGTGCATGCGCTGCTGCGGCGTACGCGGATGGCGCCGGAGCAGATCATGCCCGGCCCGCCGATCAAGCTGCCGGTGCCGGCCGACCTGGCGCAGATCATGTTCCCGCTCACCCTCACCGTGTCGATCTTCCTGTTCCTGCGCGGCCACAACGCGCCTGGCGGCGGCTTCATCGCCGGGCTGGTGCTGGCGGTGCCGCTGCTGATCCAGTACGTCATCCAGGGCACCGCATCGGTGGAATCGCGCTTCGGCTTCGACTACATCCGCTGCATCGGCGCCGGCCTGCTGGTGGCGCTGCTGTCCGGCGCGGCCTCGCTGCTGTTCGGGGTGCCGTTCCTGACCAGCGGCCACCTCGTGCTGGACCTGCCGCTGATCGGCGAGCTGGAGCTGGCCAGTGCGATGGGCTTCGACACCGGCGTCTACCTGGTGGTGTTCGGCGGGGTGATGCTGATCCTGTCGATGATGGGCACCATCAAGCCTTCCCGCACCCGCAGCGCACGCCACGGCGAGATCGACCTGCAACGCCGCTCGGCCCTCACCGGGGAGATGCACTGATGGAACTGGCGCTGGCAAGCGCGATCGGCGTGCTCACCGCCATCGGCATTTACCTGACGCTGCGCGCGCGCAGCTTCGACGTGATCCTCGGCATGACCTTCCTGTCCTACGCCACCAACCTGCTGATCTTTTCCGGCGGGCGGCTGGTCAGCGGCAAGGCGCCGGTGTTGCGTGACGGCATCCCGGCCGACCTCGCGCACCAGACCGACCCGCTGCCGCAGGCACTGGTGCTGACCGCCATCGTGATTGCCTTCGCCATGACCGCGATCAGCATCGTGCTGGCCATGCGCAGCCGCAGCGACAACCGCAGCGACCACGTCGACGCGCACGAACCGGACGCACCGGACGACGACCGCGACGGCAACGAGGGCGGCGCATGAACCACCTGGTGATCCTGCCGATCCTGGTGCCGATGCTCGGCGCGGCGCTGTCGCTGTTCGTCGAGCACCGCCGCTACGGGCCGAAGGTGCAGCGCAGCGTGGCCTGGGCCAGCCTGGTGCTGCTGGTGCTGGTCGAATCGCTGCTGGTCGCGCGCACGCTGCAGGGCGAAGTGCTGGTCTACCTGCTCGGCGACTGGCCGGCGCGGATGGGCATCGCATTGGTTGCCGACCGCCTCGCCGGTTGGATGCTGGGCACCACCCTGCTGCTGGCCGTGGCCTGCCTGCTGCATGCCTGCACCGGCTGGGACCGGCGCGCGCCGCACTTCCACGCCCTGTTCCAGTTCCAGTTGGTCGGCCTCAACGGCGCGTTCCTGACCGGCGACATCTTCAACCTGTTCGTGTTCTTCGAGGTGTTGCTGAGCGCTTCCTACGGCCTGCTGCTGTCCGGCGGTCGCGGCCTGCGCCTGCGCATCGGCCTGCATTACGTGGTGTTCAACGTCAGCGCCTCGACCGTGTTCCTGATTGCGCTGGGCATCCTCTACGCCACGCTCGGCTCGCTGAACATGGCCGAGATCGGCCAGCGCATCGCCACCCTGCCACCCACCCACCTGAAGCTGGCCAAGACCGCGCTGGGGCTGCTGATGGTGGTGTTCTGCGCCAAGGCCGCGCTGCTGCCGCTGTACCTGTGGCTGCCGGAGTCCTACGCGCGTGCGCCGGCGGCGGTGGCGGCGCTGTTCGTGATCATGACCAAGGTCGGCCTGTACGCATTGCTGCGGGTGAGCACGCAATGGTTCGGCAGCGATGCCGGCGCGTTGGCCGGCTACGGTGCCGACTGGCTGCTGTGGGCCGGGCTGGGCACGCTGTTGATAGCCGCGCTGGGCGCGCTGTCCGCCACCCGTCTGCGGGTGCAGGTGGCCTACCTGGTGGTGGTTTCGGCGGCCACCTTGTTCATCGCCTTCGCCCTGGGCAATGCCGACACCATTGCCGCCGGCCTGTATTACCTGCCGCACAGCACCTTCACCGCCGCGGCGCTGTTCCTGGTTGCCGACCTGATCCGCCGCCGCCGCTTCCGCACCGGCGAGCGCGAAGGCCACGAACTGGCCGCAGCGCTGCCGGGCAAGACCGTGCCCGGGCTGCTGTTCCTGCTCGGCGCGGTGGCGATGGCCGGGCTGCCGCCGCTGGCCGGCTTCCTCGCCAAGGCGACGCTGCTGGCGGCGGTGCCGGACGCGCAAGCCGGCGTGGTGTGGGCGGCGGTGCTGGGCAGTGGCCTGCTGGTGATCATCGCGCTGATGCGCAGCGGCATCCGCCTGTTCTGGCACGTGCCCGGCGACGATGCGCCGCCGGTACCCGACCCGGACGTCCCGGCGCGGCCGTTCGAAACCGCCGCCACCAGCCTGCTGCTGGCCTGCGCGGTGGCGATGAGCCTGTTTGCCGCGCCCTTGATGCGGCAGGCCGACGCCACCGCCGCGCAGTTGCTGTCACCGCAGCACTACCTGCTCGACGTGCGCGGCACCGTGCCGCAAACGAGGTCGCCATGAACGCACGTGCTGCCTTGTGGCGACGGCTGCTGCCCGCACCCGGGTTGTCGCTGATCGTGACCGCGTTCTGGCTGTTGATGTCCGACAGCTTCAACGCCGGCCAATTGCTGCTGGGCATGCTGCTGGGCGTGGTGGTGCCGCTGTTTGCCGCGCGGCTGGACCGCGAGTTCGCCCGCATCGGCACGCTGCGGCCGTTGCCGGGGCTGGTGGGCGTGATGCTGTGGGACATCCTGATGTGCAATTTCCGCGTCGCCGCGCAGGTGCTGGGTGCGGAGCAGCGGCTCACCCCCGGCTTCATCTGGGTGCCGCTGGACATCGGCAACATCCACGGCATTGCCGCGCTGACCAGCCTGATCACGCTGACCCCCGGCACGGTGTCTGCGGCGCTGTCCGACGACCGCCGCCATCTGCTGGTGCACGTGCTGCACCTGGAAGACGCCCCCGCGCTGATCACCGAAATCAAGACCCGCTACGAGGCGCCGCTGATGGAGATATTCCCGTGAATGGCCCGCTGATTTTCGGCACCACCCTGATGGTGTGCATGCACGTGGTCGGGGTGGCGATGCTATTGGCGCTGTGGCGGCTGCTGCGCGGCCCGACCGTGCCCGACCGCATCCTTGCCGCCGACACCTTGTCGATCACCGCCATCGCCGAGCTGATGCTGTTCGGCATGTACATCGACTCGGCCATCTATTTCGAGGCCGCACTGGTGATCGCCATGCTCGGCTTCTGCAGCACCGTGGTGCTGAGCAAGTTCGTGCTGCGCCGGGACATCGTCGAATGATGGCCTTCCTGCAAATCGCGCTGTCGGCACTGCTGCTGTTCGGCTGCTTCTTCATCCTGGTCGGCGCGCTGGGATTGGTGCGCTTTTCCGACTTCTTCAAACGCCTGCACGCGCCGACCAAGGCCAGCACGCTGGGCGTGGGCTGCGTGCTGGCATGCTCGGTGGCCTACCACATCTTCCTCGGCCAGGACCCGCAGCCGCGCGAGCTGCTGATCACCGTGTTCCTGTTCATCACCGCGCCGATCAGCGCCCACCTGATGGCCAAGGCGGCGCTGTCGCTGATGATGGAAAGCCGGCCGGAAGTGCCTGAAGGGCAAGGAACCGGCGAAGAGAAGTGAGCAACGAATAAAGGCGCGGGCCTCGGTCTTCCGCCTCCACTGGTTCCTGTCATGACGCTTTCACCCGTGGCTGACAGGCTTGCGGCTTCGCGCCGTATTGCCCTTTCGCCATGCAACCGCGCAAGACCGATCTCGCACATGCCGCACTGCAGGCCCACCGGGCGCCGCTGGACCTGCGCCAACGTCGCGCCCTGATCCTCTGCGACGGCCGGCGCAGCCTTGCCGAGTTGGTCACCCTGCTCGGTGGCGACGCGCCGGCGTTGATCGCACAGTTGCAGCGCGACGGTTACCTGCATGCGCAAGTTCCGCCGCCAGCCACCCAACCAACGGCAGCGGCATCACCGCCGGTAGCGGAAGCCCCGGCACGGCGGCGTTCACTGGCGGCCGCGCGCCTGTACCTGCTGGACATGCTCGCCTTGCAACGCGACCCGGTTGCCGTCCGCCTGCACCAACTGTTGCAGGCCACGCGCGAGGAAGCGGATACCCTGCATGCCTTCCGCCTGGCACTGGCGCAATTGCCGACGCTGGCTTCCGAGGGCTACGTGCAGCGGGTGCGCGAACGCCTGCGCGAGGTGCTGCCCGAATCGCATCTGGCCGCCGTACTCGCCGAAGAGTGAGCCCGGCTCACTGCGCGCCCATCATCCGCGCCTGAAATTGGCGCGCAGCCCGCTCCAGCACGCCAGGTAATCGCGCTGGCGGTGATCGGCGGCGATGGCCTGCTCGGTCGGGCGGATCACCCCGCGGGTCTCGAACATGAAAGCCATCGTGTCGCTGACGACGTCCGGCCTGCTCAGGTCCGCGTTGGAAGCCTTGTCGAAGGTGGCCGCATCCGGGCCGTGGCCAGTCATGCAATTGTGGATCGAACAACCGCCAGGCACGAAACCCTCGGCCTTGGCGTCGTAGGCGCCGTGGATCAGGCCCATGAACTCGCTGGCGATGTTGCGGTGGAACCACGGCGGACGGAACGTGTCCTGCGCCACCAGCCAGCGCGGCGGGAAGATCGCGAAATCCAGGTTGCTGGTGCCCGGCGTGTCGCTGGCCGAATGCAGCACCAGGAAGATCGACGGATCCGGGTGGTCATGGCTGATCGAGCCGATGGTGTTGAAGCGGCGCAGGTCGTAGCGGTACGGCGCGTAGTTGCCGTGCCAGCCGACCACGTCCAGCGGCGAGTGGCCGATGTCGGCGCGCCACAGCCGGCCCTGGAACTTGGCGATCAGCTCGAACTGGCCTTCCACGTCCTCGAACGCGGCCACCGGAGTTTCGAAATCACGCGGGTTGGCCAGGCCGTTGCTGCCGATGGGCCCCAGGTCGGGCAGCTTCAGCAGCGCGCCGAAGTTCTCGCACACGTAGCCGCGCGCCTGCCCGTCCGGCAACTCGACCGCAAAGCGCACGCCGCGCGGGATCACCGCAATCTGCTGCGGCTCGACGTCGAGCACGCCCATCTCGGTGCGCAGCCGCAGCCGGCCCAGTTGCGGCACGATCAGCAGCTCGCCATCGGCGTCGTAGAACCAGCGCCCGCGCATGTCGGCGTTGGCCGCGTACAGGTGGATCCCGGCACCGCCGTGCGCCTCGGCCGAGCCATTGCCGCCCATCGTGAACAGGCCCTCGACAAAATCGGTAGGCGTGGCCGGCAGCGGCAGCGGGTCCCAGCGCAGTTGGTTGGGCGACACCGCGCCGTGGCTGAAGTCGCCGTGCAGGTTCGGCTGCTCGAACTGAGTGAACTCGCCGTGCATCGCCGCCGGGCGGATGCGGTACAGCCAACTGCGGCGGTTGCTGCCGCGCGGTGCGGTGAAGGCGGTGCCACTCAGTTGTTCAGCATATAGCCCGTGGGCCACACGCTGCGGTGAATTGCGCCCCACCGGCAAGGTGCCGGGCACCGCCTCGGTGGCGAACTCGTTGCCGAAGCCGGATTGATAACCGTCACTGACCATCACTGACCTGCCTTTGCGTTTGCTTTCAAAGCCCCTCTCCCTGCGGGAGAGAGGCATCACGGCGCATCTCCCTTACAGGACGCCGCGCTTGATCTGGTCGCGCTCGATGCTCTCGAACAGCGCCTGGAAGTTGCCTTCGCCAAAGCCTTCGTTGCCCTTGCGCTGGATGATCTCGAAAAAGATCGGGCCGATGCAGTTCTGGGTGAAGATCTGCAGCAGCTTGCGCTGTTTGGTTTCCGGGTCGGCGTCGATCAGGATCTTGTTCTTGCGCAGGCGCGGCACGTCCTCGCCATTGTCGGGAATGCGCAGGTCGACCACGTCGAAGTAGGCGTCCGGGGTGTCCAGGAACTCGATGCCACGCGCGCGCATCGCCTCGACGGTGTCGTAGATGTTGTCGGTGAAGCAGGCGATGTGCTGGATGCCCTCGCCCTTGTAGGCGTCCAGGTATTCGTTGATCTGGCTCTTGGGGTCGGAGGACTCGTTGAGCGGGATGCGCACGATGCCGTCCGGCGCGGTCATCGCCTTGGACACCAGCCCGGTCTTGGCGCCCTTGATGTCGAAGTAGCGGATCTCGCGGAAGTTGAACAGCCGCTCGTAGTAGTCCGACCACTGCTGCATGTTGCCCAGGTACAGGTTGTGGGTCAGGTGGTCGATGAAGGTCAGGCCGAAGCCGGCCGGGTTCTGCTCGGCGCCTTCGATCGGCGCGTAGTCGGTGTCATAGATGCTGCCGGCCGCGCCATAGCGATCCACCAGGTACAGCATGCAGTCGCCGATGCCCTTGATCACCGGTGCCGGCACCGCGCGGGTTTCCGGCAGCAGGCCGACTTCCTCGGCACCATTGCCGATGGCCGCCGACAGCACTTCGGCCGCCGGCTTCCTGAAGCGGATGGCGAAGCCGCAGGCGCAGGGGCCGTGCTTGGCGGCAAAGTCGGCGGCGAACGAATCGGGTTCTTCGTTTACAAGAAAGTTGACGCCGCCTTGGCGGTATACCGTAATAGCACGCTGCCGGTGTCGCAGTACGGCAGTGAATCCCATGTTCCGGAAGTAGTCGTGCAGTTGCGCAGCCTGCCCGGCCGGCGCGGCGAATTCGACGAATTCGAAACCGTCGATGCCCATCGGGTTTTCGAAAGTGGTGACCTGCATGCCCGGATCGGGCGTGCTGGATGCGGCGGGGATGTGGACGTTCATGGCTGGCCTCCGGAAACGTGGGCCGTCACCGCCGGGGGGTGGCGACGAGGGGGATCAAAGGGGGGTCCGCGATGCGGATCTGGATCAAGAGTTGTAGTTTCATATGAAACGACCATCAAGGTGCAGTGCAACATGAGCTCTTCCGAATACAGCAAGTCCACCAGCTTTCGCGCCTCGCACGTGCTGCTCGACCTCGAGCAGTTCCTGCCCTACCGCATCAGCGTGTTGTCCAACCGGGTCAGCAGCAACATCGCCCGGCTGTACGGCGAGCGCTACGGCCTGTCGATTCCCGAATGGCGGGTGATCACCATCCTGGCGCTGTACCCCGGCTCGTCGGCCAGCGAGGTGTCCGACCGCACGGCGATGGACAAGGTGGCGGTCAGCCGCGCGGTGGCGCGCCTGCTGGAGCGCGGTTTCATCAAGCGCGAAACCCACGGCGACGACCGCCGCCGCTCGGTGCTGGCGCTGTCGGCAGCGGGTTTCGAGGTTTACGAAACGGTGGCGCCGATGGTGATGGAGATCACCCGCAAGCTGATGTCGGTGCTGACCGACGAGGAAGAGCAGGTACTGGAAAAGCTGATCACGCGGCTGGCCGACGTCGGCCTGGCGCAGATGATCACGCCGGACTGAACGGCACGGCCTTTGCCGCCGTGCGCGCGGCCAGCAGGCGGTCCAGGATCGATTTCAGCGCCAGCGGCCGCACCGGTTTGTGCAGCAGGGTCAGGCCCTGCTCCAGCACTTCGCGGCGGGTGGCGAGGCTGTCGTCGGCACTGAGGATCAAGGTCGGCCGTGCGCCGAACTGCTCGGCCAGGCGCGCGTGCAGGGCGGTGCCGGTGTCGCCATCGTCCAGGTTGTAGTCGAACAACCACAACGCCGCCGACATGGCCTGCATCGCCGCCACCGCGCCGGCATCGCCGTCCGCTTCGGCCACCTCGTAGCCCCAGCCGCGCAGCAGCCCGGCCAGCCCGGCCAATGCCGCCGGGTCGTTGTCCACCACCAGCACGCGGGTGGCTGCCGGCGCTGCCGCCGTTGACGTCATCGCCACGGGCATCGGCAGGGCGTCCGCCGGCGTTTGCACCGTAGCCAGCGACACCGAGAACACGGTGCCGCGCCCCGGCTCGCTGCGCAGCCGCAGTGGGGCCTGCAACAAGCCGGCGATGCGGTCGGCGATGGCCAGCCCCAAACCCAGCCCCTGCCCGCCGCTGTCCTCGCCGCGGCGGAACTCCTCGAAGATGCGCCGCTGCTCGCTCAAGGCGATGCCCGGCCCGGTATCGTGCACTTCGACGCGCACGCGCCCGCCTTCGCGCCGCACCCCCAGCAGCACCCCGCCACGCGCGGTATAGCGCACCGCGTTGGCGAGGAAGTTCTGCAACACCCGGCGCAGCAACTGCGGGTCGCTGTCCACCCAAGCGTGGGTCGGTACATGGTGGAAGGCCAGCCCGCGCGCGGCGGCCAGCGCGCGGAACTCGGATGCCAGCGGGTCCAGCACCTCGGCCAGCGGCATGGTGCGCGGTTGCGGCACCAGTCCGCCGGCTTCCAGCCGCGACATGTCGAACAAACCGGTCAGCAGTTGCGTGGTCGAATCCAGCGCGCCGCGAATCTGCACCACTGCCTGCTGCTGCGCCGGTGCGTCCACCTGCTGCGCCAAGGTGTCGGTGAACAGGTGCGCGGCGTGCAGCGGTTGCAGCAAATCGTGGCCGATGGCGGTGAGGAAGCGGCTCTTGGCATCGTTGGCGCGCTCGGCCTCGCGCTTGGCCGATTCCAGCAGCGCGGTACGTTCGTCCACCCGTTGTTCCAGCGTCTCGTTGCTGCGCTTGAGCGCCTGCTCGTTGCGGCGGAACTCGGTGACGTCGGTGAAGGTGGCGACGAAGCCGCCGCCGGGCATCGGGTTGCCGCGGATCTCGACGATGCGGCCATCGGGGAACACGCGCTCGGTCAGGTGCGCGGTGCCGGCACGCATGAATGCCAGCCGGCGGTCCACCGCGCGTTCGTCGCCGCCGCGTTCGGGCATTGCCTGCAGCGCCCAGCGGGTCAGGTCGATGATCGGCCGGCCCACCTGCAACAGTTCGTCGGGGAAACCGAACAACTGCGCATACGGCCGGTTCCACGCCACCAGCCGCTGCTCGCGGTCGATCACGCTGATGCCCTGGCTCATGTTCTGCAATGCCGCCTGCAACACCTGCTGGTTGAAGCGCAGATCCTGCGAGGCTTCGCTGACGATCGCCGCCACCGTCGCCAATTCGCCCTCTTCACGACGCGCCGCGTCCAGCAGCAAGCGCGCCGAAGCCGCGCCCAGCACGGCGGACAATTCACGTTCGATGCTGGCCTCGATCCGCGCCGGCACCGGGCCGTGGCGTGGCGCGTCGGCCAGCAAGCGCTGCACCTTTTCCCAGGGCAGGAAGCGGCGGCCGGCATCGCGCAACGCATCGGCATCGAGGTTGCGGCGGGCATGGTCGGGGGTATCGCGGCGCCACGTCATCACCAGCAACGTCACCGCGGTGCCGACGAACAGGCTGGCACCCACCGCGCGCCCCAGCGGGCTCCAACTGGTCAAGCCGAACAGTGCATCGGGCGCCAACCAGCGCCAGCCGAACGGGCCTTCGACCAGCCAGCCGGGCGCCATGCCGTTGCCCTGCAGCAGCGAGGGCAGCAGCAGCACCCAGGCCCAGGTGGCGAAGCCGACCAGCACCCCGGCGATGGCCGCGCGCGGCGGCGTCTGTGGCCGCCAGATCGCGAAGCCAAGCACCGGCACCAGCGTGGCCATCGCCGAGAACGAAATGCCGCCGATGTCGGCCAGCACGTTGCCGCCACCGATCAGCCGGCTGTAGGCCCAAGCCAGCAGCATGATCACGCAGATGCCCACGCGCCGCAGCCACACCAGCTCGCGGCGGTGGTCGCCGCCGGCGCGCGCCCAGGTACTGCGCAGCAGGCCCGGCGCGAACCAATGGTTGCCGATCATCAAACTCAGGGTCAGGGTGCTGACCACCACCATGCCGGTGGCCGCGCTGAGGCCGCCAAGGAAGGCAAACAACGCCACCCCGGTATGCCCGGCCGAGAACGGCAGCGCCAGCGTATACATGTCGCTGGGCACGCTGTTGCCAAGCAGCGCGCTGCCTGCGCGCGCCAGTGGCAGGATCGGCAGCGCGATCAGCAACAGGTACAGCGGGAACAGCCAACGCGCGGTACGGATGTCGGCCGGGTCGCGGCATTCGACCACGCCGACGTGGAACTGGTGCGGCAGCAGGAACATCGCCAGCGCCCCCAGCAGCACCAGCGGCATGAAGCCGCCAGCCGGTGCGTCCACCGGCGCCGGTGCCGGCAGGTCGATGCCTTCCAGCCCGAACCAGACGAAGGCACCCAGCGCCAGCATCGCGCCGAGCTTGAACAGCGATTCGGCGGCCATCGCCAGCACCAGCCCACGGTTGTGCTCGGACACGTCGGCGCGGCGCGCGCCGAACAACATCGCGAACACCGCCATCGCCAACGCCACGTACAACGCGCTGTCGCGCCACGGCGCGGCGTCCTGCACGGCATCGGTCGAGCGCGCCGTGAGCATGCCGAAGCTCATCGCCACCGCTTTCAACTGCAAGGCGATGTAGGGAATCAGGCCGAGCGCGGCGATCAGCGTCACCGTCGCCGCCAGCCATGCATCGCGCCCCAGCCGCGCGGCAATCAGGTCGGCCAGCGAGGTGGCGTTGGTCTCGCGCGCCAGCCGCACCAGCCGCACCATGACGCCAATGGCCAGCGCGTAGAACAGGATTGCGCCAACGAAGGTCGGTGGCAGCGGCCAGCCGTAGCGCGCGGCCTGGGTGACGGTGCCGTAGAAGGTCCACGAGGTGCAATGCACTGCCAGTGACAGCGCGTAGACATGCCGCCAATGACGGGCAAACACCGCCGGCCGGCGCTCGCCGTACAGGGCGACGCCGAACATCAACACCAGCCAGGCCACCCCGGCCAGCGCCACCGTCACCAGACTCAGCATGTACGTGCATTCCCCGAGTGCATGAGCGGCAGGATAAGGCGAGGAACCCGCAGAGAGGAACGCCGAAGCAGAGAAAGCAGCAGCGGTGCAAGTCCAGGCAATTGCGCAGGCACACCGCGAGCTGTGCCGCTATCGGTCTTTGTCGAAACCCGGTTCGGCGGTTGCTTCGACTTCGGCCTCGGCATGCACCTGGCGTTCGAACACCGGGCCGGGCCGCTGCGCGCTGGGCATGGCCGACAATGCATCGGCTGCGGCCTCGTATTCGGCCACCAACTGCTGGCGGCGCGCTTCCGGCACCTCCTGCCAATGGCAGCCGAGCAAGGCCCCTTCCAGCGAATAAAGCAGGTTGAGGCTGGGCTTGAAGCCGGCGCGGCGCACCTTGACGAAGGCGCCGACCGCACCGGCCGCGGCCAGGTCCTCGGCGCTGCGCAGGCCCACTTGGCGCAGCCATGCCGCGCTCTTGGGGCCGATGTTGCGCAGCTTCAGCGTGCTCACCCCAAGGCTCCGACGAACACCCCGGCGATGGCTTCCAGCCCGGCCTGGTCGTCGGCGTCGAAACGCGCGGGGACCGGGCTGTCGATGTCGAACACGCCGACCAGTTTGCCGTCGTGGAACAGCGGCACCACCAGTTCCGAGCGCGAAGCCGAATCGCAGGCGATGTGGCCGGGGAAGGCGTTGACGTCCTCCACGCGCTGGGTCTGGCCGCTGCTGGCCGCCGCACCGCACACACCCTTGTGCAGCGGGATGCGCACGCAGGCCGGCAGACCCTGGAACGGGCCGACCACCAGTTCGGTGCCGTCGAAGAAATAGAAACCCACCCAGTTGAGCTGCGGCAGCGCGTGGTAGACCAGCGCCGACAGGTTGGCGGCATTGGCGATGCGGTCGCTTTCGCCATGCACCAGTGCGCGGGCCTGGGCCAGCAGTTGGGCGTACTGTTCCGGCTTGCTGCCGGTGAGCGTGGAAGTGTTAAACATGCGCCGAGTTTACCGCCGTGCGGCAAGTGTCGCGCCGCGGCGAAAAAACGGAACCCGCATCGCTGCGGGTTCCGTGAGAGGTTACGGTTGCCGTCAGTGCGGCAACGCGAGGTCGTCGATCAGCATGCGCAGGAAACGTGCCGCCTCGCCGCCGGTGCAGGCGCGGTGGTCGAAGGTGACCGACAGCGGGATCACCTTGTGCGTTTCCACCCCGCCCATCACCGGCGTCAACTGGAAGCGGGCGCGGCCGGCGGCGACGATTGCCACGCATGGCGGCACCACCACCGGGGTGGCGTAGCGGCCGGCGAACATGCCGAAGTTGCTCAGCGAAATGGTGTAGCCACTCAGTTCCGAGGCGGCGATGGAGCGGTCTTCGACCTGCTGGCGCAGACGGTTGATGCCCTCGCGCACGCCGCGTGCATCGAGCATGTCGGCATTGCGCAGCGCCGGTACGAACAGGCCGTCGTCGGTGTCCACGGCGATGCCGATATCGACCTGCGCATGCAGGGTGCGGGTGAGGTTGTCGCCATCGAACCAGGCATTCATCGCCGGCACCGCCTGGCAGGCGGTCACGATGCCGCGCACCAGCCGCGAGGTCATGTCGTTGCCCGGTGCCCAAGCGTGGATGTCGGCGTCATCGCTGAGCGTGGTCGGCACCACCTTGCTGTGCGCGTCGGCCATCACCCGCGCCATGTTGCGGCGCACGCCCTTGAGCGGCTCCGGCTGGCCCTTGGCAACCACACCCGGAGGCGCGGTGCGCATCGGCTTGCCGGCGGCGGAAAGCGGGGTGCGTGCACTTGCATCCCTTCCCTCACTTGCGGGGGAAGGTGCCCGCAGGACGGATGGGGGCACGACAGTTGCCGCAGCATCATCCCCTCTGGGGAGCAAAGCGGACGGATTCGCCGCCGCCTGCTTGACGTCATTCATCGTCACCGCGCCATCGGCACCGGTGGCGCGCACGCGGGCCAGATCAACGCCGAGCTTGCGCGCCACGGCGCGTACCGCCGGCATCGCCTTGACCCCACCGACGGCCACGGCCTGTTCGGTGTGCACGGTGTTGGAGCTGACCATCGCGCCGACCACGGTGCCTTCGTCGGCACGATCGGCGGCAGCGGCTGCCGGGGCTGGAGCCGCCGCAGGTGCCGGAGCGGCCGGCGCAGGCGCACCGTGATGGTGGCCGGTGTCCTGGCCTTCGGCGCGCTGCGGCAGGTTCGGGTCGATCTCGAACTGCGCCAGCATGTGCCCGGTGACCACGATGTCGCCGGCCGCGCCAGCCAGCTTCAGCACCTTGCCGGAAACCGGCGAGGGCACTTCGACCACCGCCTTGGCGGTTTCCATCGACACCAGCAGCTCGTCGAGCTTGATCACGTCGCCTTCCTTGACGAACCACTCGACGATGGTGGCGTCCGGCAGGCCCTCGCCCAGGTCGGGCAGGTTGAAGTTCTTGGTCTGGCTCATCAGGGGGTTTCTTCCAGTAGTTCAAGGTCGCGTGCCGGCAGCCAGCCCTGCGCGCCATTGGCGCGTTCGGACCACCACCAGCCGCCGTGTTCGTGATGCAGTTCCACCATCTCGCCGCTATCCACGTCCAGTTCCTGCGCGGTGTAGTCGCGCAGGGCCTCGGCGCGGCCGTCGTCGAGTACCCGCAGCCACGCCACCGGCGCCCAGCCGGCGCGGTTGTCGGTGGTGCGCACCCAGGCGAAATTCGGCCATTCCTCGTCGCGCACGCCCAGCTCGACGATCTGCCCGGTGTGGAAGCGGAGCGGGTTGGGGTACTGGCTGCGGTAGGCGCTGAGCAAACGTGCGCGCATGTCAGCCCGCCGCCACCGCGCGCCTGGCTGCGGCCACCACCCGCTCCACGCTCGGCAGGTACTTCATTTCCAGCCGGAACAGCGGGATGTGGGTGTCGTAGCCGGTGACGCGCTCGACCGGCGCCAGCAGGTCGTACATGGATTCCTCGGCCAGCCGTGCGGCGATTTCAGCACCGAAACCGGCGGTCTTCGGCGCTTCCTGCACGATCACGCAGCGGCCGGTCTTGGTCACCGATTCGGCGATGGTGGCGAAGTCCAGCGGGCGCAGCGTGGCCACGTCGATGACTTCGGCGCTGATGCCTTCACCGGCCAGCTTGTCGGCCGCTTCCAGCGCTTCCTTCACCTGCGCGCCCCAAGTCACCAAGGTGACATCGGTGCCGTCGCGCAACACGAAGCACACGTCCAGCGGCAGTGCCTCGCCGTCGTTGGCGACCACTTCCTTGTACTGGCGGTAGATACGCTTGGGCTCCATGTAGATCACCGGGTCCGGCTCGCGGATCGCCGCCAGCAGCAGGCCATAGGCGCGCTGCGGGCTGGACGGCAGCACCACGCGCAGGCCCGGCACGTTGGTGAAGATGGCCTCGTTGGCTTCGCTGTGGTGTTCCGGCGCGCGGATGCCGCCGCCCCACGGCACGCGCAGCACCATCGGGCAATGCAGGCGGCCATGGGTGCGGTTGCGCAGGCGTGCGGCGTGGCAGATGACATGGTCCACCATCGGGTAGACGAAGCCGTCGAACTGCGCTTCGGCCACCGGCTTCATGCCCTGTGCGGCCAGGCCGACGGTGAGGCCGGCGATGGTGGTTTCGTCCAGCGGCGTGTCGAGCACGCGCTGCGCGCCGAACTGCTGCTGCAGGCCGGCGGTGGCGCGGAACACGCCGCCGTTGACGCCGACGTCCTCGCCCAGCACCAGCACCGAGGGGTCGTGTTCCATTTCCCACGCAAGCGCCTGGGTCACGGCTTCGATCAGGGTGATGGGGGTGGCGGTCATGCTGGGTTCTCCGCTGGCGCCTGCCGCGCCGTGGTCGCTGACGAGTTCATGGCCGGCCTGCAGGCCGGCAGCACTGTGCTTGATGTCATCCATGGCGCTGCTCCAGGGCGATGGCGGCGGCGCGCTGGGCCAGCAGGTCCGGCGGCGGATCGGCATACAGGTAGTCGAACATCGCCTCGACCGGCTGCACCGGGCAGTTGAGGTAGGCGTTGACCTCCTCGTCCACGCGCGCGCCGCATTCGGCGATCCAGTTCTTTTCGTCTTCTTCGCTCCACACGCCCTGCGCGGTGAGGTACTTGCGCAGGCGGATCAGCGGCTCTTTCAACCAGGCCGACTTCACCTCGGCATCGTCGCGGTAGCGGCGTGCATCGTCGGCGGTGGTGTGGTCGGACAGGCGGTAGGTGAGCAGTTCCAGCACCGTGCCGCCCTTGCCGGCCAGCGCGCGTTCGCGCGCCTGCTGCATCGCCGCCAGCACCGCCAGCAGGTCGTTGCCGTCCACCTGCAGGCAGAACAGGCCGCCGGCCAGGCCCTTCTGCGCCAGGGTCTCGGCGCCGGTCTGCGCCGAGCGCGGTACCGAGATCGCCCAGCCGTTGTTCACCACGCACAGGATCAGCGGCAATTTGTAAGCGCCGGCCGAGTTCACCGCGGCGTAGAAGTCGGTCTTGGAGCTGCCGCCGTCGCCGCACACGGCCACCGCCACCTGCGGCTTGCCCTGCAGCTTGAACGACAGCGCGGTGCCGGCCGCGTGCAGGCACTGGGTGGAAATCGGCACGCAGATCGGAAAGTCGCGCGCGGCGTCGCTTTGGCGGTCGTAGTCGCTGCCGCGCTCGTCGCCGCCCCAGTACATCAGCACGTCGCGCGGGCGCACGCCGCGCATGAACATGGCGCCGTACTCGCGGTAGCTGGGGGCGAGTACGTCGCCGCTCTTCATCGCCGCGCCGATGCCGACGTGGGCCGCTTCATGGCCCAGGCAGGAGGCGAAGGTGCCGAGCTTGCCGGTGCGTTGCAGGGCCACGGCCTTGGTGTCGAACACCCGGGTGGCGAGCATTTGCCGGAACAGCGGCAGCAGCGCGCGGGGACCGCGCAGCGACTCGGGGAGGTCATTGCGTACCAGGTTGCCGTCGGCATCCAGGTACTGCAGGTATTCGATTTGGAACTGGGCGGAAACCGTCATTGCAGCAACACCTTGAACAGATGGTTTCAATTGATAGGAATTGCACATGGTAAGGACTTGGCCCGGAAAAGCCGTCTTGCGCCGCAGCACGAAATTGCGCATCGGGGTACTTGTCTACCATGCGAGGTGCGCCAAAGCATCGTATTCAGCTTCATCGCGAACCGGCGCGGCATTGTCGCGCCGGTGCCGCCGGCAAGTGTTCGCATTCCGTTGCGACAAGGATGTTGCAAGCACTGCCGCACGCATGCCCTCGCCTGCACCATGCGCAAGGCAGCGGGCGCTACTGCGTTACCCTTTGCGCCCCGCGCAGATGGCAAGGCCAATGACCGTTGAACAGAACCAGCGTGAGCTGGAAGCCGGCATCCACACCGACCTGCATGGCCGGCTCAGCTATGGCGGCTACCTGTGCCTGGACCGGCTGCTGTCGGCACAGCAGCCGTTGTCCAGCCCGGCGCACCACGACGAGATGCTGTTCATCATCCAGCACCAGACCTCGGAGCTGTGGCTGAAACTGCTCGACCACGAGTTGCGCGCGGCGATGACGCATCTGCAGCGCGACGAGGTGTGGCAGTGCCGCAAGGTGCTGGCGCGCGGCAAGCAGGTGCTGCGGCAGTTGACCGAACAGTGGTCGGTGCTGGAAACCCTGACCCCATCCGAATACATGGGCTTCCGCGACGTGCTCGGCCCGTCCTCGGGCTTCCAGTCGCTGCAATACCGCTGCATCGAGTTCCTGCTGGGCAACAAGAACGCCGACATGCTGCTGGTGTTCGCGCACGACCCGGACGGACAGGTGCGTTTGCGCCAGGCACTGGAAGCGCCGAGCCTGTACGAGGAATTCCTGCGCTACCTGGCGCGCTTCGGCCATGCGATCCCGGCGGCCTATGGCAACCGTGACTGGTCACGCCCGCACGTCAGCGATGCCGCGTTGCGCCCGGTATTCGAGCGCATCTACGAAGACACCGACCGCTACTGGCGCGAGTACTCGCTGTGCGAGGACTTCGTTGACCTGGAAAGCCAGTTCCAGCTCTGGCGTTTCCGCCACATGCGCACGGTGATGCGGATCATCGGCTTCAAGCGCGGCACCGGCGGTTCCAGCGGCGTGGGCTTCCTGAAACAGGCGCTGGAGCTGACCTTTTTCCCCGAGCTGTTCGAGGTGCGCACCAGCATCGGCGCGGCGTAGCCCGGCCGCAGCCGGCATCTGCCCGCAGCATTGCCGGCGGATGAACGAAGTTGACGCCGGGCCGGGCGGTCGGTAATCCTCCCTGCGCCCCGGTACACGCCGGGGCCTCGTTTTTTTCACCATATCGACATTAACTGGGGGAACCCCGCATGAGCGCTGCCGCGCCGAATTCCGCATCCACACCGGCGCCTCTGCCGGAGTTCAAGAACCTGCTTGGCCATCCGCGTCCGTTGTGGATGCTGTTCATGACCGAGTTCTGGGAGCGCTTCGCGTTCTACGGCATCCGCTGGGCGCTGGTGTTGTACATCGTGGCGCAGTTCTTCGGCGGCGACACCGCAGGCGAGGAATCGGCGAGCCACACCTATGGTGCCTATCTGGCGCTGGTCTATGCCGGTGCGATCTTCGGTGGCTACGCGGCCGACCGCATCATCGGTTACCAGCGCTCGATCCTGATGGGCGCGGTAATCATGGCCGCCGGCCTGTTCATGATCGCCATTCCCAACCATCAGATCTTCAACCTGGGCTTGGCAACGATCATCGTCGGCAACGGCCTGTTCAAGCCGAACATCTCCACGATGGTCGGCAAGCTGTACAGGCTGGATGACGAGCGCCGCGATTCGGGCTTCACCATCTTCTACATGGGCATCAACATGGGTGCGATGATCTCGCCGATCCTCACCCAGATCCTGGCGCAGAAGATCTTCGGCACAGACGCGATGCCGGCCTACAAGATGGTGTTCATCGCCTCGGGCATCGGCATGCTGATCAGCCTGGTGTGGTTCCTGATGGAACGCCACCACCTCAAGGGCATTGGCGCACCGTTGCCGGACAAGCAGGGCACCGGCCCGGTGATCAAGACCGCCATCGCCTGCCTGGTTGCAATCCCGGTGATGTACGGCCTGCTCAATGCCGGCGCCAACGTGCTGCAGGTGATCCTGACATTGATGTTCATCGGCCTGGGCATCACGCTGCTGGTCGAAGGCATCCGCGAGGGCAAGGTCGCGCGTAATCGCGTGCTGGCGATGTTGATCATCTTCACTTTCAACGTGCTGTTCTGGATGTTCTTCGAGCAGGCCGGCAGCTCCTTCACCTTCCTGGCCGACCGCATCGTCGACCGCCAGCTCGGTGACTGGACCTTCCCGACCGCGTGGTTCCAGTCGGTCAACTCGGTGGCCATCATCACCCTGGCGCCGGTGCTGGCCTGGCTGTGGGTGCGCTTGGGCAAGGCCAACCCGTCGATCCCGCGCAAGTTCGGCCTCGGCCTGATCTTCAACGGCCTGGCGTTCCTGCTGTTGATGTACGCGCTGTCCAGCCTGCTCGACCCGGGCTCCAACAAGATCCCGTTCTGGACCCTGTTCGCGGTGTACTGGATCCAGTCCATCGGCGAGCTGTGCCTGTCGCCGATCGGCCTGTCGATGGTGACCAAGCTGGCGCCGGTGCGTCTGGTCGGTTTCGCGATGGGTGGCTGGTTCCTGTCCACCGGCATCGGCAACAACCTTGCCGGCCTGTTTGCCGGCTCGGTCAGTGGCCCGGATGGCATGACCGTGCAGTCGGCCCATACCGGTTACACGATGGGCTTCTGGATCCTGATCGGCGGCGGCGTGCTGCTGTTCCTGATCGCCCCGCTGGTGCAGAAGCTGATGCATGGCGTGAAGTGAGGAAGCTGCAATGAAGCTGCGTTCCGGCGCGATTTCCCTGTTGCTCGGTGTGGTGCTGGCCGGCTGCTCGCAGCCGCCGGCACCGGCACCGGAAAAGGCGCAGCCGCTGGATACCACCGAGCAGAAAATGCCGGTGGCCGACGTCAGTCAGCCGGTCGCCTCGGGCAACACCCCGGCGGCGGCCGACATTGCCGCAGTGGCCGCGCTCAATGCGCAGTTCGACCCGGCGCGCGACCCGGCCGCCGATCTGGAAACGGCCAAGGTCGAAGCCCAGCGTGGCGGCAAGCGGATCATGCTCGACGTCGGCAGCGAGGAGTGCGCGTGGTGTCACCTGCTGGACGCCTTCATGGAGGGCGACTCGGAGATGCGCCGCTTCCGCGACGCCCACTACGTGTGGGTGAAGGTCAATTACAGCAAGGACAACGAAAATGTTGCCTTCCTGTCGCGTTTTCCGGCCATCACCGGCTATCCGCACCTGTTCGTGCTGGATGCCAACGGCGCGCTGCTGCATTCGCAACTCACCGATGAACTGGAAAACGGCAAGGGCTACGACCGCGCCAGGTTCTTCGCTTTCCTGAAGCAATGGGCGCCCCCGGCGACGCCCTGAACCCGGGTGGATGGATGCAACGATGACGGCGCCGCAAGGCGCCGTTGTCGTTCCAGGAGAGGTGCGGCGCGGGTGCGACCGGGTGTGAACGCGGACGCCAGCCTCAATTTCCATGCCGGCCGGCCGCTAACGGGAGCATTCCCGTGTCCCGGTGCCGCATGTCGCAGCCCACCACCGCCGCAGCCACCGCTCCCCCCGTCGCCGATGCCGGTACCGAGGCGTCCGGTGTCGCCCTGCCGACGGTGGAGGCCTTGATGGACGAGGCCCCGGAGGCGGAAGCCGGGTCGTCCCGCTACCGGCTGCCACAGGCGGCGGTGCCGCCCGACATCAAGCTGCAGGCCGCCGTGGTGCGGCTGGTCGCACAGAAGGAGCGGATCGACCAACTGGTGCGCGAAGGCTTGCTCGACGGCCTGCTGCCGGCCGATTGGAGCGGCTCGCCCGGCAACGAACTGCGTGCGTTCATCGCGGCGGTGGTGCCATTCGCCTCCGACGCCGTGCGTGGCGAAACCATCGCCGCGCGGGTACCGCTGAAATACCTGCTGGGGCAGTCGCAGCGCTGGGGCAAGGGCGACGTCGCCGAACCGAATTCACTGGCCGCCTACCTGTCCAGCGACGAGCGCGCGGGCACCGGGGCTGCCGATGCGGCCGAGGTGATGCTGCTGGGGCCGCTGGGCCTGGGCTGGACGCAGGTGGGGCGCGGACGGGTCGGCTTCCTGCGCGCGATGGGCGTCGATTCGCTGGCCGCGCGGGTCACCGCACTGCCCTACCCGGCGCCGGAGCAACTGGCGCTGTACCAGGTACAGGTGGCCGGCCGGATGCAGGTGTGGTGCGTACTGGACAACCGCAAGCTGCGCGCGCTGTCGGCGCCATCGCTGACGGTGCCCTTGCTCACCGCCTACGGCGTCGCCGCGCCGCAGACATGGCCGGCCTCGTGGCCGCCACCGGTGGAAGTGGAGGCCGAACTGGCCGGAGTCGCGCCTGGCAAGACCGTGGTGCAGGTGGATCTGGTAAAGCTGGTGGACAAGGTCCGCCGCAGCCAGGCCGGTGAAGCGTGGACCAGCGCCAGCCTGATGCAGTTGCACACCTGGGTGCCGCGCTGGCGCTTTTTCCTGGCGTCCTTCATCGGCCTGCCGGTGGCCTTGCTGATGATCGCCGCACTGGCCCTGCCGGGTAGCGTCGAAGCGGCAGCAGTAGCGGCGGCATTGGGCTTTGCCGGCGGTGCCATCGCCGCACTGGCCGCGCCGTGGGTCTACATCCGCCGCAAATACCTGAGCTGAATCCGTCTCGCCCGGATATCCGGAGAAAGCCCGGCAATCCCGTCATCCGGACAGCGCGGCATCCAGCGCCCGCAACCGCTGCGGCGTGCCGACGTCGGTCCAGCGCCCCTGATGATGCTGTCCCCGCACCACGCCGCGGGCCATCGCCGCGCGCAGCAGCGGGGCGAGCTTGAAGCGGGGAGGCGTGGCATCGGCACCGTCGGCATTGCCGATCACCTGCCGCCAGCCGGCCAGCAATGACGGCCGATACATGCCGATGCCGGCAAAGGTCAGCCGTGGCGCATCACCGGCGTCATGCACCCGGCCATCGCCATCGAGGATGAAATCGCCCTCGGGGTGGTGCGCCGGGTTGTCCACCAGCAGCAGGTGCGCATCGCCTTGCGGCACGGCTGGCAGCGTGGCGAAATCGACGTCGCACCAGATGTCGCCATTGACCGCGATGAACGGCGCCTCGCCCAGAAACGGCAGCGCGTTGAGCATGCCGCCGCCGGTTTCCAGCGGTATGGCGCCTTCGTGCACGAAGTGCAGCCGCAGGCCCCAATGGCTGCCATCGCCCAGCGTGGCCGGAAACTGCGCGGCCAGCCACGAGGTGTTGACCACGACCTCGCGCACGCCGAGCGCGGCCAGCTTTTCCAGGTGCCACACCATCAGCGGCTTGCCGCCGGCCACCAGCAGCGGCTTGGGGGTGTGGTCGGTAAGCGGGCGCATACGCTCGCCCAACCCGGCGGCGAAAATCAGTGCCTTCATGCGCCAGCGGCCTTCGCCGCGAGTGCGGGCTTGATGCGCGCTTCCAGCAGTTCGGCCAGCGACGCCAACGGCGGATGACGCGGCAGCACTTCGTCCAGGTAGGCGATGAAGCGCGGCACGTCGGCGATGTATTTCGACTTGCCATCGCGGTAGTGCAGGCGCGCGAAGATGCCGAGGATTTTCAGGTGTCGCTGCACGCCCAGCCAGTCGGCGTCGCGCAGGAAGCGCTGCAACGACGGCACCGGGATGCCGGCGGCCTGCGCACGCTGGTAGTAGCGGGCCAGCCACCTGTCCACGCGCGCCAGCGGCCAGCTCAGGAAGGCGTCCTTGAACAGGCTCACCGCATCGTAGGCAACCGGGCCGAGCACCGTGTCCTGGAAATCCAGCACCGCCGGGCCGCCGGGCACCGGCATCAGGTTGCGTGGCATGAAGTCGCGGTGCACCAGCACTCTGGCCTGTGCATGGGCGTTGTCCATCAGCCGCCGCTGCGCCAGATCCAACCGGTCCGATTCGCCACAATCCAGGGTGATGCCGAGGTGGCGGCCAAGGAACCATTCCTCGAACAGCCCGGCGTCGCGCAGCAGCAGTGCCTCGCCGAACTCGCCGATGCCTTCCGGTGCGGGAATCCGCTGCATCGCCAGCAACTGGTCGATGGCGGCATCGAATTGCGCGTCGGCGTTGGCCTCGTCCAGCACCATCGCCAGCGTTGGCCCGCCGAGGTCTTCCAGCAGCAGGAAACCGCTGTCGACGTCGCGCTGCTCGATGCGCGGCACGCGCACGCCGTGGCGTTCGAACAAATCATGGATGCGCAGCCACGGCCGCACGTCCTCCTTGTCCGGCGGCGAATCCATCACGATGCGGCTGCCGCCTGCGCCGCGCGTGCGCCAGTAGCTGCGGAAGCCGGCATCGACCGAGGCACGCTCGAGCGTGGCGGTGGCATCGCCCAAGGCGGTGCGCGCCCATTGCAGGCGCTGCTGCGCGCGCTGCGGATCGGAAGAAATGTCGGAAGTCATCTGCGGGATGCGGCCGGCACGGAGCGGCGGCGGGAATCAGCTTTTCTTGCCACCGCTGATCAACCGCAGCCCGCCGAGAATGGCCACCGCGCCGATGATGGCACCGATGAAACCGGCCGGCTGCCCGGCGGCGTACCAGCCCATCTCGCGGCCGAACCAGCCGGCAAACACCGCACCGGCGATGCCCAGCACGATGGTCAGCAGGCAACCCATGCGGTTGTTGCCGGGCATGAAGAAACGCCCCAGCAGGCCGACGAAGAAGCCGATCAGGATGATGTAGAGCCAACTGCTGCTGCCGAATAAACCGCTCATCGAAGACCCCGGAGGCAAGAAGCACGCAGGCTAGCATTTTGCATGGGCACAGGCAGTGGCCGCTGCCATTTATCGGTTCTTGCCGTCATTCCCGCGCAGGCGGAAGCGTTTCACAACAGCACGCAGTGCTGGTCAATCGCTCCTGCTTTTTCGCTCGCCCATGAACCCCGAAAGCGAAAAGCGATTCCCGCCTGCGCGGGAATGACGAGGCGGAAATAACGAGGCAAGAGCAAAGACCAGCGCTCTTGCCCGAATCCCGAATCCGCACTCAGCAGCAGCCGTGGTCGCCGTGGCGCAAGCCACTGTCGGCATGCACCTTCGAGCCGCTGGTCTCGCCGCGCAGGCTGGCCGCGTGGTGGTCGAGCAGCACCTTGGACACGCAGGCAGTGACGCGCTTGCCCATCGGGATGTGCAGGAACTCGTTGGGGCCATGCGCGTTGGAATGCGGGCCGAGCACGCCGGTGATCATGAACTGTGCGCCGGGGAACTTCTCGCCAAGCATGCCCATGAACGGGATCGAGCCGCCCTCGCCCATGTACATCGCCGGCTTGCCGAAAAACGCCTGGCTGGCGTCGTCGATGGCCTTCTCCAGCCACGACGCCATTGCCGGCGCGTTCCAGCCGGTGGAGGCCTTTTCCAGCTCCAGGGTGACCTTGGCGCCATTCGGCGGATCGCGCAGCAGCGCTTCCTTCAGCAATTCGCCGCTCTTCTTGCCATCGGCGGTCGGCGGCAGGCGCAGCGACAGCTTCACCGCAGTTTCCGGGCGCAGCACGTTACCGGCCGAATCCAGCGGCGGCATGCCGCCGATGCCGGTAACCGACAGCGCCGGGCGCCAGGTGCGGTTGAGCACCAGCTCGGCCAGGTCGTCGTTCATCGGCTTCAGCCCATCGACGAGCGGGAACTTGTCGAAGATGGCGGTATCGACCACCTCGGCGGCGCGCTTGGCCTGGCCCAGGCGCTCGTCCGGGATCTCCACATGCAGGCCGTCGAGCAGGATGCGGCCGGTCTTCTCGTCCTCGATACGCGACAGCAACTGGCGCAGCAGGCGGAACGACGACGGCACCACGCCGGAGGCATCGCCGGAGTGCACGCCCTCGTTGAGCACCTTCACGGTGAAGTTGCCACCGGCCAGGCCGCGCAGCGAGGTGGTGCACCACAACTGCTCGTAGTTGGCGCAGCCCGAATCCAGGCACACCACCAGCGACGGTTGGCCGATGCGCTCGGCCAAGTGGTCGACATAGGCAGGCAGATCGTAGGAGCCGGATTCCTCGCAGGCCTCGATCAGGATCACGCAGCGCGCATGCGGCAGGCCCTGTTCCTGCAGTGCCAGCACCGCGGCCAGCGAACCGAAGATCGCATAGCCGTCATCGGCGCCGCCACGACCGTACAGCTTGTCACCACGCAGCACCGGCTTCCACGGGCCAAGGTCGTCGTCCCAACCGGTCATTTCCGGCTGCTTGTCGAGGTGGCCGTAGAGCAGCACGGTGTCGTCGCCGGTTTCTTCGCCACTGGCCGGGATTTCCAGGAAGATCAGCGGCGTGCGCCCTTCCAGCCGCACCACCTCGACCTGCAGGCCGGGAATATTCTGCACCCTGGCCCAGCGCTCCATCAGCACCACGGCCTGGTCCATGTAGCCATTGGCGACCCAGTTGGCGTCGAACATCGGCGATTTGTTGGGGATGCGGATGTAATCGACCAATTGCGGGACGATGTCGTTGTCCCATTTGTCGCTGAGAAATTGGCCGAGCTTGGCGCTGTCCATTCGGGAACTCCGGAGTGCAAGGTTCAGATGCAACCATTCTACGCGCTCCGTGTTGTAGGAATTTTCCTACAAGGATTCGGGCGGTTTGCCGGCTGTGGGCCGGGGGTCGTGGCGGATAGGCTGCGTTCATGTGGCGCGGAACACTGGTCGGGCCGGCGGGAACGCCGGCTTACCCATCCAAGCCACAAGGAGCACCGCAATGAAGCTTTTCACCGTGATGCTGAAATCACTGGTCCTGGCGTTGTTGTTGACCACATCGGCGCAAGCCACGGAGAAGGTCGACATCAACACCGCCAGCGCGGCGGAACTGGACCAGGTGCTGGTGAACGTCGGCCCCGCCAAGGCGCAGGCCATCGTCGAACACCGGCAGGCAAACGGGCCCTTCAAGAGCGTCGAGGAACTGGCGCTGGTCAAGGGCATCGGCTTGAAGACGGTCGAACGGAATCGAGACCTGATCGAAGTGAGGGCCGGAGCCGCCCCCACCCACAGGAAGCCCGCCACGACGGCGACGGTCAAGCCGGTTGAAAGGCGCTGACAGGGAACGCAAACCGCAATACGTGCGTCGTCCGGATGACGCGCACCAGGAATCCCGGCATGCCAGGAGGCAGGGGGGAAGGCAGGACGCCAACAAGGACGTGGATCGCCCGGTGTTGCACAGTGACGTGCAGCCGGGCGATTTTCTTTGGGGATCTCGCGGATGCGGAGCTTGCCCGCACCCCCGCAGGCAGGCTCAGACCAGCCCGGTCGCGTAATACACGCCGATGATCGCGAACACCGCCAGGGTCTTGATGCAGGTGATGGCGAAGATGTCCTTGTAGGACTGGCGGTGGGTCAGGCCGGTGACGGCCAGCACGGTGATCACCGCGCCGTTGTGCGGCAAGGTATCCATGCCGCCGGAGGCCATCGACGCCACCCGGTGCAGCACTTCCATCGGGATACCGGCGGCCTGTGCATTGGCGATGAAACTGTCGGCCATTGCCGCCAATGCGATGCTCATGCCACCCGACGCCGAGCCGGTGATACCGGCCATCGCGGTGACAGAAATGGCTTCGTTGACCAGCGGGTTGGGGATGGAGCCCAACGCATTGGCCACGACCAGGAAGCCGGGCAGCGCGGCGATCACCGCGCCGAAGCCGTATTCGGAAGCGGTGTTCATCGACGCCAGCATGGCGCCGCCGATGGCGGATTTGGTGCCCTCGGCGAATGCGGCCAGCACCGGCTTCCACGCCAGCGCGATGACGCTGAGGATGCCCAGCAGCAGCGCGCCCTGCACCGCCCAGATCGCCGCGACCCTGGAAACTTCCTGCACCACCGGGGCCGGGTTGCCGATTACCGCCGGCACGAACGACTGGCTTTCGCCGTAGAACCCCGGGATCCAGCGGGTGAACAGGAAATTGGCCACGCCCACCAGTATCAGCGGCAATACCGCCAGCAGTGGATGGGCGAGCCTGTCGCCGTGAAAGGGCTCGGGCTCGTTGCGCAACTCTTCGCCGCTGCCGGCATAACCCTCGCCATTGGCGACGGCGACGCGGCGGCGCCATTCCAGGTAACTAACGCCCAGCACCAGGATTACCACCGCGCCGATCACTCCCAACCACGGCGCGGCCCAACTGGTGGTGCCGAAGAACGAGGCCGGGATGATGTTCTGGATCTGCGGCGTGCCCGGCAGCGCGTCCATCGTGAAGGTGAACGCGCCCAGCGCGATGGTGCCGGGGATCAGCCGCTTGGGAATGTCGCTCTGGCGGAACAGCTCGGCGGCGAACGGGTACACCGCGAACACCACCACGAACAGCGACACCCCGCCATAGGTGAGCAGCGCGCAGACCAGCACGATCGACAGCATCGCCCGCTGCGCGCCGACCAGGCGGATGGTGGCGCTGACGATCGACTTGGAGAAGCCGGAGACCTCGATCAGCTTGCCGAACACCGCGCCGAGCAGGAACACCGGGAAATACAGCTTCAGGAAGCCGACCATCTTGTCCATGAACAGGCCGGTGAACATCGGCTGCACCAGCGACGGGTCGGTCAGCAGCACCGCGCCGAGCGCGGCGACGGGCGCGAACAGGATCACGCTGTGGCCGCGGTAGGCCACGTACATCAGGAAGCACAGGGCTGCCAACACGATCAGGAACGACATTCGCGGCTCCCCGGCCATTGCGTTGCCGCGGAGTATCGTGAGCCGGGCCCGGCCGGCCCACTGTACGAAGGGACTATACGCGCCGGAGCAACGCCCCGTTAACGTGCGCGACATGGCGGCATTCCATACACCTACAACGCCGTCACCAGTGTCATACCCGGGAGGAGGGAGACCGATGAAGCGCAAGTATCTGAGCATGGCCGTGGGCTTTGCATTGATGGCTCCGGCCGCATTCGTGCAGGCCGAGGAACAGCAGCAGCCGGCGGCGACGGGCCAGCAGGCCACCACGTTGGAATCGATCAAGGTAACCGCACGCAAGCGTGAGGAAACCCTGCAGGACGTGCCGGTGGCGGTCACCGCGTTCACGCCCGAGACGCTGGACAAGCTGAACATCCGCGACATCGGCGACCTTGGCTCGCAGGTGCCGAACCTGACCATCTACGCCGCGCGCGGCTCCACCAGCACGGTCACCGCCTACATCCGCGGCATCGGCCAGGCCGACCCGCTGTGGGGCGTTGACCCCGGCGTGGGCATCTACCTGGACGACGTCTACATCGCCCGCCCGCAGGGCGCGCTGCTGGACGTGTTCGACGTCGATCGCATCGAAGTGCTGCGCGGCCCGCAGGGCACGCTGTACGGCAAGAACACCATCGGCGGCGCGATCAAGTACATCTCGCGCGGGCTGCCGCAGGAGACCTCGGGCTTTGCCTCGGTCACCGTCGGCAACTACAACCAGCTCGACGTCAAGGCCGCGCTGGGCGGCGAGATCGGCGGCAAGGACAGCGGCCTGCGCGCACGGGTGGCGATGGCCAGCATGAACCGCGACGGCTTCGGCACCAACCTCCATACCGGCCAGGAGGTCAGCGACAAGGAAATCAACGCCGCGCGCCTGCAGTTGGGTGCGTATTCGCAGGAAGATTTCGACGTCCAGTTCGCGTTCGACTACATGGACGACAAGTCCGGCGTGCGCGGCGCGAAGATGCTGGCGCCGAACAACAACCCGCTGATCCCGGTATCCAACATCCCGACGCTGGACGACCGCTACGACATCCGCAGCGGCATGAAGAACGTCAACAACACCACGATGAAGGGGGCTTCGGCGGTGGTGAACTGGCGGCCAAGCGAGGACTGGGCGTTCAAGTACGTGCTTGCCAAGCGTGAATCCGACACCGAGACCAACATCGACTTCGACACGCTGCCGCAGAAGATCGCCGACGTGAAGGCGTTCTACAGCGACAGCCAGGTCAGCCAGGAACTGCAGGCCAACTTCGACGGCGGCGGTCGCGCCCGCGGCGTGATGGGCCTGTACTGGTTCAACGGCGATGCTGGCGGCCAAGTGTTGAACAACTTCTTCAACCTCAGCCTCGGCGACACCCAGGGCGTGGTCAACACCAAGAGCATCGCGCTGTACGCCGACTGGACGTTCGACCTCGGCGAGCGGTTGAGGCTGGACCTCGGTGCGCGCTACACCGACGAGGACAAGCACGCGCTCGCTTACAACATCGGCTACACCGACGACAGCTTCACCACGCCCAACGGGGTGGTGGCGGCCAACTTCGACAAGACCGTCAACTTCAAGAACGTCTCGCCGAAGGTGTCGCTGGATTACCAGTTCACTTCGGACATCATGGGCTATGTCTCGGCCAGCCGCGGCTTCAAGTCCGGCGGTTACAACATCCGCGCCAACACCACCGCGGTGCCGCGCTCGGGTGAACCGTTCCAGGACGAGCAGGTGGACAGCTACGAGATCGGCAGCAAGATGGCCTTCCTCGACCAACGTGCGTTCCTGAACCTGGCGTACTTCCACAACAAGTACCAGGACATTCAGTTGTCGGTGTTCACCGCGCTGCCGGGCGGTGGTTTCTTCGGCGACTTCACCAATGCCGGCAAGGGCACGGTGCAGGGCGTGGAAGCGGAATACCAGTTCCTGCCGACCCGCAACTGGCTGATCAGCGGCAACCTCGCCTGGCTGGATGCCAAGTACGACGAGTTCATGAGCGCCGGCGTCAACATCGCCGATACCCAGTACTTCACCAACGCGCCCGAGTTCTCCGGTGCGCTGAACGTGGAATACCGCGCCGACCTGGCCAACGGCGGCAACCTGTCCGCGCGCGTGGGCTATGTCTACCAGGCCGAAGTGTGGCCGACCACCGACCTGAGCCCGGAGATCCGCCAGGATGGTTACGGCCTGCTCAACGCCGGCGTGATCTGGAAGCTCGACGATGCATGGAGTCTGTCGCTGCAGGGCACCAACCTGACCGACAAGGAATACCGCACCACCGGCTACAACCTGGTCAGTGCCGGCCTTGGCGTGCTGACCGGCTTCTACGGTGCGCCACGCCAGTACATGCTGACTGCCCGCTACGACTTCTGAAGTCCTGAAATCAGCAGCGTAGCGGGGAGGAACCAGGAACGAGCAAGCAAGTAACAGTGCGCGCTCCTGCTCCTCTGCCAAGCCCATCCCATGCGACCCATGGGATGGGTTTTCTGGTTCATCGCTGAAAAGCGGGCAAGCCCGCAGCTACATCGCCAACACCAGCGCCAGCAGCAACAGGCTCTCGCTGACTTCGACACTGGCACCGAGGCAATCGCCGGAAATGCCGCCCAGCCGACGCCGCCAATAGACGGCGATCAATGGCACCAGCAGCAAGGCCAGCAGCAGGGGCCAAGCCACGAATGCGCTGAGCGCCGTCAGCAGCAGCGCCCACAGCCACAGCGAGCGCAGGCTCAACTGCCACGAGAAGCGCTCGGCCATGCCGGCGCCATGCAGCGAGGGCAGCAGCCGGCTCCACCACAACGTGCCCCAGCGCGCCCACATCGGCACCAGCACGATGCCGTACCACGGCGGGTCGACGGCAAGCTCGGCCAGCAGCATCAGCTTGAGCAGCAGTTGCATGACCAGCGTGACCACGCCGAACACGCCCATGTGCGGGTCCTTGAGCACTGCGAGGAAGCGCTGCGGGTCGCGGTGTGCCGCGCCGAAGGCATCGGCCACGTCGCCCAGCCCGTCCAGATGCAGCGCGCCGGTCACCCAGACCCACAGCAGCAGCGCCAGCACGGCGGCCAGCCACGGCCGGCCGTCCAGCAGGTACAGCGGCAACAACAGCAGCACGCCGATGATCGCGCCGACCAGCGGGTAATACACCGCCGAATGGCTCAGGTCGTCGCTACGGAAATCCTTCACCTGCGGTGTCGGCAGCCGGGTCAGGAACTGGATGGCCAGGATCAGGCGGCGCACGCTCATGGTTGGCACAGCTCCAGCAGTTCACCCCATAGTTGCCCGCCGTCATCGCGCTCCACGCGCAGGCGCAGGCGCGTGCCGTAGTCGATGCGCAGCGCCCACAACGCCGCCAGCGGCATGCCGCACACCCGCGACACCGCCAATCGCAACACGCCGGCATGGCTGACCACCAGCACCGGGTCGCCGCCTTCGTCCTCGTCTTCGCCCTCGTCAAGCAGCCGTTGCAGTTGCGCTTCGATGCGCGCCTGGAAATGCTGCCAGCTCTCGCCATTGGGCGGTACCTGCGCATGCGGCGCGTCGTACAGCCCGGCCAGTTGTTCGGCGGGAATCTCGTCGTAACGACGGCCGTCCCAGTCGCCGAAATCCAGTTCGGCCCAGTCCGGGTGGATTTCGCAGAACAGCTCGCGACCGGCCAGCAGCGCGGTGGCGGTATCCAGCGCACGCCGCCGTGGCGAGGCGATCACCCGGCTCCAGCGGCCACCGCCGTGGCGTTGCAGCAGCGCTTCTGCCGCGCCGTCGAGCAGCGGCGGGTCGGTGCGCCCGTCGAGGTGGCCGTGGCGGCCGGTGGAGGCATGGCGCAGCAGGTCGAGGATCACGGCGCGGCACTCCGCTGCGCCACCGCTGCCTCGGCAAAGGTGGCCATGTCGTTGTGCAGCGCGCAGGCCAGCCGCAGCAGCGGCAACGCCAGCGCGGCGCCGGAGCCTTCACCCAGGCGCAGGTCCAGTTGCAGCAGCGGCTCGGCCTGCAGGCAGTCGAGCACGCAGGCGTGGCCGCGCTCGGCCGAGCGGTGCGAGAACAGCAGCCACGGTCGCAATGACGGATTTATTCGCACCGCCGCCAGCGCTGCGGCGGTGACGATGAAGCCATCCACCAGCACCGGCACCCCACGCTGCGCAGCGGTGATCATGGCGGCGGCCAGTGCGGCGATTTCCAGCCCGCCGACACGGCGCAGGGCTTCACGGCCGGGAATGGCGGCGGCATTGACGGCATCGCCATGCAGCGCCAGCGCCTGCGCGATGAGTGCTTGCTTGTGGGCGATGCGCGGCGCATCCAACCCGGTACCGGCGCCCACCAATTCCGCCAGCGGCAACGGCCCGAGTACTGCCGCCAACGCACTGGCGGCGGTGGTGTTGCCGATGCCCATCTCGCCGAGCAGCAGCAGGTCGCCACCATCGGCACAGGCTGCCGCCACCGCGCGCTGCGCGGCCACGAACACGGCATCGAGGTCGGCCGCCGTCATCGCCGGGCCCGCGCTGAAATCATCGGTACCGCAGCGTGGCTTGTCGCAAACCACGCCCGGCACCGGCGCAGCAGCGAGGCTGCCGACGTCCCACACATGCAACGGCAGCCCCAGCTCGCGCGCCAGCACGGCGATGGCCGCACCGCCGGCAGCGAAGTTGCGCAGCATCTGCACCGTCACTTCTGCCGGATAGGCCGACACCCCGTGCGCGGTGATGCCGTGGTCGCCGGCAAACACCAGCACCGGCACCTGCGCGGCACCCGGCCGCCCGCGGCCCTGCAGCGCGGCCAGCTCGATGGCGAGGGTTTCCAGCCGCCCCAGCGCGCCTTCCGGCTTGGTCAACTGTCGCTGGCGGGCAATGGCCTGCTGCCGATGCGCCGACGAGGGCGCGGGGCAGGCGCGTGTGAACCAGTCTTCGGTCACGGGTAGTCCATTGTTGCGTCGTGGCCGCGCATTTTACGAGCGAGGAGTGAGTAAGGAGGAGTGATGAGTGAGAAAGAGCAACGGCAACAACCCGGTTCGTTCGCCATTCATACCCGACCGTCATGGCAGCTTCGGCCTTCTGCCGCTTCTCACTCCCATTCATTCACTCCTGCCTTCGCGGTACCAATGGCATAGAATGCGCGCACTTTCGGGTGACCGGCCGGGACTTCCTCCCGCCGGTTGAAACGGGAAGCCGGTGCCGCGCATTGCTGGAATTCCAGCCATCCGCCAGTCCGGCGCTGCCCCCGCAACGGTGAGCAGGAAAGCCCAGACACACCGCCACTGTGCATCCATCGCATGGGAAGGCGTCTGGGCGGAAGCAGCCACGGCCGCTTCGCCTGCAAGCCCGGAGACCGGCCCGGAAGCTGACTGGTTGCGATGCGGAGGGCATGGCGGCGGCAGTGGCGCCGTGTGCACACTCCGTCGTGGCGTCTTCTCCTGGCAACCCCCACCGTTCGTCCGCGCGGGAGCGCGCGGATCCAGGAGCCACCGATGAAGCTGTCCCACCACGCCCTTTCCCTCGCCCTGGCGCTTGCGCTGCCGGGCATTGCCGCTGCCGAACAGGCACCCACTGAACTGGACGACGTGATCGTCACCGCCACCCGCACGCCAATCGCCATTGCCGACAGCGTGGTGCCGGTGCAGGTGATCGACCGCGAGCAGATCGAACGCAGCCAGGCAAGTTCGCTGCCGGACCTGCTGCGCGGCCGCGCCGGGCTGGATTTCGGCAACTACGGCGGCCCCGGCCAGCTCACCTCGCTGTTCATGCGCGGCACCTCGTCCAGCCAGACGCTGGTGCTGGTGGACGGTGTTCGCTACGGCTCGGTCACCAGCGGCATGCCGGCACTGCAGGATCTGCCGATCGACCAGATCGAGCGCGTGGAAATCGTGCGCGGCCCGCGTTCCAGCCTGTATGGCTCCGAAGCCATCGGCGGCGTTATCCAAATCTTCACCCGCAGCGCCGGCCAGGGGCTGCGCCAGAACTTCACGCTGACCGCCGGCAGCAACAAGCTGCGTCAAGCGAGCGCCGGCTTCAGCAACCGTGGCGAACGCGGCTGGATTGCGGCACAAGGCGCGCGACAGGAAACCGACGGCATCGATGCCTGCCGCGGCTTCTACGACCCGGACACCTATGCCGGCGCCGGCTGCTTCACCAACGAACCCGACCGCGACGGCTACCGCAACACCTCGCTCACCCTGCGCGCGGGCTACGCATTGAGCGAAACCCTGAGCGTGGAAGGTCAAGTGTTGGACGCCGCCAGCCGCATCCAGCTCGACGGCAGTTCCCGCAACGAATCGGACAACCGCCAGCAGGTGTTCGGTGGCAAGCTGCTGTGGAACCCCAGCGATGCCTTCGGCCTGACCGCGCGAGTGGGCCGCAACAACGACCAGTCCGATGGCTATCTGGCCGCCAATGGCACCCGCAGCTTCGTCTCCACCCTCGACAGCCGCCGCGACACCGCCAGCCTGCAGGGTGACATTCGGCTTGCCGAAGGCCAGCAACTGAGTGCCGGCGCCGACTGGCAGCGCGACCACGTCACCGCCACCGACGCCTTCATCGTCGAAAGCCGCGACAACACCGGCGTGTTCGTCGAATACCAGGGCCGCTTCGGCGCGCACTCGCTGCAAGCCAGCGTACGCAACGACGACAACGAGCAGTTCGGCAACCACGCCACCGGCAGCCTCGGCTACGGCTTCGACCTCGGCAATGGCCTGCGCCTGAATGCCAGCGCCGGCACCGGCTTCAAGGCCCCGACCTTCAACGACCTGTACTACCCGTGCTCGCCGTGGGGCTGCTACAACAACCCGGCACTGAAACCGGAAGAGTCCAAGAGCGTGAACTTCGGCATCGGCCAGTACGGCGACGGCTGGCACTGGAGCTTCAACGCCTATGAAACCCATATCGACCAGTTGATCGCGCTGGACAGCACCTACACCCCGTACAACATCGCCGAAGCACGCATCCGCGGCGCGGAACTGGCCGGCTTCGTCACGCTGGCCGGTTTCGACATCAATGCCCAGGCCGGCTTCACCGATCCGCGCGACCGCACCGCAAACGCAGCCACCCGCGACAACTGGCTGCCGCGCCGCGCCCGCAGCAGTGGCCGCATCGACATCGATCGCGGTTTCGGCCCGCTGCGCGTGGGTATCACTGCCGCCGGCAGCGGCCACCGTTTCGACGACCCGGCCAACAGCGTGCGCCTGTCCGGCTACGGCACCGTCGATGTGCGCGTGGAATACGCGATCAACGACGCCTGGAGCCTGCAGGCACGCGCGGCCAATGTGTTCGACCGCGAGTACGAAACCGTGGCCTGGTACAACCAGCCGGGCCGCGAGTACCAGCTGACCTTGCGTTACCGCGGGCAGTAAGCCCGGCCAGTGACACAGGCGAGGAGCGCATGCGGAACATCATGTCCGCGCGCGCCCCTCGCCTCCTGCTGCCGCTGCCGTTACCCGCAGCAACGGCAGCAATTCGCGCAGGTCGTCGATCACCGCCAGTGCGCTTGTTTCCCGCAAATCCAGACCCCGCAGATAGCCATAGCGCACCAGCACGATCGGCATCCCGGCCGCATCCGCCGTTGCCAGGTCGGTGGCCGAATCGCCGACCATCAGGCATCGCGACGGCACTTGCCCCAGCAACTGCGCAGCGTGCAGCAACGGCTCCGGCGCCGGCTTGCGCTGTGGCAGGGTGTCGCCGCCGATGATGTGCGCGAAGTATCCGGCAATGCCCAGGTGTTCCAGCAACGGCGGCACCAGGGCCGATGGTTTGTTGCTGCAGATCGCCATCGGCAAGCCGCACGCCTGCAATTGCCGCAAGGCCTCGGCCACGCCGTCGTACAGCCGCGGGCTGCGCAGCAGGCAGTCGTGGTAGTGGCGCATGAAGCCGGGCATCACCTCGGCCGGCGCGTGTCCGCTGCCGGCGTGATGCAACGCGGTGTCAACCAGGTTGCGCACGCCCTCGCCGATCCAGCCGCGCACGGTGTCCGCGTCCACACGCGGCAAAGAAAGATCGTCCAGCATGCGGTTGACCGCTTCGGCAATATCGTCGGCACTGTCCACCAGCGTGCCGTCCAGGTCGAAAACCAGCGCCGCAATCTCCACGCACCTGCTCCTCGTTCAAGGGCCGCCGATTGTAGCCGCGCACAATCGCGCGCCTCGGCATCGCTGCGTGCGAACGCTCGATCAACCCACCGGAATTTCGCGGAACAGATCGCCCTGCACCACCGAATCTTCCCGGTCGCGAAACCCCGACACACCCACGCCCACCAGCCGGTAGCGCGTCTGCGGCGGCAACTGCACCCGCTGGCACAGCGCCAGTGCGATGTCACGCAGTTCCTCCACCGATGCTGGCGGCGCATCCGGAGTGAAACTGCGGGTGAGGATGCGGAACTGCGCGGTCTTGAGCTTGAGCACCACGGTATGGCCAACACGCTCGGTACGCCCGCAGGCATGCCAGGTGCGTTCGGCCAGGTGCGCGATCAGTTCGTCGAACTCGCCCAGCCGCAGGTCTTCGCTGAAGGTGTCTTCCGAGGAAATCGACTGCACCGGCTGGTCCGGCTCCACCGGGCGCTCGTCGATACCGCGCGCCCGCTGGTGCAGCCGCCGCCCAAACGCGCCGAACAGCGCTTCCAGTTGTTCCAGCGGCAGCCCGCGCAGGTCGCCGACGGTGGCGATGCCCAGCGCCGCCAGCTTGCCCTGCATCACCTTGCCCACGCCCGGCACGCGGCTCACCGGCAGCGGGGTCAGGAACCGCTCCACCCGCGCCGGCGGCACCACGAACTGGCCATCGGGCTTGCGCCAGTCCGAGGCGATCTTGGCCAGGAACTTGTTCGGCGCGATGCCGGCCGAGGCGGTCAGCGACGTGGTTTCGCGGATCTGCGCGCGGATGGTCCGCGCGATGTCGGTGGCGATGCCGCCGCAGGTCGGCGAAGCGGTGACGTCCAGGTAGGCCTCGTCCAGCGACAACGGCTCCACCAGCGGCGTGTGCTGCAGGAAGATTTCGCGGATCTGCCGCGACACCGCCTTGTAGCGGGTGAAATCCGGCGCCACGAACACCGCGTCCGGGCACAGCCGCTCGGCGCGCAACGCCGGCATCGCCGAACGCACACCGAAGGTGCGCGCCTCGTAGGACGCCGCGCACACCACCGAGCGTGCCCCACGCCAGGCCACCACCACCGGGCGGCCGCGCAATGCCGGATCGTCCCGCTGCTCGACCGACGCATAGAACGCGTCCATGTCGATGTGGATGATCTTGCGCATGGGCGAACTGGGGACCCGCAACGGCAGGGACAGGGCCTGCAATGATAGCCCGCCGCGCCATACGCCCCGGTACGATCCGCTGCGAACGTGCTGGCTTTTCCCGCAAACACTACGCATGCGTACTGTTAAAACTGTTGATTGAAAGCATATCCATCAAGCATCCTTGGACGTTACGTTTTCCGTGCTTCGGGATTACCGCTTCGATGAACCGTCTCCATGCGTTCTCGCGCGAACAGCTGCTGGCCAGCGCACGCGGCGAGCTGTTCGGCCCCAACAAGGGCCGCCTGCCCAACGACCCGATGCTGATGTTCGACCGCATCACCGACATCCGGGATGACGGCGGCCCGCACGGCAAGGGCCTGGTGCGCGCCGAACTGGATATCCGCCCGGACCTGTGGTTCTTCGGCTGCCACTTCATCGGCGACCCGGTGATGCCCGGCTGCCTCGGCCTGGACGCGATGTGGCAGCTCACCGGCTTCTTCCTGACCTGGATCGGCGCCGAGGGCCGCGGCCGCGCGCTGGGCTGCGGCGAGGTCAAGTTCACCGGCCAGGTGCTGCCCAGCGCCAAGCGGGTGCAGTACGAAATCGACATCTCGCGCGTCATCAACCGCAAGCTGGTGATGGCGCAGGCCGACGCCCGCATGCTGGTCGATGGCCGCGAGATCTACAGCGCCAAGGACCTGCGCGTGGGCCTGTTCACCTCCACCGAGAGCTTCTGATGCGTCGCGTCGTCATCACCGGCATGGGCATCAACTCCTGCCTCGGCAACGACCTGGACACCGTTTCCGGCGCCCTGCGCGAGAGCCGTCCCGGCATCGTCTTCCTGCCCGACCACGCCGAAGCCGGCCTGCGCAGCCAGGTCGGCGGCCGCGTCGAGATCGACCTGGACACGCAGATCGACCGCAAGCTCAAGCGCTTCATGAGCGATGCGGCCGCCTACAGTTATATCGCCCTGCGCGACGCCATCGCCGACGCCGGCTTGGACGAGGCACAGACCAGCAACGTGCGTACCGGCCTGATCGCCGGCTCCGGCGGCGGCTCCAGCCAGTGGCAGGTGGAAGCAGCCGATCTGCTTCGCAATCGTGGCGTGCGCAAGGTCGGCCCGTACATGGTGCCGCGCACGATGTGCTCAACGGTGTCGGCCAACCTCGCCACCGCCTTCAGCATCAAGGGCGTCAGCTACTCGCTGTCGGCCGCCTGCGCCACTTCGGCACACTGCATCGGCGCGGCGGCGGACATGATCCGCCACGGCGCACAGGACATCGTGTTCGCCGGCGGCGGCGAAGACCTGCACTGGTCGATGAGCATGATGTTCGATGCGATGGGCGCGCTCTCCACCAGTTTCAACGACACCCCGGCCACGGCCTCGCGGCCCTACGACGCCAACCGCGACGGCTTCGTCATCGCTGGTGGCGCCGGCATGCTGGTGCTGGAGGACTACGACCATGCCGTTGCCCGTGGCGCCCGCATCCACGCCGAGCTGCTGGGCTATGGCGTCACCTCGGATGGCGCCGACATGGTTGCCCCGTCCGGCGAAGGCGCCGTGCGCTGCATGAACATGGCGCTGGCCGGCCTCGATCGCCCGGTCGACTATCTCAACACCCACGGCACCTCGACGCCGCTGGGCGACATCACCGAACTGGGCGCAGTGCGCGAGGTCTTCGGCGACAAGGTTCCGCCAATCTCCTCGACCAAGGCCCTGTCCGGCCACTCGCTGGGCGCGGCCAGCGTGCATGAAGCAATCTACAGCCTGCTGATGCTGCGCGATGGCTTCATGGCCGGCTCGGCCAACATCGAAACCCTGGACGAGCGTGCAGCCAGCTTCCCGATCCTGCGGCAGACGCAGGCAGCGAAACTGGATGTGGTGATGTCCAACAGTTTCGGTTTCGGCGGTACCAATGCGACGCTGGTATTTGGTCGGGTTTGAGTTTCCGCCCCGATGGCGATTCAGCCAAAGGCCCGGCATTGCCGGGCCTTTTTGCTGATGCAG
>JBASBF010000018.1:0-21531 GCA_049650985.1 Stenotrophomonas sp. | reverse complement strand
GGGCCGCCCCCGGCGGCACCTCGCCGATGGTGCCGACCGCCCGCATCGACGCCTTGCTGGCGCGCCTGCCGCACCGCCAGGGCACGGTGCCCGGCAGCGGTGGGGTGGCCTTGCACTGGGTCGCCCTCGAACCCGGTGATTACCACCTGCAGTATCGCTATCTCGGCAAGGGCGAACACTTCCCCGAGTTCTCGATGGAGGCCTCGGCACCGGCAGGCAGTTCCCCTGCGCCACGCGGCACGGTGATCCTGCTGCACGGCTGGATGATGGATGGCGGCTCGCTGCTGCCGTGGGCGCTGGAACTGGCGCAGCACGGCTACCGCACCATCGCCCTGGACCTGCGCAACCACGGCCGCTCCGGGCAGGCGCCCTCCGGCTACGGCACGCGCGAGGGCCAGGACGTGGCCGCCGCGCTGCATGCACTCGATGCCGAAGGCGAGATCGACGGACCGGTGCACCTGCTCGGCGTGTCCTATGGCGCGGCCACCGCCATCTTCGCCGCGCGCGAACTTGGCCCGCGGCTGCGCAGCGTGGTGGCGATGGAATCCTTCGACAATGCCGGCCAGGCCATCCGCGCGATGGTGCCGCACATGCTGTCGCGTCCGCCCGAGCGCATCAGCGACTACCTCGCGCTGCCGCTGGCGCGGTGGCAGTACGGCGGCAGCGGGCTGGACCAGGCCATCAGCGCAGCCAATCGCGAGCTCGACATCGACCTGGACCGCGTGGACGTGGGCCAGGCGCTGGCGCAGGTACCGGCCTGCGTGTTGCTGCTGCACGGCCGCGACGACGCGCACATCCCGGTCGCGCAGGGCCGCGCGCTGGCCGCCGCCGCGCCGCATGCGCGCTATCTGGAACTGCGGGGTGAGGACCACCTGAGCCTGCCGCTGCGGCTGGACCGTCTTTCCGGCGTGGTCAACGACTGGTTTGCACAGGCCGGCAGCGATGGCACGCATTGCCCGATGCCCGACACCCCGGCCGCGTAAGCGCAGTTCACTGCGCGAGAGGCTTCACCGGTAAAGCGCCATCGCGCAGTGAACCACGTTTCTACGCGCGCGCACGCTTCGCCGCCGCACGCACACCGGCAATCGCGAACACCAGCAGCCCGGCCCAGATGAAGCCGAAACCGACCAGCCGGGAAGCCGCAAACGGCTCGCGCAGGATCAGCACGCCGACCAGGAATTGCAGCGTCGGGCCGATGTACTGCAACAGCCCCACCATCGACAGCGGGATACGGCGCACACCGTAGGCAAAGGCAATCAGCGGCACCGCGCTGACCACGCCGGCCAGCACCAGCAACAGGTCGTTGCCCACGCCCCAGCCGGAGATGAAGCCACCGCCGTGGCCACTTTCGGCCCACACCACGTAGGCCAGCGCCGGCCACACCATGAACAGGCTTTCCACGCCCAGCCCGGTCACCGCCTCCACCACCACCAGCTTGCGGATCAGCCCGTACAAACCAAAGGTGATCGACAAGCCAATCGCGATCCACGGCGCGCGCCCGCTCTGCCAGGTCAGCCACGCCACGCCCAGTGCCGCCAGCGCCACCGCCAGCCATTGCAGCCGGCCCAGCCGCTCGCGCAGCACCACCACGCCCAGCACCACGCTCAGCAACGGGTTGATGAAATAACCCAGGCTGGTTTCGACCACGTGGCCGGCATTCACCGCCCAGATGTACAGGCTCCAGTTGGCCGCGATCAGCGCGCTCGCCAGCCCCAGCAGCCAGAACCGGCGCGGCGTCACCCACACCTCGCGCAACCAGCCCCAGCCACGCACCAAGGCCAGGCCGCCAACCAGCAGCACCGCGCTCCAGACGATGCGGTGGGCAATGATCTGCAACGACGGCACCTCGATCAGCAAGCGCCAGTACAGCGGAAACAGGCCCCAGATGACGAACGCCAAAGTGGTGGCCAGCAGGCCGTTGCGGTGTTCGACCGGGTTCATGCGCGGCGCATCCGCGCCAGGGTGATGACGACGACGCCGGCCAGGATCACCCCCATCGCGCCAAGCTCGGCCGCGCCGAAGCGCTCGTTGGCGACCCACGCGCCCAGCGCCACCGCAATCACCGGGTTGACGTAGGCATAACTGCTGGCCAGCACCGGACGCACGTTGTGCAGCAACCACACGTAGGCGGTGAAGGCGACGATGGAGCCGAACACGCTCAGGTAACCCACCGCCAACATGCCCTGCAAAGACGGCGTCGCGCCCATGTGCTCGCCGCGCAACAACCCGGCGACGACCAGGATCACGCCGCCGCACAGCATCTGCCCGGCGGCAGCCATGAACGGCGACGGCAGGTCGCGCCCGCGCGACCAGATCGAACCGAAGGCCCAGCCCAGCGGCGCCACCAGCAGCAACACCAGCCCGGTCGGGGTCGCGGTCAGGCTGCTGCCGGCGTTGAGCCAGACCACGCCGGCCAGGCCGATGGCGATGCCCAGCCATTCGCCGCCGATGACCTTTTCGCCACGGATCGCCGAAAACAGCGCCATCCACAACGGCACCGAGGCCACCGCCACTGCCGCCAGCCCCGAGGACACGTCACGCTCGGCCAGCACCACCATGCCGTTGCCGAGGAACAGCAGGCACAGGCCCATCACCGCCAACGTGCGCCACTGCGCGCGGGTCGGCGCCGCCACCCCGCGCCAGCGCAGCAGGCCGTAAAGCACGCTGCCGGCAATGACGAAGCGCACGCCGGAGATCACCGACAACGGCGGCATGCCGCCTTCCAGCGCCAGGCGGATGCCGAGATAGGTCGAGCCCCAGACCACATAGACCAGCAGCAAGGCGACGGCGACGAGGCCGCCACGCGGGGCAGCCTGCACGGGAACGGGAGCGGACATGGGGGAGACCGAAGGAGAACGCGGCAATTCTAGGCGAGCATCGGCGTCGGTGGCGTTACCACCGTCGCAACACCCGGTTGCAGCAGCAAGGGCAAAAACCTACGGACGCCGCACAGTCTCGCTGGCCTTGCGCGCGCCGCCGAACTCCGAGCCTTCCTGCCACTGCGGCCAGTGCCGGCCATTGGCCAGTTCCAGGCCGAGGTCGTAGACCAGCAGCGTGTCGGCGGCCAGCCCGCGCGCGTCCCAGTGCGGCGTCCACGCATCGCAGGCCTGGTGGTAGCAGTTGGCGAAATAAGCGTCGCGTAGCACACGGCCGGCGGCGACGCCGCCCTCCAGCTTGTCCAGCCCGGCGCCGACGGTGATCGCCGCCACACCCTTGCGGGCGAAGGCGAAATGATCGGCACGGTAGAAGAAGCCGGCCTCCAGGTTCGGGTCCGGCGACCAGTGGCGGCCACGCGCGCGCGCCACCCGGTCGATGTCCGCCTCCAGCGAGACGCGGCCATTGCCCCAGGTGGCGATGTCGGTGGTTTCGCCGTCCGGGCTGAACATCTCGATGTTCAACACCGCCGCGGTTTTCTCCAGCGGCGCCAGCGGGTGTTCGGCGTAGTAGCTGGCGCCCAGCAGGCCCTTTTCCTCGGCGGTCAGCGCGATGAAATACAGCGTGCGCTGCGGGCGCGGGCCGGAGGCGAACACCCGCGCCAGTTCCAGCACCGCGGCCACGCCGGTGGCATTGTCGATGGCGCCGTGGCGCACGCGGTCGCCATTGGCATCGGGCTGGCCGATGCCGAACGCATCCCAGTGCGCGGAGAAGATCACCGACTCGTCCCGGTAGTCCGTGCCTTCCAGTTTCGCCACCACGTTGCGGGTGACCACCGGCTCGCGCTTGACCTCGAAGCGAGCCGACAAGCGCGCGTCACCCAGTGTCAGCGGGCGGAAGTCGGCGCGCTGGGCCTTGCGCTTCTCCACCTCGAAATCCAGCCCGGCCGCGGCGAAGATGCGCTCGGTCAACGCACGCTGCATCCAGCCGCGCAGTGGCGTGTGCTGCGCCAATGCATCGGCGTCGCTGCGCTGGATGTCGAACAACGGCGAGGTACCCGATGCCTTCACCGTTGCCCATGGGTACGCGGCCGGCGCGGTTTCATGCACGATCAGCACACCCGTCGCGCCACGCCGTGCGGCCTCCTCGAACTTGTAGGTCCAGCGGCCGTAGTAGGTCACTGCGCGGCCGTCGAACGCGCCCGGCGCGTCGGTTTCGAAATCGGCATCGTTGACCAGCACCACCGCGATCTTGCCGTGCAGGTCCACGCCCTTGTAGTCGTCCCAGTGCCGCTCCGGCGCGTCGATGCCGTAGCCGACGAACACCAGCGGCGCATCGACCACCACCTCGGCCTGCGGACGCAGGCTCTGCAGGGTCACGTCCTCGCCGTTGACCAGCGGCACGCGCTCATCACCGAGTCTCAGGCTGGCCTCCGGCGTGCCCTGCACCTGCGCGCGCACCAACGGTACTTCCTGCACCCAGCCGCCATTCTCGCCGCCCGGCTGCAGGCCGGCCTTGCGGAATTGCTCGACCAAGTAATCGACGGTGCGCTGCTCGCCTGCGCTGGCCGGCGCACGGCCCTCGAATTCGTCCGAGGCCAGCACCCGCACATGCCGCGACAACGCCTCCGGGTCGATGCCGCCACCGGGCAGGTCATTGGCCGCGCTGGCGATGCCACCGACGAACAGGCAGGACGACAACAACAGCATGCGCATCGGGTTCACGGCGGGCACCGGTGAGGAATTGAAGGCATCGAATCTTACCCGCGCCATGCTCACTTGCGATCCAGCCAGCACTCCAGGCCCTGCGCATTGAGCTCGATATCCAGCTCCAGCACCCGCAGCACGCCGGCATCGTCCAGCCGGCAGGCATGCGCGCGCGCACGTTCCAGATACAACTCGCCCAATGCGGCCACCAGCGCGCGGTGACGGTCGGCGCGGCCGTCGCAGGCGCGGGCGATGGTGGTCATCGCGTCGATCTGCACGTGCAGGTCGGCGGCCAACCGCGCCACGTCCTGCACGCGGCCGTAATGGGTCAGGTACATCGCTTGCGGCCCTTGTGCCAGCAAGCGTTCGATGGAGGCATGCAAGGCCTCCGGCTCGAACTGCACCGGCGAGCTGGTGGGAATGATGAAAGCGCCCTGCGCGCTGTCCAGTTCGCGATAGGACAGGCCGAAAGTGTCGCCGCTGAACCAGCCACGGCTGGCCGCGTCCCACACGCACAGGTGGTGGCGCGCATGACCGGGGGTGTCGATGCACAGCAGTTCGCGCCCGGCCAACGACAGCCGGTGGCCGTCTTCGGCCACCACCACACGCTCGGCCGGCACCGGCACGATCCGACCGTAGCTGCGCACCATTTCCGCCTCGCCATAAACCGCGGTGGCGCCGGCAATCAGCCGCATCGGGTCGATCATGTGCGGCGCACCGCGTGGATGCACCAGCAAGCGCGCGTTCGGCAATTGCTGCAGCAATGCACCGGCGCCACCGGCGTGGTCGAGGTGGACGTGGGTGAGGATCAGCCAGTCGATGGCATCGACGCCGAGCCTGGCCTGTTCGATGGCCGCCAACAACCGCGGCACGGCGTGGCTGGTGCCGCAGTCTATGAACGCGCCACGGCCGTTTTCGACCAGCAGGTAGGCGGCGTCGAAATGGTCGCGCTGGAACGCGGTGTCGAGGGTATGGATGCCGTGGCTGGCGGTCATGCAGGGCTCCGGATATTCCGGCCCGATGCTGTCACCGGCAGCGGTGCGCGGCAATACGGCCTTGGTCGCAGCGCGGGCGTGGCATACCCCGCGCCTACGGACGGCGCAGCACGCGCGGCCGCAGCAGCAGCGCCAGCACCATCACCGCAAGGAAGCTGCCGTAGGCATAGAGCACGGCGAGGATCTGCCGCCACATGCTGTCCACGTCGGCTTCGGCCACGCCGACGTTGTAGCCCCAGTGCATGCCGGCGATGCTGAGCAGCAATGCCAGCGCCAATGCCGCGCTGTCGAACAGGGTCCGCAGGCGATGACGTGGCTGGCGTGGAAACCACCAGTACAACGCGCCCATCACGCAGAACCAGGGCAGGAACAACAACAACGACAACCAGGCCATCGCGGACTCCTGTGCGGGGTTTTTCAGTCGCGCAACGCGCGCAGCGCGGCCAGCACGGTATCGGCCTCGGCCTCCAGCGTGAACCGCTCGCTGCGCAGGGCGTCGCCATGTTCGGCCAGCTTCAATGCGGCGACCAGTTGCCCGACATCCCGCGGCGAGTCGAAACCCTCGCTCCGGATCAGCAGCCGGCCTTCGCCATCGAGCAGCTTGAAATGGAAGCGCCCGTCCACCTCGCGATACTGCTTGAACTGCGGCAACGCAGGCTTGGCGGCCGCGGTGGCGCGCGGGGTGTCGCCGGCCGCGGCGAGGTCACGCAGACCGACGGCGTAGCGCAGCTCCTTCAGCAGCGGGATGGCGAAACGCTCGCGCAACTCCTGCCCGCGCCGACGCAGCAGGGCTTCGATCCGTTCCGGCTCGGCCATCAAGGCGTTGTAGCGTTCGCGCAGCGGCGACAGCTCGGCATCGATGCGTTCGAACACCTGCTGCTTGGCCTCGCCCCAGCCGATGCCATCGGCGAATGCCCCGGCAAACGCGGCGCTCTGTTCCGGTGTGGCGAAGGCGCGGTACATCTGGAACAGCGCCGAGCCTTCGGTGTCCTTGGGTTCGCCGGGTGCGCGCGAATCGGTGAGGATCGAGAACACCAGCTTCTTCAACTCCTCGCGCGGGGCGAACAGCGGGATGGTGTTGTTGTAGCTCTTGCTCATCTTGCGGCCATCCAGGCCCGCCAGCGTCGCCACCTGCTCGTCGATGGCTGCTTCCGGCAGCGCGAAATAGTCCTTGCCGTAGACGTGGTTGAAACGCTGGGCGAAATCGCGCGCCATCTCGATGTGCTGGATCTGGTCGCGGCCCACCGGCACCTTGTTGGCGTTGAAGATCAGGATGTCGGCGGCCATCAGCACCGGGTACATGAACAACCCCGCGCTGATGCCGGCATCGTCGTCCAGTTGCTCCTCGCGGTTCTTGTCCACCGCCGCCTTGTAGGCGTGGGCGCGGTTGAGGATGCCCTTGCCGGCGACCACGGTGAGGTACCAGGTCAGCTCGGTGGTTTCGGGGATGTCGCTCTGGCGGTAGAACCACACCTTGTCCGGGTCCAGCCCGCAGGCCAGCCAACTGGCGGCGATCTCCAGCGTCGAGCGCTGGGTGCGCACCGGGTCCTGCGCCTTGATCAGGCTGTGCAGGTCGGCCAGGAAGAAGAAACTCTCGATGCCCTGGGTGCGGCTGGCGGCAATCGCCGGGCGAATCGCGCCAACGTAGTTGCCCAGGTGGGGAGTGCCGGAAGGGGTGATGCCGGTGAGAACGCGGGTGGTCATGAACACGGGAATGCAGGCGGATGAACGCGCCCAGTGTAACCGCCCACGCACTGCCGCCGGCTGCCCGCCACCACCGCTGGAAACCGGACGGGCCGCATCGCGCGGCCCGTCCGGTTCATGCCCGTGCCCGGTCAGTGGTAGTCCGGGTAATCCTTGTGCAACGCCTTCTCGAAATCGCGGATTTCGGTTTCGGCGCGGTCCTTGGCCCAGCCATAGCGCTCCTGCAAACGCCCGGCGAGGTATTCGGCATTGCCCTCGGCCACCTTGAAGTCATCGTCGGTCAGGTCACCCCACTTGGCCTGCGCCTTGCCCTTGAGCTGGCTCCACTTGCCGGAAATGATGTCTTTGTTCATGCAATTTCTCCTTGCGAAGGGGGAGCGGCGTTTGCGCCGCGGGACCACCTTGCCAAGGCTGTTGTTGGCTCCGGGTCCATGATTCGTTTGCCGGTGCTGATGTTGTTGAACCGGTCATGACTCCAGAAGCGCAAACCGGCAACGAAAAGGCCGGCATGTGCCGGCCCTTCCGCTTGCCCTGGTACGTGACCAATCAGCCCTTGGCCGCGTCCTCCACCTTCTCGCCCGCCTTCTGCACATCCTTGCCGGCACCGGCAATGGTATTGCAGCCGGCCAACATCACCATCGCATACATCGACAACAACACCAGCACGAGCAAACGCTTCATCGGGTTTCTCCTCGTCACGGGTTCAATGCACGGGTTCAGCACTTGCCGTCCTTGCAATCCTGGGCCTTGTCCTCGACCTTTTCGCCCGCCTTCTGCATGTCCTTGCCCGCGCCGGCGACGGTATTGCAGCCGGCGAGCACCAGCGGGAACACGCCCAGAACGACCAGTATCAGCACTCGCTTCATCCACCTTCTCCTCATCAGTGATTGGCGGTTGCGGCCAGTCGCGAAGATTGGCGACCGCTGCTTCCGCGTGAGGTGAATCTGGCGGCTGCCCCGTGCAGTGCACGTGAACGCGCACCGGCGGCTGTTCAGCGATGTGCAGCCGGCATCAATCGCGCATCAAGGTGGACTTGCCGAACAGGCTTTCGACCAGGTCCACCGCCAGCTTGGCGGTACGGTTGCGGCGGTCGAGCAGCGGGTTCAGTTCGACGATGTCCAGCGAGCCCATCAGCCCGGTGTCGGCGATCATCTCCATCACCAGCTGCGCCTCGCGGTAGTTCACCCCGCCCGGCACCGTGGTGCCCACGCCGGGGGCGATGCTGGGGTCGAGGAAGTCCACGTCGAAGCTGACATGCAGGTGGGTATTGGCGTCGATGCCGGCCAGCGCCGCTTCCATCGTGCGCTTCATGCCGGCCTCGTCGATGTAGCGCATGTCGTACACGTCCACCCGGTGCTGCTTGATCAACTGCTTCTCGTCCTGGTCCACCGAGCGGATGCCGATCTGCCGCACCTGCTGCGGCGAGATCGCCGGCGAAGTGCCGCCCAGCCGGGTCAGCGCCTCCGGCCCCAGCCCGCACAGGCAGGCCACCGGCATGCCGTGGATGTTGCCGGACGGGGTGACCTCGGAGGTGTTGAAGTCCGAGTGCGCGTCCAGCCACAGCACGCGCAGGTCCTTGCCCTGCTCGCGGCACCAGCGCGCCACCGCGGTGACCGAGCCCATGCCGAGGCAGTGGTCGCCACCGAGCATGATCGGCAGGCGCCCATCGCACAGTTCGGCATAGGTGGCATCCATCAGCGCGCGGTTCCACGCCACCACCTCGTCGAGATGGCGGTAACCGTCCACCGGCGCGGTCCACGGGTTGCGCGGCCCCTGCAGGTTGCCGACATCGCGCACGTCCACCCCACGCGCGGCCAGCGCCTCGGGCAAACCGGCAATGCGCAGCGCCTCCGGCCCCAGACGCGCACCACGGTGGCCGGCGCCGACGTCGGTGGGCACGCCGATCAATGAAACAGGACGGGAACTGGCCATGCTTTTCTCCGTTGCAAATGAAAGCAGTTTAGCCGCTGGCCACGCACGCTACCTGCGGCGACGCAGCAGCAGGAGCGGGAAACGAAGGGATGGTGCCGCTTATCCGAGTCGAACGGATGACCTACTGTTTACAAGACAGTTGCTCTACCAACTGAGCTAAAGCGGCATGGAGGCGGTGCCCGTGTGGCGCGGCAGGAAGTATCCGCCGGGCCGGGGCCGGTGGGCATTCTAGCTAGCGCAGCCGTGCGCAATCCAGCATTTGTTGCCGTTGCGCGCCGCTGCGGCGTTGCAGGGCTGCGGCCGATGTGGTGCCGGCGTGGGCGGCATCCAGCCACCAGCTGGACGCTTCCTCGCCGCCGCTGGCGAGCAGTTGCGCCGGGAAACCGGCCGCCGCCAGCGCGGCCTGGCGGCGCTCGGCGCCTTCGCGGTTGCGGTATTGACCCAGGGCAATCGCGTTGGCTTCCTCGCCCTGGCCCATGACGAAGTGGTCGCTGAAACCGGCGTCGGCAATGCGCCTGGCCGTGGCTTGCGCCTCCTCGCGGGTGGCCGCCGGCGGCAGGATGACCCGGTAGCTGCTGGCCGCCTTTGGCGGTACTTCGCGCAGGTGCGAGCGCAGCAGGTCCGCACCCAGGGTCGCTACCGCCGCCTGTACCTGCGCCCTGTCGGCGAATGGGCCGAGGCTGAGGCAGCGCTCGGAAGTGGCGGCAGGCGCGGCCGCCGGCAGATCAGTTGCCACTGCGGGAGCCGTTTGTACGGCAGCGGCGGTTGCCGGCAGGGCTTCGGGCAGGATCAATTCCAGCGTGGCCACGCCTGTTTCGGCCGGCTCGGGCGGTGGCAGTGCGGGTGTGCGCGGCGCCAGCCACCACAAGGCGACACCAATGTTGAGGATGGCCAGCACGACGATCAGGAAGCGACTCAGCATGGCGCGATCCTAGCCTCCCGCGAGGCATTGGTGCAGCGCCCAGCGCGCCAGACCATCCAGCACCAACGTCGGCCGGTGCGCGGCGGATGGCAGCAAGGGCAACAGCGGCGCGGCACCGCCGCCATGCACCCACAGTGCCGGTTCGATGCCCAGCTCGGCCGCGCCAAGGCGCAGGCTGCGCTCGACCAGCGCCACCGCCGCGCCATCGCAGCCGGACGCCAGTGCGTCGGCGGTGTCACTGGCAAATTCCGAATAATCACCGCCGCTGGCCGGCAGTTGCACCGCGCGCGCATGCAGCGCCTCACGCATGGTGGTGGGCGATGCGGCAATACGGCCACCACGATGCAGGCCGTCGGCGTCCATCAGGTCGATGGTCAGCGCGGTGCCGACGCCGACCACCAGCACCGGCTGGTGCGTGCGCGCGGCGGCGAGCAGGGCGAGGAAGCGGTCGACGCCGAACTTCTCCGGGCGCGCATAGGCAATCCTCACCCCGGCGCATTCGCGCAGAGTGCGGGCGATGCGTACCTGCGCGAAACGTTCGCGCAGCAGCGCCATCACCGTCACTGTCAGCGCCGGCGCGGCGACGCTGGCCACCCAGGCGGTATCGCCTTGCGGCAGGGCTTCCAGCGCGGCGGTGGTCATCGCCTCGGCGCCATGCGCCCAGGCCTGTACTTCGCCGGCAGCCTCATCGGCCAGTGGCGCGAACTTGAAGCGGGAATTGCCGAGATCGAACAACCAATCGCTCATTGCGCCCTCACACTGACTTCGCCGGCATGGAAATGACGCTCGGCATCCTCGATGCGCACCCGCAGCGCGCCGTCCTCGGCCAGACCAAGGGCAAGGCCATCATGCAGGACGCCAGCCTCTTCCACCCGCACCTGATGGCCGGCCAGCACGTCCAGCGCGGCGTAACGCGGCAGGAACGGCGTCAGCCCCTCGCCCTCGAACTGGTCCAGTGCCGGCAGCAGGTGCGACAGCAAGGCCGCCACCACCGTATTGCGCGACACCGGCGTGCCGGCCAGCGTGTCCAGGTCGGTCCACGGCTGGCCGATGGCCGAGGCCACCGCCGCCGGCATGCACACGTTCACGCCCAGCCCGATCACCGCCCGCGCCGGCCCGGCGAATTCACCGCCGCCTTCCACCAGCAAGCCACCCAGTTTGCGGCCGTCGACCAGCAGGTCGTTGGGCCACTTCAAGCCAACTCCGGCGATGCCCAGCGCCTGCAGCGCCTCGCCCACCGCCACGCCCGCGGCCAGGCTCAGCCCACCCATGCGCGACAGGCCGCCGGCAAAGGCATGTGACAGCGACAGGTAGATGTTTGCGGCCAATGGCGAGGCCCATTGCCGACCGCGACGCCCGCGCCCGCCGGTCTGGCGTTCGGCCAGCAGCACCCCGGTACCGCGCAAAGGTGCGCTGCGCCGCAGCAATTCGCTGTTGGTCGAGCCCAGCGTCCAGCCGATTTCCAGCTCCGCCAGCGCGCCGGCCACGACCGGATCAAGCTGCGCCAAGATGCGCTCGCGCTCCAGCAGTTCCAGCGGTTGCAGCAACCGGTAGCCATCGCCGGCGCGACCTTCTATCGCCACCCCGGCCGCGCGCAGGCCCTGTATCCGCTTCCATATCGCGGCGCGGGTCTGGCCCAGTTCACGCGCCAGCGCGTCGCCGGACAAGGCCCCCGCCCCCAGTTTGGCCAACAGCTCGCGGTCGTCCACGGCAACCTTTCCCTCCCGACAGAGCGGCCGATTATGCGGGAAGCCGCCCCCGGCCCCTAACCGGCCCGGCAGGAAAAGCAGGCTAGAATCGGTGGCTCGACCGCTCCCGGACAACGACGATGCGCCGCACCGCCCATTGCCTGATCCTGCTGCTGGCCCCCTTGGCCGCACATGCCGCGGACGCGCTCGACACCCCGGCATCCGGTGGTTGCAGCTATGCCCCCGGCGAAGTGGAGCGGGTGGCGGCACCGGCCGCATCGGTGAGCCTGGCCAACGCCCCGCCGCCGGCCAGGCACGTCACCCCGCCCACCCCGCCGCAACAGGTCGGTGGCGGCAGCGACGAAGAAGTGATTCCGCGCCTGCGTGCGCCGAAGTGGCACCGGCTGCTGCCGGGGATGTTCCGCTGATCCAGTCGTTGCTGCGTCGCTGGCGGCGCGCGCCCACCCCATTGGACGATGCACTCTGGCAGCAGGTCTGCCACGGCTGCCCGTGGCTGCGGGCGCTGGACCCCACGCGCACGGCGCGGTTGCGCGAGCTGGTGCTGCTGTTCCTGCAGCGCAAGGCCATCACCCCGGTCGCAGGGCTGGAATTGGACGACGCCCAGCGCCTGCTGCTGGCCGCGCTATGCTGCCTGCCGCTGCTCGAATTCGGCCGTGAAGGCCTGCATGGCTGGTCCGAACTGGTGGTGTACCCGGATGCCTTCCGCGTGCGCCGCAGCCATACCGATGCCGCAGGCGTGCTGCACGAATGGGACGACGAGTTGATCGGCGAAGCCTGGGACAGCGGCCCGCTGCTGCTGTCATGGGCTGACGTGCAGACCGACATCGCCGATCCGCGGGCCGGGTTCTGCGTGGCAGTGCACGAAATGGCACACAAGATCGACGTGCTCGACGGTGCGATGGACGGCACCCCGCCGCTGCCGCGCGACTGGCAGCGGCAATGGGCACGGGATTTCCAGCAGTGCTTCGATGCCTTCTGCGCGCAAGTGGACACCGGCCGCGACACCGCCATCGATCCCTACGCCGCCGAAGCACCCGAAGAATTTTTCGCCGTGGCCAGCGAATACCACTTCTCCGCACCGCAGTTGCTGGAACGGGAAATGCCGGCGGTGGCCGCGCACCTGCGGCGCTTCTATGGGCCGTCGCCATTCGCCGCAGCGTAGCTATTGCCCTACAACCCCGACGGCAGCTTCACCTCGAAACGCGCGCCACCCAGTTCCGCCGAGCGCTTGACCTGCAATTCGCCACGATAATCCTTGATCAGGTCCTGCACGATCGACAGGCCGATGCCGTGGCCCTGTACGCGCTCGTCGCCGCGCACTCCACGTTGCAGCACCTTGCCGATGTTGTCCTCGGCGATGCCGGGGCCGTCATCATCAACCGCCAGTTCCAGCCCGGCGCGCCGACCCGGTGCACAGGGAATCGGTCGCGCAGTCAGCAACACGCGGCGTTTGGCCCATTTGAAGGCGTTCTCCAGCAGGTTGCCGAGCAGCTCCTGCAAATCGCCGGCCTCGCCGTAGAACTTGACGCCCGGCTCCAGCTCGAACTCGCACAGCACGCCCTTGGCGGCGTAGACCTTTTCCAGCCCGCGCACGATCTCCTCGGCGCTGGCCTCGATCGGCACCGGTGCGGAGAACAGCTTGTGCCCGGACGAAGCCGCGCGCGCCAACTGATAGGAAACCAGGTTGTTCATGCGCTGCAACTGCACGTCCAGTTCTTCGCGCAGCGCGGCTTCATCGGTACCACCATCCATCTGCGTACGCAGCACCGCGATCGGCGTTTTCAAGCTGTGCGCCAGGTCGGCCAGGGTGTTGCGCTGGCGCTCCAGGTTCTCGCGCTCGCTCTCGATGAAGGCATTGATGCTGTCGGTCAGCGGCTCCAGCTCGCGCGGGTGCATCTCGCTCATGCGCTCGCGCTCGCCGCGCTGCACCCGGGTCAGTTCGTTGATGACGTGCTTGAGCGGGCGCAGGCTCCATTGCAGCACCAGCGTCTGCAACAACAGCAGGATCAGGCCGGTGACGCCCAGCCAGAACCACACCGCGTTGCGGAACACGCGCAACTGCTTGCCCAGCGCGCGTGAATCCTCCAGCACGTAGATGGTGTATGGGAACTCGGCCTCCGGCCCGCTGTCGCCGCCCCACACCAGGCCGATGCCGTAGCGGTAGACCTCGCCGGGGCTGCCGTCGATCTGGGTGATCGGCAGCGGGCCTTCGAAGGTTTCCTGCCGCGGCCGCAGCATGCGTGCGCTGACCTCGGGCAGGATAGGCCCCTCGGCGGACAGCGAGTTGCCGTGGCCGCCGGGCATCACCACCTGCAGGTACAAACCGCTGCCGGGCACATCGAAGCGCGGGTCCGGCGGCTGCTCGCGGATGTACAGCGAGCGGTCACGGGTGAAGTCGATGCCACCGGCATAGGCGGTGGCGTAGTTCTTCAGGCGTTCACTGAGGTTGTCGCGCGCAGCCTGGCCGAACGAGGCATCCAGCGCGTAGCCGGCCAGGGCCAGGAAGGCGACCAGGCCCACCGAGGCGGACAGCAACTGGCGCGCCTGCAGCGAGCGAGGCCGCCAGCGCCGGAAGAACCAGAGACGGCCGAAGATCATTGCCCTAGCCCGCGCGAAGGCGGATCAGCTTTCGTGGTTGCGCGGGATCGCGAAGCGGTAGCCGCGGCCACGCACGGTCTCGATCGGCTTCAGTTCGCCGTCCGGGTCCAGCTTCTTGCGCAGGCGGCCGATGAACACTTCCAGCACGTTCGAGTCACGGTCGAAATCCTGCTGGTAGATGTGCTCGGTCAGGTCGGCCTTCGACACCAGTTCGCCAGCGTGCATCATCAGGTATTCGAGCACCTTGTACTCGTAGCTGGTCAGGTCGACGTTGCTGCCGCTGACGCTGACCGTCTGCGCGGCAAGATCCAGTGCGACCGGGCCGCATTCCAGCGTCGGCTTGCTCCAGCCGGCGGCGCGGCGCAACAGCGCGTTGACGCGGGCCAGCAGCTCCTCGACGTGGAACGGCTTGACCAGGTAGTCGTCGGCGCCCTGCTTGAGGCCCTCGACCTTGTCCTGCCAGCTCGAACGCGCGGTCAGGATCAGCACCGGGAATTTCTTGCCCTCGTCGCGCAGCGCCTTGATCAGCTCCATGCCCGACATCTTCGGCAGGCCGAGGTCGATGATGCCGACGTCGAACGGCACTTCGCGGCCCATGTACAGGCCTTCCTCGCCGTCCTGCGCCGCATCGACGGCAAAGCCTTCGCGCTTGAGCCGGGCTGCCAGGGTCTCGCGCAGCGGGGCTTCGTCTTCGACCAGAAGGATACGCATGAACTCTCCCTGATTGCTTTGGCCGGCCGGGGCCGGGTAGTGAGCGGATTACGGTGCGGCGAACTATGCCAGTTCAGGAGTTATCGGCGCGTGGTGACCGCTCGCGGCCCTGTGCCGGGCCACCCGGGCCACGCATGCGCACAGCGGGAGCCTCGTCGTCCATGTAGCGGACCCGGCCGCGGTCGTCCATGTACTTCACGCGGTTGATGTCGCGCCCGTCATAGGGCACCCGTTCGGCGCCGAGGATGCGGCCACCGGTTTCGCGCTGCACCCGGCGTACCGAATCGGACAGCGAGGAACGCGGCTGCGGCCGCTGGTTGTCCTGCATGCGCGGCGGAGCCATGTGCATGCCAAGCTCCGTCGATTCCTTGCGCGCCTCCTGCGCGAACACCGGCGATGCGGCCACGGTGGCCAAGGCCACGGCGGCAACGACAAGCGGGAGGTGACGCGAAAGCGGAAGCATGCGGTGATCCTATCGGACTGCGACGGAACGTTCAAAATACGTGAAAGCAGGGACTCGCCGGGAACCGTTCGAACCCTGCCGAACTGCCGCAAATTCTTGATTTTTAGGGGTGAATCCGATATGAACCCTCCCCGCTTCCGGCTGCCCGTGTTCAGCTTCTTGAATGGGGAAAGTTCGGCTGGTTGCGGGAATGGGTTGAATCAGTTCGCCAGCCGCGCGCCCTGCTCGCGGGTAACCTGCACCGCTTGCTCGATCAACGCCCAGTTGGCGCCGGGCCGGTGCGCACCTTCGCTGAGCACCTTGCGGAAGCCGCGCCCACCCGGCTGGCCGTGGTACAGCCCCAGCAGGTGGCGGGTGATGTGCTTGAGCGCCAGCCCGCGCTGCAACTGCGTTTCCACATACGAGCGCAACTGCGCCAACAACGCCTCGCGGCTGCGCAGCGGCATGCCGGTTTGTGCGGCCTCCAGCGCATGCAACACATAGGGATCGTGGTAGGCGGCGCGGCCGAGCATCACTCCATCGACGTGCGCCATCTGCGCCTGCGCCACCTCCACCGTGGCAATGCCGCCGTTGAGCACCACCGGCAATGCCGGGCGCTCGCGCTTCAGGCGCTGCGCCCAGTCGTAGCGCAGCGGCGGGATCTCGCGATTTTCCTTCGGCGACAGCCCTTTCAGCCACGCATTGCGCGCATGCACGACGACCATCGCCGCGCCGGCCTGCACCTGGCGGTCGACGAAGGCGGCAAAGGCGTCGTAATCGTTGTCATCGTCCACGCCCAACCGGCACTTCACCGTGACCGGGATGTCCACCGCCGCGACCATCGCCGCCACGCACTCGCCCACCAGTCCCGGCTCGCGCATCAGGCAGGCGCCGAAGCGCCCGGCCTGTACCCGGTCGGACGGGCAACCACAGTTGAGGTTGACCTCGTCATAACCCCAATCGGCGGCGATGCGCGCAGCCTGCGCCAGCAAGGCCGGCTCACTGCCGCCCAGTTGCAGCGCCAGTGGATGTTCCCCGGAATCGAAACCGAGCAAGCGCTGGCGGTCACCGTGGATCACCGCGTTGGCGTGCACCATCTCGGTATACAACCGCGCACCGGGCGCGAGGATGCGATGGAAGACCCGGCAATGCGAATCGGTCCAGTCCATCATCGGCGCCACCGAAAGGCGCAAGGACGCGGCGTAGCGCGATTTGCCGGTGGCTGCGGGGTGTTCGGTTGCGCTCATGCTCGATCAAGACTGGAGTCTGCCTGCGGCATCGGGCGCTGCCGCAAGGACGGGGCGCTAGGGTACACGGCCCGTCTGCGGCGACGAACCGACAAGCCGCCGCAGCGGAAGGCCGGTTGCCTTCCGGTTCACCACGACCTGCGGGCCCAAAGGGGACACGCAGCGCCGGTTCCTACCCGGCCATCCCCGGCGAATCTGAATCCCCAGTACCCGCAATGGAAAGGGTTCGCCGCTCACGCGACGAACCCCTCCATGAAACTGCGAACCTGCCTCAGTAACGCAGCCGCAACGTCATCCCGTAGGTGCGCGGGGCGCCGAGGAAGGCGTTCCACGAACCGGTCTGGATCGGGGCGTCGATACCGACCTGCTTGTAGGTCTCGTCGGTCAGGTTCTGGCCCCAGAATTCCAGCATCCAGCGGCCGTTGGCCGCGCCGAGGCCCAGCCGCGCGTTGACCAGGGTGTAGGCATCCTGCGCTTTTTGCGGGTCCAGGTCCGAGCCGGTGTTGTAGTCGGAGGTGTACTTGGCACCGATGTTGAAGCGGCCCACCAGGTTCTGGCCGACATCCCGTTCATAGGTAATCGAGGCGTTGCCCGACCACTTCGGCGCGAAGCTCATCTGGTTGCCCGGCAGCAGCACCAGGTCGGCATCGGGCAGCAGGTCGTCGCCGTATTCGGTCTCGGCATAGGTGAAACCGCCCTGCACCATCAGCCCGCGGATGCCGGGCTGCCACAGGATTTCCGCCTCCACGCCGCGCGACACCACTTCGGGAATCGAGCGCACCACGAAGCTGGTGCCGAGGAAGCTGTTGAGCTGGAAATCCTCGTACTTCTGGTAGAACAGCGCCGCGTTCAGCAGCAGATTTCCGTCCAGCCAGGTGGTCTTGGCGCCCACTTCATAGCTGTCCACGAACTCACCGGGGAACGAGGTGTCGTCCACCGGCACGATGCCCTGGGTGCCGCTGGACAGGCCGTTGGCCGACTGCACGCGGTCGAGGTTGAAGCCGCCGGCCTTGTAGCCACGCGCAGCGGAGACGTAGGTCATCACCTCCTCGCTCCAGTTGTAGGCCAGCTTCAAGGTGCCCGACCATTCCTTCTCGGTGCGCTCCTGCGCGGTGGCGCGGCCGTTGTGCGCGGCATTGGCCCACGGCAGGCAGGTGAAGCCGATGGTGTTCTGGATCAACGCCTGCTGCTGCGCCGCCGGCATCATCGCGAACGGCACCCCACGCGCGGTCAGGGCACCGGCAATGCGGCCGATCGCCGCCGGGTTTACCTGCCCGTTCGGCAGGAAATACGAGGCGCACGCCGGGCTGCCATCCGGGTTGCCGTAGGCCGCGTCCAGCGTCTTTTTCTCGTGGGTGTAACGCAGGCCCACGGTCACGTTGAGCGCATCGGTGGCGTGCCAGGTGTTGTTGGTGAACAGCGCCGTGCTCTTGGCGTTCTGCTGGTAGTGGTCGAGCGTTCCCAGGCCACGGAACAAGCTGCCGAACGGGCGCCCGGTGGCATCGGCGAGGAAGGTGGCCGCATTCGGCAAGGCCGCCAGCGCCGGGTTGATCCGCCCCAGCAGGGCGATGGACATGTACGGCTCGTAGGCTGCGCCATAGCGGTAGCTTTCGTTGCGGGTCAGGTCCTCGTCCGAATAGAACGCGCCGAACATCCAGTCGATTTTTTCGGTCGATCCGGTCAGGCGCAGTTCCTGGCTGAAGGTCTTGAACCTGGTCAACGATTCGTCTTCGTCCGGCGCGCGATACAGCACGTCGGCGGCGCTGTAATCGAAGTCCAGGCCGTTGATCGCCTGCCAGTCGCGCACGGCGGTGATCGAGGTCAGCACCGCTTCATTGGCCCACGGCGTGGTCCAGTTGATCTCGGCCGAAACACCCTTGTCCTTGATGTCCTGCGCGGTGCTGCGGTTGCTGTAGCCCAGCCGGCGCTCGGGGTCGGCCACGGGGATCACCGCCTCGCCGCCCGGCGTGAGCGCATTGAGGATGGCGGCGGTCGAGCCGCGGTCGGTGGTGACGGTGATGCAGCAGTTCTCCTCGCGGCTGCTGAAATCAGCGCTCAGGTAGATGTCGAGGTTTTCGGTCGGCTCGAACAGCAACTGGCCACGCAGGGTGTGGAAATTCTGGTCGCCGTCGTCGGTCTCCACGCGCGGGCCGGCGCCGATGCGGACATCGTCGAAGCCATCGCGCTTGCGCTTGGCCGCGTAGATGCGGATGGCGCTGTTTTCGCCCAGCGCGTCATTGTAGGAGCCGGAAACGCCGAACGCGCCGTAGTTGCCTACGCTGATTTCACCCTCGGCGCTCTGCGTGTAGCTGGGGCGACGGGTGATCACGTTGATCACGCCGGCCGAGGTGTTCTTGCCGAACACCGTGCCCTGCGGCCCCTTCAGCACCTCGATTCGTTCCAGCTCGCCAAGATCGCCGTAGCCGACGCTGTTGCGTGGCCGGTACACGCCGTCGATGACCACGCCCACCGACGATTCCAGGCCGGCGTTGTCGCCCACCGTGCCGATGCCGCGGATGCGCGCGGTGGTTTGCGCGGCGCTCTGCGTGCTGGTCACGGTCAAGCCCGGCACCAGCACCTGCAAATCCTTGATGTCGCGCACGCCGGTATCCCGCAGCAACTGTTCGGGCAGCACGTTGATGACGATGGGCACCTCCTGCAACGCTTCCTCGCGCTTCTGCGCGGTGACGGTGATGGCCGACAGCGTGGTGGCCGGCTCGTTGCCACCATCCTGTGTGGTGGCCTGCGCCCGTGCCGGCGCGGCGGCGAAAGCGGTGAGGGCAGTCAATATCGCAAGCGAGAGTCCGGTGTGATGCAGATTGCCGATGGCCATGCGTCCCTCCCCAGGGTGTTGGTATGGCGTTGCCTGAATTCGTGATCTCTTCGGAAGTTGCGGATGCACCGGCGGGAGCTGGTTGCTTCGCGTCCGGCCCATGGGAGTTAAACCGATGTTCGACGCGGCCACATCCTGCGCTGCATCGATACGCTGCACCGGACATTGGGATGGAAGGCTTGACCCACCGTGGCCGCCGCCCTATCTTGTGCGCGTCGAAGGTATTTATCTCTTCATTCGGATGAAGGGATGAGATTAAACGGGAATCCGGTGAAGCGCGCCCGCAAGGCCCGTCATTCCGGAGCTGCCCCGCAGCGGTGAATGGAAACCAGCGTCGTCAACCCGCACCGGCTTCACGCCGGCAACGCGACGACGACGCGATGGACGCAGCCGCGCCCACCTCCATCAGCCCGAATACCGGCCTCGGCCGGGAGGCACGTTGCCTCCTGCATTCGACCTGGCGTCTCCGCACGGAGGCGGCCGGAACCGTGCACGCACCCGCGCGTGGCGGTGCCGCCCGCCTTCGCCACGGAACCCGGTTCGCCCGCGGGGGCGAAGGTCGCTGGCGTGGTGATGATGCGGCCGATGGCCGCTGCGGCATTGCGCGGTTCCTTCGTTCCTCAATGCCCATGCAATGAGGAAAGTGTCATGACGAGTGTTACCAACCTGGGGTTCCCCCGCATCGGCGCGCGCCGCGAACTCAAGCGCGCGCTGGAAAGCCACTGGCGCGGCGAAAGCGATACCGCGCAATTGCAAGCCACCGCCGCCGAATTGCGCACGCGCCACTGGAAGCTGCAACGCGAGGCCGGCGTGGACCTGCCGCCGAGCAACGATTTCTCGCTGTACGACCACGTGCTCGACACCGCGTTCCTGTTCGACGCCATTCCCGAGCGCTACCGTGCGCTGGCCGCACGCGAGCCGCTGGCCGCGTACTTCGCGATGGCGCGCGGCCTGCAACGGCCGGGCATCGACCTGCATGCGCTGGAAATGACCAAGTGGTTCGACACCAATTACCACTATCTGGTGCCGGAACTGCACGCCGGCCAGCGCTTCGCGTTGCGCGGCGACAAACCGCTGGTCGAATACCGCGAGGCGAAGGCGCTGGGCATCGAGACCCGGCCGGTGCTGCCGGGGCCGGTGAGCTTCCTGCTGCTGTCCAAGACCACCGACGGCAGCAACCCGCTGGACCTGCTCGATGCGCTGCTGCCGGTCTACGCGCAACTGCTGGGCGCATTGAAGGACGCAGGTGCGCAATGGGTGCAACTGGACGAGCCGGTGCTGGTGCAGGATCTGGACCATGCCGCGCACGCGGCTTTCAAGCGTGCCTATGCCTATCTGGCCGACGCTCCACATCCGGACATCCTGCTGGCCACCTATTTCGGCGCACTCGACGACAACCTCGCGCTGGCCGCCTCGCTGCCGGTGCAGGGCCTGCATGTCGATCTGGTACGTGCGCCGGAACAGCTCGATGCAGTGCTGCGCGCGCTGCCGGCCGGGCGCGTGCTGTCGCTGGGGTTGGTCGATGGCCGCAACATCTGGCGCAACCCGCTGGACAACGCGCTGGTCCTCGCCCGCTACGCGCGCGGCCACCGTGGCGATGCTCCGCTGTGGCTGGCACCGTCCTGCTCGCTGCTGCATTGCCCGGTGGATCTGGCACTGGAAAAGAAGCTCGATGCCGAACTGCGCAGTTGGCTGGCGTTCTCGCGGCAAAAGCTCGACGAACTGCGGCTGCTGGCCGATGCGCTCGACGGCCAGGCCGGCACCGGGACCGCGCTGGTGCAGGCGCGCGAGGCGGTGGAAACCCGCCGGCGTTCGCCGCGCGTGCACAACGCGGCAGTCAAGGCGCGCACCGCCGCGC
>JBASBF010000017.1:0-66978 GCA_049650985.1 Stenotrophomonas sp. | reverse complement strand
GACCTGGACCTCGCCGCCGCCGAAGCGGTGGCCGAATCCCTCGGCAGCGGCGCCCGCGCGCGGCAGTTGGACGTCGGCGACGCCGATGCGGTACGGCAGCTGGTGGACGCCAGCGTGGCCGAATACGGCGGCCTGCACCTGGCAGTCAACAACGCCGGCATCGGCGGCGCCAGCCTGCCCACCGCCGATTACCCGCTGGAGGAATGGCACCGCGTGCTCGGCGTGAACCTGCACGGCGTGTTCTTCTCGATGAAGTACGAGATCCCGGCGATCCTCGCCAGCGGCGGCGGGGCCATCGTCAACATGGCCTCGATCCTCGGCAGCAACGGCTGGGCCGGTTCGACCGCCTACGTGGCGGCCAAGCACGCGCTGGTCGGCATGACCAAGACCGCGGCGCTGGAATATTCGGCGCAGGGCCTGCGGATCAACGCGGTCGGGCCGGGCTTCATCGACACGCCGCTGCTGGCGGGCATGGACCGCGCGGCCTACGACGGCCTGGTCGGGCTGCACCCGATCGGGCGCCTGGGCAGCGCGGAGGAGGTGGCGGCGCTGACCTGCTTCCTGCTGTCGGAGCAGGCCTCGTTCATCACCGGCAGCTACCACCTCGTGGATGGCGGCTTTTCGGCGCGGTGATGGCGGCCAATATGCCGGGGAGCCTTACGGTTCCCCGATTTCAATGCTGCGGACGGTTCAGCGCAGTACCGCGCCGGCCAATGCCATCAGCAGCAACATGATGACCGGCAGCATCGACAGCATGAAGCCCAAGGCGCGGCTGGCCGGGTTGCTCACGTAGGCGCGCCAGTAGACGAAGCGGCCGAGCAGGTAGACCGCGCCGATGCCGGCCACCCAAGGGGCCGGCCAGAAGCGCGCGGCGACGAACAGCGCCGGCAGCAGCGCGACCATCAGCTCCAGGGTGTTCATCTGCACCCGGTAGGCGCGCTCGAAGCCCTCGTGGCCGGTGACCGCCGGTGCCTTCACGCCGTAGCGGCCGCGTGCACGGCCGACCATCGCGCCGAAGAACAGGTATTGGACGATGGCAAGCAGGACGACCAGTTCGACGTAGTGCATGGGGTTCTTCCTCGGGTTCTTAGATGTTGCGGGAGCGGGGCGGTGGGAACACGACAATCCGGTATCACCGACTTCGCTCGCCCCTCACCCCAACCCCTCTCCCGTGGGGAGAGGGGCTTTCAAAGCAAGTGCTTCAGCGTCGTGCGTGGCCCACTTCGATGAAGCGCAGGAACTCGGCGCGGGTGCGGGCGTCGTCGTGGAAGGTGCCGCGCATGCGCGAGGTGACCATGCTGACGCCGCGCTTGTGGATGCCGCGGGTGGTCATGCATTCGTGCGCGCCTTCCACCACCACGCCCACGCCCAGCGGCTGCAGCACGTCCTGGATGACGTCGGCGATCTGCGCGGTCATCTTTTCCTGCACCTGGAAGCGGCGCGCGTAGGCTTCGACCACCCGCGCCAGCTTGGAGATGCCCACCACGCGGCCATTGGGCACGTAGCCGACGTGCACGCGGCCGATGATCGGCGCCATGTGGTGCTCGCAGTGGCTTTCGTACTCGATGTCGCGCAGCACGATCATCTCGTCGTAGCCGGCCACTTCCTCGAAGGTGCGCGCGAGGTAGTCGCGCGGGTCGTCCTGGTAGCCGCTGAACCAGTCGCCATAGGCCTCGGCCACCCGTCGCGGGGTGTCGAGCAGGCCTTCGCGGGCGGGGTCTTCACCGGCCCAGCGCAGCAGCGTGCGCACGGCCTCCTCGGCCTGGGCCTGGGTGACGGACGGGTTCTCGGGATCGGCCATGACGGGCAGCGCCTGGATTTCGGGGGTGGACATGCTACCAGCCGGGTACGCAGCGGGCACCGGCCCCTCACCAGGACGAAGGGCGCCTGCAGGCGCCCTTGTCCACTTTTGTGCAGCAGCTCCCTTCCTTGCGCGTGCACAAGGGAGGGCCCGGGGAGGGAGTTGCTGCTGCCGGCCGTGCTTACTTGCCCAGCACGCCCTTCACGTAGGCGACGATATCCGCATCCTGAGCATTGTCGAACAACGTCTTCTGGAAGCGCTCGCCGCCAACGGCCTGCTTGACCAGCTCCGGATCAATCGCCTTCAGGCCGTCGATGAAGCTCTTCGACGCACCCTGCTTGACCTGCGCCAGGATGCCGGCGTTGGCCATCTGCGACTCCTTGCGTTCGGCCGGGTAGCCCTGGCCGCGCTCACCGGCAAACGCCTTTTCGAAGATGTAGCGGATGTTGATTTCCGCACCCCAGCCGAAGCCCTTGGCGAACGGCAGTGCCAGCGCGTTGCCGCTGTTGACCTGGGCGAACAGGAAGGCGTCGGTCGGCTCGATGCAGTAGCCGCAGTACACGCCCGGCCATGCGTTGAGCGACATCATTGCGCCCTGGCCGGTGCCGCAGCCGGCGACGACGAAGTCCACCGCCTTCGCATTGAGCAGCAGCGCGGCGCAGATGCCCAGGTGGATGTAGGTCAGGCGGTGGTCGTTGTCACCATCCATGCCGACGTTGAACACCTGGTGGCCCTGCGCGGCGGCGACGGTGTTGAGTTGTTCCAGCACCACCGGGTTCTTGGCGGCCTGGCTGAATTCCTGCATCAAGGCGATTTTCATTGCGTGACTCTCTTGATTGAAAAGACTGAGTTTTGAAGGGCACTTTCAAGCAGGGTCGAAGCCCCTTTGCGCCCTTCGGGCACCTGTCCCCGCTGGCGGGGAAGGCAAATCCGGTCAGCGCGCCAACCAGCCGCCATCGACCGGGATGATGCTGCCGTTGACGTAGTCCGAGGCGCTGGAAGCCAGGAACACGGCGGTGCCGCCCAGGTCTTCCGGCTTGCCCCAGCGGCCGGCCGGGATGCGGTCGAGGATGGCCTTGCTGCGGTCCTCGTCGGCACGCAGTTGCGCGGTGTTGTCGGTGGCCATGTAGCCAGGGGCGATGGCGTTGACGGTCACGCCCTTGTGCGCCCATTCGTTGGCCAGCAAGCGGGTGATGCCGGCGATGCCACTCTTGGAAGCGGTGTAGGACGGCACCCGGATGCCACCCTGGAAGGACAGCATCGAGGCGATGTTGATGATCTTGCCGCTGCCCTGGGCGATGAAATGCTTGCCGGCGGCCTGGCTCATGAAGAACGCGGACTTGATGTTGACGTTCATCACGTCGTCCCAGTCCTTCTCGCTGAATTCCACCGCGTCGGCGCGGCGGATCAAACCGGCGTTGTTGACCAGAATGTCGAGGCGGCCAAGGCCGGCGATGGCTTCGGCGACCACTCGTTCGACCGGCTCGATGCTGATCAGGTTGGCGTCGATGTTGACGAAACGACGGCCCAGCGCGCGCACCTTCTCGGCGGTTTCCTCGGCCGGAACGATGCCGGCGCCGGCAATGTCGGCACCGGCGGCGGCCAGCGCCACGGCGATGCCCTGGCCAAGGCCGGTATTGGCACCGGTTACCAAAGCGACCTTGCCTTCGAGACTGAATGGATTCGACATGCTGTTCCTCTCCGTGAGCGTTAGTGCGGGTTGGGTATGCCGGCGACACTGCGCCTGTTGGCGATCATTGCCCCGGGCGGTATCGCCGCAGATGCATTGCGGGGCCATCATAGCCAATTGGTAAACCGGTGTCATTTTGCACTGCGGGACACCCGGTTCTCTTTTCGGAACAATGGCTTGGAATCAATCCTGCGGCGGCTGGCAGGAATCGCGCACGATCAGGTGCGGGCGCACGCTGGCGATCTGCAGCGCGGCCTGGCCTTCGGGCTGGATCAACATCGCCGCGGCAGTACGCCCGGTGTCACGGGTGTTGCGCCGTACCGAGGTCAGCGACGGCCACAGCCGCGAAGCCAGCGGGCTGTCGTCGTAACCGACCACTGACAGCTCACGCGGGATGTTGATGCCGGTACGCATGGCGACCTTGTAGATGCCGGCGGCCATTTCGTCGTTGCCGGTGAAGATTGCCGTCGGCCGCTGCTTGCCCAGCAGCAGCTTCTCGGCCGCGGCCACGCCCGATTCGAAGGTATAGCCGGCCTCGATGATGCGTTCCGGCGGCAGTTCGATGCCACGCCGCGTCAGCGCTTCGAGGAAACCGGCGGTGCGGTCGTGGGCGGAGCGGTAGGCGCCGGGGCCGGTGACCAGGGCGATGTCGCGGTGGCCGAGCGAGAGCAGGTAGTCGGCCGCCTCGGCGGCGCCGTCGCGGTCGTGGGTCACCACCATCTGCGCGCTTTCGTCCAGTGCCGCCGAGGCGATACGGGTATAGCGGCAGCCGATCTCGTCGAGCATGTCGGCCAGCGCCTGGTCTTCCGAGGCACGCGGCACCAGGATCACGCCATGCAGCTTCTGCTGCTGCACGAAGCGCCTGACCCCTTCGATGTAGCCGGGGCTGCGAGTATCGCAGGGGTGCACCACCAATTCGAAACTGGAGCCGCGCAGCGCATCCAGCGCGCCGTACTGCATGTCCACCAGATACTGCGCGGTTGGGTTGTCGTAGACCATGCCGATCAGGAACGAGCGCCGGAACGCCAACCCGCGCGCCAGCGGGTCCGGCGCGTAGCCGACCTCGCGCATCAACGCCTCGACCTTGTCGCGGGTGTCTTTGCGCACCAACGGCGAGTTGTTGATGATCCGCGACACCGTCTTCTTGGAGACGCCGGACAACCGTGCGATGTCGTTGATCGTGGCGGGCTTGCTCAGGGGCTTGCCCTGAGCGTCGGTGTCGGCTTTCTTGCGCAAGGCGATGTCCTTGGAACCGTTCAATGCGGTCATTCTAGCCAGCCGCGCTCAATCCAGAGCGCGGTAGCGTAAGTGGCGGAAGCGCACCTGGCCATCACCGGCGGCATACAGCGCCGGTTTCAGCGCCAGGAAGCGTCCGGCCACGTTGTGGTGATAGCCGGAAACTTCCATCTGTACCGGGTATTTCTGCCAGGTGCTGCCATCGCGCGAGGTATGCACGGTGAGGATGTGGCGGTTGTTGGTCACCCGCAACCACAACCGCCCACCCTTGCCGGCCGCCAGCCCACGCGCCGGGCGCTCCTCGCCATAGCGGTGCATGACGAACTGCTCGCCGTTGCTGCCGACACCGGCATACAGCCTATCGCTGTAGAACAGCAGAGCACCGCCGATCGCTCCGGGCGCGATCTCCATTTCCACTTCGAACTGGTAGGCCACGTCACCGGCAATGGTGGTCAGCGGCGAGCTGTCGCGCGGGGTGCGGCCCTTGCCCTGCAGGACCAGCCCGTCACCATCGAAACCCAGGCGCCGGTATTCGTCCGCAGCCGGCTCGTGGAACGCCCACTGCGGCCCCAGCGCCGGGCCGGTGAAATCATCGGATAGCGCGATGCCGTGCGGCAATGCCTGTCCGGCCGGCTTGGCCAGCGGTTTCCCGAGGTCACCGCCCGTGGCCATGAACCAGCCATCGTCACTCCATTCGATGGGCTCCAGCAGCATCTGCCGGCCCAGCGTCCAGTAACCGTTCTCGTAGCCGTGGTACATCATCCAGCCTCGGCCATCACTGCCTTCGATGAGCGTGGCATGGCCGCGCGACCACCACGGTTCATTGCGGCTGATGGTGCGGGTGATGGGGTTGTGCGGCGAGTTCCGCCACGGGCCGTGGATGGAACGCGAGCGCGCGGTGATGACCATGTGCCCGGTCGGCGGGCCGGCAGTGCCACCGACTGCGGTGGTCATGTAATACCAGCCATTGCGGAAGCTGATCTTCGGGCCTTCCTGGGCGTAGGCCTCCACGTCCCAGCTTTCCGGGTAGTGCCAGCCGTCGTAGACATGCCGCGGCGTGCCGACCACGCTCAGGCCGTCATCCGCCAACTGCACGTAATCGCCGCCGGACAGGAACAGGTAGCGCTTGCCATCCTCGCCGACGGCATGACCGGGGTCGATGTACTTGCCCAGGCCGATGTCGATCGGTTCGCTCCACGGACCACGGACGTCATCGGCCCAGACCACGTAATTGCTGCGTTCGTGGCCTTCGGTGCCGCCGGACCGCGCCGGGAAATAGATGTAATAGCGGCCCTCGTGGCGCACCAGGTCCGGTGCCCAGATCGAGCCGACGTTGCGGCTGATGGCATGGCCGATTGGCTGCCAGTTCACCAGGTCGCGCGAGTGCCAGAGCGGCAGCCCGGGGTAGGCGTCGAACGAGGACAGGGTGAGGTAATAGTCGTCACCATCCTTGAGTACCGATGGGTCGGGATGGTCACCGGCCAGCACCGGGTTGAGATAGGTGCCATCACCGAGGTCGGCCCTGCGCTGGTTCTCGATGCCGCGCTGCCAGTCGCCGGCGTGTGCGGCGGTAACAGCGAACAGGGCCAGCAGCAGCAAGAGGATGCACTTGCGCATCGGGAGGTCTCCGGGTGGCAAAGCCCCTCTCCCTTCGGGAGAGGGGTTGGTGAGAGGGACGGGGCGAAGCCTCGTGCAGCCAGACATTACGAGGCTTCGCCCCATCCCTCATCCGGCGCTTCGCGCCACCTTCTCCCAGTGGGAGAAGGGAAAATTCAACTGCGCAGTAGCGCCGGCAGCCACAACGACATTTCCGGGAAGAACGCCACCAGCAGCAGCACCGCCAGACCGGACAGCCAGAACGGCCAGATCGTCTTCATGCTTTCGCCGACGCTGATCTTGCCGATGGCGGTGCCGATGAACAGCACCGAGCCCACCGGCGGCGTCACCAGGCCGAGGCCGCCGGCCAGTACCAGTACCAGGCCGAAATGGATCGGGTCGATGCCGTAGGCACGCGCCACCGGCAGGAAGATCGGCGTGCAGATCAGGATCAGCGGCGCCAGGTCCATGAAGGTGCCCAGCAACAGCAGCATCACCACGATCATCAGCAGCACCATGAACTTGCTGTGCGCGAACGACTGCAGGAACTCCACCGCCGCCACCGGCACCTGCAGGTAGGCCAGCAGCCAGCCGAACACCGCCGCGGTGGCGATCACGAACAGGATCACGCCGGTGCTGCGCGCGGCATGCACCACCGTCGCCAGGAACACGCGCCAGCGCAGTTGCCGGTACAGCACGCTGGTGACCAGCAGCGCGTAGACCACGGCGATGGCCGCCGACTCCACCGCGGTGAAGACGCCGGCACGGATGCCGACGAAGATCAACGCCACCAGGCCCAGGCCGGGCAACGCGGCGACCAGCCGCAGCAGCACCGCACGCAGGCCGGGGAAAGCCTCCACGCCGTAGCCGCGATGGCGCGCCACTGCATAGCCGGTGACCATCAGCACTGCGGTCATCAGCAGTGCCGGGACGATGCCGGCGGCGAACAGGTCGGCAATGGACAGGCCGCCACCGGCCGCCGCCGAGAACAGGATCAGGTTGTGCGATGGCGGCACCAGCAGCGCCACCAGTGCCGCGGTGATGCTGACGTTGACCGCGAAATCACGGTCGTAGCCACGTTGCACCATCTGCGGAATCATCGTGCCGCCCACCGCCGAGACATCGGCGATGGCCGAGCCGGAGACGCCGCCGAAGAACAGCGAGGACAGGATCGACACCTGCCCCAGGCCACCGCGCAAGCGCCCCACCAGCGAGGCGGCCAGCGCGATCAGGCGCTCGGAAATGCCGCCGCGCATCATGATTTCACCGGCAAAGATGAACAACGGGATGGCAATCAGCGAAGCGGTACCGGTACCGGCGTAGATCTGCTGCACCAGCACCACCGCCGGCAAATCGAGATAGAACAGCGTGGCCAGTGCCGCGGCAGCCAGCGCATAGGCCACCGGTACGCCGATCAACAGCAGCGCGGCGAACACCAGGAACAGGATTGCGATACCCATGATTCAACGGTCTCCTTCGCCAGTGGCCGGGCGCAGCGCCAGCCACAGCCGATTCAATGCAAACAGCGCCATCAGCGCGCCACCGATGCTCAGCGGCAGGTAGTTCACGCTTTGTGGCAGGTTGGCTCCGGCGGTCTTGATGTGCAGCCCATCCATCCACAACAGCCAGCCCCAGCCGGCCAATACCGCGCCGATGCTGGCCACCACCAGTTGCACCAATGCATCGACCGCGCGCTTCAGCCACGGGCCGAAGTGGTCATGCAGCAGGTAGAAGCCGAAGTGGCGGTTGGTGTGCACGCCGGCGGCCGCGCCCAGGCTCATCGCCGTGCTCAGCAGCAGCAGCGTGACCGGCTCGGTCCAGCTCGGCGAATCGTTGATGACGTAGCGGGCAAATACCTGCCAGCCCTGCACCACCACCAGCCCGAGCAGGGCGAATGCGGCAACATGGATGACCAGGTTGGCCAGTTTTTCCAGCAGGCGCTGGGCACCGGCCGGGGTGGGGGTTGCGTTGGTGTCGGACATGCGCGGCGGACCTCAGGCAAATTCGCGGATGCGGCGGTGCAGGGCGGCGATTTCCGGCTGTTGCAGGTAATCGCGCAGCAACGGAGCGGCGGCAGCGGCAAAGGCAGCGATGTCGACCTCGTTGGCCTTCACGCCGTGGGCCAGCACTTCCTGGCGCGCCTTGTCTTCGGAGGCGTCCCATTCGCGGCGCATCACCTGCACCGATTCGCGCGCCAGCTCCAGCAGCAGGCGGCGGTCATCCGGCGCCAGTGTGTCGAAGCTGCGCCGCGACATCAGCAGGATGTCCGGCGCATACGAATGGCGGCTTTCCGACCAGTAGTGCGCGGCCTCGAAATGGCGGCTGGAATGGAAGCTGCGCATGTTGTTCTCGGCACCGTCGATCATGTGCGTCTCCATGCCGGAGAAGGTGTCACCCAGCGACATCGGCGTCGGGTTGGCACCGAACAGGCGCATCAGTTGCAGGAAGATGTCCGAGCTGGCCACGCGCAGCTTCAGACCATGCAGGTCGTGCGGCTCCACGATCGGGTGCTTGGTGTTGTAGAAGCAGCGCGCACCGGAATCGTAGATTGCAAGGCCGACCAGATCGCGGCTCTCGAAGCCGGCCAGCACCGCATCGGCGATGCCGCCATCGAGCGCAGCGCGCATGTGCGCGACCGAATCGAACACGTAGGGCAGGCACAGCGCGCGGGTCAGCGGGAAGGCATTGTTCAGCGCGCCGGAATAGACCCGGGTGATGTCGATGGCGCCGAAGCGCGCCATGTCGATTGCCTCCGACTCGCGGCCGAGCTGGCCGGAGTGGTATTGCGTCAGCCGCAGGCGGCCGCCACTGCGGCGCTCCAGTTCCTGCCCGATCCACTTGACCGCGGTGACGGTGGGGTAATCGGCCACGTGCACGTCGGTGGCGGTCAGCAAGCGGCCGCCGGCGGCTGCTTGGCCGCCGCCGGAACAACCTGCCAGCACCGACGCGCCCACTGCGCCCAGGCCGGTGGCAAGAAAACCTCTGCGAGTAATCATTGCGCCCTCCACGTTCAATCGCCGCAAGCAGCGGCCACGGCCCTGCAGGAAATTTCGCCGTAACCCTCGAATCGGATCACGGCATGCTGGCCGACGACAATGTCATGGATGCCGGTGGCGTTGCCGGTGGCGATCAGCGCGCCGGCCTGCAACGGCCTCCCGCGCCGCGCCGAACGTGACAGCGCGAATGCATAGGCCGCGTACAAACCGCCGGGCAGGTTGTTGGCCCCGCCGATGCCGACCACCTGGCCGTCGATCTCGGTGCGCGCCAGCAACCGCGCCTGGTCCAACCCGGTCCAGTCCTTGATCTCCCTCCCCAGCACCAGGCCGTTGTTGTTGCCGAAATCGGACACCACCACGCGCGGCCCCAGCACGTTGATCGTCGCCAACGGGCTGCTGGCCACCTCCACCCCGGTGAACAGGCGTGCCGGCAGTGCGGCGGCCTCCTCCGGGGTCCAGTCGAGCTTGTCGGGCGGGGCATCGACCTCCATCCGCAGCACGTATTCGGCCTCCACCGCGGCAAAGCCGCCGGCCGCGGCGAACACCGGGATATCCACGATGGCACCGGTAGCATTTTGCAGATTGCGTGCGAATACCGGGCCGAGCAGTCGCTCGTCGCCGGACACGTCGCGGCGCTCGGCGGCGATGTAGCCGATCTTCCAGCCGACCACCGCATCGTCCCAGCGCGCGATGGCCAGGTCCTGCACGTGGTAGGCGGTGACCAGATCCGGCGGGATCGAACCGGGGAAATCCGCGAGCGAACGGCCGGTGCGGCGCGCTTCCACGAATTGGCGGGCGATGTCGTCCAGTACGGAAACGGCGGGGCCCTGGCTGCCTTGGTCGTTGCTCAAGTGATTCTCCTGATGGCGTTGCTGCACCGCCCATCGACAGTGCTGTGGCTGCTGTATATGGTAAACCGGTGTCATCTGGCAATGTGCAATGCACCACACCACCTTCAAACCCCGTACCACGAGGTTCCCCATGCCGTCATCGAATGTCCTGAAGCCCTTGTTGTTGCTGGCTCTTGCCGCAGTTTCGGGGCTTGCCTGCGGGCCGGCGCAGACTGCTGCGGCGGCCGAACCGATGCCGGGTTCGCCGGACCACGTGACCTTGTGGCCGGACGGATTGGCACCGGGGGACAAATTGCTGCCGGAGCCGATGCGGCTGGTCGAACGCAGCAGCGACCCGGCGCTGCCGGATCGTTACCTCACCCACGTCAGCGAGCCCTACCTGGTGGTGTACCGCCCGCAGCGGCCCAATGGCGTCGCGCTGCTGGTCACCCCCGGCGGCGGCTACCAGCGGGTGGTGCTGGACAAGGAAGGCAGCGCACTGGTGCCGGCCTTCGTCGAACAGGGTGGGACAACCCTGTTCGTGCTGCGCTACCGGTTGCCGGGCGAAGGCCGCGACGACCGCGAAGCGGCGCTGGCCGATGCACAGCGCGCGCTGCGCCTGATCCGCCACCGCGCCGGTGAATGGGGCGTGGACCCGCAGCGCGTCGGCGTGATCGGCTTTTCCGCCGGCGGGCACCTTGCCGCGCGGCTGGGCAATGGTTTCGACCAGCCGGTGTACCCGGCCACCGGCGCCATCGACGGCGAAAGCGCGCGCCCGGATTTCCAGTTGCTGATCTACCCGGTGATCGACATGGCCGGGGTGGACACCCACCCCGGCTCGCGCGAACGCCTGCTCGGCCCGCATGCCACGCCGGAGCTGCAACGGCATTATTCGATGCAGGCGCGGGTGCGCGCCGACACCCCGCCCACCTTCCTGGTGCATGCCGCCGACGATGACGCGGTGCCGGTCGGCAACAGCCTGCTGATGTTCCGGAGCCTGCGCGCAGCCGGCGTGGATACCGAACTGCACGTGTTTCCACACGGTGGCCACGGCTTCGGCACGCGCGGCACCGCCGGCCTGACCACGGCCGCATGGCCACGGCTGGCACTGGACTGGATTGCCGCGCAAACCGCGGAAGCCGCGCCATGACCGCCACCCCGCACGATCCGCAACGCCGCCGCCTGCTGCGTGATGGTGCGCTGTGCGCGCTCGCGGCCGGGCTGGCCAGCGCGTTGCCGGCGGCGGCCGCACGCGGCCAGTCCAGCCCGATCGCGCACCTGCGCAGCGGCCGCATTGCCGGGCAGACCGAGCAGGACATCCACGTGTTTCGCGGCATTCCCTATGGCGCCGACACCGCGCCGCGCCGTTTCCGCCAGGCATTGCCGGAAACGGCATGGCACGGCGTGCGCGACGCATTGGATTACGGCCCCGCCGCAGCGCAAGCCGGCAGCGAAGGACCGGGCAGCGAGGACTGCCTGCGCCTCAACGTGTGGACACCGGCGCTGCGTGACGGCGGCAAGCGGCCGGTGCTGGTCTACATCCACGGCGGCGCCTACAACAACGGCTCCGGCAGCGATCCGCTGTACGACGGCGGCAACCTGTGCCGGCGCGGCGACGTGGTGGTGGTCAGCGTCAACCACCGCCTCAACCTGTTCGGCTACCTGTACCTTCCCAAGCTCGGCGGCGACGCCTTCGCCGATTCCGGCAACGCCGGCCAGCTCGACCTGATCCAGGCATTGCAGTGGGTGCGCCAGCACGCGGCCGAATTCGGCGGCGACGCCGGCAACGTCACCGTGTTCGGCCAGTCCGGCGGTGGCGCCAAGATCGCCACGCTGATGGCGATGCCGGCGGCCAAGGGTTTGTTCCACCGCGCCTGGACGATGAGCGGCCAGCAGGTCACCGCCGCCGGCCCGCGCGCGGCCACGCAGCGCGCGCAGCAGGTGCTGGAGCACTTCAAGGCCGACGCCGAAACCCTGCGCACGCTGCCACTGCAGAAGTTGCTGCAAGCGCTGAAGCTCCGCGATCCCTCGCGGGTGGAGGACACCGCGCTCTACCTCGGCCCGGTGCTGGACGGTCGGCACCTGCCTGCGCACCCGTTCTGGCCCGAGGCCGCCGCGCAATCGGCCGGCGTGCCGATGGTCATCGGCAACACCCATGACGAAACCCGCGCCTTTCTCGGCAACGACCCGGCCAACTTCGAACTGGACTGGGACACGCTGCCGGCCAGGCTGGAAACACAGCAATACGTGGACCTGCTGCCGGCGCAGGTGATTGCCGAATACCGCCGCCTGTACCCGCATTACACGCCGTCGGAAGTATTCTTCGCCGCCACTACCGCCGGCCGCTCCTGGCGCGGCGCAGTAGAGGAACTGGAAGCGCGTGAGCGCCAGAACGTGCCGGCCTGGGCTTACCAACTGGACTGGTACGACCGTGGCGGCCCCGCGGACCGGCTGCGCGCGCACCACACCCTCGACATCCCGCTGGTGTTCGACAACATCGCCCAGCCCGGTTCGCGTACCGGCCGCAGTGCAAGCGCGGCGCGTATGGCCGCGACGATGAGCGATGCACTGCTGGCCTTCGCCCGCCACGGCGACCCCAATCATGCCGACCTGCCGCGCTGGGAGCCGTACACGTTGCCGCGCCGGCAGACGCTGGTGTTCGACGACGAACCCCGGCTGGCCGACGACCCGCGCGGCGGCGAGCGCCGGCTCTACCGGCGGGCGCCCTTCATCCAGCGCGGCACGTTTTGAAGCAAGATCTGGGCCAGGGTTTGGCCCCGGGTGCTTTGTGTATCAAGCTCCGCTGAGGCGTGTTGAATGCATGAGGTGCCGGGGGCGTAGCCCGGCCTGCGGCGAACACAATGTTCACCGGCCTGCCCTAGACTGCGGCATGATTTCAGATGCAACCGACACCCGGTTTCCCCACTTCACCGGCCGCGAGCGGCTGGTGCAAGCACTCGATGCGGCAACCAGTGTCACTGACACCGCCACGGTAGTGGCGCGGGTCGAACACGTGCTGCTGGCCGCCATCGCCGACCCACTGATCGTGCTGCCCGATTGCGTGCATGCGCCGATCACCGAGCATTACGCGCGCCGCGAGTTGTATCGCAGCGCGCGCCACGGCTACAGCATCATCGCCATGACTTGGGGACCTGGGCAGGGCACGCCGCTGCACGACCACGATGGCCTGTGGTGCGTGGAAGGCGTCTGGCAAGGCAGCCTGTGTTTCACCCCGCACCGGCTGCTGGAAACCCGAGGCGAAGAGCATCGCTTTCTGCCGTTGCCCACCCTGGCCGGCGAACGCGGCAGCACCGGCAATTTGATCCCGCCGGAGGAATACCACGTGCTGCGCAACGCCAGCGACGAGGCGGTCGCAATCTCGGTGCATGTCTACCAGCAGCCGCTGGAGCATTGCACCGTGTTCGTGCCGGAGGCCGGGCGCGAAGGTTGGTACCGGCGCGAAAGCCGGTTGATGCAAACCGATGGATAGAGCCCCTCTCCCTTCGGGGTGAGGAGGGCAGCTTGCGAACCACGGTTCGCTGCCCGCCGAACGCCCTTGCGCCAGCGCAAGGGCTGGGGCGCGGAGCGGGGGTTGGGGAACAACTTCCTGCTCACCGCAGCGGCAACCGGTTGTTGAGCAGCGTCACCTCCTCCGCATCACCTTCCTGCACCACCCGCACGCTGGCACCACTGCGGTCGAAACCCGCCGGCAGCGCCAGTTCCACCGTCGTCGTGCGCGGTTGCAGATCCAACGGCGCTTCCAGTGCGGGGATCGCCACGCGCGCCACCTCGCGGCCACGTGCATCCTCCACCAGCGCATGGCCGGGCAGCGTGGCGACATGGCCGAGGCTGTGCACGGTCAGGCGCAGGCGTCCTTCCTCGATCTTCAAATCGCCACGGCCGATGCCGAGGTCGGCACGGGTTTCCACCGGCGTGCCGGCGGCGATCAATTCGAACTCGAATACCTGTGTCTGTTTCGGCACGAAACGCAACGCCGTGCCGACGCTGCGCTCCAGCGCCACCTCGCGCAGTTGCGGCTTGCCGTCGATGGCGTCATCGCCATCACGGTCAATGCCGCTGCGGATGCGCCACGTACCGCCGGCGATGTTCCAGCCAGTCATCACTGCATCCAGCGGCGTGTCGCCGAGGTTGTACGCGATGACCTTGAAGCGCTCGCGCGAGGGCGCGTGCACCAGCAGCGCCACCTGCTCGGCGGCACCAGGTTGGACGAAGTGCCAGCTCACGGTGTGGCCGGGCCAGCTCTGGTTGCGCTTGAGCGCGATGCCACCCAGGCGCAGCCGTTGCAGCAATTCGCTGGGCGCTTCGACGCGGTCACTCCACCAATGGCCCTCGGTGTTCATGTATTCGCGTTGCGCCTTGGCCTGGATGCCCTCGGCATGCAGGGTTTCCAGATACTTCTTGTCGCCACTCAACTGCCACGCGGCAACGGCGGCGAAGCCATTGCCACCTTTGTCGGCATCGGCGACGAGCTGGCTGCCCCAGTCCTGCCGGCGGCCGAGCACGTCGATGAAGTTCTCGCCGAGGTTGGACAGCGCCCCGGGGCCGCCGCGCGCCACGCGGTAATCCAGCGCCTTCAGGTAACGATCGTCGCCGCTCCAACGCCACGCCGCCCAGAAGGTATGCATGACGTCGCCGCCGCCCGAACCCTGGTTCAACTCGCCGCCACGGGTTTGCCCGGTGGCCCAGTTGATCTCGTTCGGCAGCGTCCAGCGGCCCTTGTCGTCGGTATAAGCGTGGGCGAGGTAGCTGTCGGCCAGGCCAGTGACCAGCTTGCGGCCGGTCGGGTCGGCGTTGTATTCGCCCATCAGGAACGCCGGGTGCAGCGCCGGGAACGAGTAGGGCTTTTGCCATTGCCAGTTCGGGTCGCGGTAGACCTTGTTGCCGCCATACCAGTTGCTGGAGAACAGCAATTGGCCCTGCGGATTGCGGAGGATGATGTGCTGGTCAAACGCCTGCACCGTCTGCATCAGCCGCTCGACGGTCAGCGGGTCGCCCCAGTTGAGGTAGAGCATCGCGCTGTTGGCGTTGATGCCTTCCTCGTAGGCATGCAGCTCGTCGGTCTCGATACTGCTCAGGCCGTTGGCGAACATGCCGTTCTTGTACACCGCGTCGGACAGTGCGGTCAGCGAGGCATTCAGGCGCTCCGGCTCCACGCCCATCAGCGCCAGCCCCGGCCATTGCTGGGTGAGGTCGGTGTCGTCGGAAATGCCGCCGCCGAAATCGCCGTATTCGACCTGGCGGTTTTCGATCCACCAATCCACGAAGCGGCGCACGTACTTCAGTTCTTCCACCTGCCGGAATGCCCACAACGGCACGCCCTTCGGCGGTTGCGGCTGTACGAATGGCGGCCGGCCCTGGCTGTTGTAGCTGATGTAGTTCCAGTACAGCCGGCCCAATTCGTGCTCCGGATCGACACGCAGCAGGTCGCTGAGGTCGGCATACACGCGCGCATACAGGCGCTGGCGCTTGGAGGTGGTGTGTTCCTCGACCAGAAAACCCCAGTTGTCGCGCACCTGGTTGAAGCGGTCGGCGACGTGTTCCTTAAGCGCTTCCTTGCGGTCCTTGAACACCAGCCGCACTTCGGCACCGTCCAGCGAGGCGGCGTTGAAGCCGGGCGCGGCCGAGGCGATGGAAATCCACAGGCTGTCGGCGGTGAGGATGCGGTCGCGCAGGTCCAGCCACAGCGTGCGCGCCTGCCCCGGCTTCACCGACACCGACACGTCGATCATGTCGCGCGCCGGCCAGATCGGGTCCTTGATGCGGATGTTCAGTGGAATGACACCCGCATGCGTGGCCGGCAGCTCCAGTGCGGGGATGTCGATGGCGACGCCGTCGAGGCTGTCGTGCATGTTCTCCCAGCTATAGGCCCAACTGCGGATCAGCGGTTGCGCCGCCGGTGCGTCGCCGACACCGGACGGCACCAGCACGTGCACGATGGGTTGCGGATGTGCCGGCAGCGAATCGGCCGCGCGCGTGCGCGAACCGGCGCCCTTGGGCAGCGCCATCACCACACTGCGCTCGGCCGGGGCGAAGCGGCCGTCGATGTAGCCACGCAATGTGGCGACATTGGTGTAGTCGGGCAGCACCTTGCTGTCGATGACGTAACGCTGCTTGACCGTGCCTTGCGGCTCGGCGGCATCGCTGATGTGGTAGCCCCAGATTTCCTGGATCGGGGTTTCCTGTTCGCTATTGGCGAAGCGCAGCGTGCCACCGGTTTGCGCGGTGAATTCATCGACGCTGCGCACCACGCCCTGCGGCCGGGTGAACAGGCTGCCGGCACTGCCCTGCAATTCGCCGAACGCCGCACCGCGGATTTCGACGCGGTTGATGGTTTCGCCCGCGGGCACGGTCAAGTCGAGGTTCTGCCCGCCTTCGACGTAGGTGTTCCAGTCCGGCAACTGGAAGTAGTCGTTGCGGCCGAGCAGGCGCGAGCGGTTGTAGACGCCGGGCCAGGTGGTTTCGGCGATGCCGTCGGTGCCCTTCCACATCCACTGCTTCTTGTCCTTGACGTCGGCAAACTCGACCTTGCGGATCGTCGTCACCGGCGCGGCCAGTAACGGCGGCGGCACGCCTTCCCAGCCGTGGCGGTGCCACCATGCACGCTGCGAGGTCGTCACCGGTTCACCGCTGCGCGGCTCGTTGTTGTTCGCCAATGCGGCCACGCCGGCGGCGTCGAGCATGCGGTCGTAGACGCGGATCTCGTCGAAGTCGCTGCCGCGCAGGAAGTTGTAGCGGCTCTGCACCTGGTAGGGCGCCATCACCCGTGAGGCCAGGCCGAGCTGGTCGAGCGCGGCGTCGTAATCGCCGCTGGCATCGACGCGCGCCACTTCACTGCCGTCGAGGAACAACCTGACACCCTTGTCCTCGTCCCACGCGAAGGCGATGTGCTGCCACTGCGCGGGTGCCGGATCCTTCTCCAGCGCGAAGGAAACACGGGTGCGGGCGAGGTTGGCATCGGTGACGAAGGCATCGAAGCCGTGGCCATTCCAGTCGATGCGCAGCCACGCCATGTCCCAACTGCTGTGGTCGGCGTAGCCGACGCGGAAGATCACGAACGGTGCCTCGCCCACCACATAACGCGAACGCCAGAAGAACGACAAGGTGCCGCGCTCGGCACGGATGTTGCCCGGCGCGTTCCACGACAACACGCCATCGTCCTGCCACTGGATCGCGCGGCCATGCGCGCCGTCATCGACCAGCGCCACCTTGTCGCGGAAATTGGGGACGGCATCGCCCTGCGCCTGATCAGCAACGAAGCCGTTGTCGGCTGAAACGCGGAACAGCAATTCGGGGGTTTGTGCGAGGGCCGCGACCGGCATCAGCAACAGGCCCAGCACGACGGCCAGGCGGGACAAACACTTTGTGGCTTTCTGCTTCATCTTCCAGCTCTTTCCAGAACGATTGACTGCGTGTTCCCTTGAGCAGGGACCGGACCGCCTGCGCTACCTGCCGTTGGCGTTGGCGGCGGCCGCCCGTGCTGTCGTGCCCAGCGCGGCCATTCCCGCACCAGCAGGCGCTCCGGCCACACCCCGTACCACGCATACCCTACCCGGCGTTCGTTGGGGATATCGGCAAACTCCGCCACTTGCCGGCCCTGACGATCGACGAACATCGGCTGCGCCTGCTGCAGGTCGTGAAAGCGCGCCCACAACCGCTGTCCCGGCGCCGGCACCACCAATACATCGCTGCCACTGGGCTGCTCCGGCGCGGCGACCTTGTGCAGGGCCAGGTCGGGCAGGGCATGGGCCTGCAGCCATTGCAGGCCCGCCTCGATGGCCTGCACGGTTGCCGGCGACGGCTCGGGCTGGCGCATCAGCAGGCGCAGGATGCCGACCGACTCGGACACCGCCAACGCAGGCAGCTCGTAGGCGCGCGCCTTGGCCGGCTGCAGCGTCACCTCGTCGTATTGCGCCGCCCAGATGGCCAGCTTGCCATCGATGCGCAACTGCGTGGCCAGCACGTTGCCCAGCCCGCGATGCAGCGCCGCGCATGCTTTCCGCACTTGCTCATCGGTCAGCCCGGCCACCGCGGGATCGCCTTCGACGATGTCCTGCAACAGGTCGAGTACGCGGGTCATGGCGTCGTCATTGAAGGTGATCTGATGGCGGTATAGCGAAGAATCCGGGTAATACTGCGGCCAGCCACCATTGCGGTATTGCGCGGCCAGCAGATAGTCCACGCCGCGCCGCGCCGCCTCGCGGTAACTGACGTTGCCGGTGTCGAGCCAGGCTTGCAGCAGGTGGCGGATCTCCCGGGTAGTGGCCTTGTTGTCGATGTTGGCATCGTCCACCCGTCCCGGTGCCTGCAAAGCAGCCCGCTCGGCCGCACTGAACACGTGCCGGTAGTCCACCGCCTTGCCTTGGTACTGCTTGGACCAACCACCGGAGGCGGTCTGCAGCAACAGCATGTTTTCCGCTTCCGGCTCGGTACGTGGGGTGCCGGCAGCAGCCGGCAACGCCAGCCCTGCCATGCCCAACCACAATGCGGCCACCACCCACGGTTGTTTCATCGTTTTCCCCTGCATGGACCGGGGCCTCTGGCAAGGGCCCCGGCGTCATCATCCCGGTTGCAGGCGCGGGCCAGCTCAGAAGCGATAGCGCGCACCCAGGTAGTACTGGCGGCCGGTGACGGTGTAGCGGTCGGCCATCTGCAACGAGGAATCCACGTAGCGCTTGTCCGCCGTATCCAGCAGGTTGATCGCCTCGAAGGTCAGCGACAGCTTCTTGCCCAGTTTGTAGGACATGTTGAAGTCCACATTGCGCACGCTGTGCTTGCCGGTCACGTCCGGGGTCGTCAACTGGTTGCCATCCAGGTCCCAGACGTTTTCGCGGCTGAGGATTTCGCCGATGTAGCCGTCACGATAGCTGGTGGAAGCGCGGGCGCTGAACTTGCCGTCATCGTAGTAGAGCGTGGCGTTGTACGAGTTCGGCGACAGGTTCACCAGGTCGTTGTCGGTGAAGGTGGTGACGACCTGGGTGTTGCTGCTGGCCGCCGTGCTGAACATGTACTTGATGCTCGATTCGACGTGGGTGTAGTTCAACTGGATGCCGAACTTGCTCCAGAAACCGGGCAGGAAGCTGAAGGGCTGCTGGTAGCTCAGTTCGTAACCCTTCAACGGGCCGCCGGGGGTGTTGTAGTAGCTCTGCACGTTGAACTGCGTGGCGGCGGTGAAGCCTTCCGGCAGCAGATCCAGCGAGTACCCCATGTCACCCCAGGTGGTCAGCAAGCGGGTGCGCTGCACGTAGCTGTCAATGTCCTTGTAGAACAGCGCCGCCGACAGCAACGCACCCTCGGCGAAGTACCACTCCGCGCTCAGGTCGTAGTTGGTCGAGCGGAACGGGTCGAGTTTGGGGTTGCCGAGGTTGATCGAGAACACGCGGCCATCGTCGAAGTAGCCGGTGGGGCCGCCACTGACACTGGGCGAAAGATAGGCCAGCGTTGGCCGTGCCATTGTCTTGGCGGCACCGAAACGCAGCACCACGTCGCCGGCCACGTCCCAGGCCATGTTCAACGAGGGCAGCACGTCACGGTAGTCGTGTTTGACCACCGAGCGCGTCAGGTAGCGGTCACCGGCCGCTGCCGTTGCACTGGCCACGCCGAAGAACGCCTGGCAATTTTCCGAATTGTCGACCGCGTTGGCGGCATTGCACGGCGCCCAACCCGATGCGGTGATGTCGGTGTTGACCACGCGCACGCCGAGGTTGCCGCGGAACCCGCGGCCCCACAGCTCGGTGTTGAAATCCAGTTGCAGGTAGCCGCCGAGACTGCGCTCGTTGACCTCGAAGTTGTTGTTGGATGAGCCGAAATGGCCCAGCCCGGCCAGTCGATAGTCGCCGCCCTGCGCGCCGGTATCGCAATTGCAGTTGATGTTCAGCAGCTCGGCAACCTTGCCGAAATCCGGTACCAGCCAACTGCCGGGAACGTTGCCGGGGAGGTTCTTGCCGAAGCCGTCGAGCGTGGTGCTCAGGTCGGCCACGCTCACCCCCGCCGGAAGCGCCTGGGCCAGGCGGCCATAGCTGATGTGGCGGTACTCCTCCGATTCCATGTCGTAGTCCTTGTAGGCAAGGCCGGTACGGAAGGTGAAGGTCGGGTTGAGGTTGAATTGCAGGTCGATCTTGGCGGTGTCGAAGGCGTTGTTGACATAGCTCGGGTTCAACCGCACCTCGCTGATGTTGCTGCCACGTGCCGTGCCGTTGCTGTTGACCGGCACCGCGCCATAGCCCAGCCACGACCATGCCGACGGGTCGTTGGTCGCAAACGGGAAGGTCATGCTGGGCATGTTGCCGCCATTGCGCATGTCCATCACGAAGCCGTCGAGGTTGCTGTTGTCAAAACTCACCAGCGAGAACACCGGGCGCTCGTAATCCGAACTGGAATGGCCGAGTACGGCTTCGACTTTCACCGCATCACTGAAATGATGCTCCAGGTTCAGGCTGTACTGCTGGAACTTGGTCGACTCCTGGATCTGGCTCGATTCGGTACGGAAATCGACGTTGTCGAACACGCCGTAGACCAGGCGGTTCTGCGCATCCGTTTCGGCCTCGCGCACGATGATCTGGGTCTTGCCGCCGAGGTTGGCAGCCCGGTGCAGGTTGGCACCGATGGAATCCTCGCGCTGGTCCTTGTCCAACTGCGAATACATTGCGTCGAAGCTGAGCAAGGTGTCGTCGGACACCCGGAACTGGAACGCGCCGGTCACGCCCAACCGCTCGATCTCATGCGCGGTACGGATGTAGCGCGGGTAACGCGGGAGCCAGGCATTGGTCGCGGTTTCGTAGGCGGCAATGTTTTCCGGGGTGTTGGCCGGGCGTTCCAGCCCGGTGCCGCAATGGGTGGCGCTGATGCCGTAACTGCCCCAGCCGTTGTTGCGGTCCTGGTTGCCCTGGCTGCCGGTACCGGCCGGGGTTTCATTGGACAGGGGGTTGCGCGGAGTCTGCGGGTCATAGCCCACCGGCGAGCAGAAGCCGTAGGTGCCGTTGTTGTTGGCGCTGGACTGGTTGGAATTGCGGTGGTTGCCATGTTCCCAACGCACCGGGTTGTAGCCTTCCTCGTAGACGTTGCGCTTGCTGTAGGACGCCGACAGCAAAGCACCCACGCGGCCATCGGCCCAGGTGTTGCTGATCAATGCGGAGATGCGCGGGTCGTATTCCCGGGCCAGCTCGCCATAGCCGACCTGTGCCGAGGCCGATGCACGGAAGCCATCGAAGTCGAAGGGGCGTGAGCCGCGCAGGTCGACGGTCGAACCCAGCGAACCTTCGTCCATCTGTGCCGACTGGGTCTTGTTGACCTTGACCTGGGAAAACAGTTCCGAGGCGAAGGTGTTGAAATCGAAACCGCGGCTGCGGTTGACGCCACTGCTGCCATTGCCGGCGGTGGCAAGTGCTTCCAGCCCGTTCAGGCGCACGCGGGTGAAGTCCGAACCAAGGCCGCGAATGGAGATGCGCTGGCCTTCGCCACCTTCACGATCAATCGACACGCCGGCGATGCGTTGCAGCGATTCGGCCAGGTTCTGGTCGGGAAACTTGCCGATGTCCTCGGCGAAGATCGCATCCACCTGTTCGGTGGTGTAGCGCTTTTCATCCAGCGATTTCTGCAGGCTCTGGCGGTAACCGGTGACGGTGACCGCATCGAGCTGGGTGGCATCGGGTTGCGAAGATCCGTCCTGCACACTGCTCTGGGCGAAGGCGGCGGGTGCCAGCAAGGCCGTGGCGATTGCCGTGGCCAACAAGGTAACCGGTGTCTTTCCAGCGAAACGCGGGTAGTCCATGAGACAGGCTCCGTTCCAAACAGGAATTCGATTCAGGATGAGGGGCAGCGCGGCACAGGGCGCGGAACCAGGTTCCAGCCGCCCGCCAGCGTGCAATGAAGGAAAAACCGGGCAAAGCGGGGCCGGGCCGGCGAGAGAGACCGGCCCGGCCCCGCAACAACGGCACGATCAGAACTTGTAGCGCAGGCCCACGGTGTAGGTGCGGCCGGTCTGGCTGTACTCCAGCGGCAGCGACACCGAGGGGTTGGCCACCCACGATTCCTGCGCCTCGTTGGTCAGGTTGGCGCCTTCCAGGCTGACTTCCAGCCGGTCGTTGATGCGGTAGTGCAGCGAGGCATCGACGATGGTGCTGCCGCTCTGGCCATGCACGCCGTTGGCCTCACTGTTGAACCCGGCCTCGGTGCCCGGCACCTGGATCAGGTAGTCGTTGCGGTTGGTGCCCGACACGCGCCCGGAGAAGCGGTCGCCTTCGTAGAACAACGTGGCGTTCCACGAGTTCTTCGACTGCCCGGTCATCGCCGCCTTCTGCGCGGCCGCGCCGGAGGACAGCAGGTACTGGATGTCCGAATCGACGTAGGTGTAGTTCAACTGCGCGCCGAGGTTGGACCACAAGCCCGGCAGGAAGGTGAACGGCTGTACGTAGTTGAATTCCATGCCCTGCAACTTGCCGCCGGGGGTGTTGATCGGCACGGTGAACACGAACTCGTCGCTCGGGCTGGCGTTGAGGCCTTCCAGCAGGCTGGCCGGCAGCCCGCCGTCGGCATAGGTGCGGCTCTCGCGGGTGTTCTGGATGAAGCTGTCGATGTCCTTGTAGAACAGCGTCGCACCAAGCATCGCACCGGCGTCGAAGTACCACTCGAAGCCCAGGTCATAGCTCTTGGCACGCACCGGATCGAGGAACGGGTTGCCGCCGCTGACGGTTTTCGCGCTGCCGCTGACGTTGACCGTCACGCCCGGGGTCAGGCTGCCCAGGCCCGGACGCGACATCACCTTGGCCGCGGCGAAGCGCACCAGGAAGTCCGGGGTAACCTCGGCCACCAGGTTCAGCGACGGCAGGGTGTCGTTGTATTCACGCCCGACCGTGGTCGCCACCGGGGTGCCGCTGGCGGTGGCGATGCCCGAGGACACCTGCTTGGTGCGGACGTGGCGCACGCCGATGTTGCCGTACACCGGGATCGAGCCGATCTCGGTGGAGAACTGGCCCATCAACCAACCGCTGCGGTCCTGCTCTTCGACGCTGCGGTTGCTGGCGGCATAGTTGCTCAACGCATAAATGCCTTCGCCATTGAGGACGTCGAACTGCCCGGCAATCTTGCCGAAGTCCGGCACCACCCAGGTGCCCGGCGCGCCATTCAAACCGCCGAGCTTGGCTTGCTCGGTCATGTCGATCGGCACGATGCGGGTGCCGTCGGCAAAGAACGGCAGCGAGGAAGATTCGTTCGCGGTACGGCGGCGTTCCAGCGAATCGAAGCTGTAGTTCTTGGCCTGCACGCCGCCGGTCAGGGTAAACGACGGGCCGGCCACCCAGTTGAACTCCAGTTGGCCGTTGTTGAACTCGTTGTTGACCTCGTTCTGGCGCAAACGGATGGTGGACAGGGTCCAGCCATTCGGATCGGTCGGGTTCACGCCATAGTTGAACACCGGCTTGGTCAGGCTGTTGCGATAGTCATAGCTGTAACCCTGCACGTTCAGCTTGTCCATCATGATCGTGGCCTGGACCGGGTTCTCGTGCTTGGACTTCGAGGTGCCGATCTTGCCGGTGATGGTGAAGCTGTCGGTCAGCTTGTGTTCGCCGTCGAGGCTGAGCTGGTAGAAATCCGTGCTCCATTCGTCATGGCGGTTTTCAGCGCGGATATCGACGTTGTCCATCTGCGCATAGACCAGCGCGCCGTTGCGCACCTCGCCATCGTTGACCAGGATTTCCTTCTTGCCCAGTGCGTCGGACTTGCTCAGGCCGTTGGCCTCGATGTACTTCTCGTCGCGCTTGGCGTCGATTTTCGAGTACAGCGCATCAAGGTTGAAGCTGGTGCGGTCGCTGGGCTTGAACTGCAGGGCACCGGTCACGCCCAGGCGCTTCTGGTCGTGCTCCATCAGCGTGTAGCGCGGGAAGCGCGGCGCATAGACGTCCGGGCGCAGCGCATCGGTGAACGCGGAATCCGGATTGAAACCGCCATTCTTGTCGCCACCGGTCCAGCGCACGGTGCCGGTGCCTTCTTCCACGGTCTTGCGCTCGGAATAGGCCACCGACAGCAGCGCACCGAACTTGCCGTCGGCCCAACTGTTGGCGATCAACCCGGCAAAGCGCGGCATCGTCGACTCCGAGGCATCGTTGTACGCAGCCTGCGCGTTGCCGACGATGGTCAGGCCGTCATAGTCGAACGGGCGCGCGGTGCGCAGGTCGACGGTGGCGCCCAGCGAACCCTCGTCGACATCGGCCGAGGCGGTCTTGCGCGCGACCAGTTGCGAGAACAGGTCCGAGGCGAACACGTTGAAATCGAAACCACGGCTGCGGTTGGTGCCGCCCTGGCCGTCACTGCTGCCGACGGTGCTCAGTGCCTCCATGCCGTTGATGCGCACGCGGGTGAAATCCGGGCCGAGGCCGCGAACGGTGATCTGGCGGCCTTCACCGCCATCACGGGTGATGACCACGCCGGGAATGCGCTGCAGCGATTCGGCCAGGTTGCTGTCCGGGAACTTGCCGATGTCCTCGGCGACGATGGCATCGACCATTCCGGCCTCGCCACGCTTGATGTCCAGCGCCTTCTCGACGCTGGCGCGGTAGCCGGTGACGGTCACGGTGTCCAGTTCGGTCGCGGCCGAGCCGGCGTCCTGGGCGGCAGCGGTGCCGGCCAGCGCCAGGCTGATCGACAGCGCCAGCAAGGTAACCGGTGTCTTGTTCTGCTTGCGGTAGGGATACATGTGCTTCCTCTCTCCAAAGGCCAACATGTGATACGAAATCGTGCTGCCCGCGGCAATGACACCGCTGGTCAAAACCGAAACTAGCAGGACTTCCGGAAGCGGGCATCTTGCAGCGCAGCAGGGATGCAAATCACCGCAAGCCATTGTCTTTGGGACATTCCGGGACTGTATCCAACCGGCATCGAGGGACATTCCAGCCGCATGACACCGATGGTCAAATTATCATGCCATCATGCCGGCACGCCTTGACCTGCGACAGGAGCCTCGATGAATCCCCCACGCATTGCATGTTTCGGCGAGCTGCTGCTGCGGCTCGGCGCCCCCGGCCACCAATTGTTGTTGCAGACGCCGGCACTTGAAGCGCACTGCGGCGGCGCCGAAGCCAATGTCGGTGTGTCGCTGGCGCATTTCGGCCATGACGTGGCGATGGTTGGCGTGGTTGCCGACAACCCGCTGGGCACGGCGGTGACCGGCGAACTGCGCCGGCATGGGGTGGATACCTCGCGCGTGCGCCGCAGCGAGGGCCGCATGGGGCTGTATTTCCTGACCACCGGTGCCGGCCACCGGCCCAGCGAGGTGGTCTACGACCGCGCCGATTCGGCCTTCGCCACTGCGCGTGCCGACAGTTACGACTGGCCGGCGCTGCTGCACGGCGTGCAATGGCTGCACCTGTCCGGCATCAGCCCGGCGCTCGGCGCGGAGGCCGCACAGGCGACGTTGGCGGCCGCGCGCGCGGCGGTCGACATGGGCATCAAGGTGTCCTTCGACGGCAACTTCCGGCCGAAGCTGTGGGAGCGCTGGGGTGGCGACGCCAGGGCGATCCTGCGCGATCTGTTCGACTGCGCACACATCGTGTTCGCCGACTATCGCGACATCGGCGTGGTGCTCGGCGGGCAATTTGACCAGGCCGACGCGCAGGCGCGGGTGGATGCGGCCGCGGCAATGGCATTTGCCGCGTTCCCGCGCCTGCACTATCTGGCCTGCACCCAGCGCACGGCGCACAGCGCCGGCCATCATTCGCTCGGAGCGATGCTGCTCGGCCGCGATGGCACCCGCGCGGTGGCAGCGGAAGAAGAACTGACCGACATCATCGACCGCATCGGCGGCGGCGATGCCTTCGCTGCCGGCGTACTGCACGGCCTGATCGAGGGTTTCGACGCCGAGGCAACGATCTGTTTCGGCCTTGCCGCCGGCTGCCTGAAGCATTCCATTCCCGGCGATTTCAACCCGGTCGGCGTGGCCGACGTGATGGCCCTGGTGGGCGAAGGAAAATTCGATGTCCGGCGCTGATCCGCGCGTACGCGCAGTCCTGAAACTGGCGCCGGTGATTCCGGTGTTCACCCCCGACGCCATCGACGACGCCGTGCAGGTGGCGCACGCGCTGTTCCGCGGCGGCCTGCCGGTGATCGAGGTAACCCTGCGCACGCCCAAGGCGATGGAGGCGATCAAGGCGATGGTCGAGGCCGTGCCCGATGCGGTGGTCGGCGCCGGCACCGTGCTGGATGCGCGGCAACTGGAGCAGCTCAAGGCCGTGGGTGGCCGTTTTGCGGTGTCACCCGGCGCGACCGACCGGCTCTACGCCGCTGCGCGTGATGTCGACCTGCCGTTCCTGCCCGGCGTGGCGACCTCGTCCGAGCTGATGCGCGGGCTGGAACACGGGTTGGACACCTTCAAGTTCTTCCCGGCGGTGCAGGCCGGCGGTGCGGCAATGCTGTCGGCCTGGAACGGCCCGTTCGGCGACGTGCGCTTCTGCCCCACCGGTGGCATCAGCGCGCAGACCGCCTCGCAGTTCCTGCACCTGCCCAACGTGCTGTGCGTGGGCGGCTCGTGGCTGACCACGCGCGAGCTGCTGCAGGCGCGTGACTGGGCCGGTATCGAACGGCTGGCGCGCGCGGCGGCGGTTCTGCCCGGCTGAGGACTGCCGCGCGCGCTAACGCGCCCACTGCCATTCCACGCCCAGCGTCCAGCCGCGGTCCGGTCCGGGCTCGTAATAGCGCCGGTTGCCGTCGTTGACGATGACCGAGCCGATGTAACGCCGGTCCAGCAGGTTGTCCACGCGCGCGAACAGCCGCAGCGGGCCATGCGCGGTCGGCCACTGGCGGGCGGCTTCCAGGTTCAGCAGCCCGTAGCCGGGCGCGCGGGCATCGCCGAGATCGCTGACGGGAGTCGCCGCGGCAGCCACCGCTTCGACCGCCAGTTGCCACGGCGCCGGTTGCCAGTGCCAGCGCGTGAACAATTGCTGGCGCGGCACGCCCGGCAACGCGGTGCCGGCCAGCACCGGATTGCGCGGCACCGTGCAGGGTGCGGGCGAACCGGTGCAGGTCAGGTAGCCCTCGCGCACGCTGGCCTGCAACCAGGTCCAGGCCAGTTGCAGCCGCTGGGTTTCACCGATGGGCTGCAACCAACCCAGTTCCACGCCCTGGCGGCGGGTGGCGCCGAGGTTGCGGTAGCTGCTGCGGCCGCCACTGTTGGCCGCCACCGCCAGTTCGTCGGCGCTGTCGGCGCGGAACAGCGCCAGTTCCAACCGCGTGCCGGCCTGCGTGCGCCACTTGGCGCCGAGTTCGTGATTGCGGCTGCTGGCCGGGGACAGGTCCAGCGCCAGCCCGGCGCCACCATCGGCGCGATAACCCAGCTCGTTGAAGGTAGGCGTTTCGAAACCGCGCCCGGTAGAGGCGTACAGGCGCCAGTTGTCGCTGGCACGAAACACCAGCCCGGCCACTGGCGTGCTGGCCGAATACTCGCGGTGGCCGCTGTCGTCGGGGTTGCCGGCGCCGATGTAGCCGTCGTCGGAACGGAAGCGCACCCGGCTGTGGCGCGCGCCGGCCAGCAGCGACCAGCGCGGCGCGAACTGCCACCAGGCCTGCGCGAACTGGTCGAAGTTGCCGACGCGGTCGCGCTGGTCGCGGCGCAGCCGGCCCTTGATGCCCAGTGCATCGCCGACGAAATTCTCGTGACCGCTGCGGTGCTGCCGCTGGCGATCGGCGTTGACGCCGATCACCACTTCCAGCGGCCGCTCAGCCAGTGCGCCATGCCATGCCCAGCGCGCGTCCACGCCGCCGTAGCCGCCGTCCAGCCCGATCACCCCGCCCGAATGCAGCGGATTGGCCTGCGTTGCGGGCGGGATCGCCAGAAACTGCTCGACCGTGCGCTGCCCGGCATAGGCCATCCACCGCCAGCTCTGGCGCGCGCGCTCCAGCGTGTACACCGCACCGGCCTGTGCCTGCCGCACCGACTTGCGGGTGTCGTACTGCGTGGCCACCGCCGTGGCCTGGCGCGGATCGGCGCGTAGCTGTTCGCGGCTCAGGCCCAAGGGGTCTTGTGCGTGCGGCGCGTTGAGGACGTTGAACAGCAGCTCCAGCCGCTGCCCCGGCGCAAGTTCGAAACCCAGCCGCGCGTTGAGCGACTCACGCCGCGCCGCGCCGTGTTCGCGCCAACCATCGGTGCGGTAGTGGCTGGCGGCGACGTTGTAGTGCATCGCCGCCGCCTGGCCCTTGAGTTGCAGGCCGAGGCTGCTGCTGGCATCGCTGCCCCAGGTCGCGCGCAGCCGCCACGGGTCGCCCGCCTGGCCGTCGCCGCTCCACAACTGCACCACGCCGCCGGAGGAATTGCCGTACAGCGCCGAGAACGGACCACGCAGCACTTCAATGCGTTCGGCGCCCAGCAGGTTGAAGTGCGACAACTGGCCCTGGCCGTCGGGCATGCTCGCCGGCACGCCATCGGCTAGCAGCCGCACCCCGCGCACGCCGAACGTCGAGCGCGCGCCGAAGCCACGGATCGACAACTGCGTGTCCTGCGCCAGGTTCTGCCGCTCGCGCGCCAACAGGCCCGGCACGCCGTTCATGGCCTCGGATACCCGCGCAGCACGACCATTGCCGCCACCGTCCAGGTCGATGGTGGTCACCGCGGCGGGCAGGTCGAAGTCATCGACGGCGTGCACCCGCGCCGCCTGTACCTGCACGGTGTCCAGCACCGCAGGCGCAGCGCCGGCCAACGCCACCGCCGGCAATGCCATCGCCCATCCGACCAGCGGAAAAAGCCGCTTGCTTCGCTTCATGCCGGCATCATCCCCGATCACCGGCATGCGCGCGTCGCTGCTGGACGGTTCCACCTGAAACCCTGCGGCCAACGGCGGCCAGCCCTGTTAGGATGAACCGGTTTGACCGCACCCTGCGGTCGTGTCCGACTTCTCTCCTCCCGCCACCGCTACGAGTACCGCCGTGTCCTTCTTTGCAAACGTGGAACAGGTGCCCGGTGACCCCATCCTGGGTCTGACCGAGGCTTACAACGCCGACAGCCGCGCCACCAAGGTCAACCTTGGCGTCGGCATCTACTACGACGAAGCCGGCCGCATTCCGCTGCTGCGCGCGGTCAAGCAGATCGAACAGCAACTGGCCAACGAAGCCAAGCCGCGCGGCTACCTGCCGATCGACGGCCTGCCGGCCTATACCCAGGCCACCCGCAAGCTGGTGTTCGGCGAGGGTTCGGAACTGCTCGCCGCCGGCCGCGTCGCCACCTCGCAGACCATCGGCGGCAGCGGCGCGCTGCGCGTGGGCGCCGACCTGCTGCACAAGCTGCTGCCGCATGCCACCGTCGCCATCAGCAACCCGAGCTGGGAAAACCACCGCGCGGTGTTCGCCGCCGCCGGCTTCGACGTGGTCGATTACACCTATTACGACAACGCCAGCCACGGCCTGGATTTCGCCGGCATGGTCGCCGACCTGCAGAAGCTGCAGCCGGGCACCGTGGTGCTGCTGCACGCCTGCTGCCACAACCCGACCGGCGCCGACCTGAGCACCGAGCAGTGGCAACAGGTTGCTGCACTGATGAAGGAACGTCAGTTGTTCCCGTTCATCGACATGGCCTACCAGGGCTTCGACAAGGGCATCGAGGCCGACGGCCAGGCGGTGCGCATCGTCGCCGAGGCCGGCATCGACAGCTTCATCGTCGCCAATTCGTACTCCAAGTCGTTCTCGCTGTATGGCGAGCGCATCGGCGCGCTGTCGGTGGTCGGCCCGAACGCCGCCGCAACCACGGCGGTGCAGTCGCAGGTCAAGCGCATCATCCGCACCATCTATTCCAGCCCCTCCACCCACGGCGCGGCGCTGGTGGCCGGCGTGCTGAACAGCGCCGAGCTGCGCGGCATGTGGGAAGCAGAACTGACCGAAATGCGCGAGCGCATCCACGCCCTGCGCGCCGGCATGGTGCAGAAGCTGGCCGCCCTCGGCGCGCCGGAGTTCGGCTTCATCCAGCAGCAGGCCGGCATGTTCTCGTACTCGGGCCTGAGCAAGGCACAGGTGGACAAGCTGCGCGACGACTACGGCATCTACGCCGTCGGCACCGGCCGCATCTGCGTGGCCGCGCTGAGCCAGAACAACCTGGACTACGTGGCCAAGGCGGTTTACGAAGTCAGCCGCGGCTGAGCCGGAGGCAGGCGAACCTGAGAGCCCGGGAGTAATCCCGGGCTTTTTGCTGCCCCCTGTCCGCAACGGGTCATTTTCTGGCCCCGGTTAGTAAAAGGCCGGACAACCCGCGACAATGGCGGCCCTTTTCCGAAGGTACCGTCCATGTCCCGCACGTCGTTGACCCGCTTCCTGATCGAAGAACAGCACGCCCGGCGCATCAACGCCGACCTGCGGCAACTGGTGGCGGTGGTGGCGCGTGCCTGCACCAGCATCTCGATCGCGGTGAGCAAGGGGGCATTGGGCGGTGTGCTCGGCGACGCCGGCACCGGCAACGTACAGGGCGAGGCACAGAAGAAGCTGGACGTGATTTCCAACGAGATCCTGCTCGAAGCCAACGCCTGGGGCGGCCACCTTGCCGCCTGCGCCTCGGAGGAAATGGACCATAGCCAGCCGGTGCCCTCCGAATACCCGCATGGCGACTTCCTGCTGCTGTTCGACCCGCTGGACGGCAGCTCCAACATCGACGTCAACGTCTCGGTCGGCACCATCTTCTCGGTGTTGCGCGCACCGGCGGGGGTCGAGCAACCGGGCGACGAACATTTCCTGCAACCGGGCACCCGGCAAGTGGCCGCCGGCTACTGCATCTATGGCCCGAGCACGATGCTGGTGCTGACCCTAGGCCACGGCACCCACGCCTTCACCCTGGACCGCGAAACCGGCGAGTTCGTGCTGACCCAGCGCGGCATGCAGGTGCCGGCCGACACCGGCGAATTCGCCATCAACATGTCCAACCAGCGCCACTGGGAAGCGCCGATGCAGGGCTACGTCGGCGACCTGCTGGCCGGCCGTGAAGGCCCGCGCAGCAAGGATTTCAACATGCGCTGGATCGCCTCGATGGTGGCCGACGTGCACCGCATCCTCACCCGTGGCGGCATCTTCATCTACCCGTGGGACAGGAAGGACCCGTCCAAGCCCGGCAAGCTGCGGCTGATGTATGAAGCCAACCCGATGGCGATGCTGGTCGAACAGGCTGGCGGCGCGGCCACCGACGGCCGCCAGCGCATCCTCGACCTGCAACCGACGCAGTTGCACCAGCGCGTGCCGGTGTTCCTCGGCTCGCGCAACGAAGTGGCCGAGGCCACCCGCTACCACCGCGAACACGACGCAGGCTGATAAACCCCCTCCCTTTCGTGCGCAGCACGAAGGGGAGGGTCGGGGCGGGGTACTTTGGACGCTCGCGAAAGAACGGGGTCATACCCTGTGCACGTCAGAACAGCTCCCCCTGCGGCGAAGCCTTGCGCGGCGGCAGCGGTGCCATGAAACGGCTGCAATCCAGCCACGGCCACTGCTCGCGCGAAGCGTCGAAGCCCAGCCGCTTTCGCGCCAGCGCGAAACGCCGCGACAGCAGTTGCGCATACACGCCTTCGCCACGCATGCGCTTGCCGAAGCTGCCGTCATAATCCTTGCCGCCGCGCAGTTGCCCGATGGTGCTCATCACGTGCTCGGCGCGCTGCGGGTGGTGCGCCTGCAGCCACTCGCGGAACAGCGGCGCAACCTCGTGCGGCAAGCGCAGTAGCACGTAGCCGGCACTGCGTGCGCCGGCATCACGCGCCGCTTCCAGCACCGCTTCCAGTTCGGCATCGTTGATCCACGGGATCACCGGCGCCACCATCACCCCGACCGCAATGCCGGCCTCATGCAGCCGCCGCATCGCCCGCAACCGCGCGTGCGGTGCCGAGGCGCGCGGTTCCAGTTTGGCCGACAGGTGCGGGTCCAGCGAGGTCACCGAGAAGTGCACGCTGACCAGCCGCTGCGCGGCCAGTGGCGCCAGCAGGTCGATGTCGCGCTCGACCAGCGCATTCTTGGTGATCAGCGAGAACGGATGCCGGGTTTCGGCCAATACCTCGATCAGTTGCCGAGTGATGCCGAGCTTGCGTTCGATCGGCTGGTAGGCGTCGGTGTTGATGCCGAGCGCGATGGGCTTGACCACGTAGCCGGGCTTGGCCAGTTCCTTGCGCAGCAGTTCGGCGGCATTGGTCTTGGCGAAAATTTTCGTTTCGAAATCCAGCCCCGGCGACAGATTCAGATAGGCGTGGGTTGGCCGCGCGAAGCAGTACGAGCAGCAGCACTATATGTGTTCGAGGAAAAGTGCTCAGCACTGCGTCCCCTACGGCGGCTTCCCTACAAACTACCTGCGGAGTTCCGTCCTCTTGTATTCCAGCCCAGGGCGGTAAAGGGTAGGTTAGCGGGGCATTGCGGCTCCCCCCAGACTTGAGGCTCCGCGAGCAGGCCAGTTCAGGATGAATTCTTCCTGCTCCGCAGTCTCCACTGCACCAGGCCGCACTGAGCGCACTTTAGCAATCGCATCGATGCCGTCCGAAGCGTAGCCTGTGTCAATGAGAAGCATCGACGCCACGGTCCCCGCCCGGCCCAGGCCTCCTTTGCAGTGCACCACGATCCTGCGTCCGGACAAGAGCTCGGCTGCGAGCTGAGGTCCTAGGGATTGCCATGGCACAAGCAGTCGCGCATCAGGAGCCGCACCATCCGTAATCGGCAGGCCGTGCCACTTCAAGCCGTGCGCTTTGGCACATTCTGCCAAGGATGTAATTCGTAACTCCTCGAACTCCCACGGCTCAATCAACGTGATCAGATGCTGTGCTCCCCACGCAACTATCGACGCTACGTCGATGTCCAAGTCTCGAGCCCAAGACCCCGTCATTGCGACGTCCTGATGTTTTCCCGGTGCAAAGGTGACGCCGATCCCACCGCCGTTCATCCCGACAGGCAAGGTCGCAATCTGCAGTGGATGGGAGATACTTGTTCTGCTCACCTGCGCTCTCCGAAATCAACGGCCCCTTGGGGCGAGAACGAACGCTGCGCCCTTTTGATCTGAAAGTCCAACTGTGAGCCTAGTGGTGCGTTTAGGGTCTGACTGAATGCCAGAAGCAGCGCGGAATCGCCCAACGCTTGAGAGAGGACCCAAGCCCCATTCGACGTTGGAACGAGCCTGCGGGACGGCGCTCCAGAGATCAGTGAGGCCTAGTTCCAGCCTCGCCGCGTCTCGGGATGCACGCTTATCGGACGTCCGCGTGCCGCCGCTAGTAAATCGCCCAGGGAGCGAGAGGCAGGCACCATCCTCACTGGGCACCCGCTATCGGCCAGAACCGGCAGCAGGCGCGGCGACGCCTGAGGCAAGGCGATCTGATCGGAGTTGGCTTAAGCGACACCCTCCCTCGAGAGCCAAGTCGTAATCGGAGCAGGCACCGACCCGCAACTCAGGACTCTCGACAACCCAGGTCGGGTACGACTATTCTTCCTTTCATGTCCGCCTTCTCGGCCCGCCACCGTCGACTCATCCAGCTCAGCATCTTCGTGCTGATGCTGTTGAGCATCGTTGTTCGGCCGATTGTGATCCAGCAGGGCGAGCTCCACACTGCCGAGCACGACATCGCTGCAACGGCAGAGCACGGGCACTCACACACCCCCGGAAATGGCGACAACGTAGATCCCAAGCATGCATCAGGTGTCCACAGCGTCCTTCACCAGGCCGATGTGAGCTTTGCCGGCATGCTGGTGTTTTCGAATCTGAACCTGGCTACTGTACCGCCGGCATCTTTACTGCCCGGCCTGCGCTCCGTTGATGAGCCATTGGGCCACCACGGCTCACCTTTTAGACCTCCGATCGTCTGACGACTCCTGCCGCGCTGTAGCGGCCTGAGCGCGCTGTTCACCAAATGGTGGCCGGCAGCGCGTCGTCATGACCATTTGTCGGAGATTTTCCGTGAAATTACGTAGTTTGTGGGCGCTGGCTATTGCCGGCGCCTGCGGTGTGGCCGTGCCTGGCCACGCCGCTGAAGTGCTGCGCCTGGAGGATGCGGTTGCCCGTGCCCTGGGCACCCATCCCAGCGTGCAGGCAGACGCTGCTCAACTGGAAGCTGTCAGAAGCCGTGCGGGCCGGGAGGCGTTGCCTACGCCCCTCGTGCTGGGAGGCGAGCTTGAAAACGTGGCAGGCTCAGGTGGCCTGAGCGGCCTGGACGCCGCCGAATCCACGTTCCGCATCTCCAAGGTCTTGGAACTCGGTGGGAAGCGGGCAGCGCGCCAAGCGCTCGGTGGCGCGGAGGTGGACGCCGCCCGAAGCGAGGCGGACGTCACCCGTATCGCCATTGCCACCTTGGCTGCGGGGCGCTTCGTCGATGTGCTGGCCGCCCAAGAGCATGTCGAGCACGCCGAAGAGCGCATCAAAATGGCCCAGGCCATGCGCCGTGAAGTGGCCCGCTGGGTAGCGGCCGCCCGTAATCCGGACTCGGACCTGAGAGCCGCCGAGATCGCCCTGCTCGATGCCGAGCTGAAGCGGGAGCAGGCGTTGCAGGCGCTGGAAGGCGCGCGGATGTCACTTGCCGCCACGTGGGGGGCGCCGAGCCCGGACTTCGGCTCGGTTGCCGGGGATACCGGGGTCCTTCCCTCTTTGGATGATTTCGATGATCTGAGCCTACGCCTCGCCACGACACCACAGCAGCGGGCCATGGAGGCCCAGGCCGGGGTTCTGGGTGCAAGAAGGGAGATCGCCCGGGCCAGCGCCAAGCCGGATGTCAGCGTTGGCCTCGGCATTCGCCGACTGGAAGCCACCAAAGACAGCGGCCTGGTGATGTCCATCTCTGTCCCGTTGGGAAGCCGGCGGCGATCGGATTTCTCCGTCGCCGAAGCGGACTACGAGCTGACCTCGCTCAAGTACAGGCGCGAGGCGCAGATGCTGGAGGTGCGTCAAGAGCTGTTTGGCATCTACCAGCAGCTCAAGCAAGCGCAGTCCGAGGTGGAGTCGGTGCGCCAGCGCCAGTTGCCAAAGGCCCAGCAGGCCTTTGATCAGAGCCGCAGAGGCTTTGAGGAAGGTCGCTTCTCCTTCCTGGTACTCAGCCAAGCGCAGCAGCGGCTCTTCGACCTTCGCGAACGGGAAGTCGAATCTGCCGCGCGCTATCTCCGTCTCCTGGTCGAGGCCGACCGCCTCACCGCTTCTGCCTTGGACATCCGCCCATGAACCGATACGTATTCCTGATCATGCTTCCGTTCGCCTTGGCTGCATGTGGCGGCAACGAACCGTCGCAGGGAGACAAGCCTGAAGCCACTGCTGCGGCCGCAGGCGACTACGAACGAGGGCCGCATCGCGGGCGCATGCTTCGCGACGGCGACTTCGCCCTTGAAGTAACTGTTTACGAAACCAATACCCCGCCGCAGTTCCGACTGTATGCCTATCGCAACGACAAGCCGCTGGCACCTGGCGAAGTCAAAGCGACGATGCAACTCAAGCGACTGGACGGCGAAGTCAACAACTTCAGCTTTGTTCCAGAGAACGATTACCTAGTGGGCAACGGGGAGGTGGTTGAACCGCACTCCTTTGACGTCAAAGCCGATGCAGTGGTGGGTGGGAAGAACTACACCTGGGCCTACGCCTCGTACGAAGGTCGCACAACCATAGATCCGAAAGCCGCTGCCGACGCAGGTGTCGTGGTTGAGTCCGCCGAACCAGGGGTCATCCGGGACACTGTCTCGCTTATGGGCAACGTCGCGGTCGACACCGGTCGCTTTGCTGCGGTGAAGGGACGCTTCCCGGGCGTGGTCCGCAGTGTGACGGTCGAGATGGGACAACGCGTCTCGGCCGGTCAGACGCTGGCCACGGTGGAGGGCAATGACAGCATGCGGACCTACTCCGTCACGGCGCCTTTCAGTGGCGTGGTGCTCGCACGCAATACGGCGGTAGGAGATGTCGCTGCCGACAACACGCTGTTCGAGATAGCTGACCTTTCCGAGGTCTGGGTGGATTTGCGTGCGCTGGGAAGCGACGCCGAGCGCCTGTCCCCGGGCCAAGCGGTGACCATCCGTTCGGCAACAGGTGGTTTGGAAACAACGGGAAAGCTGCAGGGCATCCTGCCGCTGGCCAGCGCGGGCCAGACCGTGGTGGCACGCGTGGCCCTTGCCAACGGTGAAGGCAGATGGCGACCGGGAATGGCCGTATCCGCCGAGGTCGTCATCGCGGAAACGGAGGTTCCTTTGACGGTAAAAGAATCGGGCCTTCAGCGTTTCCGGGACTTCACCGTTGTGTTCGCCCAGGTGGGCGACAGCTATGAGGTGCGGATGCTTGAACTGGGTAGGCGCGATGGCGAGCGCGTGGAGGTTCTGAAAGGACTGAAGCCAGGCACCCGTTACGTGTCCGAGCAGAGCTACCTGATTCGTGCCGACATCGAAAAGTCCGGCGCAAGCCACGACCACTAAGGACGCCCCATGCTAGAGCGAATCATTCGCGCGTCCATCGCGCACAGATGGCTTGTGCTCGTTCTGGTCCTGGCCTTCTCAGGCCTTGGGATCTGGAACTACAGCAAGCTTCCCATCGACGCCGTTCCTGACATCACCAATGTCCAGGTGCAGATCAACACCGAAGCTCCCGGCTACTCACCGCTGGAGGCCGAGCAACGGGTCACGTTCCCCGTCGAAACAGCGTTAGCCGGGTTGGCAAAGCTGGAATACACCCGTTCCATCTCACGCTACGGCCTGTCTCAGGTCACGGTGGTGTTTGAAGATGGCACGGACATCTACTTCGCCCGTCAGCAGGTCGCAGAGCGGCTTCAGCAAGCGGCATCCCAATTGCCCGAGGGACTCAAGCCAAGCCTTGGACCGGTAGCGACGGGCTTGGGCGAGATCTTCATGTACACCGTGGAGGCTGAGCCGGGTGCTGAGGAGACGTGGACACCAATGGCGCTTCGTACGCTGCAGGACTGGGTGGTCCGACCGCAGATGCGCCACTTGAAGGGCGTAACGGAGGTCAACACCGTCGGAGGCTATGTTCGCCAGTTCCACATCACGCCGGACCCGAAGAAGCTCCAAGCCTACGGACTGACGTTGCAGGACGTGCTGGAAGCCGTGGCACGCAGCAACGCCAACGTGGGCGCCGGCTACATCGAGAAGAGCGGTGAGCAGTACCTGGTCCGCGTGCCGGGCCAGGTGGCCGACATGGCGGGCTTGCGCAAGATCGTTGTGGCCAACCGTGATGGCATGCCATTGCGCGTTGGCGATCTGGCGGACGTTGTAGAAGGCACCGAACTTCGCACAGGCGCGGCAACCAAAGATGGCAAGGAAGTAGTCCTTGGCACGGCCTTCATGCTCATCGGTGAAAACAGCCGAGACGTGGCTCAGCGAACTGCCGCCAAGCTCAAGGACATCGACGCCACCTTGCCTGACGGCGTGCGGGCGCATGCCGTCTACGACAGAACCGAACTGGTGGACCGGACCATCGAGACGGTGAAGAAGAACCTTCTCGAAGGCGCCCTGCTCGTCATCGCGGTCCTCTTCCTGCTTCTGGGCAATCTTCGTGCGGCGCTGATCACTGCGGCGGTCATTCCATTGACGATGCTGCTGACGATCACAGGCATGGTTCAGAATCGTGTCTCCGCGAATCTGATGAGCCTGGGCGCACTGGATTTTGGCTTGATCGTCGATGGGGCGGTCATCATCGTGGAGAACTGCCTGCGCCGCTTTGGCGAGCGGCAACATCTTCTGGGCCGTCTGTTGACCCGGGAAGAACGATTCTCCTTGGCGGCAAGTGCCAGTGCAGAAGTGATCAAGCCAAGCCTGTTCGGCCTTTTCATCATCGCGGCGGTCTACATCCCGATCTTTGCCCTCTCCGGCGTGGAAGGGAAGATGTTCCACCCGATGGCGCTTACCGTGGTCATCGCGCTTACCGGTGCCATGGCGCTGTCCCTGACATTCGTGCCGGCCGCTGTGGCTCAGTTCGTAACGGGGAAGGTTTCGGAGAAGGAAACCAAGGCCATGCGCGGGGTTACCAAGCTGTATGGCCCGATGCTTGAGCGAGCCGTCAACGCACGCAAGGTGGTGGTGGCCTCGGCCGCAGTGCTCACCGTCCTGGCGGGCCTGCTTGCAAGCCGTCTCGGCACTGAGTTCATTCCGAACCTGGATGAGGGCGATATCGCACTGCATGCGCTCCGAATTCCAGGGACCAGCTTGACTCAGGCCATCGGCATGCAACGTCAGCTGGAAGCGGCAATCAAGCAGTTCCCCGAGGTGGACGAAGTCGTCGCCAAAATCGGCACTGCCGAGGTGGCGACCGACCCCATGCCCCCCTCCGTAGCCGACACCTTCATCATGCTCAAAGATCGGGACAAATGGCCTGATCCGCGCAAGCCGAAGGCGCAGCTTGTTGCCGAGCTCGAGAAGGTGGTTCGCGCCATTCCTGGCAACAACTACGAGTTCACTCAGCCCGTGCAAATGCGGATGAACGAGCTCATTGCCGGCGTTCGGGCTGAGGTTGCCGTCAAGCTGTACGGCGACGACTTGGAACAACTGGCAGCCATCGGTAGTCAGGTGGAGAACGTTGCCAGTGGGATCCAAGGAGCGGCCGACGTGAAACTTGAGCAGGTCACCGGTCTGCCCTTGATGACGATCACGCCGGACCTGGATGCACTTGCACGATACGGTGTAGCCATTGATGACGTGCAAAAGACCATCTCGGTGGCGTTGGGAGGTGAATCGGTCGGCCAGGTGTTCGAAGGCGATCGCCGCTTCGACATCGTGGTTCGTCTGCCGGAGAACCTGCGTCAGGACATCGGAACACTGGCGTCACTACCTGTAGCCGTCGCGCCAGGGGCGAGCACCGGCCAGGAGCGTAGCTTCGTTCCCTTGGGGCAGTTGGCCAAGGTCGAGATTGCGCCCGGTCCCAACCAGATCAGCCGCGAGAATGGCAAACGCAGGGTGGTGATCACCAGCAATGTGCGCGGACGCGATCTGGGGTCCTTTGTCGAGGAGTTGCGCAGCAAAGTCGGACAAGAAGTCCAGCTGCCCGAAGGCTACTGGATCGAGTACGGCGGCACCTTTGAGCAGTTGATCTCGGCAAGCAAGCGCCTGTCCATCGTCGTGCCAGTGGTTCTGGTAATGATCTTCGGATTGCTGTTCATGGCATTCGGCTCAGGAAAGGATGCTGCGATCGTGTTCAGTGGCGTGCCACTCGCGCTAACCGGAGGCGTGGTGGCGCTATGGCTGCGCGGCATTCCCTTATCCATCTCCGCAGGCGTGGGGTTCATCGCGCTTTCGGGCGTTGCCGTGCTCAACGGCCTGGTAATGATCAGCTTCATCAAGAACCTGCGAGAAGAGGGCATGCCCCTGCATAGGGCTGTCACCGAAGGTGCCCTTACCCGCCTCCGGCCGGTCCTGATGACGGCCTTGGTGGCGAGCCTGGGCTTCCTTCCCATGGCTCTGAACGTCGGTGCTGGCGCGGAAGTTCAGCGCCCGCTCGCAACCGTGGTGATCGGCGGAATCATCTCTTCAACGCTGCTGACACTGCTCGTGCTGCCGGCGCTCTATCGACTGATCCACCGCGAAAAACCTGATCTGGAAAGTCGCTCCCCATGAATCATCCATCTCCTTTCCGCACAAGGAACTCGTCTTTGACTTCCCCCACCAAGCTCTTTGCATGGCTTTCGATGCTTGCCGCAGTCCTCCTGCCGTTTGCGGCGTTCGCGCACGGTGTCAGCGAGGGCGACCAGGCCTTCCTTGAAGAAAGCACCGGTAGGCAACTGATCGCGTTCACCTACCTCGGCGCCAAGCACATGGTGACTGGATACGACCACCTTCTGTTCCTGTTCGGGGTGATTTTCTTCCTTTACCGCATGCGGGACGTGAGCATCTACGTCACCTTGTTCGCCATTGGTCACAGCACGACGCTGCTGCTCGGCGTGCTCGGCGGCTTTCACGTCAACGCCTATCTGGTCGACGCGATCATCGGCCTGTCGGTGGTCTACAAGGCCTTGGACAACATGGGCGCGTTCAAGCGCTGGTTCGGCGTGCAACCCAACACCAAGATTGCGGTCCTTGTCTTCGGCTTTTTCCACGGCTTCGGCCTGGCCACGAAGCTTCAGGACTTCTCGCTATCGCCGGACGGGCTGGTCCCCAACATGCTTGCGTTCAACGTGGGCGTTGAGCTCGGCCAACTGCTAGCGCTTGCCGGCATCCTGATTGTGATGGGCTTCTGGCGTCGACTGCCGTCCTTCAACCGTCAGGCCTACGGCGTTAACACCATCTTGATGATGGCCGGCTTCGTGCTCATCGGCATGCAGCTCACCGGCTACTTCGTTTCCTGATTTCTGAACGAGACCCATTATGTCGATCACCACCAATCAACCACTTCCCACCACTGGCCGCCTGCTGAAGTCGACCCTTCTTGCCGCTGCCATTGCCGGCGCGCTTCTCGTCACGGCCGTTCTGCCGGCGGAGTACGGCCTTGATCCCATCGGGATCGGCCGGGCGCTGGGCTTGACCGCCCTGGCGGACGGCGGAAGCACCGTCATCGACCCGTCCACGCCGACGTCCTCAACAGCATCGGGGGCAGAGGCCGCCTTGGCGGAGAAGGCCGCGGCCGCATTCGGGGCGAACAAAGGGCAATCGCTTGATCCAGGCGCGGTATCGCTCACCAACGGTGAGCTTCGCCAGGACGCGATGACGATCACGCTGGAGCCGGGCAAGGGAAAAGAGGTCAAGTCCCACATGGTTGCAGGCACCGGAATGCTGTTCCGCTGGAAGGCAACCGGGGACGTGGCAGTCGATATGCACGGCGAGCGACCCGACGTGAAGGGCGCATGGACCAGCTACGCCGTCGAAGGTGCGCAGCGGGAGGCGCGCGGCACCTTCGTCGCGCCATTTGAGGGAACTCATGGGTGGTACTGGCAGAACCGAGGCGACAAGCCAGTGACCGTGAGCATCGAACTTATTGGCTACCAAGCCGACATCTATCAGCCGTAACACCCCGGCACTTCGCCGATCCTAACCTAGGAGAATCACCATGAAGACTCATAGCGCAGTAGTTGCCGGCCTGCTTCTCAGCATGTCCCTTTTCACCACAGCGTCCGCCCATGATCCGGCGCTTCATGCCGATCCGGCAACCCCGGCTGCTCCCAAGGCCAAGCCGGCGACCTGCGAACAGTTGGCCGACCGTTCGAAGTTCAAGGTGGACCTCAATGATGCCCAGACCAAGGCGCTGAAGGAACGTTGCGAAGCGCAGGCAACACCGAAAAAGAAGTAAATCCATTCGCGTTTAGCGAACGACCCCGCCATGCCGGCGGGGTCGTCACCCCGACCCGAACAATGGTGGGCGTACACTCCGCCTGCCCGCCGCCTCTGTCCTGAAACCGGGCAGAGGGGGCACCCGGGTTGGTGCCGTCAGAACGTTGATATCAGGACAATCCCATGCTCGAAGTACTGAGTCACCCAACGTTTCGCCGCCTGTTTGGTGCGCAGATAGTCGCACTCGTCGGAACCGGCTTGGCAACTGTCGCCCTTGCCCTCCTGGCCTATGACCTGGCGGGCGCCGAGGCGGGCGCGGTGCTGGGCACCGCACTGGCCATCAAGATGGTCGTGTACGTAGCCTTGGCGCCCGTTTCAGGAGCGTTGGTCCCGGCACGGCTGCGCAAGCGGGTGCTGATCGCACTCGACCTGGTTCGCGCCGCTGTGGCGGTTTGTCTGCCCTTCGTCACCGAGATCTGGCAGGTGTATGTCCTTATCGCTGTGCTGCAGTCGGCGTCGGCATGCTTCACGCCGCTGTTTCAATCCACGATCCCCGAAATTCTTAAAGAAGAGCGCGATTACACCCGCGCGCTCTCACTTTCCCGATTGGCATATGACCTTGAGAGCCTGCTGAGCCCGGCGCTTGCTGCTGCACTGCTGACGGTCATCAGCTTCCACGGGCTGTTCGCTGGTACCTCGGTAGGTTTCATCCTCTCGGCGGTGCTCGTCGCGTCCACCACATTCCCCGCCCTCGCTTCCGTCTCTTCCAAGGACGGTCCCTATGCCCGAGCCATCCATGGAATGCGAATCTACCTTCGCACCCCGCGATTGCAGGGCCTGCTTGCATTGAACCTTTGTGCCGCAGCTGGCGGCGCGATGGTGTTCGTCAATACGGTGGTCATGGTCCGTACCGTTCTGGGCGGGGCTGAGGAACAAGTTGCGTGGGCGCTGGCGGCCTTCGGCGGCGGCTCCATGCTGGTAGCGCTTCTTCTTCCGAGAGTTCTGGACCGCATTTCGGACAGGACAGTGATGCTGACTGCAGGGCTGTTCATGTCAGCTGTCCTGATCACCTTCCTCGGCGTCTGGTTTGCCCTGAAAGGAAAAGTTGGATGGGCGGCGGTCATTCCGACCTGGTCGCTGTTGGGCATGGCGTATGCCGGTCTGGTTACGCCCGGCGGACGGCTGCTGCGACGTTCGGCTGAGTCCGCCGATCTGCCATTCCTCTTCGCCGCCCAATTTTCCCTATCACACGTTTGCTGGTTGATCGCCTATCCGCTGGCCGGCTGGGTTGGTGCCCGCTACGGCCTGCATGTTGCCTTGGCCGCCTTGGGGATTCTGGCTGCACTCGGTCTGGTCGCCGCGTGGCGCAGATGGCCGGCGCACGATCCTGAGGAGATAGCGCATCAGCACGAACATCTTGCTGAGGACGACCCGCACCTCTTGGCACACCGCGACGCGGATGGCACTCACCGCCACCGGTTTGTCATCGATCAACTTCACACTCGCTGGACAGGCTGACCAAGGCACCAGGCGGGCGGCGAGCACGGAGCCACCTACTTGCGAGTTTGATCGCAGACGTACATGTCCATGTCGACGTCATATCGACACGCGCGCCCACATTCGTAAGAGCCTACATCCTCCGACCCGGGCACTGGAGGCTTGTCTCTGAGGGCAGCTACTGCAGCTGCCTGGCAACGTTCGAAGGTGTCGTAGTCGCCATAAACGGCGTGTCGGACTTCCTGAGTAGATGCGTCCGGCGGATAGACAAAAGCAGTCCAGCGCCCCTGGGACCCGCCGCAGGAAACTGCGACTATGGCCACGCCGACGGTTAAGGTTGTCCGACCGATGTCCATGGCCGAATCCTAGCACCACCTCTAGCCGGGCAGAGATGAGCTGAAGCGTATTCAGCTTTTCAGGCCAATTAGCTTCTCTCAGCGAAGTCCGCTGTCGGCCAGAAGGGGACATCAACCTAAAGTCAAAATCCTACTGGGAACCCAACTGGCAGATGTTTGCTCTGAAAGCGCCACTAGCTGCTCCACTTGCCATCTTGTCCGTTACGTCAGTTGATTGCGCAACCACTGATGGGCGGGAAACCGTCCTGAGCTCGTTTGAGGGATTGCCTGCTGCCGAAGATCGGCACTGTGTTGTTGTGTGGTGCGGCGCTGATCAGCACTCCAGCCAAGAGCAACCGCTGCGTCCGCAACTTGGAGAGCGGCCACGTGCTCACACAGAACCGTCGATATCGTTTTGGCGCAATGCGCTCACCCGACCGCTTGATGTTGTCAGAGAACTACGGCTAAGAGACCTTTGAGGTCAAGATGCACGCCAATCGGCGATCTGGACGAACCGGTGTCCGCGGGTGGACAGAAGACTCTGCAACTCGCGTCCGATTGGCAGCAGTAGTGATACGGCCCATTGGCGGCTGACGGGCAGCGTGGTCAGCCTTCGCACTCCAGCTCTGTACGAGCTGCCTGCAAGACTCTTTCCGGACTTATCGCCAGCTCTTCGGCCGGACTTCTTTCGTCGAGCAAGGCATGCGGGGACAGGAACCACTCGACCTCACCCCATCCAGTTGTGCGAGCCAGCCCGTCTGGCTCGCGCTCGAAGGACCCCAAGTTACGCAGCACTCTCAAGATGTCAGCCAATCCGTCTATGGGCAGGCCTTCAGCTCTGAACTGCCAGGTCGGATAGCGGTAGCAGGGTACCGGCTGCGCCATGTAAACGGCCAGCAGTTTTCCTTGGCGACGTAGCTGAGTTGCATCGTTGTCGCCATGAGGGGATATCAGACCGAGCCTGGCGCTCACCTGCGCGCCGCTGAGCCATTCTGCGGCGAGTGCTTCGCGTTGGGCTGCGGCATCTGACTGAATCTGTAGCTTGGGATCAAGAGTGTCCATGTTCACCACGGCTGCGCGCCGGTACATGCATCGGCCTGACGGAAGTATCAGCGAGAACACAGGTTCTTCATCTGCGCTTGCCGATCTCAATGCTTTCGCCAGAAATCAGTACTGTAGTTGTTGAGCTGACTGCTGTAGCTGTCCAAGACCACCGGGAAGACCTTGGGCACAGTGGCAGCGCTCCCGCCGTCTCGGAAGTGCTTCCTAAGACTCGATAGCGCCAACAGCTTAAGATGTTCCCATTCCGAATAGAGGTCATCTTGTAGTTTTCTCTCCCGCGCCGCGGCACTGGGCTTACGATTTGCGACTGGAGCGAGGTAATTGTCCCGGGGGACTACGGTGTGAGTGAAGACGATTTCTCCGGAAGTCCAGGCATCGCCAGCTGAAGCTCTCCACTGATAGCTGATACGTATGGACATGGTTGCTGCCAAACGGTCTGGGGGCATCATGTGGTCATATACACGGAAGACCTCCGCATCGTGAATCTCCTGCTCTAGCGCCACTTGTGTCTGTCTGAACGCCGAGCTTAGAGAGGAGCCAGCCTTAAGAGCTGCATAGTGCGTAGCCTCTGTCTTCTTCGGCGCTTTGGCTGCTGCGAAGGCCTGCAGTGCAGAGTCGAATTCGCGCGCTCGTCTAGCAACATAGTCACCGCAGAGATCAAGGCGAAACGGGATCAGTTCAAGACGGCTCCGGTTCTCGACACAGCGCGAAATGGCGTCGTCCAAGCCCATGGCATCGATGACCTTTAGCGCATCTATTTCACTCTTCAAGAAGTTCAGATGACTCACAAGCAGCTCCTTGCAATGACTCATTCGATCAAACAGAGAAGTGTTGCGTCGCCAGTATGCAGGAGACTTGGCTACCTTCGTGTGCCTGTCTTTCTCCCCAGGGTGCCACGGGCTTGATGATGTTCCAGTTCATAGCCCCTGCTGCGGTCTGGTGCAGCTGCGCATGGCGCGGTCGCCCGACTTGCCAGGGCACAGTAAGTGGATGGGATGAGTATGCCTATGTGGTCGGGTGCAGTTGCCTTCTGGGTCCCCTGTCGACGCTTGCTGTGTCATCAATACCCTACAGCTAGACTTCGATGAGCATCGCGGAGTCGAACCTAGTGTTCTCCGTTATCCAGGTCCCATCCGGCAACTGAACCGGATAGCCCATCGGGTAGGAAACAACCCTAGTGCTGCCAATGCCGTAGTCCGCCGAGTCGTGGACGTGACCATGGATCCATAGATCCGACTTCTCGACCAATGCGTCCAAGTTGGATGCAGAAGCTGTTGACGACAACTGGCCCTTTAGCGTTCGTGTATCGATCGCTCAGATGGTGACATTACCCGGACGCTTCATTGTTTCCGGGGACATAGACCGCGGGAATGTCAGCAGACGCGGTCTGTGCCCATGCCACCGCGCGATCGCCCAAGTCCATGTCGCCTGCCAAAACCACAGCATCTGGAGAACTAGAGCTGAGGTTCTTCAGTAGAGTGCTGGCAAGATGTTGAGCATCGGCCGGCGCATCGCGCCAGACCTCCAGGTGTAGATCCGACATCACTATTACTCGCATACTTACAGATGCTCTGGTCTCGCTTTGCTAGCCACCAAGTTCCCGAGAGTTGAGAGCCTCTCCTTCAGCTGCTCAGTGGCGACATTCAGCCCTTTGTCATCGTCCGAGTACGGCGATCCAAACAGCGGAATTTCAACCCAGAACTGCTCCTGTCCCGGATGCACGTAAGGGCCATAGTCGTCCAAGAGAAGTGCAGATCCAAGGCGAGGACAGACGTACGACAAGTCCTTAGTCTTGCCCGACCATTGAACGTACGGGAGTTGAGAGAACCACTCTGGCACGCTGCCTTCACGAACCAACAGCCCAGCAATACTGTGCGTAAGGGGCTCCGGTACGGTCGTAAACATGACGAGCTCTTCGAACTGAGCACGTACGTTCTCCAGAAACAGAAAGAGACCAGGCCTGGGAATCTGGCTTATGGCATTGGAGATCAGCGTTCCTTCCAGGTCCAACGCCAAGATGGTCGGCCTCATGGGATTCTCTATAGTGATTACGTATGCCTACATTGCCGTTTACAAGCAAGCCTGTCCATTGCGTGAGCCTAGTGGCACGCCCAAGCCGTGAGCCTACTGGTAGGCTATCTCCCTCGCAGTTGAAACCAACTGGTCTGAGCGGGGAAGACGTCTGCGGATCTGGCTCTCTTCACCCCAGCTTTCAGTACAAAGCGATGCTCGGTACAGGAAGGGCATAGTGACCAGCTAGGCGTTCTTGTTTCCCTTGAAGATGCTGATTGAGATTGGAATTCGGTGCACGAGGCAAATTTCCGAATAGCTGAACAGCCCAGTGTTGTTTTCTCCCCAGCATGAGCGCAAATTCACTACGGAAGGAGCCTAGGCTCCGTTTTCCTACTCCCGTACCTACAATCGTACTAAGGCATGGGCTCCGGCATAGTCAACGGCCTTAGGGAGTTCACATGAAGAATGGTCTTTCCACCGAAGCACGAATCACGGCCGGTCTAGCGCGGCTGGTGCAGAAGACGCCTGAGCATCCAGCGAATGTTGCAAAGCTATTGGCTGGGCAACGCCTTGTCTCCGTCAAGGGAGTTGAGAGGGAATCCGGGGTTAGCAGGTCCAATTTTGGCTCTTCCAACTCTCGCTACTCAGGCCAATGGAAGGCAATTAGGGAGGCATCGAAGGCCGAAGCCAATCGCGGCCTCAGCGCACAGCTTCTTGAGGAAAAGGCGGAGAGTCGTCGGCTGAGACGACTGCTTCATCTGACGCAGGTGCACAATGCGTCACTCCAACTTCGGCTTAGCAGGCTGAAGGCTCGATCGGAAGAGGACGATACGGTTACGCCTTTCCGCGTCAATCGTCGGACTCGGAAGCGGTAGCCTCCCTTAGATGCCTGAGTATAGATTGGCTCTGCGCAACCCGACGCTCCGCAATGGAGCGCCCGGATCTAACCCCACCCAGTCGCTTCTCCTCGGCAACAATCGCCTGGTTTTCCTTCATGCGACGTTGCCAGAACTCTCGGTGTTCAGGAAGAATCAAACAACAGCGGCATGAGGCACACAACGTAGGGGATCGAACCCCAAAGTCTGGTTGACGCCAGCCTGTCAGCAAGTCCGCATGCGGATTACAGGCAGACTCGGCAGGAAGGATGTTGATCAGGCAGCTAGCGTAGGTTCCCGTCCACATCTCAAAGCCCGAAATTCTGACGAGCGCTAGTGCCTTGTCTATGGCGGTGTCACCATCCATGCTGTTGATCGAGCTCGCTAGCTCACTTGCGTGCTTGGCGATTAGCTTCTTCGCAGGGCCGGCCGCCACAGCGTGACCTGTCATGACCTCGAGGAAGAACTGCCCCGCTTCCAGCGTCCGTTCTCCCTGCAGGTCTTCAAGCAGCGCTGCATCGCTTCCGATGTAGCCCGTCTCGGTGATTCGCTCGCTCATATGGCGGTAGTGATCGCGAAGCGCACCGAGCAGCTCAGGCTTTGTCCTGTAGATGTAGTGGGCAAACGTCTTCCTCCAGCGAAGAGGCCGAATGCTCCTAGTTCTATGCCATGCGTCCTGTGCGCTCAGCCCGTACTTTGACACTAGTAGCTCAGCTGCAAACTCTCTCTGCAATGCAGCGATGCGCATTGCCGTGAACCGACCCAGATGCTTCGCATGGGAAGGCAATGACTTGGCTTCGGAGAAGCTGAGCAGAAGGTCTTTGGTTCCTTCCCCCTTGAGCAGTCTCCACGGTTCAAGCACACGACACAACGCCTCAAGCGCCGCTATTGGTATGGGTTCATAGTCCGTACCGGAGGGCCTCAAACCTGCGGTCCATGCGTGATCAGTCTTCTTCCCCTTTGCCGACACTCCATTGATCATGAAGATGTCCATCAGTCCGTCAGAGGACTGATGGATCGTAACGAGGCCATCAAGCGGGTCGTTCACATGACTGATCTTTAGGCCAATCAGCTCATGCGATCTGAGGCCAACGCACCCCTGGATGCAGATTGTGGCCGCGGCAACGGTGTTCATGACGAGCCGGCGCACGCTCTGCACTGTGCTAACTTCAACTACTGTTCCTTCCTCATCGACTCTTGTCCGTGGATGAAGCGGTGCGTGCCATGGCAGGCCGGTATCGGGCACGATGGCCATTTTGTAGTCGCGAAGTTCCTCGCTGAGATGCTCGAAGGCTTTCACCCTCGCTGGTCCTCTTTCAGGCATCTGGGGCCTTCTCTGGAGGAAGTGGTTCTGGATCTTGATCACATCATCAAGGCCATAGCGAATCCATTCCCAAGCTCTGCTTAGCAACGGAACGGCAACGTCATCTGGTATTGGTGCCAGCCCGCCCCCCTTCTTCAGACCCAGGTCAATCTCGACTACTCGATTGGCGGACTTCCCATCGAAGGGCGCCTCTGGCAGACAGTCGATTCCGGCTTCTTTGTACTTCGTCTTAAGCTCATAGATTTGCGCGAGCGGTCGCAGCAGCTTGTAGGCCGTGGCGTAGCTCCAGTCCCTGGGTCTCCCTTCATCGAAGCTACCTTCCAAGTACTGGTTCTCCAAGTGATCAATGAAGTCCCAGCTGTGGAAAGAGGTGAGGCTTACAAATGAGTCTATCTTTCGCCGGATCATGTAAACGGCAATCTCTCTGATGCTCATCATGGTCGCGGGAAGTGATCCAACGGAAAGCACACCATTGTCGAGAGCTGACCGCAGGTAGAAGGTCATCTGCTTATGAAGTGTTGCGTGCGCTTGATCGGTGAAGCGACCACCTCCAGGCACCTCGAAGCTCCAGTCCAGGATGACCTTCTCGTTCTGCTGGCCTTCTATGTCTCTCGCGAACGTCCAGTTGCCTGAGGCGACCTCATCATCAGGCTTTGTTGATCTCCGAATCGTTGCCATGGTCAGACTCCACTTTGGGCTAGCTCATCGCTGTCGCTACTCGAGAGCGGGCAGCGCACTCAGCGTCACGAGGACAGCCTGTTCTCGGTTCTCGGTTGAGTCGAGGTTGGGGATCCAGCGGGTGATAAGGGCATTGTATGGGCGTTGGAACTTGCACCTCCAAATCCCGATCCCCAACCGTCCGCGGGCGCATTCGTACTCTTCTTTAAGCTGAAGCGCTCTAGCGAATGCGTAAGGTTCATCGGTATCTGAGCCTGCCAGAGGACAGGATGGGCACATGCCATAGGCGGTGCACAGTCGCCCTTCGACTTGGCCACCAATAGGGCTGTGAAACGCATCAAGGCAGGTGAATCCTGGCGTGGCTGCAGTGGAGTCTCTGGCACTGGGCTTTGAGCGCGTGTCAACCTTCCCTTGAGAGGTAATCCATCGCTGATGCGCGGCTATTGCACCTGCCATATTTTCCTTACTCCGCTGCAGCATGGCCACTGTTCGGTAGTGGTCCTGCCCGGTGTCTATGAGTCGGTGGCCCAGGAGGTTCTTAAGCTGTACCGCATCTCCGTTTGTAGCTTTGTCAATCAGCTCTGCCATTCCCATTCTGAGTGCTGATGCGCCGCAGTACGGAATTCCTTTGCTCTTGCAGTACACCATGATGTAGTTGGTAACCCGAGTTGGTACGTTGTCGAGCCGTCCCGCGTAGGAGTCAATGCGAAGTCCTGGTACTTCGTTGCGGCCACCTTCGGACACCACGTGGAGGAACAGATCCCTACCTAGAGGCTCGGCAGCGTAGTCGCGTAGAAGCATTGTCCATTCGAGCAGGAAGCTGATGATGTTGTTGACGGACAGCGAGTTGTTACTAGTGTTTGCGGCCCACTGGATGGTACTTCTAGTACCTGGTCGGCCCCTGGAACCACCACGACGCTTCACTGACTGCAAGTGGATCCTTTCAGCTCCCAGCACCTCCACAAACTGAATACCGCCTAGTTCCAGACAGTTCAGTACTTGGCCATTCCACCCCGTATGCGAGAGGAGCAACAGATAGAGTGGCGTCAGCTCACCTCCGAGCGGGTAGGCGAGGCTCCGATAGGCTTGGTACGTCCTGTATTCTTTGCTCCAGCTGCCGGTATTCCTACCGAGATTCATTGGTGCGGGGAAGTTGCCTTTGTTGTCGAAGAGCACGCGAGCCACTTGGGCCTCAGGGCTATTGATCGGCACGTGATTGCCAGCTTTCAGGTCTGATAGCGCATTTCGCACAGTTGCCAGCCTAGGCCAGACCTCCTTCATAAGTCGTACGCAGTCCTTTGCTGCGACGAGGAGTGTCTCGGTCATGCCATCCGCGTCCAGGGTCTTTGTCGCTGAGCTGCTCTTTGTTTTAGCAACTGCATACCGCGGGACCTCAATGTGACTCCACCGGCTGTCGAGGCGAATGAGTTCTGGCACCAAGAGAACGATTGCCTTCAGGTAGTTAGTTCTGGTGCTCTGGCTCAGGATCTTGTTAGTTCTGGGATCAGACTTATCAAGATCTTGCTTTATTTGAGTGATGAAGTTTGCTGGCACCTCATCGGGAGTTTTGAAGTGCGGTTCTTGTGCCAGAAAGTACTTTAGTGCCGCCTGCTTGAAGTTTCCCGCGGCGGAGTACCTGCCAGCCTGCTGCTTGTCTGCTTGTGTGTTGGCAAATGCCGTGGCGAGAGAATCACACAGCGGGCCAATGGCTAGCCAACTTGAGAGGTTGATCTTGGTCCGTGACCCGTCTCTGTTGTCGAAGTGAACTTCCAGCACTCGGGGTGCTCTTTTGAACCACCAGTTCTTCTGCTCACTCGGTGCATCTGGTTGTTTTTCTGGTCGCATCCGCTTCTTGCGTCGGTCCATAACTGAGCCTTTCCCAAGTGAACTTAGGTACCAGGATGCGCTTTAGGCTGACCGAGCTGCATGTGAGGCCTTTGCTCGTTGAGCATCCGGATGCGCTCGCGAATCTTGCTCTCGTATGTCACAGCACTATTCAGATAGATGTTTTCGGTGGTCTCTACCGAAGCATGTCCGAGGATGGAGGCAACGTACTTGCTCGGTTGCGTGTCGCCGCTGAGCCTGCGGCTGATGTACTTGATGATTGCGAACGTGTGCCGAAGCGAATGAACTGTGATTGCCTCTGCTACAGCCATCCTGTAGTAGGCATTGTTCTCAAGTTTTGCCAGCTTCATTAGGAACCGTTCACGGCCTTGGGCAAAGTGACGATCGAATGTCTGCTCGGACACGCGGCTGCCGATGTAGCGTGCATTTCCGACCTGGTGCACGAACACGTAGCCATGATCAGGTTCGGACATCAACGCTTGCCTTTTCGCCATTGCAATCACTCGCGCTGTATTGACGTATAGGTTGATCGCGCCGAGCAGCCAGACAGGAAACGGGACGTTTCTCGCCTTGTTCCCCTTGCCCACTATCACCACCGGAAGCTCCGACACTGGGTCCAGCTGATCGAGCGGCATGGTCTCAACATCGGTGAGCTTTAGATTGCAGACTTCGGCTCGTCTGAGGCCCGTGTGCAAGCAGACCTCAGCCATAAGTCGGTCAGTGGTTGCGGCGTGGCAGAGAACTACCGTCTGATCAACTATTTCCTTCACAGGAGGCCCCAATTCCTCAAACAAGTGGTCTAAGGTTTGGGGGTCAAGCGCAGTGATGAGCAGGTTGCTGCCTGATCCGGAGATGCCTGCGTCAACGTCGAGATAGGTGAACTTTCCGCGTTTTGTGTCTCGCTCGCCGGTAGGGATCACGTTCTTCAGATATCCACGCCGCATGCAGTAGAGGATGAACTTGGTAAGCGTCGACCAGCGACGATTAACTGTGCTCGCGGACAAGTTCTTTCCTGTAGCTGCGGACTTCGAGTGACAGAGGTCTGTGGCATAGCCCCTCAAGTGTGCGGACGAGATATCGGCCACCCTGATGCCCGAGGCGTCCATGTAGTGATGGAAGTCGGCCATGTCAGCCAGGATGGTTGGCGCAGTGTTCCTCCCCCCTTTCAGGCACGGCTTCGCCGCCCTGGTCAGGTAGGTGGCACACATGAAGTCGAACGCCGGCTCTATGACTTTCCCGTCAGTTCGGCTGGTCAAGAAGCAGAAGTGATTCGGTAAAGGACTACCCCAGAGTCCTCCGTTTGAACCAGGACTCTTGCCCTCGTTGTTCCTGACCACCCTGATTTCGGCGTCGTAGGTCTTCATGGGCGTGGAACCTACCACTCCGAAATCGGAATGCAAGTGCGTGAGCCTACTGGTACGCTTCACATGCTAATGCTATTCAATTGCGTTTATTACACTTATGCTTCATGCACTTAGCGCGTACCTTTAAGTATGGATATTTTCGCTAAGGAGATCCTCTATTCATAATGAATAGGCATTCCAGTGCGCAGAGTTTTTGCTTGTCCGCGCTGTCACGTGACGATTGATGTGGGGTCGCTCACGACGCCGCAGGGCAGACATCGTGAGCAGTACGTCTAGTGCCGTTGTCCGCCTGAGGCATCACCCAAGATTGACCTGGATTGCGATCATCGTCGCTGAATCGCCTCTGATATTTCCAGAGACCAACGTGCCGTGTGGATGATCCTCGCCTCCTGCAGATTCTCTTGAAGGATCTCGCGCTTGGTTAGCTGTGACACTTCTTCCCACTCATTTCTAAAAATGTAGGTCGCGTTCCCGACTTCTGGACTCTCGAAAACAAACCTACGCTTGCGTGTGAATCCGAAGACGATGTAGTCGCTGAACCCGCCAAGCCCAACTGCCAGGAAGTCAGGCTCGTGCCGTGTGATTGTTCGTATGCGGGCTGTGGCTGTCTCGCGATCGGTATCCGACAGCTGCTCCAGATAGCCTTCCAAGACCTCCATGGCCCTTGCGAATGGAAAGGCCCCAGGTGGAAGAATCCGCCAATTGATCTTTTGAATCCTTAGAGGTACGGCTAACTGGGGGTCAACGATGTCAAAACGGGGGAAGCACTCCAAGTAGAGGTTGAGCAAATTTACGATTGCTTCTTCCGGCTCTGTTCGATCAACTACCCTCGTTGCCATCGCGATTCCACCTGCAGACTTCACTGCCGTGAGGTACTCCCCAGGAGGGGCGATGTGCTCCCTGGGATAGGTGTCATAGGATCTTGTCTGCGTCCCGTGATGGGTGTGCCCGTGCCAGTCCTTCCAAGAAGTATTGATCATTCGAGACTTGCTGATCATAGGAAGATCCCTTCTTATGACCTCTCTTCCACGGGCATTGAACAGCGTAGCGGGGCCTTGGGCACTCGGCACGATGGAAGCACCCTCTGCAGGAATTTTCTCAAACCCCAGAAGCAGTGCTTCTTGCTTTGTCACCGGTGGGCTAAGCAGCCGAAACTGTTGTAGCCGTTCAATTGTGGCTCGATAGATGGATAGCGATCTGACTTGCTTTGGCATGTTCTACTCCTGCGGTTGTAAGGAAATAGACACACAATTGGCGTGAGTCTGAGCATTTGGCACTACTCTTAGCCTGTTGCTAAACGGTTGGTGCGGTGTTCCCACAATGCATGGTTTCGAGTCTTCCCTTCTGATTCTCACAACGTAGATCGTGGAGTTTCCATATGACCATTCCTGAGCTCTTTGTTTCCGTTGATATTGAAGCTTCCGGACCCATACCCGGCGAGTTCAGCCTGCTCTCTATTGGTGCGGTTCTTGTGGATCGACCTGAAACGACGTTCTACATTGAGCTGAAGCCAGAAGGTACGCGGCATGATTCGGAGGCACTTGCTGTCACAGGATTTAATATCGATGAGCTGACACTCAGTGGCATTGAACCAAGTGCAGCCATGCAAGACTTTGGCAATTGGTTGTCAGATTCCTGTACGCAAGGTCAGAAGCCGGTCTTCGTTGGCCTTAACGCAGCGTTTGACTGGTCCTTCGTTAACTACTACTTCCACAAGTACTGTGGAACCAATCCATTTGGATTTGCTGCTCTAGACATCAAGGCGCTCTACATGGGAGTAGTGGGATGCCGTTGGGACCAGACCAAATCCAGCCAAATGGCGAAGCTACTTCATCCAGAGCTCTCAGGGACGCACAACGCCCTCGACGATGCGCGGTATCAAGCCGAACTGTTCCTTCGACTCCAAGAGCTAAGAGCTAGCCAGAGTTGAATCGCCTCTCAGCAGCCGCTTCTGTGCCTGGATCAGAACTCCGTCTCGATGTATCCAGGCTTGGATTCCGTCTGGTTCCTTTGATTGCCCCACAATCACTGCCAAGGGGCTAGCGATAAGCCCATTCTTTTTTGCGAACTGCGCGACACTCCTCACATCCGTAGGCGAGATCCGAGGAACTTTTTGGGGATGTGTGTGCCAGTGTCCTACCAATCGGAGTCCTGCCTCGTTCTGGACTCGGATCTCCTGGCGGCATCGCTCGGGATCCAGCTCCAACCAAGTCCAACCAGCCCGGTCATCAACGTGGGGAGGCGTGGCAACGGCAAGAACTAGACCACGGGCGTCGTTTGGATCCACGAATAGCTGTCCACCCCGCTCGCTATGCCATGCGCGCTGCCGGTGCATGGCCAGGGTGTTCAGTAGCTTTCCAGTTACCAGTAGAGCCCCATCAACGGAAGGCCACTCCCATTGCCACAGAGACTCAGGCATTGGGGGCAGTCCCAGGCCATGCTCGTTTCAGAGTCATCTCAGTCGCCCCACTGGATAGTTTGGGGCCAACGTACTGTCCCTCCAGTTCTGAAGCCCTCTGTGGGTTGCTGATACGGCTTATCCAAAGTGGCTCGGTCGAGCTGGATGTCAGCTGTTCGATTGCTTCGGCGGCAACCATCGAAGCGATTGCACTCACTCCAAGCCCACCGCCGGGTATGAAGCTCTGTCCACAGGCAGGTAGCGGTACGCTGTCGCCTCCGTTCCAGTTGGTGAACTTGTGTCGGAATCTCCCGTTGTCCTCGAACAGCGACCTAGCATCTGCTTCAACGTCCGCAGCGACTAATGCATGACCAACAAGAGCATGCGGCTCGCTCCAGGCCTGAATCAACTTCCAAGGGGCTCCTACGCTCTTAGCCCGCCACAGCATTTCTTCTGACTCCCAGTCCGCGCTGGTCACGATGATGAGATCCGCCTTCTGGAAGTCCGCGTGATTCTTGACGAGAGCCAGTTCAACGTATGTTGGAATTGCCTTGATAGAGACGATCGGAACGTCTGACCGTAGGCGGTCGCACATTGCTTCTGCCTTGTTCCTACCCAGATCGCTGGCACCGAGAACGTGCCGCCCAAGGTTGCTGGCGGTGAGTTCATCGGGATCGATCAGCGTTAGGTGTCCCACACCTGACCTCGCCAGATGAAGCGCGACGGGCGCTCCAAGTGAACCTTGCCCGACTACAATGACGCGCGCCTTGGAGAGCGAGTCAAGTTTCGGGGTTCGGTCGCGCGACAGGATCTCCGCGCGATCAAGAATGTTGATCGCAGAGTGACTCAGAGTGATGTCTGGATTTGACGCTTTTGATGTCACTCTACGCCCCGCCCGAACTCCTAATTTGACTGGCTTGTTTCTTGCGAGTGAGCGATCCCGCAGGGTCAAGCAGTAGATCGGTGCACCGGCGTCACCTGGCAGTTCAAGAGCAACCCAGCGACTGGCAATGGGACTGGTCTCACCAAACCAGAATAACAACCGCGCGTAGTCGTCACTTGCGAGATGAGGTCGCAGCCATTTGAACAGCTCGCTTGGTGCCGGAGCTTTAATATCGGGGTAGCTTTGTAGCTTGACGTAAAATCCGGCGCGCGCAGCATCTCTTATCTTGACCCGCTGTCCGACTACCGTTTCAAGATGGCTGGCGATTGCGTCTGGGTCTTGGGCTAACCAGACGGGCTCTCCGCCAATTCTCTGATCCAGGCGCGGGTCACTTACAGCAAAGAGCGACCCTGAGCTTGACGGTCTTTGGACCAAGTTGACACTCTGGGCGGATGCGTGATGTTGCAGCTTCCAGTATGAAGTGGACTCTTGCTCGAATTCGCGGCTTCTCGCATCAGAGCTCGATGTCGGCAGCGACAGCTGAACGATCTTTGCAAAGCGGCGCAAAGTGTCGGTGACGATCGCCTCCGGGCTACCGGAGACGGGCTTCTCCTGAAATCCATGCAGGCACAACCCCGTCTTCATGGCGTGGGGCCAGACGAGCCAAGGCGAAGGTTCCACGCGGAGAATCAGAGAGTTGCGAGGAAATCCGACCGGGAAGGATAGCCGCAACCAGCGTTGCGCTCCCACATAGTCCACCGGAAGTGGCAGCCGAAAGCTTGCTGCCTCGCCGGGTCTCATTGGCATTGGCTGCAGGAACCCAATGCCTTCTGGACCGAGATAGGCCTGGAGCGCGGCTATTCCGCGCTCCAGGGCCGTGACTTCCTCAACCAAGGCGTTCAGGCGATCCAGCGCCTTCTTGTGCCTGATGACCTGCGACGCCCCCGCCGAAGACCGATCCCATCGTCGATACGTTGCGAGTGAGACCAAGCTTGCGTCCTGGCAGAGTCCAGTTGGCAGGAACGTCGTTGTTCACCGAAACCACGAAGTTGCTACTGAGTGCAAAGCGTTCTTTAACCGCTTCACTGAAGGACTCGACAGATGGGAACTCTTGTAAGCCAAGAGAGATCGAGTGCTTGGCATCGTCATGCCACTTGCGGAATGCATTGACGTAGCGGATTCCCTCATCTGGCCTGTTCCATTTTTCAGCGAAGTTCTCTGCCGCGTCCGCCGGGTTGCAGACAAGGTACTTACCGCTGGCGTATTGGATGTGATTGCTCATGTTGGTCACGATCTCGATGATCGCGTCCAACGGGCGCCGCGGGCGGCGGCTGGAATCGGCTGCCACCTCTTCGTAGGCTCGCGTAGCGAGCGTTGTGATGACCGCAGAGATAGGCCGATGGGACGCATCGCCGTTTCGAATCGCCCACTCGTCTCGATGCCGCTTGAGGAGCTTGATCGTAGCGCGCAACGGGTCGTTGTCGATGTACTTTTCGTAGTCTGGCAGAGGGGCCAGCGTCGCCTCGTCCATTGCGATGGCTTTTGTGGCCAGAACCTCAGTGCTTTCCAGCGAGATCTGCTGCTCAGACGCTTGCTGAAGCCAACCCAGGTACGGGATCGGGCTGCTTGCCTTCCAAGCTTGAATCTCACGATCAGGCACTTCGAGCATGCCTTCGCCGTGCGTTTCTTCGTTTCCAGAGATTGCACGTGCAGGCGTGATGTCGATATGGAATCCCGGGCTTTCGTCGGCGTAGACGATCCTGACCCCTCGACGGAGCTTCTCTACTTTCGCTTCGACCCGCGTTCCTTCCTCAATTCGTTTATGGATTTCATCGAGCACTGATTGCGCCGAAGCCCCGCCGGCATTGGGCAGCCATACGATTGCGTCTGCATCAACTGTGCCCAGGTCGGCCGGAGCCCCGTTCACTGGCTTGATGGTAGTCCGCAGGCCAATGGAGCCTTGGACGAAGATATGGGCACTTTGCAGCAGTGGGCTGTCTGCAGCGTTGAGAATGCGCTCCAGCACTTTGTACCTAGCATTGATCTTCTCGTACTGAGGCTCGGACAACGATATTTCGCGGGCGGCGCGCAAGAGGAAGTACTCCCAGCTTCCACGCTTGGATTCGAAGTCGGACAGCAGGGTCATGCGCGATCTCCTGGTGTAATGGTCAATGTTTCTACAAAGCGCCCTCCGTTGTTCCGATCACGGTCGTAGAGCACATAGGTGTGCTGGTGCTCAGTAGTCATCAGAGCCCCGAGTTCAATGCAGAACGCGGCAGGCGCCGCTATGAAGAGGTGTATCGGATGAGGAGTTGCGGCCTCGAGCTTGCTCAAGCGCATCTGCAAGGCGTCCCTGAATGCGTGAATCACGCGACGATTGCGAACTGCGGTATAGGTCGGGTCATCCATCGTGAACGTTGCAATACGGGCACGCGGCAGCCGATCCAGTACATCGCGTTCGGGGATTGCTGCGGAGATGGACACTACAAGTGCGATCTCTTCATCTCCGGCTGGCGGCTCCACGAAGCGGTACTCCGGGGGGAGTGCCTCACTGTCCGGCCACTTCAATCCGTGCTCACGATTGGATGAGAAGATGACGCGGTTAGATCGATCCCCGATCGTCTGGCCCAGGACGACGAGTGAGGGTATGTCTGCTAGGCCAACCACCGCGAGTGTGGGGATGTCGCCGTAACGACCACCACGGCGGCGGAGTTCGCGATCGATTCTGTAGCGAATGTCTTCCCGAACCTGGCGCCAGTAGTCCGAGTTACGGCCCTCTTCCCCTGGCGGCCTAAGCGTATGTTTGATGATGTCCCCGAACGCGACCAAGCCCTCCCCGGACATCGCCATGGCAAAGTCGCGCTCGGAGATGTCATTGATCGTTACGAAGTGATCGCTTTGAAAAATGAGGCCGACCGCTCTACCCGCATCTGGGACGGTTGCGGCTAAGCGGATTCGTTCGAGGTAAGCAAGGTGGAGCCCCGTCATGTCTGACTTGGGGTAGCCTTCTGCGTCTCTGTCAGCCTTGTCATGGCAGCCGGGACATAGCAGCATGAGGTTAGCCGGGTCATTGGTCAGCTCACTTGCCGCCTTGGCATCATGGCTAGATTCGGCTCGGGGACCTTTGGGGCTGGCTGGCATGATGTGGGCTACTTCACCCCACTGCATGTCGGCCCCGACGCGGAAGTCGCGAGTCAGATCGGTCCCGCAGAGTTCACAGTGTCCCGCCGATCTCGTCCAGACGAGCCTCTTTATTGGCTCGGACGTGTGATACCGCCCACCTTTACCTGCTGCCGGCGCAGCGGTTGAGGATACGTCCTGCACTTCGTCACTTGTTGCTTCCATGTGATCGCTCCGTGATGACATGTATATCTTTTGGGCTAATTTATTGTGGTTCAAGCCCCAATTTACTCTGTAAACGCTTTCATTTTCGAACCACCCCGTGTTAGAGGCGCGCCAACGCCAGCACATCAGTTCATAAAGCCCAGGCAGCAAGGCAAATAGTCCGGGGCTTCTTCATGCCCTTAGCGCAAAGGACTTCGATACTTGGCGTGGCTCTTCATTTCGGTTGTGGCACCGTTAGCTCTCAGTCGTTTGTCATAGAGCCGCGATCAGGGATTTTAATCAGCGGTAGTGGCGCTCGTTTGCGTGCTTCCCACATACCATGCAAGTCCTATGGGGGCTGTATCTGCCGCTTTTTTCGGGACCTAGCGGCCCCCGGCAATGAGGACAAATCGGTCCTGTGCCAAGTTCCGCTTGGCGAGTCCGATGGAATGTCCACAAACTATGAATGAAGGCAAATGCCAGGCCCGCGATTGGTAGCCACATGGCCATTTGATAGAAGCCTTTGGTCAAGGCGTTGTCGCCAAGGGGATGCACGACCATCGCGAATGCGAAGGAGATGGTCGCCACCAGGCCAGCAGGGTAGTAGAGGCGTATCAGCTTCAGCCAGCTCATTGCCATTCTCTCGGTGCAGTTGTTTCCAGCAAGGCTAGCTTTTGCTTATCTCAAGGCTTGAGACAGCTTGCCAACGCGCTTGGAGTGAGCTCCATCTTATTTCTCAGAATAGTTGGCCCTGGGGCGACAGCTCCCTTGGGGGCTGAAAGAGTTGGGTGTTCAGGGGAGGGAGCTTTGCGAATCCCAAGCTTCTGTGCGCCTTCTTGAACCTTTGGGCCAGTAGATCTGCAAAGGGGCCTGTGCCTCGCATTCTGGTACCGAATGCGGCGTCGTACTCCTTGCCACCATGCAACTGGCGCATAAGGCTGAGAACGTGTTCTGCCCGGTCCGGATAGTGCAGTTCCAGCCACTCTTTCCAGATGTCCTTGATCTCGTTGGGTAGTCGCAGCAGCACGTAGCCTGCAGCCCGCGCTCCATGGCCGTGCGCTTCTTCGAGGATCGCCTCGAGTTCGTGGTCAGTGATGCGGGGGATGACAGGAGCCACCAGTACACCAACAGGCACGCCGGCCTTATGTAGTGTCTCCATCGCCCTCAGCCGTGCGTGCGGAGCAGCAGCTCGTGGCTCGAGCTTAGCTGATAGCTTTCGATCAAGGGTGGTGACTGAGAAGTACACCGTGACCAGGCGGTCCTTAGCCATGGCCGCGAGTAGATCGATGTCACGAGTGATCAATGCACTCTTGGTCACGAAGCTCACGGGGTGGCGCGTTTCGGCCAGAAGCTCAAGGCATTGGCGGGTAATTTGGTAACTCCTTTCGATGGGCTGGTACCCATCCGTGTTGATGCCCAGGGCAATGGCGGCGCATTGGTAATTGGGCCGACTGAGCTCATTGCGCAACCGCTCTGCGGCGTTGGTTTTCGCAAAGAGCTTGGTCTCAAAGTCCAGCCCTGGCGATAGGCTGAGGTAGCTGTGGGAAGGTCGGGCGAAGCAGTAGACGCATCCGTGCTCGCATCCCCTATAGGGATTGACCGACGCACCGAATCCAACGTCGGGGGAGTTGTTGCGGCTGATCACAGTCCGGGCGCGTTCTTCGGTCACCTCAGTTCTCAGCCGCGGCAACTCCTGCAGGTCTTCGTAGATCGATTCCCAGCCATCATCGACGCCGACTGTCGTCGTCGCATCGAAGCGGCTTGGCACGCGTGAGGCGGAGCCTCGGCCTTTGATAGGTACCTGGACCTTTCGAGCATCCTGTTCCATGCCGCCCTCTGCCCTTAGTAAGCAGTTAGTATTATTGCTAACCACAGGGACCGCAAGGTGCGGGGATTCAGCTAGCTGTAGGCCTCATGCTTCATCGCGACGTGTTGTATTCCCAACCTTATCCACAGGGGGGTTGCGGCTGGGCAACCATTAGTCCCGTTGGCCAACAAGTGCTTTGGCTTCAGCCAGGAAGGTCTGCATTAGGCCCCGTGATCGACGGGTAGCTGCTGGGAGCACAATTCCCAGTTGGGCACACAGCGAGACTGCGTATGCCATCTGCGCTCCTGTCGGGGGCTTGATGTCCCAGTCGGTGAGTTCTGGGATGAGCCTCGAGAGTTCCTCCGCTAGACGGTACTCAAAGCTTCTCGACTGTCCTTCGTCTTCTTGCATTCGACGAACCTGGCTGATCACTTGTTCCCTTCCTAGGGGAGAGAAGGGCAACTCTAGAGTGAATTCCAGTTCCGGGCACACGAGATAGAAATTCATGAAAATACAGGCCAGTACTTATAAGTAGACTACCTTTAAAGGCGTAGTCTTTAAAGTACTGGAGCCACAAGCTTGTTCGTATGGTCGAACATACGCATCAGGCAGCCTTGGCCGACGTCATCCGGGCAAGTCGCGTCGCTCTTGGATTCAGTCAGGAAGGCTTTGCAGACCATATCCAGATGCACCGGGCTTACTACAGCAAGATTGAGCGTGGCGAGAAGAATGTCACCCTCGCCACACTCGAACGTGTGGCCAACGGCCTTGAGAAGACCATGTCTGAGTTGCTGACAGAGGCAGGTCTCTAGAACGTTTCGCCTAGCTCTCACAGTCTCCAATCGACCTTTCCTGGCGGAATGACGCTGTTTGGCCGATTTTCGAAGCTTTGACACCGAGAGTGTTCACTTTTTCCTTCCCAAGTTGATGATTGGTAAGTACTTTCTCAGTGAACACTTATGGGAAATTCAGACCATGTTCACAACCGCGGTACGGGTTCACCGACTGGTCGAAACCCACGTCCGGCGAGGTGTTGCGGCTGATGATGCTGCGCGCGGTTTCGGCGCGCACGTCGGTGCGCAGGCGCGGGGTGGCGAATTCCTCGGCTTCCTCGGCCATCCAGCCGTCATCGACCGCTTCATGTGTGCGGGTTTCGAAACGGCCGGGCAGGTGGCTGCTGGCTCCGCGCCCCTTGATTGGAATGGTGGTCGACATCGGCTCACGCTAGCGCGCTGCCGTCGCAGATGCAGCGACGCGGCGTTCAGGCTACCCGCCGCCCGCCAGTCCGCTTCAATAGCGCAAACCGACGCCGGGGCTGGCTAGAATCGCCGGCATGCGCGACTTCCTGCACACCCTGTGGGCCACCGTGTCCACCCTTCCACACCTGGCGCAGATATTGGCAGCCACCTATGTGGCCTATTTGCTGCTGCTGGCCTGCTACATCGTGTTGCAGAAGCGCGAACCGGTGGCAACGCTGAGCTGGATTCTGTCGCTGGCGGCGCTGCCTTACCTGGGCTTGTTCGTGTTCTATCTGTTCGGGCCGCAACGCATCGTCCGCCAGCGGTTGCGGCGCGGGCGCTCGCGCCAGGGCATGGAAGCCTACAGCGCAGTCTGCCCGCCGGACGCCGAATGCACCGAGCTGGCGCGCGTCGGCCAGGCCACCACCGGGCTGCCGCCCAGCAGCGCCACCAATGTCGACTGGCTGGTCGATGGCGCGGCCACCTATGCCGCCATCCTCGACGCGGTGGCCGGCGCGCAGCGCCACGTCAATCTGGAGTACTACATCTTCGAACCGGACCATGCCGGCACCGCGTTGCGCGATGCGCTGGTCGAACGTGCGAGGGCGGGGGTAAAGGTGCGCTTGCTGCTGGACGCGGTGGGGTCGTCGCAGATCAAGCGTCGTTTCCTGCGGCCGCTGCTCGATGCCGGCGCTGAAGTGGCTTGGTTCCACCCGCGGCAACTGCTCAAGCCGTTCAAGCGGCCGTGGTTGAACCTGCGCACCCACCGCAAACTGGTGGTGGTGGACGGTACGCTGGCGTTCACCGGCGGCATCAACATCACCGACACCGAAGACGAAAGCCGTCGCGCCGATGCCTACCGCGACCTGCACATGCGCATCAGCGGCCACGTCGTGCGCAGCCTGCAACTGGTGTTCCTGGAGGATTGGATCTACGCCAGCGGGCAGGGCAAGGAGCATTTCGACCGCGAGGACCTGTTCCCGTCGCCGATGCCCAGCCGCGAGGACGGCACGATCCAGGCACAGGTGCTGATCTCCGGGCCGGACTCGTCATGGGAGGCAATCCACCGCATGCACGTGGCGGCGATCCAGGAGGCCAACCGCCGGGTATGGCTGGTGACGCCGTACTTCGTGCCCGGTGAGGCCGCGCGCATGGCGCTGACCTCGGCCGCGCTGGCCGGGCTCGACACCCGCCTGCTGGTGCCACGGCGCAGTGATTCGCTGTTCGTCACCCTCGCCGCACGCTCGTATTTCGACGAGCTGTTGCAGGCCGGGGTGAAAATCTACGAATACGGCCCGCGCATGCTGCATACCAAGGCCTTCCTCGCCGATGACGACACCTGCATCGTCGGCAGCGCCAACTTCGACCACCGCAGCTTCCGCCTGAATTTCGAGCTGTCGATGCTGTACCACAACCGCGAGCTGAGCGTCGCGCTGGAAACCCTGCTGGAGCAGGAATTCGCCAGCGCCACCCTGGTGCAGCCGGAACGCAAGCACTCACTCTGGCGCCACCGCCTGCCGGAAGCCTTCGCCCGGCTGGCCTCGCCCCTGCTCTGAGTGCTCGTCGCCACGGCTGCATCGCACCCGTCTGCGCCGTTAAACTGACCGCCTTGCCGGGAGGTACCCCCATGCACTGGTTGTTCCTGCTGTTCGCCATCGGCGCTCTTTTCCTCACCCTGACCACTCGCCACGCCGGCCTGTTGTGGTTGGGCCTGGTGGTGGCACTGGCATGTCTGTCGCTGTGGGTCCGCGGTCTCTACCGCGCCCGTACCGGTGGTGTCTTCACCGCACCGCCGCGTGCGCTGCACCCGGCGCAATTGCAGGCGCTGCGCGACCAGCTACGCTCCGGCAGCAACCCGGCCTCCTCCCATCCGCCGTCCGAAGAACAGCCGCAGCCATGACCCGCCTGAGTGTCAACGTCAACAAGATCGCCGTGCTGCGCAACTCCCGCGGCGGCGGGGATCCGGACGTGGTGCGCGCGGCGATGACTTGCCTGCGCGCCGGCGCACACGGCATCACCGTGCATCCGCGCCCGGACCAACGCCACATCCGCGCCGACGACGTGCTGCTGCTGTCGGAACTGACGCGCCAGCACGACGTCGAATTCAACATCGAAGGCAATCCATTCGCACCGCCACGCCCGGGCTACCCCGGCCTGCTGCCGCTATGCGACCAAACGCGGCCGGCACAAGCCACGCTGGTACCCGATGGCGACGGCCAACTGACCTCCGACCACGGTTTCGACTTCCAACGCGATGGCGACCGCCTGCTGCCGCTGATTGCCGCGCTGAAGGACTACGGCTGCCGCGTCAGCCTGTTCGTCGATGCCGGCAACCCGCACATCGCCCGCGCCGCCGAACTCGGCGCCGACCGCATTGAGCTCTACACCGGCCCGTATGCCGAGGCCTTCGCCGCCGGCAAGGCAGATGCCGCGGCACTGTTTGCCATCGCCGCGCGCCGCGCGCAAACGGCCGGCCTCGGTGTCAACGCCGGCCACGATTTATCGCAGGCCAACCTCGGCCATTTCCTCGCCGAAGTAGCCGACGTGCTGGAAGTCTCCATCGGCCATGCGCTGATGGGCGAGGCGCTGTACGACGGCCTGGAAACCACGGTGGGGCGTTACCTGGACATCATCAAGCCCGACGCCTGAAGCTGCCCATAACTGGTCTGCGCCCGATTGCGGCGAAAGAGCATTCCGTCGATGCCGAGCTTGTCCGGCACGAGAATTCTCCCGGCCATGCCCAGCGGAGCAAACCGCTCTTCACAACAACGCCCGTGTCCGGGTCGGTTCGAACCAGCGCACGGCAGGTCACTCCATCGCTCGGAGCCGGCTTTCCGGGGCCGGCTGAAGACCCATGAAAAACGCCCCCGCACAAGCGGGGGCGTTTCCAGTCGCGTCATGACTTGGTGTTGCGTTACTGCACGAAGCCGATCTTCTTCATCTGAGCGTTCTTGGCTTGGGCCAGGATCCTGGCCATCACCTCGTACTCGGAATCTGGATTGGCGTCGATGCGAAGTTCCGGCTGGTTGGTCGGATCCTTCTGTACTTCCTCTTCCATCTTCTGCTGCAGGTCAGCCACGTTTACCGGACTGTTGTTCCAGTAAACCTGATTGCTCGCATCCACCCGCAGATCGACCGGCGGCGGCGGGTCGCGCGTCACCGGTGGTGGATTGAGCACGCGCTGCGGCAGGTCCACGGCGATCGGGTAGGTCATGATCGGCGCGGTCACGATGAAGATGATCAACAGCACCAGCATCACGTCCACAAGGGGCGTGACGTTGATGTCGGCCATCGGGCCCCTGTTTCCACCACTACTGAATGCCATCGCTTATTGCCCCTTTTCTTTGGTGGCAACGAAACCGACGTCCAGCATGCCTTGGCCCTGTGCGATTCGAGTGACCTCGTTGATCACCTTCATCTTGGTGGTCTTGTCACCACGCAGGTTCAGCGGCGGCTGCGGCGTTTGCTGGGCGGCAGTGGCGAAACGCGACTCCAGGGTCTCCCTGGAAACCTCTTCGTCGTTCCAGTAGAGCGTGCCGTCTTCCTTGACCGCCACCGTGATCGGGCCCATGCGCTTTTCGGCATCGTCCGGATTGATGTTCAGGTTGGCCTCGGGAAGCTCGACCTTGACCTTGTGCGACATCAGCGGCGCCGTGATGATGAAAATGATCAGCAGCACCAACATCACGTCCACGAGGGGCGTGACGTTGATCTCGGACATCGGGCCGCTGCTGTTACCACTACTGAAAGCCATAACGGGCTCCGTCTATATCTCGTTGCTAGGACTGCTCTGCCTGCGGCTTAGCGGACGCGCGAGCCGGTGGCGAAGAAGTCGTGCAGATCGTGCGCGAAGGTATCGAACTTGCTGACGGTCGCGCTATTCATCTTGCTGAAGAAGTTGAAGGCGAACACGGCCGGGATCGCGACGAACAGACCGATGGCAGTCATGATCAACGCTTCACCCACCGGGCCGGCAACGGCGTCGATCGAGGCCGAACCGGTGGCACCGATCTTGATCAGCGCGCCATAGATGCCCCACACGGTACCGAGCAGGCCGACGAACGGAGCGGTTGCACCGACGGTGGCAAGCAGGATCATGCCGCCCTGCAGGCGGTTGGATTCACGGGTCACGGCCTGGCGCAGGGCACGGTCGACGAACTCCGAACGGCTCAGGGTTTCGGCGGCACCGGCTTGCTGGTGGTGGGCCGCTGCCTGCGCAGCGTCGAGGGCGATCTTGGAGAACGGCTCGGAGACCGACTGTTCTTCCATTGCACGGATGGCGTCCTGGGCATTGGCGGCATCCCAGAACAGGCCCGGCACGCGGTCGGAAGCCGACTTCAGACGGCTGCTGCGGAAGATGTTGATGACGGTCCAGTACCAGGACATGGCCGACATGATCACCAGGGTCAGCAGCACGACCCAGGAGACGGCGAAGTCACCCGGCTTGGTGGTCATTTCGTGGATCAGATGCTCGAAGCCCATCTGCGAGAGCGCGTTGTTTGCGTTGCCCCCGGCAGCAGCGGCGATGAAGAGTTCCTGCAGCATGACGCTTACCTTTGTTGTGTGTGGTGTTGAAGGGTATAGCTGGATCGAACGGTTCCCGGATGGCGGCCGCAGGGCCGCCAGGAGATCAGTTCAGCGCAAAGTTGACCGGGACGCGGACGCGACCAGCCGCCTTCTGTCCATTGATGGTGGAGGGATTGAACTTCCACTTGCGTGCCGCGTCCATTGCGGCGCGATCGAGGTCGCGGTTACGGCTGGACTTCTCGACAGACACATTGGTGACGTTGCCGTTGGCATCGACATCAATGATCAGGATCACCTCGCCCTGGATACCGGCGCGGAAGGCGGCCGGCGGGTAGCGCGGGGGATTCATGTTCTTGGACGAGATGTCGACGCTGGCCTGGATGTCGGTCGGCGGGGCCGGCGGCGACGGCGGGGCCGGCGGCACCACGATGTCCGACTCACGCGGCGTCGGCACGTCCACCACCGGAGCTTCCGGCGGCGGCGGCAGCGGCG
>JBASBF010000016.1:0-4901 GCA_049650985.1 Stenotrophomonas sp. | reverse complement strand
GGTGCAGGCGGCGCAGGCGGCGCTGGACGCGGCCCGGCTGAACCTGGAGTTCACCCGGGTGCGCGCGCCGATCGACGGCCGCGCCGGGCGCGCACTGGTCACCGCCGGCAACCTGGTCACCGCCGGCGACGCGGCCAGCGTGCTGACCACGCTGGTGTCGCTGGACACCGTGCACGTCCATTTCGATGCCGACGAATCCACCTTCCTGCGCTACATGCAGATGGCCCGCGAAGGCGAGCGCCCGAGCGCGCGCGAGCAGGCGCTGCCGGTGAAGGTGGCGCTGAGCGGCGAGGAAGGCTTCCCGCACGAGGGCAAGGTCGATTTCCTCGACAACCAGGTCACCCGCAGCACCGGCACCATCGGCGTGCGCGCGTTGCTGGACAACCGCGACCGCCAGTTCACCCCGGGCCTGTTCGCGCGCGTGCGGCTGCTCGGCAGCGGCGAGTTCCAGGCGCTGCTGATCGACGACAGGGCGGTGCTCACCGACCAGGACCGCAAATACGTCTACGTGGTGGACAAGGACGGCAAGGCGCAGCGCCGCGACGTCCGCCTCGGCCGCAGCGCCGAGGGCCTGCGCATCGTCGAGCAGGGCCTGGCCGCCGGCGACAGGGTGATCGTCGATGGCGTGCAGAAGGTGTTCATGCCCGGCATGCCGGTGCAGGCCACGCCGGTGGCGATGCAGTCCGAGCCGGTGGCCGGCCCGCGCACCGCCGCGCTGAACTGACCCGTATTCCCGCCTGACGCCGGCGCCCGCGCCGGCCGCGCCGCCTTCGCCCGACTGGGCGAGGGCAGGGCGGCTGCACCCCGGCTCCGGCCTTTCCAAGGATTCCGCAGATGGATTTTTCCCGTTTCTTCATCGACCGGCCGATCTTCGCGGCGGTGCTGTCGATCGTGATCTTCGCCGCCGGCCTGATCAGCATCCCGATCCTGCCGGTCGGCGAGTACCCGGAGGTGGTGCCGCCGTCGGTGGTGGTGCGCACGGTCTATCCGGGCGCCAACCCCAAGGTGATCGCCGAGACCGTCGCCACCCCGCTGGAGGAGGCGATCAACGGCGTCGAGAACATGATGTACCTCAAGTCGGTGGCCGGCTCGGACGGCGTGCTGCAGATGACCGTGACCTTCCGCCCCGGCACCGACCCGGACGATGCCGCGGTGAAGGTGCAGAACCGCGTGGCGCAGGCGCAGGCGCGCCTGCCCGAGGACGTGCGCCGGCAGGGCGTGACCACGCAGAAGCAGTCGCCGACCTTCCTGATGGTGGTGCACCTGACCTCGCCCGGCGGCAAGTACGACACGCTGTACCTGCGCAACTACGCGCGCCTGCACGTCAAGGACGCGCTGACCCGCATCCCCGGCGTGGGTGACGCGCAGATCTTCGGTGGCGGCGACTACGCCATGCGCGCCTGGCTGGACCCGGACCGCATCGCCTCGCGCGGGCTGACCGCCGGTGACGTGGTGCGCGCCATGCGCGAGCAGAACGTGCAGGTCTCGGCCGGCCAGCTCGGCGCCGAGCCGATGCCGGACAGCCGCTTCCTGACCCTGATCAACGCCCAGGGCCGGCTGAAGACTGAAAAGGAGTTCGGCGACATCGTGCTCAAGAGCGGCGCCGATGGCGAGGTGGTGCGTCTGTCCGACGTGGCCCGCATCGAGCTGGGCGCGGGCGACTACACCCTGCGCTCGCAACTGGACGGCAAGAACGCGGTGGGCATCGGCATCTTCCAGGCGCCCGGCGCCAACGCGCTGGAGATCCGCGACGCGGTGATCGGCACGATGGACGAGATGCAGAAGGGCTTCCCGGCCGACGTGAAGTACGAGGCGGTCTATGACACCACCATCTTCGTGCGCGATTCGATCAAGGCGGTGGTGTCCACCCTGCTCGAAGCCATCGCGCTGGTGGTGCTGGTGGTGATCCTGTTCCTGCAGACCTGGCGCGCCTCGATCATCCCGCTGATCGCGGTGCCGGTGTCGATCGTGGGCACCTTCGCCGCGCTGTACCTGCTGGGCTTCTCGATCAACACGCTGAGCCTGTTCGGGCTGGTGCTGGCAATCGGCATCGTGGTCGATGACGCGATCGTGGTGGTGGAGAACGTCGAGCGCAACATCGCCGAAGGGCTGTCGCCGACCGCTGCCGCGCACCAGGCCATGCGCGAGGTGTCCGGGCCGATCATCGCCATCGCCCTGGTGCTGTGCGCGGTGTTCGTGCCGATGGCGTTCCTGTCCGGCGTCACCGGCCAGTTCTACAAGCAGTTCGCGGTGACCATCGCCATTTCCACGGTGATCTCGGCGATCAACTCGCTGACCCTGTCGCCGGCGCTGGCCGCGCGCCTGCTCAAGCCGCACGGCGCGCCGAAGGACGGCCCCAGCCGCCTGATCGAGCGCCTGTTCGGCTGGGTGTTCCGCCCGTTCAACCGCTTCTTCAAGTCCAGCTCGGAGAAGTACGAGCATGGCGTGTCGAAGATTCTCGGCCGCCGCGGCGCGGTGTTCGCGGTGTATGCGGTGCTGTTGCTGGCCACCGGCGTGGTGTTCAAGCTGGTGCCGCCGGGCTTCATCCCCACCCAGGACAAGCTGTACCTGATCGCCGGGGTGAAGCTGCCGGAGGGTTCGTCCATTGCACGCACCGATGAAATGCTGCGCAAGGTGGCGCAGATCGCGCAGGAAACCGATGGCGTCGCCCATACCATCTCGTTTCCCGGCCTGAACGCGCTGCAGTTCACCAACACGCCCAACACCGGCGTGGCCTTCATCCCGCTCAAGCCGTTCAACGAGCGCCATGGCCGCCGCGCCGCGCAGATCAACGCCGAGATCAACCAGAAGATCGCCGGGCTGCAGGAGGGCTTCGCCTTCGCGATGATGCCGCCGCCGATCCTCGGTCTGGGCAACGGCAACGGCTACCAGATGTTCGTCGAGGACCGCGGCAACCTCGGCTACGGCGCGTTGCAGAACGCGGTGCAGGCGATGCAGGGCGCGGTGGCGCAGACCCCGGGCATGGCGTTCCCGATCACCAGCTACCAGGCCAACGTGCCGCAGTTGGACGCGGAAGTGGACCGGGTCAAGGCGAAGGCGCAGGGCGTGCAGTTGACCGAGCTGTTCGACACCCTGCAGACCTACCTCGGCTCGGCCTACGTCAACGACTTCAACCAGTTCGGCCGCACCTGGCAGGTGATCGCCCAGGCCGACGGCCAGTTCCGCGACAGCGTCGAGGACATCGGCCGGCTGCGCACCCGCAACGACCGCGGCGAGATGGTGCCGATCGGCTCGATGGTGAGCATCCGCGAAACCTACGGCCCGGACCCGGTGCTGCGCTTCAACGGCTACCCGGCCGCCGACCTGGCCGGCGAGGCTGATCCGCGCCTGTTGTCCTCGGCCGAGGCGATGAACAAGCTGACCGAGATCGCCGGGCAGGTGCTGCCGGTGGGCATGACCACCGAATGGACCGACCTGAGCTACCAGCAGGCCACCCAGGGCAAGGCCGCATTCATCGTGTTCCCGGTGGCGATCCTGCTGGCGTTCCTGGTGCTGGCCGCGCTGTACGAGAGCTGGTCGCTGCCGCTGGCGGTGATCCTGATCGTGCCGATGACGCTGCTGTCGGCGCTGTTCGGGGTATGGCTGACCGGTGGCGACAACAACGTGTTCGTGCAGGTCGGACTGGTGGTGCTGATGGGGCTGGCGTGCAAGAACGCGATCCTGATCGTCGAGTTCGCGCGCGAGCTGGAGATGGGCGGCAAGGGCATCGTCGAGTCCGCGCTGGAAGCCTGCCGCCTGCGCCTGCGGCCGATCGTGATGACCTCCATCGCCTTCATCGCCGGCACCGTGCCGCTGGTGCTCTCGCACGGTGCCGGCGCCGAGGTGCGCAGCGTCACCGGCATTACCGTGTTCGCCGGCATGTTGGGCGTGACCCTGTTCGGCCTGTTCCTGACCCCGGTGTTCTACGTCGCGCTGCGCAAGCTGGTCACCCGCAACGGCGGCGGCCAACTGGTGCGCCACGGCGAGCCGACCCTTCACCATTGATTCCCGCGAGGCACTACGGATGAACCTCCACGAAAAGACCACGCCCCGCCGCCCGCTGTCGCGGATGCTGGTGGCGGCCATGAGCGGCGCGCTGCTGGCCGCTTGCGCCAGCGTCGGCCCCGACTACCACGCGCCGCCGCCGCAGCCGGTGCGGTTGCAGGGAATCACCGATCCGGCCTTCAGCACCGCCACTTCGCTGGTCAGTTGGTGGTCGCAGTTCGACGACCCGGTGCTGGCGCAACTGGTGCACGGCGCGCTGGCCGACAACCTGGACCTGCGCATCGCACTGGCGCGGGTGCGCACGGCACGCGCGGTCTTCAGCGAGCAGCGGCTGGAGCAGGCGCCGCACGTGACCGCCAGCGGCAGCCAGGACCGCCGCAAGCAGCCGGACCCGGCACGCGGTGGCGAACGCAGCTTCAGCGAGAGCTACCAGCTCGGCTTCGACGCCGGCTGGGAGCTGGACCTGTTCGGCCGCCAACGCCGCGCCGCCGAGGCCGCACGCGCCGAGCTGGGTGCCGAGCGCGACAACCTCGCCGACGTGCAGGTCACCATCGCCGCCGAGGTCGCGCGCAACTACTTCGAGCTGCGCGGCACCCAGAAGCGCATCGCGGTGGCGCGGCAGACGCTGGCCAACCTGCACGACACCCAGCGGCTCACCGAGACGCGCCGCGAACTGGGCGCGGGCAGCGAGCTGGACGTGCAGAGCAGCCGCGCGCAACTGAAGGCGATCGAGGCCGGCATTCCGCTGCTGGAAGTGGCCGAGGTGCGGGCGCGGCACCGGCTGGCGGTGCTGCTGGGCCAGCGCCCGGGCGCGCTGGACGAACTGCTGCAACCGCGGCAGGTGCCGGCCTTCGCCAAAGCATTGCCGCTGGGCGACACCACCGGCCTGCTGCGCC
>JBASBF010000015.1:0-72412 GCA_049650985.1 Stenotrophomonas sp. | reverse complement strand
GCCATGACGGGCACAAGATCTTTATCTTGCATGTCATGCGCTCAGAGCGTCTATTGCGCAAGGGGCGGCTCACCTCGCGCTCCAGGCAAGCAAAGACCTAACAATTCATTCAAGCCGACGCCGCTTCGCGGCGCGGCTTAATTCAGGCGTTAGACAACTGAAGAGAGACTCATGCGATTTACTGACCTGCCCCCACTGAGCCGTACCAGTTGAAGCTGTAAAGTCCGTCAACCGCAAAGGACGGACATGAAAAAGAGCAGATTCACCACCGAGCAGATCATCGGATTCATCAAGCAGGCCGACGCCGGTATGGCGGTCGCGGATCTCGCGCGACAGAACGGCTTCAGCCCGGCGAGCTTCTACGCCTGGCGGGCCAAATACGGCGGGATGGAAGCCGAAGACGCCAAGCGCCTGAAGGAGCTGGAGACCGAGAACGGCCGGCTCAAGCGGCTGCTGGCCGACGCGCACCTGGACATCGAGGCGCTGAAGATCGGCTTTGGGGTAAAACGCTAGCCCCGCAACGCAAGCGCGAGTCGGTCCGACGCATGCTCGAACTGGAAAAGATGAGCGAGCGCCGGGCCTGCCGCCTTGCGGGGCTTTCCCGCGATGCTTTCAGAAACGAACCCGAAGTTCCGGCGGCGACGCAGGCGCTGTCGGCGCGCTTGGTCGAACTGGCCCAGGTGCGCCGCCGCTTCGGCTATCGCCGCCTGCACGATCTGCTGCGCAAGGATTTCCCGGAGACGAACCACAAGAAGGTCTACCGGCTTTACCGCGAGTCGAAGCTGGCCGTGCGCCGGCGCAAGAAGGTCAAACGGCTGGTCGGCGAGCGGCAGCCGCTGCGGCTGTCCACCGCACCGAACGACACGATCAGCATGGATTTCGTCAGCGATGCACTGAGCAACGGCCGCCGCATCAAGTGCCTCACCGTCGTCGACGACTTCACCCGCGAATGCGTGGATATCGCGGTCGACCACGGAATCGGCGGCAAGTATGTGGTGCGGCTGCTGGACCAGGCCGCCTGCTTCCGCGGCTATCCCCGTGCCGTTCGGACCGACAACGGCCCGGAGTTCACCAGCCGCGCCTTCATCGCCTGGACGCAGCAGCATGGCATCGAACACATCCTGATCGAGCCCGGCCGCCCGACCCAAAACGGCTACATCGAGAGCTTCAACGGCAAGTTCCGCGACGAGTGCCTCAACGAGCACTGGTTCACGTCGCTGGCGCAAGCCCGCATCGTGATCGCCGACTGGCGGCGCGACTACAACGAGGTCAGGCCCCACAGCAGCTGTGGGCGGATCCCACCGGCGCAGTTCGCCGCCAACCACCGAGCACAACAGGCGGCAAACGGATTAACCTTCAACCCCGGGCTTTATCAGTAACCGCTGGTATGGCTAGTGGGGGCAGGTCAAATGCGCATCATCATTGCTGCTCCTCCCGATTATCCACCGCGACGCTGCGGATCGCGTCAGCCACCGCTTCCGGGTTTTCGCGATGGATATTGTGGCCGGTGGCGAGGTAACGATGCGCACCCCGCGAGAATCCCGCGAACAGCGCCGCATGCTGCGCTTTCCAGAGCATTTTGCCCTCCGCAGTCTCCTCGAACACGAAGGGTTCGTCGGCTACCAGCGTCGAGGTGAGCAGCGCGACCGGTATGTCCGGCATTGCACGCGGCTGGGCGGAATCCGTCGCGTCAAGTTGTTCGATCAGCACACGGTAGTCTGCACCCATCGCGGGCGGAAGCATCGATAACAGTGCCTTGTCGTCGGCCAACACCCGGGTGCGGTTGACCTGCATGAAAGCGTGGCGTTGGCCCATTGTCGCCGGATCGACCAGCACCAGTGCCCGAAGGCGCTGTGGATACAGCCGCGCGAACTCGGTGGCAAGCAGCCCACCATAGGAATGACCGACCAAAATCACCTTTTGATCCGGGGCCAGCGTGTCAAAGACCGCAACGAGATCCGTGAGATGCGTCTTGATCGTCTTGGGTTGACCATCACTTCCCGACTTGCCCAGTCCGGCGCGAGCGTAAGCGATGAAGTGGTAGTCAGCACCGAGGTCAGCGATCACATCCTGCCACACTGCCGCACCCTGTCCGAAGCCGGACTCAAACACTACCGTAGTAGCTCCGTTATTCTGGACCTCAGCTTGGAGCGCATACTTGCCACGGTCTACGACTTGTTCACCCGCTCGGGCCTCAGTCGCTACTAACATGACCGATATAGCCAGCCAGGCCCATGACCCAAATACTTTCCTCATCGCGCTGCCTCCTGCTCTTCGTCTGGCAGGAGGCCTGACGATAATCGTTCTGGCAACATAGTGATGTATAACACCAATCTCCCGTGCCATTGGTCATGGCGCGACCTGTCGAGCCAGGGCAAGCCATCCATTTTTCCGAGCACAAGTTGTACGGGGCGCATTGCCTAACAATTCATTCAAGCCGACGCCGCTTCGCGGCGCGGCTCAATGGGGGCAGGTCAGCGCTGCGCTGGTTTACCCGGCCAGAGTCATGGACGCCCTACCCGCCACGGATGCGGACTGAAAATCCATTCAAATCGAGGCGGTTTGGCGGCCTCACGTTTGGCGCATTCCGGCTTTTGCCGACTCGGCTGTTTCCACATCAGGCTTTATCGGCAAGCCGGACCTCGCGAAGGAAGCGCTTCACGGGTTCCCGGCTCCTGCTAGGCTTTGCCGGTTTTCTTACATCGGTGCCCGTGATGCCCAGACTCCTGTCCCTGTCCCTGCTGTTGTTGGCCGCCGTCGGTGGCGCCCATGCCGCGCCCACACCGCTCACCATCGAACAGACGATGGCCGACCCGGACTGGATCGGGCCGCCGGTGGAATCGGCGTGGTGGTCGTGGAACAGCCAGCAGGTCGAGTACACGCTCAAGCGCCAGGGCAGCCCGGTACGCGATACCTTCCGTCAGCCGCTGGCCGGCGGCGCGGCGCAGCAAGTCGCCGATGACCAGCGCGGCACGCTGGACGCGGCCAAGCGCAGCTACGACCGCCAACGCCAGCGCATGGCCTTCGTGCGCAATGGCGACGTGTTCGTGCGCGAGTTGCGCAGTGGTGCGCTGACCCAGCTCACCCGTGGCAACGAACGTGCTTCGGGGGTGGACTTCGCCCGCGATGGCGGGGTGCTCTGGAACGTCGGCAACAACTGGTACCACTGGAACGCCGGCACCGGCACGACCGCGCTGGTCGCCCAGCTCAAGGCCGAGAAGAACCCCGCCGACGCGCCCAAGGCCGACGTCCTGCGCGATCAGCAGATGCACGCGCTGGAAACCCTGCGCCGCGACCGTGACCAGCGCGAAGCATTGCGCGAGCAGGGCGAGCATTGGCGCCAGAGTGACCCGACCCGCGCGCCGGGCCCGGTCTACCTCGGTGCGGACGTGGAGATCGTGGGCAGTGCGCTCTCGCCCGATGCCACTCACCTGATCGTGGTGACCAAGCCGAAGAATTTCGAAGACGGCCGGGGCGGCAAGATGCCGCTGTACGTCACCGAATCCGGCTACGAGGAAAGCGAGGAAACCCGCACCCGCGTCGGCCGCAACGGCTTCGCACCGCATGCGTTGTGGCTGGTCGATGCCACCAGCGGGCAGGTCAAGCCGCTGCCGCTGGATGGTCTGCCCGGCATCGGCAGCGACCCGCTGGCCGCGTTGCGCAAAGCCGCCGGCAAGGAGCCGCTCAAGGGCGCGCGCAGCGTGCAGGTGATGGGCGACTTCATGGGCGGCGGCATCCAGTGGAATGCCGATGGCACCCAGGCGGCGGTGATGCTGCGCGCCAATGACAACAAGGACCGCTGGATCGTCGGCATTGACACCGGCGGCCGGGTGCAGAACCGCCACCGCCTCACCGATCCGGGCTGGATCAACTGGGGCTTCAACGATTTCGGCTGGATGGACGATGGCCGCACGTTGTGGCTGCTGTCGGAAGAAAGCGGCTGGTCGCACCTCTACACCCAGTCCGGCAACGGCAAGCCACACGCATTGACCGGCGGCAAGTGGGAAGCCTCGGCACCGGAGCCGGCCTCCGACGGCAAGGGCTTCTTCTTCCTGTGCAACCAGCAGGCCCCGCACGACTACGAGGTGTGCAGCGTTGATGCCGCCAGCGGCCAGGTGCGCGAACTGACCGCACTGAACGGTGTGGAAGACTTCTCACTCTCGCCCGATGGCGGGCAGTTGCTGGTGCGCTACTCTGGCGCCTACCTGCCACCGCAGGTGGCGGTGGTACCGGCCAGCGGTGGCAGCGCGCGCGTGCTCACCGACACCCGCAGTGCCGAATTCAAGGCGCGCGAATGGGTCCAGCCGCAACTGGTGCAGGTGCCGTCCAGGCATGGCGCGGGCACGGTGTGGGCCAAATATTACGGCCCCGAACACAAGCAAGCCGGGAAGAAATACCCGATCGTGATGTTCGTGCACGGCGCCGGCTACCTGCAGAACGTGCACCAGCGCTATCCCGTCTACTTCCGCGAGCAGATGTTCCACAACCTGCTGGTGCAGCAGGGCTACATCGTGCTGGACATGGACTACCGCGGCAGCGAGGGCTACGGCCGCGGCTGGCGCACCGCCATCTACCGCAACATGGGCCACCCGGAACTGGAGGACTACCAGGACGGGTTGGATTGGCTGGTGGACCAACAGCAGGGCGACCGCGACCGCGCCGGCATCTACGGTGGTTCCTACGGCGGCTTCATGACTTTCATGGCGCTGTTCCGCGCGCCCGGCACATTCAAGGCCGGCGCCGCGCTGCGCCCGGTCGGCGACTGGCACCAGTACAACCACGGCTACACCAGCAACATCCTCAACACCCCGGACATCGACCCGGAGGCCTACCGCGTGTCCTCGCCGATCGAGTACGCGCAAGGCCTGCAGGATCACCTGCTGATCGCCCACGGCATGATGGACGACAACGTGTTCTTCCAGGATTCGGTCAACCTCAGCCAGCGCCTGATCGAACTGCGCAAGGACAACTGGTCGATCGCCCCGTACCCGCTGGAGCGCCACGGCTTCACCCGCGCCGATTCCTGGCTGGACGAATACAAGCGCATCCTCAAGCTGTTCGAAGAAAACCTGTAGTGCCGGCCGCCAACCGGCCACCTCGCATCACCTGATGCTTCATGCAGTCGCTGGCCGGTGGCCGGCGCTGCATGCTCGGTGCCGACTCTCCTCGCCATGCCCTCCACTCACACCGTCAGCACCATGATTCTCGACACCGCCGGCCGCACGGGCCAACGAGGCACGCCGGGATGACGCCAGTACCTCCCGCATGAAGCCACTACCGCCGCCTCGCAGCACCGCCGCAGCGTTCGTCGATGTCACCGCGAAACTGTCCCTGCTGATGGCCGGCCTGTCCGTGCTCTGGTGCCTGCTGCAACTGCTGCTGGCCATGCTGCTGGACCGCTTCGACCTCATCGGCTGGCTGCAACGGCACTACCTGCCGGTACCGCCGGCGCTGGAATGGACATTGCGCCACGCACTGGCGCTGAGCGTGTCGATGTTGCTGCTGGCGCTGGCCTTCACCGCGGTGTCGTGGGCGCTTCTGCGCCATCGCGAATGGGGGCGGTGGGGCTTCATCGTGTTCCTCGTCGTCATGGCCGCAGCCAACTTCGCCTTGTTGCCGCTGCTCGACGGCATGTTCGAGGCGATGCAGGCGATGCTGCCAACCGAATTCCTTGCCACCGCGCAGGGCCACGAAGCCATGTTGCAGATACACAACGGGCGTTGGTTCGCACTGATCAGCACCGGTGTCACTGCGCTGGTCTTCGCCATCCTGCATGGCTGGCTGGTGTTCAAGCTGTGCCGGCGCGACGTGCGCGCCCTGTTCCGCTGAACACCTGCGCTAAAGTACGCCAATGAACGATTTCGACCGGGTACGCGACTATCTCACCGGCCTGCAGGACCGCATCTGCAGCGCCGTCGAACAGGCTGACGGGCAGGCCCGTTTTGCCGAGGACAACTGGCGCCGCGCCGAGGGCGGCGACAACGGCCCGCCCTTGGGCGGCGGTCGCACCCGCGTGCTGCGCGAAGGCGCGGTGTTCGAGCAGGCCGGCATCGGCTTCTCCGATGTTGCCGGCACGCGCTTGCCGCCTTCCGCCTCGGCCCACCGCCCGGAACTGGCAGGCGCTTCGTGGCGCGCCTGCGGCGTGTCGCTGGTGTTCCACCCGCGCAATCCCTACCTGCCGACCACCCACGCCAACGTGCGCTACTTCCAGGCCGAGCGCGACGGCCAGGCGGTGGCGGCATGGTTCGGCGGCGGCTTCGACCTGACCCCGTTCTACCCGTTCGACGAGGACGTGCGGCATTGGCACGAAGTGGCGCGCGATCTGTGCGCACCGTTCGGCGACAACCGCTACAGCGAACACAAGCGCTGGTGCGACGAATACTTTTTCCTCAAGCATCGCAACGAGACCCGCGGCGTCGGCGGCCTGTTCTTCGACGACCTGCAAGGCGACTTCGAGCGCGATTTCGCTTACCTGCGCGCGGTGGGCGACGGTTTCCTCGACGCCTACCTGCCCCTCGTCGAACGCCGCAAGGACATGCCCTGGGGCGAGCGCGAACGCGAGTTCCAGTTGTACCGGCGCGGCCGCTACGTCGAGTTCAACCTGGTCTACGACCGCGGCACCCTGTTCGGGCTGCAAAGCGGCGGCCGCAGCGAGAGCATCCTGATGAGCCTGCCGCCGCGCGTGCGCTGGGAATACGGCTACCAGCCGGAAAACGGCAGCGACGAAGCACGGCTGGCCGAGTACCTCGTCCCGCGCGAATGGGCGTGACCCCGGCGGGAGCGGTTTTTGACATTGCTCGTCGATGGCCCGAAGGGATGCTGCCACGGATGGCGTCAACAAAAAAAGCCCCGTCGACCAGGGGGGGATCGACGGGGCCGGGAGCGGGTACTTGGGGAGGAGTCCCCGCTCGGAGATCTGCTCCAGGGGATGGGAGAGATCCAGGACAGGCGTTGCGCCTGTCGAGGGCTATATGACCACTTTCGACATTGATGGATCGTGAAGAACCCGCGTGTTTTTCGGAAGGATTAAGGAGCGATTCATTCGCTCGAAAGTGTTGCAATTATTGAATGCGCGCCGCATGACGCAACGTTCCATTCATGCGCATCTGCAGCGTTAAATATCCGGAAAAAAGTGGTGTCCATCACGAAGTCAGACGCCACGGTTCATTGCGGAAGTACACGGTTTCAGTGGATCACGCGCCGGTGAAATGAATGGCCGCGCCACGCATGACCACCCCACCAGGACCATCGCGCCACGTCGCCACGCGCCAGTGAAATGAATGGCTGTGGCAAACGTTGTCAGTGCGCCTCGTCCCGCGCCATGCACGTCCTTCGGCGGCGGCAATGCGTCTCGCGTCGCCACGCGCCAATCAGAGTGGATCACCGGGATCAATGCGCCTCATCCCGCGCCACGCATGACCACCCCACCAGGACCATCTCGCCACGTCGCCACGCGCCAGCGAAATGAATGGCCATGGCAGACGTTGTCAGTGCGCCTCGTCCCAGTTATCCCCCACCCCGCTGTCCACCACCAACGGCACCCGCAACGATGCGGCCGCGGTCATGCGCGCCTCCACTTCGCCGCGCAGGGTATCGATGAAATCCGCGTCGGCCTCGAACACCAGTTCGTCGTGCACCTGCAGGATCATCTGCGCGCGCGCGCGGTGGCCGGCCAGCCAGCCATCCACGTCAACCATCGCGCGCTTGATGATGTCCGCCGCGGTGCCTTGCATCGGCGCGTTGATCGCCGCGCGCTCGGCGCCGGCACGCAGGTTCTGGTTGCGGGCGTGGATGTCGTTCAGATACAGCCGGCGGCCGAACAGCGTCTCCACGTAGCCTTGTTCGCGCGCCTGCACGCGCATGCGCTCCATGAAGTCGCGCACCGCCGGGTAGCGGCTGAAGTACAACGCCACGTAGTCCTGCGCCTGCACGCGGTCGATGCCGAGGTTCTTGGCCAGCCCGAACGCGCTCATGCCGTACATCAGGCCGAAGTTGATCGCCTTGGCGGCGCGGCGCTCGTTGGCCGTCACCTCCTCCAGCGCGCGCCCGAACACTTCGGCGGCGGTGGCGCGGTGCACGTCCATGCCCTGCTCGAAGGCGCGGATCAGGCCGGGGTCTTCCGACAGGTGGGCCATGATCCGCAGTTCGATCTGCGAGTAGTCGCAGGCCATCAGCTTGCGCCCCGGCGGGGCGATGAAGGCGCGGCGGATGCGGCGGCCGTCGTCGCTGCGGATCGGGATGTTCTGCAGGTTGGGGTCGGAGGAGGACAGCCGCCCGGTGGCCGCGCCGGACTGGTGGTAGCTGGTGTGCACGCGGCCTGTGTCGGGGTTGACCATCTCCGGCAGCTTGTCGGTATAGGTGCTGCGCAGCTTGGCCAAGCCGCGGTAATCGAGGATCACCCGCGGCAGTTCGTGTTGCTCGGCAATCGCTTCCAGCGCTTCCTCGTTGGTGGACGGCTGGCCCTTGGGTGTCTTCACCAATGCCGGCAGGCCGAGTTCGTCGAACAGCACCGCTTGCAGTTGCTTGGGCGAATCCAGGTTGAAGGTGCGGCCGGCCAACTCGGTGGCCTTCTGCTGCGCGGCCAGCATGCGCGACGATAACTCGACGCTCTGCCGCCGCAGCTCGGCGCTGTCGATGCACACGCCGTTGGCTTCGATACGCGCCAGCACCGGCACCAGCGGCATCTCGATGTCGCGATAGACCTTCTCCAGCGCCGGCTCGGCCGCCAGTTGTGGTGCCAGCACGCGGTGCAGGCGCAGGGTGATGTCGGCATCCTCGGCGGCGTAGGCGCCGGCTTCGTCGATGCCGACCTGCGAGAACGAAATCTGCTTCGCACCCTTGCCGGCCACGTCCTCGAAGCGGGTGGTGGTGTAGCCGAGGTAGCGCTGCGCCAGCGAATCCATGTCGTGGCGAGTGGCAGTGGAATTGAACACGAAGCTTTCCAGCATCGTGTCGTTGGCATAACCGCGCACGTCGATACCATGACGGCGCAGCACGTGGATGTCGTACTTGCCGTGCTGGCCGAGTTTGCGCTTGCCGGCGTCTTGCAGCAGCGGCCGCAACGTATCGAGCACCTGCGTCAGCGGCAACTGCGGCGGCGCGCCGGGGTAGTCGTGGCCGACCGGGATGTAGGCGGCCTTGCCCGGTTCGACAGACAGGCTGATACCGACCAACCGCGCGCGCATTGCGTCCAGCGCATCGGTTTCGGTGTCGAAGGCGAATTCGTCGGCCGCCTGCAGGCGTTGTACCCAGGCCTGCAGTTGTTCATCGCTCAGCACGGTTTCGTATTCGCCCTTGGCCGCCAGCACCGCGTCCACCTCGCCCACTGGTACGGCATCGCCGGCCTTGGCGTAGCCGGCGGCGGTGCCGCGCAGGCTTCCGGTAACGCCCTCGGCCACTTCCGGCAACACCGCGCTGCCACCCAGCTCGCGCAGCGCCTGGGTGAAACCGTAGCGGCCGTACAGGCCGCGCAGGACCTCCACGTCCTGGTCGCGCAGTTGCAAATCGCGTGGCCCCTGTTCCAATTCGACGTCGGTGCGGATGGTGACCAGCTCGCGGTTCAACGGCAGCCGCGGCAAGGCGCTGCGCAGGTTCTCGCCGATCTTGCCCTTCATCGTCGGCGCAGCAGCCATCACCCCGTCGAGCGTGCCGTATTCACCCAGCCACTTGGCGGCGGTCTTGGGGCCGCACTTGTCCACGCCCGGCACGTTGTCCACGGTATCGCCCATCAGCGACAGGTAATCGACGATCTGCGCGGCGCGCACGCCGAACTTGTCCAGCACCGCCGCGTCCGAGTCGGTGCGGCTGCCGGTCATGGTGTTGACCAGCTCCACGCCGGGGCGCACCAGTTGTGCGAAATCCTTGTCGCCGGTGGAGATGGTCACCTCCAGCCCGGCGGCGGCGGCGGCCAGCGCCAGCGTGCCGATCACGTCGTCGGCCTCCACCCCCGGCACGCGCAGGATGTCGATGCCCAGCGCATGCACGATGTCGCACATCGGCTGCACCTGCGAGCGCAGTTCGTCCGGCATCGGCGGGCGGTTGGCCTTGTATTCGGCGTAGAGGTCGTCGCGGAAGGTCTTGCCCGGCGCATCGACCACGAAGGCGACGTAGTCGGGCTTTTCCTTCAGCGTGGCGCGCAGCATGTTGACCACGCCGAACAGCGCGCCGGTGGGTTCGCCGGCGGCGTTGGACAGCGGCGGCAGCGCGTGGAAGGCGCGATACAGGTAACTGGACCCGTCGATCAGGACTAATCTGCTCATGCCGCGATTCTACGCGGCGGGCTGGCCGGCCACGCGCACGGCCAGCGGGCGCAGGCATAATCGGCGCATCCCGATGCGAGGAGTTGCCGCGATGAAACACCTGTTGCTGATCCCGCTGCTGGCCCTGGCCGGCTGCGCCACTACCGGCGGCAATGCCGGCGCACCGCCGGTCGACGTCAGCGGCGCTGACGTCGACCGCAAGGTGATGGACAACGGCGACACCATCGAGGAATACCGCGTCGGCGGCCAGTTGCGCATGGTCAAGGTGACGCCGTCGCGCGGCGCGCCGTTCTACCTCTACGACCGCAACGGCGACGGCCGCATGGACAACGACAAGGACCGCGTTTCGCCAGTCTACTGGAAGCTCTATAGCTGGTGATGGGGTGCGGCCGGCCATTGACCGGCAGCGCACACGTTTGTCTCAGCGGATCACCAGCACCGGCACCGTGCTGCGCGCCAGCACTTCGGCGGTCTGGCTGCCGAGCAACACGCGGGTGACGCCGCGGCGGCCGTGCGAGGTCATCACGATCAGGTCGCTGCTGCAGCCGCTGGCGCTGTCGATGATGCCGTCGGCGGCGTAGCGGTCCAGCACGTGGTGGCCCTGCGGGTCGGCCACGCCGGCCGCCTTGGCCGCGTCCAGCGCCGGCTGCAGGATCTTCCACGCAGCTTCAGTGCGGTCCTTCTTGTATTCGTCGCTGGCTTCGTAGCCCGCGCTCCAGCCCATCGCGTCGTACATGCCCACCGCCCACGGCTCGGAGACGGTGACGATGTCGACCTGTGCGCCGAGCTGCACGGCCAGCTCCAGGCCCTTGTCCAGGCCCTTGGCGGCCAGTTCCGAACCATCGGTGGCAATCAGGATGCGCTTGTACATGGCGTCAACTCCAGGTGGCAGGTGTCCACCATGACACACCCGGCGGCGGGCGGCGGCGTTGATCCGGATCAAGCCCGCGCCCGGCGACGCCAAGCACCCGGTTCATGCCATGCAACCCCGCCAATGCCGGCACACCGGCGGGCAGCGCCCTGCGCACAATGGCGCTTTCACTCCGAGGAAGCTCCGATCATGCGCGCCACCCTGCTGTCACTGGGTCTTTGCCTTGCCCCGGCAATGGCTGCCGCCTGCCCCTTGTCCAGCGCCGATCCGCTGGCCTTCGACAAGCTCCGGCAGCACGACTTCGACCTTGGCGAGGCCACCGGCCTGCATCCGCTGGCTTTGGCCCTGCAACCTTGCCTGTCCTCGCCCGACCCCGCCGTGCGCGATGACACCGCGCTGGCCGCGTTGAGCGCATGGATGCGCAGGGGCTTGCTGGATGCCGTCACCCTGCGCGAGCTGCGCACGCGCGGCTACGCGCAACTGGATGCTGTCGATGCCGAAGGTTTCAGCGCACCGTTCAATGCGCTGATGCTGGCCGAAATTGCCCGCACCGATCGCCGTACGGCATGGATGGAAGACGCCGAGCGCGCGGCAATGGTCGAACGCGCCGCGCGCTACCTGATGGAGCTGCGCGACTATCGCGGCTACGCGCCGGGCGAAGGTTGGCGGCACGGGGTTGCCCACGGTGCCGACTGGCTGATGCAGTTGGCGCTGAATACGGCACTGACGCGCCCGCAGTTGGACCAGTTGCTGGCGGCCATTGCCAGCCAGGCGGTGCCGGCTGCCTCGCATGCCTATGTCGAGGGCGAATACGAGCGTCTGGCGCGCCCGGTGCTGTACATCGCCGGGCGCGGGCTGCACGACGGCGACGATTGGCAGCGCTGGTTGGCGGCGCTGGCGGCGCGGCTGGATGAAACAGGCCCGGCCTGGCGCGACCGCGACTGGCTGGCGCGGCGTCACGACCTGCTGGTGTTCCTGTCGATGCTGAACACCCAGGCCGACCTCGCCGCCCGCCCGGCGCTGGCGCCCTTGCAGCAGGCGGTGCAGGCGACGCTGCGGGCCATGCCCTGAATGCATCCGGCCGCCCGAAGGCGGCCGGATGAGGTTCAAGCGTGCAACACCACGCTCTTACCAGTCATACGACACCGCAAAGCGCACGCCGCGCGGGGCCTGGAAAAACGTGGGCAGGCCATAGTTCGGGTTGCGGTCGCCGGGGCCGAGTTCACCCACCTCGTTGACCTCCAGCACCCGGCCGCTGTTGAAGATGTTGTTGATGTCCATCTTCACCCCCAGCCGCTTGTTCGCCCACTGCGGCCGGTACTCCAGCCCCAGGTCGAGGCGGAAGGTCCACGGCGTGGTGCCCAGCGAGCCGCGCGGGTACAGCACCGGGTTGTAGGTGCCGTCGTCGCTGAGGTCGCAGTAGAACGATTCGGCGCCATAGGCGGCGGCGAATTCGTCGGTGGGGTGGTTGCCGAAGCAGTTCTTCGGGCGCCCGGAGGCCACGTTGATCAAACCGCTGGCCTTCCAGTCCTCCGCAAACTGCCAGGCACCGAACAGCTTGAACTGGTGGCGGCGGTCGTTGGGCAGGTTGCCGTAGGCGCCTTCCAGCAGGCCGGGCTGGTCGAACAGCGTGGTCAGGCCGGCATCGCCCTGGCCGTTGTCCGAGCGCACGTAGCCTTCGTTGTTGCCGTAGCTCTTGGCCCAGGTGTAGGAACCCTGCAGGAACCACACCCCGTCCCAGGCGCGGTCGAAGGTGAATTCCAGCGCGTGGTACTTGCGCACCGACTTCGGGTAGCCCAGTTGCGCCGCGCTCAGGTTCAACTCTTCCAGCACGCCATCGCCATCCATGTCGACGAAGATGTTCATGTCCTTGCCGGGGTTGGTCAGCACGTAGAAGTCGAACCCGCCGGCATGGAAATCGTCGTAACCGTTGGCGGCGGCGTAGTCGTTCAGCGCCGCGTCGATGGCGATGTCCTCGATGGTGCTCTTGAGGTCACGGCGGATGGCGCGCACGCCGGCGGACCAGCCACGCCCGATCTCCTGCTGGTAGCCGATGATGAATTCGTCCTGGAACATCGGCTTCAGGTTCTGGTCGACGATGGTGCGCGGGTCCTTGACGGTGCCGTCGGAGAACACCGACAGGTCGGTCAGCGCCGCACCCAGCACCGGCGTGTAATCGGCGTTGACGCCATCGAGCACGAAGAACTGCTCGGTGAAGAACTCGGCGCCGGCCAGGCGGATGTTGGTGTTGCCGGCCACCGGCAGGTGGTAGCGGCCGGCATTGGCGAAGAACTTGCGCGAGCTGTCGCCGCCGATGTTCCAGCTCAGGCCCACCCGCGGCGCCCACTGGTTGCTCTGCTTGGTGAAGGTTTCGCCGAGCGCGTTGCGGTTGTCGAACTGCTCGTTGCGGATGCCCAGCACCAGCAGCAGGTTGTCGGTCACGTCCCAATGGTCTTCAAGGTAGAACGCGCGCGATTCGGTCTCGAAGCGACCGCCGTTGCTCAGGAAGCGCTGGCGCACCTCGAAGCCGGTGGGCGAACGGGTGGCCGCGCGGTACTGCCAGAGCACGCCGCCGGAATAGAAGCTGTCGTCCTCGGAGGTGTTGGTTTCCTGGTCCAGGCCGAAGCGCAGGCGGTGGTTGCCATGCAGCCACTGCCCGATGTCCCACTCGGCGTCCAGCCGGTAGGCCTCGCGGGTATCGACCGCGGTGCCGGGAATCTGGTTGGACCAGCAACCGCGGCGGATCTGGGTGCCGGTGCGGTTGTCCAGGATCACCGGGCAGGCATCACCCTCGCCGATGTCCGAACGGTCGAACTCGCCCTTGCCGTACAGCCCCGACAAGGTGAAACGATCACCGAGGTAACCGGTATAGCGGAAGATGTCGTTGCGCCCGCCGCGCCGCAACTGGGTCGCGCCCACGCGCTCGCCGATGGTGTCGGTTTCGTGCTCGTAGAGGTAGGTGGTGTCGACGATGTGGCGCTGGTCGCGGAAGCCGGTGTATTCGAGCAGGTGGTTGTCGGTGATCTGCCAGTCCAGCTTCACGCCCCAGAACGGGTCGTCGTTCTTGCGGTCGCGGTAGGTGCCCACCGCATGCAGCGTCTCGTCCCAGTTGCGGACGTTGTAGATGCCGGCGAAGAACAGCCGGTCCTTGATGATCGGGCCGGCGGCGCTGAAGTTGGCTTCGATCTCGCTGCCGGTATCGCGGCAGGCCAGGGTCAGCACCGTGCCATCGGGCCGGCTCACGCAGTAGCCGTCTTCCTGCAGGCCCTTCGGCGCGAAATAGACGTTGGCACCGAACTCCCATTCATTGGTGCCGCGCTTGGTGATGGCGTTGATGACGCCGCCGGTGGAGCGGCCGAACTCGGCGCCATAGCCGCCGGTCTTGACCTGGAACTCGCGGTAGAACTCGAACGGCACCGTGCTGCCACCGAGGCCGTTGCGGAAGTTGGTGACGTTGAAACCGTTGATGTGATAGGCGTTCTCGCCAACCGTGGCGCCACCGAAAGAGGCCAGGTTGCCGAACGCGGCATCGCCGACCGTGGTGCCCGGTGCCAGCAGCACCACGTCGGTGACGGTGCGCGCCACCGGCAGGGCGTCGAGGATGCGCTCGGTGAGGATGGTGGCCGACTCCACCGATGACACGTCGATCGGGTTGATGCCGGCCGCCACCACTTCGACGCGGTCGAGCGTGGACGCGGCGGTGGCGACGAAGTTCACGTTGGCGCCGGTGCCGGTGGAAACGGCAATGTTCTCGCGCACCGTGGCGCTGCCGTCGGCGCTGCGGCGGGTAACCCGGTAAGCGCCCGGCGGCAACGCACCGATGCGGAACGTGCCGTTGCCGGCCACCGCCACCTCGCGGCTGAAGCCGGTGGCCGGGTTTTCCACCACGATGACGTCACCGGAGTGCGCCTGGCCGTTGATGCTGCCGCTGGTGTTGGACTGCGCGTAGGCGGTCGATGCAAAGCACGCGCCGATGGCCAGGCACAGCGCGTGGGTCCTGATCTTCCTTCCGATAGTGGTTACCGGCATGGTGGGTCTCTCCTCATGTTTTCTTGTTGGTCCCCGAATGCGCTGCCGGCCGCATCGGCCACGCCGGGACGCACGCGGCCGGCCCGGCTGCCGGGGCAGGCGGGTGCAGGCGTTGGCGTTTCGACATGACCAAAGGTGGCGGCCCGATAAGCAGGCAGCGCGGTTACGCCCGGTTGCCGTTTCCGGCGATGCATTGCGTGCATTCCTGGCGCTTGGCCACAGTAGCGTTCGCGCTCGCCGCCAAATTTCCACGGCCGGTGCCATCACTTGGCCGATCTTGTGTTTTGCGTTGCGCCGCTGCGCGCGTTGGTCGTGCCCGCGCCGGACGCGGCATAATCGGCCGGGTAATTCCGCACACGCCATTGCCCGCCCCGCATGCCACGCGACCACCACGACATCCTCGATGCGCTGCCCGCCGAACGCCTGCGCATCGGCGAGGCACACGTGGATGCCGGTATCCGCCAGATCACCCGTGATGACGGCCACTGCACCCGCGTTCCGTTGAAGGCGATGGACGTGCTGACCACCCTCGCGCTGCAACCGGGCAAGGTATTCAGCCGCCAGGAACTGCTGGAGACGGTGTGGCCGGACACGCTGCCCGGCGACGAGGTGTTGACCCAGGCCATCGCGCAACTGCGCCGCGCACTGGGTGACGGCAAGCCGGCCAGCTACATCGAGACCATCGCCAAGCGCGGTTATCGCCTGCTGCCATCGGTGCAATGGCTGGTCGAGGCCGGGACGGACGCTGCCGACGCCGCCAGCACGGCCGCGACCGATGCACTGCGCCGCCGCTGGCCGTTGCTTGTGGCGGCCGTTGCCGGCCTGTCCACGCTGCTGCTCGCCGCGTGGTGGCTTGGCAACTCCTCGCCAGCGCCCGCACAACAACCGGCGGCGCTGACCTACGAACGCCTGACCTCGCGCCCCGGCAGCGAGTTGTGGCCGGCGCTGTCGCCCGACGGCACGCTGGTGGCCTACAGCAGCTTCTCACGCGACGAAAAAACCGCCGCGCTGATGTTGCAGACCACCGGTTCGATGCAGCCACGCACGTTGACCACGGCCGCGCCCGGCGAGCGCCACACCTTGCCGACGTGGTCGCCTGACGGGCGCGAAATCGCCTATTTCCGCACCCTCGACGGCGAGCAGTGCCGGTTGATGCGCATTGCCGCCAGCGGTGGCGAGCCACGCGAGATCGCCGCGTGCCCGGCACGCCCACAGCGATTCGGCTGGCACCCGGATGGCACGCGGCTGCTCTTCGGCGGGCCGCTGCTGCGCACGCTGGAGCTGTCCAGCGGCACGGTGCAGGAACTGGCCTATGCCCGCGCACCGGACGATGTCGATTCACAACCGGCGTGGTCGCCCGACGGCCGCTGGATCGTCTTCCAGCGCGGCATCTCGCGCGCCGACCTGTGGCGGGTGGCGGCCACCGGCGGCACTCCCGAGCGGCTGACCCGGCTGGAAACCAACCTCTACGGCTTCGCCTGGACCCCGGACGGCAAGGCGCTGGTGCTGTCGCGCTTTTTCGACCACGGCCTGCGCTTGTCGCGGCTGGAGCTGGCCGACGGCAGCCTGACCGACCTCGGCGTCAACGACGTCGCCTATCCGCACATCGCCCGCAACGCGGCGACGCTGACCTTCATCGCCGGCATCGCCACCTCCAGCGCGCTGTACCGCGTGCGTCTGCCCGCTGCCGGCGAGGCCACGCCGACGCCACCGGAGCGGGTCTTCACTTCCACCGGCAACGACACCCTGCCCGCGCTCAGCCCCGACGGCCGCCACCTCGCCTTCCTGTCCGACCGCAGCGGCAGCACGCGGCTGTGGTGGGCTGCGCGCGACCGCCCGGAGTCCTCGCAGCCGGTCGATGGGCTGGCACCGTTGCTGCGCCAGGTGCCGGCGTGGTCGGCCGATGGCGGCCACCTGCTGGTCGTCGGCACCACCGCGCAGGGCGAGCGCCTGCATGAAGTCGCGCTGCCCAGCGGACGTGTCAGCGTGTTGCCGGCACCCGCGCCGCTGCCTACCCACGCCATCGCCCTGTCGCAGCAGCGCCTGCTGGCCACCCTCGACCACGGCCAGGGCGTGAGCGCCGCCACCCTGTACGACACTGCCGCCACCCCGTGGCGCGCGTTGGCGCGGCTGGAGGATGTCGGCTTCGTGTTCCATGACCCGGCCCGGCAACGGCTGTTGTTCACCCGGCGCAGCAGTTGGGGAATCTGGGAGGCCGGCATGGCGCTGGATGCGCCGCGGCTGCTCGACCGCATGGATGGCGGCGGGGACATTCCCGGCGGCCTGCGGCCGCTGCTGGCCAGCAGCCCCTACAACCAGGGCCGGCGGGTGGTGGCGTGGCCCGGCGGCAGTGCCATCCTCGGCAACGATGGCGAATGCGGCCTGCGCTGGATTGCGCTGCCGCGCTCGACCAACGTCCTCGCCCCCTGCCTCGATCCACGGCCGGGCAGCCTGCACGGCGCCAGCGTCGACCCGCAACGGCGCGAGCTGTACTACAGCTTCGGCAGCGGCCACAACGAAGACATCGGCTGGATGCCCTTGCCCGGCGGCCGCTGAAGCGGCCGAAATGTTTTTTTCACCTGTGCATCAGCACGATTTCAGCGCGAAATCACCTGATCCTGCGAACTTTCCGCACCATTGCCGGCAAACAGGAAGCCTTCCCCGGACAAGGCCCTGACCATGCTCGACATCCTGCTGGCCGATCGCGGCGCCACCCATGACCATCCCGTTCCCGCCGAACCATGCTGGTTTGCGGTGTCGCGGCTGGGCAACCTGCAACTGCCCACCCAGTCGGTGGTGCTGTGCTTCCAGATACGCGGCAGCGCGCGCATCGATGCCCGCGAAGGCGCGTTCCACCTGCAACGCGGCGACTGGATGGTGCTCGAACGCGACTCCGCGCCGCAGGTGCAGGCCGGCCGTGGCGGCCTGCTGCTCGGTATCGCGGTGCCGGCCAGCCACTGGGAACAGGCCGCACGCGATGCCGAATCATCGCCATTGCCGGGCTGCAGCCGGCTGCCGCCCAGCGCGATGCGCGGCCTGCTGCGGCTGTGGCGGCAGGGCACCCAGGCCAGCGGCGAACGCCGCCAGCGCTGCCTGCGGGTACTGCTGGCGTTCCTGGCGCCGCTGCAAACCGGCATCGCCGGCCTGCTCGAACGCTGCCCCGGCCGCAGCCGGCAGCGCAAGTTGCAGGTACTGGCACGGCTGCAGCGCACGCGGCTGTTCCTCGAAGGCAATGCCCACCGCTCGGTGCGGCTGGCGGAACTGGCGGAACTGAGCAACCTGTCGGTCTGCCATTTCGCCAAGACCTTCCAGTCGCTGTACCGGGAAAGCCCGCTGGCCGCCAACCACCGCCTGCGGCTGGAACGCGCTTGCCGCTTGCTGGCTTCCACGCCGCTGTCGGTTTCCGACATCGGCCAGGCCTGCGGCTTCGACAACTGCTGCAGCTTCTCGCGCGCCTTCAGCAACCGCTACCGGCAGCCGCCCTCACACTACCGCAGCGCCGCTGCTCACAACGCGGTCAGGTTGGCGTAGGCCATCACCAGCCACTTGCTGCCGGCGTCGGCAAATTCCACCTGCACCCGTGCGTGGGCACCGCTGCCCTCGTAGTCGGTGACCATGCCCTCGCCGAACTTCGGGTGGCTGACCAGCGCACCGAGTTTCAGCGGCGGCGCTTCCAGCGCGGCGTGGCCGGCCATGCGGCTGGCGCCGAGCGAGGCCGGGCGCGAGACCTGCACCTTGGGCCGCACCTCGTGCAGCAGCTCGCGCGGGATCTCGCGCAGGAAGCGCGACGGCAGGTTGTAGTTGTCCTGGCCGTGGATGCGGCGCGATTCGGCATAGCCCAGCACCAGCTTCTGGCGTGCGCGGGTGATGCCGACGTAGGCCAGCCGCCGCTCTTCCTCCAGCCGCCCGCTTTCCTCCAGCGAACGCGCGCCGGGGAACAGCCCTTCCTCCATGCCGGCCAGAAACACCAGCGGAAATTCCAGACCCTTGGCCGAATGCAGCGTCATCAACTGCACACCGTCCTCGCCCGCCTGCGCCTGGCCTTCACCGGCTTCAAGCGAGGCATAGGACAGGAACGCGACCAGCTCGCTCATGTCGGCGGCGGCTTCCTCGTCCTCGTCGCGCTGGATGAAACGGGTGGCCACCGACACCAGTTCGTCGAGGTTGTCGCTGCGCGATTCCGAATCCAGCGTATTGCGGCTCTCCTTGCCCCAGTGTTCGCGCAGCGCCGAGCGTACCAGCACGTGGTCGATGCGCTCGGCCAGGGTCATCTGCGCGGTTTCGCCACCCACCTGCTGCACCAGGTTGAGGAAACCGGCCAGCGCATTCTTCGCGCGCGAGGTGAGGTCGTTGCCCTGCGTGGCCAGCATCGCCGCTTCCCACAGCGACAGCGCCTGCGCGCGGGCGATGCGCCGCACCTCGTCCAGCGTGCGCTCGCCGATGCCGCGGGTGGGCGTGTTCACCACCCGCTCGAACGCGGCATCGTCGTTGCGGTTGGTCAGCAAGCGCAGGTAGGCCAGCGCGTCCTTGATCTCGGCACGCTCGAAAAAGCGCATGCCGCCATACACGCGGTACGGCAACTGTTCGGACAACAACGCCTCTTCGAACGCACGCGACTGCGCGTTGGAGCGGTACAGCACGGCGATGTCGCCATAGCTGCCACCGTCGCGCACCCATTGCCGCGCACGCTCGGCCAGATAACGCGCCTCGTCCATCTCGTTGTAGGCGGCAAACAGCTCGATCGGCTCGCCATCGCCGCTGTCGGTCCACAACTGCTTGCCGATGCGGCCGGGGTTGTGCGCGATCACTGCGTTGGCGGCATTGAGGATGTTGGCGCTGGAACGGTAGTTCTGCTCCAGCCGGATGGTCTGCGCGCCGGGGAAATCCTTGAGGAAGCGCTGCACGTTTTCGACCTTGGCGCCGCGCCAACCGTAGATCGCCTGGTCGTCGTCGCCGACCACGAACACGTTGCCCGAGTCGCCGGCCAGCACCCGCACGAAGGCGTACTGGATGGCGTTGGTGTCCTGGAATTCGTCAACGAGAATTTCGCCGAAACGGGTGCGGTAATGCGCCAGCAGCGCCGGATTGTCACGCAGCAGCTCGTGCGCGCGCAGCAGCAGCTCGGCAAAATCCAGCAAGCCGGCACGGTCGCAGCGCTGCTGATATTCGAGGTAGCACTGACGCATGGTTTCCAGCCACGCATCGTGCGGCTCGGGCTGGATGTGCTGCGGGCGACGGCCCTCGTCCTTCTGCTGGTTGATCCACCACGCAATCTGCTTGGGCGGGTACCTGCCATCGTCCAGTTCCAGCGCCTGCACCACGCGCTTGACCAGCCGCAGTTGGTCGTCCGAATCCATCACCTGGAAGGCTTCGGGCAACTTCGCGTCGCTCCAATGCAGCCGCAGCAGGCGGTGCGCCAAACCGTGGAAGGTACCGACCCACATGCCGCGGCTGCCGTTGCGCAGTTGCAGGTCGATGCGCTGGCGCATCTCGGCGGCGGCCTTGTTGGTGAAGGTCACCGCGAAGATGCCGTGGGTCGGCACCCCATGCACCTCGTGCAGCCAGGCAATGCGGTGGGTAAGCACGCGGGTCTTGCCGGAACCGGCGCCGGCGAGGATCAGGTAATGGCCGGAGGGCGCGGAAACGGCCTCGCGCTGGGCCGGGTTCAGCCCGTCGAGCAGGTGGGAAACATCCATCACGGCATTTTAGCGAGTGATCCACGCAGGCGGGCACCTGCGTGCACTTCTGCTACCCGAGGCCGACAACCAATCCTTCCGCTACCTGCGCTGCCTGCACCCGCAGTTCGGGAATCGCCAGGCTTTCCCACAGCGTGCCGATGCGCAGGCTGCCGACGACGCGGATGCGTGGGTCGGTGATGCCGTCGGCGTCCAGCAGGCTGCCGTCGGCCGTGCTGTCGATGCCGATGCCGTGCGCGCCGGGGCGGGCGATGCCGCTGCCCAGCAGGTGTTGCAGCAAGGGGTTGCGCATGGCCTGTGCGCGCATTTCCACGCCGGTGGCGTTGATGACGCATTGCACGTCCAACTGGAACGGGCAGCGCTGCGGGTCGAGCGCGGTCAGTTGCACACAGGCGCCTTCGGCAATCACCGTCTCCAGCCGGCCGCGATGCAGGTGCAGGCGGCCCTGGCCGCGCAGTTCCATCAATCGCGCATGCACCGGTGCGGCAATGCGGTGGCGGTGCACGTCCCAGTAGCGCACCACGTGGCGCAGGAAACGGCGCTGGTCGTCGGCCGACAGCGACTGCCACAGCGCCTGTCCCAACGGCCGGATGCGCTCCATCACGTTCTGCCACGGGATACCGCGCAGGGCCGCCTCGGCGGCGTGGCGGCGCAGCACGTGCAAGCGCCGCCGCAGCGACATCGCCAGCAAGGGTTGCGGGTCGTAGTCGGCGGCCGGGCCGGCGGCGTGCGGCAAGGGCAGCAGCGCGTGGCGTGACAGCACGTGGACATGGCCCTCGTGCCCGGCCGCAGCCAGCGACACCACGCTGTCGGCCATGCTCAGGCCGGAACCGACGATGGCGACGTCGGCATGGGTGGCGATGCCGCGCACCGCGTCGAAATCCCAGGCCTCGACGCGCTTTTCCGGCGGCACCGCACTGGCACCGCGCGCCGGCAGCGGCCGCAGCGCATTGCCGCTGCACAGCGCCACGCCGGCAGCCAGCAACGGCGGGCCTGAATCCAGTTGCAGCACGATACCGTCGGCTTGCCGGTCCAGCGCTTCCACGCGGCCGCCACGGACATCCAGTTGCGCCGGGCTGGCATCCACCGCCTGTTGCAGCCGCTGGCGCAGATAGCCGGCGTAGTGCAGCCGCGGCACGAAGGCACGCGCCAGTGCATCGCGTTGCAACTGCGGAAATGCCTCGCGCTCGACCAGGTAGTCGAGAAAATCATCGGGGCGATCGGGGAAGCCGCTCATCTTGCCGGCCGGCACGTTGAGCAGGTGCTCGGGATGGCGCGTGGCATAGGCCACACCACGGCCAAGCGGCAGGTGCGGCTCGATGATCACCACCCGCAACGCGGTGGTGGCCGCGCGCAGCACGCCAATCGCGGCGAGCGTGCCGGCGGCACCACCACCGATGATCGCGATATCGCAGGCCTGCGGCTGGTTGGAAATCGTCATTGGCCGATTGTAGGTGATGCCGGCGCAGGGCCTGATGCCGGTGGCGCATGTGCTGATGGCAACGGCGGCTGCCGTTCTTCACTTCCCGGAAACACGGACCCCGCCTTGCGGCGGGGTCCGTGGGAAGCTCCGATCCCCGCCTGCGCGGGAAACGTTTTTCAACGGACGCATGTCCGGTCATGACGCAGCGGCAAAGGCGTTCGCGTTGCGAACGCGCCGCTACGTCACTTGATCTTGCCTTCCTTGTACAGCACGTGCTTGCGAACGACCGGGTCGTACTTCAGGAATTCCATCTTCCCGGGGGTGTTCTTCTTGTTCTTGTCCGTCGTGTAGAAGTGGCCGGTACCGGCCGAGGAAATCAGACGGATCTTGTCGCGCTTGCCTGCCATGATTATTTACTCCTCAGACCTTTTCGCCACGAGCACGCAGCTCAGCCAGAACGACGTCGATGCCGTTCTTGTCGATGGTGCGCAATGCATGCGCGGAAACACGAAGCTTGACCCAGCGGTTCTCGCTGGCAACCCAGAAACGGCGCTCGTGCAGGTTCGGCTGGAAGCGGCGACGGGTCTTGTTGTTGGCGTGCGAGACGTTGTTACCCGTCTGCACCTTCTTGCCGGAAACTTGGCATACGCGGGACATTGCGCACCTCGGTAATGTTGATGACTTCCTTAGCCAGGAAGACGGCGGCCCCTGCGGTTGCCCGCCACACGTCAAGGGAATGAAAGGGTCACGCTGGCGTTGGGCGGCTTGGGGACGTGCTCCCGCACCGCCGCCCGGACTGAACCGGACACAGCGAGCCGCGCATTATGCGGCAGCGCAAGGCACCTTGCAAGTTGTCCACAGGGCAGGCCGCAGCCCGCCCTCACCCGGCCGCGCGCAGTTCCCCCCACGCCGCACGCGCCACCCGCCAGGCCGAGCGCAGGAACAGCAGCAGCAAGGCCACGGCGATCAGCAAGTCTGGCCAGCCGGCGCCGAAAGCCCATACCGCCAGCGCGGCCAGGATCACCGCGCCGCCTTCGTAGACATCGTTGAGCGAACAGGCCCATGCCGAGGCGAGGTTGATGTCGCCCTGCCGGTACGGCCACAGCAGGCGCAGGCACAGCAGGTTGGCGGCCAGGTTCAGCAGCGCGGCGATGCCCATGCTCTCGAACAGCGGCAGCTGCGGGTGCGCCAGCTTCCAGCCGATGCCGGCCGCCACCGCCAGCGCGGCGCAGAGGATGAACAGCGCCTTGAGCATCGCCACCCGTGCCTTGGCCGCGACGCTGGCGCCAACCACCGCCAGGCTCAGCGCGTAAGTCAGTGCGTCGCCGAGGTTGTCGAGGCTGCCGGACAACAGCGAGGCCGAGCCGCTGTGCCAGGCGGCGGCCATCATCATCGCGAAGGTGAGCAGGTTGAGTGCCAGCACCTGCCACAGCACGCGCCGCTGCCGTGCCTGCATGCGCTCGACGTCCAGGGTTTTGCCGCAGCCGCAGCAGTCGCTCATGCCACCTCCAGCCCGTTCATGACCCGGCATTGTCGCGCCGATGCAGCCAGCGATACAGCAGCGGCAGCACCAGCAGGGTCAGCAAGGTCGAAGAGACGATGCCGCCGATCACCACCGTTGCCAACGGCCGCTGCACTTCCGCGCCGGCACCGACGTTGAACGCCATCGGCACGAAGCCCAGCGAGGCCACCAGCGCGGTCATCAGCACCGGCCGCAAACGACCGAGCGCGCCCTCGCGCACGGCTTCATCCAGCGTGCGCCCGGCCTGGCGCAATTGGCTCACGAAGCTGACCATCACCAGCCCGTTGAGCACCGCCACGCCGGACAAGGCGATGAAACCGACGCCGGCCGAAATCGACAGCGGAATGCCGCGCAACGCCAGCGCCAGCACGCCGCCGGTCAGCGCCAATGGCACGCCGCTGAACACGATGGCCGCCTCCCTGCCCGAGCCGAACGCCCAGAACAGCAGCGCGAAGATCAGCACCAGGGTCACCGGCACCACGACCGCAAGGCGCTGGCTGGCCGAGATCAACTGCTCGAAGCTGCCGCCGTATTCCACCCAGTAACCGGCCGGCACCTTCACCCGTGTGTCCACTGCGCGCTGCAACTCGGCGACGAAGCTGCCGAGGTCACGGTCGCGCACGTTGGCGGTGACGACGATGCGGCGCTTGCCGTTGTCGCGGTTGATCTGGTTCGGGCCTTCGCTGATGTCGATGCTGGCCAGTTCACGCAGCGGCACGGTGCGTGCGTCACCGCTGCGCCAACCGCCGGCGCGGCTGGATTCATCACTGCTGTTCTGCATCAACGCCGGCTCCAGCGACACCGGCAAATCTGCCAGTGCCGCCGGGTCTTGCCGCAGCTTTTCCGGCAGCCGCACGACGATGTCGAAGCGGCGGTCGCCCTCGAACAATTGCCCGGCCACGCGCCCGCCGACCGCGGTGGAAACGGTGGACTGAAGCTGCCCGGCATTGAGCCCGTAACCGGCCAGGGCGCGGCGGTTCGGGGTGACGGTGAGCAGTGGCAGGCCGCTGGTTTCCTCAAGCCGCACATCGGCTGCACCGGGCACTTCCGCCGCAACCTCGGCGATGCGCCGGCCCACCTGCGCCAGCGTCGCCATGTCGTCACCGAACAGCATCACCGCCACGTCGGCACGCACGCCGGAGATCAGCTCGTTCATGCGCATCTGGATCGGCTGGGTGAACTCGTAGTTGTTGCCCGGCAGCTCGTCCACCGCCGCTTCGAACTCGGCCAACAGTTGCGCGCGCGGCTTGCGCGGGTCCGGCCATTGCTTGCGCGGCTTCATCATGATGAAGGTGTCGGCGACCGAAGGCGGCATCGGGTCGGAGGCCACTTCCGGCGTACCGATCTTGGAAAACACCTTGTCCACCTCGGCGAACTGCAACAGGCGCGCTTCCACCTGGACCTGCATCGCCACCGACTGGGTGAGGCTGGTGCCGGGAATGCGCATGGCGTGCATGGCCACGTCGCCTTCGTCCAGGTTGGGCACGAACTCACTGCCCAGCCGCGTGGCCAGCACGGCGCACGCCACCAGCAACAGCACGGCGCCGGCCACGACCCAGCGCCCGCGCCGCAGCACCGCGTCGAGCAGCGGTTCATAGCGATGGCGCAGCCATGCCATCAGGCGGTTTTCCTTTTCCTGCACGCGACCGCCGAGGAACAGCGCGATTGCCGCCGGCACGAAGGTCAGCGCCAGCAGCATCGCCCCGGTCAGCGCCAGCACCACGGTGATCGCCATCGGGTGGAACATTTTCCCTTCCACGCCGGTGAGCGCGAAGATCGGCAAGTACACCGCGGTGATGATGCCGAGGCCGAACAGGCTGGGACGAATGACCTCGGCCGTGGCGCTGGCGGTTTCGGCGAAGCGCTCCTGCCGTGTCATCGCCCGGCCCAGCGCATGCGTGCGCTGCCCGAAACGACGCAGGCAGTTCTCGATGATGATTACCGCGCCATCGACGATCAGGCCGAAGTCCAGCGCGCCCAGGCTCATCAGGTTGGCCGACACGCCAGCGCGCGCCATGCCGGTGAGGGTGAACAGCATCGCCAGCGGAATCACCGCCGCGGTGATCAGTGCCGCGCGGAAATTGCCCAGCAGCAGGAACAGCACCACGATCACCAGCAACGCACCTTCCAGCAGATTTTTGGCGACGGTCTGGATGGTGCGGTCCACCAGCGCGGTACGGTCGTAGCTGGCAGTGACGGTCACGCCGTCCGGCAGGCTGCGTTGCGCCTGTTGCAGCTTCGCCGCAGCGGCCTGCGCCACTTCGCGGCTGTTGGCACCGACCAGCATCACCACCGTGCCCATCACCACTTCGTGGCCGTTCTGGGTCGCCGCACCGCTGCGCAGCTCCGGCCCTTCGGCAACCGTGGCCACGTCGTGCACGTGGATCGGCACGCCTTGGCGACGCGCCAGCACGATGTTGCCGATTTCCTCCAGCCCCGCCACCTGGCCCGGCACGCGCACCAGGAACTGCTGGCCATTGCGCTCGATGTAGCCGGCGCCGACGTTCCGGTTGTTGCCTTCCACCGCTTCGGCAACATCGTCCAGGGTGAAGCCCAGCGCACGCAGTTTTGCCGGGTCCGGGGTGATGTGGATCTGCCGCTGGTAGCCGCCAATCGTGTTGACCTCGGTGACCCCGGGCACGTTGCGCAACTGCGGCCGCACCACCCAGTCCTGCAGCGTGCGCAGGTCGGTGGCGGTATACGCGCTGCCGTCCGCCTTGCGCGCGTCCGGGTCGGCGTCGATGGTGTACATGAAGATTTCGCCGAGGCCGGTGGCGATCGGCCCCGGCTGCGGATCAAGCCCTTCCGGCAACTGCGACTTCACCTGCTGCAGGCGTTCGGCCACCTGCTGGCGGGCGAAGTACAGATCGGTACCGTCCTCGAACACCACCGTCACCTGCGACAAGCCATAGCGCGACAACGAACGCACCTGTTCGAGCCTGGGCAGGCCGGCCATCACCGTTTCCACCGGATAGGTGATGCGCTGCTCCGCTTCCAGCGGCGAATAGCCTTCGGCAGCGGTGTTGATCTGCACCTGGACGTTGGTGATGTCAGGCGTGGCGTCGATGGACAGGCGGGTGAAGCTCCAACTGCCGATGGCAATCAAGGCCGCCGTCAGCGCCATCATCAACCAGCGGTGCGCGATGGCCGCGCGGATGATGCGCTCAAGCATGATTCGGCCCTCCGTGTGCGCTGCGACGGCAATCAATGTTCATGCACCGCTCCCGCCTTGCCGATGTCGGCCTTGACCACATAACTCTGCTCGACGACGACATGTTCACCCGGTTCGAGGCCGGCTTCGACTTCGACCCTGGACGCATCGCGCGCGCCCAGCGTCACCGGCCGCGCGGTGTAGGTTTCGCCGTCACGCACGAACACCACGTCACGGCCTTCCAGGGTCTGCAATGCCGACAGCGGCACGACTTTTCCAGCCGGCTGCATCGCCACGACAATGCGCGCGGTGACCGCCGCACCCGGCCGCCACAGGCCGTCTTCATTGCGTACCGTGGCGCGCGCCACCGTGCTCTGGCTCGCGGTGGCGGTGCCCGGCAGCACACGTTCCAGCGTGGTGCCCTGGCTGAGGCCATCGGTCATGCGGGTGACGGTGACCGGCACGCCGGCGGTGATGTGCTGGGTGTCGGCGCCAAAGATGTGCAGGTCCACCCACAGCTCGGACAGATCGCCGATCTCGAACAGCAGCGTGCCCTCGCCCGCCACCGCCCCGACCTGCGCCTGCCGCGACAACACCACGCCACTGATCGGCGCGCTGACGTCGTAAGTGGTCAGGCTGAGGTTGCTGTCGATGCTGGCCAGCGACTGGCCGGCTTGCACGCGGTCCCCCACGTTCACGCGCAATGCGCGGATCGGGCCGGGGAAGCGCGCCATCACCTGTGCGACGCGGCCATCGACCGGCGTCAGCAAGCCTTGCACCTCGTGTTCGTCGGCAATGATGCCGGCCTGCACCGGTGCGCTGACGATGCCGGCTTGTGCGGCCATCGCGGTATTGATGAGGGTGCTGTCGGCCTCGCCTTCGCTCTCTTCGTGCATGTGGCCGTCTTCATCGTGGCCGGTTTCGTCATGCCCGGCGTCTTCCTTTTGCGGGGCTGCTGCATCCGGCTTGCCGGCACTGCACGCACTCAGCATCACGGTCAGCAGTAGCGCGAAAATGGCGCTGAAACGGGTTCGGTTCATCGTGCGTTCTCCACGGCAACGGCGGCGTCTTCGGCGACCATCGACTGGCCGGTGAGACGCTGGATTTCAATCAGGGCGACGTGTGCGGCGATGGCCGAATCCAGTTGTCGCCGGCGTGCCTCGATGCGCATCGCCTGCAACTGCGCCCACTCCATGTAGCTGGCGGCACCGGCGCGCCAGGCACGCTCGGCGGCGCGCTCGGCCTTCTGCAACTGCGGCAGCACGTCGCGTTGCATGCGTTCCACCTCCAGTCGCGCACCGGCATGGCGGCCATGCGCCTCGGCCAGCGTGGCATGGAGCTGCCGCTGACGCGCCTGGCGCTCCTGCGGCAACAACGCGAGATTGGCCTCGGCCTCGCGGATTTCCGGTGCGGCGCGGCGGGCGCTACCCAGTGAAATGCTGAAGCCGGCGACCATTGAGGTGACGTTGTCGGCGCGATTGTTGCGCACGCCAACCTGCCAGTTCCAATCGGGCTTTGATGACGTACGCGCCAACTGCAACTGCGCCTCGCGGATGCGTTGTTCGCCAAGCAGTTCAGCCAGCTCCGGTGCTCGCTGCAGCTCTTCGGCCAGCACATCGAACGGGCGCAGCGCCGGCAGTTGCAGTGCATTGCCGGTGACGCTGGTGAAACCCGCTTGGCGTTCGCCCCACAACGCGGCCAGCGACAGACGCGCCGAGGCCGCTTCCTGAGTGGCACGGTCACGATCCAGTTCGGCCTGGGCCAGCATTGCCTGCGCGGTGAACAGCACCGATTCCGGAGACGCGCCGGCGTGCAGGCGCAGGCGGGCGGCGTTCACCGCACGGCGGCGCTGCTCGATGTCGGTCATGGCGATATCCAGCGCGGACTGCGCGCGGGCCACATCCAGGTAGCGGCGCGCGGTTTCGGCCAGCACATCCAACCGTACAGTGGTGCGCTGCGGCGCCAGTGCGTCGATACCGGCCTGTGCCAGCAGCCGGCGCGCGTCAAGTTTGCCGCCACGCTCCAGCACGCCGGACAAACTCACCGTGGCTTCGGTGCCCTGCACGCCACGGGCATCGCCGCTGCCGAGCAGGTTTTCCAGCTCGACGCCCACTTCCATCGGCGGCCGCAATGCGGCGGCATCACGGCGCGCTTGCAGCAGCGGGTGCCGCGCATCGAGCAAGCGCAGCTCGGGGTGATCAAGGGCAACGCGGGCGATGGCCGCGTCGAGGGTCAACGGTACAGCGGGCACAGGTTCGAGCGCGTACACGCGCGGAACCAGCGCAAAGACGGCAATCGCCGCCAGGCGCATCCACATGGGGAATCTCCGGATAACAGGTACGGACGTGGCAACCGGCCAGTGGCCGGGACGTCAGGCGGCTATCGGGGGACGGAACAGACTCTCGGCGGGCTGCGAGGCCAACTGCGGCGTCAGCGCCACGCGGACATGCTGGAGTGGTGGTGGCGACAACTGCCATACCGGTGAAAACAGCGGCAGCACGCTGCCGTGACCGTGGCAGTCCACGCAATGCACCAGCGCATGCAGCAGCGCGTTGGCTGCGTATTCGGCGTCGGGCGCGACCGCCCGTGCGGCGTCATCGTGTTCATGCACGTCAACGCCCAGACCGGGGTGCGACAGCATGTGGATGTCGGTCAATGCCGAAGCCAGCGACGTGCCGAACACGCCAATACCCACCAGCGCCAGCATCAGCAGGCGCAGCGGCATTGGCGAACGGTGGCGCAGGAAAGCGGGCATCCGCGGCAGGGTAGCGATGGCCGCGCGCGTTACACAATCGCAGCGCGCGCAGCCGGCACTACCCACGCAACATCAGGCCTTCTTGCGTTCCGCGATCCACGCATTGACCTGCCGCTCCAGCACCGGCAACGGCACCGAACCCAGCCTGAGCACGGCGTCGTGGAAGGACTTGATGTCGAACTTTTCGCCCAGTTCCTTCTCGGCCTGCGCACGCAGGCGGACGATGGTGATCTCGCCCAGCTTGTAGCTCAGCGCCTGCGCCGGCCAGGAGATGTAGCGGTCCACTTCGGTGGTGACTTCGTGCTCGCTCAGCGCAGTGTGGTCGCGCAGGTAGGCCAGTGCCTGGTCGCGGCTCCAGCCGTCGTGGTGCACGCCGGTGTCGATGACCAGGCGCGCGGCGCGCCACATCTCGTAGGTCAGGCGGCCGAAGTCCTCGTACGGGGTTTCATAGATGCCCATCTCCACGCCGAGCTTCTCGCAATACAGGCCCCAGCCTTCGCCATAGGCGGAGATGTAGTTGTGGCGGCGGAACTCGGGCTGCTCGCCCTGCTCGGTGGCGAGCGCACCCTGCATGGCGTGGCCGGGGTCGGATTCGTGCAGGGTCAGCGCCGGCAGGTTGTACAGCGGGCGCGAGGGCAAATCGTAGGTATTGACCCAGTAGGTGCCCATGCCGCCGCGGCCGGCGGTCCAGAACGGGGCGATGTCCGGCGGCACCGGGACGATGGTGAAGCGCCCGCGCGGCAGGGTGAAGTATTTGCCGAGCACACCGTCGGCGCGCTTGGAGATCCATGCCGCGCGCGCCAGAAGTTCCTCCGGCGTCTTGGCGTAGAACTGCGGGTCGGTGCGCAGGAAGTGCAGGAAATCGGCAAAGCGGGTCTGCGCGCTGTTGCCGCTGAAGCCGGTGCGGTCGATGACCGCATCCATTTCCTTGCGGATGCGCGCCACTTCGGCCAGGCCCACGTCGTGGATCTGCTGCGGGCTCATGTCCAGCGTGGTGTATTCACGAATCTGCTGCCGGTAGAACGCCTCGCCGCCGGGCATTTTCTCGGCGGCCAGAGTGGTGCGCGCCTGCGGCACGTATTCCTCGCGGAAGAACGTGAGCAGTTCGGCGAAGGCCGGGATCACGCTGCCGGCGATGGCCTGCCGCGCTTCATCGCGCAGCTTCTGCTGCTCGGCGACCGGGATGCTTGCCGGCAGCTTGTTGAACGGCGCATACAGCGGCGAGGCGGCCGGATCTTCAAGCTCGGCGACCATCGAAATCGACACGTCGCGGCCATCGAGCACCGCGCGTGGCACGCTGAAACCGCGCGCCAGCCCGGCGCGCATGTTCCCGGTCTGCTGGCCGAAGTAGCGCGGCACGTCGTTCAGGCGCGCGATGTAGTTGCGGTAGTCCTGCGCGGTCTTCATCTCGCGCCGGGCCATGAACGACAGGTTCGACCAGAACGAGGAATCGGAATTGAACGGCATTTCGTAGGCGCGCAGGCGCACCTCGTCGGCCAGATTCTCCACCTGGTATTTGTAGACGGCGTAGTTGACCTGGTTGTCGGCCGACAGCGTGGCCGGGTCGATGGCCTTGAGCTGCGCCAACACTTCGTCCCACACCTTCAGCCGCGCCTGCTGCGCCTTCGCGCCGACGTCGGGCAGGCGGGTGGCGCTGGCCGGGGCGTCGCCATCCTCGTCGGCCTCGCCGCCATCGCTCTGGCGCCAGGCCCACTCTTTCTCGTAAATCGCCTTGAACTGCGCATCGGCAGCATGCACGGCCAGCGCGGCGGGCGCGGACGTCGTGGCGGCAAAAGCGGGTGCGGCACCCAGGCCGAGGGCGAGCAGGAGGGCGGCGGTCAACGACGATTTCACGGTCAGGTTCCCCGGATGAATGACAGGTCGCCACGATCATCGCATTGAACCTGCCAGCCGACCTAGACCGATTCGGGCGGCAAAGCCGCCGGAATCAGTACCCTGCGCGGTCGCGTTTCCAGCCGCGGTGGCAGATGTCCAGGTGCAGGCTGTACAGCGCGGTGAACGCCGGAAACAGGTTCTGGATCACGCCCACCGCGTCCTGCTTGGCCGAGAACAGGAAGTAGCTCAGCGTCATCAGGCTGCCGGCCACGCTCATGTACCAGAACAGCCGCGGGATCACCGGCTTGCCGGCGCGCCGGGAGGCGATGAACTGCACCAGCCAGCGGCCGCCGAACATCAGCGCGCCGGTCAGGCCGATCAGCTTCCACGGCGACATGTGCACGCCGGTCCACTCCAGCCACGGCAGCGACTGGTTCATGACGTCCATGCTCACAGTTCCTCGGCCGCCGTGCGCCTGCTGCGCGCGATCAGCCAGGCCACCCCGCGCAGGTCGCGGATGCCGACCAGGGCGCGGCCGAGATTGTTGTACTTGGACACGCCGGCGGTGCGGTGGCGGTGGTTGACCGGCACGCTCACGCTCTGCCAGCCGGCGCGCTGCATCAGCGCCGGCAGGTAGCGGTGCATGTGGTCGAAATACGGCAAATCGAGGAACGCTTCGCGCTCGAACAGCTTGATGCCGCAACCGGTATCGGGGGTGTCGTCGCGCAGCATGCGCGCACGGATGGCATTGGCCCAACGACTGGCCCAGCGCTTGGAACCGCTGTCCTGGCGGTTGACGCGCCAGCCGGCGAACAGCTTGACCTGCGCCTCGGCGGCATCGCGCGCGGCCAGCAGTTTGGGGATGTCGGCCGGGTCGTTCTGGCCGTCGCCGTCGAGGGTGGCGATCCACGGTGCGCGCGCCGCCTTCACCCCGCTGCGCACGGCGGTGCTCTGCCCGCTCTGGCTGGCGTGGCGCAACACCCGCAGTTCCGGGTTGGTGGCCTTCAGTGACTGCAACACCTGCAAGCTGTCGTCCTGCGAATGGTCATCGACACAGACGATCTCGAAAACCACCCGCCCGCGCAATGTGGCGGTGATTTCATCGACCAGCGGCGTGACGTTGTCACGCTCGTTGTAGACAGGGACAACCACCGAGAGTGCGGGCGGGTTCATCTCGGAATCCGTTCTTGCAGGAAAAGGAAAGTCGCGCATTTTCCATGCATGCGACGTGATGACAACGAGTCAGACCGCAGCGCCGAAATAATCGCGGCACCAGCCCACCACCGGCGGCAACCCGGCCTCGATCGGCGTGGAAGGCGCATAACCGAATGCCGCCTGCGCGCGCCGGATGTCGGCCATCGTGCGCACCATGTCGCCCGGCTGCATCGGCTGGTAGACCTTCCGCGCGGGGCGGCCGGCGGCCTGGGCGATCACGTCGATGAAGCGCTCCAGTTCCACCGGGGTGTGGTTGCCGAGGTTGAACACGCGGTGCGGCACGGTTTGTTCCGATGGGTGGCCGAGTGCGCCGAGGATACCGGCGACGATGTCGGAAACATGTGTGAAATCGCGCTGCATGCGGCCTTCGTTGAACACCTCGATCGTCCGCCCGGCCAGCACCGCGCGCGCGAACAGCAGCGGCGCCATGTCCGGCCGCCCCCACGGGCCGTACACGGTGAAAAAGCGCAGGCCGGTGGCACGCAGGCCGTACAACTGCGCATAGGCGTGGGCCATCAGCTCGTTGGCGGCCTTGGTGGCCGCGTACAGCGAGCGCGGCTGGTCCACGCGCTGGTCCTCGGAGAACGGTGGCGTGGCCGAGTCGCCATACACCGAGCTGCTGGAGGCATACACCAGGTGCCGCACGCCGCGGTGCCGGCACAGCTCCAGCATGTTGACGAAGCCGACCAGGTTGCTGTCGACGTAGGCATGCGGGTTCTGCAGCGAGTAGCGCACGCCGGCCTGCGCGGCCAGGTGGATCACCCGCGTCGGCCGGACCTCGTCGAACAGCGCGGCCAGGCCGTTGCGGTCGCCGAGGTCGAGCATGCGGATGTCGGCCTGCGGACACAGCGCGGCGACGCGGTCGCGCTTGAGCCGCGGGTCGTAGTAGTCGTTGTAGTTGTCCAGCCCGACCACGCGCTCGCCGCGCGCGGCCAGGGCGCGGGTGGTGTAGGCACCGATGAAGCCGGCGGCGCCGGTGACAAGGAGAGTCATTGGAGGGGTCCAACCTGCGATGCGGCGGGTTTACTGGCGCGTGGCGACGCGACAATCTTCATGGCGCCCTGGATTGTGCATGGCGCGGCGCCGATGAAGCCGGCGGCGCCGGTGACGAGGAGGGTCATCTGCTGGTTCCGGATTCTGCGGGGTTCAAGCCCCTCTCCCTGCGGGAGAAGGAGCAGCAGGTCAAAGCGTCAACGGGTCCTTGGCCAGGGCTTCCTTGCGCTCCCTGCTGAAGGACCACCAGGGCTGCGGCTCGCCGCCTTCCATGAAGCGGACGATGGACAGGAACACATCGATCACGCAGGGGTCATGCATCACGCCGGTTTTCAGGCATAACTGTGCATACATGTCGTAGGCGTCACGCCCGCGCAGGTGCGCGGGGACGCGGATCCCGATCAGACGGAGATCCTTTTCGCAGGCCGGCCCGACATTCGGCAGGTCGGTCAGACGCAACAGGTGAGTGCGGTCGACCTTGGTGGGATTCATTGCCTTGCGAGTACCTCGAACGATGAAGGGAGATCAGCCCTGTGGAGGGCGACCGCGCAGTTTTTCCAGCACGCCGTCGAGCGTGTCCAGGTCGGTGTAGTGGATCACCAGCTTGCCCTTGCCGCCACGGCCGTGGTTGATGGCAACTTTGGTGCCCAGCGATTCGGACAGCTCGGTTTCCAGCGAGGCGATGTCGGCCTGCGGCGCGGCCGGCCTGGGCTTGGCGTTGCGCGCGCCCGGCACCTTGCCGGCGGCGAACTGCTGGGCACGGTGTTCGACCTCGCGCACCGACCAACCCTCGTCGGCGGCATCCTGCGCCAGCTTGGTCGCCAGCTCCGGCGCCAGCGTCAGCAGCGCGCGGGCGTGGCCCATTTCCAGCCGGCGGCTTTCCAGCAGCACGCGCACGCCGATGGGCAGGTCGATCAGCCGCAACAGGTTGGACACCGACGCGCGCGAGCGGCCCACCGCCTGCGCCGCCTCGGCGTGGGTCAGGGTGAATTCGGAGATCAGCCGCTGCAATGCCTCGGCTTCTTCCAGCGGGTTCAGGTCTTCGCGCTGGATGTTCTCGATCAGCGCCATCGCGATGACGGTGCGGTCTTCCAGCTCGCGCACCACCACCGGCACTTCGTCCAGCCCGGCCAGCCTTGATGCACGCCAGCGGCGCTCGCCGGCGACGATCTCGTGCTTGCCGCCCTCGATCCGGCGCACCAGGATCGGCTGGATCACGCCCTGCGCCTTGATCGACTCGGACAACTCGGCCAGCTTGGCTTCGTCCATCTCCCGGCGCGGCTGGTACTTGCCCGGTTGCAGTTGGTCGATCGGCAGCTTGCGCAGCACCTCGCCCGGCTGCGGCTCGGCCACGGCGGCCACCGACACCGACGTCACCGCGCCCTTCGGCCCCAGCAGTGCGTCCAGGCCACGGCCCAGGCCGCGCTTCTTCGGGGTGCTCATCAGACAGCCTCCACGGCCCTGACGGCCTTGTTGCGTTCATCGGTGCGGCGGATCAGTTCCCCGGCCAGGCCCAGGTAGGCCACGCCGCCACGCGAGGTGCGGTCGTAGCCGACGATGCTCTGGCCGTGGCTGGGCGCCTCGGCCAAGCGCACGTTGCGCGGCACGATGGTGCGGAACACGCGGTCGCCAAAATAGTCGGTCAACTGCGCCGACACCGCGTTGGCCAGGTTGTTGCGGATATCGAACATGGTGCGCAGCACGCCTTCGATTTCCAGTGCCGGGTTGAGGTTGATCTTCAGCGCGTCGATGGTTTCCACCAGCGCACTCAGGCCTTCCAGCGCGTAGTACTCGCACTGCATCGGCACGATCACCGAGTCTGCCGCGGCCAGTGCGTTGAGGGTGAGCAGCGACAGCGCCGGCGGGCAGTCGACCAGGATGAAGTCATATTCGTCGCGGATCGGCACCAGCGCACGCTTGAGCCGCTGCTCGCGGCCGTCCTGCTCCATCAACTGGATCTCGGCGGCGGTCAGGTCGATGTTGCCCGGCAGCAGGTCGTAGCCTTCCGGTGCCTTGAGGCGGATGTCGGCGGCACTGCTTTCACCCAGCAGCATGTCGCAGGTGGAAGCGGCAAGCTCGCGCTTGTCCACGCCACTGCCCATGGTGGCATTGCCCTGCGCGTCCAGATCGACCAGCAGCACGCGCTTGGGCGCGACAGCCAGTGCGGCGGCCAGGTTCACGGCCGTGGTGGTCTTGCCGACGCCGCCTTTCTGGTTGGCGATGGCGATGATGCGAGCCATGCGGGTAGGCCTCACGGGCTGGAAGGGTGGGACTGGGCATTATGCGGGCTGGGGGCGGATCGGGGAAATCCGGCCCGGCCATGCCTTGCCGCCGCAAGTCGGGGGCTGCATCCCGGACGCTGGCCGACCTCGGGCACCCCGTGTCGGGGGCGTGACCCCCCACCTACACCCGGCTGCACACCACCAGATGCCGTTCGCCGGTCAGGCCGGGGACGTGCAGCGAATGTACGACCGCCATCTGCCAGCCGGCCGGCAGTGCGGCGATTTCCTCGTGCGGGTATACGCCCTTCATCGCCAGCAACTGGCCGCCGGGGCGCAGCAGGTGGCCGCCGACGTCGATGATGCCGGCCAGGGTGTCCATCGCGCGCGCGGTGAGGTTGTCGAATGCACCCGGTTCGTCCAGCGCCTCGGCGCGCGATTCGGCCACGCGGGCATTGCCGAGGCCGAGCTGGCGCGCCGCCTCGCGCAGGAAGCGTGCCTTCTTGCCGTTGCTCTCCACCAGCGTCACCTGCAATTGCGGGCGTGCGATGGCCAACGGGATGCCGGGCAGGCCGGGGCCGGTGCCGAGGTCAGCCAGCGTGCCGGATTCGACGTGCGGCACCATTGCCAGCGAATCGAGCAGGTGGCGGGTGACCATTTCACGCGGGTCGCGGATGGCGGTGAGGTTGTAGGTGCGGTTCCAGCGCAGCAGCAACGACAGGTAGGCCAGCAGCGGCGGCGCCAGCGCGGCGTCCAGGCCCATCGCGTGCAGGCCGCGTTGCAGGTCCTCGGCCACGCCGGGGTGAAGGGAGGTGTCGTTCGCGTTCATTGCCGGATTATCGCAAGAGCGGGGAACGAGGAGTGAGTGAAGAGGAGTGAGGAGTGAGTAAAGGCCGTGGCTTGCGGGAGTGCCCGGAAAACTCGTCATTCCCGCGCAGGCGGGAATGACGGACCTGATCGGCCCCGTGCCAGATATGGACCGCGCGATTCCCGCCCGCGCGGGAGGAGCTTCTATAACGGACGGATGTCCGGTAATGACGGCTTCAAATTTGATGGCATTTTTCGCTTTTGCCGCTGCCGCTGCCGCTGCCGCTGCCACTACCTTTGCTTTTGCTCGTTCTTCGTTCCTCTGCACACATTCCTCGCAACCCGCATCACCCTCCACCTATCGCAGCGCCGTCAGAAACGCGCGCAGTGAGGCCGGTTTCACCGGTTTGGTCAGTACCCGGTAACCGCGCTGGCGGGCGAGCCGTTTCAGCTCGTCGCGGCCGTCGGCGGTGAGCAGGGCGCCGGGCAGCGGGCGGCCGGCGGCCTTGTTCAGCGCGACCAGCGTGGCCAGCCCGTCCATGCGGTCGTGCAGGTGGTAATCCACCAGCACCACGTCCGGTTGTTCGGCCACTTTTTCCAACGCCATGTCCACGGTGCTGGCGGCGATCACCTGCACTTTCCAGCGCCCCAGCAAGGCGCGCATGCCGTCGAGGATTTCATGGTCGTTGTCCACGCACAGCACGCGCAGGCCGGCCAGTGCTTCGTCACTGCCGAAGCCCGGCGCGGTGCGCGGCGTGGCGGCGGGCAGGGCCGGTGCCGCCACCCGTGGCAGGGTGATGGAGAACATGCTGCCGCGGCCGCTCTGGCTGCGCGCATCCAGCGCGTGGCCGAGCAGGCGCGAGATGCGCTGGCAGATCGACAGGCCCAGCCCCAGGCCCTGCTCGCCCCAGTCGAACGGCTGCTGGTAGCGGTGGAATTCATCGAATATCTGCTGCATGTGGTGCTCGGGAATGCCGGGACCGGTATCCCACACCTGCAGTTCCACCCGTTCGCCACGCACCCGCAGCGCCAGCACGATGCGGCCGCTGCGGGTGTAGCGCAGCGCATTGGCCATGAAGTTCTGCAATACCCGGCGCAGCAGCCGGCGGTCGCTGCGTACCCATGCCGGGCGCGCATGCACATGCAGGCGCAGGCCGCGCCCGGCCGCTATCGGCGTGTATTGCGCGGCCAGCTCGTGCACCAGCACCGCGGCGTCGAAATCGGTGACGGTGGGGTGCAGGCGGCCGGCATCCAGCCGCGACACGTCGAGCAGGCCGTCAAGCAGCTCCTCGGCCGCGCGCAGCGAGGCATCCACGCGCTCGGCCAGATGGCGCTGCTCGCCGTCATCGCGCAGGCTGTCGCGCAGCGCCGAGGCGAACAGCCGCGCCGCGTTCAGCGGTTGCAGCACGTCGTGGCTGATGGCCGCCAGGAAGCGGGTCTTGGACTGCTGCGCCGCCTCGGCCACCTGCGAGCGCTCGGCCACGCGCTGCTCCAGGGTTTCGTTGGCTTCCAGCAAGGCGCGCTCGGCGTGCTTGAAGTCGGTGATGTCGTTGTAACTGGTGACGTAACCGCCGCCGGGCAGGGCTTGCCCGCGCAGTTCGATGACCTTGCCGTCGGCGTCGGTGCGCTCGAACACGTGCGGGGTGCCGGCACGCATGTGGCCGATGCGGCGGGCGATCTGCAGTTCGATGTCGCCTTCGCCCAGCTCGCCGCGCTCGGCGTTGTAGCGGATCAGGTCGGCCACCGGGCGGCCGACGTAGAGCATGCCGTCGGGGTAGCCGAACATCTGCTGGTAGCGGCGATTCCACGCGGTCAGGCGCATGTCCGGATCGACCACGCTGACCCCGGCGCTGATGTTCTCCAGCGTGGTGGACAGGATTTCGCGATTGAAGCGCAGCTCCTGCCCGGCTTCGTCCAGCACCGCCACCACTTCGCCCAGGTCCATGCCCGAGCCGCGCAGCAGGCTGGTCAGCAGCAGCCGCGCCGAGGCCGCGCCGATCGAGGCGGCCAGCAGGCGCTCGGTGAATTGCACCCAGGTGCGGTCGGCGGCGGCGGCCGGTTGCAGTTCACGCTGCAGCGCCCGCGCCTGTTCGGTGAATGCGCGCCGCGCGCGGTGGTCACCGACCACGCGCTTGGCCAGCGTCAGCAGGTCGCGCACCTTGATGTGCGCCGGCCAGTCGCTGGCCACCGCCGGGCGCTGCGCGTAGGGGTCCAGGAATGGCGCCGCGCGCAAGCGCTCGGCCACGCCGGGCCGGCGCCGCATCGACACCAGCAGCATCGTCGCGCCGTTGAGCAACAGCGACCAGAACGTGCCGTGGGTCAGCGAATCCCAGCCGGTCAGGCCGAACAACTGCTGCGGGCGCAACCAGCCGATACCGAACGGGCCATGCGCAACCAGCGCCACATCCAGCCAGCCGGCCTGGACCAGCGCCGGCAGCAACAGCGTGTAGCCCCATACGCAGAAGCCGACCACCATGCCGCTTTCCACGCCGCGGCGGCTGGCGCCACGCCAGTACAACCCGCCGATCAACCCCGGCGCGAACTGCGCCACCGCCGCAAACGCCATCAGTCCGTAGGCGGCGAGCATGGTGTCGTCGTTGCTGCCGCGGTAATAGCCATAGGCGACCAGCGCCAGCAGCAGGATCGCCAAGCGCCGTATCCACAGCACCCGCGAGGCGACGTTGGCCGCCGCGCGGTGGTCGCCACTGCGACGCAGCAGCAGCGGCATCACCAGGTCGTTGCTGATCATCGTCGCCAATGCGATCGAGGAGACGATGACCATGCCGGTGGCGGCGGAGAAACCGCCGACGTAGGCCACCAGCGCCAGCGTGGTGTTGTCGCCGCGCATCGGCAGCGCCAGCAGCAGCGCATCGTTGGCAACCTGGCCATCGCCGAGCAAGGCGCTGCCGGCCACCGCGATCGGCACGATCATCAGCGTGATCAGCACCAGATAGCCGCCGAACAGCCAGCGTGCGCGGCGCACGTCGCCGACCTGGCCGCATTCCACCACCGCCACGTGGAACTGGCGCGGCAGGCAGACCAGGGCAAGGAAGCTGAGCAGCGTCTGCGCGGCGAAGCCTTCCAGCGGCATGCCCTCGAACAGGGTGCGCGCCGAGGCCACCACCGATTCGCCGCGGTCGTTCAGCCATACCCAGGCAAACACGCCCACCGCCACCAGCGCCAGCAGCTTGATCATCGACTCCAGCGCAATGGCCAGCATCATGCCGTGGTGATGCTCGGTGGCATCCACCTGGCGCGCGCCGAACAGGATCGCGAACAGCGCCATCAGCAAGGCCACGTACAGCGCCGGGTCGGCGAAGGCGCTGCTGCCGGCGGCGTTGCCGGTGAGCACCTGCAGGCTCATCGCCACCGCCTTGTATTGCAGCGCCAGGTACGGCACCACCCCGACCAGCGCGATCAGCGCCACCAGCGCGGCCAGCCGCCGCGAACGGCCGAAGCGCGAGGAAATGAAATCGGCGATGGAAACCACGTTCTCGTTGCGTGCCACCAGCGCCAACCGCTCGATGATGCGCCAGCCGAACAGCAGCATCAGCAACGGCCCCAGGTAGATCGGCAGGTAGCCGATGCCGTAGCGCACCGCAGTGCCGACCGCGCCGTAGAAGGTCCACGACGAGCAATACACCGCCAGTGCCAGGCTGTAGACCAGCGGCCGCAGCCACGGCCGGTCCGGATACATCGGCCGGCGGTCGCCCCACCACGCCACGCCGAACAGCAGCGCGGCATAGGCAAGCGAAACCAGCAGCAGCGTCCAACTGGAAATCAAGCACCCGCCTCCGGACCGAATCGCCGCAGTGTAGTGGAGCGGTGGCCGGATCAAGCCCCCGGCAGCGGCAGTGCCAGCAACCACAACGGGAAGCAGGCTCCCTGCCCCGGTGTGCTCTCCACGGTGATGCGGCCGCCGTGGCTGCGGGGCAGTCCCGCAGCCACGTGTCCCTGCCTTACTCCTGCGGCAAGCCCATTTCCGCAAGCAGCGCCGGGGCCGGATAGACCTTGGCCAGCAGCCAGCGCAAGTAGCGCATGTCCACGTGCACGGCACGCTTGTAGCGCGGGTCGAACCACCAGCTGGCGCTCACCGATTCCCAGTTGGAGTCGAAGTTCAGGCCGATCAGTTCGCCGCGGGCGTTGAGCACCGGCGAGCCGGAGTTGCCGCCGGTGGTGTCCAGGTTGGTCAGGAAGTTGACCGTCTGCGTCTGCAACGCCGGGTCGGCGGTGCTGCCGAAATCGCCCTTGGCGATGGCGGCCAGCAGCGGCTTGGGCGCATCGAACGGCACGGCGTCGGTGTTCTTCTCGACGATGCCGGCCACGGTGGTCACCGGCGAGTAATTCACTGCATCGCGCGGGTGCAACGCCTCGACCTTGCCGTAGCTGATGCGCAGGGTGCCGTTGGCGTCGGGGTAGACCGCGCGCCCCTGTTGCGCCCGCCATGCGAACAGCGCCTGCATGTAGGACGGGCGCAGCCGCAGCTGCTCGCCGGCGCGCTCCTTGCTCTCGCGTTCGGCGTTCAGCTGCGCCATCACCAGCGCGGCGGCCACCGACACCAGCGGGTCGTTGTCGATGAAGGCGCCCTTGCGCGCGGCCTCGAAGCGCGACAGGCGCTGCGCCTCGTCGCCCAGCTTCGTGGTCGCGTACAGCTCTTCCAGCGCCTTGTGCAGCTGCTCCGGGGTGCGGCCGAACAGGTTGTCGTAGTGGGCGTCGCGCTGGTCGTCGGGCAACTGCTGGTATTGGCCGAGCAGCGCGGTGAGGATGGCTTTCTCCACCGTCGGGTCGTAGCGGCGCTGCACCTGCTTGAGCACGCCTTCGATCAACGCCTGGTCGCGCTGCTGGTAGCCGCTCTCGCGCTCGGCGTCGGGTTTGGCCGATTCCACCCGCAGCCGTTCAAGCAGCAGTGCCGAGCGCAGCAACTGGGTCTGGCTGGACATCAGCCCCACCAGCAACCCGCGCTCGCTGGCCGCGCGCTCTTCGTCCAGCGAGGCGAACAGGGCGTCAATGTCGGCCTTGTACTTCGCGTCGCTGGTGGCCAGCATCGCCTGCTCGTCGGCGGCGCGCTGCGCCTTGGCGTCGCTGCGCAGCAAGCCTTCCAGTTCGCCGGCCGCGCGCTTGCGGTTGTTCTTCAGCGACTGCAACTGCGAGGCATAGCGGGTGCGGGCGTCAGCATCGTCCTTGCCGGCGGCCTCGACCACGTCGATCAACTGCTGGAACACCTCCACCCGGCGCGGCAGCACTGCGTCGATCTGGTTGGCGAACTCGGCGGCGGTGCGCAGCCGGTAAGTGGTGCCGGGGTAGCCGGCGAGCATGGCGTAGTCGCCTTCCTTCGGGCCATCCAGCGCCATCTTCAGGTGCGCCGGCGGGTGGTAGGGCACGTTGTCCTTGGCATACGGTGCCGGCTTGCCATCCTTGCCGACATAGGCACGCAGCAGGGTGAAGTCACCGGTATGGCGCGGCCACATGAAGTTGTCGATCTCGTCGCCGTAATTGCCGATGGCGCGCGGCGGTGCGTAGACGAGGCGGATGTCGGTCAGCTCCAACTGGCGGACGCGATAGAAATCGCTGCCGTAGTACATGTTGGCCACCGAACAGCGCACGCCACCCTCGGCCTCGCAGTCGGCGACGATGCGCTTGCGCGCACTTTCCACCGCGTCGAAGTAGGCACGGCCGCTCTTGCCGCGCGCCTCGCGCAGCACCTCGTCGGTGACCTTGTCGAAGCCCACCGTCACCAGCACCCGGTAATCCGGGTTGGCCGGGCGCTCGTCACTGCGGCCGTTGGCGATGAAGCCATCGTCGATGTAGTTGTGCCCCTGCCCGGAGTTGTACTGGATGACGCCGTAGGCGACGTGGTGGTTGGTCAGCAGCAGGCCGTCGCCGGAGACGAACGAACCGGTGCCGCCACCCACCCGCACCACCGCGCTCAGCGGCGGCGCGGTGACGTCGGCCAACCCCTTCGGATCGCCCTTGAAGCCGGCCTCCTGCAACATTTTTGCCAGTTCCGGCAGTTGCGTGGGCATCCACATGCCCTCGTTGGCGGCGGCGGTGGCGGACAGGCCCATGCCCAGCACCAGTGCGGCGGTCAGCGGTTTGCGCTTCATCGAAAAATCCCGTCAGGCAGAACAACGGCCGACGGTAGCGGCGCGGGCAGGCAGTGGCAACCGCCAGCAGTCACGGCATGCGGGGCAATCACGGAATCACGTGGGTGCCGGGCTTGCCTGGCACGGGTTGCATCGGAAAAGCCCATGCGGGGCAAGCCCCGCATCTATGGACGGGCTTGCCACGCACGCCGCTGGATCACTTCTCCTTGCGCCAGTTGATCGAGCCGCGGTTCTCCACCGTGCTGGATTCGATTTCGACGTCGAAACCACGGCGCAACAGGTATTTGAGGGTCAGCACCGAGCCGCTGCCGATCAGCGAGACACCGTAGCCAACATAGAGTTTGGGGGTGATGTACTTGCCCGCACCGATCACCGCGCCGCCCAGTGCGCGCGACTGGCTGACCCCGGCATCGTCCAGGCCGAGCCTGGCGCCGACCTGCGCGGCAATCAGGCCGCTGCCGGCCGACAGTGCCGCCGAGGCGGCGTTGACCTGCTGCGCCTGGTCGCTGCTGGCCATGCTCAGGCTGCGGCCGAGCACGAGGTAGGCCAGCGACTCGGACTGCGACATCGCCGGGTCCGACCACACGTCCACGCGCGGTTGCTGGGCGCGGCCGCTGACGTGGATGCCGGCGGTGACCTCGCCGATGGCGCGCTGGGCGCGGATGTTGATGCGCGGGTCGGAAACGATGCCGTGGTTCCACAGCAATTGGCCGTCGGTGATGGTCAGGTCCTGGCCATAGGCCTTGTAGCGGCCGCTGACTTCCAGCCCGCCGTTGGCGGTCATTTCGTGGCCGGGGCGCGCACGCACCTGCATCCTGCCGGTCAGCGCACCCTTCAGGCCGAAGCCGCTCATCTTCACCTTGTCGCCAAGGCTGACCACCAGGTCCATGTCCAGCGGCGAGGTGCGCGATTCTTCCGGGTCCACCGGGTCGAGCACCACCACATCCTCGGACGCCGAGGTGCCGCGATCCAGCCGTTCCAGATCGATATCCGCCTCCGGCACGTGCACGCTGCCGCGCAGTTCCATCGCGCTGCCGGCGAGGGTGAAATCGAGGTCGGGGTTGGCGACCACGCGCAGTTCGCTGGTGCTGGACACCAGCACCTTGTCGCCGGCGATGTGCAATTGCAGCGGCTGCGCATCGCCGAACCACGACAGGCCGCCGTCCACGCGCAGCTTGCCTTCACCGCCGGTGTTGACCGCTGCGGCGATGCGCGCCGAGCCGTCGGGCTGGGCGCTGAAGTGGCCGCTGCCATCACTCAAGGTCAGCCCCAGCGCCGGGAATTCACCACTGAAATCGCTCAGCTTCGCCTCGCCGCCGAGCGAAGGCTGGCCGCGCGTGCCACGCAGGCTGACGTGGCCTTCGACCAGCCCCTTGGGCCGTACCAGATCGGGCGAGAACAGCTCCATCCAGTACAGCCGCGACATATTCAGGTACAGCTCGCCGGTGAGCGCGGCATCCGCCTCCCAGCCGGTGCGCACCCTGGCGTCGATGAAGCCGTCGCCCTGGAAGCCGACACCGAGGTAGCCGTTGATGGCGCCGGGTTGCATGTCCACGTCGAGCGAAAAATGGTCGTAGCGCACCAGTTCACCGCGGGCGTTGTCGCCGAGGCGGATGCCGCCTTCGAGCGAGGCCAGCTTGAAATTGCCCTCCCAGGCATTGCCGCGCGGGCGCAGGTGTCCGTCGAGGGTGACGTCGCCGCGCAGGTACATGCGGCGGCCGGCGTTGGGCGGCAGCCACGGTTGCACCAGCGCCAGCGGCAGGGCGTCGCCGCTCAGGCGCAGGCCCTCGCGCGGCCAGTCGGCGCCGATGCACAGGCCGCCGCCGGTTTCCGAACCGAGGCAGGCGTCGGCGAGGGTGAAGCGGCTGCCCTGCACGGCGAGCGCCGCCGGTTGCCGCAGTTGCCACGGCGCGCCCTTCACCGGCGCCACGCGCAGCGAGGCCAGTTCGCCGCGCCATGCCGATCCGGCCTGATGGACGCTGCCGGCCAGCACCAGCTCGCCCAGCTCGTTGCGGACGGCGGCGTCCAGTTGCAGGTTTTGCAGGCTGCCGCGGGCGTCGATGCGCACCTGGTCGAGCAGCAGGCCGGCTTCCACCGCGCTGGCGCGCAGTTGCAGGCTGCCGTCGTCGCCCCGCCACGGCAGGTGGCCGCCGAGGTTGAGCTGGCCGACCTTCCAGTCGTCCCATTGCAGGCTGTCACCATGCAGGTCGGCGTTGATGGCCGGCTGCGCCGGGGTGCCGCGCAGTTGCACGGTGCCGGCGAGGCTGCCGCTGGCGCCGGGCAGCAGGTCGGACAGGCGCAGCGGTTCCAGCCTGGCGTCCACGTCGAGGCGATCGCCGACCTTGCCCTTGGCCTCGACGCGGCTGTCGCCCAGTTGCAGCCGCAGCTCGCCTTCGCCCTGCGTGCCCTGCACGGCGAAGCGCGCCCGCGCATCCACCGCGCGCCCGCGCAGGTGGCCGCGCAGTTGCGGCAGGTCGACCTTGGCCTCGACGCGCAGTTCGTCGCCTGCGGCCGTGGCCGGCAGTTGCTTGCCGCTGGAGGCCAACGTGCCGGACAGGTTGCCGTCCCAGCCCGGCAGGAAGTAGCCGGGGTCGAAGCTGGCCAGCGTGGCGCTGACGTCCCAGGCCAGTTCCGGCGCCCATGCCGCCGAGCCGGCGAGGTCCAGCGTGCCGCCCGGCGTGGTCGCCTTGAAACGTTCGATGCCGGCCTGCTGGTCGTTGCCGCGCACGTCGAAATCCAGGCTGGCGTCCTGCGCCGCGCGCGCGACCTCGGCCTTGCCGATCGCCGCCCAGTTCTTCAGGCTGCCGGCCACGCCCAGCCGCGCCTGCTTCAGGTGCATCGGTTCCGGGGTAACACCGGGGGTGGTGGGGTCCGGTTGCGGCGTCCAGGTCAGTTGCTCGGCAATCGCCGCAACGCGGAAACCCGGATTCCCTGCATCGCTGAAATCGGCCTTGCCTTGCAGGTGCACGCGGCCGCCGAAGACTTCAACCACCAGCGGCGAGGCGGTCAGTACCTGGTTGTCAAGGGCGAGGTTGGACGGGGCCAGCACCAGCTCCTGCTCGCCCTGGCGCACACGGCCCTGCAGTTGCGCGTTGCCGCCGCGCCCGCGCGCGGTGAAATCCAGCGCCAACGGTGCCGGGGCTTGCGCCATGTATTGCGCCGGTACCAGTTGCCCGAGATCGAGTTGCTCGCTGCGGGCCAGCAGATTCCACCCCGGGTCCTGGCGGCCGTCGAGCACCAGGCTGGCGCGCAACGGTTGCGGCGAATGGCTGCTCAGCGCCACTTGCATGTGCGCCAGATCGCCACGCGCGACCAGCCCGAGCCGCGCCGGCGCTTGCCCCGGCCGTGGCGGCAGCAGCGCGCGCACGGTCAGGTCGGTGCGGTAATCCTGGCGCGGCAGGTAGTGGCCATCGATCCGGAAGTCGCCGAGGTTGCCTTCCACCTCGAGCGCGGTGGCGCGGAACTCGCCATCGGCCGCTTCGATGCCGCCGCGGACCCGGCGCAGGTCGACGACCGGCCCGTCATGCGGGGCGATGCGCAGGCTGTCGATGACGATGCGGTCGGCCTGCAGCGCCAGCGGCAGCTCGATGGCCGGCAGCACGTCCGGCCAGCGCGGCAGCTCGAAGGGGGTGTCTTCCGACGGCCCCAGCTCCAGCCGTGCGTCGTTGATCTCCAGCGCGTCCAGCCGCAGCTTGCGGCCGAGCAGCGGGCGGATGTCCGGGTCGAGCAGCGCACGGCGCGCAGTGAAGTGCAGCCCTTCGGAGCGGAAATCCAGGTCGTGCAGCACCAGCGGCCCGGCCAGCGGTCCTTCGGCCTTGCTCCAGCTCAGCGACGAGTTGGCCGGCAGCCGCGCCACCACCTGCGCCAGCAGCACATCACGCCCGGCGATGGTTTGCAGCAGCCAGTACAGCGCCAGCAACGCCAGCAGCAGCAACGCGCCCACGCCGATGCCGCTGCGGATGGCCAGCGTGCGCATGCGCACATGGCGTCGCGCACGCAGTTCGGCAATGCGCGCTTCGCGCTGCTCCGGGGTGACTTCCTCGGCACGGCGGCTCACAGGTCCGCCCCGATGTTGAGGTAGAGCTGGAACTGCGAATCCGGCTTGTTCAGGCCGTGGGCAATATCGATGCGCACCGGGCCGACCGGCGATTTCCAGCGCAGGCCGACGCCGACGCCGGTGTGCAGGTCGATGCCGCTGTCGAATGCGCTGCCGCTGTCGACGAATGCCGCCGCGCCCCACGGGCCGCCGCCGAAGTAGTGCTCGTATTCGGCCGAGCCGACCACCAGGTGCTTGGCACCCAATGCGTACTTGTCCGGCGCCGGCGTGCGCGGGCCGATTTCGCGCCAGGCATAGCCACGCACGGAGCGGTCACCGCCGGCGAAATAACGCAGGCTGGGCGGCATCGCCACCAGGTCGCCGGTGCGGGTGGTGCCGGCCTGGCCGCGCAGGATCAGGCGGTCGGCCTCGCCCACCGGCAGGTACCAGCGCACGGTGGCGTCGGCCTGGATGAAGCTGGTGTCCGAACCGGCACCCTCGATACCGCCGCGCAGGGTGGCGTTGCCGCTGAAGCCGCGGCGCGGGAACGCCTTGTCGTCCACGTCCACGTAGTCGGCAGTCAATTGCGGGTAGACCAAGGTCGAACTCTGGTACACCGCATCGGTGAACGGGTCGCCGGAGCTGTAGCGCCAGCGCTCGCGCAGCGCGTTGAGCGAGGCGATCACGGTCCAGTGCTCGTTGAGCTCGCCGCTGCGGCTGGCGATCAACTTGAAATTGCGCATGTCGATGTAGCGGGTCTGCTCGTCGTAGGCGCTGAGGGCGAAGGTGTACCAGCCGTCCAGCCAGCGGAATGCCGGGATGCGGTAGCTGGTGACCAGGCTCTTGCGCTTCTGCGCGTAGTCCAACTGGGTGTTGAGCTTGTGGCCGCGATTGTTGACGTAGCGCCGCTCCATGCCGCCGCGCACACCGGGGCCACTCTCGCTGCCGTAGCTGATGCCGGCGGTGTAGATGTTGCGCTTGGCCAGGGTGAGGTTGACATCCACCGGCACCCGCCAGTCGTCGTCGGCCAGCTCCGGGTGCGGCTGGATGTCGATGACGCCGAAGTAATCCAGCTTGGTCAGCGATTCACGCAGGCGGTCGAGCTTGCCCTCGTGCCAGTAGCTGCCCTCTTCCCAATAAACCAGCGGCTCGAACAGGCCGTCGCGGAAGTAATCCTGGTGGAAGCTGATCGGGCCCATGTTGTAGCGGCCGCCGCTGTCCCAGCTCAGGAAGATGTCGGCCGCGTTCTGCGCGCGGGTGACCTCCACCTTGCGCTGGGTGAAATCGGCGTCGAAATAGCCACGCTCGGCCAGCCGCCGGGTGATGACGACCTTGCTGGCCTCGTAGGTGACGTGGTCGAACGGCTCGCCCTCGCGCGGGCGGAAGTCGTCCAGGTCCTCGCGCAGGTAGCGGTCGCGCACCGCCGGGCCGGTGATCACCACCTCGGCCTGCCGCACCCGCACCGGCTCGCCCTTGTCCACGTGGATCACCACCTGCAGGGTGTCGCCCTGGCGCGGTGCCTCCACGCTGATGGCCGGGTTGTAGTAGCCGAACGGCTCGAGCGCTTGCCGCGTCTGCCGCTCCGCCTGCGACAACAGGTATTCCAGCCGCGACTCGCCCTGCACCTTGCCGATGGCCTCGTACAGCGTCAGCGAAACCTCGATGTTCTCGATGATGTCGGCGTCGTCACCCTTGTCCAGCCCGGTGATTTGCACCTTCTCGATGGTGCCGCGGGCATGGGCGGGAGCGGCGGCCAACAGGGCGGCGGCAAGCAGGAAAAACGTGATTCGAAAGGGCGGCATCACCGCAGCATACCGGGCCGAAGGTGACCGGCAAAATCACGGGGCGACAGATGAAAAGCACGTGAAATATGGTGGATGAAGTCGAGTGACATGCCCGCATTCGGCACGCTTGGAGAATTGGCAGACAAGTGCTTCGGCCTGCGGACTTCCTGATGCTGCCGCTTCGACGCCGGCCCTCCGCCCGGCATCGGGAACGCGGCGCGCACTTGCTGCATCCAATGGGCAGGAGAGGAGCCGGCCCTCCCCGACAACCTCATCCGCTGACCAGGGAATCGTCATGTCACTCATCGCAAGCCTTCAATCCGCCAACCCTCTCCATCACGTTGTTGCTGCCGCCACTGCGGTACAGCCACCCACGCTTGCGCATGCCTTGATTGCCTTTGCCGTTGCCGCCACCGGCGGGCTCGTCCTTGCCGCCTACGTGCTCCGCAACCGGTTCGCGCCGTGGGCGCTTTCCCTGCTGCACGCCGCCCTGGGCGCGACCGGGTTGCTGTTGCTGATTGTTTCGTGCGTGCGCGGGGCGGCAACGCAACCGGTGCTGATCGGCTTCGCGCTGCTGTTGCTGGCCGCTCTCGGCGGCTTCTTCCTCGCCTCGTTCCACCTGCGCAAGCGCCTGCCGCCCAAGGCGGTGGTGGTGGTCCACGCCGGCGTGGCGGTGGCGGGCTTCCTGGTCGTGCTCGCGCAGGTGCTGTGACCATGCGCCATCCCCTGCATCCCGCGCTCGTGCACTTCCCGGTCGCCTGCTGGTCGCTGGCGGTCGCGGCCGATGTTGCCGGGCTGTGGTTCGGCGAAACCGCCTGGCGTTGGTCCGGCGGACTGCTGCTGGCGGGGTGTGCGACGGCCTTGGCGGCAATGCTCGCCGGCATGCTGGAGCTGTCGCGGGTACCGGAGGGCGCGGCGATGGGCGATGCATGGCGGCACATGGGCGCGATGCTGCTCGCCTTCGCCCTGTTCGCGGCGCGGCTGCTGCTTCGGCTCGATCACCTGCGCCCGCTGCCGCCGGACACGCTGTCGCTGCTGCTCGATGGCGCGGGCTTCCTTGCCCTCACCGCCGGTGGCTGGTTCGGCGGACGGCTGGTCTACGTCCACGGCGTCGGCGGTAGCCGGACATGAGTGACGGCACCGTCGTCCCGCCACACGGCGCGCATTCGCTTCCATCCCGCGCCCTTCCCTGTTCGCGGCGGCAGACACCCGCATCCGGAGACCCTTCGTGACGAAAACCTTTCTCGCACCCGTCGTCCGCGACGGCACGCTCACTGCGATGAAGGCCTCCGACCGCATCCGGCTGCGGCTGGATGCCGCCGGCAGTCCGCATCGTGCCAACGACAACATCGCCGACTTCATCGAAGAGGGCGAGCTAGACGAGCTACGGCAGGAAGTCGAGGCACGGATGAAGGAGGTGCTGCACGCCCTCGTCATCGATACCGAGCACGACCACAACACCGTCGATACCGCACGGCGCGTGGCCGCCATGTTCGTCAACGAGGTGTTCGCCGGCCGCTACCGCCCTGCGCCCGCAGTCACCGCTTTTCCCAATGTGTCGCGGCTGGACGAATTGATGATCGTCGGCCCGATTGCCGTGCGCAGTGCCTGTTCGCACCACCTGTGCCCGATCACCGGCAAGGTCTGGATCGGGGTCATGCCCAACGCCGCCTCCGACGTGATCGGCCTGTCCAAGTACGCACGCCTGTGCGACTGGATCATGAGCCGCCCGCAGATCCAGGAAGAAGCAGTGGTGATGCTCGCCGACGAACTGGAACGGCGAATCACGCCCGACGGGCTGATGGTGGTGATGGAGGCCGACCATTCCTGCATGCAATGGCGCGGGGTCAAGGATGCACAGGCACAGATGACCAACCTGGTCGCACGCGGCACGTTCCTGCACGACGCCGTCGCACGCCGCGAATTCCTGTCCCTGACTGGACGAAACGCGCGATGAAACTGTCCGCACCGATCACCGCGCCAGCGCTCGGGCTCAGCGATTCCAGCGGCCAACCGGTCACCTTGCAGGCAGGCAAGCGCACGCTGTTGGCGTTCTTCCGTGATACCCGTTGCCCGTTCTGCAACCTGCGGATATTCGAGCTGACCCAGCGCCACCGGGAGTTGTCTGCCGCGGGTCTGGAGATCATCGCCATTTTCTCCGCCACTCCCGACGAGGTCTCGCGCTTCGTCAAGCAGCGTCCGCGCCCGTTTCGCGTCGTCGCCGACCCTGATGATCTCGCCTGCCGGGCCTACGGCATCCGGCATTCCTTCACTGGAAAACTGCATGCGGTGTTGTTCAGGACGCGCCAATGGCTGGCGGGGATGCGCATTGCCGGCTGGCGGCGGACGCTACGCGGCCTGGGCGGGCTCAATACCAGCAACGTCCTGCCCGCCGATTTCCTCATCGACGAATCCGGCTGCATCCGCGACGTCTACCATGGCGAAGATGCGGGGGACCACATCCCGTTCGAGCGCATCGAACGTTTCCTTGTCCGCCCCGCGGACAGCACATCATGAGGCCACAGGCCATGTCCTTTTCTCCCGGAAACCGCGCGACCACCGCGCCGTCAGACAGCTTGGACGCCGAACTCGTTTCCCGCGCCGCCGCCGGCGATGGCAGCGCATTTGCCACCATCATGCGGCGCCACAACCAGATGCTGTTCCGGACCGCGCGCAGCATCGTCAAGAACGATGCCGAAGCCGAGGACGTCGTCCAGGAAGCCTGGCTTTCCGCTTGGCGCTCGCTGGGCCGCTACCGCGCCGAGAGCAAGCTCTCGACCTGGCTGGTGCGTATTGCGGCCAACGAGGCATTGGGCCGACTCCGGCGCAAGAGCGCGCAGATCATCCCGCTGGAGGCAGTCATGGCCCATGCGGACCCCGACACACTGTCGTTTCTGGCCGATGAACCCGGCCGCGAACCGGAGCAACTGACCATGCGCATGCAGATGCGCAAACTGATGGAGGAGCGCATCGACCTGCTTCCAGACGCCTTCCGCACCGTCTTCATGCTGCGCGCGGTCGAGGAAATGAGTGTCGAGGAGGTTGCCCAGGCCTTGCAGATTCCCGAAGCCACCGTGCGTACCCGCCTGTTCCGCGCGCGAAGCCTGCTGCGCGAAGGCCTGGCCAGCGAAATGGACCACGCGCTCGACGACGCCTTCTCGTTCGACGGCGCACGTTGCGACCGGATCGTCGCCAACGTACTGGCCGTGGCCCGTGCCGAAGGGCTTCACGGCGGGGAGTAGCCCGGCAGCCACCGATGCAGTGTGGTTGGACGCCCTCCCCGTTGCCCGCAGCAAAAGGGAGGGCGATGCACCCGTCAGTTGGACAGGTGCTCGATGGCTGCGACGCTGCCGAGGCGGTCGCCGAGGGTGCGCAGCAGGGCCAGGCGGTTGCCGCGCAGGGCCGCGTCGTCGGCGTTGACCATCACCTTATCGAAGAAGGCGTCCACCTGCGGGCGCAGGCGGGCGAGGCGGCCGAGCACGGCCACGTAGTCCTTCCGCGCCAGCGCGGTGTTGGTGTCATCGATGGCGGCGGCGACGGCCTCGGCCAGCTCGCTCTCGGCTGGCTCGCGCAGCAGCGACGGATCGATCTGCCCCGGAATCACGCCCTCGGCCTTGCGCAGGATGTTGCGGATGCGCTTGTTGGCCGCGGCCAGTGCCTCGGCCTCCGGCAACTGGGCGAAGGTGCCGATGGCGTCGATGCGGCGGTCGAAGTCGTACAGCGAGGCCGGCTTCAGTTCGGCGACGGCGTTGAAGTGGGTGGCGGGGACGCCCTTGTCGGCGTAGTAGCCGCGCAGGCGATCAACAACAAAGTCGTAAACCTCCGCCAGTTCCTTGTTGGTGAACTCGGAACTGCCTTCTTGTGAGACCTCTACCTTTGCACCCTTCAAGGCAGCGGACATTGCAGCTTCTGTCTTGCGGGCAGCAGCCACAGAAGCAATATCCTCGTTGACACGCGAATAAGCTTCATGGATGAGCATTTTCAGGTCGAGATCAAAACCGGACTCGATGATCGTCCGCGCCAAGCCCAACGCATTGCGCCGCAGCGCGAACGGGTCCTTGTTGCCGGTCGGCTTCAACCCGGCGGCGAAACCGCCGGCCAGCGTATCCAGCCGCTCGGCGATCGCCAGCACCTTGCCGAGGTTCGACGCGGCAATGTCATCGGCGGCAAAGCGCGGGCGGTAGGCTTCATCAATTGCCAGCGCGACGGCGGGCGATTCGCCACCGGCCACGGCGTAGTGGCGGCCAGCGATGCCCTGCAATTCGGGGAACTCGCCAACCATGCGCGATTGCAGGTCGTTCTTGGCCAGTTCGGCGGCGCGCTTGGCCTGCACGGCATCGGCACCCACCTGCGGGGCGATGGCCTGCGCCAGCGCGCCCACGCGCTGCACCTTGTCGGCCACGCTGCCGAGCTTGGCTTGGTAGGTGACGGTTTTCAGGCCGTCGCCCATCGCCACCAGCCCCTGCTTGAGGTCCTCGTCGAAAAAGAACTTGGCATCGGAAAAACGCGGGCGGATCACCCGCTCGTAGCCCTTGGCGACCTCGGCCACGTCCTTCGATTCGATGTTGGCGATGCCGATGAACTTCTCGGTCAGCTTGCCGGCGCCATCGAGCACCGGGAAGAACTTCTGGTTGACCTCCATCGTCTCGACCAGCGCTTCCTGCGGCACGGCGAGGAACTCGCGCTCGAAGCTGCACAGCACCGCCGCCGGCCATTCGACCAGGTTGACCACCTGTTCGAGGTTGTCGTCGGTGATGCGCGCCACGCCGCCGGCCTTCGCAGCGGCGGCATTGACCTCGGCGACGATGCGCTCGCGGCGGGCGTCGGCATCGACGATCACGCAGGCCGCCTGCAGCGATTCGACGTAGTCGCCCGGCTGGCTCAGCCACACCTGCTTGTCGTGCATGAAGCGGTGGCCGCGGCTCATGCGGTCGGAGTTCAAACCCAGCAGTTCGGCCGGCACCACGTCCTTGCCGTGCAGCAGCACCAGCCAGTGCACCGGGCGGGCGAAGCCGTATTCGTGCGCGCCCCAGCGCATCGGCTTGGGGATCGGCATCGCGGCGATGGCCTCGCGCAGGATCTCCGGCAGCAGTTCGGCGGTGCGCGCGCCCGGCTTGACCGAGCGCAGCACGAAGCGCTCGCCCTTGGCATCGGTGGCGCGCTCCAGCTGCGTCCAGTCGATGCCGGCCTTGGCGGCGAAGCCGGCCAGCGCCTTGGTCGGCTCGCCGTTGGCGTCCAGCGCGATGTTCAGATAGGGGCCGAACACTTCCGAATGCTGTTCGGGCTGCTCGGTTTCCACGCCCGGCAGCAGCACGGCGAGGCGGCGCGGCGTCGAAAGCGGCTTGGCGTCACCACGCTCGAAGGCGATGCCGCGCTTGCTCAATCCATCGATCACGCCATCGAAAAACGCCTGCGCAAGACCTGGCAGCGCCTTGACCGGCAGCTCTTCCACGCCCAGTTCGATCAGCAGCGGCTGCATCCTCATGCCTGCACCTCCTTGGCGGCCACCGCTTCGAGGCGCTTGGCCTCGTACAGCTTGGCGACCGCCTGCGCCAGCGCGCGCACGCGCAGGATGTAGCGCTGGCGCTCGGTCACGCTGATGGCGCGGCGGGCGTCGAGCAGGTTGAACGAATGGCTGGCCTTGCACACCTGCTCGTAGGCCGGCAGCGGCAGGCCGGCCTCGACCAGCTTCTGCGCCTCGGCCTCGCAGGCGTCGAAGCGGTGGAACATTTCGGCCACGTCGGCATGCTCGAAGTTGTAGGTGCTCTGCTCCACCTCGTTCTGGTGGTAGACGTCGCCATAGGTGACCGGGGTGCCGTTCGGGCCGTAGGTCCAGACCAGGTCGTAGACGTTGTCGCAGTTCTGCAAGTACATGCACAGGCGTTCCAGACCGTAGGTGATCTCGCCCAGTACCGGCCTGCATTCCAGGCCGCCGGCCTGCTGGAAGTAGGTGAACTGGGTGACTTCCATGCCGTTGAGCCAGACCTCCCAGCCCAGCCCCCATGCGCCCAGCGTCGGTGATTCCCAGTTGTCCTCGACGAAACGCAGGTCGTGCACCAGCGGGTCGATGCCCAGCGCCTTGAGCGAATCCAGATACAACTGCTGGATGTTGTCCGGGCTGGGCTTCATCGCCACCTGGTACTGGTAGTAGCGCTGCAGGCGGTTGGGGTTTTCGCCGTAGCGGCCATCGGTGGGGCGGCGCGACGGCTGCACGTAGGCGGCGTTCCAGCTTTCCGGGCCGATCGAGCGCAGGAAGGTGGCCGGGTGGAAGGTGCCGGCACCCACTTCCAGGTCCAGCGGCTGGATCAGCACGCAGCCCTGCTTCGCCCAGAAGTCGTTGAGGGTCTGGATCAGGCCCTGGAAAGTGATCGGAACGCTGGGAGTGGCGGACATGCTGCGGATTGCCGTACGGAGGGGTGCGCTAGTATAGCGAGCGACCACATGGCGGCCGCGCCAGCAAGGAGTTTCAGGTGGAACAGCAGGCCGCGCACGGCACTCCCATCCCGCCCGTCCCGGTGGCGATTGCCCCCGGCCGGTTGCAGTTCTCCAACGTCGCCGCGGCGCTGTTGGGCGACGGGCTGGTGGCCGCGCACGACCAGGAACGCATCCGCTTCTCCGCACAGGGCGCACGCAATGCCAGCGAGGTGCACCCGCTGGTGCTGCTGGCCAACCTCAAGCTCGCCGCCGCGCCGCCGGCCTCCGGCGAGCTGGGGCTGGAGCGGCTGACCGAATGGCTGGCCGCGCGCACCGACACCCGCTACCTGCGCATCGACCCGACCCGGGTCGACGTGGCCGGCGCCACCGCGGTGGTCTCGCACGCCTACGCGCGCCGCCACCGTATCCTGCCGCTGGCGGTGGATGCCGAGCGCGTGCTGGTCGCCACCAGCGAGCCGCTGGCGCGCGACTGGCTGCCGGACCTGCAGCACCTGGCGCGGCGCCGCATCGACATCGTGCTGGTCAACCCGCTGGACCTGCACCGCTACTCGATGGAGTTCTTCGGCGTCACCCGCTCGGTGCGCGGTGCGCGCGGCGATGCACGCAGCGACGGCGGCAGCCTGCCCAGTTTCGAGCAACTGGTGGAACTGGGCCGCACCGGCGACGTCAACGCCGACGACCACCACATCGTCAGCATCGTCGATTGGCTGCTGCAATACGCCTACGAGCAGCGCGCCAGCGACATCCACCTGGAACCACGCCGCGACATGGGCCGGGTGCGGTTCCGCATCGACGGCGTGCTGCACAAGGTGTTCGAGCTGCCGCCGGCGGTGATGACCGCCGTGGTCAGCCGCATCAAGGTGCTCGGGCGCATGGACCTGGCCGAGCGCCGCCGCCCGCAGGACGGCCGCATCAAGACCCGCTCGCCGGGCGGGCGCGAAGTGGAAATGCGGCTTTCGACCATGCCCACCGCCTTCGGCGAGAAGTGCGTGATGCGCATCTTCGACCCGGACGCGGCGTTCAAAAGCATCGAGCAGCTCGGCTTCAGCCCGGAAGAAGCCACTGGCTGGAACGAACTGGTGTCGCGCCCACACGGCATCGTGCTGGTCACCGGCCCGACCGGCTCGGGCAAGACCACCACCCTGTATTCCACGCTCAAGCGGCTGGCCACGCCGGACGTGAACGTGTGCACGGTGGAGGACCCGATCGAGATGATCGCGCCGGAGTTCAACCAGATGCAGGTGCAGGCCAACATCGACTTGGACTTCGCCGCCGGCGTGCGCACCCTGCTGCGGCAGGACCCGGACATCATCATGATCGGCGAGATCCGCGACCTGGAAACGGCGCAGATGGCGGTGCAGGCCGCGCTCACCGGCCACCTGGTGCTCTCGACCCTTCACACCAACGACGCGCCCTCGGCGATCACCCGCCTGCTCGACCTCGGCGTGCCGCATTACCTGATCGCCTCCACCGTCAACGGCGTGCTGGCGCAGCGGCTGGTGCGCACCCTGTGCCCGCACTGCAAGCGCGCCGACGTGCCCGACGACACCGACTGGGCGCCACTGCGTGATGCCAATGAGGCATTACCTGATGCCATCAACGCCTGTGCGCCGGTGGGTTGCCTGGAGTGCCGGCGCACCGGCTACATGGGCCGCGTCGGCCTGTACGAGCTACTGCCGCTTGGGCCGAAGCTGCGCTCGCGGATCACCGCCGACATGGACCTGGCCGGCTTCCACCGCGCCGCGCGCGGCGAAGGGCTGCGCACGCTGCGCCGCGCCGGGCTTGAAAAAGTCGCGCAGGGGCTGACTACTATCGAGGAAGTCCTGTCGGTCCTGCCGCCCGCCGAATGAAACCGCTGCCGTTCCTGATCATCGAAACCGGGCAACCGTTCCCGACCCTGCGCCGCTACGGCCGCTTCCCGCACTGGATCCGAGTGGCCGCCGGACTGGTGCAGGCCGAGACGGTCACGGTCAACGTCGAGCACGGCGAAACCCTGCCCGCGCGCGAAAATTTTGCCGCCACGATCATCACCGGCTCGGCCGCCTTCGTCACCGACCGCGCCGAGTGGAGCGAGCGCAGCGCCGCATGGTTGCGCGAGGCCGCCCACGCCGGCATGCCGCTGCTGGGCATCTGCTACGGCCACCAGTTGCTGGCGCACGCGCTGGGCGGCGAAGTGGCCTACAACCCGGCCGGGCGTGAATCCGGCACCATCCGCCTCGACCTCGACCCGGCCGCCCACGCCGACCCGTTGTTCGCCGGCCTGCCGCCCAGCTTCCCGGCCCAGGCCACGCACCTGCAAACGGTGCTGCGCGCACCGGAAGGCGCCACCGTGCTGGCGCGCTCGGCGCAGGACCAGTGCCACGCCTTCCGCTGGGGCGAGAACGCCTGGGGCATGCAGTTCCACCCCGAGTTCGCCACCCACCACATGCGCGGCTACGTGCGCGCCCGCGCCGACTGCATCGCCCGCCACGGCGGCTGCGCCCGCAGCGTGGCCCGCCAGGTCACCGCCGCGCCGCAGGCCCGGCAATTGCTGCGGCGCTTCGTGCGGCATGTCAGGGCCAGGGGCTGGTAGCCAGGAGCGAGCAGAGAGGAACGAGGAACGAGTGAAAGCAGGAGTCGAAGTCTGCTTTTGGTCGTCATCCCCGCGCAGGCGGGGATCGCTCCTGCTTCATGCCTCCAAGGCAGGGCCACAAAAGCGATTCCCGCCTGCACGGGAGTGATGGCACCTGCTTGCACCGTTTCCCGTTTCTCTTCACTACGCCCCTCGCCTTTCGGGCGATAATCCGCGCGCGCCGGCGTCGTGCCGGCAATCCCCCGTTTCGGAATTGCAATGAGCGATATTCGCAAGGTGCCGGCCGCTGCCGGCGCGCAGTGGCTGCTGGATGCGTTTTCCCTGTTCCGCCGTGCGCCGCTGCAACTGGCCATGCTGGGCGTGGCCTGGATGCTGGTCACCACCTTGATCCTGCTGCTGGCGCAGGTGCTGCCGGGCTGGCTGGGGTTGGGCGTGCAACTGCTGTCGTTCGCGGTCGGGCCGCTGATGTTCGGCGGCATGCTGTGGGCGGTGAGCGAAATCGACCAGGGCCGCCCGGCGCTGCCCGCGCACCTGCTGCAGCCCATCCGCGACCGCCGCGTCTCGCATCTGCTGGTGCCGCTGGCGGTGCAGTTCATCGCCGTGCTGCTGTTGGGCACGCTGCTGTTTTCGCTGATCGGCCGCGAGGGCTTCGCTGCCTTCAGCGAGGTCATGGTGAAGATGCAGCAGTTGCAGCAATCGGGCCAGCAGATCAGCCAGGAAGAAGCGCTGGCGCTGGTGGCCGGCATCCCGGTCAAGCGCATCGCGTTGTGGGTGCTGATCGGCCTGGTCACCTTCATCGCCCTGAGCATGGCCATGTTCACCCAGCCGGCGCTGGTGATGTTCGACCGCCACAGCGGCATGCACGCGCTGCGCATGAGCCTGCAGGGTTGCGTCGAAAACTTCCGCGCGATGGCGGTGTTCATGGTGCTGGGCATGATCGCCACGCTGTGCATCTATTTCGCGGTGATGGTGCTGATGCAGGTGGCGTTGCTGCTGGCCGGCCCCGGCGCGGCGGCGCTGGTGATGCAGTTGGCGATGACCACGGTGATCATGCCGCTGTACGTCGGCTCGGTGTATTCGGCGTGGAAGCAGATGTTCGCCCATCGCGGGCGGCAGACGCCGCCACCGGTAACCGGCCACGTCTTCGAGGCCTGACCTCAGCTACACCGTTGCTCGGCACAGGCGAATCCACCGCCCTGCATGGCCGCCCGGCCAATGACCGGGCGCTCCCGATCAGGATTCGGAAGCCGACTGTTTCTGCGGCACCAGCCAGCGCGCGGCCTGGATGCCCAGTTCGTAGAGGAAGCACATCGGGATCGCCAGCATCAATTGCGACACCACGTCCGGCGGGGTCAACACCGCGGCCACCACGAAGATGCCGACGATGGCGTAGCCGCGCCCTTCGCGCAGTTGCTGCGGCGTCACCCAGCCCAGCAGCACCAGGATCACCATCGCCACCGGCAACTCGAAGCTGGCGCCGAAGGCGAAGAAGATCGCCAGCACGAAATCCAGGTAGGCGCCGGCATCCGGGGTGATGGCGATGACCTCCGGGCGGAACGTGGTCAGGAAGTGGAACACCGCCGGCAGCACCAGGAAGTAGGCGAACGCGCAGCCGACGTAGAACAGCGTCACCGCCGAGGCCAGCAGCGGCAGCGCCAGCCGCTTTTCGCGCGCATACAGCCCCGGCGCGACGAACGCCCAGACCTGATACAGCAGCCACGGCACCGCAATGAACAGGGCGGTGAAGAAGGTGAGCTTGAGCGGGGCGAAGAACGCGCCGGCCGGGTTGGTGGCAATCATCGACTGCCCCTCGGGCAGTTGCGAGATCAACGGCGCGGCCAGGTGGTTGTAGAGCGTGCGCGAAAACGGCAACAACACCAGCAGCACCACGCCCAGCCCCAGCAGGCCGCGCATCAGCCGCGCGCGCAGTTCGATCAGGTGTTCGATCAGCGGGCTTTCACCCGAACCGGCATCGCTCATGGCGTCCGCTCCCCTGCGTCGGGCGGGACGACCTGCGCCTCCTGCTCTGCCGGCGGTGCCGCGGCTGTGGTTTCAGCGGCGGGCAGAGCCGCTGCATCGTTTGCCGGCACCTGCGCCGTTTCGGCTTCGGCGTCGCGCGCTTCGATATCGTGATGCAGCGCCTCGGCCTGTTGCTGCACCTGCTGGGCGCCGTCGCGCATTTCCTGCTCGGCCTGCCGCATCGATTGGCGCACGTCGTTCAGGTTGCGCTTGAGCTCTTCGGCATGCAGTTCGCGCTCCAGCTCCTGCTTCACCGAATCCCACTGGTTGCGCGCACGGCGCACCCACAGCCCGGCAAAGCGCGCCGCCTTGGGCAGACGCTCGGGGCCCAGCACCACCAATGCCACCACCGCGATCAGCAGCAGTTCGCCAAAACCGATGTCGAACACGCCCGAACCCCAGGGTCAGCGCGCTTCGCGGTCGTGCTCGGCCTGGGTGTCGCGGCTCTTGTCGGCACTGCGCGACTCGTCACCCAACTGCGCCGCGGGCTTGTCTTCCTCGCGCATACCCTTCTTGAACTCCTTGACCGCACTGCCCAGATCCTTGGCGCCACTCGTCAGCCGCTTGGTGCCGAACACCAGCAACACGATGACCAGCACGACCAACCAGTGCCAGATGCTGAAACTGCCCATGATCCGCTCGCGTTATCCAGAAGGAAGGTCGGTGAGCATAACGCACCCGGCCGTGGCCGGATGCCCTGCCAAAAGTCAGTTGCCGTCGTCCAGCGACTCGGTGCGGATCTCGCCCTCGGACACCGGCTGGAAGCCCTGCTGCGGCGCGTTTTCGGCCGGCACAACCTGCAGCGGCTGGGTGACTGCGTCGTTGCCGGCCTGCGGCTGCGGCGCGGCGGACACGGTGACCGGCTGCGCGCGCGGCGCCGACGACGAGGCCGCAGCGCTGCCCTGGGTGCCACGCTTTTCGCGCGCGGCATAGGTGGATTCTTCCAGGCGGTCGCGGAAAGCGACCACGTCGGCCGACGGCGCCGTGGTCAGCCTGCCTTCCAGGATCATCCGCGGGGTGATGCCCTGGCCGTAGGCGTCGAGGTTGGCGGCATCGTCGATGGACAGCACCGCGCCATCCAGCGCCACGCCGGCAAACAGGCCGCGGGCGCGCGACCACGACCAGATTTCGGCCTTGAGCTGGCCGTCGGTGGCGGCCGCGGCGCTGCGCCCGACCGGGCCGGCGGCCACCCCGGCGTCGGCACCGAGGGTGAACTTGCCGTTGACGATGTTGTCCAGGCTGCGGTCGTTGCGGAACACCAGGATCACGTCGGAGGATTGCACCCCGGCCTGGAAGCCGATGCTGCCGCCGGTGAGCTTGATGAACACCGGGTTGGACCAACTGCCGTCGCTGCCCTTGACCGACATCAGGCCATGCCCGCGACGTCCACCAATCACCAGCCCGGCCTTGATGGTGTCGGGAATGACGAGGATCGCGCGACCCTCGTCGAGCAACTTGTCGGGAATGGCCTGCTCGGGGATCTCCTGGATCTCGCCGAGTACGCGCACCGCGTTGCGGGCGCGCTGGTCTTCCTGCGGCCCGGCCACGGCGATGGCGGGCAGCAGGCTGGCGGACAACAGCAACACGAGGCACGGCAGACGGCGCATGGCAGGCTCCAGAAGTCGATGCACGGAAAGATAAAGCAAGTGCCTGAAATTAGTAGCGCGGCGATGAATCGCCAGTGAGCGGGTGCAGGCCGCGATTGCCGTGACAAATCGCCACGATCGCCACTGCGGCGTCGCCGTCGTCGCCCGCACATGCGAGAATGCGCGCATGTCCGACGCACCCACCACCGCGCTGCTCGCGGTCAACCTAGGCACGCCCGAGACACCCACCGCCGCGGCGGTGCGTCGTTACCTGGCCGAATTCCTCGGCGATCCGCGCGTGGTGTCGATCCCGCCGCTGCTGTGGAAGCCGCTGCTGCACGGGCTGATCCTGCCGCTGCGCGGCGGCCGCTCGGCACGCAAATACGCGCAGGTGTGGCTGCCGGAAGGCTCGCCGCTGGCGGTCCACACGCGACGGTTGGCAACGGCGATGCAGCGCGAGCTGCCGCACTGGCGGGTGCGCGATGCCATGCGCTACGGCCAGCCGGCGCTGCAACCGGCGCTGGATGCGCTGGCCGGCGAAGGCGTCGAGCGCATCGTGGTGCTGCCGCTGTACCCGCAGTATTCGACCACCACCACCGCCTCGGTCGAGGACATGGTGCGGCGCTGGCAGGCACGCCATCCGCAGGTGGCGGTGCACACGGTGCGCGACTATGCCGACGACCCGCAGTGGGTGGCGGCGGTGGCCGCGTCGATCCGCGACTACTGGCAGCAGCACGGCCGCGGCGACAAGCTGGTGTTCTCCTTCCACGGCATTCCGCAGCGGCTGGCCGATGCCGGCGACCCCTACCCGCAACGCTGCGAAGCCAGCGCGCGCGCGATCGCCGCGGCACTGGAACTGGACGACGGCGACTGGCAACTGGCCTACCAATCACGCTTCGGCCGCGAACGCTGGCTGCAGCCCTATGCCGAGCCGACGCTGTGGGCATTGGCCGAAAACGGCGCGAAAACCCTCGACGTGGCCTGCCCCGGCTTTGCCACCGACTGCCTTGAAACGCTGGAGGAAGTGGCGCTGGGCTTCACCGCCAGCGTCGCCCGGCATGGCGCGACGATGCGCTACATCCCCTGCCTGAACGATGCCCCCGCCCACGCCCGTGCCCTGGCCGCACTGGCAGTGGTGCACGGCGCATGACCACCGCGTTCGCGCTCGACCTCGACGGGCTGCGCGTGGCCGGGCTGCGCGCCGGCACGCGCGGTGGGCTGCCGGTGCTGGCCCTGCATGGCTGGCTGGACAACGCGGCCAGCTTCCTGCCACTGGCCGGGCAACTGCCGGAACTGGACTGGGCGCTGCTCGACCTGCCGGGCCACGGCCTGAGCGAACACCTGCCTGCCGATGCCGCCTACAACACGCCGCAGGCGATCGTGCAGACGCTGGCGATCATGGACGCACTGGGCTGGGAGCACTGCGTGCTGCTGGGGCATTCGATGGGCGCGGGCATCGCCAGCCTGGTGGCAGCGGTAGCGCCGCAACGGGTGCGGGCGCTGGTCTGCATCGAGGCGCTCGGCGGGCTGGCCGCGCCAGCCGCTGAAACCGTCACCCGGCTGCGCGCGTACCTGGCCGCACTGGCGACGCAAGGCGACAAGCAGTTGCGCGTGTTCGCCAACCTGGCCGCGCCGGTGCGCGCGCGGATGCAGGCCAACCAGTTGTCCGAAGCCTCGGCACGGTTGCTGGTGGAACGCGGTGTGCGCCCGGTTGCGGGTGGCTGGAGCTGGTGCAGCGATCCCCGACTGATGCTGCCGACGGCGGTGCGCATGACCGAGCAACAGGCAGGCGACGTGGTCGCCGCCATCGAGTGCCCGACGCAGGTGATCTACGCCACGCCGGCGCAGGCGTATTTTCCCGAACCGGTACGCAGCCAACGCGCCGCGCTGCTGCGCTGCGGCCACCTGCACACCCTGCCCGGTCACCACCACCTGCACATGGACCAGCCCGAAGCGGTGGCAGCGGTTGTCCGCAGGTTCCTGCTGTCCGAATGCCCTGCGTAGCGGCCAGGCTTGCCCACCGCTACACCAGCAACTGCCGCAGCGTCACTTTGAGCCGGCGTCCTTCCGCGCGCAGGTAGTCGCGCTCCGGCCGCCATTGCGGGAAACGTGCTTCCACCTCGCCCCAGAATGCCGGCGAGTGGTTGGCCTGCAACAGGTGGCACAGCTCATGCACCAGCACGTACTCGAACGCGGAAGGGCGAGCCAGCACCAGCGCCAGGTCCAGCGCCAGCGAGCCGTCCGGCGCCAGCGAGCCCCATTGCGAAGACATCACCTTCAACCGCAAGCGTGCCGGCGCACGCGGCAGCCCCGGCAAATAGCCGGGCAGCCAGCGGCCGACGTCGGCCCGCATCTGTGCTTCGAAAAATTCGCGCAACGCCCGCCGGAACACCGCCTCACCGGCCCTTGCCGGCAACTGGATGCCGATGCCGTCGGCATCCGCCTCGATACGCGCGAAGCGGCCTTCCTGCCAGTGCACCGGCAGCAGTTCGCCGCGCAAGGGCAGCACCCCGGGTTCGCGCAGTACCAGCGGCGGCAGCGGATGCTCGCCTTCCAGCCGCGCCAATTGCTGTTGCAGCCACTGGCGGTGTTCCAGCAGGAAGCGTTCGCCCAACACCAGGCTCGCCCGCAGCGGCATCGTCAGCCGCGCGCCACGCTCGTCCACGCTGAGCTTGAGCCGGCGCGCACGCGGGTCGCGCACCCGCAGCACTTCGATTTCGGCATCGTCCAGCCGCAGCCGCACCGTGTCACGCTGGATCGATGGTGCAGCAGGGACAGGCATCAGGCGGCGGAACAACGCAGACATGGCGACAGCATACGACGCGGCCAAAGCAAGCCCCGCATCCAGCGCATCGCCACAATCGACAAACCCCGCTTTCGCGGGGCCTGCCGGTGTACGGTCGAAACGGTTTCGATCAGAATTTGTAGTTGATCGACGCCGCCAGGATGTCGCCGCCCACATCGTACTTGCCTTGCAACACGTTGCCGGTAGCCGAAGTGGCATTGATCGCCGGCTCGTTGGTGAACAGGTGGGTATAGCCGAAGTTGAACTCGGTCTTTTCCGACGGGGTCCAGCCCAGGCCGAACGACACCCACTTGCGGGTCACGTCCGGCACGCGCACGTCGCGATGTGCATAGGTGGTCGGCGACTCGTCATAAGCCAGGCCGCCACGCAGGGTGATGGTGTCGGACAACCTGTACTCGGCACCGATCGAACCGAAGGTGGTGTCGTTGTAGGCGAACACCAGCGTGGTGTCGGGCTGGTTGGAGGCGAAGTCCACCGTCACCTTGTCGAACGCGGTGGACCAAGCGGTGCGCGACACGTCGCCCATCACCGTCCAGCGATCATTGATGCGGTGGGTAATGCTCATCGTGACCGAAGCCGGCAGGGTCACCGTTGCCTTGCCCGAACTGTCCACGAAGGTACCCGGAGCGGTCTGCGCCAGCAGCGCGGCAGCTTCCGGGGTGACGGTGAAATCAGCCTTGCCGCCGGTGATCTTGTGCTCGACCTTGGAGCGGTAGCTGAAAGCGATGTTGGTATTTTCGCTCGGGCTCAGCGTGGTGCCGAGCACGTAACCGACGGCATTGTTGTCACCCTCGATGGTGACGAAACCATCGGCACTGCCCGGGTAGAAACCAAGCATCGCCATCTGCTGAGCAGCCGCATTGGCGGCGGCCTGGGCCTGGGCGGGGCTGCCGCCGGCAGCCAACGTGGCGGCCGCGGCCTTCTGCTGCGCGGTGCCATTGATTGCCGAGCCCATGTCCAGTGCATTGGACAGCTCCATGGTCAGGTGTTCGACGAACACCGACGCACCGAAGGACACGTACGGGTTGACGTCGTAGGAGAACGAGGCACCCAGGTCAATCGCCTTGAGGTCGGTCGTCACACCGTGGTAGCGGCCAACCCAGTTGCGGTCGTATTCGGTCTTGAAACCGAACGGCACGGTCAACGACATGCCGACGTGCATGTTGTCGTTTTCACCGAACGGCATATGGAAGTAAGCCGCCGGAACCGGGGCAATCATGCCGGCATCGCCACCGTTGCCACCGCTGACCGGGGTGCCATTGGCGTTGTAGGCGCCAAATTTCTCGAAATCCGCCGAGAAGCTGATCGCGCTCACGTCGGCCTGGAACTGGCGGCCGCTGAGCAGACGCATCGAGGCCGGGTTGGTGGCAACGACCGAAGCGTCGCCCCAGGCGCTGGTGGAGCCGGCGAAAGCGCGGCCCAGGCCCTTGGCACTGTTTTCCTTGAGCTGGAACGCGGCGCCTTCGGCATGGCCGACGGCCAGGATGCCGGCGATACCAATGGCCAGGGCGGTGACGCGGGCGAAAGTGGAAGCGGTATGCATTGGAAGCTCTCTCCGTAGGACGGTGATGATTCGATGTGCGTCTGCATCGCGGCACCACCATACGGTACCGGACGCGCCGGAGTTTCCCTCCCGACATACGACGCCGTATGCAGTATCACCCAGCCTCCTTAACTAAACAATAACGCCGCCGTATTCAGCTTTTTCCGCTGCGAAATGTCCTGCCCGGTCCCCGGCGCGGTAGGCTTGCCGCCGCATGTTCGTCTCCATTCCCTCCCGCAAGAAACCAGGGCTGCGCTGGGCGGTGCCGTTGCTGCTGGCGGTGCTGTGGCTGGCGTTCCTGTGGTCGGTGTCGCGGCCGGACGAGGCGCGGCAGTCGCTGTGGCTGGACTGGGGCGCCCTGTCCACCGGGCTGGAAAACCCGCGCGACTGGTGGGCGGCGCTGCGCGACGGCAGCGTGCTGCGACTGTTCACCGCGCTGTTCCTGCATGCGGACTGGTCGCACCTGCTCGGCAACCTGGTATTCCTGCTGATCTTCGGCATGCCGGCCGAGCGCGTGCTGGGGCCGTGGCGGCTGCTGCTGTTGTTCCTGCTCGGCGGCGCGGCGGCCAACCTCGCCGCGCTGTACGCGATGGGCACACCGGACCGGATCATCATCGGTGCCAGCGGCGCGGTCTCGGCCCTGCTGGGTGCCTACCTGGCACTGTTCCCCGGTGCGCGGCTGGGCGTGGTGCTGCCGCTGGGGCTGTTCCTGGAATTCGTGCGGGCGCCGGCGTTCTTGTTGATCGGCGTGTGGGCGGCGCTGCAGGTGGTGTTCGCCTACATCGGCCCGAGCTTCGGCAAGGTGGCCTGGTCGGCGCACCTGGTCGGGTTCCTGTTCGGCATCGTCTATGGCCTGTATGTGCGGGCGGCGATCGCGCGGCGCTTGCGCAAGCGCCACGGTTTCTAGTGCGGCCCTCCTATAATCCGGCGATGGGCAGCAAGCCGCTTTACAAGGTCACCTTCATCAACCACGGCAAGGTCTACGAGCTGTATGCGCGGCGCGTGGGCGGCAGCCACCTGTGGGGCTTCAACGAGGTGGCCGAGTTGGTGTTCGACGTGCATGACGGGCTGGTGGTCGACCCTACCGAGGAACGCCTGCGCGAGGAGTTCGGCAATACCCGGGTGCTGCACCTGCCGATGCAGAGCATCGTGCGCATCGAAGAGGTGGAGAAAAAGGGCCAGTCGGCAATCCGCGACGCCACCACCGGCGAAAAAGTGGTCACGCCGTTCCCGGTGCCCGGCAAGCCGCGCTGAGTTGCAGCGACGACGCAAACGGTTCCCTTCTCCCTGCGCTGATTGGAGAAGGGACAGGCGACATCACTTTTCGTCGTCGGCAGTGACCGGTTCGATTTCTTTTTCGACCTTGGCCGGCGCGGTTACGGCCGTGGCTTCCTGCGCGACGTCCGGGCGTGCCGGCGGCTTGGCGGCCGCGGCACTGGCCAGCGCGCCGGGATGCTTGAGTTCACGCAACGCCGACTGCACCGGCGCATCACCCGGCAATACCACGCCGGTAGCGGTGGCGGCCGCTTCGTCGTCACCGCGCAGGTGGCCGGGCAAGCGGGACTCGCTGAAGTCGGCCACACCGGCCGGCATGTCCTTGGCGGTGTCGGCCGGGGCCGGCGTCAGCTCCACGTCCGGCACGATGCCGGTGGCCTGGATCGACTTGCCGCTGGGCGTGTAATAGCGCGCGGTGGTGAGCTTGACCGAATCGCCGTTGTCCAGCGGCAGCACGGTCTGCACCGAGCCCTTGCCGAAGGTACGGCTGCCGACGATGCGCGCCCGCTGGTTGTCGCGCAGTGCGCCGGCCAGCACCTCCGATGCGCTGGCCGAACCGGCGTCCACCAGCACCACCACCGGTGCCCCCTGCATGAGGTCGCCCGGCGTCGCTTCGAAACGGGCATCGCTGACCGCGATGCGCCCGCGCGTGGTCACGATGACGCCCTTGTCCAGCAGGCCGTCGGCCACCTGCACCGCGGCGGTGAGCAGGCCACCGGGGTTGCTGCGCACATCCAGCACCATGCCCTTCAGCTTGCCACCGGCCTGCGCCTGCAACTGCGCCAGGTGCTTCTGGAAATCGGCGCCGGTATCGGCCTGGAAGGTACTGATGCGCACATAGGCGTAGCCCGGTTCGAGCATCTTGCTGCGCACGCTGGTGACGCGGATGGTCTCGCGGGTGACGCTGACGTCGAACGGCTTTTCAGCACCGCGCGCGATGCTCAGCAGCACCTGGCTGCCGGCCGGGCCGCGCAGCGGCTCCATCGCCTCGACCGCGCTGATCGGCTTGCCGTCGATGGCGACGATGAGGTCGCCGGCGCGCAAGCCGGCGCGGGCGGCGGGGGTATCGTCGATGGGCGAGACCACTTTCAGCACGTCGCCCTGCTGCAACAGTTCCACGCCGATGCCCTCGTAGGCACCGGTGGCCTGTTCGTCGAAGGCCTCGGCATCTTCCTTGTCGAAATAGGTACTGTGCGGGTCGAGGTCGAGCAGCAGCCCGCGCACCGCCGATTGCATCAATGCCTTGTCATCGACAGGTTCGACATAGGCCGCGCGCACTGCGTTGTAGACGGCGACGAAGCGGCGCACTTCTTCCAATGGCACCTTCGAGGTCACCGATTCCTTGGCATCGGGGTCGTCCCCGGTGGATGCCCTGTCCGGGGCACTTTGTGCCAGGCCGATGGCCGGCGACAGGGCAAACAGCAGGGCAGCAGCAAGACCGGCTACACGCATGAACCACTCCATCGAAACGGGCACGCGCCGATGCGCGTCGTCACCGATTATGCGCGAAGCAGGGCCCAACTCCCGTTGAACACGGCTGGCCGGCCGGACATGCCGCTCAGCCCGCGGTCATTGCCGCTGCTGCAGCCAGGTCGACGGATTCACCGGCTGGCCGTTGCGGCGCAGTTCGAAATACAGCGCCGGTACACCCTGCCCGCCGGAACTGCCGACCCGCGCCACCGCCTCGCCGCGGCGCACGCGCGCGCCGGCATCGCGCAACAGGGTGTCGTTGTGCGCGTACAGGCTCATGTAGCCGTTACCGTGGTCGACGATCAGGATCATGCCGTAGCCGGTCATCCAGTCGGAGAAGACCACCGTGCCGTCGGCGACGGCGGTGATGGTGCTGCCGGCGGGCGCTCCGATCAGCACGCCATTGCTGGTGCGGCCATCCGGCAGGCGGCCGCCATAGCGGGCCAGCAAGTTGCCCGACAGCGGCCAGCCCAGCCCGCCCACCTTGGGTACCGGCGCGTTGGCGGTGACCCGCGGCGGAACCTTGCCGGGCGGGTTGCGCGCCGAGCCGCCACTGGCCTGCCGCGCCTGTTCGTCCTGTGCACGGCGGGCGGCGGCGCGGCGTTCGGCTTCGGCACGTGTTGCCGCCGCACGCAGGTTGGCCAGCAACCGTTCGAGCGAACGTGCGTTCTGCCCCAGCGCCTTTTCCTTGTCGCTGCGGTCCTGGTAGCGCTTGTCCAGGTCTTCGGCCACCTGCGCCCGCTCACGGCGGTCAGCCAGCAGTGCGGCGGACTGCCGACGCTGCCGCTCGCGTGCCTGCTCCAGTTCTTCGCCACGTGCGAGGACCTGCTGCTCGGTGGCAGCAAGTTCGCGCAGGTCGCCGGTGAGTGCGGTAATGCTGCGTGCGCGCTCACGCTGCAGATAGCGGTGATAAGCGAGTTCGCGATTGGCGTCGGCCACGCTGTCCTGCGCCAGCAGCAACTTCAGCGGTGCGTGGCTGCCCAGTTGGTAGGCACCGCGCAGCAATGCGGCCAGTTGCCGACGCTGGCTTCCCAGGTTTGCCTCCAGCGCGCTGCTGCGCTGCTGCAGTTCGGCCAGTTCCTGCTGCTGCTGGCGGATCGCCGCTTCGGTCTCGGCCACCGCACGGCCGCTGCGCGCCACCTTCTGGTCGGCCTCGCGCAAGCGCCGGGTTGCCGCATCACGGTCACCTTCCAACTGCCGCCGCTCCCGCGTCACGTTCTTCAATTCACCACGCAACTGCTGCAGTTTCTTCTCCGCATCACGCGGTGATTCCTGCGCATTCACCGCGCCACTTGCCAGCAACAAGGCCAGCATCCCGCCCGCACATGAACGCGCCAGCAGCGGAAACCGGGCAATCGAAGGGCGATGGCGGTACGGTTGCAACGGCATTCCAGTGACTTCAGGCAGGTGCGGATTGTACCCAGCCATGTTGCCATCGAGCCTCGACCATCGGAATTCCCTTTCGGAGACACGCGATGAAACGATTTCTTCTTCTGCTGGCTCTGGGCGCATGCGCTCCGCTGGCAACGGCCGCCGACGACGTCAGCAAGGTCAACGGCAGCATCCACACCGATGCCGGCATCCGTTATCGCGACCTGGAGACCGTCAACGGCAGTGTCCACCTCGCGCAGGACGTGCAGGCGCGTGACGTGGAAACCGTCAACGGCAGCATCAATGCCGGCGACAAGGTACAGGCGCGCAACATGGCGACAGTCAATGGCGCCATCCGCGGTGGCCGCGGGCTGCAACTCGACGGCGGGGTGGAAACCGTCAATGGCAGCATCTTCATTGACCAGGGCAGCCGCATCGCGGGTGGGGTGGAAACCGTCAATGGCAGTATTGGCCTGGTCGGCACCGAGATCGGCAACGACGTCGAAACCGTCAACGGCGACATCACCGTCGGCATCGGCTCGCACGTGAAGGGCGCGGTGAAGGTCAAGAAGCCTTCGTTCAGCCTGTCACTGACGCCGCCGCGCAAGCCGCGCATCGTCATCGGCCCCAACGCTGTCGTCGACGGCCCGCTCACCTTCGAGCGCGAGGTGACGCTGTACGTGCACGCCAGCGCCACCATTGGTACGGTCAGCGGCGCCAGCGTGCTGCGCTTCGACAGCGATGCCGCACCGAAGGACTGAACCCCGCATCACCTCATACCCGCAACCCGGAGCCCGTTCCCATGTCCCGCAAACTCCTGCTGTGCCTTGCCATCAGCGCAGCCCTGACCGCCTGCAAGGGCGAGCCGCAAGCCTCGGTGGCACCTGTCGCGACGCCTGCCGCCACGCATGCCTTCACCAGTGAGATCAATGCGGCCGATTTCGGCGAGCTGGTCAAAACCCTGGCCTCGGATGAGTTCGAGGGTCGCGCCCCCGGCAGCAAGGGCGAAGAGCTGACGGTCAACTACATCCGCGACCAGATGCAGCGCATCGGCCTGCAACCCGGCAATGGTGACAGTTGGTTCCAGGATGTGCCGATGACCGAAACCACCGCCGACCCGGCCACCGTGCTGAAGGTCAGGCAGGGCGATGCCACGCATGAGCTGAAGTTCGGCAGCGACATGGTCATCGGCACCCGCAGCGGCCAGCCGGAAGTGCGGATCGATGGCAGCGACATGGTGTTCGTCGGCTACGGCGTCGATGCCCCCGAGCAGGACTGGGACGACTACGCCGGCCAGGACTGGAAGGGCAAGACCGTGGTGATGTTCGTCAATGACCCCGGCTTCCACGTCAACGACGACACCTTGTTCGACGGCAAGCGCATGACCTATTACGGCCGCTGGACCTACAAGTTCGAAGAGGCCGCGCGCAAGGGCGCCGCCGCCGCGTTGATCGTCCACGACAGCGCCGGTGCCTCCTACGATTGGGACGTGGTGAAGCACTCCTGGGGCGGCGCGCAGTACGACCTGCCGGTGGCCGAGGACAAGGAGCCGCGGCTGCAGGCGCAAGGCTGGCTCAGTGCGGAAGCGGCACGCAAGCTGTTCGCCGATGCCGGGCTGGAGCTGGACAAGGCCTACAAGGACGCCAACAAGCGCGGCTTCAAGCCGGTGCCGCTGCAGGCCACACTCTCGCTGGATCTGAACAGTCGCATCGCCGAAAAGAAATCACGCAACGTGGTCGGCGTCCTGCCGGGCAGCACGCGGGCTGATGAAGCGGTTGTCTACATGGCGCATTGGGATCATCTTGGCAAGCACGAAGACGAGCCGGGCGACAACATCTATAACGGTGCCGTCGACAACGCCACCGGCGTGGCCGGCGTCCTCGAAGTCGCCGACGCCATGACCCACCAGCAAACGCCGCCGGAACGCTCGGTGGTGTTCCTCGCGGTCACGCTGGAGGAATCCGGCCTGCTCGGCTCGCAGTATTACGTCAATCACCCCACCTTCCCGCTGGACAAGATTGCCGGCGTCATCAACATCGATGCCATGTCGGTCAACGGCCGCGCCCGCGACATGACCGTGACCGGCTACGGCAGCTCCGAGCTGGAGGACATCCTCAAGCCACTGGCCAGCGCACAAGACCGCATCCTGCACGCCGAAACATCGGTACAGAGCGGCTTCTATTTCCGCTCGGACCACTTCAACTTCGCCAAGGCCGGCGTCCCGGCACTCTATGCCGGCGGTGGCAGCGATTTGCGCGAAGGGGGCACCGAAGCGGGCCGCAAAGCCAGCGCAGCCTACGGCGAGCGTTACCACGGCCCGAAGGACGAATATGACCCCAACTGGAAACTCGACGGCACCATCGAGGATCTGCAGCTGCTTTACGGCGTGGGCGAGACACTGGCCGCCGGCGACAGTTGGCCGAACTGGCGTGAAGGCAATCCCTTCAAGGCCAACCGCGACGCCATGATGAAAGATCGAAACCAGGCTCCGGCGGCACGGTAATCCGCGGTGATGTCCAACAGTTTCGGTTTCGGCGGTACCAATGCGACGCTGGTATTTGGTCGGGTTTGAGTTTCCGCCCCGATGGCGATTCAGCCAAAGGCCCGGCATTGCCGGGCCTTTTTGCTGATGCAG
>JBASBF010000014.1:0-37994 GCA_049650985.1 Stenotrophomonas sp. | reverse complement strand
GGTCATGCATGGGCGGCCTCCCGTTCGTCGGCGACGTCGCGGCTGCGTGCCTCGGCACGGCGACCCAGCCGGCGCGCGCTGGCGGCGGCGATCACGGCGATGGCCAGCAGCGCCATATCCAGTCCGGCCACCGGCCAGTAGCTGGCGGCCAGCGTGCGCAGCAGGTGGTCGCCGGTGGTGATCCAGTTCAGCAGCACCGCCGCCGGTGCCAGCAACGCAATGGCCCACGCCTGCTCGCGCCAGGCCGGGTTGGGCAGGCCACGCGCGACCGGCGCGCTGCGCCATGCCGCGTGCAGCAACGCCAGCAGCCAGCCACCCCAGAATACGTAGCGCTCCCAATCCCCGCGCATCGGCAGGGCCTCGGGCAGCAGCCGGTTGGCGACCAGCAGGCCCAGCGTGGCCACGACCATGCCGGTCACCGTGGCCACGGCCAGCGCATCGACCACGCGCACACCCTGGCTGCCCTGTTTTGCGTGCTGGCGTTTGCGCTTCTCGACGAAGAACACGAAGCCGGTGGCGATGCAGGCGCAGCCGGCCAGCCCGCCGAACACATACAGCCAGCGCAGCAGCCAATGGCGGAAGTGCTGCAGGTGCAGGCCGGTGAGAAATTCGCTGATGCGGCCGACCGCGGTGGCCGGCGGGTCCTCGCGCAGCAACTGGCCGGTGGATGCCTTGAAGTGGATGCCCTGCCCGACCAGTGCGATGCGGTCGGTACCGGCGCGGTAGATGCTGACGTAGCCATTGGCGTCGCCGACGTGCTGCAGCACCAGGAAACCGACGTCGCCGGCCATGCCGCGCGCCTCCCAGCGCCGCTGCGCCTCGGCCACCATCGCATCGACGTTGGCCAGCCCGGCCGGCACCCCGGCGCGGCCGTGCGGCAGGCCCAGTTCCTGCGCCTCGTGCTTTTCATGCAGCTCGTGCAGGTCGTGCAACTGGGTGTGGCCGATCGGGAAGTAATAGGTGCTGGCGAAGATCACCAGCCCGGTGAAGGCGAAGAAGAAGTGGAACGGCAGCGCCACCACCCCAGTGAGGTTGTGCAGGTCCAGCACGCTGCGCAGCCGCGCCTTGCCGGGGCGGAAGGTGAACAGCTCGCGGAACAGCTTGCGGTGCATGACCACGCCGCTGACCAGCGCGACCAGCATCATCAGCGCCGAGAAGCCGACGATCCAGAAACCGAGGTTCTTCCAGTCCAGGGTGAGGCTGTAGTGCAGCGGGTAGATGAAGCCGCTGCCGAGCTTGAGCTGGTCGTTGGGCAGCACCCGGCCGTCGCGCGGGTCGATGGTGGCCTCGCCCCAGACCAGGTCTTCCGGATCCTTTGCACCCGGTATCTGGTAGCCGGCATACAGCGCCAGCACCGGGTCGCGGTGGGTGGTGTAGGCACTCCAGTAGGCCACGGTGTCGAAATGCCCGGGCATCGGCCCGTCCACCCGCGAGCGCATCGCGTCCACCACCGCCGGCAGCGGCTGCATGCGCTCGAACGCCGGCCGCAGCACCTTCTCGAACGACGGCATCGGCTGCGGCTCGAAGCGGCTGGCCGGGATCGACCAGCGGTCGATCTCGCGGTCGAACACCGACAGCGCGCCGAAGAAGAACGCCGCCATCAATACAAAGCCCAGCACCAGGCCGAACCACGTATGCAACCAGGCCATGACCTGGCGGAAACTCTGGAACACGATGGATTCTCCCTGCTGCATGTCGCTCAGGCCACGCTGGCCTGCACCAGCGAGCCGACTGCGGCCAGCGCCGCGCCGCCGCCGAGCAGCGCCAGCCAGGTCAATGCCAGCCGGCGACGGCTGGCCACGGTGCCCAGGAATATCACCAGATACAGCAGCAGGCCCACTGCACTGGCGAGGAACTCGGCGTCATGGAATTCCATCCCGGCCTTGAACAGCAGCGCCATCGCCGCGGCGATGAAGCCCCAGGTGAAGGCATAGCCGCCGAATACGGCGGCGGCCATGCGCGAGGCCAGGCGCAGGCGTGGGAAGCTACTGGAGGTGGCGAGTACAGGTATCGGGGACATGGCTTCTGGCTGGTGTCGGCACAAAGGAGGCGGTTGCTCAGAACCGCCAGTTCAGGCTGAGCGTGTAGTTGCGCGGGGCGCCGTAGTAGCCGCTGTAGCGCAGGGTATTGATGTACTTCTCGCCGGTGATGTTGTTGGCGTTGAGCTGCAGCGTGGCGTTGGGCAGGAAGTCCCAGGCGGCGAATGCGTTGAACACCGCATAGCTGTCCTGGCGCACGCGGTAGCCGCTGGATTCCACGTTGGAAATCACGCTCTGCCAGCGTCCGCCGACGCCCAGCGACAGCGCCTCGTAACCGGGCAGGCGGCCGCTGAGCAGCAGGTTGGCGGTGCGCCGCGGCACCCACGAATAGGTGTCGCTGCCGTTGAGGCCGTCCAGCTTCAGCGCGGTGTAGCCGAGCACCAGGTCGAGGTTGTCGCCCAGCTTGCCGACCGCCTCCAGCTCGACGCCCCTGGAGCGCACGTCCACCGGCGCGTAGATGTACGAGCCGTACTCGTTGTACTGGCCGGTGGGCGTGGCCAGCCCGTCCTGGTCGGCCTTGAACACCGCCAGCGTGGTCAGCAGGCGCTGGTCCAGCCAGTCGGCCTTGATGCCGGCCTCATAGTTCACGCCCTTGCTGGCGTCGAGGTAACGGTCGTTGGCGTCCACCTGGTCCTGCGGCTGGTAGATGTCCGAGTAGCTGATATAGCCGAGCACGTGCTCGTTGAAATCGAAGGTCAGGCCGCCGTAGGGGCTGGTGTGGCTGGTGGTCTGGTCGAAGGCCAGGTCGTAGGAATTGCCGTCGCGGCGGTACTGGGCGTAATTGAGGCCGACGATGGCCTTGACCCGGTCGCTCAGCGCGATGCGGGTGGCGCCATAGGCACGCTTCAGGTGCTGGTTCAGCACCGAATACAGGGCGGCATCACTCCAGTCCGGCTCGGGGATGGCGTCGGGGGCGTACGGGAACGCCGGCAGCGCGCCCCAGGCCGGTGAAGAGAAGTCCGCGCTCTGCTCCCAGCTATCCGATTCGCTGCGGGCGAGGCTGGCGCCAAGCATGACTTCCTGGTCGCGGCCGAACAGTTGCAAGTGGCCGTTGAGCGTCACCGAACCGAGGTGGGTGGTGGCCTTGTCGCTGCCGCCCCACGGGTAGCCGACCAGGCCCAGGCCGGTGGCCGGGTCGAGGCCGATCGAGATGCCGTCGAAATCCGGGTCCGGCAGGTAGGCGTAGAACATCTTCTCGTCGCCGGTGGCGCGGCGGTAGTTGTACGTCGCCTTCAATTGCCAGTCTTCGCCAAGCCGGTGGGTGTATTCGGCAAAGGCGTTGTGGGTGGTGGTGTTCCACCAGGTCCAGTCCTGCGTGGTCGAGGCGCTGGTCGGCCATGCGGACTGGGTGCCGTCGCTGTTCATGAACGCCAGCGCGCCCCACATGATGCCGTCGGACTTGGCCCGCTGGTACGAATACCCCAAGGTCAGGGTGCCGTTCTCGCCGATCTGGCCGTCGACCACGCCGTAGAAGTAGTTGCGGGTGTTCTCGTTGGCACGCAGCCAGGAATCGCCGTCCTCGTGCGCAGCCACCACGCGCCCGGCCCAACTGCCGTCGGCGGTGAACGGGGTGGAGTAATCGATTTCGGCGCGGGTGGTGCCCCACGAGCCGTAGCTGACGCCCAGCGAACCCTGGCGCTCGTTGGTCGGGCGCTTGCGCACGTAGTTGATGGTGCCGGCGGCATTGCCGACGCCGGTGAGCAGGCCGTTGGCGCCGCGGATCACTTCCACCTGCTCGTAACCGAAGGTATCGGTGGCACCGGTGGCCACCCCCCAGCCATTGGGCAGGCCGACGCCATCGATCTGGGTGTTGAGGATATCGAAGCCGCGTGCGCTGTAGCTGGTGCGGTTGGTTTCCCACTCGTCCACCTGGATACCGGTGGCCAGCTTCAGTGCTTCGTTGACGCTGTCGGCGCCGAACTGCCGCATCTGCTCGCCGTTCACCACGCTGATCGACTGCGGGGTGTCCTTGATCGCCAGGTCGAGGTTGGTTGCACCACTGCTGGCGCGCTCGGCGCGGTGGGCCACGACCAGCACCGCGTCCAGATCGGTAGCGCTGGCGTCGCCGGTCGGAACATCGGCCGCTGCCACCAGCGGCAGGCCGGCCAGGGCGATGCCGATGGCCAGGGACAGGGCACCGGTGGTCAACGGACGGAAAGCAGCGATGGACGCGGATTGCACGCGAAAGGTACGGTTCGGGGACATGCGGGGAGTGGCCTTTTCGGTTGCCGACACCGCGCACCGGGGCGGTGCGCGAAGGATTGAGATGCATTATTAGATGCGAATCGTTCTCGATTTTCAAGAAAATCCACATCGATGTCCACCGCTACACCAGAGCGTCCCCCTACCCCGCAAACGAAAACACCCGGCCGGGGCCGGGTGTCGGTGGTGTTGCGAAGATGCGGGGTTTACTTCGCCTTGCCCTGGTTGGCCACGGCCTCGGCCGCCTTCTTCGCCGCTTCCGGGTCACCCAGGTAGCGGAACGACTGCACGTTCAACTCGTCATCCAGTTCGAACAGCAGCGGGATGCCGGTGGGGATGTTGAGTTCCAGAATTTCTTCCCGGCCCACGTTGTTGAGGTACTTGTACAGCGCGCGCAGCGAGTTGCCGTGGGCGGTGACCAGCACGGTCTTGCCGTCCTTCAGTTGCGGGGCGATGGCATCGAACCAGTACGGCAGTACCCGCTCCAGCGTGGTCGCCAGCGACTCGGTGGCCGGCAGCGCGTTGCGGTCCAGCCCGGCGTATCGGCGGTCGTGGCCGGGGTGGCCGGGGTCTGCAAGATCCATCGGCGGCGGCGGGATGTCGTAGGAACGACGCCACACCTTGACCTGCTCCTCGCCGTGCCTGGCGGCGGTCTCGGCCTTGTCCAGCCCTTGCAGGCCACCGTAGTGACGCTCGTTCAAGCGCCAGCTCTTGCTGACTGGCAGCCAATCCTGCTCCAACTCGGCCAATGCCCCCTGCAAGGTATGGATGGCGCGCTTGAGCACCGAGGTATGGGCGACGTCGAACTGCAACCCTTCCTCCTTCATCAGCCGGCCGGCAGTGGCGGCCTCGGCGCGGCCCTGCGCGGTCAGTTCCACGTCCACCCAGCCGGTAAAGCGGTTATCGAGGTTCCACTGGCTCTGGCCGTGGCGCAACAGCACAAGTTTGCGGGTCACTGCGGGGGGTCTCCGGGTCGTGGGAAAGACAATCGCCCGATTGTAGCCGCATCCCCGCACCCGCCCGTGGCGGCTGCAATATCCCGTTGCAGGCCGATGCCGACAGTGCCGGCATGACGTGCGATCCTGTCGTTTCACACTCACGGAGCCTGCCCATGACCACGATCATCAACCCGCGCGTTCACGATCTGGGCGGCTTCCAGGTGCGCCGTGCGGTGCCGACCCTGCAGGCGCGCAGCGTCGGCCCGTTCGTGTTCGTGGACCACATGGGGCCGGCGGTGTTCGCCCCCGGCCAGGGCATCGACGTGCGCCCGCACCCGCACATCGGCCTGGCGACGGTCACCTTCCTGTGGTCCGGTGCCATCGGCCACCGCGACACGCTCGGCTCGGAACAGGTCATCCTCCCCGGCGACGTCAACTGGATGACCGCCGGCCGCGGCATCGCCCATTCCGAACGCACGCCGCCGCCCGAACGCGAGCACGACCACCCGCTGCACGGCATGCAGACCTGGGTGGCGCTGCCGAAGGGACACGAGGAAACCGCACCGGAGTTCCACCACTTCGGCGCCGCGCAGTTGCCGCAGCAGCGCCGCAACGGCGCCTGGCTGCGGGTGATCGCCGGCCGCGCCTACGGCGAGGAATCGCCGGTGCGGGTGTTCGCCGACACCCTCAACGTCGCCATCGACCTGGACGCCGATGCCGAGATCGAGCTGGACACCCGCCACGCGGAACGCTCGCTCTACGTGCTCGAAGGCCAGGCCCAGCTCGACGGCGTGGACATCCCGGCCATGCACCTGGTCATTCCCGAACCCGGCGCGCGCGGCCGCCTGCGCGCCAGGACGCCGGTCAAGGCAATGCTGATGGGCGGTGAACCGCTGGATGGCCCGCGCCACATGTGGTGGAACTTCGTGTCCAGTTCGAAGGAGCGCATCGAGCAGGCCAAGGCCGACTGGCGCGATGGCCGCTTCGGCACCATTCCCGGCGACGACAAGGAGTTCATCCCGCTACCGCCGTTCTGATGCGCCGCGCTGGCGCTGGCCGGCGCCGCTGCAACTGCGGAATTTGCGCGAAAGTGACGGCCGCCACCGCACCCGCGTTTGTCAGTGGCCGCATTTTTGTAATACCGTGGAAACACCGCTGGCGCGCAAGGGGACGCACGCATCGGGCCGGGGCAACAGGGCTCGCAGCGCAGATCCATCCCGGACCGACAACATGACCACCGTCCGCCACCACGGCCGGTGCTTGGGGGAATGCATGGTGAAACCCGTTCGTATCCTTGCCTGTTCACTGCTGCTGGCCAGCAGTGCCCAAGCCCAGCAGACGGGGCAGTGCCCGCAGTTGCCGCCGGGCAGCGGCCTGCAATGGGAACCGCAGGCGCAAAGCGACTTCGTGCTGTGCAAAGCCGCCACCGAGGACGGCCGCACGGTGTTGAACGTGATGCTGACCGCGCGTGACCCGGACCTGTCGCTAAGCCGCAACCTGCGTGCGGAAAAAGGCAGTTTCTCCGGCGAGTCGCTTTACTGGTACCACCCCGACATGGGCGGCCGCGACTTGCCCGGCCTGGAATCGCGGCGCATCACCACGGTCAAGCTGGCAAAGAACCGCTACGCGCAGATCTGGATCGACGCGGCCAGCACCAGCGAGCTGGCCACGCTGCAACGACTGACCGACAACCTGAGCGACGGCGCAGCCGCTTATGCCGGGGATTGAACGGCGGTAGCCGCCGGGTTCTGCCGGAAACCGGCAGCCACCCTCAGAAACGCCCTTCCTGGTAATCGACGAAGGCCTGCATCAGCTCTTGGCGGGTGTTCATCACGAACGGCCCATGCCGCGCGACCGGCTCGCGCAAAGGGCGGCCGGCGACGAGGATCAGGCGCGCGCCCTGCTCGCCCGCGCGCAGGCGCAAGTCGTTGCCACCGCCAAGAACCGCCAGTTCGTGCTTGCCGACTTCACGCACGGCATCGTCCTCGCCCAGCGCCAGCCCGCCCTCGAACACGTAGGCGAAGGCGTTGTGGCCCTCCGGCAGCAGGTACGACCAGTCACGCCCTGCCGCCAGCTCCACGTCCAGATACAGCGGGTCGGTAGCCGCCTGCACGATCGGGCCGTGGGTGGCGCCCACCTGCCCGGCGATCACCTTGACCGTCACGCCTGCGACAGGCTCGATCACCGGAATGCGCTCGGGCGCATATTCCTGGTAGCGCGGCGCGGTCATCTTGTCGCGTGCGGGCAGGTTCACCCACAACTGGAAACCGCGCATGCGGCCGGATTCCTGCTCGGGCATTTCCGAATGCACCAGGCCACGGCCGGCGGTCATCCACTGCACGCTGCCGGGCGTGAGCAGGCCCTCGTTGCCGTGGTTGTCGCGGTGGCGCATGCGCCCGTCGAGCATGTAGGTGACGGTTTCGAAGCCACGGTGCGGGTGCTCGGGGAAACCGGCGATGTAGTCTTCCGGGCGGTCGGTGCCGAACTCGTCCAGCAGCAGGAACGGGTCCAGCTCCGGCAACGCCGGGCTGCCGATCACGCGGGTCAGGCGCACGCCGGCACCGTCGGAGGTGGGCATGCCGCCGATGATGCGCTGCACGCGCGTGGGGTTGCGGTTGCTCATGGTCCGTCCTCATCGGGAATGGCAACACGATGGTGGCAAGCGCCGATGACGCCAAGCACCGGCGCCGCAACCGATTGTTCCGGCGCTGTCACCGGCAGCGGCACGCGCGCATTCAGCTCCGGTCGGAATTGGCGCCTACGACCAAAGTTGCATCCGCGAAACGGCCGCCGCCGTTGACCCCCGGCCACCGCGAGAGCGACTCTTGCCGCAGTTTTCCCGCGAGGTGACTCGATGAAAGGTTTCTCCAAGGCCGGATGGGCGTTGTTGTCCCTGATCGGCGCATGCTGTCTGGGCGTCGTGGCGTTGCGCCGCGGCGAACACATCAATGCCTTGTGGATCGTGGCCGCCACGGTTTCGCTGTACCTGGTCGCGTTCCGCTATTACGGGTTGTTCATCGCCAACAAGGTGCTGGGGGTCGATCCGACCCGCGCCACCCCGGCGGTGATCAACAACGATGGCCTGGACTACGTGCCGACCAACAAGCACGTATTGTTCGGCCACCACTTCGCCGCGATTGCCGGCGCCGGCCCGCTGGTCGGCCCGGTGCTGGCCGCGCAGATGGGCTACCTGCCCGGCACGCTGTGGCTGATTGCCGGCGTGGTGCTTGCCGGCGCGGTGCAGGATTTCATGATCCTGTTCATCTCCAGCCGCCGCAACGGCCGCTCGCTCGGTGATCTGGTGCGCGAGGAAATGGGCCAGGTGCCCGGCACCATCGCGTTGTTCGGCGTTTTCATGATCATGATCATCATCCTCGCGGTGCTGGCGATGATCGTGGTCAAGGCGCTGGAAGGCAGCCCGTGGGGCATGTTCACCGTCATCGCGACGATGCCCATCGCCATCCTGATGGGCCTGTACATGCGCTACGTGCGACCCGGCAGGATCGGCGAGATTTCGGTGGTCGGCCTGGTGCTGCTGCTGGCCGCGATCTGGTACGGCGGCAAGGTTGCCGCCGACCCGGTGCTGGGGCCGATGTTCACCTTCACCGGCACCCAGATCACCTGGATGCTGATCGGCTACGGCTTCGTCGCCGCGGTGCTGCCGGTATGGCTGCTGCTGGCCCCGCGCGATTATCTGTCCACCTTCCTCAAGATCGGGGTGATTGTCGGCCTGGCCGTCGGCATCCTGATCGTGATGCCGGAACTGAAGATGCCGGCGTTGACCCAGTTCACCGACGGCTCCGGCCCGGTGTGGAAGGGCGACATGTTCCCGTTCCTGTTCATCACCATTGCCTGCGGCGCGGTGTCGGGTTTCCACGCGCTGATCAGCTCGGGCACCACGCCCAAGCTGCTGGCCAATGAAAGCCACGCGGTCTATATCGGCTACGGCGGCATGCTGATGGAATCGTTCGTGGCGATCATGGCGATGGTGGCCGCCTCGATCATCGAGCCGGGCATCTACTTCGCGATGAACAGCCCCGCCGCGATCATCGGTACCGACGTCGTCGGCGCCGCCAGGATCGTGAGCGACTGGGGCTTTGCGATCTCGCCCGAGGTGCTGACCGCCACCGCGGCCGACATCGGCGAAAGCACCATCCTGTCGCGTGCCGGTGGTGCGCCCACCTTGGCGGTCGGCATCGCGCAGATCCTGCACGCGGTATTGCCGGGCGACGGCATGATGGCGTTCTGGTACCACTTCGCGATCCTGTTCGAAGCGCTGTTCATTCTCACCGCCGTCGATGCTGGCACCCGTTCGGGCCGCTTCATGTTGCAGGACCTGCTGGGCAACTTCGTGCCGGCGCTGCGCCGCACCGATTCGTGGGTGGCCAGCTTCATCGCCACTGGCGGCTGCGTGGCGTTGTGGGGTTACTTCCTGTACCAGGGCGTGACCGACCCGCTGGGCGGCATCAACATGCTGTGGCCGCTGTTCGGCATCGCCAACCAGATGCTGGCCGGCGTGGCGCTGCTGCTGTGCACGGTGGTGCTGTTCAAGATGAAGAAGGAAAAGTACGCATGGGTGCCGGTGATTCCGGCGATCTGGCTGCTGATCTGCACCACCGCCGCCGGCTTCATCAAGATCTTCTCCGACGAACCGGGCGTGGGCTTCCTGGCCCAGGCGCACAAGTACCGCGACGCCATTGCCGCCGGCAACCTGCTGCCGCCGTCGAAGGATTTCGACCAGATGCAGCAGGTGATGGTCAACAACTACATCAACGCCGGGCTGACCGCGCTGTTCCTGTTCGTGGTGTTCGCGGTGCTGGTGTATTCGATCAAGACCATCGCCGCAGCACGCCGCTCGCCGGTACGCACCGACCATGAAACCCCGTACGTGGCACTGAAGCCGCATGAGATGGACCTGTAATGGGCACCGCGCTGGTCCCGGCCGGCCAGCACCAGGCGTTCCGCCGCACCTGGCGGCGCCTGGTACAAACCGCGCGGCTGTGCTGCGGGGTGCCGGACTACGACAACTACGTGCGGCACATGCAGGACAAACACCCGGAGCGCGAGGTCATGGATTACAAGACCTTCTTCCGCGAGCGCCAGGAGGCGCGTTTCGGGGGCAAGGGCGGGTTCCGCTGCTGCTGAACCCACTGCATTGCAGAAACACGGAAGGCCGCCGAAAGGCGGCCTTCTCATTGTCGGGAATCCGCCCCGATGAAGGGGCGCGGCAGGTCGGGGTTACATCCCCGACGTTTCCCTGCAGCAGCGTCGGGGATATAACCCCGACCTGCTCGATTCATGCACCCGCCATCCACTTGAGCATCAGCCCGGTCATGTAGGCGATGACGGTGCCGGTGGCATAGCCCACCGTGCCCAGCAATACGCCCACCGGCGCCAGCGTCGGGTGGAAGGCCGCAGCCACCACCGGCGCCGAGGCCGCCGCGCCGATGTTGCCCTGCGAGCCGATGGCGAAGAAGAACAGCGGCGTGCGCAGCAGCCGGCCCACCAGGTACAGCAGGCCGATGTGCACGCCCATCCAGATCACGCCCAGCAGGAACAGCCACGGCCGGTCGGCCAGTGACAGCAGGTCCATCTGCATGCCGATGCAGGCGATCAGGAAATACAGGAACAGGGTGCCGATCTTCGAGGCACCGGCCGCCTCCAGGTTGCGCACGCGGGTGAAGCTCAGCAGCAGGCCGCAAATGGTGGACAGCATCACCACCCAGACGAAGGCCGAGTTCAGCGAGGCCTTGGCCGCCCAACTGACGTTGCCGCCGAACCACGCCGCCAGCGGCACCGCCAGCGCATGCGCCAGCCCGACCACGCCCAGGCCGACACCGACGATCATCATCAGGTCGGTCAGGCTCGGGTTGCGCGCGCTCTTGGCCTCGTATTCGGCGATGCGGCGCTGCATGTCGTCGATGGCCGAGGTATCCGCCCCCGTGCGCAGGTCGATGGCCTGCGAGCGCCCGGCCAGCCACAGCAGCACCGCCATCCACAAACTCGCGCAGGCCACGTCGACCACCGCGAACTGGCCGAAAGTGGTGGCATCGACGTTGAAGGTCTCGCGCATGGCGGCCATGTTGGCGCCGCCGCCGATCCAACTGCCGGCCAGCGCGGCCATGCCGGCCCAGGTGTCGCCGGCCACGGTCTGCGGGTGGATCAACTTCATGATCTGGAACGACACCGCCGCGCCCAGCACCACGCCAACGGTGCCGGTGACGAACATCAGCAGCAGCTTCGGCCCGAGCCGCAGGATGCCCTTCAGGTCGATGGACAGGGTCAGCAGCACCAGCGCCGCCGGCAGCAGCACATCGCGGGCGATGGGGTTGTAGAGCTTGGTGCCGTGGCCGTCGATGATGCCGGCGGTGTTGTAGATGGCCGGCACGAAGTAGCACAGCAGCAGCGCAGGCACCCAGGCGAAGAACTTTTTCCAGAATGGCGTCGGCCCGCTGGCCAGCCAGAAGATCAGCCCCAGCGTCGCGGCAATCAGGCCAAGGCCGACGATGTCGTTGCTGATGAGGGCGGTAGTGCTTTCGGTCGGCATCAAGCCTGCTCCTGTCGATCGAACCCGGCGCCTGCGCACCGGGGAAAAAGAAGACGCGCCGTTGCCGGCGCGTCCATGTGGCCTGCTTACTGGCCGATATGCTGCTTCAACCAGGCATTGACGGTGTCGTGCCACTGGATGCTGTTGTGCGGCTTGAGTACCCAGTGGTTCTCGTCCGGGAAATACAGCAGCTTCGACTCGATACCCTTGCGCTGCAGCGCGGTGAAGGTGGCCAGGCCCTGCTCCACCGGGATGCGGAAGTCCTGCTGACCCTGCACCACCAGCATCGGCTTGCTCCAGTTGGCGACGTGGTTGACCGGGTTGAACTTCTCGTAATTGGCCGGCACGTCATACGGCGTTCCGCCCTGCTCCCACTCCATGAACCACAGTTCCTCGGTGGCATAGCCCATTGCGCGCTGGTCGAACACACCATCGTGGTTGACCAGGCACTTCCACGGCTGGTTCCAGTTGCCGGCGATCCAGTTGACCATGAAGCCGCCGTAGCTGGCACCCAGTGCGCAGGCCTTGTCGCCGTTGAGGAAGCCGTATTTCTGCTGCGCCGCCGCCCAGCCCTTCTGCAGGTCTTCCAGCGGGCGGTCACCCCAGTGCTGGCTGATCGCGTCGGTGAAGGCCTGGCCGTAGCCGGTGGAGCCGTGGAAGTCGATCATCACCACCGCATAGCCCTGCCCGGCATAGGTCTGCGGGTTCCAGCGGTAGCTCCAGCCGTTGCCGAAGCTGCCCTGCGGGCCACCGTGGATCAGGAACGCCACCGGGTACTTCCTGCCCGCTTCGTAGTCGTGCGGCTTGACCACGTAACCGTGCACGGTTTCATCGTTCCAGCCCTTGAACGAGAACTGCTCGAAGTCGCCGAAGTTCACTTCCGGCAGCACTTCGCCCGCGCTGGGAGTGATCGCGCGCAATGTCGCCCCGACGTCATCGGCAGTGGCATAAATCACGTCACCGGACTTCAAGGTATTACGCGACAGTACCAGCGTCCGACCGACCATATCGAACGCCGAAACGCTTCCGTCTCCGACGATCTTGCGCGTTTCGCCGCTCTGGATCTCGATCGTGAACAACGGGTGTTCGCCCATGTCCTGCGCGGTGGTGTAGATCCTTTCGCCGTCATCCGAAAGCACGATGCCATCGGCGCTTCTATCCCAATCGGGCGCGATCTCGCGGACTTTCCCATTGTCCAAATCCAACGCCATCAGCCCGAAGCGGTCGGCCTCGAAGCCGGGGCGCTTCATCGCGCGGTAGTACAGGGTCTTGCCGTCGGCGCTGAACACCGGGCCGGCGTCCCAGGCCGGGTTGCCGGCGGTCAGGTTGACCGGCGCTTTCTTGCCGGCGGCGTCGAGCTTGTACAGGTCGAAGTTGGTCGACCACGGCTCCGCATTGCCCTGCACTCGGATGCTGGCGACCACCGATTTGCCGTCCGGCGACCACACGAAATCATCGTTGCCGCCAAACGGTTTGGACGGCGCATCACCGGCCAGGGTGACGCTGATTGCCGAAGCACCCTTCACCGCCGCCGCATTGGCAGCCGGCAGCGGCGCCACGAACAAGGTGTTGCGGCGGCCGTCGGCCCAGGTGTCCCAATGGCGCACGAACATGCTGTCGTGGATCACGCCGCTATTCTTTACCGCTTCACGCTCCTTCAACCGCGAGGCGGTGCAGGACAGGTCCGAACCGCAATCCTGGAACGCGGCGGTGCTGAACAGCACGCGGTCGTCCTGCGGCGAGACGTGGTAGCTGTCCACGTCCAGCGCGAAATCGGTCAACTGCCGCGGCGTGCCGCCAGCCACCGGCATCGCATACAACTGCTGGCTGCCGTTCTTGCCGCTGAGGAAGTACACGGTCTGGCCATCAGCGGAAATCGCGGCGGAATTGACGCTCCAGCCCTCGGGGGTGAGTTGCTTCGGCGGCGCCATGTCGCGGGTGCGCAGGTCGCGGATCCACAGGCTGCTGCCAGCTTTCAGGTCGGCATCGACGACGCGCTTGGCAAAGACCACCTGCGCGCCGTTGGCGGTGAGCAGCGGCGCGGACACGCGGTCCAGCTTCACCATGTCGCGGACTTCGAAACCGCGCGCATTGGCCAGCGCAGGCAGCGCGGCAAGCAGGCACAAGGGCAACAGGGCGTGACGGAGCTTCATGGGATTTCCCCCGGTAGATGGCGAAAGAGAATGATGGGTGGCGGCGTCGCTGCGATGCAAAGGCATGAAGTCATGGCCTCAAGCCCCTCTCCCACCGGGAGAGGGGTTGGGGTGAGGGGCAATGGAGTCCCGATGGTTCAAACATTCTGGACTCCGTTCGTCCCTCATCCGCCCTTCGGGCACCCCCGCCTTCGCGGGGGCAGGCTCTTCTCCAGGAGGAAGAAGGGAAAACTCGACCATCAAGCCTGCTCGCCCTTCTTGCCAACCCGGTACAACAGCCAGCCGACCAGGAACAGCACCGCCAGCCCCACCCACTGCGCTGCCGCGCCGAGGCTGAGCGGCAGTGCCAGCACGTCCGGGTTCTGGGTGATGACGATCGGCAGAGCGATGGCGATGCCCATCAGCGCCTCGCCGGTAATCAGGCCGGCGGAGAACAGCACGCCGGGGCGATGCACGCGGTCCAGCCCGGCCTCGTCGTCGGCACGCACCTTGTGGAAGCGCGCCACCAGATGCGCCAACAGGCCGCCGAGGAAGATCGGCACCATCAGCTCCAGCGGCAGGTAGATGCCGATGGCCGCAGCCAGCACCGGTACCCGGAAACGCTTGCCGGTCTTCTTCAGCCAGCCGTCGATGGCGATCACCACCGCACCGATGACGCCACCGATGGCGATCATGGTCCACGGCAGGTCGCCGCCGAACAGGCCCTTGGCCACCGAGGCCATCAGGTTGGCCTGCGGCGCCGGCAGGGTCTTGGAACCGATGCCATAGGCTTCCTGCAACAGGTTCAGCACCGGGGCCATGATCAGCGCGCAGGAAAACGCGCCGATGCCCAGCATCAACTGCTGCTTCCACGGCGTGGCGCCGACCAGATAGCCGGTCTTGAGATCCTGCAGGTTGTCGCCGCCGACCGCCGCGGCGCAGCACACCACCGCGCCGATCATGATCGCCGCCACCGCCCCCAGCGGCGCACCGCCCACCAGCGTCTTGCCGTCCTCGCCCAACAGCATCAGCAACACCACCGAGGCGAACAGGATGGTGGCGATGGTGATGCCCGACACCGGGTTGTTCGACGAACCGACCAGGCCGGCCAGATAACCGGACACCGACACGAACAGGAAGCCGGCCACGATCATGATGATGGTCATCGGGATGCTGACGTGCCACTGGCCGACGATGGCCTGGTACAGCGCCAGCAGCGGCAGCACGAACAGCACCAGCGCCGCCAGCATCCACTTCATCGGCAGGTCGCGGTCGGTTTCGTTGCTGGCGACGCCCGTGTTCTTGCGTGCGGCGGCAAAGCCGCTCTTGATGCCGGCCAGCAGCGACTTGCGCAGCGAGAACAGCGTCCACACCCCGCCCACCAGCATCGCGCCGACGCCGAGAAAGCGGATCTTGGCCGACCAGATGGCAAAGGCCGCATCGGCCGCCGGCGCACCGGCAATACCCGCAGCCAACACCGGATCGCCGCCAAGGAAGAAGGCGTGGTACAGCGGAATGGCGATGTGCCATGACAGGATCGCGCCGGACAGCACCACGATGCCCACGTTCAGACCGACGATGTAGCCCACGCCCAGCAGGGCTGGCGACAGGCCGGTGCCGAGGTAGCCGATGACCTTGTTGTTGGCGAAGTAGCCAGCCACCGCCCAACTGTCCGGGATCACCCGCAGGCCGTTGGCCGCGGCCAGCTTGACCAGCCCGCCGATGACGGCGGAAATGCCGAGGATCTTCAGCCCCGGACCGGGGTTTTCACCGGCCTTGAGCACCTCAGCCGCGGCCTTGCCTTCCGGGAATGGCAGCGGGTCTTCGACGATCATCGAGCGCCGCAGCGGCACCGAGAACAGCACGCCCAGCAAACCGCCGAGGCCGGCGATGCCCAGTACCCACCAGTATTTGAAGTCCGGCCAGTAGCCCATCAGGATCAGCGCCGGGATGGTGAAGATCACGCCGGCGGCAATCGAGGAGCCGGCCGAAGCACCGGTCTGGACGATGTTGTTTTCCAGAATGGTGCCGCCGCCAAGCAGGCGCAGCACGCCCATCGACACCACGGCGGCAGGAATGGCAGTGGCCACGGTCAGGCCGGCAAACAGGCCCAGGTAGGCGTTGGCGGCGGACAGCACCACCGCCAGCACGATGGCAAGGACCACCGCGCGGAAAGTGAGCTGCCGGGGTGCGGCGTTGTTCATGGGAAGTTCCCGCTGGCAAAAAACGTTGCAACGCTAACCGTTCAGCCAACGGCAAGTCCAGTCGTGTTGCAGCATCGGCGAAGGTGTCCTGTCCTCTCCGGCCCGTCGTCGACCGCGCAGGCGGCGACGACCAGCCCCTCGTCATCCCCGCGCAAGCGGGGATCGCCAGGACAACGTGGCGAAATTCGACCGCTACGTATCGTCATCCCCGCCCAGGCGGGGATCGCTCCTGCTGCTCCATGGGCCGAAGGCAGGAACCGATGATTGGTCATTCCCCTGTCGAAGAGCGATCCCCGCCTGCGCGGGGATGACGGGCTAATCGGCAGCCCCAGATCCACCGGCACCTGCCGCACTTCCGGCGGCTGACGGCCGGCCTTGCCCGGCTCCTTATACTGGCCGCCGCTTCCACCGCCGGCATCCCGATGCACGCAGCCATCGCAACCTCCCCGTCCAACGACTTCCTCGGCCACCCCAAGGGCGTCTACGTCTGTTTCTTCACCGAGATGTGGGAGCGCTTCTCCTTCTACGGGATGAAGGCGCTGCTGCTGTTGTACCTGACCAAGTACCACTTGTTCGGCGACAAGGCCGGGCTGGACCTGCTCGGCGCCTACGGCGGGTTGGTCTATTGCATCCCGGTGTTCGGCGGCCTGCTCGCCGACCGCTGGCTGGGCATGCGCAAGGCGGTGGTGTTCGGCGGCATCCTGCTGGTGCTGGGGCATGCCGGCATGGCATTCGAAGGCCATGCGGCAACCCGCGTCGGCGGCGAGGTGGTGCGCGACGAAACCGCGCTGGGCGTGACCTACCTGTCGCTGGCGCTGATCATCATGGGCGTGGGCTTCCTCAAGCCCAACATTTCCACCATCGTCGGCAAGCTCTACCCGGACAACGACCCGCGCCGCGATTCGGGCTTCTCGCTGTTTTATGCCGGCATCAACCTCGGCGCGCTGTTCGCCTCATTGGTGTGCGGTTTCCTCGGCGAGGCCTATGGCTGGAAGTACGGCTTCGGCGCCGCCGGCATCGGCATGCTGGTCGGCCTGGCGATGTTCCTGTGGGGGCAGAAATACCTGCATGGGCATGCCGAACCGCCGCAACCTGCAAGCTTGCGCGAGCGCGTGGCCGGGTTGCCGCGCGAATGGCTGATCTACGCGGTAGCCATCCTCGGCGTGCTGCCGGTGGCGGCGCTGATGTGGGCTGCAGCCAACGGCGCGTTCGCGCTGGGCGGCGAACTCAGCCTGGCGCTGATGCTGATGATCGTGGTGCTGGCCGGCGTCCTGCTGTGGTTCGCCTGGTTCACTGGCACCCAGTGCACGCCGGTGCAGCGCCAGCAGATGATCGCGCTGATGGCGCTGATCTTCATGGCGCTGGTGTTCTTCACCCTGTACGAGCAGACCTATGGTTCGTGGGTCACCTTCACCGACCGCCTGCTGACCAAGGACCTGGTGCCATCGCTGGTGGTGCGCGACGGCACCCCGCTGCCGTGGTCGATCGCCTCGCTGCTGCTGGCGCCGCTGGGCTTCGTGGTGGCGGCAAGGCTGTCCGACCGCAACCCGGCCTCGAACGCGCCGCGCCTGCTGTTTGCGGTGATCGTCGCGGCCATGCTGGTGATGCTGGTGCGCGACTGTCTGGTGCTGCCGCAGACCGCTGGTTCACTCACCTATCTGGGCGCGTTGTTCCTGGTGCTGCTGGCGCCGCTGTTCGCCGCGCTGTGGGCATGGCTGGACAAACACAGGCTGGACCCGTCCAAACCGCTGAAATCCTCGTTCGGGCTGGTGTTCGGCGCCTTGTCGTTCGTGCCGCTGGCACTGGCTGCGCAGCACGTCGGCGCCACCGGGCAGATGGCCAGCGTGTGGTGGCTGGTGCTGGCCTACCTGATCCTTGAGATCGGCGAAATGTGCCTGTCACCGGTGGGCTTGTCGGCAGTCACCCAGTTGGCCGCACCGCGCGTGGTCAGCCTGATGATGGGCACCTGGTTCCTCGCCACCGCCTTCTCCGAGACGCTGGCGGCGCTGTTCGGCAAGCTTGCCGCCATCGACGTGCCCGAAGGCGAAGTGATGAACCTCGCCGAAGCCGCCGCCCGCTACGAACACCTGTTCTGGCTGCTGATGTGGATAGGCCTGGGCTGCGCCCTGCTCGCCCTGCTGGCCTCACCACTGCTCAAGCGGATGATGCACGGGGTGCGCTGAGCCACTACCGCTTCATCCAAACCCTCTTCACCAAACACGAACCCCGGCTTGCGCCGGGGTTCGTTCTTGCATCGTCTGCGACATCAAGAATCAGAACGGAATGTCGTCATCCGCGAAGTCGTCCATCGGCGGCGCAGCCGGCTGCTGGGCCGGGGCCTGGCGCTGCGGACGCTGGCCGCCACCGCCCTGGTCCTGGTTGCCGTAGCCGCCCTGCTGGCGCGGGGCCTGCTGGCGCTGCGGGCGATCGCCGCCGAAGCCGCCACCACCACCACCGCCTTCACCACGACCGCCGAGCATCTGCATCTCGTTGGCGACGATGTCGGTGCTGTATTTCTCCACGCCGTCCTGGCCGGTGTACTTGTCGTAGCGCAGTTCGCCTTCGACGTAGACCTGCGAGCCCTTGCGCAGGTACTCGCCGGCGATCTCGCCGAGCTTGCCGAAAAACACCACGCGGTGCCATTCGGTGCGTTCCTGCTTGTTGCCTTCACGATCGTTGCGCACGCTGGTGGTGGCCAGGCTGACACGGGTCACGGCCATGCCGCTCTGGGTGTATTTCACGTCCGGGTCGTTGCCGAGGTTGCCGACCAGAATGACTTTGTTTATGCCGCGGGCCATGTGATTCGCTCTTTGCGTTGTGTGCCGGGGGTGTGCCAGGCCTGCTGCGGACCGGCATCCATTCCACCCGGCCAGAAGCGCGGGGGAGACAGGGCGGGAATCTTAGCGCATCGGCCGCCGCACCGGCCGCCCCCGCCCCGGCAAGGTGCTGTACCGACCGCCCGACAAGGCCAAATCCTACGCCAGCGGCATGCCCAGCCCTTCGTTTGCCGGGCATGGCATGATGGCCGGCGTCTTCACGCTGCCGGCAAAGATGGTCATCAAGGGCAAAGCCACGTCACTGGATATCGCGCACATGGCCGGCGTCTCGCAGCCCACGGTGTCGCGCGCGCTGCGTGGCAGCCCGATGGTCAACGCCGAGACCCGCAAGCGCATCCTCGAGATCGCCCGGCAGCTCAACTACAAGGTGGACAAGAACGCTTCCAGCCTGCGCTGCCAGCAATCCGGCACGCTGGCGCTGCTGTTCTTCGAAGACCCGACCCCGGACGATTCGCTGATCAACCCATTCTTCCACTCGATGCTGGGCTCGATCACCCGCGCCTGCGCATTGCAGGGGAAAGACCTGCTGGTGTCGTTCCAGCAGTTGTCCAGCGACTGGCATGCCGATTTCGAGGACAGCAACAAGGCCGACGGCATCATCCTGCTCGGCTATGGCGACTACCACGAATCGGTGGAACGGCTGCAGCGGCTGGTCGAGCAAGGCACGCATTTCGTGCGCTGGGGCGCGGCCCTGCCCGGCCAGCCCGGTGTTTCGGTCGGTAGCGACAACTTCCAAGGCGGGTTCGACATCACCACCCACCTGCTCGACCGGGGCCGCCATCGTATCGCCTTCCTCGGCCACGCCTCCAGCCATTACCCCGAGTTCGAAGAGCGCTACCGTGGCCATGCGCAGGCGCTGCAAGCGCGCAGGCTGGCGGTCGAGCCGGCGTTGCAGCACGACGCCATCACCACCGAGGAGTCCGGCCATGCCGCCTGCCAGGCACTGCTGGCCGGTGGTGAACACTTCGACGCAGTGTGCGCGGCCAGCGACCTGATCGCCATAGGCGCGATGCGCGCCCTGCGCGAGCATGGCCTGAACGTGCCGCAGGACGTGGCGGTCACCGGTTTCGACGACATTCCGCTGGCGGCCTCGGTGTCGCCACCACTGACCACGGTGCAGCAGGACACCCGCCAGGCCGGCCAGTTGCTGGTCGACAAGCTGCTGGCACTGATCTCGGGCGAGACGGTGGATGGGATCAGCATCCCGGTGAAGCTGGTGGTGCGAGAATCGTCGCGCCTCGGTTGATGCGTCTTCAGGGCACATCGCATTCTTTTGATCGACGCCCGGTATTTTCGCCCCTCTTCGCCCGAGCCTTCGCTCCATCACTTCTTGACAACGGTTTTTCCTCGTGGCAAATGGCACCGAGGACGCCATCGGCTTGGACGTGAGCCAGCACGGCACAGGAACACAAGGAGATTCAGGATGAAGAAGTGCATTGCGATACTCGCCGGACTTGCATTGTCCGCACTGGCAACCATGGCCCATGCCGATACCGGCAAGGAGCCCTGGGAGGAAACGGACCGCCGCATTCAAGCCAGCCAGAAGGTCAGCGCGCTGGGCAATAATCTGTTTGGCGACCAGGTCAGCAACTCGAACGGCACGCTGTCGTTCTCGGTAACCGACGTCAGCCTGCCCGGAAACAATTCACTGCCGGTAGCGATAACCCGCATCTTCAAGGTGGAAAACCACGCCGCGGAGCACGTTACCGGCCGCACCGGCTACGCCAGCGACTTCATGCTGGCCGATTGGGACATCGAAATCCCCAACATCAGCGGCGTATATGCAACAGACTGGCAAACCTCTGGCCCATCACCCCTGAATCGCTGCTCTGCCGGGACGGTGCCCCCCAGCCCCACCATTAATTCTCACGTCATACTCTATGGCTCTTACTGGCACGGCAACACCGTTACTCTGCTGCAAGGCGGCGGCGAACTGCTGCTGGCCAACGGTACGGCCCCCAAGCCCAGCACTGGCACGACATACGTCTGGACAACGCCGGATGCCGCCTATCTGTCCTGCTTGCCCACGGTCAAGAACACCACCGGCGAAGGCTTCCTCGCCATTGATTCCAATGGCACCAAATACTGGTTCGACTGGATGGCCCAGTACAAGGAGCCAAACCTGAAAGTGAAAAAGCCCACGCCGGGCTACCTGTATGTCACCCGCCGGCGCAACGTGCTTTATCCCACCCGCATCGAAGACCGCTTCGGAAATTACGTCACCTACACCTACACGAATGCCTACAACCAGCCGGCCAAGCTCACCGCAATAACCGCAAGCGACGGCCGCGCAATCACTCTGAACTACAACGCGGCCAATCGGGTTTCCTCGATAAATGCCGACGGCAGGACCTGGACCTACGCCTATGCCGCAAACGGCGACAAGGACACCCTTGCTTCGGTAACCTTGCCGGACACCCGCAAATGGGCCATCAACTTCTCCGGGCTCACCAACACCTACTTGTGGTTCGAGCCATCCACGGCACAAAACCCGTCGCGGACCTGCATCGGTGATGGCGGCCCCATCGGGCAAACCACGTTCAGCGGATCCGTCACGCACCCGTCCGGCGCCACCGGCACTTTTGTCGTCGCCGCCACCATGCACGGGCGCAGCAACGTGCCCCTGATATGCGAGGGGTTCATCACTCCCGCTCGGCAAATCTACGCGGAAACGGCGCACTGGCCTTTCTACTACTACGCCTATTCCCTGCAAAGCAAAACCATCAACGGGCCAGGTATCCCCCAGCAAACCTGGACATATGCCTATTCCGGTAACATAAGCTATTTCTACCCACCAGGCTCCTCATACTCCTTCCCGGTATGCACCTACGGGGTGGATTGCAGCGCCCCGCAATGCACCAGTGACAGTTGCGCAGGCAAAAGCATCACCACCGTCACCGGCCCCTCCGGTGAATGGACGCGCTTCTTCTACGGCAACAGTTACCGGTACAACGAGGGCAAGTTCCTCGGCACCGAACAAGGTGCCGTGGCGTCCACACCACTTCGCACCCAAACCCACGGTTACGACCTGAGCCAGCAGGACAAGGCCTACCCCGCCCGGCAGGGGACCAGCCTGAAAACCCGCAACGACGGCTTCACCTCCGAATTCCCGCGCCCGCTGCTGGCAACCACCATCGTGCAGGACGGGGCGACATTCCAATCCACCTTCACCACCCTCGACAATTTTGCCCGCCCCTTGCAAGTCGTTCGCAGCGGGCCTTCCAGCACCCGCACCGACACCACCGAATACCACGACAACACGGCCAAATGGATTCTCGGCCAGGCCGCCAAGGTCACCAATAACAACACCGGGCTGGTGGAACGTCAGACCACTTACGACGGCAACGCATCGCCGCTGACGCACACCGCCTTCGGCAAACTGCAACAAACCCTGACCTACAACGCCGACGGCACCGTGGCCACGGTCAAGGACGGCAACAACAACCTCACCACGCTGGCCTCGTGGAAACGCGGCATTCCACAATCCATCACCTTTGCCGATGGCAAAACCCGCTCGGCCATCGTCAACAACAGCGGCTGGATCACCCAGGTCACCGACGAAAACGGCTACGCCACGAATTACACCCACGATGCAATGGGGCGGCTGGCCAGCATCGCCTACCCCACCGGCGACAGCACCGCATGGAACACCACCACGCAGGTCTTCGAGCCGGTCAGTGCCACCGAATACGGCATCGCCGCCGGCCACTGGCGGCAAACGGTGAGCACCGGCAACGCGCGCACGCTCACCTACTTCGACGCCCTGTGGCGGCCCCTGCTCACCCGCGAGTACGACACCGCCAACGAAACCGCGACCAAACGTTTCCAGCGTTTCGCCTACGACCACGAAGGCCGGCTCACCTTTGCCTCCCACCCCGGCAGCAGCGACGCCCTGACCACCGGCAACCGCACCAGCTACGACGCCTTGGGCCGGCCCACCGCGGCCACGCAGGATTCCGAACTCGGCACGCTGACCACCACCACCGAGTACCTGAGCGGCTTCCAGACCCGCATCACCAATCCGCGTGGCCAGCAAACCACCACCAGCTACATGGCATGGGACCAACCGGTCACCGACTACCCGGTGGCCGTGGCACAGCCCGAAGGCATCCATACCGATATCGCCCGCGACGTGTCCGGAAAGCCCACCGCCATTACCCAGCGCAATGCCGCCAGCAGCGTGTCGGTGACGCGGCACTACGTGTATGACGCTTACCAGCAACTGTGCAAAAGCATAGAGCCGGAAACGGCCAGCACGGTGATGACCTACGACAACGCCGGCAATCTGAGCTGGTCGGCCAGCGGACAGGCGCTGCCTGCAACCGGCAGTTGCGACACCACCAGCGTAGCTACCAACCAGAAAGTGAGCCGCAGCTACGACGCCCGCAACCGTCTCACCGCGCTCACCTTCCCGGATGGCAACGGCAGCCAGAACTGGAGCTACACCGCCGATGGCCTGTCCGACACCGTCACCACCTGGAATGAAGCCGGCAGCAGCACGGTCAGCAACAGCTACAGCTACAACAAGCGCCGGCTGCTGACCAACGAGAGCCAGGCGCAAACCGCCGGGCAAGCGGTGTGGTCCTTCGCCTATGGCTACAGCGGTAACGGCCACCTGGCCACGCTGGCCTACCCGACCAACCTGACGGTGGACTACGCCCCCAACGCGCTGGGCCAGCCCACCCAAGCCGGCAGCTACGCCACCGGGGTGCAATACCACCCCAATGGGGCGATGAAGCAGTTCACCTACGGCAATGGCCGGCTGCACACGATGACCCAGAACGCGCGCCAGCTACCGGCGCGCAGCACCGACAGTGGCGACGCGCTGGACCTGGCCTATGCCTACGACCAGAACGGCAACGTGGCCTCGATCACCGACCACACCTCGGCGGCCCGGCAAACCCGCAGCATGGGCTACGACGGCCGCGACCGGCTGACGAGCGTGACCTCGCCGCTGTATTCGGGTGGAGCCAGCTACAGCTACGACGTGCTGGACAACCTCACCCGCGCCACCTTGGTCGGGCGCAATTACCACTACCACTACGGCACCGCCAACCGGCTGGCCAGCGTGACGGAAGGCGCCTCTGGCCCGGTTGCCCTGACGATGAAGTACGACGCGCGTGGCAACCTGCGTGAGCGCAACAGCCTGCTTTACGGCTTCGACCTGGGCAACCGCCTGCGCACGGCACAGGGCACGGAAAGCTATCGCTACGATGCAATGGGCCGGCGAACCCGCACCGCCAGCACCGCTGGCATGCTGTACGAGATGTACAGCCAGGATGGCAAACTGCTGTGGCAGCGCGACGAGCAGATCAACGCCCGCTTCGACTACATCTACCTCAATGGCACCGTGGTAGCCGTGCGCAAGCGCCCGATCGGCGCCACCACCGAAGAGGTGTTTTACTGGCACACCGATGCACTGGGCAGCCAGATTGCGGCAACCACGGCGGCTGGCGTGGCACAGACTACCGAGCATGAGCCGTATGGGCGCATGCTCAACCGCAGCAACAACAACCGCGTGGGTTACACCGGACATGTGATGGATCAGGCCACCGGCATGATCCAGATGCAGCAGCGCTACTACGATCCGCAAGTAGGAAGGTTCCTGTCGGTGGATCCGGTGACGGCCTACAGCAACCCGGCGGGGGCGTTTAATCGCTATTGGTATGCCAACAACAATCCGTACAAGTTCACCGATCCGGATGGCCGCCAGTCCTGTGAATCGGGCTCAATGAAGTGCCATCCATCGATTGCGAGCTCTGTGACGACAATAGGTGGGATCCCGCAGGCGCCTGTTGATAGTGCGAAAGGTTCTCAGCCTTCTCAGGCATCTTCTAGCAGTCGATGGAATGACTTTAAAGGTAGGCTTGGGCTACAAGGCGATTTGACGAAGAATGGGAACATCTTGGACGTGGGTGCGCTGGCTCACGACGTTCTTTATCCATTGATGGACTCCCCGGGAGGTAGTGGCGCCAAATTGGGAGCGATCGGTTTTTTTGCTTTGAGGCTGGGGCCGGTGGCGGGCTCGCTAAAAGGTTTGGGGAATATTGGAAGCCATGGCGTAGTTGACGCCTCTGTTGCTTTGAATTCTGGAACAAAGTGGATGGGGAAAGGTTATACGGAAGTAGCCCCCGGCGTTTATCGGTCTGCAGATGGTCTGCGTCAATTCCGCATGACAACAAGTGATCTAATGGGGGCACATGGGACTATCGGATCCCATGTTCACTTTGAGGCGCTAAATAAGGCTGGCAATGTTGTTGAAAACTTGCATTTGGGTGTAACGCCATGACAGAAATTACTGCAAAAATAGGTCGCGGAAATTCGTCAAACTCTGGACGGGTTCAGCACTTTCATCTGGATGATGCAAAGGGGGGCGTTTTGAGCGAGCTTCCCAGTCCCTTTTCTTTGAGTATCGTAAAGGGGGACGACGGCTTCTTTTTGCTGCGGAAAGATGAGGCAGGACACTGTATTTCTGATACTTGGCACTTTTGTTTGGAGGATGCGAAGCGTCAGGCGATGTTCGAATTTTCCATTGGAGAGTCGGACTGGGTGGAGGGCGAATAGCGATACCCTTTCGCACCCCAACAAAAAGCCCGCCATTGGCGGGCTTTTTGTTGGGCTTGGTTGAGACGACATTCCGCTGGCGGCCTCGGTGTCGCCACCGCTGACCACGGTGCAGCAGGACACCCGCCAGGCCGGCCAGTTGCTGGTCGACAAGCTGCTGGCACTGATCTCGGGCGAGACGGTGGATGGGATCAGCATCCCGGTGAAGCTGGTGGTGCGGGAATCGTCGCGCTTGTAGCTGCGTGCAAGCGCCGCAGCCGCGGAATCAGCCAAAATCCCTGAGCAGTTCGCCCACGCCCGAGGGGGAAATTTCGAAGCCCAGTTGCGTGCCCGGGTTGACCACCACGCCGTAGCCACCCGGCACGCGGCGCAGCACGTCCAACAGCAGCCAGCGCAGCATGTGCGGCGCCTGCTGGGTGTGGACGCCCACCCGCGCCATGTCGGTGAACACCGCCACGTGCAGCACGCCCTGCTTGTCGAACAGCAGCGGGTCGAAGCCGCTGCCGTCGGGCGTGACCAGGCTGCCGGTGAGCAGCACCACTTCGGAGGCGATGAAGGCCTGCATGAAGGTGCGAATCGGCAGCTTGCCGTCCATCGCCGTCTGCAACAGCGTCTCGATGGGGGTCTGCGGGGGAAGCGTGTTCATGGCAGCAGCAGGGCGGCAGGGCCGGCGATTGTAGCTTCCGCAGCTACCCGACCGGGATGATGCCCGTTTTGCCACCTCCCCTTTCGCGCGGCGCGCGAAAGGGGAGGTGACATTCAGCGTACCAGCCGCTCGCTGCGTGCCTGCTGGTCGGCCATCGCACGCTGCAATTCGGCCTGCAATGCTTTCTGTTTCACCGGCGCATCGAGCACGAACACCTTGACGCCGTGCGCCGGCACTTGCGCACGCAGCACGCCTTTCACCTTCAACGTGCCGCCATCGAGCGCGTCGCGCCATTGCCCCGCTTGCAGGTAATCACGCACCTCGAAACGCTGCGCGACGTCGCCCTTGTTGAGCAGTACCAGCGCGGTTTGTGCAATGTCGCGATGTTGCAGCACGCGGTAGAACACCGCTTTCTCGCCCTGCAAACGCTCGTTGACCTGCAGGCCGCGCTGCAGTGCCGGAGTGGCCTCGCGCAGTCTGGCGATGCGTTGCAGTGGGGCGAAGATCGGGCTTTGCGGCGCAGCATCCACGCGCTGCTGGCCGAAGTAGGCACGGTTGCCGGCATGCTCGGCGCGGCCACGCATGAAACCGGTTTCCGAGCCGTAATAGAGCACCGGGATGCCGCGCGCGGTGAACAGCCAGTTGTGCGCGTCGATGAAACCTTCGTCGCTGGCGTCGATACGCGGCATGTCGTGGTTGTCGTAGAACGTCATCAGTTCGTAGGGGTTGGCATACGGGCCGCCGCTCAGGTGCAGCGGCTCGACCAGCGCTTCGAAGCCCTTGCCTTCGTGCCCGAACACCTGTTCCAGCGCACCACGCAGCGGAAAATCCAGCACGCTGACGTTGGCATTGGCCGGCCAGGTGTGCTCGGCGATGCGCGCGGCGTCGTAGTCGAATGCCTCGCCGAACATGAACATGCCCGGGTGCTCGGCGCGGATGCGGCCGGTGAACTCGTGCCACCACGGGTGCGGCAGCCAGCCGATGGTGTCGATGCGCAGCGCATCCACGCCCTGCGCGGTCCATTGCAGGTAGGCACCCACGAGGTAATCCATCACCGCCGGGTTGTGCGGGTTGAAGTCGGACAATTCGGCGAGGTTGCCGTCGAAGATCGAGCCTTTCTCGCCATCGACCGGGCCGATGTTGCTGTAGAAGGCATGCAGCGGGTTGTGCTGCGGGTCCAGTTGCTGCGGCGGCAGGTTCTGGTGGTCGGCGACCAGCTTGCCGTCCTTGTCGAACAACTGGCCGAACTGCGGCTGGCGCTCGGGCATGGTCCACGCTGGCGAGCCGTGGTTGCCGACGATGTCCAACACTACCTTCAACCCCGCGTCGTGCAGGCCGTGGGTGAGCCCTGCGAAATCGAGATCCTTGCTCGGCAGGTGTTCATCCAGCTTGTAGAAATTGATGCCCCAGTAGCCGTGATAGCCGGTCTTGCCACGGTCGGTCAGGCTGCTGGTGCAACTGATTTCCTTGCTGCCAGTGAAGGCTTCATCCGGGTTGTCGACGATGGGCGTGATCCACACCGCGCCGAAGCCGAGGTTGCGGATGTAGCCGGCGTTGTCGAGCACGCCGCGGAAGTCGCCACCAAGGTAGCCGATGTTGCCGTCGATGCCGTCCGCGCAATGCACCGGAATGTCGAAGCTGCGGTGCTTGCCGCCCTGCTCACGCTGGTCGTTGCCGGTGTCGCCGTTGACGAAGCGGTCGGTGACGACGAAATACACCGCGTCGCTGGCGAACGGCTCGGTGGTGCCGACGTAATCCGGGCGCGCGGCCGAGGCCGGGGCGGCCAGCATCGCAAGGGAGAGCGCCGAGGCAAGCCCGGCAACCGACAAACGCATGCGCATCACACCACCTCCGAACGGGACGGAACCCGCAGCACACACAGGCCTGCGACAAACAAGCTGCAACCACCCAGCACCAACACGTGCATCGGCACCCCGCCCAGCCATGCACGCAGGGCGAAACCGAGCGCGCTGGCGGCCACCAACTGCGGGATCACGATGAAGAAATTGAAGATGCCCATGTACACGCCCATCTTGGTGGACGGCACGCTGTCGGACAGCAGCGCATACGGCAGCGACAGGATCGAGGCCCAGGCAAAACCGACGCCGACCATCGACAGCAGCAGCCATTTCGGATCGTCGATGAACATCAGCGACACCAGCCCCAGGCCGCCCAGCCACAGGTTGACCAGGTGGCTCCAGCGCAGGCCCAGCGCCCGCACCATCAGCGGGATCACCAGCGCCGCCAGCGCTGCAAAACCGTTGTAGGCGCCGAACAGCACGCCTACCCAGTTGGCACCTTCGTTGTAGGCGGCCGACTGCGGATCGGTGGAACCGAAGTGGGTGCCAGCCACCGCTGCGGTGGTGTAGATCCACATCGCGAACAGCGCGAACCACGAGAAGAACTGCACCCATGCCAGCCGCCGCATCGTCAACGGCATCGAACGCAGGTCGCCGACGATGGTCGCCAGCATGTGCGTGCCCGGCAGCACACGGGCCACACCCAGCAGCAGGCCGTAGGCTGCGCACAAACCGGCCAGCACGTAGAGCATCTTGTCGCCCTGCCGCCATGCGATCAGCAGCGCCAGCACCACGCCCAGCAGCAGCCAGAAACCAGTCTGCGCCCACGACGGCACGCCCTCGGCGGCAACCGCGCGATGTTCGGCGGCAGGCTCGGCATCGTCGAACGCGGCCAGCTCGGCCGGCGAGTATTCGCGGGTGCTGAACACGGTCCATGCAATCGCCGCCAGCAGCACCGCCGCGCCGAAATAGAACGCATAACGCACCGTGTCCGGTACTTCGCCCGGCGCGGCGGTATTGGCCACGCCCCAGTGCGCCAGCAGGAACGGCAGCAGGCTGGCAACAATCGCACCCACGCCGATGAAGAAGCTCTGCATCGCGTAGCCGGTGGGGCGCTGGCGCGGCGCGAGCTGGTCGCCGACGAAGGCGCGGAACGGCTCCATCGACACGTTGATCGAGGCATCCAGCACCCACAGCGTGCCGGCGGCGATCCACAGCGTCGGCGAGTTGGGCATCACCAGCAGCGCCAGCGTGGTCAGCACCGCGCCGATCATGAAGAACGGCCGGCGCCGGCCCCAGCGGGTCCAGGTGCGGTCGGACAGGTAGCCGACCACCGGCTGCACCAGCAACCCGGTCAATGGCGCGGCGATCCACAACCCCGGCACCGCCTCCATCGACGCCCCCAGCGTCTCGAAGATGCGGCTGGCATTGGCGTTCTGCAGCGCGAAGCCGAACTGGATGCCGAGGAACCCGAAACACATGTTCCATATCTGCCAGAACGACAACTGCGGTTTGCTTTTCATCAAACGCTCCCCCTCCAAGGAATCCCGATGGTAGAGGGGGCACGGCGGATGCGCACCGCTGGTGCATACGTATTCAGTGCGCCGGGCATGGCCGCCGCCGGCATGGGCCGTGGATAGTTGAAGACCGCGCGATGCGTGGCACCACCAACACCCGCAATACCCGGAGGGGATGATGCGACATCGGATGCGCGAGGCAGCCAAGCGCCGAATGACATGCCGCAGCCTTGCCCTGCTGCTGGCCGCCAGCGGCATGGCGCAGGCATCCACCTTGCCATTGGGCGACTGCGATGCGGGTGCGCAAACCCTGCTGGCCGCCGACCCCGGCGCCCCGGCCGAGGCCCGCGCGGTGTGGCTGGACCGGCACACCCTGCGCTGGCCGGGCACCGATGCCACGCAACGCTACCGCCTGTACCACGCACCGCGCGGCGGCATCCATGCCGAACCGGGGCGGCAGGTCAGCGGCGCAGCCGGCGCGATCCCCCTGCGTGCCACCGGCGCGGCATTGGACGAAACCCTCCGCCGTCGCTTCGCCCACGTCGGCGACGGCGTCACCCTGGTGCACGACCTCGACGACGCACGTCTGCGTGAATTGCTGCGGCAATCGCTGGTGCTGGTGCGCGAAGACTCTGCCGGCCGCGTACTCGACGCCACCGCGCTGCAAAACCCCGGCGTGCTGGACGACCTTTATGCCGCCGCAGCCGACGCCACCGGACTTGGCGTGCAGCCAGCCGCGCGCGGCACCACCTTCGGCCTCTGGGCGCCTACCGCGCAGGCGGTGTCGGTGTGCCTGCATGACGACGACCACGCTCCGGCAAGCCACCGCGAACCGCTGCGTTTCGACCCCGCCACCGGCCTGTGGTCGGCCACCCTGCGCGGCGACCTGCGCGGCCGTTATTACACCTGGCTGGTGGACGTGCACGCGCGCGGCACCGGGTTGGTGCGCAACCGTGTCACCGATCCGTATTCGACCGGGTTGGGCACCGATTCGCGGCGCAGCTTCATCGCCGACCTCGACGACCCTGCGCTGAAACCCGCCGGCTGGGGCACGGCCACGCGCCCGCCACCGCTGCCGGCACAAACCGACATGTCGATCTACGAATTGCATGTGCGCGATTTTTCGATCAACGACGCCAGCGTGCCGCCGGCCCATCGCGGCAAATACCTGGCCTTCACCGACGCCGGCAGCAACGGCATCGCCCACCTGCGCGCACTGGCACAAGCCGGCCTGAGCGACCTGCACCTGCTGCCGGTCTACGACTTCGCCAGCGTGCCGGAAGCCAGTTGCACCACGCCGCAGGTGCCCGACGCCGCGCCGGACAGCCCCGCGCAACAGGCCACGGTGATGGCACAGGCCGCGCGCGACTGCTTCAACTGGGGCTACGACCCGTTCCACTTCAACGCACCGGAAGGCAGCTACGCCAGCGATCCATCCGACGGCGCGGCACGCATCCGCGAGTTCCGCGCAATGGTGATGGCGCTGCACGCGCTGGGCCTGCGCGTGGGCATGGACGTGGTTTACAACCACACCTACGCCTCCGGGCAGGACGAAAAATCGGTGCTCGACCGCATCGTCCCCGGCTATTACCACCGCCTCGACGCAGCCGGCAAGGTCGAGCAAAGCACCTGCTGCGAGAACACCGCCACCGAGCACATGATGATGGCGCGGCTGATGATCGACTCGGCCGAATCATGGGTGCGCCATTACCGCATCGACTCGTTCCGCTTCGACCTGATGGGCCACCAGCCACGCGCGGCGATGGAAGCCTTGCAGCACCGGGTGGACGCAGCCGCCGGCCGCCACGTGCAGTTGATCGGTGAAGGCTGGAACTTCGGCGAGGTCGCCGACGGTGCGCGCTTCGTGCAGGCTTCGCAGTTGTCGCTGGCCGGCAGCGGCATCGGCAGTTTCAGCGACCGCGCGCGTGATGCCTTGCGTGGCGGCGGCCCAAGCGACAGCGGCAAGCAGAAAGTCGCGCGGCAAGGCTGGCTCAACGGCCTGTCCTACGCACCGAACGCAGAGGCCGATCCGTCATTGGGCCACGCCGACCTGCTGCGCGCCGCCGACCTGATCCGTGTCGGCCTGGCCGGCACCCTGCGCGATTACCCGCTGACCACCGCCGACGGCAGCCGCAAACCGCTGCATGCCATCGACTACGCCGGCCAACCGGCCGGCTACGCCAGCGTGCCGGGCGAGGTGGTCAATTACGTCGACAACCACGACAACGACACCTTGTACGACCTCAACGCCTGGAAGCTGCCGCTGGACACAACGGCCAGCGAACGCGCGCGGGTACAGGTGCTGGGCATGGCCAGCACCGCCTTCAGCCAGGGCGTGGCCTATTTCCACGCCGGCATCGACACCCTGCGTTCCAAGTCGATGGACCGCAACAGCTTCGACTCCGGCGACTTGTTCAACCAACTGGACTGGAGCTACCGCGACAACCATTTCGGCATCGGCCTGCCGCCCGCCGCCGACAATGCCGGCAATTGGCCGTGGATTGCCCCGCGCCTGGCCGATGCCAAGCTGCGCCCTTCGCCACAAGACATCGCCTTCGCCCGCGATGCACTGCGCGACCTGCTGCAAATCCGCGCCAGCTCCAGCGTGTTCCGCCTGCGCAGCGCCGAGGAAATTTCCGCGCGACTGCACTTTCCCAACACCGGCGCGGCACAGAATCCGCTGGTGATCGCCGGGCATCTGGACGGCGAAGGTCTTGCCGGCGCCCACTTCCGCGAAGTGCTGTACCTGCTCAACGCCTCGCCGCAGGCGCAAGTGCTGGTACTGCCATCCGAACGCGGCAAGCACTACGTGCTGCATCCGGTGCATCGCGCAGCAAGCGCCGCCGACCAACGCCCGCGCACGCAAGCCCGTTTCAACCCCGCGCAAGGCCGCTTCCACGTGCCGCCTCGCACCGCCCTCGTCTATGTCCTGGAGTGAGAACCGCCATGAATGACCGACGTTCCCCTTCCTTCCTGCAGCGGGGGTCAGCGCTGCTGGCGCTGCTGCTGGCCGCCGTGCTGCCGGCCCATGCCGATGATCTGGCACGCATCGCCTCGCCCGGCGAGGTGCTGGCGGTGACGCTGGAATCGCAGCATGAAGGCCGCATCGCCTACCGCGTCGAGCGCAACGGACAGGCGGTGATCGCACGGTCGCGGTTGGGCTTCGTACTCGGCGATGGCCGGCTGGAACGCAACGTCGAACTGGTCGGCCAGTCCCGCCGCAGCTTCGACGAAACCTGGGAGCAGCCCTGGGGCGAACGCCGCCTGACCCGCAACCACTACAACGAATTGCGCGCCAGCTTCGTCGAGAAAGCCGCTGCCGGCCGCGACTACCCGCGCCGCTTCGACGTGGTGTTCCGCGTCTACGACGACGGCATCGGCTTCCGCTACGAATTCCCGCAGCAGGCGGCGAGGCGGCAGGTACGCATCCGCGCCGAGCTGACCGAGTTCAACCTCGCCCACCCCGCCACCGCATGGTGGATACCCGCGTACGAATGGAACCGCGAGGAATACCTGTACCAGCGCACCCCGTTGAAGGAAATCGGCATCGCGCAAACGCCGCTCACCTTGCGCGACGAGCGCGGCCTGCACATTTCCATCCACGAAGCGGCGCTGGTGGACTACGCCGGCATGAACCTGGCCCGTGGCGACGGTGACGTGCTGCGCGCCGCGCTCACCCCCGGCAGCGACGAAGCCGCGGTGGTGCGCACACTGCCGTTCAACACCCCGTGGCGCACCATCACCATCGGCGAGCATGCCGGCGACCTTGCCGAATCCAGCCTGATCCTCAACCTCAACGAGCCCAACACGCTCGGCGACGTGAGCTGGTTCACCCCGGCCAAGTACGTCGGCATCTGGTGGTCGCTGCACCTTGAAACCGAAACCTGGGGCACCGGCCCCCGGCATGGCGCGACCACCGAAAACACCAGGCGCTACATCGATTTCGCTGCCGCAAATGGTTTTCGTGGCGTGCTGGTGGAAGGCTGGAACCCCGGCTGGGACGGCAACTGGTTCGCCAACGGCTGGGGCTTCGACTTCACCCGCTCCACCGCCGATTTTGACCTGCCGGCCCTTGCCCGCTATGGCGCCGGCAAGGGCGTGCACCTGATCGGCCACCACGAAACCGCCTGCGCGGTCAGCCACTACGAGCGCCAATTGCCGGCCGCGCTGGCGTTGTACGCAGGCAACGGCGTGGACGTGATCAAGACCGGCTACGTCTGCGACGCCGGCGACATCCAGCGCCAGGACACCGCCGACGGCCCGATCCTGCGCGAATGGCATGAAAGCCAATGGATGAGCAACCACCACCTGCGCGTGTTGCAGCAGGCGGCGGCCCGACACATCGCCATCAACTCGCACGAACCGATCAAGGACACCGGCCTGCGCCGCACGTATCCCAACTGGGTGTCACGCGAAGGCGCGCGCGGCATGGAATTCGCCGCTTGGGGCAATCCGCCCAATCCACCGGAACACGAGGCCACGCTGGCGTTCACCCGCATGCTGGCCGGGCCGATGGATTTCACCCCCGGCATCGTCAGCCTGAAGGGCCGCAACGGCCAGTTGCTGCGCAGCACCCTGGCCAAGCAGTTGGCGCTGTACGTGGTGCTGTACAGCCCGGTGCAGATGGTGGCCGACCTGCCCGAGCATTACGCGCAACACCCCGACGCCTTCCAGTTCATCAAGGACGTCGCCGTGGATTGGGAGGAAAGCCACGTGCTGAACGGTGAAATTGGCGAATACGTGACCTTCGCGCGCAAGGCACGCGGCAGTGATGAATGGTTCCTCGGCAGCGTCGGCGATGACCACCCGCACGCACTGGATACGTCGCTGTCCTTCCTCGAACCCGGCCGCCGCTACCGCGCCGAGATCTACCGCGACGGCGACGACGCCCATTGGCAGGACAACCCGTTCGCCTTCACGCGCGAAACCCGGCAGGTCGGCAACAACGACCGCATCACCCTGAAACTGGCACCGGGCGGCGGCGCGGCGATCCGCTTCGTGCCGCTGGATTGATACCGTAGCGGGGCTACGGCCCCGGTGCTTGATACCCCGATGCGCAGCGCGTCGGGGATGCAACTCCGACCGGCCCGCCACCGCATGCAATGTGCGGCATGGCCCCGAATGACAACCACCATCGTTGCCATCGTTGTCATCAACGTTATCCGCCGCGCTTCCGCATTGAATACGTATGCAGGCCGGGCCTGCGGCGATGCCTGCTGATTACCATGCTTGTCAGTCGCATACAGGGCATCGGCGACAAACAACCCGGCACACGCCGGGCACATGAAAACAGACAACCAAGCGACATCACCTGGGAGAGGGGAGAATGTTGAACAGCAAGCGCAATCTGTTGAGCGTGGCACTGGCATCTGCAATCACGCTGACCATCACCAATGCACAGGCGCAGGACGCCGCCAACACCACCGACACCGCCGAAAAGGCCGAAGCGGTTGACCTTGAGACGGTAACCGTCACCGGCATCCGCCGCGGCATCGAGAGCGCCATCTCGGTCAAGCGCGATGCCACCTCGATCGTCGAGGCCATCTCCGCCGAGGACATCGGCAAGCTGCCCGATGTCTCCATCGCCGAATCCATCGCCCGCCTGCCCGGCTTGGCCGCCCAGCGCGTGGCCGGTCGCGCCCAGGTCATCAGCGTGCGCGGCCTGTCGCCCGACTTCGCCACCACCTTGCTCAACGGCCGCGAGATGGTCAGCACCGGCGACAACCGCAGCGTCGAGTTCGACCAGTACCCGTCCGAGTTGATCAGCGGCGTCACCGTGTACAAGACTCCCGACGCCGGCCTGGTCGGCCAGGGCCTGTCCGGCACCCTGGACCTGCAGACCGTGCGCCCGCTCAGCTACGGCGAGCGCGTCATTGCCGTCAGCGGCCGCTACCAGAAGAACTCGCTGGGCGAAGCGGCCGGCGTCGATCCCTACGGCAACCGCTTCAACGTCAGCTTCGTCGACAAGTTCGCCGACGACACCATCGGCGTGGCCATCGGCTATTCGCATTCGGACATGTCCAAGCAGGAAAACCAGGTCGGCCTGTACGAGCCGTGGCAGGCCATCGGTGACGGCTGGCGTCCGGGCGTGGCCGAAGGCACGTTCTACTCCGACGGCATCAAGGCATTGCGCCGTACCGGCAACGCCAAGCGCGACGGCGTGATGGCCACCGTGCAGTTCCGCCCCAGCAACGCCTGGACCAGCACCCTGGACGCCTTCTACACCAAGGCCGAGGAGTACGACACCGCCAACCAGATGGAAATCCACCTGGGCGACTACAACGGCGGCTATGACCGGTTGAACGTCACCGACGTGGTGGTCAACGGCAACGGCAGCTTCGTCAGCGGCGTGGCGCACAACGTCTACCCGCTGGTGCGCGGCATGTACAACTACCGCGAAGACGAGATCAAGGCGTTCGGCTGGAACAACGAGATCAGCATCGGCAATGTCCGCGTGGTGGCCGACGTCAGTTGGTCCAAGGCCGAGCGCGACGAAACCAACCTCGAAAACAACCTGCAGATGCTGCCGGCACCGCAACTGGATTCGGTGGCGCTCAACTTCGCCGGCGGCAACTTCCCGCAGTTCACCCCGGGGCTGGATTATTCCGACTACAGCAAGCTGTACCTGACCAACACCATCTACGGCTCGGGCTACGGCAAGACCCCGCACGTGGACGACGAATTGAAGGGCTTCAAGCTGGCGGTCAACTTCCCGGCGCCGGAAGGCTTCAGTTGGTTCTCCGACATCGACGCGGGCTTCAACTACGCCGACCGCAGCAAGAACAAGACCCAGGCCGAAGGCAACATCAACCTCGGCGCGCAGGGTGACACCAGCATTGCCTCCAACCTGCAGTACGCCCCGGTCAACCTCGGTTTCGCCGGTGCCGGCTACATCCCGGCGTGGAACGTGCCGGCCGCCGTCGCCCAGTACATGGTGTTCAACCCGACCACCACCGAGAGCTACCTGATTCCCAAGCAGTGGACCGTGGACGAAGAAATCGCCACCGTGTTCCTTCGTGCCAACATCGACACCCAGATCGGTTCGATACCGGTGCGCGGCAACATCGGCATCCAGGGCCAGCGCGTGGACCAGTCCTCGCACTCCAACTACTGGGACGACTCGCAGCCGGTCGGCAGCCAGGTCATCCCGATCCACGAAGGCAAGAAGTATTACGAGTTCCTGCCCAGCCTGAACCTGGCCTTCGAACTGCCGGCCGAAAACACCGTGCGCTTCGCAATGGCCCGCCAGGTCGCGCGCCCGCGCGTGGACCAGATGCGCGCCTCGATGGAATTCGGCGTGAACACCAGCACCGGCCGGCCCGGCGCCAGCGGCGGCAACCCGAACCTCGACCCGTGGATTGCCAACGCGGCCGACCTGTCCTGGGAAAAATACTTCGGCAACAAGGCTTACGTGGCCGCCGCGGTGTTCTACAAGGACCTGAAGAGCTACATCTACACCCAGACCCGCGACGGCTACGACTTCAGCAACCAGGTGGAATCGTGGCTGAAGGTGGGGACCAATGAATCGCAGTTGCAGATGCCCATCCAGATGACCGGCGATTACAGCGCGCCGTTCAACGGCAGTGGCGGCAGCCTGCGTGGTGCCGAGCTGACCGCCTCGCTGCCGCTGGACCTGTTCGTCGATGCCCTGCGCGGCTTCGGCGTGGTGGCCAGCGCCAGCTTCAATGACAGCGACATCAGCATCCTCGACCCGGAAAGCGCCTCCAGCGTGGGCAGCGACCCGATCATGCTGCCGGGCCTGTCCAAGCGCGTGTACAACTTCACCGCCTACTACGAGAACAGCGGCTTCGAAGTGCGCCTGAACCAGCGCAAGCGTTCGGACTTCATCGGCGAGATCGGCAACTTCAACGGTGCCCGCACCCTGCGTTACGTCAAGGGCGAGGACGTGCTGGATGCACAGGTCGGCTACAGCTTCGGCGACGGCACCACGCTCAAGGGCCTGAGCCTGTTCCTGCAGGCCAGCAACCTGACCAACTCCAAGTACGAAACCTACGCCGGCACCAAGGACCGTCCGCTGGAAACCGTGGAATGGGGCCGCAGCTACCAGATCGGCGTGAACTACAAGTTCTGATTCCGTAGAAAACGCCTGCAATACCCGGGCCCGCTGCTCACGCAGCGGGCTTTTTCGTGGCCCTTCCTCCGCTTGCTCGGGCGCGTTGAACCCACGCCGTGCGTATTCCGGTTCCGCTCACCGGTCATGCCGGTGGGCCAAGGCCCACCCGCCACGCCCCCATGCCGACCGCCAACGCAGGAACGCAGGAACGCAGGAACGCAGGAACGCATCGTGATACGCCGTGGGGTCCGCGCAAGTGCGCGATGGGCCTTCCCGCGCAGGAGCGCACTTCAGTGCACGATGTGGCTTTCCCGGCAAGGCCCCATCGCGCACTGAAGTGCGCTCCTGCGCGATGCCTGATGCAAAAAGGAAGGGTCTTAGGAAGCTGAGCGATTAAATAGGCTGCTCACGGAGAATTTTGAGCAGGTATTGGTAGAGATTATCGCGGCGATGATTGAAGCGGAACTCGGTTTCCTTGAGGTGCAAGTAGAACAT
>JBASBF010000013.1:0-101287 GCA_049650985.1 Stenotrophomonas sp. | reverse complement strand
CCGTGGCTGCTGCTCGGCCTTGCCGGCGCCGGACTGGTCTGCGCCGCGCGCGGCCGCCGCCGTGCGCTGGGCGGCTTCGCGCTGCCGTTCTGGCTGTTCTGCGGCGGTGCCGGCCTGCTGCTGGCCTGGATGTGGGGCTTCAGCGAACACCGCGCTGCCTGGGCCAACCGCAACTTGCTGCTGCTCTGCCCGCTGGCGCTGGCGCTGCTGCCCGGTGCATGGCGCTTGCTGCGCGGACGCCCGCCGGGGCACTGGTTCGTGCGGCTGCTGTGGGCGGTGACCGCGATCGCCACGCTTTCACTGCCGCTGCAATGGCTGTCGCTGCAGGCGCAGTTCAACACCCAGTGGATCGTGCTGCTGCTGCCCATCCACTGGGCCTTGACGCTGGTGCTGGGCCGCCGCGGCTTGGCGGCCGGCAGCCGCTGAGGCACGATGCCGGCATGGAAACCGGCACCGCTTCGTTCCCCAGCAACCCACCCTGCGTCATCAATTGCATCTGCTATGACGCCGCCGGCAAACCGCGGCCAATCGCGCTGGATGCCATCAGTGAAACCCTGGACGAACAACCGCAAAGTTTCGTCTGGATCGGCCTGTACGAACCGGACGATGCGGTGCTGGCCAAGGTGCAGGAAGAGTTCGGCCTGCACGACCTGGCCATCGAGGACACCCGCAAGGCCCACCAGCGGCCCAAGGTGGAGGCCTATGGCGACTCGCTGTTCGTGGTGGTGCACACCGCGCAGGTACTGGACGAGCGCATCCACTACGGCGAAACCCATGCCTTCCTCGGCGCGCGCTACCTGGTGACGGTGCGCCACGGTGCCTCGATGTCGTATGCCCCGGTGCGTGCGCGGCTGGAACGCGAGCCGGCCTTGCTGGCGCTGGGGCCGTCGTTCTGTCTGTACGCGGTGCTCGACACCATCGTCGACAACTACCTGCCCATCACCGACAACTTCCGCGACACCCTGGACCTGCTGGAAAAGGACATCTTCGCCGAAAGCTACCGTCGCCGCACCGTGGTGCGCCTGTACGAACTCAAGCGCGAACTCAACAAGATGCGGCTGGCGGTGGCGCCGTTGCAGGACGCGCTGGCGCAGTTGCAACGCAACCCGGCGCAACTGCTGCACGAAGAGGCAAGACTGTACCTGCGCGACGTGCAGGACCATGCCGCGCGCGTCAACGACGCCATCGACACCTTGCGCGAAATGCTCGGCACCGCACTGAGCGTGAACCTGTCATTGGTCACGCTGGCGCAGGGCGAAACCGTCAAGCGGCTCGGTGCCTGGGCCGCGCTGCTGGCCGCACCCACGCTGGTCACCAGTTGGTATGGCATGAACTTCGCCAACATGCCGGAGCTGGCCGGCCGCTACGCCTACCCGTTGCTGATCGTGATCGTCGGCGCGGCCTGCGTGGTGCTGTACCGGCTGTTCAAGCGCTCCGGCTGGCTGTAGCCACCAGCGGCCGGACTTGCCGGGGAAGCTCCCTGCCCCGGTTCGCATCATGCAGGCAAGCGTGCGCAGGCTTTAGCCGTTGTCCTGCAACGCCAGTTGCATGTCGCGCTGGCGGCGCTTCTCGGCACGCGCGGAAATCCACCAGCCCAGCACCGCCACCAGCGATACCGCCAGCACCAGCAGGCTGGCCAGCGCGTTGATCTTCGGGCTCACGCCCATGCGCACCGAGGCGAAGATCTTCATCGGCAGCGTGGTCGAGCCGGGGCCGGCGACGAAGCTGGCAATCACCACGTCGTCCAGCGACAGGGTGAAGGCCAGCAGCCAGCCCGACAGCAGCGCCGGGGCGATGATCGGCAGGGTAATCAGGAAGAACACCTTGACCCGGTTGGCGCCCAGGTCCATCGCCGCTTCTTCCAGCGAGCGGTCCAGCTCCTGCAGGCGCGAGGACACCACCACGGTGACGAAGGAAAGGGTGAAGGTGACGTGCGCGATCCAGATCGCCACCACGCCCTTGGACGGCAGCCCGAACAGCCCGCCCATCGCCACCAGCATCAGCAGGATCGACAGGCCGATGATCACCTCCGGCATCACCAGCGGCGCGGTGACCAGCGCGCCGAACACGGTCTTGCCGGGAAAGCGCCGGAAGCGGGTCATCGCCATCGCTGCCAGCGTGCCCAGCACCATCGCCGCGGTCGCGGTCCAGAACGCCACCTTGAGGCTGATCCACGCCGCTTCCAGCAACTGGCGGTCGCCGAACAGCTCGCCATACCACCTGGTGGAAAACCCCGCCCACACCGTTGCCAGCCGCGAGGAATTGAACGAGTACAGCACCAGCAACAGGATCGGCAGGTACAGGAAGGCGAAGCCGAACAGCAATACGCTCCAGCCCAGCCAGCGGTGGTTGCGCATCATGCTCATGCCAACTTCCCTTCCAGCTCGCGCTGCTGGGAGCGGTTGAAGATGATGATCGGCACCAGCAGCAGGAGCAGCATCACCACCGCCACCGCCGAGGCCAGCGGCCAGTTGCGGTTGTTGAAGAACTCGCCCCACAGCACGCGGCCGATCATCAGCGTGTCCGGGCCGCCGAGCATTTCCGGGATCACGAATTCGCCCACTGCCGGGATCATCACCAGCATGCAGCCGGCGATGATGCCGCTGCGCGACAACGGCAGGGTGATGCGCATGAACGCCTGCCACGGTTTGGCGCCGAGGTCGTAGGCGGCCTCCAGCAGGCGGTGGTCGAGCTTGACCAGGTTGGCGTACAGCGGCAGCACCATGAACGGCAGGTAGCAATAGACGATGCCGATGTAGGCCGCCAGCGGGGTGTAAAGAATGCGCAGCGGCGCGTCGATCAGGCCCATGCCCATCAGCGCGCGGTTGAGCAGGCCGTTGCTGTCGAGGATGCCGATCCACGCATACACGCGGATCAGGAACGAGGTCCACGACGGCAGTACCACCAGCATCATTGCGATATTGCGCGCCGACGGTGACATGCGTGCGATCACGTAGGCCATCGGGTAGCCGATCAGCAGGGTCAGCAAGGTGGAGATCAGCGCGATCCTGATCGAGCTGAGGTAGGCGACCACGTACTGGCTGTCGCTCAGCAACTGGGTGTAGTTGCCGAGGTTGAGCTTGACGCTGAACGCGCTGTCCACGTACTCGACGATGGCGGTATACGGCGGTATCGCCACGGCCATCTTCGCGAACGAGATTTTCAGCACGATCAGGAACGGTATGGCGAAGAACAGCAGCAGCCACAGGTAGGGCGCGCCGATCACCGCCGCACGGATGCCGGGCAACCAGCGCTTTGCTCCACTGGCGTTCATTCGACCAGCACCACGCCGTCGTTGTCATCCCAGCTCACCCATACCTCGTCGTTCCAGGTGATGCCGTCGCTGTCCCAGCGTTTCATGTTGGCGAAGTTGGACAGGATCTTGCCGCCGCCAGGCAGGCGCACGTGGTACACGGAATGACTGCCGAAATAGGCGATGTCCTCCACCACCCCGCGCGCCTTGTTGCTCTCGCCCTCCGGCTCGTCCTTGCCGATGTGCACCTTTTCCGGGCGCAGCGCGAACGCCACCGGTTGGCCCTCGTAGCCGGTGATGCCGTGGCCGACGTAGATCGGTGCGGGGAAATCGGCGGTACGCACGGTGACGTACTCGGGCAGGTCTTCGTCGATGACGCCCTCGATCAGATTCACCGAGCCGATGAAGCCGGCGACGAAGCGATTGGCCGGCTGCTCGTAGATGTCGTCCGGCTTGCCGATCTGCTGGATCCAGCCCTGGTCCATCACCGCGATGCGGGTGGCCATCGTCATCGCCTCTTCCTGGTCGTGGGTGACCATCACGCAGGTCACGCCCAACTGTTCGATGATGTTGACCAGCTCCAGTTGCATCTTCGAGCGCAGCTTCTTGTCCAGCGCGCCCATCGGCTCGTCCAGCAACAGCAGCTTCGGCCCCTTGGCCAGCGAACGCGCCAGCGCCACGCGCTGCTGCTGGCCACCGGAAAGCTGGTGCGGCTTGCGCTTGCCCAGCTTCTCCAGTTGCACCAGTTCCAACATCTCGCCGATGCGGCGGGTGATGGCGTCCTTCGCCATCCCGTCCTGCTTGAGGCCGAAGGCGATGTTCTGCTCCACGCTCATGTGCGGGAACAGCGCATAGGACTGGAACATCATGTTGATCGGCCGCTCGTAGGGCGGCAGCGTGTCGATCTGCTGGCCGTCGAGCAGGATTTTCCCGCGGGTCGGTGTTTCGAAGCCGGCCAGACAACGCAGCAGGGTGGACTTGCCGCTGCCCGAGCCGCCCAGCAGCGCGAAGATCTCACCCTTGCGCACGTCGAGGTTGACGTCGTCGACGGCGACGAAGCCGTCGAACTCCTTGCGCAGGCCGCGGATGGACAGGTAGCCGGGCTCGCTGTTCAGGGCAACGGCGTCGGGCTTGGCGTCAACGAACATGAAGGGCTTCCGGGATCGGTCGGGGGTAGGCCGGGGCTACGCCCCCGGCGTGTTTGAACCGGCATGTTTAGAGGTGGCGGGCGTCGGGGACGTAGCCCCGACCTACCCATGCAACCCCTCCCCAGCCCTCCCCTTCGCTAGCGCGAAAGGGAGGGAGCAAAGCGGCGCATCCGCTCGCGGAAAGCAGCCCCTCCCCTTGCGAAGCAAGGGGAGGTTGGGAGGGGGTGTTTCACCGCCCGGTCTTGATTTCCGTCCACAGCCGCGTGTAGAGCTTGTCCACTTCCGGCGGGTTGATCGCATAGGTGAACATCTTTGCCGCCACCTCTGCCGACGGGTAAATGGTCTTGTCCTCGCGGATGGCTTCGTCCACCAGCGGCGTGGCCGGTGTCACCGGGTTGGCGTAATGGGTGACGTTGGTGTTGTTGGCCGCCACCTGCGGTTCGAGCAGGTAGTTGATGAAGGCATAGGCGCTCTCCGGATGCTTGGCGTCCTTGGGGATCGCCAGCATGTCGAACCACTGCGGCGCGCCTTCGACCGGGATCGAATACGCCACTTCCACGCCGTTGCCGGCTTCCTCGGCGCGGTCGCGGGCCTGGATGATGTCGCCCGACCAACCCACCACCAGGCAGGTGCTGCCGTTGGCCAGCGAGCCGACGTACTGGCTGGAGTGGAAGTTCTGTACATAGGGACGGATCGACTTGAGCAGGTCGGCGGCCTTGCCGAGGGTGACCGGGTCGGTGCTGTGCGGGTCTTCGCCCAGGTAATGCAGCGCGATCGGGATCATGTCCGAAGGTGTGTCGAGCAGGGTAACGCCGCAGTCCTTCATCTTGCCGATGTTCTCGGGCTTGAACACCAGATCCCAACTGTTGGCGATATCGGTGCTGCCGCCGAAGCGCTCTTTCAACTTGGCCACGTTGTAGCCGATGCCGGTGGTGCCCACCATGTACGGCACGCCGTACTTGTTGTCCGGGTCCTGGCCGGCGATGCGCGCCATCACGCCCGCATCGAGGTTGGCCAGGTTCGGGATCCTGCTCTTGTCCAGCGGGAGGAACACGCCGGCCTGGATCTGGCGGCCGAAGAAATTCAGCGTCGGCACCACGATGTCGTAGCCGCTGTCGCCGGTGAGCAGCTTGGCCTCGACCATCTCGTCACTGTCGAACACGTCGTAGGTGACCTTGATGCCGGTGGCCTGCTCGAAGTTCGGGACGGTGTCCTCGGCGATGTAGTCCGAGTAGTTGTAGACGTTGAGGACCTTGGCCTCGCCGCCCTCGACGGCCGCAGCGCCCTGTTGTTTGCCGCCGCAAGCGGCGAGCAGGGAGACGGCGACGGCAACAGTCAGGATGCGCGGATTCATGGATTCTCCAGGGATGCGGGAGCGGCCGGAGGCCGGTGGGTGGGCATTGTCACATGCGGTGATTGCAGGAGCGTGCGTTCAGACATTGAGCAGCAGGAACTCGCGCTCCCACGAGCTGATGACACGGAAGAAGGTTTCGTACTCCTTGCGCTTGACTGCGACATAGGCGCGGCAGAAACGATGGCCCAGCAGGTCCTGCAAGGGCTGGCAGCCTTCCAGCCCATCCAGTGCCTCGCCCAGCGAGCGCGGCAGCTCGTAGCCCCGCGCCTTGGCATTGCCGCTGATCGGCTCGCCCGGTTGCAGTTGCTCGCGGATGCCGAGCAGGCCGCAGGCCAGGGTTGCGGCCATCGCCAGGTAGGGGTTGGCATCGGAACCGGCAAAACGGCTCTCCACGCGGCTGTTCTCGGCGGTGTCTATCGGCACCCGCAGGCCGCAGGTGCGGTTGTCGAAGCCCCACTCCACGTTGCTCGGCGACACCTCGCCAAACACCAGCCGGCGGTAGGAATTCACGTTCGGCGCGAAGAACGCCATCGCCATCGGCACATATTTCTGCAAGCCGCCGAGGTAGTTCATGAACAGCGGGCTGTATTCGTTCTCGCCCTCGCCTGCAAACACGTTGGCACCGTCGCTGGCCCGCAGCAGGCTCTGGTGGATGTGCATCGCGCTGCCCGGCTCGGTTTCCATCGGCTTGGCCAGGAAGGTGGCATAGATGCCGTGGCGCAGCGCCGCCTCGCGCATGGTGCGCTTGAACAGGAATACCTGGTCGGCCAGCGCCATCGCGTCGGCATGGGTGAAATTGACTTCCAGTTGCGCCGCGCCGGATTCGTGGATCAGGGTGTCCACGTCCAGCTTCATCGCGTCGCAGTAGTCGTACATCAGGTCGAGGATGGGGTCGAACTCGTTGACCGCGTCGATCGAGTACGACTGCCGCGCGGTCTCCGGGCGACCGGAACGGCCGGCCGGCGGCAGCAGCGGGAAGTCCGGGTCGGTGTTCTTCTGCACCAGGAAGAACTCCACCTCCGGCGCCACGATCGGCGTCAGCCCCAGTGCCTCATAGCCGGCCAACACCCGCCGCAGCACGTTGCGCGGCGCCAGCTCGTGCGGCTCACCGTCGCGGGTGTAGCAGTCGTGGATGACCTGCGCGGTGGGGTCGGTGGCCCACGGCACCATGCGCACCGTGTCCGGGTCCGGGCGCAGCACCATGTCCGAATCGGCCGGCGCCACCAGTTCGTAATAGTCGTCGGGAAAGTCGCCGGTGACGGTGGTGGCGAAGATGCCTTCGGGCAGGCGCGTGCCGTAGTCGTGGCGGAACTTGTCGGCCGGGATGATCTTGCCGCGCGCGTTGCCGGTGATGTCCGGCACCAGGCACTCGACCTCGGTGATGTTGCGTTCCTTCAACCAGCGCAACAGGGCGCTGCCTTCCTGCACGGCGGGGGCGGTCTTGCGGTTGCGCGAGCGCGGCTTCATGACGGTTCCGTTTCGTTTCCGTGGCAGCCGGCGACAGGGTGGCCGTGGCAATACCGGGCACGATGATTGCGCTGGCACGCTACCGCCGCGCTGACGTTTAGGCAACCGCGCGGCGGCTACACTTCGCCCATGCCCGATGCCTCCGACCGGCCCGATCACCCACCCAGTTGGTACGCGGCCAGCCTGCCGCCATTGCCACTGCGCGCACCACTGCAAGGCCACGCCCGCGCCGACGTGGCGGTGCTCGGCGCTGGCTATACCGGGCTGACCGCCGCGCTGGCGCTGGCCGAAAAAGGCTACCGGGTGACCGTGCTGGAAGCGGTGCGCGTCGGCTGGGGTGCCTCCGGCCGCAATGGCGGGCAGGCACTGGTCGGCTACGGTTGCGATCTGCAGACGCTGGAAGCGCGACTGGGCACGGCTGATGCACGCTTGCTGTTCGATTTCTCCCGCGACGGCCTGCGCATGCTGAAGCAGCGCATCGCCCGCCACCACATCGACTGCCACTGGCGCGACGGCCACGCCAGCGTGGCAATCCGCCCGCGCCAGCAACGCGCGCTGCGCGCCAACACCGAACGCATGGCGCAGCGCTACGACTACCCGCTGCAATGGTGGGACCGCGCGCAGTTGCAACAGCAGTTGGCCAGCGAACGCTACCTCGGCGCGCAATACGACCCCGCCAGCGGCCACCTGCATCCGCTGGCTCTTGCGCAGGGGCTGGCGCGTGCCGCCGAGGCAGCGGGCGTGGCCGTGCACGAACAATCTCCGGTAACGCGGCTGCAACGTGGCCCGCGGCCGGTGCTGCACACCGCTCAGGGCCGGGTCGAGGCCGAATTCGTGGTACTGGCCGGCAACGCCTTGCTGCAAGGCATCGCCCCGGAACTGGAAACGCGGATGATGCCGGTGGGCACCTGGATCGGCGCGACCACCCCGCTCGGCGCCGCACGCGCCCACGCCCTGATCGGCAACGACATGGCGGTGGCCGACGTGAACTGGGCGCTGGACTACTTCCGCCTCAGCCACGACCACCGCCTGCTGTTCGGCGGCCAGGCCAGCTACTCGGCATTGCCGCCGCCGGGTTTGCGCAAGACCATGACCCGACGCATGCGCAAGGTGTTCCCGCAGTTGGCCGATGTGGAGCTGGAGTACCTGTGGGGCGGCTGCATCGACATCACCCGCAACCGCGCCCCGCACTGGGGCCGGCTCACGCCCAATGTCTACTTCGCGCAGGGTTTCTGCGGCCACGGCGTGGCCAGCACCGGGCTGGCCGGCGAAATCATCGCCGCCGCCATCGCCGGCCAGGCACAACGGCTGGACGTGTTCGAGCGCATCGGCCACCACCGCTTCCCTGGCGGCCCGGCGCTGCGCATGCCTCTGCTGGTGGCGGCGATGAGCTGGTACAAGCTGCGCGACCGGCTGTGGTGAGTGCCATGCTGAAGAATCGCCGCCAGCGGCCGCTATTACCTGGTTGAGAACCCCTCCACGCCCGCCATGTCCCCCTACCCGCACGCCACGCCACCACTCACGCCGCTGCCGCAGCGCATCCTGCTGGTCGAGAACTCGCGCACCTTCACCACGATGCTGCGTGAGGCCATCGAGCAGCGCCTGGAGCTGCCGGTCAGCGTGGCCACCTCGCTGGCCGAGGCCGGCGAACTGCTTGACCGCGAGGATGGCTGGTTCCTGGTGCTGACCGGGCTGGTGCTGGCCGATGGCGACCGCGACCAGGTGGTGGAGTATTTCGTCGGCCGCGGGCTGTCCACCATCGTGGTCAGCGGCGTCTACGACGAAGACCTGCGCAAGCGCGTGCTGCAGCAGGACATCATCGACTACGTGCTGAAGAGCACCCCCGGCAGCTTCGACTATCTGGTCTGGCTGGTGCAGCGGCTGGAGCGCAACCGCCGCATCGCCGCGCTGGTGGTGGACGATTCGCCGTCGGCGCGCGGCTATGCCGCCTCGCTGCTGGGTCTGTACGGCTACCGTGTCGTCGAGGCCGCCGATGGCCATGCCGCGTTGCAGGCGCTGGAAGCCGATCCGGCAATCCGCTTGGCCATCGTGGACCAGGAAATGCCGGGCATGGACGGCGTCGAGCTGACCCGCCGCCTGCGTGCCCTGCGTGCGCGCGACAAAGTGGCGGTGATCGGCATTTCCGGCAACTCCGACCCTTCGCTGATCCCGCGCTTCCTCAAGAACGGCGCCAACGATTTCCTGCGCAAGCCTTTCTCGCGCGAGGAATTCTTCTGCCGCATCTCGCAAAACGTGGACCAGTTGGAACTGATCGGCACCCTGCAGGATCTCGCCACCCGCGACTTCCTCACCGGCCTGCCCAACCGCCGCAACTTCCTCGAACAGGCCACGCACCGGCTTGAAGGCCACACCCCCGGCGACGGCAGGCTGGCCGTGGCAATGCTGGACATCGACCACTTCAAGCATATCAACGACAGCCACGGCCACGAGGCCGGCGACCAGGCCCTGCGCGCGGTGGCCGCGGTGCTGCACGCCCATACCCGCCCACGCGACCTCAGCGCCCGCTTCGGCGGCGAGGAATTCTGCCTGCTGCTCAACGGGCTGGACGAGGACGCCTGCGCCACGTATCTGGAGCAATTGCGCGCGGCCATCGCCGCACTGGAAGTGGCCGTGGGCGAACACACCCTGCGCATGACCGTGAGTATCGGCGCCTGCCACCTGCAGGCCGGCACCACCACCCTGCACGAACTGCTGGGCGAAGCCGACCGCCAGCTCTACCTGGCCAAGGCCGGTGGCCGCAACCGCGTGCACATCGCAGCCACGACCTGACCGGCCTTCCCCGGAATTCGTGCGTTCCACTGGCCCGCACGATCTCCGGACATCACTGCACCAGGAAGGTCACCCGCATGTTCACCCGCCACTCGGTGACGTTGCCCTGGTCGTCGGTGACCACCTTGGTTTCGTTGACCCACGCGCCCTGGATGCCCTTGACCGTCCCGGCCACCTTTTTCAGACCGGTGCGGACCGCATCTTCGACGCTGGTGGTGGACGACGCGCTTACTTCAATGATCTTCGCCACTGACATGTTCGGCTCCTCGTTGGTTGCACCACGAACCATTCGTGGCAGCCGCAGCATGGCCGCCGCCGTGTTAAAGCATTGACACGAGGTGCTAGCATCGCAGCGCAATGAACCCCGCCCCCAACCTCATCCTCGTCGGCCCGATGGGCGCCGGCAAAACCAGCATTGGCCGCCGCCTGGCCGAGCGCTTCGGGTTGCAGTTCGTCGATGTCGACCAGGCCATCGTCGAGGACGTCGGCAGCGGTATTCCCGCCATTTTCGACAACGTCGGCGAGAGTGGTTTTCGTGCGCATGAACGGCGCGTGCTGGCCGCCTTGCTCGAACGCGGCGGGCAACTGATCTCCACCGGCGGCGGCGCGGTGCTGGATGCCGGCAACCGCGACCGCATCCGCAGCCGCGGCTTCGTGGTCTGGCTGCGCGTGGGCGTGGCCGCGCAATTGCAGCGCCTGCAACGCGACAGGAGCCGCCCGCTGCTGCAACGTGGCGACCGCGAGCAGTTGCTGCGCGACATGGCGGCGCTGCGCGACCCGCTGTATCACGAAGTCGCCGATTTGATCCTCGACACCGACCTCCATTCCCCCGTCGAGGCCACCGCGCAACTGGTGGTGCGCGTGGCCGCGCAATGGCAGAACCCGGAATTCCCCGCATGAATGCTTCCCTGCGCCGCGTCGCCATCGGCGGCGAACACCCGTACTCGATCCACATCGGCCCCGGCCTGCTGCACGATGCCGGCCTGCTCACTGCGGCCATCCGCGGCCGCCACGTACTGCTGGTCAGCGACGACACCGTCGCCCCGCTGTATCTGCAAGGCGTGCGCGAAACCCTGCAGGCCGCGCGCCCGGAGCTGAAGATCGGCCAGCACCTGATCCCGGCCGGCGAAGCCTCCAAGACCCTGCATCACTTCGGTGGCGCAATCGACGCGCTGGCCGCGCTGGGCGCCACCCGCGACACCTGCGTGCTGGCACTGGGCGGTGGCGTGGTCGGCGACCTGGCCGGGTTCGCCGCGGCCTGCTGGATGCGTGGTGTCGATTGCGTGCAATTGCCCACCACCCTGCTGGCGATGGTGGATTCCTCGGTCGGCGGCAAGACCGCGGTGGATATCCCGCAGGGCAAGAACCTGGTCGGCGCCTTCCACCCGCCGCGCGCGGTGCTGGCCGACACCGGCGTGCTGCGCAGCCTGCCCGTGCGCGAACTGCGCGCCGGCCTGGCCGAGGTCATCAAGTACGGCTGCATCCGTGACCCGCTGTTCTTCCAGTGGCTTCAAACCGAACGCGACGCGCTGCTGGCCGGCGACGCCGCCACGCTGGCGCAGGCCATCGCCCGCAGTTGCGAACACAAGGCCGAGATCGTCGAACGCGATCCGCTGGAAAAAGGCGAGCGCGCCCTGCTCAACCTCGGCCACACCTTCGGCCACGCCATCGAAACCGCGCAGGGCTACGGCGCGCCGGGCAACGACAACCTCAACCACGGCGAAGCGGTGGCGGTGGGCATGGTGCTGGCGGCCAGGCTGTCGGCAACGCTGGGCATGGCCGATGCCGCCGATACCGAAAGCCTGTACGCGCTGTTGCAGGCGTGTGGCCTGCCCACCACCATTCCCGCCGGACTGGCGCCGGAAACCCTGCTGCAACACATGCGCCTGGACAAGAAGAACATCGCCGGCCGCCTGCGGCTGGTGCTGTGGCGCGGCATCGGCAAGGCCGAAGTAGTGCCGGACGTGGACGAAGCTGCGGTGCTGGCGGTGCTGCGCACCGGCTGACACCCCACGCCCACATCGGCACCGCAGGTCTGTGGTGCAGCCCCGAACCACGATCCGCGTCGACAAACCCGGCCTGTGCGAATCCCGCCGATGCAACCCGCAGCGGCTACAATCGGCGGCATGCGCGTCTACCTGCAGCAGCCGCCCAGCGGCAACGAATCCCCCCGCTACGTGCAGCTCTCGCTGATGCCCGACCTGCTCGGCGGCTGGGAGCTGTTGCGCGAAACTGGCCAGACCGGTGGCCGCTCGCAACTGCGCCGCGAGCTGTTCCTGCAGCAGGGCGAAGCTCGCACCGCCTTCGAAAAGGCGCGCGACACACAGATCAAGCGCGGCTTCCAGGTGGTGTTCACCAGCGGCGAACCGCATCCCTGACCGGCCCCTCCAAGGCCGGCCCCGTTCCAAGGAGTACCCGTGACCAGCCCCCTCCACAACGACCGTTTCCTGCGCGCCCTGCGCCGCGAACCGGTGGATTGCACCCCCGTCTGGCTGATGCGCCAGGCTGGCCGCTACCTGCCGGAATACCGCGCCACCCGCGCCAGCGCCGGCAGCTTCCTGGGCATGGCCAAGAATCCGGAAATCGCCTGCGAGGTGACGCTGCAACCGCTGCGCCGCTTCGACCTGGACGCAGCCATCCTGTTCTCGGACATCCTCACCGTGCCCGACGCGATGGGCCTGGGCCTGTATTTCGCCGATGGCGAAGGCCCCAAGTTCAAGAACCCCGTCCGTGATGCCGCCGCCATTGCCAGACTGGCGGTGCCGGACATGGAAACCGAACTGCGCTACGTGATGGATGCGGTGCGACTGATCCGCCGCGAGCTGGACGGCAAGGTGCCGCTGATCGGTTTCTCCGGCAGCCCGTGGACGCTGGCCTGCTACATGGTCGAAGGCGGCGGCAGCAAGGACTACGCGCGAATCAAGGCGATGGCGCTGAACGAGCCGCAGGCGCTGCACCAGTTGCTGGGCGTGGTGACCGACGCGGTGATCGCCTACCTGTCGGCGCAACGCGCCGCCGGTGCACAGGCATTGCAGGTGTTCGACACCTGGGGCGGCGTGCTGGGGCCGGCGATGTACCGCGAGTTCTCGCTGCGCTATCTGTCGCGCATCGCGCATGAACTGGAGCGTGGCGAAGGCGCCCAGCGCACCCCGCTGATCCTGTTCGGCAAGGGCACTGGCCAGTACGTGGCCGAGCTGGCCGCCACCGGCGCCGATGGCATCGGCGTGGACTGGACCATCACCCTGGAAGACGCCGCGCGCGCGGCTGGCGGCAAGGTCGCACTGCAAGGCAACCTCGACCCGACCACGCTGTACGGCTCGCCCGAGGCCATCACCCGCGAAGTCGGCAAGGTGCTGGGCAGCTACGCCGCCGGCAATGGCGGTTCGCGCGAGGGCCATGTGTTCAACCTCGGCCACGGCATGTCGCCGGACATGAATCCCGAGCACGTCGCCGTACTGGTCGATGCCGTGCATCATCTGAGCCGCCGCTGATCCCGCCGGCCGCGTCCTGCCTTGGCAGGCGCGGCCACTGTCCTATGCCGGCTCGGCCGGCACTTGCAGGTCCGCGCGCCGCACTTCCTCGACGAAGCAGCGCATCTTCTCGCCGTCCTTCAAGCCCGGCTCCGATTCGATGCCGCTGGATACGTCCACGCCCCACGGGCGAGTGGCGACGATGGCGTCGAACACATTGTCCGCGCGGATGCCGCCGGCCAGCAGGAACGGCCGGTGCAGGCCAACCGGCACCTGTGACCAGTCGAAAATCATGCCGCTGCCGCCACTGCCACCCGGCGCATGGCTGTCCAGCAGGAAGCCGGACGCCTGCGGGTGTGCCTGCTGCAACTCGCGCGCAGCCACCGCTTCGGCCCCGCCCATCGCCACCGCCTTCAGATAGGGCATGTTGAACGCGCGGCAGAAGGTGTCGTCTTCCTCGCCGTGGAACTGCAGCAGGTCCGGCCGCACCGTGCGCAGTACCTCGCGCACTTCCTCGCGGCTGTTGTTGCGGAACAACGCAACCACGTCGACCATCGGCGCGACCGCGTGGCGCATCGCGCGCGCTTCGGCCGGCGTCACCCGGCGCGTGCTGCCGCGGGCGAAGACGAAGCCCACCGCGTCCACGCCCAGCTCGCCGGCCAAGCGGATGTCGCCGGCACGGGTCATGCCGCAGAATTTGATGCGGGTACGGAACAGGACGCGGCTCACAGGGTGACCTCCGCCGGCAGTTGCCACTGCTCGGGATACAGCGGGCCGACGAACACCAGCCCCTGCGGCGGCGCGGTCGGGCCGGCACGGTTGCGGTCGCGCAACGCCAGCACTTCGCCGATCCATTGCTCGGGTTTCTCGCCGGCCCCGACCAGCAGCAGTGAGCCGACGATGTTGCGCACCATGTGGTGCAGGAAGGCATTGGCCTGCACCTCCACCTCCACCACCTCGCCGTGGCGAGTGACGGCAATGGACTGCAATTCGCGTCGCGCATGCAATGCCTGGCACTGCACGCTGCGGAACGAGCTGAAGTCGTTTTCGCCCAGCAATGCCTGCGCGGCGCGGTGCATCGCCCCGGCATCCAGCGCGCGCCGCTCCCAGCTCAGCGTCTGCCGGTACAACGCCGGGCGTACCTGGCGGTTGAGCAGGCGGTAGCGGTAGCGCCGCGCCCTGGCAGCGAAGCGCGCGTGGAAGTCATCGGCCACCGGCACGCACCAGCGCACGCACACCGACGGCGGCAGCCGCGTGGTGGTGCCCAGCGTCCAGCCGCGCGGATCGCGCACGACGTCGCTGTCGAAATGCACCACCTGGCATTCGCCGTGCACGCCGGCATCGGTGCGGCCGGCGCAGACCACGCTGACCGGCGCATTGGCGACGAAGGAAAGCGCCTCCTGCAAGGTCGCCTGCACGCTGGGGCAACCGTTTTCGCCCAGTTGCTGCCAGCCCTTGTAGTCGCTGCCGTCGTATTCCACGCCCAGCGCGTAACGCATGTTCAACCCTCGTGCAGTGTCCGGCGCGGTTGCAGCGGCGCTGCGCTCAACCCAGCCGCGCCAGCAGTTCCAGCGCTTCGGCACGGGCCTTGGGATCGGCGCCGGTCACCACTTCGTTGAGCAGCGTGCGCGCGGTTTCCGCATCGCCCAGATCCAAGTAGGCAATGGCCAGTTCCAGCCGCTCGCGGCCGGCCGGCGCCGGGTTGAGCGAGGCAACGCTGGCCATGCTGTCCACGGCCGCTGCAGCGCGCGGCGGGAGGACGGTTTCGAGTGCTGCCTGCGGTGGGACGGGGTTGGCCTGGCGCAAGCCATCAAACAACGACGCCATTGGCTGCTGCTCGCCCTGCTCCAGCACTTCGGCAACGGCATCCGGCTGCGGCCAGTACGGCGCGGCATCGGCCTCGTGTTCAGCCTGCACCTGTTCGTCCTCCTGGTACTGCACTTCGCCCGCATCCAACTCATCGAGGTCGTCTTCCACTGGCACCGAGGCCGGCAGCGCGAAACTCGGCGTCGGCCGTGCACCACGCGACGCCGGCGACAGCGGCGACGGTTTGCGCCGGCGCGACAACCACCAGCCTGCGCCCGCCAGTACCACCAGCACCACGCCCAGCCACGCCCAGGGCATGGCCGTCGAAGACTCCTGTTTGGCGGCATCGGCCAAGCGCTGTTGTGCGGCGGCCAGGTCCGAGTCCTTCATCGCGATCAGCGATTGCTGCTGCTCCTGCAGTTTTTCCAGCGCGGCAACACGCTCGCGCAATTCCTGCAGTTCGGCATCGCGCGTGGCGACGTCCTCCCTGGCCTGTCGCAGTTGTTCGTTTGCCGCCATGTCACCCTCGCCACCGGCATCGAGCCCGGTCATCGTTCCTGCGGTTTGTTGCCCACCGGCCACGGCCGGGGCGATTTCCAGCCGCGCACCACTTGCCGCCGGCGCTGCAGCCGCGGCATCACCATTCGCCGCCGCGGCCGTGCCCGCCACTTCCGGTTGCGGAATCGGCGCGCGCGCCTGCCGCCACTGCGCGGTGTGCTCGCGCACGATGGCACGTGCTTCGGCGGCGCTGACTTGCGCCAGTTCGTCCTGCCCCGGTACCCGCAGCACCGCGCCCTGCCGCAGCAGGTTGACGTTGCCGCGGATGAACGCATCCGGATTACTGCGCAGCAGCGCAAGCATGGTCTGGTCCAGCGAGTGGCCGTTCTCCTGCGCCAGTTCGCTGGCGATCCGCGACAGCACCTGTCCCCGCTGCACCGGTGCCAGTTGCCCATCCATCTGCGTTGCCACTGGTGTTGGCGTTGGCGCGGGCCTCGATGTCGCGGTTGCCGGCGCGGCCGGCTGGGTCTGCGGCGGCGGAGCCTGAGCCGGAGTTTCGGCAGGTTCGACCGTCAACGGCTCGGGCTCACGCACGATCAGGTTGCCCGGCGTCGCCGGTGCCTCTATCACCGGTTCGGCGACGGCCGCCGCCGTTTCCGGCGCGGACACCAGCGCCGAGTATTCGCGCACCAGCCGGCCCTGCCCCCAATCGACCTCGATCAGGAAGCCGACTGCCGCCACCTGCACCGGCGCGGCACTGGTCACGCGCACCACCGCGCGCCCCTGCGCATCCTGGGCGAAAGCGAATTGCAATTCGCCGACCAGACCCGCCGGAGGCGCAAGCCCTACCCGTTCGAAAGTAGCCGGCGAGGCCAGCCCGACGCGGGCATTGGCCAGTTCGTCCGGGTCACTGGAAATCACCGGGATCTCGGCCAGCAGCGGCTGACCCGGCTTGGACAGCACGCGGATATTGCCCAGTCCCAGTGCCATCGCCGCGCTGCTGCACAGCGCCAGGATGAGGAAGAGCACACCTTGTATCGAGCGCATCGCTCCCCCGCCCCGTGGTTTCATCCGACGCACTATAACGGCAGAGTCCGTTTGCGAATACCGCAGCGGCAACGACAACGCCGGCCTCAGCCCGACGTTGCCGCCCCCACCTGCATCGACTCAGCCGCCGTTGGCGACCAGCTCGGCCAGTTGCACCGCGTTCAACGCGGCACCCTTGCGGATGTTGTCGGCCACCACCCACAGGTTCAGCCCGCGCGGGTGCGAGAAGTCTTCACGGATGCGGCCCACGTACACCGGATCGGTGCCGGAAGCATGCGTCACCGGGGTCGGGTAACCACCGGCCTTGCGCTCGTCCACCACCTTCACCCCCGGCGCGGCGGCCAGCAGTTCGCGCGCCTGCTCCGGGGTGATCTTGCGCTTGGTCTCGACGTTCACTGCCTCGGAGTGGCCGTAGAACACCGGCACCCGCACCGCGGTGGGGTTCACCTGGATGTTGTCATCGCCGAGGATCTTGCGGGTTTCCCACACCAGCTTCATTTCCTCCTTGGTGAAGCCGTTGTCGAGGAACTCGTCAATGTGCGGGATCAGGTTGAATGCGATCTGCACCGGGAACTTGGTGGGTTCGATTTCCTGGAAGCCCAGCAACTGTGCGGTCTGCTTGCCCAGCTCCTCCATGCCGCTCTGGCCGGCGCCGGACACCGACTGGTAGGTGGCGACGTTGATGCGCTCGATGCCGTATTCGCGGTGGATCGGCGCCAACACCGGCATCAATTGCATGGTCGAGCAGTTGGGGTTGGCGATGATGCCGCGCGGGCGGTTCTTCGCCGCTTCCGGGTTCACTTCGGACACCACCAGCGGCACGTCGTCGTCGTAACGGAACGCGGACGAGTTGTCGATCACCACCGCGCCAGCGGCGGCGAACTTCGGCGCGTATTCCTTCGAGATGCCGCCACCGGCGGAGAACAGCGCAATCTCGACGCCGGCCGAGTCGAAGCTGGCCAGATCTTCGACGGTGATCTTTTCGCCATTGAACTCGACGGTGTTGCCGGCCGAACGGGCCGAGGCCAGCACCGACAGCTTGCCGACCGGGAACTCGCGCTCGGCCAGGATGGCCAGCATGGTCTGGCCAACTGCGCCGGTGGCACCGACGACGGCTACGTGGAAACGACGGACTTCATTGCTCATGGGGGAATACTCGAAAGGGGGAGAGGAAGGAGACGTCGGGCCAGGTTCGGGGAACCTCCGGCAGGACAACCCGGAGACTCCCTATCGTTTTTCGATTTTGCTGCCGGCAATGGCGTTGCACACATTGGCGCGCGTGGCGAGCACGACACAGCACGCTGCCAGTTGCGCGACGGTGTCGTCGAACAACGGCTGCGATGCCCCGGCGCGAAGCCACTGCTCAGCCATCGACGTGGCCGGGGATGCGCGGCGTCATCTCGCCGACGTCGCCGCACTGCGCACGGTGACGCAATGCCTGGTCCATCAGCACCAGCGCAACCATCGCCTCGGCAATGGGCGTGGCGCGGATGCCGACGCAGGGGTCATGGCGGCCGGTGGTGACGATATCGACCGGGTTGCCGGCCACATCCACCGTCGCGCCGGGCAGGCGCAGGCTGGAAGTGGGTTTGAGCGCCATCGAGGCGACGACCTGCTGCCCGGTGGCGATGCCGCCGAGGATTCCGCCGGCATGGTTGCTCCGGAAGCCTTGCGGAGTGATCAGGTCGCGGTGCCCGGTACCCTTCTGCGCCGCGCTGGCGAAGCCGTCGCCAATCTCCACGCCCTTGACCGCGTTGATGCTCATCAATGCTGCGGCGATCTCGCCGTCGAGCTTGCCGTAGATCGGCTCGCCCCAGCCCGGCGGCACGCCGTCGGCAATCACATTCACGCGCGCGCCGACCGAGTCGCCGGACTTGCGCAGCGCATCCATGTACGCCTCCAGCTCCGGCACCTGCGCCGCATGCGGCCAGAAAAACGGGTTGTCCTCGACCGCACTCCAATCGAAACCGGTCGGGACGATTTCGCCCACTTGCGAGAGATGACCGCGCACCGTGACGCCGTGGTGCTGCTGCAGCCACTTCTTGGCGATGACGCCGGCCGCCACGCGCATGGTGGTTTCGCGCGCCGAGGAACGGCCGCCACCGCGCGGATCGCGGATGCCGTACTTCTGCCAGTAGCTGTAGTCGGCATGGCCGGGGCGAAACTGCGCGGCGATGCTGCCGTAGTCCTTGCTGCGCTGGTCGGTGTTGCGGATCAGCAGCGCGACCGGGGTGCCGGTGGTGCGGCCTTCGTAGACGCCGGACAGGATCTCCACCTCGTCGGCCTCGCGCCGCGCCGAGGTGTGACGGCTCTTGCCGGTGGCGCGACGTTGCAGGTCGTGGGCGAATTCCTCCGGCGCGATCTCCAGCCCCGGCGGGCAGCCATCGAGCACGCAGCCGATGGCCGGCCCGTGCGATTCGCCGAAGGTGGTGACGGTCAGCAGCCTGCCGAAGGAATTGGAGCTCATCGCTGCGCCGCCAACTCGGCGATGCGCGCATGGTGGGCGCGCAGCTCGGTGGCCTCGACCGCGAAGATGCCCATCTGCCCGACCTTGAATTCGATCCACGCCAAATCCAGTTCCGGCAGCAACCGCACCACGTGCTGCTCGGAATCGCCGACCTCGCAGATCAACAGGCCGTCTTCGCTCAGGTGGTCCGGCGCGTCGCGCAGGATCTTCAGCACCAGGTCCAGACCGTCGTCGCCGGCGCGCAGCGCCAGTTCCGGCTCGTGCGCGTATTCGCGCGGCAGCGCGTCGGTTTCGTCATTGGTGACGTAGGGCGGGTTGGTGACGATCAATTCGTAGCTGCGGCCTTGCAGCCCGGCGAACAGGTCGCTCTTGACCAGCTCGACGTTGTGCGCAAGCAGGCGCTGCTTGTTCTCCGCGGCCAGCGACAGCGCGGCATCGTTGATGTCGCTGCCGTCCACCTGCCAGTTCGGGTGGTAATGGCCCATCGCGATGGCGATGCAGCCCGAACCGGTGCACAAGTCCAGCGCGCGGTTGACTTCGCGCCCGGCCAGCCACGGCTCGAAGCCGGCCAGGATCAACTCGGCAATCGGCGAACGCGGCACCAGCGCACGCGCATCACTCTTGAAATTCAGTTCGGCAAACCATGCTTCGCCGGTCAGGTAGGCAGCCGGCACGCGCTCGGCAATGCGGCGTTCGAACAACGCCAGCACCTGCAGCTTTTCCGCGGCCAACACGCACGCCTGGCCGTAGGCCGGGCCCAGGTCCGGTGGCAGGTGCAGGGTGTGCAGCACCAGGCTGGTGGCTTCATCCAGGGCATTGTCGTGGCTGTGGCCGAAGGTCAGGCCCGCGGCATTGAAACGGCTCGCGCCGTAGCGGATCAGATCGATGATCGTGTGGAGTTCGGCGGCCGCCTGGGCAGTCATGAGGGTACGGAAAGGCTTGAATGGACTGCGATTATAGGCACGCACCCGGTATATTGAGCGCCGGTTGCAGCCGAAACTTCGGCGCTCGCCCGGCATCCTGCCTGCACCGCCACGCATTGGCGCATACCCGGCGCCCCCGCCACGGAGAATCGGTCCATGTTCAACCGCAATACCGGCATCGTCCTGGCCATCGCGCTGGCGGCGGCACTGGGCCTGCTGCTCGCACAGAAGGTGTTCGGCCCGACCAACGCCGGCAAACCCGACACCGGCTCGATCATCTTCTATCCCACTCCGCGGGCGCTGCCGGATTTCAGCCTGAGCCAATCCGACGGCACCCGCCTGATTCCCGGTGAACTGCGCGGGCACTGGACGCTGGTATTCCTCGGTTTCACCTTCTGCCCGGACGTGTGCCCGACCACGCTGGCCGAGCTGGCGCGTGCGCAGAAGCAGTGGGAAACCATCCCCGAAAGCCTGCGCCCGCGCGTGGTGTTCATCTCGGTGGACCCGGAGCGCGACACCCCGGCGCGGCTCGGCGAATACGCCCATGCCTTCCACAAGGACACCATCGCCGCCACCGCCGACGTGCCATCGCTGGAACGCTTTGCCACCCCGCTCGGCCTCGTGTTCCAGAAGGCGCCGGGCAAGAACTTCAAGGCCAACCCGAACGACTACAGCATGGACCACTCGGCCAGCATCGTCGTGCTCGACCCCGAGGGCCGGTTGGCCGGGCTGATGCGCCCCCCGTTCGACCCGCAGGCCATCGCCAGCGACCTGACCAAGCTCACCGGAAAATCCGCCCCATGAGTCTGCTGACAACGCTTACCTACGCGCTGCCGCACCGTCTGCTGTCCTCGCTTGCCCGTTCGCTGGCCTATTCGCAGAACCCGCGCGTCTCGCGCTGGCTGATCGACACGGTGACCCGCAAGTTCGGCGTCAACCTGGCCGAAGCCGCCAACCCGGACCCGCGCAGCTATGCCAGCTTCAACCGCTTCTTCACCCGCGCATTGAAGCCCGGCGCGCGCACGGCCGACGCCGATCCGCACACCCTGCTGATGCCCGCCGACGGCCGCGTCAGCCAGCTCGGCCCGATCGAGGACGGTCGCATCTTCCAGGCCAAGGGCCAGTCGTTCACCGCCGCCGAACTGCTCGGCGACGCGGTCGCTGCCGAACCGTTCGCCAACGGCCTGTTCGCCACCGTGTACCTGTCCCCGCGCGACTACCACCGCGTGCACATGCCGTGGACCGGCACCCTGCGCGAAACCGTGCACGTACCGGGGCGCTTGTTCAGCGTTGGCCCGGATGCGGTAGCCAACGTGCCACGCCTGTTCGCCCGCAACGAGCGACTGGTGTGCCATTTCGACACCGATTTCGGCCCGATGGTGCAGGTGATGGTCGGCGCGCTGCTGGTCAGTGGCGTGGAAACGGTATGGAGCGGCGAGGAAATTCCCGCCTACGGCGACCGCATCACCCGCAAGGACTGGCGCGGCAAGGGCATCACCCTGGACCGCTTCGCCGAGATGGCGCGCTTCAACTACGGCAGCACCGTGATCGTGCTGCTGCCACCGGGCGTGGCCGAGTTCGACCCGGCGTTGCAGGCTGAAAGCCCGGTGCGGCTGGGGCAGCGCTTGGCGACGCTGCAATGAACCGGCAGGAGCGCATCCTGGCGCGTAATGTATTTCCCCGATAACGCTCCATCGCGCGTCAAGGCGCGCTCCTGCGGCAATCATCCGCCCGATTATTCGAGGGCCGCACGAAGCCGGCCGGTCCGAGCAACGAGCCAAGAGCCTCTTGCTCGCTCTCGTTCCTCACTCCCCTTCACTCGTTTCCCGCCGCTCACCACTCCGGCTCACGCTCCGGCAGCAGCGCACGAATCACTTGTCCCTCGGCGCTGGCAGCCAGCTTCTCGGCTTCGGCGATGGGAATGTCCACCTCGACCAGCCAGCCTTCCTCGTCGGTCTGTTCGCTGCGGATGACTTCCAACTGGTGCAGGCGTGAGCGCAGTCGGCCGGCCTCCGGCGGCAGGCGCACGCTGCCGGTGACGTGTTGCAGGCCCAGGCGCTTGCCCAGCACCGATTGCAGCAGCTCCAGTCCGCGGCCATCGCGTGCGGAAATCCATACCCGCTCGCGGCGCGCCTCGTCCGGCACGCCGTCCTGCGCATCGTGGCGCACGTCGGCACCCTCGATGCGGTCGATCTTGTTGAATACCAGCAACTGCGGCAGCTCACCGGCACCGACGGCCTCCAGCACTTCGTCCACCTGGGCGATGCGTTCCTCGCGCAGCGGGTCGGCGGCATCGACCAGATGCAGCAGGAAATCCGCCTCGCGCGCTTCGCTCAATGTGGAACGGAACGCGGCCACCAGCTCGTGCGGCAAGTCGCGGACGAAGCCGACAGTATCGGCCAGCATGGCGTTGCCGCCGGGCAGCACGATGCGGCGCACGGTGGGGTCGAGGGTGGCGAACAACTGGTCGGCGGCATAGGCGCCGGCACCGGTCAATGCGTTGAACAGGGTGGACTTGCCGGCATTGGTGTAGCCGACCAGCGCCACCCGCGGCATCTCGCTGCGCACGCGCGCGCGGCGCATCTGGGTGCGCTGCACTTCCACCTTTTCCAGCCGCTTCTGCAATTGCTCCACGCGCTTCTGCAGCAGCCGGCGGTCGGTTTCCAACTGGGTTTCGCCGGGGCCGCGCAGGCCGATGGAACCGCCGCGCTGGCGTTCCAGATGGGTCCAGCCGCGCACCAGCCGCGTGGCCAGGTGGCGCAGTTGTGCCAGCTCCACCTGCAGCTTGCCTTCGTGGCTGTGCGCACGCTGGGCGAAAATGTCGAGGATCAAACCGGTGCGGTCGATCACCCGCCGCTCCAGGAAGCGTTCGAGGTTGCGCTCCTGCACCGGGGTCAGCGGGTGGTTGACCAATACCAGGTCGGCGCCGGTCGCCTCAGCGGCGGCCTTCACTTCGTCCAGCTTGCCGCTGCCGATCAAGGTGGAGGGATTGGGGCGATCAAGTCGCGCGCTCACGGTGGCGGCGATGTCGGCCCCGGCCGAGCGCGCCAGGTCGGTGAATTCTTCCAGCACGTCCTCTTCGAGCTTGCCGAAGTGCGGCTGGATCAACAGCGCGTGCTCGCCCTTCTTCGAACGGTCAAACACGCGCTGCGCCCCGCTTATTCGTTGTCGTTGTCGTTGTCGTCATCGCCAGCCTGACTGCCATCGGACGATTGCACGTAGCCGCCACCCGGCCCGACCTTGACGTTACGCGCCGGTACCACGGTGGAAATGGCGTGCTTGTAGACCATCTGGCTGACGGTATTGCGCAGCAGCACCACAAACTGGTCGAACGACTCGATCGTGCCCTGCAGCTTGATGCCGTTGACCAGGTACACCGACACCGGCACCCGCTCGCGGCGCAATGCATTCAAAAAAGGATCCTGCAGGGATTGCCCCTTGGACATGTCAACTCCTCGTTATTGTTCTTATGGCCGCAATGGCTACCCCAGCCATTCCGGAATGCCGATGGTACACCGCCACACCGCCGCTCACCTTGCAAGAAACAGCGAAACCAGCTCGCGCAGTCGCGGCATGTCGGTGGCAGGATCGAACCGGCACGCATCCCGTTCGCCACGCAGCCAGGTGAGCTGGCGCTTGGCCAGTTGCCGGGTGGCGAAGATGCCCTTGTCGCGGAACTCGGCGGCACTGTCCTGCCCATCGAGAAACTGCCACGCCTGGCGGTAGCCGACTGCACGAATAGCCGGCAGGTCCAGTGGATTTTCCACTTCGGCCATCCGCGGCAAGGCGCGCAGGCGGCGTACTTCATCGAGGAAGCCCTGCGCCAGCATCAGCTCGAAACGCTTTTCGATGCGTCGGTGCAGCACCGCGCGGTCGGCCGGCGCCAACACCAGCTTGAGCACCCGCGCCGGCAGGCGGGCGATGCCCGGTTGTGCCTGCCAATGGCTGATCGGCTTGCCGGTCAGGCGATGCACTTCCAGCGCACGCTGGATGCGTTGCGGGTCGGTGGCGTGGATGCGCTTGGCCGCCACCGGGTCGATCCGTGCCAGTTGCGCATGCAGTGCCGGCCAGCCCACCGCCTCGGCTTCGGCGCTGATCTGCGCGCGGAGCGCCGGGTCGGCCTCCGGCATCGGCGACAAACCCTGCAGCAATGCGCGGAAATACAGGCCGGTGCCGCCGGCCAGGATCGGCAACTTGCCGCGCGCGACGATGTCACGCACCGCCGCGGCCGCGTCGATGGCGAACTCGGCGGCGGAATAGTTCTGCCACGGCTCACGCAGGTCCAGCAGGTGATGGGCGATGCCGGCACGTTCGGCCATGTCCGGCTTGGCCGCGCCGATGTCCAGCCCGCGATACACCAGCGCCGAATCGACGCTGACGATTTCACCGCCATGCGCCTGCGCCAGTTCGATCGCCGCCGCGGTCTTGCCCGAGGCGGTCGGGCCCATCAGGGCGATGGCAAGCGGGCGGGTGTCGGCCGGCATCAGTCCTCGTCCGGCCAGCGCGGCATCGCGGGTTTATCGACCCGCGCCGCCGGCACGGCATCCAGTGCGGCCCATACCTTCAGTGCATCGACCGTGGCGGCCACGTCATGCACGCGCACGATCTTCGCCCCGCGCTGCACCGCCAGCAGGTGCGCAGCCAAGGAACCAGCCACGCGCTCGCCAGCCACCGCGCGCCCGGTGACCTCGCCGATGCAGCGTTTGCGCGACAGCCCCACCAGCAGCGGCACGCCCAGCGTCAGCAGTTTTTCCTGCGCCGCCAGCAGCGCGAAGTTCTGCGCGCTGTCCTTGTTGAAACCGTAGCCGGGATCGGCGACCAATCGGGCGCGGGCGATGCCGGCCATTTCCGCTGCGAAGATGCGCTCGGCCAGGAAGCGCTGCACCTCGCCAGCCACGTCGTCGTAATCATGTGCCACACCGGCATCGTGCGGGTCGCCAACCGCATGCATCAACACCACGGCGGCATTGGAGCCGGCCACCGCTTCCAGCGCGCCGGGTTGGCGCAGGGCCTGCACGTCGTTGACCATGCCGGCGCCGGCGGCCAGCGCCGCGCGCATCACCTCGGGCTTGCAGGTATCGACGCTGACCGGCACGCCGGTACGCGCCACCAGTGCCTCGATCACCGGCACCACGCGCTCGATCTCCTGCTGCGCCGACACCGGCGCGGCGCCGGGGCGGGTGGACTCGCCGCCCACGTCCAGCAGGTCGGCGCCCTGCTCCACCAGCGCCAGCCCGTGGGCGATGGCCACGTCGGTGTCGAAATGCAGGCCGCCGTCGGAGAACGAATCCGGGGTGACGTTGACGATACCCATCACCCGCGGCCGGTCCAGCCGCAACAGGCGGCCCGCGCAATCCAGTACCGGGAAAGTGTCGAACATCAGCGTTTGCTCCTGGCACGAATTCTGGTGCCGATCAGGCCCAACACCACGCCCAGCACGATGCCGAGGACAATGCCGAGCAGGTACTGGCCGGTCTTCATGCCGAAAGCAACACCGACCACGGTGGCGATCATCATTTCGGGCAAGCGGGTGGAAGTGTCGGGCGACGGTGTCGGGGTATTCATGGAGATGGGCGCGGCATGGGGCTGCATTTTCCTTCATGGGGCGCAGCACCGCAGCCATGCGCTTCCCCGAAACGAAACGGGCCGGAAATTCCCGGCCCGTTCGCTCATTTCATTGTCGACGGATTCAATGCTGCCCCGCCGGGTCGCTGATCGGCGCAACCGGGTGCTCGTCGCCGCCCTTGTCGCTGTCCGTCGGATCACCCTTGACCTTCTCCACCCAGCCAGCCGGCGGCGAAGGCTTGCGCCCTTCCATGATCGCCTTGACCTGCTCGGCGTCGATGGTTTCCCACTCCAGCAGCGCGGCGGTCATGGCCTCGACGATGTCGCGCTTGTCTTCCAGGATGCTGCGCGCGACGTGGTACTGCTCGTCGAGGAGGCGGCGGATTTCCGCGTCCACCTTCTGCTGGGTGGCCTCGGAAATGGTCTTGCTGTGCATGCCGTAGCCGGCCTCTTCATCGGCATAGACCATCGTGCCGAGCACGTCGGACATGCCGTACTTGGTGACCATGCCGCGGGCCAGCTTGGTGGCGCGCTCGAAGTCGTTGGAGGCGCCGGTGGACATCTGCCCGACGAAGATCTCCTCGGCGATGCGGCCGCCGAACAGGATCGCCAGCTCTTCCAGCATGCGGTCCTTGTACTTGCTGATGTGGTCGTGCTCGGGCAACTGCCAGGTCACGCCCAGCGCCCAGCCGCGCGGCATGATCGTCACCTTGTGCACCGGGTCGGCCTTGGGCAGGGTCATGGCGACCACCGCGTGTCCGGACTCGTGGTAGGCGGTGTTGCGGCGCTCGTCCTCGCGCATGACCATGCTGCGGCGCTCCGGACCCATGTAGATCTTGTCCTTGGCGTCCTCGAAGTCCTGCATGCCCACTTCCTGCTTGTTGCGGCGTGCGGCAAACAGGGCGCCTTCGTTGACCAGGTTGGCCAGGTCGGCACCGGAGAAACCCGGGGTGCCGCGCGCCAGCACTTCCGGCTTGACGTCGTCGGCGGCCGGCACCTTGCGCAGGTGCACGCGCAGGATCTGCTCGCGGCCCTTGATGTCGGGCAAGCCAACCATGACCTGGCGGTCGAAACGACCCGGACGCAGCAGCGCCTTGTCGAGCACGTCGGGGCGGTTGGTGGCGGCAATCACGATCACGCCCTCGCCACCCTCGAAGCCGTCCATTTCGACCAGCATCTGGTTCAGGGTCTGCTCGCGCTCGTCGTGACCACCGCCCATGCCGGAGCCACGGTGGCGGCCGACCGCATCGATTTCGTCGATGAAGATGATGCACGGCGCATGCTTCTTGGCTTGTTCGAACATGTCGCGCACGCGGCTGGCGCCGACACCGACGAACATTTCCACGAAGTCCGAGCCGGAGATCGCGAAGAACGGCACCTTGGCTTCGCCGGCAATCGCGCGCGCCAGCAGGGTCTTGCCGGTGCCGGGCGGGCCGACCATCAGCACGCCACGCGGAATCTTGCCGCCGAGCTTGGTGAACCGGGACGGGTCACGCAGGAACTCGACCAGCTCGCCCACTTCTTCCTTGGCCTCGTCGCAACCGGCGACGTCGGCGAAGGTCACCTTGATCTGGTCCTCGCCCTGCAGCTTGGCGCGCGACTTGCCGAAGGACATCGCGCCCTTGGCACCGCCACCACCGCCCTGCATCTGTCGCATCATGAAAATCCAGAAGCCGATCAGCAGCAGCACCGGCAGGAACTGCAGCAGGATCGACCAGAAGCTCGGCCCGGTGGCCGGCTTCATGCGCACGATGTCCACCTTCTTGGTGTAGAGCTGGTCGATCAGCTTCTCGTCGCGCGGCGCGTACAGCGAGCCCTCGGTACCGTCGTTGCGCCGGTAGCGGATGGCGTTGGTGGTCAGGGTGGTGTCGTCGGTGAATTCCACCGACTTGATCCGCCCGGCGTCCACTTCCTGCAGGAACTGGGTGTAAGTGCTGGCGTCGCCGACGGTGGGCGTGCCGCCGCGCGGGGCAAAGCTCTGGAACACCACCATCAGCACGACGGCGACAACCACCCATAGCAGGAGGTTCTTGGTCAGGTCGTTCATCCTCATCGGCTCCGGTGTTCCTCTGGCTTTTTGACGCGATTCGTATGTGGGTCGAGCTTACTTGATCTGCACGCGCTTGCCCTGGCCCAGGGCATAAACCTCGGGTGAACGCTTGCGCGAGGCTTCCGGCTTGCGGATCACCACCTTGTCGTAACGGCGGCGCATTTCCCGCACGTAGTCGTCGAAGCCGACGCCCTGGAACAGCTTGATCAGGAACGCACCACCCGGCTTGAGGTGGTTGTCGGCAAAATCCATTGCAAGCTCGGCCAGGTGCATCATCCGCGGCTGGTCCACCGCGTCCATGCCACTCTTGTTGGGGGCCATGTCCGACAAAACAAGGTCCACCGGCTGGCCGCCGAGCAGGGCTTCGAACTGGGCCAGCACCTCGCCTTCACGGAAATCACCTTGCAGGAACTCCACCCCGGCCAGCGGCGGCATCTCCAGGATGTCCAGCGCCAGCACCCGGCCGCTATCGCCCATCTGCCTGCGCACCTGTTGCGACCAGCCACCGGGCGCGGCGCCCAGGTCGGCGACGATCATGTGCGGTTTCAGCAGGCGGTCGCGTTCGAGCAGCTCCTCCAGCTTGTAGGCCGCGCGCGAACGCATGCCTTCGGCCTGCGCCTTCTTCACGAAGGGGTCGGAAAAGTGTTCCTTCAACCAGCGTTGGCTGCTCTTGCTGCGGGACATCGGCAATGGGGCTCCAAGGGGCCGGCATGATACCCTGAACCCCCTTGATGACCCGTAAACTCTGCATGTCCATCGTCCTCACCCCGGCCCAGAACCGATTCCTGCGCGGTATGGCCCATGACCTGAAAGCGCTGCTGCAGATCGGCGGCAAAGGGGTCACCCCCGCCTTCCTGGCGGAACTGGACGAGGTGCTGGAACGCCACGAGCTGGTCAAGGTGAAAGTGGCCGCGGAAGACCGCGAAGTGCGCGAGGCAATGGTGGCCGCGCTGGTTGAAACCAGCGGCGGCGCACTGGTGCAGCGTATCGGCCATGTCGCCGTGCTGTACCGCCCGGCGAAGGAAAAGCGCCAGATCATCCTGCCGCGCAACTAGCGGGCGGGGCACGCCATGCAGCTGAACCGCGAACTGCCCGATTACACCTACAGCCTGCGTGCGGCCAATGGTCACCAGGCCCGGGTCAATGACCTGCTGCTGACGCACAGCTTCCTGCTCGCCCCCGACCAACTGGTCGAGAATTGGCCGGTCACCTCGGCCGGGCAATTGACGATGGAAGACCTGGCGCCGGTGCTGGCGCGGAACCCGGCCGTGTTCATTCTCGGCACCGGCGAGCAGCAGGTATTCCCGCCGGCGGAAATCATGGCGGCCTGCCTGACCCGCGGCATCGGCATCGAGGTGATGAACAACGCCTCGGCCGCACGCACCTTCAACGTGCTGGCCAGCGAGAACCGCCGCGTGCTGGCGGCGTTCATGCTGTCGTGATGCCGCACGGTCGGTGCCGACCGCTCTGGCCAGCAACCTCGCATCGTTCAACCATCTTGCAGTCGCCGCCCAGCAGCCGGCACTACCTCTTCGGCAGGTAAACCAGCGGGTCCACCGGCTTGCCGTTGTAACGGATCTCGAAGTGCAGCATGTCGCGGGTGGTGCCGGTGCGGCCCATTTCCGCGATCTGTTCGCCGGCCTTGACGCTCTGGCCCTCATTGACCAGCCGCTTGCGGTTGTGGCCATAGGCCGACAGCCACTGGTCGTTGTGCTTGATGATGATCAGCTCGCCATAGCCCACCAGCCCCACACCGGAGTAGACCACCACGCCCGGCCCGGCCGCGCGCACGCTGTCGCCACTGGCACCGGCGATGTCGATGCCCTGCCTGGTGGTCTCGCCGGCAGCGAAACGGCCCACCAGCACGCCGTCGGCCGGCCAACGCCAGCCGATGCCGCTGCTGACCGGCGCAGCAGGCGCCGGCGGCGTGGTTCGGGCGGGAACCGTGACAGCCGTGGCAGCCGGGCGCGTGGCCGTGGCGTTGCCCGGGTACAGCCGCAGCGATTGGCCCGGATGGATGACGTAGGGCGCGGACAGGCCGTTCCAGGCAGCCAGGTCGCCCGGCGTGATGTTGTGGATGCGGGCCAGCGCGTACAGCGTGTCGCCACGGCGCACCGTCGCGGTCTGCCCCGGCTTGGGTACCGAGCTGCGTGGCATCGCCGATGCCGACGACGCGGCGCCCCTTGTCGGCTTGACCACCGTGGCGGTGCCACAGGCGGCCAGGGCCACGGCCAGCGCTGCCACCAGCGCATTGCGGATTGCCTTGGACATCAGGTCTGCGCTCATGCGAATTTCGCCCTCCATATCAACCAGCCCGCCAGCAGGGCGACCAGCGCGGTCGCCACCCAGCCCAGCGGTTCGATCCAGCGCCGCAGCGCTTCGGCCGCGCGCGCACCGCCGAAACGGATCACCGCGGCCAGCAAATAAACCCGCTTGCCGCGCCCGATCAACATGCTCAGCACATATTGCGGCAGCGGCACGCCGACGATACCGGAAGCCCAGGTGAAGACTTTCATCGGGATCGGCATGAACCCGCCCAGCACCAGGAAGGTGAACACCGCCCACGGCGATTCGGCCATCTTCGCCTGCAGCGTGGCGATGCCCGACTCGATCGCCGGCAACATGCCCAGCATCGCGAACAGCGGCTTGAGTGCCTCGAATGCGTAATGCCCCAGCGCGTAGCCCACCATTGCGCCCAGCATCGAGCCGGCCAGGCTCATGCTGGCCAGGCGCCAGCCCTTGCGCGGTTGCGCCACGCACATCGGCATCAACATCACCTCGGGCATCACCGGGAAGATGATGGCCTCGATGAAGCTGAGCACGGTCAGATAGGTCGGCGCACGCTCATGGCTGGCCCAGTACAGCGCGCGGTCGTACAGCGGTCCGAATATCTTCATCGTCAATGCGTTCCCGTATCGTTGCGTGCGCTCAATCCAGCATGCCCGACAACAGCGGCACGAAGCTGACCGGAGCCAGCTCCTCCTGCACGGTGCCGCCATCGGCCTGCCGGGTGAGCTGCAGCAGCGCCTGTCCACCGGGGCCACCCACCGGCGCCACCAGGCGGCCGCCGATGGCGAGTTGTTCGATCAGGGCCTCCACCAGCGCCGGTGCGGCCGCGGTGACGACGATGGCGTCATAGGGGCCATGTTCCAGCCAGCCGATGCGGCCGTCGTCATGCTTGCTGCGGATGTTCATGCTTAGTTGCCGGAAGCGCTTGCGCGCCTGCCGCAGCAAGTCGCCGATGCGCTCGACGGTAAACACCTCCAACCCCAGCGCGGCCAGGATCGCGGCCTGGTAACCGGAGCCGGTGCCCACTTCCAGCACGGTCTTCGGCGCAACCTCCAGCACCGCCTCGGTCATCCGCGCCACCACCCACGGCTGCGAGATGGTCTGGCCGTGGCCGATCGGCAGCGCGGTGTCCTCGTAGGCGCGCGAGGCCAGCGCTTCGTCGATGAACAGGTGACGTGGCACCGTACGCACCGCGTTGAGCACGCTCTCGTTGCCGATGCCGGCTTCGCGCAGGCGCTCGACCAAGCGGTCGCGCACCCGTTGCGAGGTCATGCCGGTGCCCACCGCTTCGGGGGAAAGACGCAGCCGCGGCGTCATGCCGGTTGTCCCAGCGTCGCCGACAGCCCGCCCACCCAACTGGCGACCTTTTCCAGCGCCGAGTAGCGGGTCAGGTCCACCTGGATCGGGGTGATGGAGATGTGGCCACTGCGCACGGCATGGAAATCGGTGCCGGGGCCGGCGTCCTGCTCGGAACCGGCCGGGCCGATCCAGTAGACGGTATTGCCGCGCGGGTCGGTGGCCGGGATGCAGCCCTCGGACCGGTGGCGGTTGCCCAGCCGGGTCACCTCGAAGCCGCGGATTTGCTCCCACGGCAGGTCCGGCACGTTGACGTTGAGGATGGTGTCGGCCGGCAGCGGATCGGCCTTCAGCCGCGCCACGATCTCCACCGCCGCACGCGCCGCACTGCGAAAATTCTTCGCCTCGTGCCGGTGCGTGACCAGCGACACCGCCACCGATGGCAGGCCGAGGAAGCGCCCCTCCATCGCCGCCGACACGGTGCCGGAATAGATCACGTCATCGCCGAGATTGGCGGCATTGTTGATGCCCGAGACCACGATGTCAGGCTCGTGCTCGAGCATGCCGGTCAGCGCCAGGTGCACGCAGTCGGTGGGCGTGCCGGCCACCGCGCAGGTGTAGTGGTCGATCCGGCGCAAGCGCACCGGCCGGTCGAGGGTGAGTGAGTTGCTGGCGCCGGAGCGGTCGCGGTCGGGCGCCACCACGGTGACCTCGTGCCCGGCGTTGCGCAGCTCCTCGGCAAGCATCTTGATGCCGGGGGCATCCACACCGTCGTCGTTGCTTACAAGTACACGCATTGAAGACCTGAATCAGTGAATCCGGGGCGACGCGCAACAGCCGCGTCACCCAAACGCCATGCCGTGGTGCATTGCGCACCGGCCGGCATGGCCCGATCCGGCATGATACCGGAATGCGTCCGGACGCTTGCCGTGACGTGGCAACCGTTACGCTATGCGCATGTCGCACCCCGAAGACCAGGACGATGGCGCCCTGTTCCGCGCCGCCATCGGTGAAGTGACGCCCTTGCGCAAGGTGGAAACGCCGGCCATCGCCAAGCCGCGCCCGAAACCCCGCGCGCGCATGGCCGAACAGGACGAGGCACAGGCGCTGGGCGAATTTGCCCGGTTATTGCGCTCGGGCACGCCGCTGGAGGCCGGCGACGTCGCCAGCTACCACCGCGACAACCTGCCACCGCGCATGTTCCAGCGCCTCAAGCGCGGCCAATACTCCGTGCAGGACGAACTGGACCTGCACGGCGCCAACACCGCCCAGGCCGAACAACTGCTGCGGCAATTCCTGGCCGAAGCGCACGACCACGGCCACGGCTGCGTGCGCATCATCCACGGCAAGGGGCTGCAGGCCGATGGCGGTGCTCCGGTGCTGAAGAACCTGGTGGATCGCCTGCTGCGCCAGCGCAACGACGTGCTGGCCTTCCACTCGCCGCCACCGGCGCAGGGCGGCACCGGGGCGTTGCTGGTGTTGCTGGCGCGACGCTGACGCCTCGTTGCCGATTCCGCAGGCTGCGTCGCCGGGTTGCGGCATCAGGCTTGCGAGGCGTCCCGCACCGCCCCCAGTTCGTGCAGCACCGCAGTGGCATAGCAGCCCGGCGGTAGCGCGAAGGACAGTTCCAGCACGTCATCGGCCAACCATTGCTGCTGCATCAATGCCGGGCGAAGCCGCAACGCGCGGCGCTCCTGCTTCAGCCCCGCCTGCTCCAGACCCGCACGCAGCGCCAGCGCCTGTTCGTCGGCCAATGCGGTGTGCTCCAGTTCCAGTGCCTTGCCGGTGCTGCGCAAGTCGCCCGCGCCCCACAACGGCCCGCTGGGGTGGATGTCGAAATCCGCCAGCCGCGCGGCCAGCGCCTCGCTCATCGGCTCGGGGCCGAACACCGAGCGGCTGCCATCCAGCATCCACACTTCGCCGTCCAGCGCACTGTCCCAGCAACCCTGCTCCACCCGCGCGGCCAGCACCCGGTTGAACAGCGCCGAACGCGCGGCGGACAGCAGCATCGAGCGCTGGTCCTTGCGCACGCGGCGGCCGGCGAACATCTGCAACGCCGCCGGCACGTTGCCGCCATCGCGGCCGAAGCGCTGCTCGCCGAACCAGTTGGGCAGGCCACGCACGGCAATCGCCCGCAGGCGTTCGTCGATGGCCGCCTGTTCGCCCTGCAGTTGCCGCAGCACCAGCCTGAAACGGTTGCCGGCCAGCGCGCCGCGTTGCAGCTTGCGGTTGTGCCAGGTCGAGGCCAGCACATGGAGTTCGTCCGATTCCAGCAGCGCCAAGTCGGGAGCCACCCGCTTTGGCAGGTGCACGCTGAAACGCTGCGTGGTCACCGCATGGCGGTCCTTCTGCCCGGCATAGCTGACTGCCATTTCGGTGACGCCAGCCCATTGCGCCAACCGCTTGGCGACGGCCACGGTGTTGGCGCCGCGCTTGCGGATCTCCAGCAGCAGGTGCTCGCCCTCGCCGCTGGCCTCGAAGGCCGGCAACTCGTCCACCTGGAAGTCTTCCGGCACGCTGCGCATCTGCGCTTGCAGCACCGGAGCGCCATAGGCCAGGGGAAGTGCGAGGGAGTTGTTCATGTCTGTCCTGTGGATGTACTGCTGCCCGGATCGAACTCCGGTAGTGCCAGCCGCGCTGGCCGGCAATTGCACGATATAGGCATGCGAGGTTGCCGCCCGGCGGCCGCCGCCGCCCTCATGCGGGAATCAGCAACACCACCGCTTGCGCGGCGACGCCTTCCTCGCGGCCGATGAAGCCCAGTTTCTCGCTGGTGGTGGCCTTGACGCTGACCCGGTCCAGCGCCACGTCCAGCAGTTGCGCCACCTTCTCGCGCATCGCCAGCGCATGCGGGCCGACCTTGGGCCGCTCGCAGATCACGGTGATGTCGGCATTGCCCACCTGCCAGCCGCGCTCGCGCAGCAGGCCGTTGCAATGAAGTACGAAGTCGCTGCTGTCCGCCCCCTTCCAGCGCGCATCGCTGGGTGGGAAATGCTGGCCGATGTCGCCCAGCGCCAGCGCGCCGAGCATGGCATCGCACAGTGCATGCAGGATCACGTCGCCGTCGCTGTGCGCCAGCACGCCGCAGCGGTGCGGCACGCGCACGCCGCCGAGCATGACGTGATCGCCTTCGCCAAAGGCGTGGACGTCGTAGCCCGAGCCGATGCGGACGGGCGGGAAAGGAATAGAGGCATTCATGGCAGTCAGGTACGTGATGTCGGGCCCGGCATTCTCGCACCGGGCGGGGAATCAGCCGCCGCGACGCGACAGTTCGAATTCGAAGCGCGCCAGGTCGGCCGGGGTGGTGACCTTGAAGTTGCACTCGTCACCTTCGACCAGCAACGGACGCGCGCCCTGCCGTTCCATCGCCATCGCCTCGTCGGTGACTTCGATGCCGGCGTTGGTCGCGTCGAGCAATGCACGGGTCAACTGATGGCGGCGGAACAACTGCGGGGTCAACGCGCGCCACAGGCGTTCGCGCGGCTCGGTGCGATCGATGCCACCGTCGTCGCCGGCGCGCTTGAGGGTGTCGCGCACCGGTGCGGCAAGGATCGCCCCAACCGGATCGATGCGCCCCACTTCCAGCAAACGCCCCAGGTCGGCCGCCGGCAGGTTCGGGCGCGCCGCATCGTGCACCAGCACGAAATCATCGGCGCGCACGCTGTCCGGCAGTGCCTGCAGCGCGGCCAGCACCGAGTCGGCACGGGTCGCGCCGCCGATGCAGGTCAGCACCGGCTTGCCGGCAAATTCGCTCCAGCCCGGCCAGTCGGCATCGTTTTCGGCAATGGCGACCATCACCCCGGCCACGCCCGCATGCGACAACAGGGCATCCAGCGTGTGCGCCAGCAATGGCTCGCCAGCCGCCTGCAGGTATTGCTTGGGCACCGGCCCGCCAAAACGGACGCCGCGCCCGGCGGCCGGAACCACCGCCCACACCTGCGTGGTCACGGCAGTGGCTCCGTGGTTGCGGCGTCGTGCGTGCCGGTGCGTGCCGGTGCCGGTGACCCCAACGGCGCGTCCTCGACCACCCGGTAAAACTTCTCGCCGGGCTTGATCATGCCCAGCTCACTGCGCGCGCGCTCTTCGATCGCCGCCTCGCCTTCCTTCAGGTCCTTGACCTCGGCGGCGAGCGCATCGTTGCGTTGCTGCAATCCTTCGTTGTCGCGCTTCTGGTTGGCGACCTGGGCTTCGAGCATCATCACCTCGCCCGAATTGCCCGGGCCGAACCAGAAGCGGTACTGCAGGCCGGCCAGCAGTACCGCCAGCACCAGCAACAGCCAGCGCCAGTTGCGCATGGGCCGTCAGCGCTTGAGCGAGACGAATGCGTCACGCCCGGCGTAACGCGCGCTGGCGCCGAGGGCTTCCTCGATGCGCAGCAGTTGGTTGTACTTGGCCACCCGATCGCTGCGGCACAGCGAGCCGGTCTTGATCTGGGTGGCGGTGGTGGCCACGGCGATGTCGGCGATGGTGGTGTCCTCGGTTTCGCCCGAGCGGTGCGAGACGATCGCCGCATAGTTCGCCTTGTCGGCCATCGCGATGGCTTCCAGGGTTTCGCTCAGGGTGCCGATCTGGTTGACCTTGATCAGGATGGCATTGGCGGTGCCCGATTCGATGCCTTCGGCGAAGATCTTCGGGTTGGTGACGAACAGGTCATCGCCGACCAACTGGACCTTCTTGCCGACGCGCTCGGTCAGCAGCTTCCAGCCGGCCCAATCGTTTTCGGCCAAGCCGTCCTCGATGCTGATGATCGGATACTGCGCGGCCCAGTCGGCGAGGAAATCGACGAACTGCTCGGAGGTCAGGCGCTTGTTCTCGCCGACCAGGTTGTACTTGCCATTCTCGAAGAACTCGCTGGAAGCCACGTCCAGGCCCAACAGGATGTCTTCGCCGGCGGTGTAACCGGCCTTGCCGATGGCTTCGAGGATGGTGTCCAGCGCCTCGACGTTGCTGCGGAAATCCGGCGCGAAGCCGCCTTCGTCGCCGACCGCGGTGCTCAGGCCGTGACCCTTCAGCACCGACTTCAGCGAATGGAAGATCTCGGTACCGGCACGCAGCGATTCGCCGAACGAGTCGAAGCCGACCGGCAGCACCATGAACTCCTGGAAATCGACGTTGTTGTCGGCATGCGCACCGCCGTTGATGATGTTCATCATCGGCACCGGCAGCGACGGCGTGGCGCCGGTCTTGCCGGCCAGGTACTGCCACAGCGCCTGCCTGTTCGACGCGGCAACCGCATGCGCGGCGGCCATCGACACGCCCAGCAGCGCATTGGCACCCAGGCGGCCCTTGTTCTCGGTGCCGTCGAGGTCGATCAGGCGGCGATCCAGCCCGGCCTGGTCGGCGGCATCGAAATCCTTCAGCGCATTGGCGATGGCACCATTGACGTTGGCCACCGCATTGCGCACGCCCTTGCCGAGATAGCGGGTCTTGTCGCCATCGCGCAGCTCCACTGCCTCCTTGGTGCCGGTGGAGGCACCCGAGGGCACCGCAGCGCGGCCGAACGAACCGTCGGCCAAGGTGACTTCGGCTTCCAGCGTGGGGTTGCCACGGCTGTCGAGGATTTCACGGGCGTGGATCTTGGCAATAGTGGTCATGGTCGGGCGGATGGACTCGTTTGGGACGGAATGTGGAACCGCCACGCAGTTTAAACGATGCACCGGCGGGCGCGGCGCGTTGCTTGCGGCTGAAAGCGCTGGTGCCGGAACGCATTGGCCCGCGATGTGCGGGCCAATGGGGGGTTCAGACGCCGGACTCCAGGAAGCCGTGCTTTTTGGTCACCGCATCCAGTTCCAGCAGGGTTTCCAGCAACGCCTCCATCTTGCCCAGCGGCCACGCATTGGGGCCGTCGGACAGGGCTTTGGACGGGTCCGGGTGGGTCTCGGCAAACAGGCCGGCCACGCCCACCGCCACCGCCGCGCGCGCCAGCACCGGCACGAACTCGCGCTGGCCGCCGGAGCTGCCGCCCTGCCCGCCCGGCAATTGCACCGAATGGGTGGCGTCGAACACCACCGGGCAGCCGGTTTCGCGCATCACCGCCAGCGAGCGCATGTCGCTGACCAGGTTGTTGTAGCCGAAGCTGGCGCCACGCTCACAGACCATGATGTCGCTGTTGCCGGTCGATTTTGCCTTCTCGACCACCGGCTTCATGTCCCAGGGCGACAGGAACTGGCCCTTCTTGATATTCACCGGCTTGCCGGCGGCGCAGACCTTCTTGATGAAGTCGGTCTGGCGCACGAGGAAAGCCGGGGTTTGCAGCACGTCGACCACCGAGGCCACTTCGTCCATCGGCGTGTATTCGTGCACGTCGGTCAGCACCGGCACGCCGATCTGCTTCTTCACCTCGGCCAGCACCTTCAGCCCTTCCTCCATGCCGGGGCCACGAAAGCTGGTGCCGGAAGTGCGGTTGGCCTTGTCGAAACTGGACTTGAAGATGAAGTTGATGCCGAGTTTGCCGGTGATTTCCTTGAGCTGGCCGGCGACGTCGAGCTGCAACTGCATCGACTCGATCACGCACGGGCCGGCGATCAGGAACAGCGGTTGGTTCAGGCCTACTTCGAATCCGCAGAGTTTCATGCTGTTTCTCGGTTAATGAGCCAAGGACGAGGAGAAGGGCGAGGAACGAGCGGGGAGATACGAGGAACGAGTGAAACGGCGGTGGCTTCCACTCGTTTCTCGTTCCTGTCCACTCGTTCCTGCTTCAATCAAGCCCGCGCTTCCTTCAGCAGCTTGCCACCGGCCTTCTTCTCGCGCGCGGCGCGGATGAAACCGATGAACAGCGGGTGGCCGCCGCGCGGGGTGGACAGGAATTCCGGGTGCGCCTGGCAGGCCAGGAACCACGGGTGCACTGCACGCGGCAGTTCCACCACTTCCACCAGGGTGTCGTCCATCGACTTGCCGGAGATCACCAGCCCGGCGTCTTCCAACTGGGTGCGGTAGCGGTTGTTGAACTCGTAGCGGTGGCGGTGGCGTTCGGCCACCACGTCCTTGCCGTACAGCTCGTGCGCCAGCGTGCCCGGCTTCAGCCGTTGCTCCTGCAAGCCCAGGCGCATGGTGCCGCCGAGGTCGGATTTCTCGTCGCGCTTCTCGACCTCGCCGCTGGCGGTGCGCCATTCGGTGATCAGGCCGATCACCGGGTGCGGCGTCTGGCGGTCGTTTTCGGTGCTGTTGGCGCCGTCCAGCCCGGCCACGTGGCGGGCATGGTCCACCACCGCCGCCTGCATGCCGTAGCAGATGCCGAAATACGGCAGCTTGTGCTCGCGGGCGTACTGCGAGGTCAGTACCTTGCCCTCGAAACCACGGTCGCCGAAGCCGCCCGGCACGAGGATGCCATCGACGCCATCCAGCGCGGACAAATCCGAGCCTTCCAGTTCCTGCGCTTCCAGCCACCGCAGGTTGACCTTGGTGCGCTGGCGCAGGCCGCCATGCTTGAGCGCCTCGCCCACCGACTTGTAGGCATCCTGGTGATCGACGTACTTGCCGACCACGGCAATGGTGACTTCGTCCAGCGGGTGCAGCGCGGCATCCAGCACCGCCTCCCACTCGGCCAGATTGGCCGGGCCCGCCTTGCCGGCAAGCTTGAGCTGATTGACGACGATTTCGTCCAGGCCTTGCGCATGCAGGCCCATCGGCACGCGGTACAGCACCTCCACGTCCGGCACGCTGATCACCGCGCGCTCGGAGACGTTGGTGAACAGTGAAATCTTGCGCCGCTCCGAATCGGGGATTTTCTGCTCGGAACGGCACAGCAGCACGTCCGGCTGGATGCCGATCGAGCGCAGCTCCTTGACCGAGTGCTGGGTCGGCTTGGTCTTCAGCTCACCTGCCGCGCTGATGTACGGGACCAGCGTCAGGTGCATGAACAGCGCCTTCTCCGGGCCGCGCTCGGTGCGCACCTGGCGAATGGCCTCCAGGAACGGCAGCGATTCGATGTCGCCGACGGTTCCGCCAATCTCCACCAGCGCCACGTCGAAGCCCTCGGTGGCCTCGTCGATGCAGCGGCGGATCTCGTCGGTGATGTGCGGGATGACCTGCACGGTCGCGCCGAGGTAGTCGCCGCGGCGCTCCTTGCGGATCACGTTTTCGTAGATGCGCCCGGTGGTGACCGAGTTCCTGCGGCTCAGGCGGGTATGCACGAAGCGCTCATAGTGGCCCAGATCCAGGTCGGTCTCGGCACCGTCGTCGGTGACGTAGACCTCACCGTGCTGGAAGGGGCTCATGGTGCCCGGATCGACGTTGATGTACGGATCCAGCTTCATCATCGTGACCTTCAGGCCACGCGCTTCGAGGATGGCGGCCAGCGACGCCGCTGCAATGCCCTTGCCAAGCGAGGACACCACGCCGCCGGTAACGAAAATAAGGGGGGTCATGGCTCACGGGCCTCCCGGAAAGCCCTAGTTTAAAGGTTGTCGCGCGAACACCCAAGCACGGGATGCTGCGACAGCAAAAAAGAAGCCCCGGCCAGTGCCGGGGCGTCGGTCCATCATCGGAGAACCCGCATCAGCGACGCTTGCGGGCTTCCTCTTCTTCCTCTTCTTCGCGCGGGGTTGGCTGCTCGCCCCTGGCTTTCTGCTGCGCGGCGGCAGCCGCACGGCGCTTTGCCTTCTGTTCGGCCTCGGCCTGCGCCTTGTCCGTGGACGCGCCCTGCACGGTTTCAGTGGTCTTGCCCTTGTTGGCAGCGCTTTGCGCCATCACCAGCGGAACCGCCACGACGGCGGCAACAGCCACGGCCCAAGCCAGCAATTTCGACGATTTCATCATCATCCTCCGGGGTTTGCACCGGCACGGAAGGCCGGTTGCATGCCTTTTCGACTGCCGCAGGATACCCACGCCCGCCCCTCCCGGCACTGAATGCCCGGCGTGCAAATTCCGCCGGCAGACCGCAAACTTGCCTGTCACATTGCCTTGCCGAGCTACATGAACGCCCGCTACAACGCCGCCGACATCGAAGTCCTCTCCGGCCTGGACCCGGTCAAACGCCGCCCCGGCATGTATACCGACACCACCCGCCCGAACCACCTGGCGCAGGAGGTCATCGACAACTCGGTGGACGAGGCGCTGGCCGGGCATGCCAGGACCGTCGAGGTGGTGCTGTTCAAGGACGGCAGTTGCGAGGTCAGCGACGATGGCCGCGGCATGCCGGTGGACATCCACCCGGAAGAAAAAATCCCCGGCGTCGAGCTGATCCTCACCCGCCTGCATGCCGGCGGCAAATTCAGCAACCGCAACTACACCTTCAGTGGCGGCCTGCACGGCGTCGGCGTGAGCGTGGTCAACGCGCTGTCCACGCTGGTGGAGATCCACATCAAGCGCGAAGGCAACGAGCACCGCATCACGTTCCGCGATGGCGACCGCGCCAGCCCGCTGGAAGTGGTCGGCAGCGTCGGCAGGAAGAACACCGGCACCCGCCTGCGCTTCTGGCCGGACCCGAAGTACTTCGACACCCCGAAATTCAACCTGCGCGCGCTGCGCCACCTGCTGCGCGCCAAGGCGGTGCTGTGCCCCGGGCTGACGGTGAAACTGACCGACGAAGCCACCGGCGAGAGCGAGAGCTGGCATTACGAGGACGGCCTGCGCGACTATCTCAAGCTGGAGCTGGGCGAGCGCGAAATGCTGCCGGCCGAGCTGTTCGTCGGCACCTTGAAGAAGGAAACCGAGGTCGTCGACTGGGCGGTGGCGTGGCTGCCGGAAGGTGAATTGGTGCAGGAGAGCTACGTCAACCTGATCCCCACCGCCCAGCACGGCACCCACGTCAACGGCCTGCGCACCGGCCTGACCGAGGCGCTGCGCGAGTTCTGCGACTTCCGCAGCCTGCTGCCGCGCGGGGTCAAGCTGGCACCCGAGGACGTCTGGGACCGGGTCAGCTTCGTGCTGTCGTTGAAGATGACCGACCCGCAATTCTCCGGCCAGACCAAGGAACGGTTGTCCTCGCGCCAGGCCGCCGGCTTCATCGAAGGTGCCGCGCACGACGCCTTCAGCCTGCTGCTGAACCAGAACGTGGAGCTTGGCGAGAAGATCGCGCAGATCGCCATCGAACGCGCCAGCGCACGGTTGAAAACCGAAAAACTCGTCACCCGCAAGAAGGTCACGCAAGGCCCGGCGCTGCCCGGCAAGCTGGCCGACTGCATTTCGCAGGACCTCTCGCGCACCGAGCTGTTCCTGGTCGAAGGCGATTCCGCCGGCGGTTCCGCCAAGCAGGCGCGCGACAAGGATTTCCAGGCCATCCTGCCGCTGCGCGGCAAGATCCTGAACACCTGGGAAGTGGCCTCCGGCAGCGTGCTGGCCTCGGAGGAAGTGCACAACCTGGCCATCGCCATCGGTTGCGACCCGGGCAAGGACGACCTCTCCGGCCTGCGCTACGGCAAGGTCGTGGTGCTGGCCGACGCCGACTCCGACGGCCTGCACATCGCCACCTTGCTTACTGCGCTGTTTCTCAAGCACTTCCCGGCGCTGGTCGATGCCGGCCACGTGTTCGTGGCGATGCCGCCCCTGTTCCGCGTGGACGTGGGCAAGCAGGTGTTCTACGCGCTGGACGAAGAAGAAAAGCGTTCGCTGCTGGAGAAGATCGAGCGCGAGAAGATCCGCGGCCAGGTCAGCGTCACCCGCTTCAAGGGCCTGGGCGAAATGAACCCTTCGCAGTTGCGTGAATCCACCATCCACCCCGACACCCGCCGGCTGGTGCAGCTCACCGTCGATGACGACGAGCAGACCCGCTCGCTGATGGACATGCTGCTGGCGAAGAAGCGGGCGAGCGACCGGAAAGGTTGGTTGGAAAGCAAGGGTGATCTGGCTTCTCTGGAAGTCTGATCGCGGCTATTGGTTGTCATCTGCCGCGGTGATGGCGAGGGCCTCATCGCGGCGGAAAACCTTCTGCCGCGGCGTCACCGGAAGCCCGATGAAACACCGCGCCAGCGGCCGGTTCAGACCCAGCCGACCATCTGGAACAGGCGCAGGGTGAAGTAGCTGCAGATGCCGGCTGCAGGGATGGTCAGAATCCACGCCCAGACGATGCGCTCGATCACGCCGATGCGCAGCGACTTCGGGTTCTTGGCGAAACCCACGCCCATGATCGCGGTGGAGATGCTGTGGGTGGTCGACACCGGCATGCCGAAATGCGCGGCCAGAGTCAGGATGGTGGCCGAACTGGTTTCCGCGGCGAAGCCGTGGATCGGGTGCAGCTTGACCATTTTGTGACCCAGGGTCTTGATGATCTTCCAGCCGCCCGAGGCGGTGCCGGCGGCCATCACCACCGCGCAGGTCAGCACGATCCACATGGCGATGCCGTCGCCGCCGTGCGCGTCCGGGTGCATGAACGCCAGCCATGACGGCAGGTCGTCCAATGCGCCGGTGGCCTCGGCGCCGATCAGGGTCATGGCGATGATGCCCATCGTCTTCTGCGCATCGTTGTGGCCGTGGGCGAAGCCCATGTAGGCGGCCGAGACGATCTGTGCCTTGCCGAAGAAGGCATTGACCCAGCGCGGCCGCGCCAGCCGCCGCAATGCGCCACCGGCACGCACCATGCCGGCGATGATGGCCCACAGCAGGCACATCACCACGATGCCGAGCAGGAAGCCGGCGATCGGCGAGGTGATCATCGGCAGGAACACCTTCCACAACAGGCCCTTGTTCTGCGCCCAGTTGCCGATGTTCTGCGACCAGATCAGCGCATCCCAGTTGTTGTGCGCGGCAGCCAGGCCGGCGCCGCACAGGCCGCCGATCAGCGCGTGCGAGGACGAGGACGGCAACCCTTTCCACCAGGTGATCAGGTTCCAGACGATGCCGCCCAGCAATGCGCACAGGATCACCTGCGGGGTCACGTCGACCACGTCGGCATTGAGCAGGCCGTTGGCGATGGTCAGCGCCACCGCGGTACCGGTCAGCGCGCCGATCAGGTTCATGCCCGCGGCCAATATCACCGCCCAGCCGGGCGAGAGCACCTTGGTCGCCACCACCGTGGCGATGGAGTTTGCGGTGTCGTGGAAGCCGTTGATGAACTCGAAGACGAGCGCGGCCAGCACCACCACCAGTACGAGGGTGAGCATCGAACGCCCCCGTCAGCTGTTCTTGAGCACGATCTGGTAGGCCACCACGCCGGCCTCGCGGCAGCGGTCGATGGCCTTTTCCAGAATCTCGAAGAACTCCTTGAGCAGGAACATCTGCAGGTGGTCCAGGCGACCGGAATAGATTTCCCGGTACAGCTCCAGCATCAGCCGGTCGGCCTCGTTCTCCAGCGCACGCAACTTCTCGTTCATCGCCGTCATGCGGTCGATGTTCATGTGGCGCAGATCCTTGACCATGTCCACCACCACGTTGGCGGCCTGCTCCAGCATCGCCGCACGCGGGGCGAAATCGATCTGCGCCAGGTGTTGGGTGGCCAGCGAATAGCGGTCGGCGAATTTTTCGATCTGCTTGGGAATCTTGTACAGCGCCGAACCCAGCGCCTCGATGTCCTCGCGCTCGATCGGGGTCATGAAGCTGTCCACCAGCGCCTGGCTGATCTTGTCCGAGGCCGCACGCTCACGCAGGCGGGCCAGCTTGAACGCATCCAGCGCCGGCTGCAGGTCGGCCTCGCGCATCATCGCGTGCAGCGCCTTGGCGCCGTCGGCGGCGGCCTGCGCGGCCTCGTCGAGGTAGGTGTAGAACTGCTTGCCGGAGCCGAAGATCGTCTGCAATGAAAACATGGGGAACCTGTTCGCCGTCGCGGAAGGGGCGGCATCAAGGGGGGAATTATGACGGCTGAATGACCGATCGGGTATTCCCCGCATTCCGCCCGGCCCACATGAATGGGCGCTTGCCGCCCCCGCACCACGGTTTGCTAAGATGCGCCGGCGCCCGTGCGGCGCAACCTATGGACGACGACCCTTACCCCCCGCCACAGCGCCAGACCCGGTTTCCCGGTACCTGTCGCCCGTGCCAGCCCGCCCCCCTCCCCGCCATCAATCCGGGGAGTGACCCGTGCTTGAATTCCTGATCGTCCTTGCCCTGATCCTGCTCAACGGCTTCTTCGCCATGTCCGAAATGTCGGTCATGACCTCGCGCAAGAGCCGGCTCAAGCAGATGGCCGCCTCCAGCAAGCGTGCCGCGCGCGCGCTGGCGCTGTCCGAGCGCCCGGAAAACTTCCTGTCCACGGTGCAGATCGGCATCACCCTGATCGGCATCCTGACCGGTGTCTACGGTGGTGAATCCATCGGCCTGCAGATCGCCGACTGGCTGCGCCAGGTGGTGCCCGACTTCGCCTACATCGATGCCACCGGCAAGGTGCTGGCGGTGGCGCTGATCACCTACCTGACGCTGATCTTCGGCGAATTGCTGCCGAAGCGGCTGGCAATCACCCGCTCGGAGGACATTGCCGGCGTCGTTGCGGTGCCGATGGGCTGGCTGGCGCGCATTGCCGCGCCGGGGGTGTGGCTGCTGTCGCGCTCCACCCAGTTGATGTTGCGCCTGCTGGGGTTGGGCAAGAGCGAATCGGCCACGGTCAGCGAAGAGGAAATCCGCATGCTGGTGGCCGAAAGCCACGAGGCCGGCGTGATCGACAGCCACGAGCGCGACATGATGAACCGGGTCATGCGCCTGGGCGACCGCACCGCCGACAGCCTGATGACCCCGCGCAACCGCATCGCCTGGCTGGATACCACCGCCGATGCCGACAAGAATCTGGAAACCATGCGCGAGCATGCGTTCTCGCGTTACCCGGTATACCGCGGCAACGACCAGGACATCGCCGGCATCCTCGAAGTGAAGACGCTGATCACGCGCGGGCTGGACGGCATCGGGCAGTCGATGTTCGGCAACCTGCGCGAAACCCTGTACGTCTCCGAATCCACCCACGCGATGAAGCTGCTGGAAATTTTCCGCGAGGAACATCAGTCGATGGCGCTGGTGGTGGACGAATACGGCGAAATCCAGGGGCTGGTGACGATCAGCGACCTGATGGGCGCGGTGGTCGGCCGCCTGCAGGCGGTGGAGAATACCGACGAGGACGCGCTGGTGGTCAGCCGCGAAGACGGCTCGCTGCTGGTGGACGGCTCGCTGCCGATCGACGACCTGCGCGAGCTGATGGAAGGCGCCGAGCTGCCCGATGCCGAGGAAGGCGACTACTACACCCTGGCCGGCATGTGCATGCACAGCTTCGGCCGCATCCCGCGCGCCGGTGAATACTTCGACTGGGCCGGCTGGCGCATCGAGATCATCGACCTGGACGGCGCCCGCATCGACAAGCTGCTGCTGCGCAAGCTGCCGGAAGAAGACACCGATGACATCGTCGACTGAGCCGCAAGGCGATGCCGGCCGCTACCGCAATGAAGGCATCCGCACGCTGCTGGCGATGTTCGAGCAGGGCGACGCCGACCAGCAGCAACCACTGGGGCAGATACTGCAAGGCCTGCGCGAAGGCGCGTTCGGCGTGTTCCTGTTCATCGCCATCCTGCCTGCGTTCATCCCGATTCCTGGCGTCGGCGGCGCGGTCAGCGGTCCGTTGGTGCTGCTGATCGGGGCGCAGATGATGTGCGGGCTGTCGCGCCCGTGGGTTCCCGGCTTCATCGCCCGGCGCGGGCCGAAGCGCGGCACCATGCACCGCTTCCTGGGCAGGATCGACCGCCCGCTGCGGCTGCTGGACCGCCTGCTCAAACCGCGCCAACCGGTGTTGGTGTGCTCGCTGCCGGCACGGCTGTTCACCGGTGTGTTGTTGCTGCTGCTCGGTGTGCTGCTGTCGCTGCCGATCCCCTTCACCAACTATCTGTTCGGCCTGCAACTGCTGCTGTTCGCGCTGGCACTGATCGAGCGCGATGGCGTGCTGATGCTGTTCAACTGGCTTGCCGGCATCGCCGCGGCGGTGTTCTTCGGCCTCGGCTCGGGGCAGTTGCTGGCCCATCTCTCCGCGCTGATCCAGCGCTGGAGCGGCGGCTGACCCCTGCAGGAGCGCACTTCAGTGCGCTCCTGCGACGGCATGAGCCGTCGTTCCGTCAGCGGTCGCTCTTCAGGTACTGCAGGAACGGGTCGTTCTTGTCGAGTACGATCACGCCGTTGCCGTCGGTCATCGAGCCGCGGTAGGCCTCCAGGCTGCGGTAGAACGCATAGAACGCCGGGTCGGCCGAACCGGCCTTGCCGTAGATTGCCGCCGCGCGCGCATCGCCTTCACCACGCAACTGCTGCGCATCACGCTCGGCCTCGGCCACCAGCACGGTGCTCTCGCGGTCGGCCTCGGCGCGGATGGTCAGCGACTGCTCCTCGCCCTCGGCGCGCAGCTTGGCCGCCTCCTGCTTGCGCTGGGCGCGCATGCGCTCGTAGACGTCGGTGATGACCTGGCTGTCGGTGGGCAGGTCGATCTGCTTGATGCGCAGGTCGACGATCTGCATGCCCAGCGTCTGCACCGCCTCGTTGATGGAGGTGAGCTGGTTGGCAATCAGCTCGCTGCGGTCACCGGACACCAATTGCTGCAAGGTGCGCGAGTTGATCTGGTTGCGCAGCGAGTCGGTGATGATCGGCGCCAGGCGGGCGTTGGCGAGCTTGCCATCGCCACCGGTGGCACGGTAGTAGGCGCGCACGTCGGAGATGTGGCCAATGGCGAAGAAGTCGACGCTGACATCCTTCTGCTCGGCGGTAAAGTAGCGCGCCGGGGCGGTGTCCAGTACCTGGAAGCGGCGGTCGAACACGCGCACCGTCTCCACCAGCGGCACCTTGAAGTGCAGGCCGGGCTTGATGTCCGCGCGCACCACCTTGCCGAGGTTGAGCACCATCGCCGTCTGGTCTTCACGCACCACGTAGACCGAGCCGAGCAGGCCCAGCAACACCACGGCCAACAGGCCGATAACGAGGGAATTCTTCATCGGCCGGCCTCCTGACGTGCTGCCGAGCGCGAGACCGTGCGGTCCGCATTGCGAATGTTGTCGGTGATGCCCGGCAAGGCCGGCACCATCGCTTCGGGCGTGGGCTGCGCGGCATTGCCGCCGGTGCGGGCGGCATCGGCCGGCATCGGCACGTAGATCAACTGGCGGCCATCGCCACCGATGACCTTGCGGTTCTCGGCCAACACCTGCTGCACGGTTTCCAGCCACAGCCGCTTGCGGGTGACTTCCGGCGCGTTCCTGTATTCGGCCTGCAACAGGCTGAAACGGCTGGCGTCACCTTCGGCGCGGGCGATCACCGCCTGCTTGTAGCCCTCGGCGGTGGTACGGGTGCGCGAAGACTGGCCGCGCGCTTCCGGCACCACTTTGGCGGCGTAGGCCTGGGCTTCGTTGATCAGCCGCTCCTTGACCTGCTGGGCGCCGTTGACCTCGTCGAACGCCGGCTTCACTTCCTCCGGCGGGCGTGCGTCGGGCAGAGTCAGGCCGGTGACCGACAGGCCGGTGCGGTAGGACTCCAGCGAAGCCTGCAGGCGCTGCTCGGCGGCAGTGGCCAGCGGGCCGCGGTTGTTCAGCACGGCATTGAGGTCGGCACGACCCACCTGCTCGCGCACCGCGCTCTGCGCCGACTGCTCCAGCACCTGGTCGGCATCGACCGAGCCGAACATGTACAGGCGCGGGTCGTCGACGCGGTATTGCACGTTCAGCGCCACGTTGACGATGTTTTCATCGCGGGTGAGCACCGGCACGTTGCTGCTGAAGGTCTTGATCTGGGTGGCGTTGACCTTGGTCACCGACTCGATCGGCCACGGCAGCTTGAAGTTCGGGCCCGGCTGCAGGATGCGCGAGAACTGGCCGAAACGCAGCACCACGCCACGTTGCTGTTCGCCGATCAACTGGAAGCTGGAGAGCAACAGCAGCAACGCCAGCACCACCAATACCCAGCGCCATATGCCACCGTCGAACAGGTCGCGCAACGGGCCGGGCAGGCCGCCCCAGCCACCGCCCCATCCGCCACCATTGCCGCCTCGTGGCTGGCGCGAACCGCGCCGGTTGTCGGCGGGGCTGTCTTTGCCATTGCCGCCAGGTGTGTTCCAGGCCATGCATGCTCCATCTGTCAGGGCCGGGTGCGGGGCAACCGGCCATCAATCGAATCCCGATTCTACTAGATGGGGCGAGACCTGCCGTTTCGCAACGGCTATCTTGGTCGATCTCTTCCCGCGCAGGCAGCGCCATGACCGCCACCCCGCCATTTTCCGCCTTCCGCATCCACAACGACGACGCCGGCTACCGCAGCGGCATGGAGCAGATCACGCTGGACCAGCTCGGCCCCGGCGAGGTGGTAGTTCGCGCGCGCTGGTCATCGGTGAACTACAAGGATGCGCTGGCCGGCACCGGCCAAGGCAGGATCCTGCGCAATTTTCCGCTGGTGGGCGGCATCGACGTGGCCGGCGAAGTGGTGGCCTCCACCGACCCCGCATTCCGCGAGGGCGATGCGGTGCTGGTCACCGGCTGCGGCCTGAGCGAGACCCGCGACGGCGGCTACAGCCAGTACGTGCGGCTGGAATCGAAGTGGATCATCCCGCTGCCGGCCGGGCTGTCGCTGCGCGAGGCGATGATTCTGGGCACCGCCGGTTTCACCGCGGCGCTGGCGCTGCTGCGCATGCGCGAGAACCGGCAGACGCCCGAACTCGGTCCGTTGGCGGTCACCGGCGCCACCGGCGGCGTCGGTTCGCTGGCGGTGGACATCTTCAGCCGCGCCGGCTTCGAGGTGCATGCCATCAGCGGCAAGGCCGAAGCCAGGCAATACCTGACCACGCTGGGCGCCACCCAGGTACTCGGCCGCAATGCCCTGGCCACCACCCGGCCGATGGAATCGGCGCGTTTCGGCGGCGGCCTGGACAACGTCGGCGGGCCAATGCTGACCAGCCTGCTGGCGCAGACGACGCCCTACGGCAACGTCGCCTCGGCCGGGCTGGCCGCCAGCACGCAGTTGGACATGACGGTGATGCCGTTCATCATCCGCGGCGTGTCGCTGCTGGGCGTGGCCTCGGCCGGCACCGCGCGCGCGATCCGTGCGCAGGTCTGGCAACACCTGGGCGATGACTGGAAACCGCGCCACCTGGACACCATCTGTACCCGCGAGATCGGCCTGGCCGAACTGCCGGACGTGTTCGCCACCATGCTGGCCGGGCAATCGTTCGGGCGTACCGTGGTCAGGATCGACTGAACCCGGTTGCTTCACACCGCCGCCGGGCCGAAACTACGCGGACGGCATCATCTTGGGGAAGAACATGTCTTGGGGAGAAACATGGCGCGCATCCTGATCGTGGACGATTCGCCATCGCAGTTGCTGGGCATCCAGCGCATCGTCGAAAAACTGGGGCATGAAACCTTCACCGCCACCGATGGCGCAGCCGGCGTGGAAGCGGCCAAGGCGGTGCTGCCCGATCTGGTGCTGATGGACGTGGTGATGCCCAACCTCAACGGTTTCCAGGCCACTCGCACGCTCAAGCGCGAGGCCAGCACCACCCATATCCCGGTGGTGCTGGTGACCACCAAGGACCAGGACACCGACCGCCTGTGGGGCATGCGCCAGGGCGCCAAGGCCTACATCACCAAACCGTTCTCGGAAAGCGATCTTTCCGAGGTGATCGCGCGGGTGTTCGAAGGTGGCGAATTGCCGGCGGCCTGAGCTGCGACTGCGGGGCGTTCCCCGCATGCGTGCAGGACGGGGTTACGTCCCCGATGGCGATGGGCCGAAAGCGTCGGGGACATGGCCTCGACCTACACCTTCTCGCCGAAGGCCCTGGCCAGCGTGCGGTAAGCCTTCTGCTGTGCTTCGCTGGTCGGCACCGGCGCGATGACTTCCAGTTCGACGATCTGGTCGCCATCGGGCTTGCCCGGCAGGCCGCGGCCACGCAGGCGCAACTTGCGCCCGCTGTCCGAATCGGCCGGCACCTTCAGCTCCACCGCTCCGCCCAAGGTCGGCACGCTGATGCTGGTGCCAAGCGCCGCCTGCCACGGCGTCACCTGCAAGGTGTAGAGGATGTTGCGGCCATCGACTTCGAACTGCGGGTGCGCGGCGTATTCCACCTCCAGCATCAGGTTGCCGCCGCCGCTGCCCTGCCCGGCCAGCCGAATCACCTGCCCCGGGCGGATGCCCTTGGGCACGCGCACGTCCAGTTGCCGGCCATCGACGTTGATGCGCAGCGAATCGCCACCGTGCGCCGCCTCCAGCGGCACCGACAATTTGGCGCGGGTGTCGCGCATCGGCTGCGGGCCGGTGCTGCCACCGAAACCATCGAAGCCACCCCGCGTGCGACCGCCACGCTGGCGCGCGAACAGGCTCTCGAAGAAATCGCTGAAACCGCCGCTGGCGCCACCGCCGCCGAAGACCTCCTCGAAATCGAAGCCCTGCCCGCCACCGAAATCCGGCGGTGCTTGGAACTCCTCGCCGGGCCGGTAGCCGCGTGCGCGCAGTTGGTCATAGGCCTGGCGTTTGGCCGGGTCGCGCAGCGCCTCGTAGGCTTCGTTGACCGCCTTGAACTGTTCCTCGGCGCCAGCCTCCTTGCTCACGTCCGGGTGGTACTTGCGTGCCAGCCGCCGGTAGGCGGTCTTGATCTCGGCATCGCCGGCCGTGGGCTCGACGCCCAGCGTGGCGTAGTAATCCTTGAATTCCATCCAGCTACCCTTTCGTCAAAGTACAGCCCATCGCCCCACGACGACGGCGATCACGTGTTCGGCAAGCACCGAAGTGCCATTCTAGCGGCGCACGATGCCACCCTCGCCCGCACGCGAAAAATGGGGCGTGAAGGCGGTTTTTTCATGACGCACATCCCTGTGCGCCACCCTTTCGGGCGGCTTCGCCGTGAAAAACGGCTGTCCTGCCGTTTTTTCAAGCCGTTGACGCCACCCTCGCATCCGATCACTAGACTGCACCCAAGCTCAGGAGCCCCCATGACCATCAACGTCGGCGACACCATCCCGGAAGTGACCCTCAAGCGTATCCGCGAGGGCATGGAGACCATCGACACGCACGCCTTGTTCGACGGCCGCAAGGTGGTGCTGTTCGCCGTGCCCGGCGCGTTCACGCCCACCTGCTCGGCGCGCCACCTGCCCGGCTTCGTCGAGCACTTCGAGCAGTTCCGCGGCCGCGGCATCGAGGTGTACTGCATGGCGGTGAACGACCCGTTCGTGATGCAGGCCTGGGCGCAGGCGCAGTCGGTGCCCGACGGCCTGCAGATGCTGTCCGATGGCAACGGCGACTTCACCCGCGCGCTGGGGCTGGAAATGGACGCCAGCGGCTCCGGCATGGGCCTGCGCTGCCGCCGCTTCGCGCTGTATGCAGAAAACGGCGGCGTCCGCAGCATCCATGTCGAGGAGCCGGGCAAGTTCGAGGTGTCCTCGGCCGAATACATGCTCGCCCATCTCCCCGAATAGCGGTTCCCCACCCACCAAGGAGCAGCCCGCCATGAGCAAGCCATCTCCCGCCAAGACCGCCGCCAAACCCGCCGGCCCGGCCGGCATCAGCGACCGCAGGACCCTGCGCGCCAACGCCCGCAAGAGCATCGAAGACGGCGCGGTCACGCCCACCTACAGCGCCGACCCCAAGGTGGTGGTCAAGCTGCTCAACGACGCGCTGGCCACCGAGTGGGTGTGCGTGCTGCGCTACTACCGCCACTACTACATGGCCAAGGGCATGCTCGCCGATGCGGTGAAGGCCGAGTTCCTGGAGCACGCTCAGCAGGAACAGGCCCACGCCGGCATGCTGGCCGAGCGCATCGTGCAACTGGGCGGCGAACCGGACTTCGACCCGGACACGCTCACTGCGCGCTCGCACGCCGAATACAAGGAAGGCGGCAACCTGCGCGACATGGTGCGCGAGAACCTGGTCGCCGAGCGCATCGCCATCGACAGCTACCGCGAGATGATCAATTTCGTCGGCGACCGCGACACCACCACCAAGCGCATCCTCGAACACATCCTGGCGCAGGAAGAAGAGCACGCCGACGAGTTCGCCGACCTGCTCGAAGGCTGGATCGGCGAATAGCGCAGCACTACTCCGCAGGTGCCGGGCTTGCCCGGCAGGCGGCCGTCCCTGCGTTCACGAAAGCATGCGAGGCAAGCCCCGCACCTGCGACGACGCGCTGCTCAACGCACCACGCGAAAGCGCACCCGCGTCCACGCGCCATCGGCTGCCAGCGCGGTGAGCGTGTGTTCGCCCGGCTCGTCGAAATCGCGCACGAAACTGCGCGCGCCCTGCGTCTGTGTAATCCAGCGCCCGTCCAGCAGCCATTCCACCGTCGCCTCGCTGCCCAGCGCACGCAATTGCAGGCGTGGACCATGCGTGGCACCGGGCGCGCGCGCCAGCGTGGCGCGGTCGTTGAGGCCATCGACATGCAGCACGCCATCGTTGCCACGACCATCGGCCGGACAGCCCGGCACCAGTGGCGGCAAACGCTGCGCCTGCCGTTGCGCCTGCGACAACCACGGCGAGACCAGCGCCGGCCAGCGCGCCAACTCCCGCTCCTGCAACGACGCATGGCCTTCGCAACCAGCCGACACCCGCAACCCGCTGCGCGCATCCACCCGGTAACGCACCCGCCCCGGCTGCCACAGCCGCGCCTCGCGCTCGGCAAAGGTGGGCGGCACCGCTTCGTCCAGCATCAGCGCCTTGAACCATCGCTGGCACATGGCCGGCGGCGTTTGTGCAGCGGCAATGCCCAGCGGCCAGCACACCTCCACCTCGCCGACACTGGCCGGCATCGCGCGCGCGGCGGCGTCACCGGGCTGGCGCGGCAGGCTGTCGATCACCTCGAACATCAGCGGTAGCGCGGTGACCGCGCCGTACTGGCCCGGCAGCGGGGTACCGTCCGGCCGCCCTACCCACACCCCGACGGTGTAACGGCGGGTGCCGCCGATCGCCCAGGCATCGCGATAGCCGTAGCTGGTGCCGGTCTTCCACGCCACCGGCGGGCGGCCGCCGGTATCGAAGGTGCCCGCGCCATAGCCGGGGCGCGGATTGGATTCGAGGATGTCGCGCACGATCCACGCCGCACCCGGCGACACCAGCCGGCGTTCGACCAGCGGGTCGTCCGGGGTGTAGCGCACGCGGCCGGCGATGCCCTCGCGGTTGAGCGCGGCGAAGGCACCGACCAGATCCTCCAGCCGCGCGCCGGTGCCGCCGAGGATCAGCGCCAGGTTCGGCTGCGTGCCACGCGGGAAGCGCAGCTTGATGCCGGCGTTGTCCAGGCGCGCGGCAAAGCGCGACGGGCCGACGCGGTCGAGCAGGTCCACCGCCGGCACGTTCAACGACAAGCGTAATGCAGTGGCCGCGCCTACCGGGCCATTGAAGGCGGCGTCGAAATTGCCGGGGTGGTAGCCGCCGAAGCTCTGCGGCGCATCGACCAGCAGGCTTTCGGAATGGATCAGGCCGTCGTCCAGCGCCATGCCGTACAGGAACGGCTTGAGCGTGGAACCGGGCGAGCGCCACGCCTGCACCATGTCCACATGGCCCAGCCGCTGCTTGTCGCCGAACGCCACCGAGCCGACGTAGGCACGCGCTTCCAGCGTGGCGTTGTCCATCACCAGCAGCGCGGCGGAGGTGCGCTCGGGCAGTTGCGAGAAATACGCGGCCACCCGTTCCTCCAGCGTGCGCTGCAGGCCGCTGTCGAGCGTGGTTTCGATCTGCGCGGCGCGCGGTTGTTGGCTGCGCAGCCGCTGCGCCAGCAGCGCCGCATGCAGCGGTTGCCGCAGCGAGCGCGTCACCACCGGCTCGATGCGCGCGTCGGCGACTTCCTCGGCCGACCACACGCCGAGTTCGGCCATGCGCGCCAGCACCTTGTCGCGGGCTTGCCGCGCGGCTTCCGGGTGGCGGTCCGGGCGCAGCCGGCTGGGCGATTGCGGCAGCACCGCCAGCAGGGCCGCCTCGGCGTGCGACAAGCGTGCCGCCGGTTTGCCTAGGTAGGCCCAGCTTGCCGCTTCCACGCCTTCGATGGTGCCGCCGTAAGGTGCGTGCTCCAGGTACAGGTCGAGGATCTGCGCCTTGCTCAGGTGCGCTTCCAGTTGCAACGCACGCAGCACCTGCTTGAGCTTGCCCCACGGCGTGCGCGTGTGCGGATCGAGGATGCGCGCCACTTGCATGGTCAGGGTGGAGCCGCCGGAGACGATGCGGCGTTCGCGCAGCATCTGCTTGCCGGCGCGCAGCAGCGCCCACGGGTTGATGCCGGGGTGGCGCCAGAACCAGCGGTCTTCGTAGGTCAGCAGCGCCTGCAAATACAACGGCGAGATGGTTTGCGCATCGGCCGGGTAGCGCCACACGCCCTCGGCATCGGCGAAAGCGCGCAGCGGGGTGCCGTCGCGAGCAATGACCAGCGTGCTGGTGTCGCGAGATTTCGGCAGTGGCGGTAGAAAGGCGATATCCAGCACCAGCAACAAGGCCAGCAATGCGGCGGTGCTCCAGCGCAGCCAACGCCAGCGGCGGCGGGATTTCGCTCCTGCAACGTCCTTGCCCGTCACTACCTGATTGCGCGCTTCACTCATCCTGCGAAGCATGCAACGACAGGCGGATTTCGGCCACCATGCGGGCGATGGCGCGGCCCGTTTTGGCACAGGGGGAACTGCATGCGGACGAACGCACGAACCTGGAACCACGCAACCGGCACCTCACTCGTCGCAGAAAGCTCCAATGCGGCTCAGGCGCTGGTCAGCCGCCGCACCGCCCGGTATTCCCGCAACCACCGCTGGCGCAACCTGCGGCTCACCCACAACGTGGCGGCCAGCCATGCAGCGGCCCCCAGCAGCAGCACCCACGCCGCGCTGCGCCACGCATCGCCGGCCAGCCACCACGTGCCGGCATTGGCCAGCAGCGCATACCCCAGCAGCGCCCATACCGTGGCGCGGGCCAGCCACAAATCGCGCAGGCCGGTGCGCAGTTGCGCCAGCCGGATCCGCGCATAGGCGCCGGCAGGCTCGGCAGCATCGCGGGCAGGCCGCCGCGGCGCGCGCAGAATGTTGGCCCATGCGATCGGCAGGAACACCGCGTAGAACGGCATCAGCAACCAGTGCGAGGGCGTGAGGTTGCCACGGGCCAAGGCACGGCCGAACACGGCAAGCGCCAACACGGTGACCGCCACCTCCAGCCCGCGATACAGGCGCACGCGCCATTGCCGCCGGCGCACGCGGCCGGTGATGTCTTGCAGCGGGGCGGCAGGCGCTTCGCCCTGCCATGCGTCTTTCAGCAGGTCATCGAAATTCATGGGGCGTCCTCCTCTCGGGACAGGGCTTTGAGGCGTTCGCGGGCGCGGTGCAGGCGCACGCCCACGTTCTCTGCGCTGATGCCCAGCAAATCCGCAATCTGCTGGTAGTCGTAGCCTTCCAGTTGCAGCATCAGCACCTGCCGCTGATTCAGCGGCAAGGTCGCCAGCGCCTCGAACAACCATTGCGTGCGGGCGCAGCTACTGCCCGTGTCCGCCACGTCGTGCAGTTGCGCGTCGAACGGCAGCGAGGCGGGCCGGCGGATTTCCGAGCGCACGTGGCTCGCCCCGAGGTTGTGGGCGATGCGCAGCACGAAGGGCAGCAGCATCTCCGCCTCGCGCAACCGCGGCAGGCTCTCCCAGATGGCGAGCAGCACGTCCTGCAACAGCTCCTCGCGCACGGCGGGGTTCAATTCATACCCGCACACCGCGCGCCACAGTTGCGGTCGGAAGGTTTGCACACGGGGCCAGAGTGGATGCATTCGGTAACGGATCGTGGAGTCGAGGGGAGCCAGCAATCCTTCAGTCGTCGCTTGCCGCGCATTTCTTACACCAAAAGAAAATTTTCATTTGCGTAAGAAATCCCCCGGCACGCCCGACTTTGGAGGCAGACCCACTCGAAAGGAAACACCCGCGATGCAACGCTCACCGGCAACAAGGCGCTGGCTCCCGCTCGCCCTCACCTGCGGCCTGCTGGCCCCGGCGCTGGCCTCAGCCCAGCCGGCCAACGGCATGCTGGCCCTGGACAATGTGCGCATCATCGAGGCCGAGCACAACCGCGCCAGCGCGCCGCGCTGCGTGCGCGTGGAAGGCAGGCACATCGCCCGCATCGCCGCCGCTGGCGACAAAACCTGCCTGCGCGGCGCGCGCACCGTGAACCTGCACCAGCGCTACCTGCTGCCGGGCCTGATCGACATGCACGCCCACCTCACCCTCGGCCCGCTGGAAAGCAAGCGCGAGCGTGGCCGCATGGTGATGCAGGCGCTACCCGACGACGACATCACCGAACACAACGCCCGCCGGCTGGTGGCCTTCGGCGTCACCACCGTGCGCAACCCCGGCGGCGACCTGCCGGCAGCCGCACGTTACAAGGCGCGGTTGGCGGCGGGCGAACTGACCGGCCCGGAAGCCTTCAACGCCGGCCCGGTGATCAACAACGCCGACCTGCCGGGCCTGTCCACGGCGGCGCGCGACGCCGAGGCCATGCAGCGCGTGGTGCAGGCGCAGGCCGAGGCCGGCGCCGACTGGATCAAGCTCTACACCGGCCTGTCGCCGGAACTGCTGAAGGCCGGCATCGACGCCGCGCACCGGCACGGCCTTCCCGCCGTCGCGCATCTGGAAAGCATCGCCTGGCCGGACGCGCTGGCGATGGGGCTGGACGGCATCGTCCACCTGATGCCGCTCAGCCCCGACCTGCTGACCCCGCAGCAGCGCGAGGCTTGGCAGGCCAGCGCGCGCGGCGGCACCTGGTCGTTCTTCGAATGGTGGGAACACTTCGACCCCGACGGCCCGCAGGCCGACCGGCTGGTGGCCGCCTACCAACAACACCGCCCGGTGTTCGACGCCACCCTCGTCGCCTTCCACGCCGCCTTCGTCCAGGACCAGGACAACCCGTACAAGGACGACGCCCGCCGCTACGCCCACCCGCGGCTGCTGGCGCACTGGAACGACTGGTTCACCTTCGCCATCGGCTGGCAGCCGGAGGATTTCGCGCGCGCCCGCGCCGTGTGGCCGAAGGTGCAGCGCATGGCCGTGCGCCTGCACGCCACCGCCGCGCGCATGACACTGGGCACGGACATGAGCAACCCGTGGATCGCCCCCGGCATCAGCCTGCACTGCGAAATGCAGTTGCTGGCCGAGGCCGGCGTCCCCGTCACCCACCTGTTGCAGGCCGCCACCGTCACCGCCGCCGAAGCACTCGGCGCAGGCCAACGGCTGGGCCGCATCGCCCCCGGTTTCGAGGCCGACCTGCTGGTGCTCGACGCCAACCCGCTCGACGACATCCGCCACACCCGCGACATCCACGCCGTCGTGCTCGACGGCCAATTCCTCACCACCGATGCACTGAACCAACTCAAGGGAGAATGACCATGAAGCACACGTCCAAACACCTCATCCGCCGCAGCCTGCTGGCCATTGGCCTGAGCCTCGGGCTGGCCGCCACCGCCCACGCCGGCCCGCGCGACTGGGAATCGCCCGAGGCCCTCGTCCACGCCCTGTACGAGACGATCTCCGCCGACGCCTGCGCGCAGCGCGACTGGGAGCGCTACCGCGCCCTGTTCCTCGACGGCGCGCGGCTTTCCATGGCGATGGACTCGAAGATCGACAGCGGCATCATGGGCATGGACAGCGAGGAACTGGTGACCCAGACCGAAACCGCCTACGCCGCCACCGGCTTCCACGAAACCCCGCTGGTGACGCGGGTGGAACAGCACGGCCTGATGGCCTCGGTGATGAGCAGCTTCGAGGTGCGGCTGCGGCAAAGCGACAAGGAGCCGCTGATGCGCGGGTTGAACCATTTCCAGGCACTCAACGACGGCGAGCGCTGGTGGATCGTCTCCAACGTGGGGATCATCGAGACGGCGGATTCGCCGCTGCCCGCGGACATGCAGCCGGCCACCGGCGGGGTGGCGAAATGAACCCCGTCAAGGCTTGGGCGGCACCCGCCCGACAAGCGCTGTCCCGCCACAAGTGGCGCTGGATTGCCGTGGCGGCCAGCATCAGCGTGCTGTCGTGGCTGGCGTTGGGCGCGGGCGTCGTGCTGGAGGTCGGCACCGGGACGAGGATCGTGCTGGCCGGCATTGCAGCGCTGGCCACCGAAGGCACGGTCTGGCTGTCGGCGCTGCTGCGCCTATCAGTTACGGCGGCAGGTGTGGGAGAACCTGCGGCGTCGCTTTCGGTGAAAGCTTGAGTGTGGTCGCCGGTTCGCCGACGACCTCACTGGTTGGAGATCCGCGCGCCGCTCGACCAACGGTCGAGCGCTACCGGGAAAGGAGAAGCCCGGTGGGTGCCGACCGTTGGTCGGCACGTGATGGATGCCACAGCCCGGTCAATGATCGGACACCACCGCCATGCCTCACCCGGCGTAGCGTGGTAGGGCATGGCGTGGTGGGTCGAGACCCACCCTACGGCTGTACCACGGTAATCGTGCTCGGGTTGGAACGCCCCACGCCGCGCAGGTCGGGGCGGTACATGTCCTCGGCCAACGGCGGTGGCACGGTGTAGGTGCCGGGCGTCACTGCACGCACCAGATAGAACACCCGCGCGGTGCGGCCGCGGCGCAGGTTCAGTGCGGTCACGTAGCGGTCGTCGCGGAACTCCTCGTGGCGGGTATCGGCGCCGTCGGAGCGGTCGTTGATCCGGATGCCATCCACCACCACGTCGGCCCACTGCTTGGCATCGCCGAGATTGAAGTTCTCGATTTCCAGGCCAGCCGGCAGCAGGTCGGTCAGCAGCGCGTCGGGCATGGCGGTGTTGGCGGTGACGCTCAGCCGCACGATCAGTGCCTCGCCTTCCTTCAGCGGACGCGGCGTCCACGGTTTGCCGTCGGTGGTGTACCAGGCGCGCTCGATGCCGATCACGCTGTTGTCCGGCGCCGGTGCCTGCCGCGGGATGCCGGCCACTTCCAGGCTGGCGAACATCGGTGCCTGCCCTTGTGGCGCGAAGCGCACGCCTTGCGCCAATTGCGCGGTATCGAACACCCGCGCGAACGCCTTGCGCTCGCCGATGGCCTCGCGCTCCCCGCCCACCACCAACTCACCGGACACCAGCTTCTTCTGGTCGGCCATCAGCGCCTTGCCCAGCCGCGCCAGCGCCACCTTCTCCTGCGTGCTCAGCCACAGCCAGCCGCTGTTGCGGCGCGCATCCAGCTCGCGGCCCAGCGCGACCGCGCGGGCGTCGTAGGCGGGTTTGGACAGGCCGCGTTCGTGCAGCAGCGCGATCATCAGGGCGTCATCGCGCAGCCGGCTGCCGTAGTCGCCGAAGTACGCCGGGCGGTCGCTGCCGTCCCTGGCGAAGCCGGCGGCGATGGCGGCCTGCCCGCGCTTGCCGTCGCCCTGCAACGACAAGGCCATGCCCAGGTGCACCAGCGACAGGCCGGTGACCGCCTTGTCGCGCTCGTTGTCGTACAGCGCGCGCAGCGTGCCCAGCGGGGCGCGGTTGACGCGGGCCAGCACGTAGCCCGAATACGCCTGGTTGGCGAACTTCAGCGCGTCGCGGCGATCCTGCCCGTAGAACTGGTTGCCGCCGCTGAGCAGGTCCTCGCTGATCCGGTTCAATGCCTTCTGCAGCACGGTGTCCGGCACCGCGAAACCGGCGTCCTTGGCGTCGAGCAGGAACTCGGCGATGTACGGGGTCAGCGCCGGGTTGACGTAGTCGTCGTTGCCCCACATCGAGAAGTTGCCGTTGGCCACCTGCATCGAGGCCAGCCGCCCGAACGCGCCCTCCATGCGCTCGCGGCGGGCCTTGGCGTCCAGCCCGTCGGCGCCGAGCATCGTCGACGTGGCTTCGTCCAGCAGCAGCGCGGCGTAGCCCTTGCTGGTGGTCTGCTCCGCGCAGCCGTAGGGGTAATTCAACGCGCCCTGCAGGGCGCTGGCGAACGGGATCGGCGGCAACGCGCTGACCAGCATGCGCGCGTTGACCGAGCCGGCCATCAGCCCGCTGGCGGAACCGCTGTCCAGCGTGACCGGCGCCAGCGGGTCGAGCGTGCGGGTCTGCGCACGCAGCACCTGCGGCCATGCCGCGCGCACCGGCAGGTCGTAGCGGCGGTCGACCTTGAAGCCGTTGCCGTCCACCCGCACCCGCACCTTGGCGACGGTATAGCCCTCCTGCGCGCTGAGCGGGAAGCTCAGGGTCTGCTTGGCATCGGCTGCCAACTGCACCTTGCGCGAGGCCTCGCCGATCGCCAGCGGGCCTTCGCCATCCACGCGCACGCTGAACTCGCCCGGCTTGCCGGTGAAGTTCTGCACGTCCAGCGTCACCGTGCTGCGGTCGCCCGGCGCCATCACCCGTGGCATGCTGGCCTCGGCCAGGATCGGCGCGCGCACCAGCGTCTCGACGTCGCGATTGCCGTAGCGGTCGTCCGCATACACCAGCGCCGAGACGCGCAGCGTGCCGTTGAAATCCGGCACCGGCAGCTCGATGCGGGCATTGCCCTTGGCGTCCAGCTTCACCGGGCCGGAGAACAGGTCCACGGTCTGCACCCGCGCGGTCGGCCGCTTGGCCTGCGGCAGCGCCTGCAGGGCCATGTCGCCGCCGAACTTGAGCTTGCCGCTGTTGCCCTCGAAGCTCTCGATGACGCGGCCGTAGATGTCGTAGGCATCCACGCCCAGCCGCCGTTGCGCGAAGAAATGCGCAGGGGCATCCGGTACCGGGAAGCGGGTGATGTTGAGGATGCCGACATCGACCGCCGAGACGGTGACGTGCGCCGGCTTGCCGGCCAGTTCCGGCACGCTGACGGTCACGGCCATCGGTTGCTCGGGACGCATCTGCTTCGGCGCGACCAGGCCCACCTCGACGCGGCGGTTGCCACGTTCCATCGGCACGTGCGCCACGCCCACCGCGCGTGCGGGGGTGATCCTGCTCGGCGCGCTGCCGCCGCGGAACACCAGCGCGGTGACGTAGACGTCGTGCCGCTCCCAGTCCTGCGTGACCGGGATCTCGAAGGTGCTGCCGGGCTTGGCCTCGATGTCCTGCACGTACAGCATCTTGTCGCTTTCGACCATCAACACGCCGCGGCCGGCGTGCGGCGGGGTCAGCGTCACCTTGAGCGTGTCGCCGGCCTTGTAGCCGGTCTTGTCCAGCGCCAGCTTGACCTTGTCCGGGCGCGCGTCGAGGCCGCGGTTGTCGTCGTTCCAGCTCCAGCCGGCGCGGAACGGGTAGCGCATGGTCAGGCCGGTGGCCGGGTCGAACACGTCGACGCGGTACTCGCCCCACTCCACCGGGAAATCGAACTTCACCGACGTCTCGCCGGCGTCGAGGGTGCGGGTTTCCTTGTTCTCGAAGCGGCGGGTGAAGTCGTAGTCCCAGCGGTTGTCGTTGAAGCTCCAGTGGTAGTCGCGCAGTTCGCGCACCAGGGTGACCTTCAGCCCCTTGGCCGGCTGCGGCTTGCCGTCGGCATCCACGCGCAGCAGCTCGAAGCGCGCGTTGGCATTGGCGTCGGCGCCGTCGGCGTCGCTGAACAGCGGGCGCACCGCGACCAGCGCCGGCGCCGGCCACAGCACGCGCTTGAGCATGCGGGTGACGGTGCGGCCGCCGGTCTCGTAGACGCTGCCGGACACCACCGCCGCCACCGGCGTGCCCTTGCCGGTTTCCTCGGGCAGGGCGATGTCTTCACGCAGCTTGCCGTCCTTGGGCAGGGTGGTATCGATGACGTCGTTGGCTTCGCGCGGCAGCTCCACGGTGGGGTCGCCGAAGAACCAGCCGGCCATCGACTCGACCGGGTGCTGCTCCACCGCCACCGCCAGCCGCGCGGTGAAGCGGTTGCCGTCGGCCGGTGCGCCGTACAGGTAGGCCGCATCGGCCTGCAGTTTCAGCGGCTCGCCGGGCTTGAGCGTCTTCTGCGCGCTGTCCAGGTCCAGCTTCATGCGCTCGGGCAGGAATTCCTCGATGCGCAGGGTCATGCCCTGCACCGCCTCCTTGCTGGCCGGGTCGGTGCGGAATTCCACCTGCCAGCGGCCGGTCGGCGCCTCGGCGGGAATGGCCTGCTCGAACGCGAAATAGCCCTGCTCGCCCGGTTGCAGCCGGGTTTCGCGGAACACCTTGCCGTCGGGCTGCTTCAGGCGCAGGAACACTGGTTGTGCCTTGACCGGCTTGCCGTCGTTGTCGCGCAGCAGCGCCGACACGCGCACGGTCTCGCCGGGGCGGTACAGGTCGCGGCCGGACCAGGCGAACACGTCGAACCACGCGTTCTGGCGCCCGGCCACGGCGAATTCGCTCAGGTCCAGCGCCGGCTGGTTGAACGGCAGCATCGTGGTGTCGCTGCCGCTGGCGGCCACCAGCACGTGGCCGGCGTCGAGCGTGTAGTTCAGCAGCGCGTTGCCGTTGGCGTCGGTCTGGCCCTTGAGGATGGTCTCGCCCTTGGCGTCGATGACCCGCAGGTCCACCTTCTTCGCCGCCGCGCCGCTGGCCAGCGAGGCGGTGTGCACGAACAGCGTGTCCTTGTAGGCGCGGGTGTGCAGGCCGATGTCGCTGACGGTGAAGAACGCGGTGTCGTACTCGTTGTCGAAGCTGCCGGTGCGCTTCATCACCGCAAAGTACAGGCCCGGCTGCTGCAACTGCTTGACGTCCTGGACCGGCAGGTAGGTCAGCATCCGCTCATTCTTCTCGCCACCGAGCACGAAGCGGTTGACGTAGACCGGCTCGGCCAACTGCGAAATCGGGGTGTGGCGGCCGTAGTTGCTGTCCAGCTCCCAACTGCCGCGACGGCCACCGCGCTGGTACTGGCTGAAGAATGCCGGCAGGTTCTTCTCGGTCACCCGCAGGAACTCGACGTCGACCTCGGGCACGTTCACCGACACCACCGGCAGGCCGCGGCTGTCGCGCGCCGGCAGCACGCTGCCCTGCGAGGCGAAGCCGGCCGCGGGCGTCAGTTCGCCGGTGAACACCTGCTGGCGCACGTCCTTGCCGAGGCGGCTGCCGTCGGCGGCGAGCAGGTCGGCCGACACGATCAGGGTGTAATCCTTTGCCGCCTCGACGTAGGGGTAGCGCAGGGTCTTGCCGTCGTCGGACAGCGACCAGCTGCTGTCCTCGGTGCCGACCTTCTCCTCGAAGCGCAGCAGCTTGTCGAAGTCCTGCGTACCGACCAGCGGCCGGGAGAACTCCACCGCCAGCGCCAGCTCGCCGCCCTTCTGGTCCGGCCAGGTGCGCACCAGCGCGAATCCCTTGACCTCTTCCTGCTTGGCCTGGATCGCCTCGCCGCTGGCACCGGGGAGCTGGCCGGTTTCGTTGCGCTTGCAGCCGGCCACCAGGGCCAGCGCCGCCAAGGCGACCATCACCCAGCGCATGGGCTTCCACTTCCTGTTGTTCATGGCGTTCTCCGATGGACGCCTGAAGTATAGGGAAGCACGAGAACCGTAGCTGCGGGGCTTGCTCCGCAGGGGGCTTGCCGCGCATGCCCCGTGCCGGGCAAGCCCGGCACCTACGGGTTGGTTTTGCCGCGAATGCCCTGTGCTTCCTCCCTTTCGCGCAGCGCAAAGGGGGGAGGAGGCAAGCAGCACTCTTTAGTGGGTCAGCCCTGCGGCACCCGCACCGCGCCTTCCATCAGCACCCGCGCCGAGCGCGACATCACCGCCTTGGTGACCACCCAGCGACCCTCGACCTGCGCCACCGCCGCGCCCACGCGCAGGGTGCCGGAGGGATGGCCGAAGCGCACCGCCTCACGGGTGCCGGCGCCGGCGGCGAGGTTGACCAGCGTGCCGGGGACGGCCGCCGCCGTGGCGATGGCCACCGAGGCCGTGCCCATCATCGCGTGGTGCAGCTTGCCCATCGACATCGCGCGCACGTTGAGGTCGATGTCACCGGCCCCGATGCTCTTGCCGCTGCTGGACACGTAGGGCTTCGGCGGCGCGACGAATGCCACCTTCGGCGTGTGCTGGCGCTTGAGTGCCTCTTCCGGCGTTTTTATCAGCCCCATGCGCAGTGCGCCGGCCACGCGGATGGTTTCCAGCTTCGCCAGCGCCGCCTTGTCCTCGTTGATCGCCGGTTGCAGCTCGGTGCCGTCGTAGCCGATATCGGCGGCGTTGACGAACACGGTGGGAATGCCGGCGGTGATCATCGTCGCCTTCAGCGTGCCGATGCCCGGCACGTCGAGATCATCGACGAGGTTGCCGGTAGGGAACATGGAGCCACCCTCGCCTTCACCGTCATCGGACGGGTCGATGAACTCCAGCACGACCTCCGCCGCCGGGAAGGTCACGCCATCCAGCTCGAAGTCACCGGTTTCCTGTACCTGCCCATCGCTGACCGGCACATGCACGAGGATGGTCTTGCCGATGTTGGCCTGCCACACGCGCACGGTGACGGTGCCATCGCGCGGAATGCGTTCGGCGGGAATGAAGCCGTTGGCGATCGAGAACGGCCCCACCGCGGTGCTGAGGTTGCCGCAGTTGCCCGACCAGTCCACGAACGCGGTGTCGATGGACACCTGCCCGTACAGGTAGTCCACGTCGTGGTCCGGCACCGAGGCCGGGGCGACGATCACGCACTTGCTGGTGCTCGACGTCGCTCCGCCCATGCCGTCGGTGTGCTTGCCGTAGGGATCGGGCGAGCCGATCACCCGCATCAGCAGCGCGTCGCGCGCCGCGCCGGGTGTTTGTGCCTCCAGCGGCAAGTCTTGAAGGCGGAAGAACACGCCTTTGCTGGTGCCGCCGCGCATGTAGGTGGCGGGGATGCGGAGTTGGGGGCTTGAAAGACAGGGACTCATGACGGGAGCGCTCCGGCTGTTGCACGACACCATGTGACGGCATGGCTACGAATGGCTTGGCTGTACATCAAAATCGCTCATGGCAGAGGTGCCAATCCCAGCTCAGCCAAAAAGCCGTTATGCCGTGCCTTCGCTTCAGCCAGCTCGGCCTCGATCTTCATCAAATCGGCATGTACCACTGCCAGGTCGATCTCCTTCTCCGCCTCAGCAGTACTGACGTAACGCGAGATGTTGAGGTTGTAGCCATTTTTCTCACTGGCGATCTCTGCCATCGACACACGGCGGGAATACCGCTCATGTTCGCTACGCTCGCGATAGGTCGAGATGATCCGTTCAATGTGTTTTGGTTCCAGCAGGTTCTGCCGTTTGCCCTTGGTGAAGTTCTCCGCTGAAGCCGCATTGATGAACAGCACATCGTCCGGCTTCTTGCACTTCTTCAGCACCAAAATGCATACCGGGATGCCGGTGGAATAGAACAAATTGGCCGGCAAACCGATCACCGTGTCGATGTGGCCGTCATCCAGCAGCTTGCGGCGGATATCCGCCTCCTTGCCACCACGGAACAGCACGCCATGCGGCAGGATGATCGCCATCACACCATCGTCCTTCAGGTAGTGCAGGCCATGCAGCAGGAAGGCGAAGTCGGCTGCGCTCTTGGGTGCCACGCCGTGGTTCTTGAAGCGCGAATCCTGCGCCATCGCCTCGCCCGGCTCCCAGCGGTAGCTGAAAGGCGGGTTGGCGACCACCGCGTCGAACCGGGGTTTCTTCGCCGGGTTGGTTTCGCGCAGCCAGTCCCAATCGTTCTTCAGCGTGTCGCCGTGGTAGATCTCGAACTCGGTGTCCTTCACCCCGTGCAGCAGCATGTTCATGCGCGCCAGGTTGTAAGTGGTGATGTTGTATTCCTGGCCCACGATCTTGCCGATGCTGCCGCCCGCTTTTTTCATGCGCTGGCGGATGTTGAGCAGCAGCGAGCCCGAACCGCAGGCGAAATCGAACACGCTGTCCAGCTTGCCGCGCGGGCCGGTCTTCGGCTCCTGGCTGTCCAGCGTCACAATCGCCGACAGGATGTTGGAAATCTGCTGCGGCGTGTAGAACTCGCCGGCCTTCTTGCCGCTGCCGGCGGCAAACTGGCCAATCAAGTACTCGTAGGCATCGCCCAGCGTGTCCGCCTCGGTGGAGAACAGCGCCATGCCGCGGGCCAGCTCGCTGATGATCGAGCACAGCTTGGCATTGCGGTCCTCGTACTTCCTGCCCAGCTTGTCCGAGGTCAGGTTGATCTCCGAGAACAGGCCCTGGAACTCGCTCTCGAACGAATCCTCTTCGATGTGCTTGAAGCCCTTCTGCAGGGTGTCCAGCAGGTCGCGGTCCTGGGTCTTCGCCAGGTGGACGATATTGCCCCACAGGTACCTGGGCTGGATGACGTAATGCGCCTTGCGCCGCATCTGCTGTTCGAACGCAGCGATATCGTCCGGGTTGGCCGCGTACCACACCGACAGCGGCGTCTTGCCGCCGTTGCCGATGGTCTGGGGGTCGGGATAGTCCGAGCCCAGCTCCTTCTTCGCCGCTGCCTCGTAGTTGTCCGACAGGTAGCGCAGGAACAGGAACGAGAGCATGTAATCGCGGAAGTCGTCCGCGTTCATGCTGCCGCGCAGCTGGTCGGCAATAGCCCACAGGGTCTTGCCGAGTTGTTTCTGGTCGTCGTCGGTCATGGTTTCAGGCGTCGTTTGATCTTGTTTTCAATGGCTGCCAGTTCGGCCGCGTCGGCAGCATCGGCGGCGCGCGCCTCCTGCTGCTTGCGCTGTGCGTCAAAGGCGAGGTACCGCTCGCTGGTGGCGGCTTCCATCTGCTCGTGACTGACCGAGCCTGCGCTCTTCAGCAATGGAAAGCCGTTGGACGCGATGATCTGGCCCACGTTCTCCATCCAAAAGCGCATGGGAATGGCCTGGCGGCTCTTGGCCCGCAGCTCCGCGGTTTCCAGGAAGATCACCACCAGCCGGTTGAGGGTGTCGATCTCATCTTCTGTGAGGTAGTTCTTGGCGATCAGGATGTCCTGCTTGCGCACCCGGCCACCGCTCCAGGCACGCAGGCCGAAGTGCGGCTCGTCGGGATTGGCGCGCGCCAGAATCAGCTCCGCTGCCGTCTGCCCGGTCACGGCGTACAGCAGCATGTTCTGCACGGTGGCGAAGAAGGTCTGCGTGGCGCGGTCGGTCTTGTCGTAGTCCACGCTCAGGGCGAACAGGTCGCGCACCTTCTGGTAGAAGCGCTTCTCCGAGGCACGGATATCGCGGATGCGCGCCAGCATCTCGTCGAAGTAATCCGGCCGGCCATCCGGGTTCTTCAGGCGCTCGTCGTCCATGACGAAGCCCTTGAGCAGGTATTCCTTCAGCGCCGTGCTGGCCCAGCGGCGGAACTGCACACCGCGCGGGGAGCGCACCCGGTAGCCCACGGCCAGGATGGCGTCGAGGTTGTACAGCATGACCGGCCGGCGCACGGCGCGACCGCCCTCCTGTTGAACTACCGAGGATTCCTCGGTAGTTCGTTCAGGTTCCAACTCCTTGTCTGAAAAGATGTTTTTCAGATGCAGGCTGATATTGTCGGCGCTGACGTCGAACAGCTCCGCCATCTCCGCCTGGGTCAGCCAGACGGTTTGGCCATTGGCACGCAGCTGGATACGGCTCTTGCCGTCCTCGCTGGTGTAGAGGATCAGGCCGCTCATGCGTTCTCCAGCTCATCGGGCGCCGAAGGGAACAGCTCCGGGTTGAAGGCGTAACGCGCCAGAAAGCCGTCGAGTATCTGCCTGAAGTGCGCTTTGTTCTCGTCCAGCATCTGCTGCGGCTCGAACAGTGAGTAGTTGCCGTGACTCATGATGTTGATCAGTCGCGTATGCAGAATGCCGTCCGGGTCGTCATCGGCCTGCTTGATGCACGCCGAGAAATTCTTGTGGCCGTGGAAGCTGGCCGTCTTCTCAAGGATCGTGCGCAGCATGTTGAAGTGATGGGTGAACAGACGATCTTCCTGGGCAGCCTGGTACAGCTCGGCCAGGGCCGCAACGTGGTGGAAGGACGGCGTGTCGCCCTTCTCTTCTCGAAGGGTATAACCAACACCTCCCCGGCCCTTGCCCAAAAAGAAGCGCTTGGCTTTCTTCATCTCGTTGCACAGCACGTTGAAAAACAACGGATGATGCGTCGAGATAACGGCTTTGAGCGTACTGTCTTCCCGCTTGAGCAATTGCGCCAGCTGGTTGGCGACGGTGATCGCGTTGTGCTCATCCAGCGATGAAATCGGGTCGTCCACGTAGACATACTTGACCCAGCCGTACGCCTCGATCTCAGGATCCATCGCCAGCTCGACGATGGCGAGGAAGAAGCACCAGATGAAGATGTTCTCTTCCCCCCGCGAGATCTTGATGTCCTCCGCCAGTACCCGCTCGCCTGCCACCTCGGCCTCGCGCGAGAAACTCACTTTCCAGTTGCCCGTGTCGATTCGGAAGTCGAAGTCGGCGTATCGGCCTAGCAATCGGCGGATACGGTTGTCCATCTCCAACTGGTCAAGGCCAGCAAAGAAGCGCGAATCCTTGTTGATCGTCAGCGACCGCACCCGATCGTTCTGCAGATCGTTGTCCCAACTGAACAGATCTTCTGTAAAGGCATTGAAATAGAGCGTGTCGCCCTGGACGCCGTCGGCCTCAATGGCTTCGCCATCCTCGGTAAGGATGGGCTCTCCCGCCTCAGTGGTCAGCGCCACAGGCACCTGCTGCTTGCCCATGTCCTTGAACGCCACCGAGAGCCGCGTCTTGCCCGTGCCGTTGTAGGCGTAGAGCAATAGCGTCTTCTTGCCCGTCAGCTCCGTTCGAAGATGTTGGGCCAAATCCGTCAATGCCGGGAAGTCCACAGGCGCCATGGGTCAACCCACCTCCGCCACCGGGAACAGCTGCTGCATCAGGCCCTGCTTGTGGGTCTTGAGCGCGGCAAGCTGCTGGGTTTCGGCGGTGATCCGGGTGTCGAGGGAGGAGAGACAGTCGGCGATGCGTTGTTGTTCATCCTTCTTTGGAAACGGCGCAACCATATCGAGGATGTCCCCTCGCGAAAGACCAGGAATTAAGTTACCTGACGCCAAATCTTCGAAACGCGTCCTCTTGGTCAAGAGAAATTGGTTGATAAATCGGCTTGACGATGTCTTCGCGTGGACGGCCATTAACTGGCGGCCCATCGCTACGAACGGCATTTCCAAATACCAGCACTCACCGACTCCGCTCCCTTTCACCGTAATCAGCGTGTCGTGCTGCATCGCGACACTTGACGCGGGAGAGGTCCATTTCCGCACGTCGCCCACATAATTTGTAAAGTCTGATGGACCCGTGAAGTACGGAACCTCTCCGGAGCAGCTGTATTGGTCTGGCGAGAGATGCATCCCAGACACTAGATCAACCAAAGAGGAAAGTTTCTTTTCCGTCCACTCCGGCGCATCGCGGAACTCGGGGAAGCGGAGGCGGGGGCGGGTTTCGCCTTCGCGGGGGAACAGTTGCTGCATCAGGCCGCGCTTGTGTGCCTTCAGCGCCTCCACCTTGCGCCCCTGCGCGGCAATCATCTCGTCCAGCGAGGTCAGGCAGTCGGCGATTTTTTGTTGTTCAGCCTCTGACGGAAGATAGATCGGCAAATTGGCAAGCGTGTCTGTCTCGATCTTCCCAGCGCCGATGCCAGTCTCGTCGATGGGAATGCGAGGACTAATTGCGATGAGCTGATTCAGAAGAAATCTCGCATTGAGCCCAGAGCCAATCTTTAGCGCCTTCACATCCTGATTAAATGCCACATCGATGACTGCAATACCCATCGGCACCCTGTTAAAAAGCATGCTTCCGCGTACAAGCACTAACAGGCTTCCCCTCGGAGCGAGGCGCGTGCCATTCCCAATCGCCTGCGAAGTAACTCTGAGGTCTGAGTCTGCAATTTCTGCCTCGTACATCGAAGAAGCACTGATCCAAGGAATATCGCCGCCCCAGTAGCGTGGCTCTGCTTTCGAAGGTGTTCCACCGGAAGAGAATTCGACCAAGTCGCTTAGTCTCCACAAGGACCACCCTTGATCATTGCGAAACTCGACGAGGCGAAGCCTCGGCATCGCCACCTTCGCCCTTTGCGTCACCATCATCACTCCTCGTACGCCTTGAGCCCGGCGATCTCGCGCCCACCGGCCCGCTTCTTCAGCAGCGGCAGCAAGTCGCCCATCAGCGCCAGCTCCTTCTGCGCGCGCGCCTTCCAGCCAAGATCGAGCGGGGCCAGCAGCTCGGTGAGCTGTTCGCCGTCGAAGATGCGGCGGGACAGAATGCCGTCCACGAACGCCTGCACCTCCGCCACCGGCAGGCCGTGCTTTTCGCACAGCGCGGCCATGTCCTGCGCGGCTTTGTCGGCCTTGAACTGCTCGTAGCCGGCGCGGATGGCGTCCTCGCTCAAGCCCTCGCCGGCCTTCAAGCCGCGCACGTACGCGCTGATGTCCTCGCGCTCGCCCATGAACTTGGCGTCACTGGCGATCAGGCCGATCAGCTGCTCGCGGCTCATGCTGGCCTTGCCCGGCGCCTGCTCCGAGTAGTCGGCGATCAGCTTCATGATGTAGTCGTAGTCAATGGTGCTGGAGGCGAACAACACGAACTCGAAGTCGAGCTGCTCCACTTCGTTGCGCGTGGCCTCGTCCAGCCCGCCGGGCTTCTTGCGGTCGGCGCGCAGTTCTTCGGCCTTCTGCAGGTACTGGCCGCGGAAGCTGCGCAGTTCGTCCTTGGGCAGGATGGTCTCGATCTGTGCGCGCTGCTCGGCGCTCAGGTCGGTGTACTGGTCCAGCTGGGTCTGCAGCTTTTGCACGTCCTTGAAGTGCTGGACGAAGGCCACCTTGGCTGCGGTGCCCTTGAGGTTGGCGATGTCTTCCGGCTTGCCGCTCAAGCCCTGAGAGGCGAGGAAGCTGTCGAGGGCGGCGCGCGCCTCCTTGAGCTTGTCGATGACCACCGGCGCGGTGTCCACCAGCCAGATTTCGCGCGCCTGGTCCTTGCGTGCCCCGGAGAACAGCGCGATGGCGGCATCCACCGCCGCCTGCTGGCCGCGGAAGTCCAGGATGTTGCCGTACGGCTTGGTGTCATTGAGCACGCGGTTGGTGCGGGAAAACGCCTGGATCAGCCCGTGGTACTTGAGGTTCTTGTCCACGTACAGGGTGTTGAGGTACTTGCTGTCGAAGCCGGTAAGCAGCATGTCCACCACGATCACGATGTCCAGCTTCTCGCGGCCTTTCATCGGCAGGTCCGCATTGGGGAACTGCTGGTCCTTGATGCGCTGCTGCACGTCCTGGTAGTAGGCGTCGAACTCCTCGATGCGGTGGTTGGTGGTAAAGCGCGCGTTGTAGTCGGCAATGATGGCCTTCAGCGCCGCCTTCTTGGCTTCCGGGTCCTGCTTGTTGTCTTCCAGCTCCTGCGGCAGGTCTTCCTGCAACTGGCGCACGTCGGCACTGACGTCGCCGGGCGGCGAGAACACGGCGGCGATGTTGAGCGGCTGCCAGTCCGGCTCCGCCTGCTGCTTCTCGGCCTGTGCCGCCTTGAACAGGTCGAAGTACGCGATGGCATCGTTGATGGAGGCGGTGGCCAGCAGCGCGTTGAAGCGCCGGCCTCCGGTGGCGGCATCGTGCTTGCTCAGGATGGCATCCACCACGGCGCGCTTGGCCAGGGTTTCGCCGGGTTTGGGCGCGTGCTTGCCATCCGGCTTGTAGTACTCGACGTGGAACTTCAGGACGTTCCTGTCCTCGATGGCATGGGTGATGGTGTATTCGTGCAGGGACTGCTGGAACAGGTCGTCGGTGGTCTTCAGCGTCTGCTCGTCGCCTTCGATGCGCTTGTAGCTGGCGTTGTCGTCGAAGATCGGCGTGCCGGTGAAGCCGAACAGCTGGGCCTTGGGGAAGAACGCCTTGATGGCCTGGTGGTTCTCGCCGAACTGGCTGCGGTGGCATTCGTCGAAGATGAAGACGATGCGCGCCTGGCGCAGCGGCTCCAGCCGCTGGGAATAGTCAGCGCGCGCCGGGTCCAGCGCGCGGCCCAGCTTCTGGATGGTGGTGACAATGACTTTGTCGGCGGCATCGTCGGACACCAGCCGCCGCACCAAGGATTCGGTGTTGGTGTTTTCCTCGACGCAGCCTTCCTGGAAGCGGTTGAACTCTTCGCGGGTCTGGCGATCCAGATCCTTGCGGTCCACCACGAACAGGCACTTGTCGATGGCCGGGTTGGCCTTGAGCAGGGTGGAGGCCTTGAAGCTGGTGAGCGTCTTGCCGCTACCGGTGGTGTGCCAGATGTAGCCGTTGCCCAGGTTCTTGTCGATGCACTCGACGATGTTCTTGACGGCGTAGATCTGGTAGGGCCGCATCATCAGCAGCTTCTGCTCGCTGGCCACCAGCACCATGTAGCGGCTGATCATCTGCCCCAGCGTGCACTTGGGCAGGAAGGCATCGGCAAAGGCATCCAGCCCGCTGATCTTGCTGTTGTCCGGCGCGGCGTACTGGTAGATGGGCAGGAAGCGCTCATCGGCGTTGAAGGCGAAGTGGCGCGTGTTGTTGTTGGCGAAGTAGTAGGTGGCGTCGCGGTTGCTGACGATGAACAGCTGGATGAAGCACAGCAGCGTACGGGCGTAGCCGTTGCCCACGTCGTTCTTGTATTCGACGATCTGCTCGATGGCCCGGCGCGGATTGATGCCCAGCGTCTTCAGCTCGATCTGCACGACGGGCACGCCATTGATCAGCAACAGCACGTCGTAGCGATGGTGGCTGTAATCGGTATTGACGCGCAGCTGGCTTGCGACCTCGAAGTCGTTCTTGCACCAGTCGTTGATGTTCACCAGCGTGTAGTTGAGCGGGGTGCCGTCGTCGCGGGTGAAGGCGTTGCGGTGGCGCAGCGTGTGCGCGGCCTTGAACACGTCCGGGGTGACGATGCCGTCCAGCAGGCGCTGGAACTCGGCGTCGGTCAGCTTGACCCGGTTCAGGGCCTCGAACTTCTCGCGGAAGTTGCGCTCCATGGCGGCACGGTCGCGGATATCGGGCCGCAGCGTGTACTTGAGCTGCCCGAGCTTTTCGATCAGCTCCTGCTCGATGGTGCTTTCCCTGATATGCATGCAGACCCCGTGCGCAGATGAAGCCTGCCCTGCAACGCCCGGCCAGGCTGGATTTCGACGGGAAATTCTACCGGATGACAACGCGTTGCCCGTATTTCCGTGGATGCTCCCGCGTGTAGCCGATCCTGAACATGGGGGCCACTCCAACTGCCGGATTAACCGCAGCCGGGAACGGCTTCACCCGGCTGCGATTGACCCATTCCACGGGCTGGAACGGCAGGATCACCGCTTCATCAATGGTGCCAACACATCTTCATGGAGTTCACAGTATCAAGCGGCGCTGGCTTCGAGGAAGTCCTGCGCAAAGCGCTGCAGCACGCCGCCGGCCTCGTAGGTCGCCACGTCATCGTCCGAATCCAGCCGGCAGATCACCGGCACTTCGGCCGTGCCGCCGCCCTTGCGATGGATCAGCAGGATCAGTTCGGCACCGGGCGTGCGCTCGCCGACGACGTCGTAGGTTTCGGTGCCGTCGATGCCCAGCGTGTTGCGATCGGTGCCGGGTTTGAACTCCAGCGGCAGCACGCCCATGCCGACCAGGTTGGTGCGGTGGATGCGCTCGAAGCCTTCGGCGACGATGGCTTCCACGCCCGCAAGACGCACGCCCTTGGCGGCCCAGTCGCGCGAGCTGCCCTGGCCGTAGTCGGCACCGGCAATGATGATCAGCGGTTGCTTGCGCTGCATGTAGGTTTCAATCGCTTCCCACATGCGCATCACCTTGCCTTCCGGCTCCACTCGCGCCAGCGAGCCCTGCCGCACGCTGCCATCGTCGTTGCGCACCATCTCGTTGAACAGCTTGGGGTTGGCGAAGGTGGCACGCTGCGCGGTCAGGTGGTCGCCGCGGTGGGTGGCGTAGGAATTGAAGTCCTCTTCCGGCAGGCCCATCTTCGCCAGGTATTCACCGGCGGCGCTGGACGCCAGAATCGCGTTCGACGGCGACAGGTGGTCGGTGGTGATGTTGTCCGGCAACACCGCCAGCGGGCGCATGCCCTTGAGCGTGCGTTCGCCGGCCAGCGCACCTTCCCAGTACGGCGGGCGGCGGATGTAGGTGCTCATCGGCCGCCAGTCATACAACGGGCTGACCTTGCGGCCGTGCTCGACGCGCACGTTGAACATCGGGTCGTAGACGCTGCGGAACTGTTCGGGCTTCACCGATGCCTTCACCACCGCGTCGATCTCGGCGTCGCTCGGCCAGATGTCCTTCAACCGCACCGCGTTGCCGTCGGCATCCACGCCCAGCACGTCCTTCTCGATGTCGAAGCGCACGGTGCCGGCGATGGCGTAGGCTATCACCAGCGGCGGCGAGGCCAGGAACGCCTGCTTGGCATAGGGATGGATGCGGCCGTCGAAATTGCGGTTGCCCGACAGCACCGCCACCGAGTACAGGTCGCGCGCGATGATCTCCTGCTGGATCTTCGGATCGAGCGCGCCGCTCATGCCGTTGCAGGTGGTGCAGGCGAAGCCGACGATGCCGAAGCCCAACTGTTCCAGCTCAGGCAGTAGGCCGGCCTCTTCCAGATACAACTGCACCGCCCTGGAACCCGGCGCCAGCGAGGATTTCACCCACGGCTTGCGAACGAGGCCACGCGCGTTGGCGTTGCGCGCCAGCAGGCCGGCGGCGATCACGTTGCGCGGGTTGGAGGTGTTGGTGCAGGAGGTGATGGCGGCGATGATCACCGCACCGTCGGGCATCAGGCCCTGTGCTTCCTCGCCCTTGCCGCTTGCCAGCTTGGCCTCGTCGGCGATGCCGCGTTCGGCGAGGTCGGACACCGGCAGGCGGCGATGCGGGTTGCTCGGGCCGGCCATGTTGCGCACGACGCTGGACAGGTCGAATTCCAGCACGCGCTCGTACTGCGCGGTAGCCAGCGCATCGGCCCACAGACCAGTGGTCCTGGCGTAGTTCTCGACCAGTTGCACCTGCGCTTCCTCGCGGCCGGTCAGGCGCAGGTAGTCCAGGGTCTGCTGGTCGATGTGGAACATCGCCGCAGTGGCGCCGTATTCCGGGCACATGTTGGAAATGGTGGCGCGGTCGCCGATGGTCAGCGCCGAGGCGCCCTCGCCGAAGAACTCCAGCCACGCGCCGACCACGCGCTCCCTGCGCAGGAATTCGGTCAGCGCCAGCACCACGTCGGTGGCGGTGATGTTCGGTTGCGGCTTGCCGCTGAGCTTGACGCCGATGATGTCGGGCAGGCGCATCCACGAGGCGCGACCGAGCATCACGTTCTCCGCTTCCAGCCCGCCGACGCCCACCGCAATCACGCCCAGCGCATCCACGTGCGGGGTGTGCGAATCGGTGCCGACGCAGGTATCCGGGAACGCCACGCCATCACGCACGTAGACCACCGGTGACATTTTCTCCAGATTGATCTGGTGCATGATGCCGTTGCCGGGCGGGATCACGTCCATGTTCTCGAAGGCCAGCTTGGTCCAGTCGATGAAGTGGAAGCGGTCCTCGTTGCGGCGGTCCTCGATGGCGCGGTTCTTGTTGAACGCATCCGGGTCGAAACCGCCGCACTCCACCGCCAGCGAGTGATCGACGATCAACTGCACCGGCACCACCGGATTGACCTTTGCCGGGTCGCCGCCCTTTTCGGCAATGGCGTCGCGCAAGCCGGCCAGATCGACCAATGCGGTCTGGCCGAGGATGTCGTGGCACACCACGCGCGCCGGGAACCACGGAAAATCGAGGTCGCGCTTGCGGTCTATCAATTGCTTGAGCGAAGCGGTCAGCATGGCCGGGTCGCAGCGGCGCACCAGGTTTTCGGCCAGCACGCGCGAGACGTAGGGCAGCGTGGCCCAGGCGCCGGGAGTGATGGCATCGATGGCGGCTTGCGCGTCGAAGTAGTCCAGCGTGGTGCCGGGGAGGGATTTGCGGTGCTGGCTGTTCATGGCTGGCCTGAGGATCGGAGGAAACATCACTTCTCCCGTGTGCAGGGGAAGGCTGTTGCCCCTCCCCTTGCTCGCATAGCGAGCAGGGGGAGGTTGGGAGGGGGTGCTTTGGGGCTTTCATGCAGCAACTGAAAGCACCCCTCCCCAACCCTCCCCTTCGTGCTTTGCACGAAAGGGAGGGAGCCGGGTATCAAGTGCGCTTGTCGATCGGCACGAACTGCTGGTCTTCCGGGCCGGTATAGTTCGCGCTCGGGCGGATGATCTTGCCGTCGATGCGCTGCTCGATGATGTGCGCGCTCCAGCCGGCGGTGCGGGCGATGACGAACAGCGGGGTGAACATCGCGGTCGGCACGCCCATCATGTGGTAGCTGACCGCGCTGAACCAGTCCAGGTTCGGGAACATCTTCTTGATGTCCCACATCACCGATTCCAGGCGCTCGGCGATATCGTACATCTTCATGTTGCCCTGCTCGGCCGACAGCTCGCACGCCACGTCCTTGATCACCTTGTTGCGCGGATCGGACACGGTGTAGACCGGGTGGCCGAAGCCGATGATCACTTCCTTCTTTTCCACGCGCGCCTTGATGTCGGCCTCGGCCTCGTCCGGGGTTTCGTAGCGCTTCTGCACCTCGAACGCGACTTCATTCGCGCCGCCATGCTTGGGTCCGCGCAGTGCGCCGATACCGCCGGCAATGCACGAATGCATATCGCTGCCGGTGCCGGCGATGACGCGGCAGGCGAAGGTCGAAGCGTTGAACTCATGCTCGGCATACAGGATCAGGCTGGTGTGCATCGCCTTGACCCACGAGTCGGCCGGCTGCTCGCCATGCAGCAGGTGCAGGAAGTGGCCGCCGATGGAGTCGTCGTCGGTTTCCACGTCGATGACGCGGCCGTTGTGACTCCAGTGGTACCAGTACAGCAGCATCGAGCCGAGGCAGGCCATCAACTTGTCGGCGATGTCGCGCGCGCCGGGGTGATTGTGGTCATCCTTCTCCGGCGACACGCAGCCCAGCACCGAGACGCCGGTACGCATCACGTCCATCGGGTGCGCCGACGGCGGCAGTTCTTCCAGCGCGGCCTTGACCGCTGCCGGGATGCCGCGCAGCGACTTCAGCTTGGCCTTGTAGGCACGCAGCTCGGCGCGGGTCGGCAGCTTGCCGTGCACCAGCAGGTGGGCGATTTCCTCGAACTCGCTGGTGGTGGCCAGGTCGAGGATGTCGTAGCCGCGGTAGTGCAGGTCGTTGCCGGAGCGGCCGACCGTGCACAACGCGGTATTGCCGGCGGCGGTGCCGGACAGGGCGACGGATTTCTTCGGCTTGAAGCCGGGGGCGGTGGTGGATTCGGACATGACGTGCACCTCAATGGAAAGCAGGGTTTTTGAAGCCCCTCTCCCTCCGGGAGAGGGGTTGGGGTGAGGGTCGGGCGAAGCCTCGCAATATTCAATTACACGAGAGCTCCGCCCGACCCTCATCCGGCGCTTCGCGCCACCTTCTCCCGGAGGGAGAAGGGAACAGCCTTACTTCTTCGCGGCGAACAACGCATCGAGCTGCTGCTCGAAGGCGTGGTAACCGATGCGGTCGTACAACTCTTCGCGCGTCTGCATCGCAGCCACCACGTTCTGCTGGTGGCCGTCGCGACGGATCGCCTCGTACACATTCTCCGCCGCCTTGTTGGCCGCGCGGAACGCCGACAGCGGGAACAACTGGATGGCAACGCCGGCCGAGGCCAATTCGTCGCGCGAAAACAGCGGGGTCTTGCCGAACTCGGTGATGTTGGCCAGCACCGGCACCTTCACCCCATCGACGAAGCGGCGGTAGGTATCCAGATCGTAGGCGGCCTCGGCAAAGATGCCATCCGCACCGGCCTCGACGCAGGCAATGGCGCGCTCGATAGCCGCATCCACGCCATCGACTTGAATGGCGTCGGTGCGCGCGATCAGGAAGAAATCCGGGTCGGTCTTGGCATCGGCGGCGGCCTTCACCCTGTCCACCATTTCGCCCTGCGTGACGATCTCCTTGCCCGGACGATGGCCGCAACGCTTCGCGCCCACCTGGTCCTCGATATGGCACGCCGCCGCGCCGGCCTTGATCAGCGACTTCACCGTGCGCGCGATGTTGAACGCGCTCGGGCCGAAACCGGTGTCGATATCGACCATCAGCGGCAGGTCGCAGACGTCGGTGATACGGCGCACGTCGATCAGCACGTCTTCCAGCGTATTGATGCCCAGGTCAGGCAGGCCCAGCGAACCGGCGGCGACGCCACCGCCCGACAGATAGATGGCCTTGTAGCCGGCGCGCTTGGCCAACAGCGCGTGGTTGGCATTGATCGCGCCGATCACCTGCAAGGGCTGTTCGGCGGCAAGGGCGGCGCGGAAGTTGGCGCCGGCGGAAGTGAGGCTCATGGCTTGGCTCCTGATCGGGCGGCGACGGCGGGGCCGTTCCGCGATGACGCACAATCTGGCACCATTACACGCATTGATCAATCTTGATTCAGTAAATCAACATATTGAATACACCCTCCAACCCGCCCGACCCTGAACTGATCCCGGCCAGCGCCGCCTGCACCCTGCTCGGCATCAGCCCGGCCACGCTGTACGCCTACGTCAGCCGTGGGCAGTTGAGTTCGCGCCCCGGCCCCGACCCGCGCAGCCGGGTGTATCTGCGCGCGGAAGTGGAGCGGCTGGCGCAGCGCAAGCGCGGCGGTCGCAGCGGCGCAGCGCGTGGTGCCGCGCAGAGCCTTGACCGCGGCCTGCCGGTGCTGGAAACACGCATCTCGCTGATTCGCCCGGACGCGCCCTATTACCGTGGCCGCTCGGCGGTGGCGGCAGCGCACGGCGGAGCGACGCTGGAAGACATCGCACGGCTGTTGTGGGAAGGCGAGGAGCAAGACCCGTTCGCGGCGGCCCCGCCCGCACCGTGGCCGCAACCCATCGCCACGCTGGCACTGGACGCCACGCTGCCGCCACTGGAGCGCACGATGGCCTGCATCCCGCTGCTGGCGCTGGAACAACGGCAGTCGCTCAATGCCGCCGCACCGGTACGGCGCGAAGTCGCCGCGCTGCTGCTGCGGCAGAACGCCGCGCTGCTGGTTGGCGCGCAGCCCGACACGCGCCCGGTGCACCGCTTGCTCGCCGACACATGGCGGCCGGGTGACGCCGGTTTCGCCGAACTGCTGCGCTCGGCGCTGATACTGTGCGCCGACCACGAACTGAACGTGTCGGCCTTCGCCGCGCGCGTGGTCGCCTCCACCGGCGCGCACCTGCACGCCACCGTCAGCGCTGGCTTGGCCGCATTGTCCGGCCCGCGCCACGGCGGCGCCACCGCGCGCGCGCATGCGCTGCTGCTTGATGCACAGGCCAGCGGCACGCCGGCCACCTTCATCGCCGAACGCTGGCGGCGCGGCGACGAACTACCCGGCTTCAACCACCTGCTCTACCCCGATGGCGACCCGCGCGGTGGCGAGCTATTGCGCCAGTTGCGCGAACTGCGCGGCGGCACACCGCGCATGCAGCACGTCGAAGCGGTGCTGGCAGCCACCGCCGAGCACAGCGGCCAACATCCAAACATCGACGGCCTGCTCGCGGCGATCTGCTTCGTGCACGAATTGCCGGCCGCGCACGCACTGGTGATGTTCGCCACCGCGCGCCTGACCGGCTGGCTGGCACATGCACTGGAACAGCAGGCGCTGGGCACCTTGATCCGCCCGCGTGCGCGCTACACCGGGCTGGCACCGGGCAGTCCGCCGTAGGAGCGCACTTCAGTGCGCGATGGGGCTTGCATGCAGATCCTTCCGCAACAGCACGCACATCCCTGCGCGGGGATTCAAATGGCATAGCCCCATCGCGCAGCAAGGTGCGCCTACGCCTGCCGCTGCGCCCAGCACTGGATGATGCCGGCGATGGCCTGCACGCCATCGGTCACCGCCGCCGGCCCCGGTTGCAGGATGAGCGGCGACTTGACCTCGTGCAGTTCGCCGTCGCGCACCGCGTTGATCGCCGCCCAGCCCGGCCGTGCAGCCACCCGCTCGGGGCGGAATTTCTTGCCGCACCACGAGCCGATGATGATGTCCGGGTTGCGCGCAATCACCGGGTCGCCATCGGCAAGGATGCGCGCCTTCGCCAATGGCTCGCGCGACAGCTCCGGGAACACGTCGATGCCGCCGGCAATCTCCACCAGTTCGGCACCCCACTGGATGCCGGTGATGATCGGCTCGTCCCATTCCTCCACGTACACCCGCGGCCGCCGCGGCAGCAATGCCGCCTGCACGGCGATGGCATCCAGCCCGCGTTGCAGCTCATTGGCATAGGCCTCGGCACGCGCCGCCACCCCGACCAGCGCACCGAGCCGGCGGATGTAATCGAGGATGCCGGCGACGCTGCGGTGGTTGGCGATCCACACTTCCACGCCGCGGCGGATCAATTCAGCAGCAATGTCGGCCTGGATGTCGGAAAACCCGATCGCCAGATCGGGCTTGAGCTTGAGGATTTCCTCCACCTTGGCGCTGGTGAAGGCGCTGACCTTGGGCTTCTCGCGCCGCGCCTGCGGCGGACGCACGGTGAAACCGCTGATGCCGACGATGCGCTCCTGCTCGCCGAGCGCATACAGGGTTTCGGTCGGCTCCTCGGTCAGGCAGACGATGCGGCGCGGGCCGCTCATGCCGCGCTCCCGGCCACCATCACTGGCGCTCCCGTGCCGACTGGACCAAACGCTGGCGCGCGGTGTTGCCGGGCACGGCGATGTGCTGCGCCGGGTCGAACTCGCGCCCCACCGCCGCACTGCCTTCTTCGACCCACACCTCCAGCCGGGTAGAGGTATAACCCGACGGCAGGTAGCGCACCCAATAGCCATCCGGATGCCGCGACCAGCGGCCGGAAGGCACCTCCTGGCTGCCCTCGCCCATCGGTGCCATGCCCGCCAACACCGCCACCTGCTCGATCTGCGCGTAACTGCTGCTCGCCGAACCCAGCATCGAGCGCAGTTGTGCCTCGGCCTGCAATACCTGCCGCAACTGCGGCGAAGCGTTCTGCATCAGCGCCTGCATCGCTTTCTCGCGCAGCATGTCGAACGCCGCACCGCGCATCCATGCCGCGTACTGCTCCGGCGACAGCAAGCTGGTGGCGGCCCGTTGCAACTGCGGGCTCATGTCCTGCAGCTTGGTGCGCGACAGAATCGCCCAGAGCAACAACTGGATATCGTGCTGCGCAACCTCCGGGTGCTGCACCGAATTGCGCACGATGGCAGTGACCAGCTCCCGGCCCTTGCCCAGCGGCGGTGCATACAGATAGCCCTCGCCATTGCCCGGCCCGTAAGTGCCTGCATGCAGGCAATAACTCTGTACCTGCATGCCGTAATACCCCGGTTGCAGCAACAACGGCGCCTGCGTAGATGTACGCAGCGACGACAACGGCCGCACCTGCGGCAGCGGCACAGTGTCGCGCGACGGATCGGCGTAAACCGCATCGGCCAGCGAGGTGGTGATGACGCCCTCGCTCTTGCCCTGCAAACGGGCGCTGGAACTGCCCACCTTGTCCAGCAGGTCACCCAGACGCAACTGGGCCTGCGCCGAAGCCGACAGCATCAGCGCGGCAACGGCCAGCAGCGGAAGAAAGCGGAAACGAACAACCTTGCGCATGACAACTCCATTCATCATCGAACAAAAGAGGAAAGCCGCGCGAACGCACGGCGAGCGCTCACGGGTACAGCAACCGCTTGCTCCAGTTGCCTGCCGCATCGGCCTCATAGAACCAGCGTTCGTGCAGGCGGAAGTTCGCGCCATACCAGAACTCGATGCGCTGCGGCACGATGCGGATGCCGCTCCAGCCATCCGGGCGCGGCACGTCACGGCCTTCGAATTGCGCCTCGAATTTCTGCAAGCGCTGCTCGAACGCTTCGCGCGAGGCCAGCGGTTGCGACTGCATCGACGCCCACGCGCCAATCTGGCTCATGCGCGGGCGCGAGGCGAAATAGGCATCGGCTTCGGCAGCGCCCACCAACTGCGCATCGCCATCCACCCGCACTTGCACCCCGGCTTCGCGCAGGCTGCGCCACAGGAACAACAATGCCGCCTGCCGGTTTTCATGCAGTTCGCGGCCCTTGCGGCTGTCCAGGTGGGTGTAGAACACGAAACCACGTTCGTCGAAGCCCTTGAGCAACACCGTGCGCGCCGACGGCCGGCCATCGGCATCGGCGGTGGCCACGGTCATCGCACTCGGTTCGATCTCGTTGCTGGCCTTGGCCTCGTCGAACAACGTGGCGAAGGTCGAAAGTGCTTCTGCGTACAGGTCGGTCATGGCATCCGGTTCGGGCAGCATGGGGATGCGCCTATTGTGGCGATATGCCGCCCGTTATGCACCGTTGCCGCCAATGGGTTACGCACCACCTGATTTGAAGAACCACACAACGGCTGCCAAGCCAAGACCGATGACAAATAGCCAGCGCAACCCCCGCAAGAGAGGGCGGGTGAAGCGACTACCCAGCCAAAACGCGCCAATACATGCCGTCAGTAGAATCACTTTCTTGAGCGGCCCATCCCACATGCCGCCCATCAAAAACCACGCTGCCACGCCGCATACCAACGCCAATAGCGCACCAATTATCGAGCGCGCGAGGCCTTCATCTTCTGCCGACGCTTCTTGTGGCGACAGAAGCCTGCCGTTGCGCCAATGCCATGTCATTGCACTCCTCCCGTTGCCCCTTCACGCCAACAACCACTGGCGTTAACGCCCCAACATCACAAAGCCGGTTGCGACCACGCCGCAGCCCACCAAAGCAATGACAACTGCAACCCATTGAATGAGGCGCGCCATCGTCTCCTTTCTGCGATGCGCGTGAGTTGCCTCGAAATCCTTGAACCTGACGACACCGCCATCGGTTCGGTTCTCGAATTCATATTTACGTATGGCCAGCATCATGCGAATGCCTTTCACGTAGAAGGGAATAGCCGCTGCAATGATGACCAGCCCGATAAAAACCACTAATCCGCCCACGTGGAAGCTCCATCACTCTTTAAGCTTGATATGAAAAATCAAGCTGCCGTTTTACTCGCCACCCGTTGCAGCACTACCCACAGCCGCCGACATGACGCAGCCGTTCACCGCAAGACATAGCCCCCGGAGCCGTCTGCATACAGCACCACCTTGTCCCAGGTGCGCCCGCCCAACTCAACCACGCCAACACGGCGCACACGCTCACCCGGCTTGAGCATTTCCAACACGGGCGCTTGGGCATCGGGGAAGCTGCGTGCCGGGTTCTGGCCTGCCGACTGGTAGATGTCCGCCACCGGCTTGACCCTGAAATCCAACTGCGCCAGCCGCGCCATCAGCGGGTCGTGGACATAGCCGCCCGGCGTGCCGTCGCCCCATACATCAAGCTCAAGCCACTCGCTTCCTTCAACCACGCCCCGAACGGGAAGCAGATAGTTGGGTTCCAGCTTGTGTATTGGCGGCGATTGCAAAGAAGGCAAGGCATGGATCACCGCCGCTGACGCCCCATCGTTGTTCCACTTGGGCAGGTTGCGGCTGGACACCACGCGCACCGGCTGTGCGGTCAGGGCAATTCCGGCGGGAACGTGGCCCGCCTTGGCCGGCTGCGCAAGCACCTCGCCCGCCAGTGCGGCCAGATTGGCCGGGTTGCCCGCCACCACCTTGGTGCCGCGTGCCGTGCGATAGACCAGCGTGGGGTAGGCAAAGGTGCGCGAGTTGTCCTGCCCGCGCAACTGGTGGTCAATGCTGACCTGCACCCCGTGGTTGTATGCAATCGCACGCCGTGCCCGGGCCATGTCTTCCACCCGCGCGCCGGCACCGGCAAAACTCCTGCCCACGGCACCGGCATTGCGGCTGGTCACCACATCCGGCGCGGCATTGCCGGTGGCGGCAATCCAGCGCAGTTGCAGCTTGCCCGCCAATGCCCGCGACTCCTCGTAAAAGCGTTTGCTCCATGCGCAATCGGTGTTGTAGACCACGTACACCTGCTTGTCGGCGGCCTGGCCATCGGCCGCCCATACCGCATCCTCCAGCGTTGCCATCATGCGCTCGGCCGCATCCTTCTGGCTGAGCGTTACCTGCTTGCCCCTGTCCAGCGCCCACGCCGACATGGGCATCAACAGCACACCCAGCAGCAAGCCGGAAAGCAAGCGGCATTGCATGGATACCTTGGTCGTAATCATTGTGTTTTCTCCAGCCATCGAAGTGCCTCGCCATCAAACCAGGCATGGGCGGGTGGACAAGACGGGAGCCGGCCCATGTCCGCGATGGCGTTACCGACAAAGCCCCAAGGCATCGCGAGCGAAGCTCGCTCCCACATTGCGGCAACTCGTAGATGCGGGGCATGCCCCGCATGCAGCGCCATCGGCAAAGCCAAACACCGGGCAAGCCCGGTGCCTGCGGCAACCGGCACATCGTGAAGGCGTAGCGCCCACCGCGTCACTTCCTGCGTATGTCCTGCAACGCCTCGTTGATCTTGAACAGCACGATCATGATTTCGCAGTAGATGCGCGCCACCAGCGCGCCGAAGATGACCACGAACGGCGACACCACCAACATGCCGAACCCGGCCCAGCCGTTGTAGCGGAACATGCCGAAGGCGCTGATTACGGCGCTCAGCCCGCCCAATACGGCGGCGGCCAGCAGCAGCCAGTAGATGAAGGTGATGATCTTCGGCGTGACCATCGTGTCGAAGAAAAGAAAACTGCGTGCGTTCATGGCGTCGTCCCCCGTGAATGATGATTGATGGTTGCCGGTCACTTCTTCTTGCACAGCGTGCCGAACAGCATGCCGCCGTCGATGCAGCCGTTTTCGTCGATGCGCAGGGCCTGGGTCTGCCCGCCCTGGCCGCCGGTGACATGGACCTTGCCGTCCTTGACCTCGTACTTGGCGACCATGATGTTGCCCATCAGCTCCAACTCCACTTCACCGTTGCCCTTGAAGGTCATGACGGTCTGCCACTGGCCCCGGACGTCATGCCCGTACTCGCCGGCGAAGCCGTTGCCGCACGCGGCCAACAGCGAAACCAGCAATGCAGCCGTGGCGGCTCTTGCAACGTGCTTGATGCTCATGGGTTTGCTCCTGTCGGTTGTGGAAATCACGGTTTTCCCGGCTTCGCGTTCTGTTCGTTCACCCGCACCGCGTCGTTCAATACGTGCGCGTCGCCAGCACCACGCCATCCAGCGCATCGGTTATTTCCGCCTTACGCAACGCGGCCCATACCTGCGAGACGTTGGCCGTGCCCGACAAACCGCGCGAATGTGGGCCGAAGGTGACTGCCACCATCACCTTGCGCTCGGGGTTGCGGCCAGCAAAAGCAGCCGCTTCTTCCCGCGTCATGTTCACGGCGGGCAAGATGGGCCGTGACTTCTGGTAAAGCAGCCCGCCCATGCCGCTTTCGATTTCGCCGAAGACCACCTTCCAATTCCGCTGCGGGCCAAGCTGGTAATAGGAGCCACCATCGGCTGCAACGCACTGCACGCTGGTGCCGTAGGCAAACAACTCGGAGAGCGCCTGCCCGTTGGCATCGGTGTAAAGCTGCACACTGGTTCCGCCCGGGAACAGTTCATCCACACTCTTTTCAACCTCCAGCGCATTGATGTTCCAGGCACGGCCCAGCTCGCCCAAACCGAAACGGCCGGTCTGCGCATTCCATTGGCCGAGCTTGGCGGTGAAATACATCGTGATGTCTGCCGGCTGGGCGGCGGCAAATGCCTTCAATTCATTGCGTGCGGTGGTCAAGGACGCCTTGCCGCGCTCGCGGTCGCCGAACTCGCCGCCGAGGTCTTCACTCATCTGGATGCCGCGTTCGCACGAGCGCAATGCCGCCCACCACACCCAGGCCGGCTCGAATTTCTCGTCGATGCCCTGGTCATTGGCCACCGCCCACAGCCGGAACGGCTCGGTCAACATCAACTCCTGCTGCAACTTGTGGCGCAAATCGGGCTGGATGCCCGGTTCCGCGCCACGGTAAGCGCCCTTATCCCAGTCCTTGGGGAACCAGTTTGGCGGCATCAGCAGGCGTTCGCCCCCCACATTCGCCACCTTGGCGACGCCAGCGTCCCCACCGCCAGCAAGTTGCGCCGGTGGCGGGTTGCCTGCATCGGCGGTCTTGTCGCCGGCCTCATCCATTGCTGGAGCCTGCCCTTCGGCACCCTTGCCGCAAGCGGCCAGTAACAGCGCCGCCAACACCGGCGGCAGCCATCGCGTCATGTTCATCGTTCGTCTCCCCTTGGAAGCCGGGTTACAGGTTTTTGCAGGGAGCCTTGTCGGCCCCAAGGGCATCGGCGCCCTTCTCGCAGTTCACCCGCGCCTCGCTCTTGCAGCCTGATACCAACAACAACGCCAGCAACGTCGCCGCCAACAACCCCATTGCGCCCTTGCCGCCCTGCATCGCCTTCGTCGTCATGTTCATGTCGCCCCCAAGTCGGTGATGAAAGCCACCAGCCAGATTGGCTGGGATGGGCCGATGCTTGCCGCCGCCCACCCTCCAAGTCCTCACGCAACCTTCAAGAAACCTTCAAGACATTCAACGCAGGGCATCCGCTTCTTTTGAATCAACAACTTGCACTTCAAGCAGCCCGCGCAGCGGTGTTGCCGGCCATCACCGCCGCCACCTATGCTCGGCCACATGAACACTTCCTATACGCCGCCCACCACCCTGTACCGCTGGCGTTTCGGCCCGGTGGAATTTGATGAAGCCCAGCGCGAGCTACGCATCGCCGGGCTGGCGGTGGAGATGGAGAACCGCCCGCTGGAAGTGCTGTCGCTGCTGCTGCGCCACGTCGGCGAGGTGGTGACCAAGCAGGAACTGTTCGATCAGATATGGGCTGGGCGGCCAACAGTGGACCACGTGCTGTCCACCGCCGTGGGCAAGCTGCGCAAGGTGTTGGAGGCCGCCGGCGAGCCGCGCATCGTCACCGTGCCGCGCATCGGCTACCGCTTCGACGGGCCGGTGGAACGGGTCACGGTGGGCCAGCAAGCCGCCAGTGGGTTGGAATTGAGCGCAGGGCAAGCGGTGCCGGAGCGCCCGCACTTTCAACTCGAACGCCTGCTTGGCCGCACCCTCGGCAGCGAGGTCTGGCTGGCGCGGCAGCCGCGCAGCCGCGACGGGCGGGTGTTCAAGTTCGCGCTGGATGGCGAACGGCTGTCCGCGATCAAACGCGAGGCCACGCTGGCGCGGGTATTGCGCGACAGCCTCGGCGAGCGCGACGACCTTGCCCGCGTGCTGGACTGGAACTTCGAGCGGCCGCCGTTCTTCCTCGAATGCGAATACGGCGGGCAATCGCTGCCGGAATGGGCCGAACAGGACGGCCGGCTGGCCGCACTGTCGCGCGAACAGCGGCTGCACCTGTTCCTGCAAATTGCCGATACCGTGGCCGCCGCGCACGGCGTGGGCGTGCTGCACAAGGACATCAAGCCCTCCAACGTGCTGGTGGCCGCGCAGGGCGAAGGCTGGCGCACGCGCCTGACCGATTTCGGCAACAGCCGCCTGCTGCAACCGGAGCGGCTGGCCGAGCTGGGCATCACCTCGCTAGGCCTGACCACCACCCGCACCGACACCTCTGGCACGCCGCTATACCTGGCCCCGGAATTGATTGCCGGCCAATCGGCCAGCATCCGCAGCGATTTGTATGCACTGGGCGTGGTGCTCTACCAGCTCGTCGTGGGCGACCTGCACCAGCCGCTGGCACCGGGCTGGGAGCGCGGGATCGACGATGAACTGCTGGCGGCCGACATCGCCCGCGCCACCGACCTCGACCCGGCCCGCCGCCATGCCAGCGTGGCCGAACTGGCGCAACAACTGCGGCAACTGGAAACCCGCCGCACCGAGCAGCAACAACGGCAGCAGGACGAACGCGATGCCAGCGCGTTGCGACAAGCGCTGGAACGCAGCCGTGCGCGGCGGCCTTGGGCAATCGCTGCCTTCACCGCACTGGTCGTTGGGCTGGTGTGCAGCCTGCACTTCTGGCAACGCAGCGAGCGACAACAACACATCACAGAGCAGCAGCGTGACATTGCTGAAAAACAGGCAGCGCGTGCAGAGGCCGTGGTGGAGTTTCTCAGCAACGATTTGATAGGCGCAGTCGCCCCAGGTGGCGCTGCATTCGAGCGCGACCCCACGGTTAAGGACATGCTGGAGCTAGCCTCGCGTGAAATCGACAAGAAATTCGGCCACGACCCAATGGTCAGCGGCAGCATCCATGCTGCGCTCGGGCAATCATGGCGGACACTTGGTGAGGGCGAACGCAGCGTAGAAGAACTGCGCGCAGCCATACACGATTTCAGCACTGCGCTAGGTGCTGACCATGAATTACCACTGCGCACCACTTACGCATTGGTGCGCACACTGGCCTATGTCAGCCGCAGCACGAATTACAGCGAAGCCGGCGCATTGCTGGCCGAAGCCGATGCCAAGGCCGACGCGCGCTTGCAACAAGAAAGTGAGCTTGCGTTAGATGCCGCTTTCGCACGCGGCATATTCCACCACCAGCAACTACAAATCGAACAGGCATTGCCCGCATGGGTAAAAGCAGATGCGTTGCAACGCCAGCTTTCTCCGAAGGATGCACAACGCGCCATCATAATTCGCGAGAACCTAGCGGATGCATTGCGCCGCTCCGGAGAAATAGACAAGAGCATCGCGCTGATGCAGGCAATGCTGGCCGACCCACTACTGGACGTAAAGGAAATCGGGGAAAGCCACATTGCATCCATACAAATGAATCTTGCACGCGCCCTGCGCAACCAAGGCAAATACAGCCAAGCTCTACCGCTGGCGGAAGCTGCGGCCACCACATCGGGAAAAATATTTGGCCCGGACAATTACCAAACACTCGTGCAGCGCTCCACCGTTGCCAGCATCCATGACATGGCCGACAACTGCCCTGCCGCCGTGCCTATCCAGCGCGACGTGATGCAACGAATGAGCGCACGCTATGGCGAAGAAATACAAGCCACGCTGGTCGAAATTGGCAACCTAGGGATGATGGAATACAACTGCGGCGACCGCAGCGCCGGCATCACCCTGCTACGCAAAGCCGAACGCAATTTAAGCAAGCGCTTTGGCAACGACAACGCAGCCGCGCAAGCATTCCGCATGTCGCTGGCCGAAATCCTGATTGAGCAGGGCAAGCGTGACGAAGCCCGGCGTCTGCTGGATGAACTCACAGAACAAGCGGTAGAAGCCACCGGCATCGACAAGGCGGAACTGGCCCGCGTGCGCGCACTGCTGGACATGCCTTAAAACCCGCAAAATGGCGGCCATGAACATATGTGGGAACGGGCTACGCCCGCGATGCTTTCACCTTCTCTGAAACATTCGCGGGCGTAGCCCGCTCCCACACCTTCGCTATACCTTGCTGACCTTACGTCGCCCTATCGCCCACAACGCCAGCGCCGTCACCAGCGCGGCAACGCACAGGTACCAGCCCACCGCAGCAATACCGAACTTGCCGGCCAGCCACGTTGCCGCATAGGGCGCGGGTGCGGCACCGATGATGCCGGCCAGGTTGAACGACAGCGATGCGCCGGTATAGCGCACCTGCACCGGGTACAGACTGGCCAGCATGGTGCCGCAGGGGCCGTAGGTCAGGCCCATCAGGAACAGGCCCAGCGACAGGAAACCCACCACCTGCCACGGGTGCGCAGCCTGGAACAGCGGCTGGAACAACAGGCCGAACACGAAGATCGCCAGCGTGGCCAGCAACATGGTCCGCACCGTGCCACGACGGTCGCCGTACAACGCCGCCAGCGGAATACCGGCGGCGAAGAACAGGATGCCCACCATCTGCATCAGCAGGAAATCCTCGCGGGTGTAGCCCAGCTTGCTGGTGCCGTGGCCCAGCGTGAATACCGTCATCAGGTAGAACAGCACGAAGGTGGCAAACGCGGCCAGCGTGCCCACCGCCACCGCGAAGCCGTGCCCGGCCAGCACCTCGCGCATCGGCAGGCGCACGCGCTGGCCGCTTTCCACCGCCTTGCGGAAATCCGGCGTCTCGTGGATGTTCAGCCGCACCCACAGGCCGACGATCACCAGCAGCGCGCTGGCGATGAATGGCACCCGCCAGCCCCAGGCCAGGAAGGCCGCATCGTCCATGCCCTTGTCCAGCAGCAGGAAGGTGCCGGCCGACAGCAGGAACCCCAGCGGTGCACCCAATTGCGGGAACATGCCATACCAAGCGCGCTTGCCCGGCGGCGCGTTCTCGGTGGCCAGCAGCACCGCACCGCCCCATTCGCCGCCCAATCCCAGCCCCTGCCCGAAACGGCACAGCGCGAGCAGCAGCGGTGCGGCCAGGCCGATGCGGTCGTGGGTGGGCAGCAGGCCGATGGCCACGGTCGAAAGCCCCATCGTCAGCAAGGCTGCCACCAGCGTCGCCTTGCGGCCGATGCGGTCGCCGTAATGGCCGAACACCGCCGAACCGACGGGCCGCGCAATGAAGGCCACCGCGAAAGTCGCCAGCGACTGCAACAGCGCCGCGCTCTCGCTGCTCTCGGGGAAGAACAGCTTGGGAAACACCAGCACCGCCGCAGTGGCGTAGATGTAGAAATCGAAGAACTCGATGGTGGTGCCGACCAGGCTGGCCGCCAGCACGCGGGCCGGGGAGTTGGCGACGGGGGTTGCGACGGCGGATGGCGTCATCGGATTGCCAGCGGGGGACCGGCGCTGATTCTGGCACGGTGCCGCGTCGCAGCCCGCGTTGGTTGCAAGCGCCACCGAGCAGCGCCTCCTTCATCCGCGTCGGCGACAAGCACGTGGACGTGTACGTCCCGGCCGGAACCGCCCGGCAACGTACTGGGCACGACTTGCCAACGACCGGAGACGCTCAGGCCAGCAACCCCGCCGCGCGCAACGCCGCTTCCAGGTTGGCCTGATTGCCCGGCTCCAGCCCGGTCATCGGCAAGCGCAACGTGCCGCCGCAGCGACCCATGCGCGCCAACGCCCATTTGACCGGAATCGGGTTGGCCTCGACGAACATCTGCCGGTGCACCGGCAGCAGCCGCTGCTGGATCGCCATTGCCGCCTTCACCTCACCGGCCAGCGCCGCGGCGCACAGCTCGCGCATCAGCCGCGGCGCGACGTTGGCGGTCACGCTGACGTTGCCGTGGCCGCCGCAGAGCATCAGCGCCACCGCGGTGGCGTCATCGCCCGAATACACTGCAAAACCTTCCGGCGCCTCGCGTATCAACCACTGCGCACGCTCCAGGTTGCCGGTGGCTTCCTTGATGCCGACGATGCCCGGCACCTGCGCCAGCCGCAGCACGGTGTCGTGCTGCATGTCGGCCACGGTGCGGCCCGGCACGTTGTACAGCACGATCGGCAAATCGCCGGTGGCCTCGGCAATCGCCCTGAAATGGCGGTATTGCCCTTCCTGCCCCGGCTTGTTGTAGTACGGCACCACCTGCAACTGGCTGCTGGCGCCCACCTTGCGTGCGAACTGCGCCAGCACGATGGCCTCGGCGGTGGAATTGCCACCGCAACCAGCCATCACCGGCACCCGCCCGGCAGCCTGTTCCACCGCCACGCGGATGATTTCGCAGTGTTCCTCGACGTTCACCGTCGGCGACTCGCCGGTGGTGCCGACCACGCCGATGCAGTCGGTGCCCTCGGCCACGTGCCAGTCGATCAGGCGGCGCAGTGCGCCGTAATCGACGCTGCCGTCCTCGTGCATGGGGGTGACGAGGGCGACGATGCTGCCGCGCAGCGGGACGGTGGGAGAAGTCATCGGGGGAATACCGGAAGCTGTCGGGGGAACGCCGATTCTAAGCAAGAAAACCGCCGCGAGTGGCTTGCCGCAGCGGCATTCCCGGTTGCTGCTGCAACCATCGGGGAAGCATCCTCACTACAATGCCGGCCCACGTTTTGCCGGCAGTGCGCATGGACATCATCGTCAACGAAGAACTCAAGGCCTACATCGACCCGCTCACGCCGGACGAACACGACGCGCTGGAGCGCAGCCTGCTCGCCGAAGGCTGCCGCGATGCGCTGGTGCTGTGGGGCAACGTGCTGATCGACGGCCACAACCGCCACGGCATCTGCATCAAACACGGCATCCCGTTCAATACCGTGCAGAACACCCGCTTCCAGTCGATGCAGGACGTGCATTTGTGGATGATCGAACAGCACCTCGGCCGGCGCAGCGTGTCCGATTTCCAGCGCGGCGTGCTGGCGCTGCGCAAGCGCGCGATCCTCGATGCGCGCCATGCCGCCGAGCAGGAACAACTGCGCCGCGAGAGCGAAGGCGAAGCCGCGCCTGCCGCCGCCGATGCCGACACCCCACCGTGGGAGCCGGCGCCGAAACTATCCAAGGCCGAGTTGGCACGCGAAGCCAAGCTCAGCGCCAGCCAGGTGGCGATGATCGAGAAAATCCACAGCCATGCCGCGCCGGAAGTGGTCGAGGCGGTGAAAAGCGGTGCGTTGTCGATCAGTGCCGCAGCGGTGGTCGCCAGCCTGCCCGAAGAGGAACAACGCACGGCGGCACAGGGCGGCAAGGAAGAACTGAAGCAAGCCGCCAGGCGCGTGCGTGAATCGCGGCGCAAGCCGAAGGCCGAGCCGGTTGCGGAAGACGAGGCGACACCGGCCACCACCAACGCTGCTGCTGCCGGCGACGGCGAACTGGAAGCCCTGCGCCAGCGCGTTGCCTCGCTGACCGCCGAGAACCAGGCGCTGCGCATGGAACTGGATGCGCTGCGCGCGCGGCTGAACGGCTGACGGCACGTTACACCCACGGAAATCTCCAACGCTCCTCTGCGGAATTTGCGCCGCTGCCGACAAGACGGTCACCATGCACCCTCCCCGGCAAGGAACCTCCGATGGCTTCTGCATTTCTGCAACCGGAATGTTCTTCCTCCCCTGCGCGGTCGCCTGATGGCGGGAAAGAACAGGCATGAATGACGTCGATCCGCGCCGCGTGCAGTTGCGCCGGCTCAAGCTGTACGCACTGTCGATGCTGCTGGCGATGCTGGCCGGCTTCGTCGTCAGCCACCTCAACGGCGAGCGCGGCGCGTGGGCGTGGGTGGGCGCGTTCTGCGAGGCGGCCACGGTCGGCGCGCTGGCCGATTGGTTCGCGGTGGTGGCGTTGTTCCGCCGCCCGCTTAACCTGCCGATCCCGCACACCGCGATCATCCCGCGCAACAAGCTACGCATCGCCGACAGCCTTGCAGTGTTCGTGCGCGACCACTTCCTCGAACCGGAAGCGCTGCTGGCCAAGCTGAAGGTATTCGACCCGGCCACGCGCCTGGGGCAATGGCTGGCACAACCGCAGCAGGCGCGGATGCTGGCCGGCATGGCGCGCGGCTGGGCATTGCAGGCGCTGGACCTGCTCGACGAAGCCGCCGTGCGCCGCGCCATCCGCACCTTCGTGATCGAGCAACTGCGGCAGTGGAACGCTGCGGCCACCGCCGGCGAGCTACTCGGCCTGCTCAGCGCCGACAACCGCCACCAGCGCGTGCTCGACGAGAGCCTGACCCGCATCGCCGGCTGGCTCGACGACGACGCCGTGCGCCAGCGCGCCTCGACCCTGATCGTGCGCTACATCCGCAAGGAATGGCCGAAGCTGGCCAGCACCGTGGATTGGGTGAAGCCCATCGACGAAATCGGCGATTCGCTGGCCGAGCGGCTGGCACGCGCGGCGCTGGAGGAACTGCAGGACGTGCTATCGCAGCCCGAACATCCGTTGCGGCAGGACTATGCGCGCTGGCTGGGCGACTACATGCAGCGCCTGCGCCACGACCCGGCACTGGCCGCGCGGGTGGATGCACTCAAGCAGCAGGTGATCGACCACCCGGCGGTGCAGGACTACGTGCAGGGCCTGTGGCAGCGCATCCACCGGCAACTGCGCGAGGACCTTTCGCGTGAGGATTCGGCCCTGGCCGGGCACCTGGAACGCAGCTTCGGCAAGCTCGGTGCCGCCCTCGGCAGCGACCCGGCGCTGCGCGACGCACTCAACCAGCACATGCTGGCCGGCGCCGAAAAACTCACCGCGCGCCTGCGCAACGGCGTGACCGCGCATATCGCGCAAACGGTGAAGGGCTGGGACGAGGCCAAGCTGGTCGAACAACTGGAACTGAGCGTCGGCCGCGACCTGCAATACATCCGCTTCAACGGCACCCTGGTCGGCGGCCTGATCGGCCTGCTGCTGCATGCCATCACCCATTGGCTGCCCCTGTAGGCCGGGGTCACGCCCCGACGCGCTTGCGCCACGACGCATTGCCTGCGTCGGCCGCGAGCGCCGGATGATTACACCGCCCGCCGCAGCTCCCACGCGCGATGGATGCGCGCATTGCGCTCGAAATCCGGGCCGATGGTTTTCGCGCTGATCTCGCGGCACTGCGCGAATTCGGCAATCGCGTTTTCTTCCAGCTTGAAGCGGCGGAAGTTGTTGGAGAAATACAGCACGCCACCCGGCGCCAGCCGCGCCACCGCCGCACGCAGCAGCCGCAATTGTTCGCGCTGCACGTCGAAATCCTCGGTGCGCGCGGAATTGGAGAAGGTCGGCGGGTCACAGAAGATCACGTCGAACTGGCCGCGTTCGGCTTCCAGCCACTGGATCGCATCGGCCTGCACCAGTTGGTGGGCGCTGCCGCCCATGCCGTTGAGTGCGAGATTGTCGGCGCACCACTGCAAATAAGTGCCGGAAAGATCGACGCTGGTGGTCGAAGCCGCGCCGGCCACCGCCGCTTCCACGCTGGCCACGCCGGTGTAGCAGAACAGGTTGAGGAAGCGCTTGTCGCGCGCTTGTTCGGCCATCTGTTGCCGCAGCGGGCGGTGGTCCAGGAACAGGCCGGTATCGAGGTAGTCGAACAGGTTGACCCGCAACAGCGCGCCGTTCTCGCGCACGAGGATGTATTCGCCGCGTTGCTCGAAGCGGCCGTACTTGCTGCCACCCTTGCCACGCTCGCGGGTTTTCAACGCCACCTGTTCGGCCGGCACCGCAAACACCTCGCGCGCGGCAGCCAGCAATTCGTTGCGACGGCGGCGCACGTCGGCATCGGGAATCGCCGCCGGCGCGGCGTATTCCTGCACGTGCAGGAAGGTGCGCTGCTTGCCGCCGTCTTCCTGGTAGACGTCGATGGCCGCCGCATATTCGGGCAGGTCGGCGTCATAGGCGCGGAAGCAGGTCACGTCTTCGCGCGTGCGCCAACTCTTGAATTTCTTCAGGTTCTTGCGCAGGCGGTTGGCGACCATCTGCGCGCCTTCGCTCAACTCGCGCGGTGCGCCATCGTTGTCGCGCGCCGGCACCGCGATCGGGTCGCAGACGATCAGCGCGCACTCGATCGCGCCATTGAACAACTGGTAGGTCTTGCGTGCGCGCAGGCCGGTGGCGAAGGCCAGCTCGGCAGTGCCGCACAGCAGGCTGGCGCGCCACTGCGGCACCGTGCGCTTGAGCGCGTCGCCGAGCCGGCGGTACAGCGCAGCATCGGCAAACAAACGTTCATCGTAAGGCGGGTTGCAGACCACGCAGCCGGTTTCCTGCGGCGGCACCTGCAGCTCGGCGACGTCGCGCGCGCCGAACCAGATTGCCTCGCCGACGCTGGCTTCCTCGGCATTCTGCTTGGCCGCGCGGATCGCCTGCGGGTCGATATCGCTGCCGTGGATCACCTGCTTCAACGCGACGCGGCCCACCCGCTCGCGCTCGCGCGCCTCGGCCATCAGCTCGCGCCATTGCGCCAGGTCGAAACCGCGCCAGCGGCTCGGCGGGATGCTGCCGTGGCGTTGCAGGCCGGGGGCGACGTCGGCAGCCATCAGCGCGCCTTCGATCAACAACGTGCCACCGCCGCACATCGGGTCGAGCAGGCCGCCACCTTCGGCATGGATCTTCGGCCAACCGGCGCGCAGCAGCACCGCAGCGGCGAGGTTTTCCTTCAACGGCGCATCGTTCTGCGCCAGCCGCCAGCCACGCTTGTGCAGCGAGCCGCCGCCAAGGTCGATGGAGATTGTGGCCCGGCCCTTGCGCAGCGACAGGTTGATGCGCACGTCGGGGAATTCGACGTTCACCGACGGCCGCTCCATGCCCTGCCCGCGCAGGCGGTCCACTACCGCATCCTTGATCCGCTGCGCGGCAAAGCGCGCGTGGGTGATGGCGGTCCCGGAAACATGCGCATCCACCGACAGCGTCAGCTCGGCATCCAGGTGTTGCTCCCACGGCATTGCCAGCACGCCCTGGTACAGCGAGCCCTCGTCCGGGCAGTCGAACTCGGCCAGCGGCCACAGCACGCGGCTGGCCAGCCGTGACCACAGCACCACGCGCTGCGCATCGCGCAGTTCTCCTTCGGCATTGACCCCGGCGATGGTCGCGGTGGCGGTGGGCAGGCCCAGCGCCAGCAGCTCATCGGCCAGCAGGTATTCCAGGCCCTTGGCGCAGGAGACGAAGAATTTCACGGGAAATACCACGGGGAACGGCAGCGGGCCGGGGGCGCCATTGTACGGGCCATTGGCGGCAGGCCCGCGGGAACGGGCGGCCTTGCCGGCAGGCCGGCCCCGACCTACCGGTGTGGTTCCTGCAAACGCCGCAGCAGTGCTTCGAACTCGTGCGCCGAGGTTTCGACGTGCCGGCTCAGGCGGTGGCCGTCATCAACCAGCAGCAGCCGCGCCGCGCGTGCCTTTGCCCAATCAATGACCTCGGCCGCCGGAATCAGTTCGTCATGCCAGGCATGGATGACGCTGATCGGCACCGCTGCCGCATCCAGCGCCGGCATTGGCCCCATCTTCGTCGGCGGCACCATCAGGAACAGCGCGCGCACCGGCACGTGCAGCGAGGCGAGGGCCGAGATGTAGGCGCCGAGACTGGAACCGGCCAGCACCACCGGGCCACGCTGCGCGGCTGCGCTTGCCAATTGGATCAGGCATTGCAAGCGCGCGGGTACGTCGCCGACCGTGCTGACCTCGCGGCGCGCGTCCAGGTCGGTGTAGTCCGGGCGTTCGTGGCTCCAGCCCAGCCGCTGCGCCACGTTGGCCAGCGCGGTAACCTTGGTTGCGTCCGGGCCGCTTTCGAAACCGTGAGAAAGGATGCAGTGGCCGCGGCTCATCGCACACCGCCGGAGGAAAAGTGAATCATGCGCGCAATGCTAGCATCGGCCGATGCCCGCCATGCCCGTCATCCACGCCGTGCCCCTGCCTTACGAATCGCGGCTGCCGCTGCGCGAACCGGGGGCGGTCGACCTGGTGGTGATCCACTGCACCGAGCTGCCGGACCTGGCGATGGCGCGCGAATACGGCGAGCGCATGCTCTACGACAGCGGCACCGGCAACAGCGGCCATTACTACATCGACCGCGACGGCAGCATCCATCAATACGTGGACGTGCTGCGCGTGGCCCACCACGTGCGCGGCTTCAATCCGCGCTCGGTGGGCATCGAACTGATCAACACCGGGCGCTACCCGCATTGGCTGGATTCGCGCCACCAGGCGATGGATGAAGCCTATCCGCAGGCGCAGATGGATGCGCTGGTCGCGCTGCTGCGCTGGCTGCCACGGCAGTTGCCGGCATTGCGCTGGATTGCCGGCCATGAGGAACTGGATACCGCGCAGGTGGCGGCCAGCGACGACCCGGCACGGCAGGTGCCACGCAAGCGCGACCCGGGGCCGCGGTTCCCGTGGGAAGCGGTGCTGGCGGCAGTGCCGTTGCAGCGCATGTAATCGCGCACTGAAGTGGCTCCTACGCGCGCGCTACCGGACGGGAGGGATCGGACGACCAGCCGCTCCACGAGTCGGCGAATACACGCGCACCGTTCAGCCCGGCAATCTCGAAGGCCAGCAGCAGGTGGCAGGCGGTGACGCCGGAGCCGCACATCATCACCGCGTCACCGGGCGAATACGTTTGCAGCAGCGGCTCCAGTTCCGCACGCAGTTCCGCCGCCGGGCGGAAGCGACCATCGCGCAGGTTGAGCGCGAGCGGGCGGTTGAGCGCGCCGGGCACGTGCCCGGCGACGCGATCCAACGGCTCCACTTCACCGCGATAACGCTCGCCGGCACGCGCGTCGAACAACCAGCCCGGCGCCTGCGACAGCCGCGCGGCAACCTCGCCGGTGCTGGCCACCTGCGCCATGTCGAAACGGCCCGGATACGGCGGCAAGGCCGGCACCTGCGTCGTTTCGGCAGTTATCGGTTGGCCCGCGGCCTGCCACGCCGCCAGCCCGCCATCGAGCACCGCCACCTTGCGGTGGCCGATCAGCCGCAGCAGCCACCACAACCTTGCGGCGGCCATGCTGCCGTCACCGGCGTCATGCACCACCACCTGGGTGTCCGCGCCGATGCCCCAACGCCCCAGCGTGGCGGCGAAGGCATCGCCATCCGGCAACGGGTGGCGGCCGTGGCCCTGCAAGGACAGGTCGGAAAGATCACGATCGAGGTCGGCATATACCGCGCCGGGGATGTGGCCGGCGGCATATTGCGCGGCACCGGATTGCGGATCGGCCAGCGAGAAGCGCGCGTCCACCACCCGCAGCGCGGTACTGGCGGTGGCGCGTGCATCGACCACACGCGGCGGCGTGGTGGGAAAGGCGGCCGCCAGCGAGGCGGCATCCACCCGCGTGGTCCACGGCGGGGCTATCGGCATGTTCATGGGCTCTGCTCCAGGCGGCGACGCAAGTTGTAGAGGATGGCTGCGGTGGCACCCCAGATGCGCTGCCCCGGCCAGTTGTATTCGAGCACGTGGCGAATGCGGCCGGCATATTCGATCTCGACCTGGCGCAGGTTGGCCGGGTCCATCAGGAAATCCAGCGGCACCTCGAACACCTCGGCCACTTCCGACGGCTGCGGCACCGGCACGAAGGCCGGGTCGATCACTGCCACCACCGGCGTGACCCGGAAGCTGGAAATGGTGAGGAACGGATCGAGGTAACCCAGCACCTGCACCTGTTCGCGCGGCAGGGCGATTTCCTCATGGCTCTCGCGCAGCGCCGCCATTGCCGGGCTGCGGTCGTCCACCTCGATGCGGCCACCGGGAAAACCGACCTGGCCACCGTGGCTGCGCAGGGTCTCGGTGCGCCGGGTGAGCAATACCTGCACGCCCTGCGCCCGCGGCACCAGCCCGGCCAGCACTGCGGCCTCGGCCAGCGGCCCGGTGGGCAGCAGGTCGGCTAGTTCGCCGCGGTTCCAGCCCTCCCCGGTTGGCGCAACCGCCAGCGGCTCCAGTGCGCGCAGTAACCGCTCCCGGCCCGGCAACGCGGCGGCCAGTGAGCCGGTCGCCAGTGCGCGGGCGGGCAACACCTCGTCCATCAACTGCCGGCGCTGCAACTCGTTCATGCGCAGCCAACCACCGATTTCCTCACCCGTGCGCAGGCAGCCACGGCAGCGACCGGCACTGTCCAGCGAACAGATTCCGATGCAGGGGCTGGGTATGGCACGAGGCAGGGCATTCATCAGCATGGCTCTCCATAAAGCCTACTCCACGCGGCAAGCATCGTGGATGCGCGGCAGCAACACCCGCAGAAACGAAAACGCGCCGGTGGAGGCCACCGGCGCGTTCGGGTCATCACGGCAGTTACTTGACGCTGACCAGCTTGACTTCGTACTGCACCGCCACGTTCGGCGGGAAGCCGGTACGCGGGTCGGCGCCGAACGCCTTGTCCGGCGACAGGGTGATTTCCCACTTGGCGCCGGCCTGCATCTGCAGCAGGGTTTCACGCATGGCCTGCATTTCCACTTCGCTCAGCTTCAGTGCCGGCACGTCGTGCGCCTGCACGGTTTCCGGGCGCTGGCCATAAGGGAACGGGCCGGCAACCTGCAGCGTCACGGTGCTGGCCTGGGTCGGCTTGGCGCCGCCATTGCCGGCTTCGATCACGCGGTACTGCACGCCGCTGGGCAGGCTCTGCACGCCGGCCTTGGCCTTGTTGGCGGCCAGGAACTGGTCACTGCGGGTCTTGTTTTCGGCGGCGGCCTTTTCGTACTCGGCCTTGGCGGCAGCGGCGCGGGCCTGCTCACGCTTCTGGAACGCTTCGACCGCCGGCTTCAACTGCTCGGCGGTGATGGCCGGCTGCTGCTTGGCGAAGGCGTCCTGCAGGCCCTTGACCACCGAGGCCACGTCCAACTGCTCGCCGCGGGCGGTAAGCTCGTTGAGGTTGTTGCCGTAGTCGTAGCCGAAGTAATAACTCAACTTGCCCTTCTCGGACGAAATGTCCTGGGCGAATGCAGTGCCGGTGAGGGCCAGGGCGGCCACGGCGACCGCGATAGAACGCAACTTCATCAAACAGTTCTCCAGGAAGGGTGTCTCAGGGCAACCATGCCGCTTGAGGCGACGGGTTAGGATAGCCGTCGCCAAGGCGCTCCGCCACCGACGACACCGGACTCGGACCGGCGGCCGTGGCGGGAGTTCCCCGCTTACTTTTTCTTAACTTTTCTCTGGAGTCAGCCGCATGTCCGACCTACCGGTTTCGATCAGCACCCGTGATGGCGTCCGCACCATCACCGTGCAGCGCCCGGAAAAGCTCAATGCGCTGAACCGGCAGACCCTGCAGGCGCTGGACGTGGCCTTCGCCGAGGCCGCCCAGGCCGAGGACGTGCGGGTGGTGGTGCTGACCGGCGCCGGCCCCAAGGCCTTCGTCGCCGGCGCCGACATCGCCGAAATGAATACGCTCACCCCGGTTCAGGGCCGCGACTTCTCGCTGCTCGGCCAGCGCCTGATGCGCCGCATCGAGCGTCTGCCCAAGCCGGTGCTGGCGATGGTCAACGGCTTCGCGCTGGGCGGCGGGCTGGAACTGGCGATGGCCTGCCACCTGCGCATTGCCGCCGACAGCGCCAAGATCGGCCAGCCGGAAATCAACCTCGGCCTGATCCCCGGCTTCGGCGGCACCCAGCGCCTGCTGCGGCTGGCCGGGCGCGCGGCGACGCTGGAACTGTGCCTGCTCGGTGCGCCGATCGACGCCGCACGCGCGCAGCAACTGGGCATCGTCAACCGCGTGGTGCCGGCCGCCGAACTGGAAGCGGAAACCCTGAAGATCGCCACGCAACTGGCCAATGCCGCGCCGCTGGCGCTGCGCGGCATGCTCGACGCGGTCAACGTCGGCGGCGAATGCGGCATCGCCGAAGGGCTGGAATACGAGAGCGCGCAGTTCGGGCTGATGTTCTCCACGCAGGACATGCGCGAAGGCACCGCCGCCTTCCTCGAACGCCGCAAGCCGGAATTCCGCAACTGCTGAGCCGCATCGCAATGCCCGCCCCTTCCGCATCGCCCCGGCAGTTGCTGCAGTACGTGCTGGACGATGACATCGACGCGGCGCTCGATGCCGGCCTGATGGACTACGTGCCGCAGCCCGGCGACGCGGCGCTGGACCCGCGCCTGCCGCAGTTGCTGCAGGACACCCAACGACGCCTGCGCGATGCCTGGGCCGCGCGCGAACGCCACCGCGCCCGCGC
>JBASBF010000012.1:0-17594 GCA_049650985.1 Stenotrophomonas sp. | reverse complement strand
CGCCATCGCCGCGCAGGCGCGCACCCGTTGGCGCGAGGGCGGGCCGCGCATGCGCGAGGTCAGCGACGTGCAACTGGAATCGCCACACGGCGCGTTCGGTTTGCGCGTGCTGTACCCGCAGAGCATGACCGCCGCCGCGCCGTCGCCGGCACTGGTCTACCTGCACGGCGGCGGCTGGTGCATGTTCGGGCTTGATACCCACGACCGCCTGCTGCGCGAATACGCCGACGCCGCGCGCCTGCCGGTGCTGGCGATCGACTACGGCCTGGCGCCGGAACACCCGTACCCGGCCGCGCTCGACCAGACGGCCATCGCGCTGGACTGGCTGCAGGCGCATGGCGCCGGCCTCGGCATCGACGCCGGGCAACTGGCGCTGGGCGGCGACTCGGCCGGGGCCAACCTCGCCGTCGCCACCGCACTGCGCCTGCGCGAGGCCGGGCAACTGGCCCGCATCCGCGCGCTGCTGCTGAACTACGGCGCGTGGACGCCGGCCTTGTCGGAGGCCGCGCGGCAAAACCTGGGGACGTCCGAGGACATGCTCAGCGGCGCGGAGATGGACGAATTCTGGGTCGCCTATCTCGGCCCGGAGGCCGAGCGGGTGGCCGGCCCACTGGCGGCGCCGCTGCACGCGGACCTGCATGGCCTGCCGCCGGCGCTGCTGCTGTGGGGCGACCACGACGTGCTGGCCGAGCAGAACGCCGGGATGGCGCGGCGGCTGGCCGAGGCCGGCGTGCCCACCCGCACGCAGGTCTATCCTGGCGCGCCGCACAGCTTCATCGAGGCGATGGCCGTCTCCGACAAGGCGCGCGACGCCATCGCCCGCGGCGCCGAATGGCTGCGCCGCCACCTGCCGCTGCCCACCCCGCAAGGACAACCCGCATGATGCCGATGCCGCGCCGGATCCTGACCATCTGCCTGACGTTGCTCGCCGGCCTGCCGGCGCTGGCCGCGGCAGGAACGGCGCCGGAGCTGCCGACGCCGGAGAAGATCATGGCGCTGCGCAGCGTCGGCGACCCGCAGATCGACCGCGACGGGCAGTGGATCGCCTACACCGTGGGCACGCCGCAGGCGCAGGGCCAGCCGCCGCGCAGCCGCATCTGGCGGGTGCCGGCGACCGGCAGGGCGATCGCGCGCGAGTTGCCCGCACCCGCCGCGGCCAGCGAGGAGCATCCGCGCTGGACGGCCGATGGCCGCCATCTGGATTTCATCTCCAACCGTCCATTGCCGGCGTCCGAAGCCGAGGCCGGCCTTGCCGGCGCGCAGGTCTGGCGCGTCGATGCGCCGGGCGACGACGCCACGCTGCTGACGCGCGCGCAGGGTGACGTCAGCGCGTTCGAGGTATCGCATGACGGCAGCCGCATCGCCTACCTGTCCATCGACATGCCCGACGCTGCGGCCAGGGCTGCGCGCGAAGCGAAGGACGACGCGGTGCGCGTCGAACATCCCACCCTGTTCTCGCGGCTGTGGTTGCGCGACCTGCGCGATGGCGCCACCCGCGCGCTGACCGCGCCCGGCGTGCAGGTGCACGACCTGGCATGGTCGCCGGACGGCCGGACGCTGGCGCTGCGCGTCTCCGATGGCACCACCCTCAACGACTACTGGTACCGCTCGCGGGTGGTATTGGCCGATGCCGGCACGGGTGCGCTTGGGCCGGTGCTGGAGCCGCGCGCCTCGGCGCATCCGCTGCAATGGTCGCCGGACGGCAGCCGCCTGCTCTACGGCCGGCTGGGCGAACACGGCATGACCGCCAGCCCCACCGTGCACGACGTCGCCAGCGGGCGCCGCGTGGCGCTGGGCGCGGACTGGAACGGCACGCTGTGGCTGGCGCGCTGGCAGGACGAGAACACGCTGCTCGGCGAAGGCCAGCGCGGCGTGCGCGGCGCCTTCCTGCGCCTGGACGCGGCCAGCGGCGGCTGGAAGGAAATCGCGCGGCCGCAGATTCCGTTCGCTTCCTTCACCACTGCGCGCACCGGCCGCAGCGCCTACCTGGGGTTGCGCGACGACCAGCCGGCCGAGGTCTGGACGCTGGACGACGGCCGGCTGGCCGCGCGCACCGACACCCACCCGGAAGTGGCCGGCTGGGCGCATGGGCAGGTGCGCGAACTGGAGTGGACCTCCTCGCGCGACGGCCTGCGCATCACCGGCCTGCTGGTGACGCCGCCGGGCTGGAAGCGCGGTACGCCGCTGCCGACGCTGGTGCAGGGCCATGGTGGCCCGGCCTGGGCATGGTGGTCGGGCTGGCTGGGCTCGTGGCACGACTGGGCGCAGCTGCTGGCCACGCATGGCTACGCGGTGTTCCTGCCGAACCCGCGCGGCTCGGAGGGCGGCGGCCCGGCCTTCGCCGAGATGGCGCGCAGCGACTGGGGCGGCGGCGACTTCCAGGACATCCTCGATGGCGTGGACCTGCTGGAGCGCGAAGGCGTGGCCGATCCGCGGCGGCTGGCGATCGGCGGCTGGAGCTATGGCGGTTACATGGCGGCGTGGGCGGTGACGCAGAGCGACCGCTTCAAGACCGCGATCGTCGGCGCCGGCGTGATCGACATCGGCGCGATGGCGCTGACCACGGACACCCCCGACTACCTGCCAGGCTACTTCGGCGACCCGCTCGCCAATCGCGCCGCCTACGACGCGCATTCGCCGATCCGCCACGCCGCCAAGGTCACGGTGCCGGTGCTGATCCTGCACGGCGAGCAGGACAGGCGCGTACCGCTGTCGCAGGGCGAGATGTTCCATCGCGCGCTGAAGTTCAACGGCACCCCGGTGGAAATGGTCACCTACCCGCGCGGCCCGCACTGGTTCTTCGAGAGCGCGCACGGGCGCGACGTGCAGCAGCGCGTGCTGGACTGGCTGGATGCCCGGCTCGGCGTGGAGCGGCCGCAGTGACGTCGCCGGCCGAGGTCGCCTTCATCGGCGGCGGGCACATGGCGCGCTGCCTGGTGCAGGGGCTGCTCGCCGAGGGCCGCGACCCGGTGCGGATCGTGGTGGCCGACCCGGACGCCGACACCCGCCGCGCGCTGTCCGCGGGGCTGCAGGTGCAGGTAACGGCACGCAACACCGAAGCCGCGGCCGCGGCACCGGTCTGGGTGCTGGCGGTGAAGCCGCAGGTTGCACAGAGTGTCTGCGAGGCACTGGCCCCCGTGGCGGCGCAGGTGCGCCCGCTGGTGGTCTCGATCATGGCCGGCACCACCCATGCCCGGCTGCGTCAATGGCTCGGCATCGACAGCGTGGTGCGCAGCATGCCCAACCAGCCGGCGGCAATCGGCGCTGGCGTCACTGGACTTTACGCGGCGCCATCGCTGGATGCCGTGCAGCGCGCCAGTGCCGAATCCGTGTTCCGCGTCGCCGGCACGACCGTGTGGCTGCATGACGAGGCGCAGATGGACACGGTGACGGCCGTCGCCGGCAGCGGCCCGGCCTACCTGTACCTGCTGGCCGAGGCGATGGAACAGGCGGCCCGCACGCGCGACCTGCCGGCGGAGACGGCGCGGCAGCTGGTCGTGCAGACCCTGCTCGGCGCGGCGCGCATGCTGCAGGCGGCCGATGAAACCCCGGCCCGGCTGCGCGAGCGCGTGACCTCACCGGGCGGCACCACCCAGGCGGCGGTGCAGGTGCTGGAGGACGGCGGCTGGGTGGCGCTGGTCGATCGCGCCATCGACGCGGCACGTGCACGCGGGCAGGCGCTGGCGGGGTAGGGGGCCGGCAGCCTCGGGCAGGAACCGCAGCGGCATCCGCGGCGCGTCATCCCGCGGTCGAGGTCAGTAAGCGATACCGTGCCGTGGAAGGCGAGCCTTGGTGGCGATATGCCACAATCGCCGGAGCACGGCAGGAAGCAGCAGGACCCCCGACATCTTGAGCACGACCACCCCCACGACCACGCCGCCGCTGTTCACGGTCGTGCCCGCCGGCATCTTCGGCCCGCTGGCCTCGGCCAACCGCCAGAACTACTGGTCGCTGCTGTGCCGGCTGTTCGACGAATTCTTCGGCCCGGACGCGCCGGTGCCACCCAGCCATGGTTTCCAGCGGCGCGAGATCACCGCCGCGATCGAGCGTTACCTGCTCACCGACGACCCGTGGGAAGACGAGGACGGCCAGGCCCCGGACGCACCGCTGAATACACGCGCCAATGCCATCCACGACCGCTTCCGCGCCGCCGGCTGGCTGCGGCAGGAGCGCATCGGCGCGCGCGAAATGGTGACGATGCCGCCGATGGTGGCGCAGTTGCTTTCGACGCTGGTGGAGTTCAGCGAACACGGCCCGACCTTCGTCTCGGCCAAGATGCGCTCGGTGGAACTGCAGTTGCAGCAGGTCGCCGAAGGCCGCATGGACGGTGGCATCCTCGACGAAGCCGCCGACCAAGCGCGCCGGTTGCTGGTGTCGCTGGCGTCGATGAGCCTGCAGGTGCGCGACCTGATGCCGGAACTGAGCAAGGCCGAAACCACCGCGCAGTTCGCCCGGCAGTGGTTCGAGCGCTACGTCGGCCAGTTGTTCATCGGCGACTACGCCGAGCTGCACCGCGCCGACCACCCGATGGCGCGGCGCAGCTCGATCCTGGCGATGGTGCAGCAACTGGAAACCGGCGCGCAGCGGCAGACACTGGTGGCGTGGTACCGCGAACACGTCACCGGCGGCGACGAAGCACGCGCGCAGCATCGTCTGTCGCGCAGCCTCGGCCGCCTGCGCGAACTGGAGCGCATCGACGAATACCTGACCCGGCTGGACGAGGACATCCGCCAGGCCAACCGCCGCGCGCTGGCCTTCCTCGACTACCGCCTGCGTGCGCCCGACAAGCTCGACGTGCTGCTGCGCCGTGCCTGCCGCGGCGTGCTGTCGGCACCGGAGGAAGCTTTGCGCTTGCCGGTCGCGCCCGGCCCGCTGATGGATGAAAACCGTCTGCGCGCCCCGCACCGCAAGCCCGTGCCGATCCCGCGCAGCGCCAACGCCACCACGCCGCCCACGCCCGAGCAGTTGGCGCGGCTGTCGCTGCTGCGGCGGATGAAGCGCGCACGGCTGGTCAACGCCGAGGACATGGCGCGCTACGTCGGCCGCCACCTGCAACACGGAACGGCGATCGAATCGGCACAACTGGACATCGCCAGCATCGAGGACCTGCGCGCCTACCAGACCCTGCTGACGCTGGCCCTGCGCGGCAACCGCATCGGTGGCCTGCGCCGCGAGGATCCGCTGGGCCGGCTGCTGCGTGGTTTCCGTGTCGAACTGCTCGACCTCGGCGAGACCCCCGACAACGACTACCTGCGCGGCCCGCGCTTCCGCGTCCAGCGGGTCGGTGCGGCCCCTGCAACTCCTGTAGGAGCGACGTGAGTCGCGACCGGAGACTTCCCGATAAAGCCCGGTCGCGACTCGCGTCGCTCCTGCGGACCATTTCCCATTCCCGATTCCCGGCCACTGAATGAAACGCAGTTGGAACACCCTCAGCCAGATGTCCAACGGCACCTACACGGTGCAGGACTTCGAGCGCGCCGCCTATCGCCTTGCCACCGAGCAGGTGCTGTACGCTGCCGACGCGCGCTCGCGCGTGGCCTACCACCTGGTCGAAGACCACCTGGCCGATTTCAGTGCCGCGCTGGAGCCGCTGGGCATCCGCGTGGAGCGCAACGCGCACTACCGCTACGTGGTCGCGCTGCCGGCGCATGGCGAAGGCGCGCCGGTGACATTGGACGAAACGCTGGCGCTGCTGGTGATGCGCCAGCGCTATGACGAAGCCATGCGCCAGGGCCTGATCGAGGACCACGGTGAAGTGGTGATCGAGCTGCCCGAATTGCAGGAAAGCTGGCAGGCGCTGACCGGCCGCGCGATGCCTGACGTCGGCACGCTGCGCACGCTGGCGCGCACCCTGAAACGCTGGGGCGTGTGCCGGCTGGTGGAGTCGGAAAGCGACGATCCGCAGCCGTTCCACCTGCGGGTGCGCCCGGCCATCGTCGAGATCGTCGGCGAGCAGTGGCTGCAACGGCTGGACCAGCACAACCGCGACGAGGATGGCGAGATGGACGTGGAGGACGACGATGCAGCAGCTTGAATGCGTCCATCTGGTCCAGTTCTTCCTGTTCGAGGCGCAGAGCCTGCGGCTGGACCGCACCAGCGCCATCATCGCGCCCAACGGCGCCGGCAAGAGCGCGCTGCTCGATGCCCTGCAGATCGTGCTGCTCGGCGGCGACCGCAGCCGCATCCGTTTCAACGCGCAGGCCGGCGGCAGCCACCGCGCGCGCACCATCCGCGACTACTGCCTCGGCGTGTTCCGCAGCGGCGAGGAGGGCCGCAAGCGCCGCACCGCCACCACCTACATCTCGCTGGTGTTCCGCGACACCGAAACCGGCACGCCGCTGACCGCCGGCATCGCGCTGGGCGCATCAAGCGATGAACCCGAGCACCGCGTGCACGGCCTGTACCTGCTGCCGGGCGTGGCGCTGGAACTGGACGAACACGTCGAGCGCATCAACGGCAAGGAACTGCCGTTGGCGTGGAACACCTTCCGCGAGCACGTCAGCCGCCGCTGCAAGGAAGTGGGCGAAACCCCGCAACTGCACCCCAACGCCGAACGCTTCCTGCGCGACCTGCTGCTGCGCCTGCGCGCCGGCCCGTCGGTCAGCCCGGACCTCAACGCCTACCGCAAGGCCTTCCTCAACGCGCTGAACCTGCAGCGCGTCGAGGACGTCGATCTGTTCGTACGCACGCTGGTGGCCGAGGACCGGCCCACCGACATCGCCCGCTTCCGTGCGCTGCTGGAGAGCTTCCGCCAGATCAAGGAGAAGATCGAACAGGTCAGGCAACGCATCGACGCCGCCGAAGGCGTGGAGCGCCAGTACGAGAAGATCGCCGGCCAGGCCACCCGCGCCGCATCCGCACGCGCGCTGGCCGCCGAGTACGCGCGCGACCTCTACAGCGAACAACTCGACCAGGCCGAAGGCGCACTCGGCAATGCGGAAACCGCACTGGCCGCTACCCGCCGCCGCCTCACCGACACCCGCGTCGAGCGCGACACCCTGCGCGAAGAACAGGCGCGCGCCAACGCCCGTCTGCAAGGCAGTGCCGGTTATGGCGAGCAGGCGCAACTGGACGAACTGGCCGGCCGCGACAGTGACCGCCTCGCCCAATTGAAGAAGGATCTCGCGCGCGAAATCGGCTTCATCCGCGACCAGTTCCGCCAACTCGGCACGCTTGAACTGGACGGCATCGACGCCGACGTACTGGTCGCCGCACGCGCCGACTGGGATGGCTGGCACGCCGAGCTGTCGGCGCTGACCGCCGATGCAGCGTTGCCGTGGACGCCGGAAGACCTGTTCGCGCGTGCGCGCCAGGCCCTGCGTGCCGCCGCGCCGCTGCGCGAGCAGGTGGACCGTCACGCCCGCCAACTGCACGCCGCCCACGACAAGGCGCGCGATGCGCTGGAAACCGCGCGCCAGAACCAGAAGCGCCTCGCCGCTGGCCAAGCCGAGTTGCACCCGGACACGGTGCGGCTGATGAGCTACCTGCGCGAGGCCAATATCGACGCGCGCCCGGTTTGCGACTTGGTGCGGGTCACCGACGCGACGTGGCAGCACGCCATCGAAGGCTATCTGCGCAGCAACGTCGAAGCCTTGCTGATCCCGGACAAGGACGAAGAGCGCGCGGTCAAGTTGTACCGGAGCCTGTCCGGCGGACGCTCGGTATATGGCGTCAAGCTGGCGTTGTCGAGCCAGGCGCGCAACTCGCGCGGTGCCGAAACACCGGCTGCCGGCAGCGTCGCCGCGCTGCTGGAAGGCGTCAACGACGATGCACTGGCCTTCCTGCGTCGCCAGTTCGGTGAACTGCGCTGCGTGGAAACCGAAGCCGAGTTGCTGCGCAGCCGCCAGGGCCTGACCCGCGACGGCCTGCTTTCGCGTGGCGGCAGCATCGAGCGCTTGCGCCTACCTGCTGCCGGCGACTTGCGCATCGGCGCTTCCGACAACCGCGCGCGGTTGCGTGTGCTGCACGAGGAAATCGAAAAAGCCGAGCGCAGCGTGCGCGAGATCGAGCCGCAACTGCACCGCGCCGACGACTGCCAGCGCGGGCTGGCACGGCTGGCCGATGCCGATGCGGTGGCGCAGGCATTGCACGAGCGCGTGCTGGAACATCGCCAGGTGGCCGAGCGCTACCGCAGTGCGCAGGAAAGCCGCCGCGCCTCGCTCGATCCGGACTTGTTGCACCTGTCCGAACAGGTACGCGAGCTGGGCTTGCAACTGGGCGACTGCGAAAAGCGTGCCGATGCACTGGTCGGGCAGGAAGCGGTGGCCGCCTCCAATCTCGAACGCAGCCGTGGCCTGCTCGACGGCCTGCGCCAGCAGGAGGAAATGGTGGCGCGGCGCGCGGTGGAAGCCTTTGCCGACGCCGACGTCGATCCCAACCGGGTCGAACGCCAGCGTGAGGAACTGGACGAAAAATATCCGTCGCTGGAAGAACGCGCCCGCCGCTGCGAAGAGCGCGCAAGGGACAGCGATGCGCAACTGGCGCGGCTGCTGCCCGAGGCGTGGAGCGGGCTGGCGCAATATGCGCGCGACCACGGCATCGAACTGGATTTCGACGCCAGCGCATGGCGGCCCGCGCGCAGCCTGCTGCAACGCGAACTGACCCAACTGCGCGACACCGAACTGGTGCAGTACGAAGCCGAGGCGCAACAGGCCTATGCGACGGCCGTGGACACCTTCCGCACCGGCGTGGCCTCGACGCTGTACGACAACTTCACCCGGCTCAAGACCCAGATCAACACGCTCAACCGCACCCTGCGCGGCAGTCCGGCGTTCTCCAACAACGAGCGCTACCAGTTCCATTACGACGTGCTGCCGGAGTTCCGCGAGCTGCACCGCTTCATCCAGCGCGCCGCCGACATCGGTGGCGAAGACACCTTGTTTGAAAGTGCAGGGCAGGTGCCCGAGGCGTTCCGCGCCCTGGTCGAGGACAAGGCCGCCGCGCACGTCGCCAACTCACCGCTGGACGACTACCGCCGCTTCTTCCGCTTCGAAGTGCAGATCCGGCAGGAAGACCGCGTGATCGGCAGTCTCAGCGAGCGCATGCGCTCCGGTTCCGGCGGCGAACACCGCGCGCCGCTGTACGTGATCGCCGGCGCCGCGCTGGCGGCGGCCTACGGCAAGAGCGAGGCGCATCCGGGCGGACTGGGGCTGATCCTGCTCGACGAATTCGGCGACAAGATCGACGCGCAGAACGCGCGCGCCATCACCGGCTATCTGCGCTCGCTGGGCCTGCAACTGGTGCTGGCCGCGCCGGATACCGCGCAGGGCACCCTGTCCGGTGTGCTGGACAGCTACATCGAGCTGTTCCGCGACGGCGACCTGCTGCAGGCCGAACGCATCGAAGTCACCGAGGCCGCGCGCACGCTGCTGCTGTCCGACCAGTTCGAGCTGCACCCGGAACTGCTGGCGGCCGAGACCGAGCGCATCGAGCGCGAGCAGGCGGCAACGTGAGCCATGCCGTGGCAACGATGGCGTAGCGAAACATGTGGATGCGGGGTATGCCTCGCATCCACATGAGAGGTTTGCCGGCCATCGGAGAGGGAAGCGCCACTCAGCGGTTGGAAATGATCTCCACCCAATACCCGTCCGGGTCCTTGATGAAGGCCAGGCTCTTCATTCGCCCGTCCTGCAGCCGCTTCTGGAACGGCACGCCCAGTTCCTCGAAGCGTGCGCAGGCCGTTTCCAGCTCGGGCACCGACACGCAGATATGGCCGAAGCCGCGCGGCTCGCTGTTGCCGTCGTGGTAGACCGGGCCGTCCTGTTTTTCGGTGCCGTGGTTGTGGGTCAGCTCCAGCACGCCGGGGAGGCCGGCCATCCAGCGGCGGCGCTGCGCGTCGTCCTCGGGAATCCGCGCGCCCTCTGGCACGTGGGCCAGGAAGTACAGGCTGAACTCGGCCTCGGGGAAGTCGCGCTTGTCGATCAGGCGGAAGCCGAGCACGCGGGTGTAGAAATCCAGCGAGGCGGTGATGTCCTTCACCCGCAGCATGGTGTGGTTGAAGACGAAGCCGGTGGTTGCGGCCGGCGGCTGTGCAGCCACGCCGGGCTGCTGGCGGAGAGTGTCGAGGTTCATGGGGGTGCTCCTGTCATGGGGAAAGGCAAGCGGTGCGGGAAGGGTAATTTGCAGGATGCCGGGTGAAGGGATTCAGGGGTGGCGCGAATACGCCTGCAGCGTACCGTCCTTGCCCAGCAGCGCCACCGTGAACGCATCGCGGCGGCCATCCGGCGACTCCATGCCCGGTGAACCCATCGGCATGCCCGGCAGGACGAGGCCGTGCGCGGCGGGTTTTTCACGCAGCAGCCGCAAGATGTCTTCGACCGGAACGTGGCCTTCCACCACATAGCCACCCACTTCGGCGGTATGGCAGGAGGCTTGCGCCAGCGGAATACCCAGTTGCTGCTTCACCGCCAGCATGTCGCCGTTGTCGTGGGCGACCACGGTGAAACCGGCCGCGCGCATGTGTTCGATCCAGCCATTGCAGCAGCCGCAGTTCGCGTCCTTGTGGACGTGGGCTACCGGCAAGTCGGCAGCCGTGTTGGCGAGGTTGGATTGCGGTACCGGCGCGGAGGGCGGCGCGGCATTGCAGGCGGAAACGGCGGAGGCGGCAAGCAGGAGGGCTGCGATCGTTTTCATTGGTATCTCCAGAGGCAAGGAGTGAGTGAACGGGAGTGAGGAGTGAGAGAAGGCAGAGGCAGAAGCGAGAGGCGCAGCGGGGTGGCTGTTGCTTTTTCTCACTCCTCGCTTTTCGCTCCGTCAGAACCAGAAGCGCACGCCGGCCACCCAGCGTGAATCGCGCGCGCCTTCACCCGTATCGCGGTGCAGCGTGGCCGTGCGGCCGAAGCGGCGTTCGTGGACGAAGCCGACGTAGGGAGCGAAGCGGCGGGTGATCTCGTAGCGCAGGCGCAGCCCGGCTTCGGCGTGGCCCAGGCCGCTGCCGACACCGCGACGCGGATCGTCATCGGCGGCGATGCCGGCTTCCAGCGTCGGCTGCAGGATCAGCCGGTTGCTCAGCAGCACGGAGTATTCGGCCTCCACCGCCAGTTCGGCCTTGCGCGGGCCACCGACATAAGCGGTGGCTGCGAACTCGAACTTGTATGGCGCCAGTCCCTGCACGCCGATGGCGGCGCGGGTCAGGCCGGGGCCATCGCCACCGTCATGGCGCAGGCCGGCCACCACGTCCCACCACGGCGAAATCGAACGGCCGTACAGCGCATCCAGCGACCATTCGCCGAGGTGGCTGTCGCTGCGCTGTCCTTCGCTGCGCAACCACGCACGGTTGATGTCGCCACCGAACCAGCTCTTTGCAGCCCAAGCCTGGCCGCTGCCAGCAGCGTTGTCCCAGGCTTCCAGATGGTCGAACAACACCAGCTTGTTGAAGCCGGATGCGTGTTCCATTGCATGCGGTTTCAACACCGGGAACGCGGCGGCGAGGTCGTCGGCGCTCAGCTCCGGGATCGGTTCGCGTGGCGTCTGCGTGGCCGCCGGATGATGCCCGGCATGGCCGGCGTGCGGGTCTGCCGCAGGGGTGGCGTCGTGGTCATGATGACCGGCGTGCACGTCCTGCGCGTTGGCGCTGCCGGCTGCGATGGCCAGGGTGATGAACAGCAGCGAGCGATGCATCGTATTCATGCCTGCACCCTCACTTCGCGCATCATCCCGGCTTCCATGTGGTACAGCAGGTGGCAGTGGAACGCCCAGCGCCCGGCGGCATCGGCGCGCACGCGGTAGCTGCGGCGCGTGCCCGGCGGCATGTCCACGGTATGTTTGCGCAACTGGAATTTGCCATCGGCATCTTCCAGGTCGCTCCACATGCCATGCAGATGAATCGGGTGGCTCATCATCGTGTCGTTGACCAGCACGATGCGCAGGCGTTCGCCGTAGTTCAGCCGCAGCGGTTCGGCGCTGGCGAAGGGAACGCCATCGAAGTTCCACGCGAACTTCTCCATGTGCCCGGTCAGGTGCAGCTCGATCTCGCGCCCCGGCTCGCGCCCGTCCGGGTCGTCGAACAGCGAGTGCATGTCGGCGTAGCTCAGCACCTTGCGGCCGTTGTCGCGCAAGCCGATGCCGGGATCGTCCAGCCGTGGCGACGTGGCCGAGGTCTGCATGTCCACCAGCGGGTTGCGGTGCTCGCTGGCCGGGTGTTTCGGCGCAGTGCCGCCGCCGTGGCCGGCATGGGCGTTATGTCCGCCATGTGCGTCGTGCGCCATGTCGGCCATCGTCAGCAATGGGCGCCGGTCCAGCGCCGGCACCGGCGCTTGCAATCCATGACGCACCGCCAGCGTGCCGCAGGCATGGCCGGTGCGGCCCATATCCTGCGCGAAAATGGTGAAAGCATCCTGCCCGCTCGGTTCGACCAGCACGTCGAAGGTTTCGGCCACCGCGATGCGGAATTCGTCCACGCTCACCGGGTGAATGTATTGCCCGTCGGCGGCCACCACCGTCATCTTCAGCCCCGGAATGCGCACGTCGAAATAGGTCATCGCCGAGCCGTTGATGAAGCGCAGCAACACCTTCTCGCCGCTGCGGAACAGTCCGGTCCAGTTGCCGGCCGGCGCGGTGCCGTTCATCAAATAGGTATAGGTGTGGGCGTTGATGTCGGAGATGTCGCTGGGCGTCATCCGCATCCGTCCCCACATGCCGCGGTCGGCCAAGGTTTCACGTAGGCCATCGCGGCGCGCGTCGTGCAGGAAATCACCGACCGTGCGCTGGTAGGTGTTGTCGTGCATCGGCATCTTCTTCATGCGCCGGTGCAGCGCAGCAGGGTCCAGGTCGGTCCAGTCCGAGAGCAGCACCACGTGCTCGCGGTCGAAGTGGTACGGCGGCGGCTGCAGCGGGTCGATCACCAGCGCGCCGTACAGCCCGGCCTGTTCCTGGAATAGCGAATGGCTGTGGTACCAGTAGGTGCCGGATTGGCGCAATTGGAAGCGGTACTGGAAGGTCTCGCCGGGCGGGATGCCGTCGAAACTCAGCCCCGGCACGCCGTCCATGTTGGCCGGCAGCAGGATGCCGTGCCAGTGGATCGAGGTCATTTCGTCGGCCAGCATATTGGCGACGCGGATGGTGGCCGTCTCGCCCTCGCGCCAGCGCAGGATCGGCGCCGGCAGCGAGCCGTTGACGGTCACGGCGCTGCGCGCGCGGCCGGTGAAATCGACGGTGGAGCGGCCGATGGACAAGTTCAGGTCATGGCCGCGCAGTTCGCTGCCGTTGATGGCGCGGGTGGGCGTGGCGAAGGCATCGGCCGCGTGCCACAGCCCGCTGCCGGCCACCACGCCGCCGACGGCCAGACCCTGCACGAAGCGGCGCCGCGACAGCGTCGAGCGCGGGTCGGAAAGGAAATCGTTTTTCATGGGAACTCCGGCGCTCGCCCCATCGGAACGAGCACAGATCGCGTAGGAGCGCACTTCAGTGCGCGATGAGGTCTTGCCGGGAGCCCCATCGCGCACTGAAGTGCGCTCCTGCGGGGCCAGGCCGGCAATCACATCGGCTCAGGCGATGGGAGGTCGGTGCAACCGCTCCGGCATCACGTCATGGCGCAGCAGACGCGGCGCCGATGGCTCCGGGGAGCAAGGAAGCGCGGCCGGTTGCGCCACCACGGGCGCAGGCAGCAGGTTGCAATGCTGCATGCAATCGCAATGCGAACCCTCGTCGCATGCCTGCTTTGCCGGTTGCCCGTGGCCGCCTTCGTCGGCACAGCAGGCATGGTCCATGTCGTGCTGCGCGCTTGCCTGCGCCGGTGCCGCCATCGTCGTGCTCATCCACGCCGCCCCGACCGTACCGGCAATCAGGGAAAGGCACAGCAGCAGGGGCAACAGGATGCGTGGCACGCGGAATGGGGGGAAGGCGAGGGCCGCACGATACCACCGCAAGCCGCGACGTGACGTCATCGCCGGCATGTCTCCGCCCCCCACAGTAGAATCGGCTTCAGTTTTCAATGAAGTGGCGAACCATGTCCCAGCGTGCCTGGGTGGCGGCAGCCATCCGCAAGATCGAGGCCGATTTCAACCGTTCGGCCGACACCCACCTGATCCCGCTCGACCTGCCCGGTTTCCCCGGCATCGACGTTTACCTGAAGGACGAATCCAGCCACCCCACCGGTAGCCTCAAGCACCGGCTGGCGCGCTCGCTGTTCCTGTATGCGCTGGCCAACGGCTGGTTGCGTGAGGGCTGTCCGGTGATCGAGGCGTCCAGCGGCTCGACCGCGGTGTCCGAAGCCTGTTTCGCCCGGCTGCTGGGGTTGCCGTTCATCGCGGTGATCCCGGCCAGCACCTCGCCGGAGAAGATCGCCGCCATCGAGTTCCACGGCGGCCGCTGCCACCTGGTCGAGCGCGCCTGCGACCTGAACCGCGAATCGGAGCGGCTGGCGCGCGAAACCGGTGGCCATTTCATGGACCAGTTCACCTACGCCGAGCGTGCCACCGACTGGCGCGCCAACAACAACATCGCCGAATCCATCTTCAAGCAGATGGCCGAGGAACCGCACCCGGTGCCGGAGTGGATCGTCTGCAGCCCCGGCACCGGTGGCACCGCCGCCACCCTGGGCCGCTACGTCAGCTACCGCTGCCACGACACCCTGATCATGTGCGCCGACCCGGAAGTGTCGGTGTTCTATGACGGTTATTGCGCGGCCCTGCGCGGCGACGACTGGCGCGAGATGACCTGCGAAGGTGGCTCGCGCGTGGAAGGCATTGGCCGCCCGCGGGTGGAGCGCAGCTTCATTCCCACCTGCGTCGATGCGATGGTCAAGGTGCCCGACGCACTCAGCCTTGCGGCGATGCGCCACGTCAGCGCCACCCTCGGTCGCCGCGTCGGTGGTTCCACCGGCACCAATTTCATCGGTGTGCTGCATGCCGCGCAGATGATGCGCGACGCCGGCCGCGACGGTTCCATCGTCACCATCCTGTGCGATGCCGGCGAGCGTTACGCGCACAGCTATTACAACCCGGCGTGGTACGAACAACAGGGCATCGACGTGGCCAATGCCGATGCCGCCATCGCCGCCGCCGTCGCGGGGCAGGGCATGCCGGCGCTGCCTTGTGCGTGGCTGGAGCCGTCGCCATATCAGGCCTGACCCCCGCTTTCGGAACGCCATGAACGCCAATCCCCTGCTCGACTTCTCCGGCCTGCCGCACTTCGACGCGATCCGCCCCGAACATGTCGCCCCGGCCATCGATGCCCTGCTGGCCGAGGCCGAAGCCGCGGTGAAATCCGCCGAAACCGTGGCGCCGGTGAGCTGGGAAAATTTCGTCACGCCACTGGACGACGCCACCGAGCGCCTGTACCGCGCGTGGGGCCAGGTCACGCACCTGCAAGCGGTGGTCAACACGCCCGAACTGCGCGAGGCCTACAACGCCAATCTGCCGAAGATCAGCCGCTTCGGCAGCGCATTGGCGCAGAACCCGGCGCTGTATGCGCAATACAAGGCGCTGGCTGCATCACCCGAAGCGGCCGGTTTCGACGTCGCCCGCGCCAAGGCGCTGGACAATGCGCTGCGTGACTTCCATCTGGGCGGCGCCGAACTGGACGAAGCTGGCAAGGTCCGTTTCGCACAATTGCAGGAAGAACTTTCGGGATTGCAGGCGAAATTCTCGCAGAACGTGCTCGACGCCACCGATGCCTTCGCCCTGTACGTCGAGGACGCCGCCGAGCTGTCCGGCCTGCCCGCTGATGTCGTCGCCGCCGCACGCGCCGCAGCGCAGAAGGACGGGCGCGATGGCTGGAAACTGACCCTGCAGATGCCCTGCTACCTGCCGGTGCAGACCTATGCCGACAGTCGCGCACTGCGCGAGCAGCTCTACCGCGCCCATGCCGTGCGCGCATCCGAGTTAGGTGAGGCCTCGCTCGACAACAGCGGCAACATCGACCGAATCCTCGCCGTGCGCACCGAGTTGGCCGCGCTGCTGGGTTTCGACAACTACGCCGAATACTCCATCACCACCAAGATGGCGGCCGACGCGCCGCAGGTGCTGGGTTTCCTGCGCGATCTCGCCGCACGTGCCAAACCGCATGCGCAACGCGATCGCGCCGAGCTGGAAGCCTTCGCCCGTGACGAACTCGGTTTGACGGACCTGCAAGCGTGGGATCTGGCTTACGCCGGCGAGAAGCTCAAGCAGGCGCGCTACAGCTATTCCGCGCAGGAAGTGAAGCAGTATTTCACCGAGTCGAAAGTGCTGGCCGGCCTGTTCGGCGTCATCGAGCGTCTGTATGGCCTGAAGGTTCAGCCCGACAGCGCTCCGGTGTGGCACGAGGATGTGCGCTTCTATCGGCTGGTGGATGCCGGTGGCGTGCTGGTCGGCCAGTTCTACATGGACCTGTATGCACGCGAAGGCAAGCGCGGCGGCGCATGGATGGATGATTGCCGCAACCGCCGCGTCACTGCCGCCGGCGTGCAGACCCCATTGGTGTATCTGGTGTGCAACTTCGGTCGCGGCAGCGACGGCAAGCCCGCCACCTTCAGCCACGACGAAGTCACCACCGTCTTCCACGAGATGGGCCACGGCCTGCACCAGTTGCTGACCCGCATCGGCGAACTGGCGGTGGCCGGCATCAACGGCGTGGAGTGGGACGCGGTGGAGCTGCCCAGCCAGTTCATGGAGAACTTCTGCTGGGAGTGGGAGCAGGTGCGGACGATGACCGCCCATGTCGATACCGACGCGCCACTGCCGCACGAACTGTTCGACAGGATGCTGGCGGCGAAGAACTACCAGAACGGCATGTTCACCATGCGCCAGCTCGAATTCGGCCTGTTCGACATGCTGCTGCACAGCCAATACGCGCCTGCGCAGGAAAGCGTGTTGCAACTGCTCGACCGCGTGCGCGGCGAGGTCGCGGTGAACTTCCCGCCGGCATGGAACCGCTTCCCGCACCAGTTCAGCCACATCTTCGCGGGCGGCTATGCGGCCGGCTACTACAGCTACAAGTGGGCCGAGGTGCTCAGCGCCGATGCCTACGCCGCCTTCGAGGAAGCGCCGGGGCAGCTTGCCGAAACCGGCGCGCGCTTCCGCGACGAGGTGCTGTCGCGCGGCGGCAGCCGCAGCGCCGCCGAGAACTTCCGTGCCTTCCGCGGGCGCGACCCGCAGATCGACGCGCTGCTGCGCCACGGCGGTATGGCTGCCTGAGGAGCGCACATAGCCCCTCTCCCATCGGGAGAGGGGTTGGGGAGAGGGGTGGCGGAGTGGAGTGGGGCGAGTGCTGTGGAGAGTTGTCGGCCCTTGGCCCGTCTTTGTGCACGGGCTGACTGGATCGCATCCCTTCCCCGAGCAAAGCCCGGAAGCCCTTGAAGAAAAAGTTCTTGACGAATTTGGTGAAGGGCCTAGAATTCGCGCCTCGCTTCACCGGGCCGGTTCATCCGGTAGCTTTTACGGAGAAGCGGCGGCAAGGCCCTCGCAAGAAGGTATTGACGTTGGCAAAAAGCCGGTCATAATAGGCGGCTCGCTTCGGCAAGGTCTTCGGACGCCGGGGCGGACGAGTCGGGGCTTCGGAAACGAAGCATTGACGAGTCGGAAAGGTCGGCTATAATGGGCGGCTCGCTGGACGGAAACGTCAGGCACAGGGAAACGGCGCTGAGGCCACTCCCGAGTTCTTTGAAAGTATGCGCA
>JBASBF010000011.1:0-13867 GCA_049650985.1 Stenotrophomonas sp. | reverse complement strand
TGGGATGAGCTTGCGCCGCTGGTTCCAGTGGTGCCGCGCTCGGCCAAGGGAGGACGTCCCCGGCTGGCGGATAGAGCGGTGTTCAACGGCATCCTGTTCGTGTTGTACACAGGGATCGCGTGGGAAGGTAATCCCCCCGCCCACTCGTCACTGATCCCCGTATGCGACGATGTAAGGCCCGTTGGACCGGCTCGGCACACATGCAGGGGTACCGACTGGCTTTGGGGGTACTTGTGCGGGTATCGATCGCGATTGTCGAGTTGTAGCCCGTCTAAAAACAGTCAGTTAGGACTCATATGTTGCTGATGATCGACAACTACGACAGCTTCACCTTCAACCTCGTGCAGTACTTGCAGATGCTGGGCGCCGAAGTGAAAGTGGTGCGCAACGACGCGCTTGGCGTCGATGAAATCGCCGCGCTGGGCGCTTCGCACATCGTCGTTTCGCCGGGGCCGTGCACGCCCAATGAGGCCGGTGTGTCGCTGGAGGTGATCCGCCGGTTGGGCGCAACGACGCCGATTCTCGGCGTGTGCCTGGGTCACCAGGGGATCGGCCAAGTCTACGGCGGCAATGTGGTCCGCGCCGGTAACATCATGCACGGCAAGACTTCGCCGATTCGCCATGAAGGTCAGGGCGTGTTCGCCGGCCTGCCGGATGGCTACGAGGCCACCCGTTACCACTCGTTGGTGGTGGACAAGAACACGCTGCCGGCGGCGCTGGAAATCACCGCGTGGACCGAGAACGCCGATGGTTCGATGGAGGAAATCATGGGCCTGCGCCACCGTGAGTATCCGGTCGAAGGCGTGCAGTTCCATCCCGAATCCATCCTCACCCAGCATGGTCATGCGCTGCTGAAGAACTTCCTGGAGCGGACGTGCTGATCGATCCCTCGCAACTGCTGCTGTTCATGCTTGCCGGCTGGTTGTTGAATCTGACTCCGGGGCCGGATGTGCTGTACATCATCAGCCGTGCGCTGCGTGGCGGGCGTCGTGCCGGTTTTGCTGCCATTGCCGGGATCAGCGCCGGTTGCCTGGTGCATGTGGCGCTCGCTTCGCTGGGCTTGGGCGTGCTGCTGGCAACCTCGGCAACCTTGTTCACCGTGATCAAGTGGGTCGGCGCGGCCTACCTGTTGTGGGTGGGTGTGCGCCTGCTGCGCAATACCGGTGACTCCACCTTGCAGGCCGATATTGCCGCCAGCAGCGGCAACGCCGGCTCGTGGTGGCAGGTATTTGCCGGTGGCTTCCTGACCAACGTGCTGAACCCGAAGGTGGTGCTGTTCTTCCTCGCCTTCCTGCCGCAGTTCATCGCGCCATCGGTGCAGAACAAGCCATTGGCGTTCGCGCTGCTGGGTTTGGTGTTCACCGTCAACGCGCTGCCGATCAATGCCGCTTACGTGCTGGCGGCGGACCATGTACGCAGCAGCCGCTGGGCTGCACGCGGCATGCAGTGGTTGGACAAACTGGCCGGCGTGCTGTTCATCGGCTTCGGCCTGCGCCTGGCGCTCACTGCGAGGCCGACGCCATGAGCCTGGAAGGCTTCCGCCTGTTCGTGGTCATGCTCGGTGGCCGCCATGTGCGCGCCAATACCGAAGTGCACGACGTGGTGTTCGCGGTTGCGCCGGCCATCGAACAAACCCACGAGCAACTGCACCGGCAATGGTTCGGCGAACCGGCAGGGCTGCATATCGACTCGTGGATGATGGTCGATGGCATCGAGCAGTGGCAGGTGCGTTTGTCTGCCGAGCCACCGCCGGAAGGTTCCGCGAAACTCTATTTCGTCAATCTCGGTGGTTACATCGCCGGCGAATTCGGCGAGGCGCATCACAACCTGCTGGTCGTTGCCGGCGATGCTGCCGAGGCCAAGCGCAAGGCGCTGGCGCAGGCCGCGGTGCAGTGGTTCAAACCGCATCGTGATGCCCTGTTCGAAGTGGACGGCTGCCTGGCACTTGGCCCCATCGGCGGCCTGCATCTGCACCTGCATGTCGGCGCCCACACCGGCATCGCCTGCCACAGCGACTACATCGTTCTGCCTGAATCACCGGAGCTGTCATGACCTTCACTGCGCAGGAAGCCCTGCAACGCACCATCGAACACCGCGAAATCTTCTTCGACGAAATGGTCGACCTGATGCGGCAGATCATGCGCGGCGAAGTTACGCCGAGCATGACCGCGGCCATCCTCACCGGCCTGCGGGTGAAGAAGGAAACCGTCGGCGAGATCGCCGGCGCGGCCACGGTGATGCGCGAGTTCGCGCTGCCGGTGGCGGTGGCCGACAAGACCCACCTGGTCGATATCGTCGGCACCGGCGGCGACGGCTCGCACACCTTCAACATCTCCACCTGCGCGATGTTCGTGGTCGCCGCGGCCGGGGCCAAGGTGGCCAAGCACGGCAACCGCAGCGTGTCGTCCAAGTCCGGCAGCGCCGATGCGGTGGAGGCACTGGGCGCGCTGATCGAGCTCAAGCCCGAGCAGGTGGCGCGCGCCATTGCGCAGACCGGCATCGGCTTCATGTTCGCGCCGATGCACCACCCGGCAATGAAGGTGGTGGCACCGGTGCGGCGCGAGATGGGTGTGCGCACCATCTTCAACATCCTCGGCCCGCTGACCAATCCGGTGGGAGCCACCAACATCCTGATGGGCGTGTTCCACCCGGACCTGGTCGGCATCCAGGCGCGCGTGCTGCGCGAACTGGGTGCGCAGCGCGCGCTGGTGGTGTGGGGCCGCGACAACATGGATGAAATCTCGCTCGGTGCCGGCACCCTGGTCGGCGAGCTGCGAGACGGCATGGTGCGTGAGTATGAAATCCACCCGGAGGATTTCGGCATCGCCATGTCGGCCAGCCGCAACCTCAAGGTGGCCGACCCGGCCGAATCCATCGCCATGCTGCGCGGGGTGCTCGACGACCAGCCCGGCCCGGCCCACGACATCGTCGCGCTCAACGCCGGCGCGGCGCTGTACGTGGCCGGCGTGGCCGACAGCATCGCCGACGGCCTGGCGCGTGCGCGCGCAGTTTTGGCCGACGGCAGTGCGCGCACGCGCATGCAGCAATACATCGCCGCCACCCATACACTTTGACCCCCGCAGTGCCGGAATCCCAGGGAACAGATTCGATGAGCGACATCCTCAACACCATCCTCGCCCGCAAGACGCAGGAGGTGGCCGAGCGCAGCGCCCGCATGCCGCTGGCCGAACTGAAGGCGCGCGTGGCCGATGCCTCGCCGGTGCGCGGCTTCGCCAACGCGCTGCAGGCGGCCATTGCCAACGGTGATGCGGCGGTGATCGCCGAGATCAAGAAGGCCAGCCCGTCCAAGGGCGTGATCCGCGCGGATTTCCGCCCGGCCGAGATCGCGGTGAGCTACGAGTTCGGTGGCGCCAGTTGCCTGTCGGTGCTGACCGACGTGGATTTCTTCCAGGGCGCCGACGCCTACCTGCAGCAGGCGCGCGAAGCCTGCACGCTGCCGGTGTTGCGCAAGGATTTCGTCGTTGACCCGTACCAGGTGTACGAAGCGCGCGTACTCGGTGCCGACTGCGTCCTGCTGATCGTTTCCGCGCTGGACGGCCGGCAACTGGCCGAGCTGTCCAGCCTGGCGATGACGCTGGGCATGGACGTGCTGGTGGAAGTGCACGACATCGATGAACTGGAGCGCGCCATCCAGGTGCCGGTGCCGCTGGTGGGCATCAACAACCGCAACCTGCGCACCTTCGAAGTATCGCTGGACAACACGCTGTCGATGAAGGACGCAGTACCGCGCGACCGCCTGCTGGTCACCGAAAGCGGCATCCTCGGCCCGGCCGACGTGGCGACCATGCGCGCTGCCGGCGTCAACGCCTTTCTGGTCGGCGAAGCTTTCATGCGTGCCGAAGAGCCGGGCGAGAGCCTGCGTCAGCTATTCTTCGGCACATGAGTGACGCCCTTTACCCCGTTCCCGGCGACGACGCGCAACTGGTCGTCTTCGACTTCGATCACACGCTCTACGACGGCGATTCCGGCAGCCACCTGTTCGCCTGGCTGATCAAGTGCAATCCGCTGCGGTTGCTGGCCGCGCTGCTGGCCACGCCGTTGCTGGGGCCACTGGTGGCGATGCTGCCGACCCGCCGCCACGGCATTTCCGGCTATGTCTGGATCGCCACCTTCGGCCTGCACGGCGCACGCCAGTTCAACACCGTCATCGACCGCTACGTGCGCACGCACGAGGCGGAGATTCGCAGACGCTTGTTGCCACAGGCATTGGACGTCTTCACCGCGCATCGCCGCGCCGGCGACAAGGTGGTGGTCGCCACCGGTGCGCCGCCGGAACTGGCGCGCGCCATCCTCGCCTTCGTCGCGCACCAGGACGTGAGCGTTATCGGCAGCGCGGTGGGTCCGCGTTTCGGCGCGATGGGTGCCACCCGCCACTGCCACAACGAAGAGAAGATGCGCATGCTGCGCGAGCGCGGCTACGGCGACATCGCCATCGCCTATTCGGACAGCACCGCCGACCTGCCACTGCTCAAGGCGGCAAAAGCGCCGGTGGTGGTCAACCCCAAACACTCGCGCGTGGCGTTTTTCGGAAAAGTGCTGCCGGCCGGTACCCCCATCCTCAACTGGGGTTGTGCCGATCGCGGCGGCGAGATCCGGTAGGTTGGCCACTTGCGCCGCAGCCGGCGAGGCTGCGGCCGGCAATCAACCGCGGCCCAGCCAGCCGCTGACGGCATGGCCGATCTGGAACAGGCTGATCGACAACACCATCACGCCCACGCCCACCAGTACCCAGCGCTCTTTCAGGCGCTTGACCAGCAAGGCCGCCACCGGCGCGGCCATCATGCCGCCGACCAGCAGCCCGGCGACGATGCTGGCGTGCTGGATACCCATCGACAGCAGGAAGGTGACGGAGATGGCGATGGTGACGATGAACTCGGCCGCGTTCACGGTACCGATGGTGGTGCGCGCCTGCCCGCCGCGCGCCAGCAGGGTCGAGGTGGCCACCGGCCCCCAGCCGCCGCCACCGCTGGCGTCCAGCAATCCGGCAAAAAATCCCAGCACCGGCACCCGCTGCACTTCGCGCTTCGGAGTGAAGCGGCCCCAGGCGCGGGCGAGAATGAAGATCGCCAATGCCAGCAGGTACAGGTAGATGAAAGGACGGATGATATCGCCGGGCAGTTGCGTCAACACGTAGGCGCCGAGCGCACCCCCGACCGCGCCGGGCAGCGCAAGGCGCAGGAACAGCTTGCGGTCGACATTGCCGGCCACCAGGTGCGACACCCCGGAAGCACCGGTGGTGAACACCTCGGCGGTATGGATGCTGGCGCTCACCGCCGCCGGCGGCAGGCCCATGCTGAGCAGCACCGAGGACGACACCAGCCCGAATGCCATGCCCAGCGCGCCATCGACCAGTTGCGCGCCGATGCCGATCAGGATGAACCAGTAGAACTCGCTTCCAAATTCCATTCACGGAGCCTGCTGGGTGGGGGCGGGTGCGTCAAGGAGAGATGGGCAGCCGATGGTGTTGCCGCGAGGCTTGCAAAGCTTATGTATCAGTTGAAGCAGCCCCCTTTGGTAAAGGGACGTGCGCCGACAGGCGCAGGGAAATTGGAGGTTGAATGAGCCGGAGGCCAAAGTTTGCTGTGCAAACTTTGGCGCTGAAAGCGCGTATGCGCGCTTTCAGCGCGTCCCGTAGAGCACGATGGTCTTGCCGCGCGCATGCAGCAGGCCGTCGACCTGCAGCTTCTTGAGCACGCGCCCGGCCATTTCCCGCGAGCAGCCGACCAGCCGGGCGATTTCCTGCCGCGACACGCGCAACTGGGTGCCTTGCGGGTGGCTCATCGACTCCGGTTCCTTGGCCAGATCGTGCAGGGTGCGCACGATGCGGTCGGTCACATCCAGAAATGCCAACCGGCTGGCCTTGCGGCTGGTGTGCAGCAGGCGCCGGGAAATCTGCGAGCCGATCGCGTACAGCAGCCGGGGCGCATCGGCGGACAACTGCCCCAGGAACAACTGGTGCAGGCGCTCGTAGCTGATTTCGGCCAGCTCGCACGGGGTGCGGGTGCGCAGGATGACCTCGCGCTTGTCCGATTCGATGAACAAGCCCATCTCACCGACGAACTCGCCGGTGCCGAAATAGCCCAGGACCAGCTCGCGGTCCTCCTCTTCCTCGGCAATGATGCTGACCGAGCCGCTGATCACGTAATACATGGTGCCCGCCGCATCGCCCGGGCGGAACACGTCGGTGCGCGTCGGGTAGCGGCGGCGGTGGCTGTGGGCGAGGAACCGGTCGATGGTGGCGATGTCCAGCGTCAGCGGGCTGGAAGCAAGACGCATGCCTGAAGCGGTATTGGCGATTCCCGGATTCATGAAGGTGTTCACAAAAGGCTGAACTCAGCTCGAACGCGCAAGCTTAACGGGGCTGCCTGCACCGGGCAATCCGGCCGAGCGGGGTGGTCGTTTCACCGGGGGGCGGTTTGCCCCATAATCGCCCCTTTCCCACCATTCACAGGATCGACCGCCGTGGTCAAGCCGTTGCCTCGCCTGAGGTTGCAAGGTTTCAACAACCTCACCAAGGCGCTGAGCTTCAACATCTATGACGTCTGCTATGCGCGTACCGAAGAGGAGCGCCAGCGTTACATCGAGTACATCGACGAGGAATACAACGCCGATCGACTCACGCAGATCCTCACCGATGTGGCCGAGATCATCGGCGCCAACATCCTCAACGTCGCCCGCCAGGACTACGACCCGCAGGGTGCGTCGGTGACCATCCTCATTTCCGAGGAACCGGTGATCGACAAGAAGGCCGCCGGCAAGGAGCTGATCTCCGACGCGGTGGTCGCGCACATGGACAAGTCGCACATCACGGTGCACACCTACCCGGAAACCCATCCGCAGGAAGGTATCGCGACGTTCCGCGCCGACATCGACGTGGCTACCTGTGGCGTGATCTCGCCGTTGAAGGCGCTGAACTACCTGATCGAGAGTCTGGAATCGGACATCGTGATCATGGATTACCGCGTGCGCGGCTTCACCCGTGACGTGAAGGGCAAGAAGCACTACATCGACCACAAGATCAACTCAATCCAGAACTTCCTGGCCAAGAACATCAAGTCGCGCTACGAGATGTTCGACGTCAACGTCTACCAGGAAAACATCTTCCACACCAAGATGCACCTGAAGGACTTCGACCTGGACCAGTACCTGTTCGAGGAGAAGGCCAAGAACCTCTCGTTCAAGGAACGCATGAAGATCGAGGCGCTGCTGCGCCGCGAGATCGAGGAACTGTTCCACGGCCGCAATCTGGCCGAGTGACGGTTACATGCGGTTCCGGTGCGGGCGCTTAGGCTTGCACCACTGATACACGGCGGGACGGCCCGCCCCATGCCGCATGGCATGGACCACAGCCGACGGCGGCCCGGTGCGAAAGCATCGGGCCGTTTCTTTTTGTGATTGCCCACGACCGCCCGTTTATCCGGCGCGGGGTGGGGGAAGGAGGTATCGGATGCCCTGGGTTTACCTGCTGCTGGCCGGCCTGTTCGAAATCGGTTTTGCGCTGGGCCTGAAATACAGCGAAGGCTTCACCCGTCTGTGGCCGAGCGTCGGCACTGTGGTGACCGCCGGCATCAGCTTGTGGCTGCTGACGCAGGCGATGAAGCAGATCCCGATTGGTACGGCCTATGCCATCTGGACCGGCATCGGCGCGATGGGCGTGGCGGTGCTGGGTATCGTCCTGTTCAACGACAGCGCCTCGCCGGCGCGTCTGGCCTGCGTGGCGCTGATCGTGGCCGGCGTGATCGGCCTGAAGCTCGCGTCGTAGTCAGCCCCGCCCTGCGGGCCTGCCCCCAAGGTTCGCTATCGCAAACCTTGGGCCCCGACGCGGGGCTTGCCTATCCCCGCGGCTGTCGCCGCGCCCCCTTAACAAAGGGGGCCTTACCCCGGAAAGGTGATCAGGTCGGCAGTCAGGTGTTGGATGCCGATGGGGGCTCAAAGCCGGTAGGCGACGGTCTTCATCGCCTTGGATGCCAGCGCCATCACCGCCGGGATCGGTTGCGGCAGCTTGCGCGCACCGGCATGCTCGGCATGTTCGGCATGGCGTGCTTCATCGGCCTTCATGACCCGCAGGATCGCGCGGCTGCGCTGGTCGGCCGGTGGCAGGGTGTCCAGGTGTTCGTCCAGGTGTGCCTCGACCTGGCGCTCGGTTTCGACCACGAAGCCCAGGTTCCAGCCATCGCCGCGCAGCCCAGCCAGCGTGCCGATGGCGTAGCTGCCCGCATACCACAGCGGGTTGAACAGGCTGGGGCGGCTGTCCAGTTCGCGCAGGCGGTCGGCACACCAGCTCAGGTGGTCGGTTTCCTCCTGCGCCGCTTCCAGCAGATGCTCGCGCGTGGCCAGGTCGCGCGCGACCGCGGCCTGGCCGAAATACAACCCCTGTGCGCAGACTTCGCCAACATGGTTGATGCGCATCAGCCCGGCAGCGTGCCGGCGCTCGTGAGCTTCCAGGGTGATTTCCGGGGTGTTGCCGGCCGGGTTGGGGCGCATGGCCGGCGGATTGCCGAACACGGTGTCCAGCGCGCGCTGCGCTTCGGTCAGTAGGTGGTCCAGTGGCGTGTGGGCACGGGTGGTGGTCATGGCATCCGGGCGGGAAGGGGAGCCCCGGGATTCTCGCCGCTGGTACGCGGGCTGCCAAGGCCGGTGGGGGCCGTGGTTGCGCAGCGCTGGTGTGGCCAGTACAATCCGCCTCTTGTGTTTCACCTTCACAACGCGCGGCAGAGTTCCGGCAATGCATCGCCGCAATGAGCCCGACCTAACCAGAGTTCTTTCATGAGCACTTTCACCGCAAAGAACGAGACCGTCCAGCGTGACTGGTATCTCGTCGACGCCTCGGGCAAGACCCTTGGCCGTCTGGCCACCGAGCTGGCCCGCCGCCTGCGTGGCAAGCACAAGCCCGTTTACACCCCGCACGTTGATACCGGCGACTACCTCGTGGTCATCAATGCCGAGAAGATCCACGTGACCGGCAACAAGCTGCAGGACAAAATGTACCACCGCTTTACCGGTTACATCGGCAACCTGAAGAGCGAATCCCTGGCCCAGGCGCTGGAGCGCCACCCGGAGCGCGTGATCGAGATCGCCGTCAAGGGCATGCTGCCGAAGGGTCCGCTGGGTCGCCAGATGTACCGCAAGCTCAAGGTTTACGCCGGCGCCGAACACCCGCACGCCGCCCAGCAGCCGCAAGTCCTGGATATCTGATCATGGCTATCACGCAAAACTACGGCACTGGCCGCCGCAAGTCCTCCACCGCCCGCGTGTTCCTGCGCAAGGGCACCGGCAACATCACCGTCAATGGTCGTCCGCTGGACGAGTTCTTCGGCCGTGAAACCGCGCGCATGATCGTGCGTCAGCCGCTGGAACTGACCAAGAACACCGAAAGCTTCGACGTCGTCGTCACTGCCATCGGCGGCGGCACCACCGGCCAGGCCGGTGCGATCCGTCTGGGCATCGCCCGTGCGCTGGTTGAATACGACGAAGGCCTGAAGTCCGAGCTGCGCAAGGCCGGCTTCATGACCCGCGACGCCCGCGAAGTCGAGCGCAAGAAGGTCGGCCTGCACAAGGCCCGCCGCGCCACCCAGTTCTCCAAGCGCTGATTCATCCGCTTGGTCCGGGGCTCTTCGGGGCCGCTGGGCAACACACAAGAACCCGGCTTCGGCCGGGTTCTTGTTGTTTGCGGGGCGGGGAAGAGGCTGGGATTCGTTGGGTGCAAGGCATGGCAGTGGCTGTTCGGTGAATGGTTGCCATCCGGCGCCGCCGCAGCGTGGAAAACGTGCAAAGAAAAAGCCCGATCTTTCGATCGGGCTTTTCATGTTTGGCTGCCCCGGATGGATTCGAACCACCGAATGCCTGAGTCAGAGTCAGGTGCCTTACCGCTTGGCGACGGGGCAATGTGAACAACTATTATCGCATTCCCTGCGGGGGATGCCAACGCTGGCATCCATGGTGGCTATGGGTGGACTCGAACCACCGACCCCAGCATTATGAGTGCTGTGCTCTAACCGGCTGAGCTACATAGCCCCGAGAGAGCCCACAATTCTGCGCATGCCGGGGATGCCTGTCAATAGTTTTCTTCCGAGCTTGTGGCGCAACGGCTGCCGTGGCAGAGTCCGGGCAGTAGAACTTCAGGAGTCCGCATCGTGATCGATCCGGACGGCTACCGACCGAACGTAGGCATCGTGCTGATGCGGGAAAACGGGCAAGTGTTCTGGGCACGGCGAGTGCGCAGGGACGGCTGGCAGTTTCCGCAAGGCGGGATGAACTCCGACGAGACGCCGGTCGAGGCCATGTATCGTGAACTGCAGGAAGAAACCGGCCTGTTGCCCGAACACGTCGAGGTGCTGGGGGCGACTCCCGGTTGGCTGCGTTATCGCCTGCCCAGCCGCGCCATCCGTCGCAACGAGCGGCAGGTATGCATCGGCCAGAAGCAGGTCTGGTTCCTGCTGCGCCTGACCGGTGACGAAGCACATGTGAGCCTGGACCACACCGAAACCCCTGAATTCGACCATTGGCGCTGGGTGGATTTCTGGTATCCGGTCGAACACGTGGTGATGTTCAAACGGGGCGTCTACGCACGGGCATTGCGGCACTTGGCGCCGTTGGCGCGCGGGGTGGCGGGCGGCGAGGTCATGGCGATGCCGCAAAGCGCGCAGGAAGCCTGGATGCCGGGCCATGCCGCCGGCCACGAGCGGCCGCGCAAGCGTTCGCGTGCGTGGAGCGGATGGCCGAAGAAGGTGCAAGGCGAAGGTCCGACCAGCAGTTGAGTCGGCGTTGTCGAGAATGATTCATCAAGATTATTGACAACCATTCTCGTTTCGGGTGGAATGGCCGCAGGTCGATCCTGGCCTGCCTGCCCTCGATGCCCGCCGTGTACGTCTGCATCTGTAACGGAGTGACCGACCACCAGATCCGCGAAGCGGCCGAAAACGGCTGCAGCACGGTGGCCGAGTTGACCATGCGTACCGGTTGCGGCTCCACCTGCGGTTCCTGCCTAGAAATGGCGGCCGAACTGCTGGCCAAGGCCCGTGCCACGCACGGCTTGCCGCTGCCGGTGCTGGAGTTGAACAGGGCCGCCTGAGCGACCGGGCCGTCTTGGCGGCTCCCCGCCCGTATCCCCCTGTTCCGCATTGGCCGAATACCGCGCGGTCAGGCATGGCGATGCCGCATGCGGCAAGCTCAATGAGCACGATTCGCGTTACTTCATGGTCCGTCGCATGGCGCTACAGTGCGCGCGTTCAACGTGTGCGGGAGCAACCCATGAAAGGCGACGCCAAGGTCATCGAATTCCTCAACAAGGCGCTCTACAACGAGCTGACCTCGATCAACCAGTACTTCCTGCACGCCAAGATGCTGAAGAACTGGGGGTTGAAGGAACTGGCCGAGCATGAGTACAAAGAGTCGATCGACGAGATGAAGCATGCGGACATGCTGTCCGACCGCATTCTTTTTCTTGAAGGACTGCCGAATTTCCAGGCGCTGGGCAAGCTGCGCATCGGCGAGAACCCGACCGAAATCCTGCGCTGCGACCTGGCGCTGGAAAGCGATGGGGTGAAGCTGCTGCGCGATGCGGTGGCCTACGCCGAGAGCATCGGCGACTACGTCAGCCGCGAACTGTTCGTGAAGATCCTCGATTCGGAAGAGGAGCACATCGACTGGCTGGAGACGCAGTTGGACTTGATCGAACGCATCGGCGAGCCGAACTACCTGCTGACCAAGCTGGAAGACTGAGTCAGCCGCGGGTGCCGGTTCCGCCGCGCATCTCGGCCTGGTAGCCGGCCAGCGCCAGCCGGGCGCGAGCGAACTCGGCGATGATCAATGCCACCATGACCGCCGGGCGATCGAGCATGCCGGCGCGTGCGGCCAGTTCCACGCGCCGTGCTGCGGCCGACAGGGCCAGTGCGCCGACGTTGGCGCTGGCCGATTTGAGGCTGTGCGCCAGCTCGCGCAGTTGCTCCAGGTCCAGTGCGACCGCGGCTTCCTGCAGTTTGCGCACCAGTGGTGCGCTGTCGTCCAGGAACACGTCGATGATGGTGGCGGTTTCACTGCCGGCAATCTCGCGCAATTCGTCCAGTATTTCGCGGTCCAGTATCGGCGTGGCCGTGGTCTGTGTGGGTTCTTCGGCCGCTGCTGACGCATGTACTGGTATTGGCGCGGAGGCCGGCGCGGCGTTGGCCAGTGAAGGCGAGGCGGTGTTTTGGCACCAGCGCTGCAGGCAGGCCAGCAGGTTGTCGCGGACGATGGGTTTGGAGAGGTAGTCGTCCATGCCGGCGTCGAGGCAGCGCTGGCGGTCGCCGGCCATCGCGTTGGCGGTCATGGCGATGATGGGCAGGTGCGATGCGCCGCTGGCGGCTTCGTGTTCGCGCCAGCGACGGGTGGCGCTGTAGCCGTCCAGTACCGGCATCTGGCAGTCCATCAGCACCGCTGCATAGTGCTGGCTGCGCATTTTTTCCAGCGCCAGCTCGCCATTGGCGGCGTCGTCGGATTGGCAACCGATTGCGGCCAGCAGCTTCTGCGCAACCAGCAGGTTGACCGGGTTGTCCTCGACCAGCAGCACGCGGACGCCGGTGGGTGACCAGGTGGTGGCGGGCTCGGCCGTGGTTGTCGCCGGCGGAGCGGGTGCGTTGGAGGTGGCGGGCGCCAACGCTGTGCGCAGTTCATCGTCGGGGTACTGCCGGGGCAGCACGGTGGCACCTGCGTACAGCTCGACGGGGACGGTGGCATCGCCATGCAGCCAGACCAATTGCACCTCGTTGCGGTTGTCGCGCTGGATCGCGCGCTGCAGCGCGGTGGCGCCATGGGGCAGGGATTCGAGGTCGCCGATGACGCCGTGCCAGCGCGTGGTGCCGTTGCGCAGCAGGTCCAGTGCTTCCTGCACTGTTTCCACCGCCCGTGGCTGGAAGCCCCAGTTCGGCAGCAGCAATTGCAGGCGCTGGCGCAACCGCGGCTCGCGGGTGACCAGCAACAGCGGCCGCTGGCCGTGGGCCTGGCCGGGTTGGCGCAGGTCACCCACCACTTTCAACAGCGGAATTTCGAACCAGAACGTCGAGCCCTGGCCGGGGACGGAGGACAGGCCGATGCTGCCGTTCATCAGGTCGATGATGCGCTTGCAGATGGCCAGCCCGAGGCCAGTGCCGCCGTACAGGCGGGTGGTGGAGGCGTCGGCCTGGGTGAAGGCGTTGAACAGGCGCTCCTGCCGTGCACCATCGATGCCGATGCCGGTATCGCGCACTTCGAAGCGCAGCCGGTGCTGCACCGGTGTCTCGCCGAGGCGGCGGACGTGGACCTGGACGCCGCCGTGTTCGGTGAACTTGATGGCGTTGACCAGCAGGTTGCTGAGCACCTGGCGCAGCCGCACCGGGTCGCCGCGTACCGCCAGTCGCACTGCCGGGTCCAGTTGCAGGGTGATCTCCAGCCCCTTGTGCTCGGCCGAGCGCCGCATCAGTTGCAGCATCGAATCGAGCAGTTCGCGCAGGTTGAAGGTGGTGATTTCCAGCTCCAGCCGCTGCGCTTCGAGCTTGGAGTAGTCGAGGATGTCATCGACGATGCGGAACAGTGCGTGCGCGCTCTCGCTGGCGGTGTCGAGCATCTGCCGCTGTTCGGTGGCCAGCGGCCCCTGCGCGACCATCTCCAGCATCGGGATGATGCCGTTGAGCGGGGTGCGGATTTCGTGGCTCATCGTGGCCAGGAACTCGCCCTTGGCCAGCATCGCCGCCTCGGCGTCCTGCTTGGCCTGCAGCAGCTGCTGTTCGAGCTGGTTGTGGCGTTGCTGCTCCTGGCGCAGGCGCTGCAGTTCGCGTTCGGCGTCGCGCGCGCGGCGTGCCTGCTCGTCGGCCGCGCGGGCTTGGCCGCGGGC
>JBASBF010000010.1:0-10094 GCA_049650985.1 Stenotrophomonas sp. | reverse complement strand
CGCTGGCGGTGTAGGCGGCGGCGATGCGGCGGCAGTTGCCGATGCCGGCGCCTGCGCGGCCGGTGACGGTGCGCCGCGCGGGTTCAGGCCGAACGCCGTGGCCAGCCGCGCAATGTGCGGGCGCAGCTTGTCGCTGCCCGGCAGCACGTCGTGGCGCGCGTCCAGCTCATTCCAGGTGTCAACCAGGCTGCGCAGGGTCGCCTCGTCGGCATCCCAGTAGCCCTTGCGCTGCGCTTCGAGCATGCGCTCGACGATCTGCGCCAGCGCGTGCGGATTGCTGCGCTCGAACCAGTCGCGCATGCCCAGTTGCAAGCGGTCGGCGACGTAGACGTCGTGGAAGCTCTGCCACTGGTCGTCGCGGACCATGCCCGGATCGACCGCCTGCCAGCCCCAGAAGTTGTCCATCGAGGCGACGATCTCCAGCGTGCCGGCATAGCCCTCCTGCTGCATCTGCGTGATCCAGCCTGGGTGGAACTGGCGGGTCTGCAGTTCGGCGGCGAGGAAGCGCGCGGCATCGTCGACGCGGCTGCCGGCCGGGTCGCGCAGGTTGGAGATGTACAGCGCCGGCGCTTGCCCATCGAGGTGGCGCACCGCCAGCGACAGGCCGCCCAGATAGGAGAACGGGTCGTCGGTGGTCAGCATTCCGTACAGGTTGGACGAACGCGACAGCACCGCCGCCCGGGTGCCGCGCAACTGCTCGGCATAGGCGTTTACGCCGGCGGGAATCTCGCCCCAGTGCGCCGGGTCGGGGCCATAGCCGTACTGCATCTGCGCCAGATAGCTCTGCGCCAGTTCGGTGTCGGCTTCCCATTGCCCGGTTTTCAACACCGCGCCACCCAGGCCGCTGCCGTAGCTGCCCTGCGCGCTGGAATAGATACGGGTGCGCGCATAGCGGTCGGCCACCTCCGCATCCAGCCCCTGCGCCAGCAGCCGTTCGCGCACGCCGGAGGTATGGCGGGCGATGGCGTTGTCGCCATTCTCGGCGGCGGCGGCCAGCGCGACGGCCTCGTTCATCCGCTGCATCAGCGTGGCGAACTGGTCGCGGTACAGGCCGGTGGCCGACAGCACCACGTCGATGCGCGGCCGGCCCAGTTCGGCAGCAGGGATCAGTTCCACCTTCTCGATGCGCCCGCCGTCATCCCACAGCGGGCGCACGCCCAGCGCGGCGAACACCTGCGCTTCGAGGATGCCGTTGTGGCGCATGGTCTCCACGCCCCACAGCGAGAACGCGAGCTTGTCCGGGTACTGGCCGGCGTGGGTGCCGCGGTAGCTGTCGATCAACTGCTGCAACGCCACCTGCCCGGCTTCCCATGCCGCGCGCGACGGCACCCGCATCGGGTCGAAGCCGTACAGGTTGCGGCCGGTCGGCAGGCTCTCGGGCGTGCGCAGCGGGTCGCCGCCCAGCCCGGGCGTGGAGTAGCGACCGGCCAGCGCGTCGAGCAGCCCGGCCAGTTCGCTGCCGGCGTCCAGCGCGGCGTCGGCACGGTGGGCGGCGTCCAGCAGTTCGCGTTGCGCCGGCGGTGCGTCGCCGGGCAATGGCAGGCCGTCGTACAGATGACGTTGCAGCCAGCGCCGGCCCGGTTCGTCGCCGCGGGCGCGGTAGTCGGCCGATGCGGCGTGCGGGTCGCCGGCCAGTCCCAGCACCTGTTCGATGCGCTTGCCCAGCATCAGCCGCAGCGTGTCGCCACGGCGCGTGGCGTCGGCGCTGATGCCGAATGCGTGCAGGCCCTGCGGTTGCGGCTGCCCGCCGAGTGCGTCGAGGTATTCATGCAGTTCGACGAGGAAACCGTCGAAGTCGGCCGCGATCCGTGCCGCGTCCCATTGCAGGTCGGCACCGATGCCGCTGGTGACCGCCAGTTCCCGCAACTGGCGCGCGGCGGTGTCGCGCACCGCGCCGTGGTCGAGCTGCTGGTACTCCTCGATCAACTGGTGCAGGCGCAGTGGCTCGCCGTGCAGGCCGGCGCTGCCGAACGCCGGGGTCTGGTGGCTGACGATCACCGCGCGGCCACGGCGCTTGGCCTGCAAGGCCTCGCCGACGTCATCGACGATGTAGGGGTAGACCACCGGCACGTCGCCCACCAGCAGCATCGGGTTGTCGTACACCGACAGCCCGCGCTCCTTGCCGTAGCTCCACTCCTGGGTGCCGTGGGTGCCGAAGTGGACGATGGCGTCGCGCCCGGCCTGTTCGCGCAGGTACTGGTAGGCGGCGAGGTAGAAGTGGTCCACCGGGCGCTTGATGTCGTGGTAGCCGGCGCTGTCGGCGCTGTCGCTACCCGGTGATGTGCGCGACGGTTGCGGCAACAGGCTCACGTTGCGCAGGCGCAGGCGCGGGATGGCGAAGCCGGCCTCGCCATTGCGCAGGCGCAGCCACGGGCTGGCTTCGGGTTCGCCCCATGCGGCGGTGATGTCCGCGCGTACCGCCTCGGGCAGTGCGTCGAACCAGCGCCGGTAGTCGCGCAGCGGCAGCCAGCCGGCCAGGTCGTCGCGCAGCAGGGCGTCCAGTTCGGCACTGCCACGGTAGGCCGGGGCCAGCAGCCGTTGCAGCGTTTCCAGCAAGGCCGGTTCGGTAGGCAGGTCGGCGCCGTAGCCGGCCTCGCGCAGGGCGACGAGGGTGGCGTGCAGGCTGCGCGGCAGGTTCAGGCCCGAGGCACCGAGGTTCTTCTCGCCCGGCGGGTAGTTGTAGAACACGATGGCCACGCGCTTGTCGGCGGCGGGGGTGTGGCGCAGCGCGGCGTAGTTGAAGGCCTTGTTGGCAAGCGCGCGGATCTGCGCGTCGATCGGCTGCGGCGGCGTGCGCGACTTGCCGGCGGCCACGATCAGCGGGTCGATGAAACCGGCCTGCTCGGGCAACGCCAGATAGAACGAGGTTGCACCCGGCGACACCCCCTGGCGGTCGGCCTGCCACGCCGTCTCCGGCCCGTCCCAGTAGGTGATCGCCTGCAGCACCGGCACCCCCAGCCGTGCGTAGTCGGCACCGATGTCGCTGCGGTAGAGGATCTCGAAATTCGCCACCACGTCGACGAAGGGCTTGCCATCGCGCGACAGCAGCGATTCCACCGGCACGCCGGCGTCGGTGTCGCGGAAGAACGGCAGCGCGATACCGTCGCGGGCCTCGACCTCGCGCACCAGCGCGTCGATGTGGGCGGTGGAATCCGAACCGATCGCCGAGGCGAACATGGCGATGCCGACCACCGGCTGGCCGGGACGCACCTTCGCCCCCAGCCAGTGCAGGTAGTCGTCGAGCGTGGCGAAGGCCAGGTCGCGGTAGTCCGGGTGATAGATGCCGGTCTTCGGCATCACCAGCGCCGGTTGCGGATCGGCCGGCGGGCGGCCCTGCGCCTTCCAGTGGCGCAGGTAACGCAGCAGCGCGCGCAGGTTGCGTTCACCGCCATTGCGCGCATAGGCCGCCAGCAGCGTCGCCTGCGCCTCGTCCATGCCGCGGCCGTGTTCGCCGTCGCGCTCGACCAGCAGCGCCCGCGGCAGCGCGGCCAATTGGCCGGGCAGCTTTTCGTCGCGGTACATCTGCACCGGCGGCAGCTCGGCCAGCACCAGGTCGGCGCCGGCCAGGGTGGCGAGGGCTTCCGGTTTCAGCGGTGCGGCCACGTAGTCCAGTGCCACCCCCTCGGCCGCGGCAAGCTGGCGGTACAACGCCAGCTTGCCCTGCGCGAAGAAGCCGCTGCCGACCAGTGCCAGCCGCGCCCGTTCCCCATCGTGCGCGGCAGCATCCGCCGGGGCCGGCGCGGCGGCCGCCGGCGCCATGCCGGCCATGCCCAGCAGCAGTCCGCAAAGTGCGTATCGCCAGCCGGCCATGCTCAGAACCCGATCCCGAGCATCGCGTACAGGTAGCGCCCGCGCTCGCGGTAGTTGTAGATCCCGTGCTCCTCGACGCGGTGGTCGGCCAGATTCTCCACGCCCAGTTGCAGGTTCACCTGGCCCGGCAGGCGTCGCTTCACCGAGGCACCCCACAGGCCGTAGGACGGCTGCTGCCGTGGCACGCTGGCGGCGGTGAGCTGGCGGCCGACGTAGTCGTAGCGCAGCTCCAACTGCCAGTCGCGGTCGTCGCTGCTCCAGCCCAGCCGTGCGTTGCCGCTCTGCAATGGCCGCTCGGCCAATCGCCTGTCGTCGGTTTCATCGCGCACGTCGTTGTAGCCGTAGTTGCCGCTCAGGCGCAGGTTGGCCGGCAACTCGACGCCCGCCTCCAGCTCGGCGCCGCGGATGCGCACGTCGTCCACGTTCTCGTAGCGGTACAGGCGCCGCAGCGGCTGGGTGCAGCGTTCCAGGCAGACCGAGTCGATCAGGTCCTCCACCGTGTTGCGATAGGCGGTGGCGCGCCACCAGTGGCGCTGCCCGGCATGGCCGACCGACAGCTCCAGGTTGTCGCTCTTCTCCGGCCGTACGTCGGGGTTGCCGATGAAGCTGTGCGGGCCGTCGAAGCGGTAGTCCGGCGAGATCTGCTTGAGCATCGGCGCCTTGAAGCCGCGCGAGTAGCCGCCCTTCACCGTCCAGCCTTCGGCCGGCTGCCAGACCGCGTACACGCGCGGGCTGACCTCGCTGCCGAACAGGTCGTGCTTGTCCACGCGCGCGCCATAGACCAGATCGAAGCTGTCGCTCAGCGCCCACTCGTCCTGTGCAAACAGCGCGTACTGCTTGACCGCCTCCTCGCCGCTGGCGAAGGAGGGGTGTTCGAGCCGTTCCTCGCGCGCCTCGAAGCCGCTGGTGAGGCGGTGGCTGCGGCCCAGGGCAATGCCGTAGTGGCCGTTGAGCGTGGCCTCCCCGGCCTCCTGCTCGGGCGACGGCGCCACGCCCTCGGTGTTGCGCTGGCGCTGGTGGATGTCGGCCACCTGCGCGGCCAGGCGCAGGTGGCCGCCGCCGATCTCGCCGTCGTAGCTCAGCCCGACCTGATTGCGGTCGAAGTCGTAGGACTGGCGGTAGAACAGGCCGGCGCTGGTATTGGTGCCGTACCAGCGGTCCTCGTCGCTCTTCATCGCGGTGAACGCCAGACGGTGGCCCTGCGCCGGCTGCCATTGCAGGCGCGCGCGCAGCGTGGCCTGCTCCTGGCCCTCGCGCTGGTCCAGCCGCGGCTGCTCCGGCTCCGGCACCGGCCGCTGCTTCTGCCACGCGCCATCCACGCTCAGTGCGAACGCCTCGCCCAGCGGGCCGGCCAGATGCGCGGCCGCCTGCCGGAAGCCGCCGCCGTCGTCTTCCGGCAACGAACCCGCCGACGCGCGCACTGCGCCACCCCACTGCGTGCCGGGGCCACGGGTGATGATGTTGATGACGCCGCCCAGTGCGTCGGAACCGTACAGCGAGGACAGCGGCCCGCGCACGATCTCGACCCGCTCGATCGCCTCCAGCGGGATCCAGCCGAATTGCAGGTCGCTCAGCCCGAACACCTGGTCGGTGGCGGCAATGCGCTCGCCATCGACCAGCACCAGCGTATGCCGGCTCTCCATGCCGCGAATGCTGACCACCCTGCGGCCAAGGCCGCCGACGGCGCGGATGTTGAGCCCCGGTGTGTCGCGGATCGCATCGAGCACGTCGCGCGCCGGCCGCGTGCGCAGTTCCTCGCCGCTGACGACGGTGACGCTGGCCGGCGCACGTTCGACGCTACGCTCGCTGGCGGTGGCGGTGACCACCACCGCGTCGAGGTCGGTGGGGTCGGCCCCGGAGCCATCGGCGGCAAGCGCGATGGCCGGCGCCAGCATCAGTGCCAGGCCGATGCCGGCGGACAGGCGCGCGCGGCCACCCGGCACGCGCGAGGGGTGTCGTGGATTCATGGTCCCTGTTTCCTTTGAAGTGAGGCCACGCTGCCGGCGGGTGGTGGCCGATAAGATTCAAAGAAACAATAACCATTCTCATTTGATCGGCATTGATCTGGATCAAGCCCGACATGTTTTCCCGCCGCCCGCAGAACCGGCGGCGGCCGGCTCAGCCGCGCCCGAGCTGCGCCAGCGGCAGCGCGCGGAACTCCTTGACCGTACGCAGCACGAAGCTGGAATTGACGTCGGCCACGCCGGCGGCGTTGAGCAGCTTGTCCAGCAGGAACGCGGAGAAGTGGTCGAGGTCGCGCACGTAGACGTGCAGCAGGTAGTCCATGTCGCCGGTGAGCGCGTGGCAGGCCACCACCTCATCCCACAGTTGCACCGCCTCGACGAAATGGTCGATGGCCGCCTGCCCGTGCTTGGACAACTGCACCCGCACGAACGCCTGCAAACCCAGGCCGATGGCGCGCGGTTCCAGCCGTGCACCGTAGCCGGCGATCACGCCCTCGGCCTCCAGCCGCTGCACCCGGCGCAGGCAGGCCGAGGGTGACAGGTTCACCCGCGCGGCCAGCTCGGCATTGGTGGCGCGGCCGTGTTGCTGGATTTCCGCCAGCAGGCGCAGATCCGTGCGGTCAAGCGCGATGGACTCCATTATTGCTGCCCCGCAACATCGAAACGACGCAACAATATTGCGCCATAGCGGCATATCGACGCAATTTCGCACACCTGTTGCGCGGCCGGCTTCCTACCATCGGGGATCCACTTCACCGGAAGGCCCCGTCATGGACACCGCCCCGCGCCGCGTCGAACACCAACAGACCGACAAGGGTTACGTGCCGGTCTACACCACCGCCGTGATCGAGCAGCCGTGGGACGGCTACAGCGCCGACGACCATGCCACCTGGAGCACGCTGTACCGCCGCCAGCGCGAGCTGCTGGTCGGCCGCGCCTGCCGCGAGTTCCTCGACGCGCAGGACGAGATGGGCATGAGCGAGCACATGATCCCGCGCTTCGACCAGCTCAACGAGGTGCTGGGCGCGGCCACCGGCTGGACCTTGGTGGGTGTGGAAGGGCTGCTGCCGGAGCTGGATTTCTTCGAGCACCTGGCACACCGCCGCTTCCCGGTGACGTGGTGGATCCGCCGCCCCGAGCAGATCGACTACATCGCCGAACCGGACCTGTTCCACGACCTGTTCGGCCACGTGCCGCTGCTGATGAACCCGGTGTTCGCCGACTACATGGCCGCCTATGGCCGCGGCGGGGTCAAGGCGCATGCGATCGGCCCGGAGGCGTTGCAGAACCTGACCCGGCTGTACTGGTACACGGTGGAGTTCGGCCTGATCAACACCGACGAAGGGCTGCGCATCTACGGCGCCGGCATCGTCTCGTCGAAGGGCGAATCGCTGCATTCGCTGGAATCGCCCGCGCCGAACCGGATTGGTTTTGACCTGGAGCGGATCATGCGCACCCGCTACCGCATCGACACCTACCAGAAGACCTATTTCGTCATCGACGGCTTCGAGCAATTGATGGCCGCTACCGAACCGGACTTCACCCCGATCTACGCGAAACTGGCAGCGCAGGAACACCTGCCGGCCGGCGAGGTGCAGGACGGCGACCGCGTGTTCCAGCGCGGCAGTGGCGAGGGCTGGGCGAGCGACGGCGACGTTTGATAGCGCGTTATTTGCGAACCACCGGTTCGCACGCGCTTGAACGCCCACTGGCCATGCCAGTGGGCCGGTCCCGAAGGGTTGGGAGGGGGTGCTTTGGCTCCTTGCGAGCATCAAATGCACCCCTCCCCAACCCTCCCCTTCGTGCTTCGCACGAAAGGGAGGGGGTATTTCTTGGTAACTGAAACATGACACTAATGAGGTACCGGTAAAGCCTCATCGCGCACCAAGGTGAGCTCCTATGATCACATGGCCCACACGCTGTCGGCGTGGCCTTGCCGCATCCGCAGCCGGGTACACCGGGCGATATAGAACATCACCGGCACCGCAACCAGCGCGGTGACATCCACCGGCCAGCTACCGGCATGGCTCCAACTGCCGCCGATGCCCCACAGGCCAGCCAGGCTCGACAACGGGATCGCCAGGGTGAACGCGGCGCACAGCAACAGCAGTTCCACCGCGCCACGCGAAGCGCCGCGCAGAAACGCCCAGCCCACCGCCGCCGCGAACACTGCGTAGTAGATGCCGGTGTGCCACGCCTTCAGGTCGCCGACCAGCGCCGGCAGCCACTTGGTCGCGGCCACGCTGGCGGAAATGCCGGCCACGCAGCCCAGCGACACGCCGACGGTCAGGCAGGCCAGCGCCCATGCCGAACGCTTCTGTACCGGGGTTTCCGCACCCTTGCGCTTGCGCCGCCGCGATTCCACCCACAACAGGTTGCCGCTGTAGAACAGCACCGCGCCGGCCAAGCCCATCAGCAAGTACAGCCAGCGCACCGGGTTGCCGCCGAAGCTGCCGAAGTGCAGTGCGAAGAAGGCGTTGACCGCCTCGTCCCAGCTGTCCATGCGGCCGGGCAGGTCGTGCGTATCCACTTGCCCGGTGTAGGGGTCCAGATGAGTCTGCATGTAGGTGCGCGCGCGGGTGCCGTGGCGCAGGTCGAGGCCACTCACGCTGGCTTCGACCTGGCCGTCCCCGTCACGCTGGAAGCCGAAGCCGTACACCGTGAAGCCCGGTAGCTGCACCTCCACCCGGCGCAGCAGTTCCGGGGTGGACAGCAGGCGCTCGCCGGCCGGTGCGTCCTCATGGTCGCCCCACGGGATGCCGCCCGGATACACCACCGCTTCCTGCGCGTCGTAGAACGGGTCGTGGAAGGCGAACACCACGCTGGTCAGCGCGATGACGACGTGGAACGGCAGGCTGAACAGGCCCAGTGCGTTGTGGACGTCCAACCACAGGCGCTTGATGTTCTTGCCGATGCGCAGCGCGAACACATCGCGGACGATGGTCGGCAACAGCACGATCAGGCCGGACACCAGCGCCACCGCATAGGCCAGCGCCACCGCACCCATGATCAGCCGCGACACGGCGTCGGGGAACGGCAGGCCGACCAACTGGTGCAGCGTATCGACCAACTGCGCCACCGGCGCCTTGCGGGTCTGCTCCACCTGCAGGCTGCCGTCGGCGGTGAAGCTGGCGCCGTATTCCTTGAATTCGCGGCGGCCCTTGCCGCGCTCCTGCCAATAGACGCGCGCCGGCTGGTCGGCGGCCGGTTGCACCGAGACGAAGTAACGCGCCGCTGCCTGCGGGTGCGCGGCCAGCACTGCTTCGACCAGCGCGTCGGCCCGCTCCAGCGGTGGCGGCGCCGACAGCGTGGAAGGCGGCGTGGCCCAGCGTTCCAGCGGTTTTTCGAACATGGTGATCGCGCCGGCATAGAACGCGATGAACAGCATCAGCCCGCTGACAATGCCGATCCAGATGTGCACGTCCTTGTAGACCTTGATGATGTCGCTGCGAATCTTCATGCCACGTTCCTCACGCCATCATCCAACGCACGCACCACAACACCGCGAACGCCAGCGCGTTGGCCGCACCCAGCCACAACCACGCCCGCAGGCTGTCGCGGAACAGGTAGACGAAGGACAGCACCAGCGCCCACACCGGCGCCATCAGCCACATGTTGAACTGGACCTTGCCGCCACCCCCGGCGATGCCGTCCGGCCCCAGCCATGCGAACAGGCCGGACAAGGCCAGCGCCAAACCGAAACCCAGCACCGTGCCGGCCAGCGTCTTGCCGAACCAGTGGCGGCTTTGCAGCCGCACCCGCGCCCCGTCGCTCATGCTGCTTCCCTGCGTGCGCGGGCCTGGGCGCGCCATGCACCCAGGAACGGCCACAGCGACCAGAACAGCATCGCCAGCACGCTCCAGCCGGCCACCGCTTCCACCGGCGCCAGCACCCGCAGGAACAGCGGCAGCGAGACCAGCAGGCAGGCAATGCCCGGCCACCACGGTCGTCGCGCCGGCCACGGTCCAGCCGCACGCAGTTGTTGCTGAGGCGAAACCAGGTACAACAGCAGCGTGCCGAACAGGCACAGCAATGCGGCAAGCGCCGCCAACCAGAAGGTCATGCCGTCACTCCGCAGAAACCGACCGCACGGAGGCAGGCCGCAGGAAAGGAAACCATTTCATTGCGCCTGTTCCTCGGCGGCGGCGCCAGCCAACGCTTCCAGCAGCAGCGGCAGCGATGCGCCCAGCGTCTGCCCGTGCGACAGGCCGGGCAGCGGCGTCCACTGCACGTTCAGGCCACGCGCGCGCAGGCGTTCGGCCATGTGTTCGGCGGCATCGGCCGGCACGCTGCCGCGGGCGCGCTGCATCGCCGCCACGG
>JBASBF010000009.1:0-1735 GCA_049650985.1 Stenotrophomonas sp. | reverse complement strand
GGCTACGTCGAAGTCGACGACGGGATCGACGATCTGCCACGGCACCTCGCCGACTATTCCGATGCGATCGATCGCCTGCAACTTGCCGAGGGACCGGCACAGGCCTATCGGTCCGAGGCCGAGCATTTCGTGGCCGGGCTTCGCATGGCGCGGCGCCAATGGATCGATATCGATGACACGATCATCGACCACTATGCAGCGCATGATTGCCGATGCCCGGTCTGGCGCAAGCGGGGCAAGTTGGTCGCAACGGGCACCAAGCGGCGGCGGCGATGCGCACGGCACTTCGTCGAGTTCCTGCGAGGCCGGGGCGCCATCCCATTGGTTGAACCGGTGGCGGACGATGACCCGCACATGTCGGCTTACTTGGCATGGCTCAAGCAACACCGCGGCGCCACGGACGAGACGATCCGGCGCTACCGGACCGATATCAGACGGCTCATGCCAATGCTGGGCGAGCCTTCGCAATGGGATGCCGCCGGACTCAGGAGCGCATTCCAACGACGAAGCAAGGAGACGCCGGGGTCGGCATCGCTGCTCGTCACGATAATGAGGAGCTACATCCGGTTTCTGGTCGTGCGTGGCGAGTGCCGGCCGGCATTGTTGCATGCAGTTCCATCAGTACAGCGCTACCGCCTTTCGACGCTGCCGCGCCACGTCGACCCGGCAACGATCGAGAGGATCATTGCGGCCTGTCCGACAGATCGTCCGGTGGAAGTCCGGGACAAGGCCATCATTCTCCTGCTCGCCAGGCTCGGCCTGCGGGCTGCCGATATTCAGAACATGCGTCTCGACGACATCGACTGGCGATCCGGCCACCTGACGGTCAAGGGCAAGACGCGTCGACCGGACCGCCTGCCATTGCCGCAGGATGTTGGCGACGCGATCCTGGCATATCTTGCGGCAGCCCGCCCGAAGGCCGCCGAAGAGCATCTGTTCCTGCGTGCACAAGCACCGTTTCGGCCATTCCGCTCGTCCGCTGAGATAGCGGGCATCGTCGCTCGTACGCGCGACCGCGGTGGGATCGAAGGAGTGCCGACCGGGTCGCACATATTCCGGCATTCGCTTGCCACCAACCTGCTGCGCGCGGGCGCAGGCCTGGAGTCCGTCGGGACCATCCTGCGTCACAGCTCGCCCGAGACCACTGCCATCTACGCCAAGGTCGATCTGCCGATGCTCATGAAGATCGCGCAGCCCTGGCCGGGAGAACAGTCATGCTGAACATCCACATTTCCAGATACGTGGCGCTGCATCGCAGCCTCGGGCTGAAGTTCTCTGAACAGGAACGCATGCTGCGCCTGTACGCCGCCTACGCCGGGGGTTTCGGCGATCGGCACACTCAGGTCCAGCGCATCTACGACTGGTGCCATACGTCGAGCTCACAATATGTGGCCCGCCGGAGGTTCGACACCGCACGTAACTTCAGCCTTTTCGCTCACGCCGAAGATTCAGGCCACGAAGTTCCGCCTGCCGGCGTCTTCGGTCGGGGCAAGCGGCCACGCCCGACGCCGACCATCATTGAGCCGGACCAGGTGCGGGCGATCATGACTGCTGCATTGGACGTTCCACCCCAAGGCACGATCAGCCCACACACGTACCATTACCTGTTCGGGCTGCTGGCGGCGACAGGTCTCCGGATTTCCGAGGCCCTCGCATTACAATGCAAAGATCTGGTCGAGGATGGCCTGATCGTCCGCAACGGCAAGTTTGGCAAGCAGCGGCTGATTGCCTTGCA
>JBASBF010000008.1:0-128292 GCA_049650985.1 Stenotrophomonas sp. | reverse complement strand
CCATCGCTATGGATGACGCTGTCGAGCAACACCTTGCCACGAATCACCTTCTGCAACGTGGCTTTGCGAGCATCGGGCACGATTTCGGTGACAACCCAGCCATTACGTTTGAACAAGCCGAAGACGATGGTCTTGTTCCCTGCGCCACGTCCGCGCTTACCGCGTACACGGCGTGGGCCAAAGTAGGATTCGTCCACTTCGATTTGGCCAGCCAAGTCGCTATGCCGCTCGCACTCTTCGGCCAAACGCCAGCGCAACTTGATGTAGATGTCGTTAATGGAGCGCAGACTGATGCTTGTCAGTCGGGCAGTATCGGATGCCGACAGGTCGAGTGTGAAGTAACGCAGAACATGCCGGAATGTGCTTTCCGCAATTCGTGAACGGCTGTAGTACCTGTTTTTCACTTTCATTTCAGAAGCCTAGACCACATCAAGAGTGGCTTAACTTCCTAAGACCCAACACTATTTTTGGCATTTTCAGGGTGTTTTCTGCGCCTTAGCGCCACCCATACTCAAGCTTTGGGCTACAAATGGGCTACAGCCATTTGTCAAAAATTTATAATTATTCTTGCTCGGACTTGGTGCGGACCCGCCAAGAAAACACTTGACCTACCCTAGGAGCCATCACGTCTCAGCCCAAGACTGAGGTGCAAATGCAGATGATCTTCATATATCGTGCATTACGCGCACTCGTTCAAACTCATCCCCACTGCCATACACTGATGGAAGCCTGACAAACCGAATCGAGCGATGCGCTGACGCATTTTGGAATTCAACGCATTGGCATTGACATCCCTGATGAAGTCGAGCAAGCAGCCGAGAAGGCAGTCTCAGCAATGGGTTCGCTTATTCGCGAAATCCCTGAGAGCAACCAGCTGTAAAGCTCAATTACTTGCCTCTGTTGCCTTATCAGAAAGTTTCCATGGCGAGGCGTCACGCAGCTCAATTAAGTGCTCCGGCTCGGACATACACCAAGCGTAGGAGCCCCAGGCTAACTCAGAGACGCCCTTCCTGAACGGGGCATTTCCTCTATCTTTGTAAGCGGTGAGGAAGGCCAGCGTTGAGACTTCGAAACCGGCTTCCAACGCGATCGCGGTAAGCGCTTTTTTCCTCGTCTCGGTAATAGGGCCATCAGTCGCGACGACTTCAACGAACACCACGAGCATATCCGCGCCGGTTTCCTGTGAACCAAGGTCCACCAAGATGATGTCGGGCAGCGTCTTGGAGGGGTCGATGTTCAGACCCAACTTCTTGGCCAGAACATCGTCCTGCGCCACTACTTTGTTGCCAGACTCGGAGAGCCACAGAACGGAGGGCTCTTTCAAGAACCTCGGTGCAAAGACTTCCACCACAGCTTTTGAGATGACGCTAGACGGGCCTGCGCTTAGCGACCTGGTTCCTCCATTGGGGAAAGAAACCAAGACAGCGTCTTTGGAAGTTCCCGCCCCACTCTTGATCAAGTGGACTCGCGCGAGCGCTGCTTTTGACAGATGAGCTTTCTGCCAATTTTCGATGGCCTTGGTCAGCGCTTCGCCTTGTAGATCCGGATCAAACAACGCCGCAAATGCCGCATTGAGCGCATAGGTCGGCTTTGACGATGTGGGAGCGATACCCGGGAGCTGGATAACCGCGCGGCAGGGCATAAATCCTTCGCGTATGGTCTCGTCGCGAATTGGCTCGCGGCTGTTATTGGCATACCAAGTGATTGGTGGCCGGGTCTTCTTGTTCGAAAGAGAGACCTTGATCCAGTCGAGCCGACTTTCATCATCGAGAAGCGCCGCCTGCGAATCGGACATATCGGTGATCTGGCTGGGTCTGAGCCAATGCCCGGCTCCCTCAACTGCTCCCGAATAGAAAAAGACAAAGACCGACCGTGCCGCCATCTCGCGAATGACATAGTTTCGGTGCGCCGTACCCTCCTGAAAAATCAGTGGCAACCGCTTGGCAATGAGTTCAATCGAAGGAACTTTGGGCAGACCCACTTCACAGCACCCCATAGCAAGTGGCAATGTTCATCTCAACCATCTCAGTTGACCCCCCATTTCTGACCAACAGGTCAAGCTGGCTCAGCTCCTTGATCGACGGGAGCGGAAGCGCGTTGATCTCATACGCCGATACGGCAACGCTACCACTAATGCAGCGGAACACGCGATCCAAGGTCCGGCTATTGAGTAGCGCCTCAATGGTTTCCAAGGAAATTGGAACTTTCTTAGGTGCTGTCGCATACACCATATTGAGATGATTCTCGACGATCGCGCCGCCATAGATATCCAAGAATTTCTGAGGCACTGCGGCAGCGACGAGACGTCGCCCCTGCTCCTTAGAGGTTGTGCGCTGGACAAGGATGCAAGGCTGATCAAGCACCAGATGTTCCTGATCCTCCTCCAAGATGAAATATGGAACATGGTTGCGCCGATCCGCGCTGAATTCAAAACCTGCTGCACTGACCGACTCGGCCCATAGAAGTGGCAGGGTCTTATCTGTTCGCGTGCTGCTCAATTGCTTCTTGTATCTGTTCCATACAAGGGGGCCCGTGGATATCGCATAGCCCAGATCACTGAGACGGGTTGGTAGACACACGAGTGTGCGCAAAAGCTCCGCATCGCTCTTTGTGCGAGGGAGTAGCCAAGGGCCACCGGAAGTATCTACTTGAACACCCCCAATGGGCTCTACCCGCGCGGCGTTCAGACCTTGCGGAACGAGTGCCGAAACCCTTGCCGGTGCGTCGCCAACACTGCGGATATAGGTGGCGAGCAACGTCTCCTGCAGAACGTCGTCGAAAACGCCATGGCGATCTGACACGAAATCGAATGCGACTGGCGAGGCTTCAGTGGTAAGCAGTTGGCGCAATGCCTTGAAATACTGACCACCTAGGAATGAGGTGGGTGTGAGATAGGCAACAACACCAGTGGGCTTGGCCAGTCGCAACGCCAAGTCAGTGAATAACCCATACAGATTTGCATGTCCGTAGAGGGAGCGTGCATAACGCTCCCGCATCGGCTCGGAAAGCTTCAAACGGCCATACGGCGGATTTCCGATCACCAGGTCGTAAGTACCTTCCGGCTGTGGATCGAGGGCATCGGCGACAACCACAACATCCGCCAAGCGGCGCTTGGCCAACACGCAGATTGGAATCACCGCCGCATCCAGCAAGACCCGGGTCATCCAGGCAGCGAACGGATCGAGTTCCACCCCTCGCAAGCGCCGGCTAAGGCTGCGGACGATCCAATCAGGTGAGGCGCCTTGGGCATTGGCCACCATGCGAAGTGCCAAGGGGGCCAAAAATGCGCCTCCGCCACATGCCGGATCAATTGCACTGCCACGGGAAAAATCAAAGCCTGCAGCTTCCGCCATATCGAGAAGGCGAGCAACCAGCGGGGGCGGCGTATAGTAGGCCCCCATCCCCGATCTGATCGAGTCCGGCAACATCACCGTGTAGATCGATCCGATGAGGTAGCCAGCATCCTCCGTCGGGAATTCGGTGATCAACCCGCCGATGCTTTCGGCCACGCTACGAACGTCTGCAGGTAGGTTCGGGAGCACATCTGGGACGGGGCGGATCTTCATTGCCGTCCCATGACGCTTGGTGAGCTTGTCCCAATAAGTATTGATTACTGCCGCGCAAAACCCACGGGCGTGAGCCAGCCGGCTCTTCTCCGTCTTCTTCGACTCAGCATAGCCACGCGCCATCGCTTTGCAGGCGTGATAACGATCAAAGGGCGACCGATCCGTTTCAGTAGGTGGCAATGGCGCTGGTAAGGTCATGGTCTGATAGCTTTGTCTCTGAGGAGCAGGGCTAGGGTCAGACAAACCCGTCCGACAGCACCGGACTCCGAAAATTTTACACCGAGCGAGCAAGTCGGTCGAGGCCACATCACATCATCTCTGCCTCTCAAAAGCTGAGATCCCCGTCAGCCCCTGCATCGACCTAGAAAGTTGAAGTCAAAGACATATCTTGCCCAGAGAGTCAATGCAATCTTCAATCTCCAAGTGCGCCAGCTCATTGGACCTAGCCCTTTTGACCGGGAAAGAGCTAACTACCTTGGCCCGCTTCCAGATATAGAACCCGAGATGCGTGCCCCCAAGCACACCACAAGCCGCATCGCACAGCTAACACCATGTAGCCACGCAGAAGCGCTGTAGCCTGGGAAAAGGGGTACGCCGAGGAAGCAATGGCCGGCTGAGCTACGTATGGGCTACACCCAAAGAATGTTGGTCGATATTGAACTCCGAATTCTGCCCAAGAGCCACTAGACTATTGGCCCCGCCAACGCCGATATCTTATTGAATTGCATTGATATTGAGCCCACAGATCCGGGGGCTCTCCCTTGGCAACCCACTAATCACCATCATTGTCGCGACTTCGACCGAAGATCTCGCAAAAAACAATAAAACCATAGTCTTATGAAGCCCGAAGCGAGATCAGAACACACCCCGCTGATGAAGCAGTACTTCGCGGCCAAGTCCGACCACCCGGACCTGCTGCTGCTCTTCCGCATGGGCGATTTCTACGAGCTGTTCTACGACGACGCGCGCAAGGCGGCGCGGTTGCTCGACATCACCCTGACCCAACGCGGCAGTTCCGGTGGCGCACCGATCCCGATGGCGGGAGTGCCGGTGCATTCGTTCGAAGGTTATCTGGCGCGGCTGGTGGCATTGGGCGAATCAGTCGCCATTTGCGAGCAAATTGGCGATCCGGCGCTGGCCAAGGGGCTGGTCGAACGCAAGGTGGTGCGCATCGTCACCCCTGGCACGGTCACCGACGAGGCGCTGCTGGACGAGCGCCGCGACACCCTGCTGATGGCGGTGTCGCGCAATCGACAAGGCTACGGGCTGGCCTGGGCCGACCTGGCCGGCGGCCGCTTCCTGGTCAACGAGGTGGAAACCGACGACGCGCTGGAGGCCGAGCTTGCACGCCTGGAACCGGCCGAGCTGCTGGTGCCCGACGAGGATGAGTGGCCGGAGTTCCTGCGCCAGCGCAGCGGCGTGCGCCGCCGCGCGCCGTGGCTGTTCGACGCCGACAGCGGCCGCCGCCAGTTGCTGTCCTTCTTCAAGCTGCACGACCTGTCCGGCTTCGGCATCGACGACAAGCCACGCGCCACCGCCGCGGCCGGCGCCTTGCTCGGCTATGTCGAGGAAACCCAGAAGCAGCGCCTGCCGCACCTGACCGCGATCGCGATGGAAACCGCCGGCGAGGCGATCGCGATGAATGCCGCCACCCGCCGCCACCTGGAGCTGGACACGCGCGTGGATGGCGACACCCGCAACACCCTGCTGGGCGTGCTCGACAGCACCATCACGCCGATGGGCGGGCGTTTGCTGCGGCGCTGGCTGCACCGCCCGCTGCGGCTGCGCGAGGTATTGCAGCAGCGTCACCATGCCGTGGCGACGCTGATCGAACAGGGCGTGGATGCCGACCTGCGCGAAAGCTTCCGCGCACTCGGCGACATCGAGCGCATCCTCACCCGCATGGCGCTGCGCTCGGCACGCCCACGCGATTTTTCCACCCTGCGCGACGGTTTGGGGATGTTGCCGGCCATCCGCGCCGTGCTCGCCCCTCCTGCGCAAGCAACCCCTCCCCAGCCCTCCCCTGCTGGCGCAAGGGAGGGGGCGCTCGACTCCCCGCGTCTGCAAGCCTTGTGCTTGGAACTGGGTTCACATGCTGAAATCAGTGCACTGCTGGCGTCCGCCATCGCCGAACAACCGCCACTCAAACTGTCCGACGGCGGCGTGATCGCCGAGGGTTTCGACGCCGAGCTGGACGAACTGCGCCGGCTCTCGACCCACGCCGACCAGTTCCTGATCGACCTCGAAGCGCGCGAGCGCGAAGCCAGCGGCATCGCCACGCTGAAGGTCGGCTACAACCGCGTGCATGGCTACTACATCGAGATCAGCAAGGGCCAGGCCGACAAGGCGCCGGTGCACTACACCCGCCGCCAGACCCTGACCAACGCCGAGCGCTACATCACCGAGGAACTGAAGAGCTTCGAGGACAAGGTACTGTCCGCGCGCGAGCGTTCGCTGTCGCGCGAAAAACTGCTGTACGAAGGCCTGCTCGACAGCATCGGCCTGCACCTGGAACCGCTCAAGCGCTGCGCCGCCGCGCTCAGCGAACTGGACGTGCTGGCCTGTTTCGCCGAGCGCGCACAAGTACTGGACTGGTCGCAGCCGGAGCTGGAAACCGCGCCGTGCCTGAAGATCGAACGCGGCCGCCACCCGGTGGTGGAAGCGGTGCGCGAGCAGCCGTTCGAGCCGAACGACCTCGACCTGCACCCGCAGCGGCGCATGCTGGTCATCACCGGCCCGAACATGGGCGGCAAGTCCACCTACATGCGACAGAACGCGCTGATCGTGCTGCTGGCCCACATTGGCAGCTTCGTGCCGGCCAGCCGCGCGGTGATCGGCCCGATCGACCGCATCCTGACCCGCATCGGCGCCGGCGACGACCTCGCCAAGGGCCAATCCACCTTCATGGTCGAGATGGCCGAGACCAGCTACATCCTGCACCACGCCACCGCGCAGTCGCTGGTGCTGATGGACGAGATCGGCCGCGGCACCTCCACCTACGACGGGCTGGCGCTGGCCGACGCGGTGGCGCGCCACCTGGCGCACGTCAACCGCTGCTACACGCTGTTCGCCACCCACTATTTCGAGCTGACCGCGCTGGCCGACGAGAGCGTCGAAGGCGGCGCCAGCGGCATCGCCAACGTGCACCTGGACGCGGTCGAGCATGGCGAGACGCTGGTGTTCATGCACGCGGTGAAGGACGGCCCGGCCAACCGCAGCTTCGGCCTGCAGGTGGCTGCGCTGGCCGGCCTGCCCAAGGCCACCGTGGCGCAGGCGCGGCGGCGGCTGGCGGAGCTGGAACAGCGCGGCGGCGAAACCCAGAGCGCGGCGGTGGCGCCGCAGGCGCTGGACGCGCCGCAGCAGTTCGGCCTGTTCGCCGCGCCGTCATCGGCGGCACTGGATGCCCTGCAGGCCATCGATCCGGACGAGCTGACGCCGAAGCAGGCGTTGGAAGCGCTGTACCGGATGAAGTCGCTGTTGTAACCACGAACCGCCGTCGCTCTTGGATGAAGCCGATGGCGGTCCCCGAAAAGCGCGAAGGTGGCCGCCGGCCGCCTTCGCTGCGTCATGGCGACATGGCGCGCCGCCTCACCCAGCCGGCGGATACTTCGCCGCCAGCGCATTGTCGCGCGCGTTGGCCGCCGCCGCGGCCGGGCGGCCGGCATGGTGCGCGACGAAGGCCTCGAACACCGGGTTCTTGGCGATCGCGCCGGTCATCATGAAGTACCCCAGCGACGCGGCCACATACAGGTCCACCGCGGTGAAACCGTTACCGGCAAGGTGCCTGCGGTCGCGCAGGGCCTGCTCCAGCGTGCGCAGCACGTCGCCATCCTCGCCGTAGCCCGCCCCCACTGCCGGTGCCAGGGTGCCGGTACTCTTGGCAGTCAGCCATGCCTCGAACGGGCCGGCGAAGAAGAACAGCCAGCGGTAGAACGCACCACGCTCCGGCGAACCGGATGGCGGCACCAGCCCCTTCTCCGGCACCAGTTCGGCCAGGTAGGCGCAGATGGCGGCGTTCTCGGTCACCACCACCTCGCCGTGGCGCAGCGCCGGCACCTTGCCCATCGGGTTGACCGCCAGGTAGTCGGGCGACTTCATCGTGGTGCCGAATTCCACCACCACTTCCTCGTAGGGCAGCCCGGTTTCCTCCAGCATCCAGCGCGCCAGCCGGCCACGCGAGAGGGGATGGGTGTAGAAGGTCAGCGTGGCGGTCATGGCGGGTACCCGTGTTGGTGTGTCGGAAGGAGCCGGCAGTGTGTGCCGGGGCTGCTGACAGCCACTGTCAGCAGTCAACCGCCGTGGCCTTGCAGGTGCAGCTCGCGCCAGCGCTTGAGCAGGTGGTGGCGCTGCTCCGGGTAGCGGGCGCCGGTGTCCTCCAGCGCCAGCACCCGGTCGGCGCGGAAGTGACGGAAGTCGCCCCTCAACAGGCACCACGCCGCCAGCACCCGCACCTCGGCGAGGAAGGCCATCGCAAACGGCCAGATCACGCGCTCGGTGATGCGCCCCTCGGCGTCGGCGTACTGCATGCGCACCACGTTGCCGGCGCGGATCGCGCGGCGCAGCACCGGCAGCCACGGTTCCGGGTCGCTGGCGTTCCAGTCGGCGAACAGGCCGCTGGTCTCGACCTGCAGCCGCAACGCCTCGGGCAGGATGCCGACGATGCGGTCCATCGCCCGGTCGGCCGCCGCAGCCAGTTCCGGGTCGGCATGCCGCGACACCCAGCGCGCGCCCAGCACCATCGCCTCCAGTTCCTCGTCCGAGAACATCATCGGCGGCAGCAGGAAGCCGGCGCGCAGTTGGTAGCCGACGCCGGGGTCGCCGACGATGTCCGCGCCCTGCCCGCGCAGCGCCTCGACGTCGCGGTACAGGGTGCGCAGGCTCACGCCCAGTTGCTCGGCCAACTGCGCGCCGCGCACCGCGCTGCGGCGCCGGCGCAGTTCGTCCAGCAGGTGCAGCAGGCGGGTGGCGCGCTGGGTCATTGCAGGCCGGCTTCGGGCGCGAGGGTGTGGACCACCTTGCCCTCGGCGTCGAGGAACTCGATGGCGCCGTAGCCCTCGTCGGTGACGGTCAGGCGCAGGCGGGTGCGGTCGCCCTTGTCGTTCAGGGCGATGGACGGGGTGCCGTCGGCCGCCACCAGCATGCGGATGCGGGTCGGCGCCTGGACGCCGGGGACCAGCCGGTTGTCCAGCTTCGGCTCGCGCAGCAGCGGCGGCGCCTGATTGATCGAGAAGCTCACCTCGCCGTCGGGCGACACCCGCCAACCGATGGCATCCAGCGCCGGGTGGTCCAGCGCCAGCACTGCCGCGCCGCCGGGCACGTCGGCGGTGCCGAAGCCGCCGCGCTCGCTGCCGCTCTCGTCGTACAGCACCATGCCGGCGACGTTGAACACGCGCTTGTACTGGATGCCGTCGATGACCGGCGCCGGGGTGCGGCCGGACAGGGTCATGCGGATCACACCGTTCTCGTCGACGATGTCGATGCGGCGCGCGGTGATGCGTTCCTGGTCCGGCGCGGCCACGCGCGTTTCCGGCGTACGCGATTCGATGATGCGCTCCAGCGTTTCCAGCGAGGGCCGGGCCGGTTCGGTGGCCAGCGCGGAGGAAGCCACGCATAACGAGGCGAGCGCGAACGGAATGGCGGCGGGATGCTTCATGGACACGTCCTTGGGCTTTGCTGATCGGGTGTTCGATCGTACCGGCTGCATGGTCATGCCGCGTCCGGACCCGGTCGCATAGCGGGACCGGGCGCACCACCGGCACAGTTTGATCCGGATCATTGCCGCTCCCCGCCCGCGCTGCTGACATGGCTGCATCCCCGGCCAGCCCTTGGAGGCCAGCCATGGTCCCGCCCCGCAACTCCACACTTGCACTCGCACTCCTGCTGGCCGCCGGCTGTTCGGCCGACAAGGCGGCAACGCCCGCCAGCACCGCCAGTACGCCACGCCCGCAGTGAGGCAAGCGACGCACGCCGTGAAGCATGCGTGGCTGGCACCGCATGTTTCACGGCGCGTCATCGAAGATTGATAGGTCAAACCTATCAATCGAAATGGATCATTCGATTACCTTTTTCGCACGCTGGTGGCTACAGTCCTCTACGTCCCAACGCGCATCATCACCTGCCCATCCCAGCCCGTTTCGCCCAGCCAGGAGCACCCATGAACAGCAACGACAGCAGCAGGAAGTGCCCGGTCACCCACCTGACCACCGACTTCGGTGCGCCGGTACCTGACAACCAGAACAGCCTCACCGCCGGCCCGCGTGGCCCGTTGCTGGCGCAGGACGTGTGGTTGAACGAGAAGCTGGCCAACTTCGTGCGCGAGGTGATCCCCGAGCGGCGCATGCACGCCAAGGGCTCCGGCGCGTTCGGCACCTTCACCGTCACCCACGACATCAGCAAGTACACGCGCGCGGCGATCTTCTCCAAGGTCGGCAAGCAGACCGAGATGTTCGCCCGCTTCACCACCGTGGCCGGCGAACGCGGCGCGGCCGACGCCGAGCGCGACATCCGCGGCTTCGCGCTGAAGTTCTACACCGAGGAAGGCAACTGGGACATGGTGGGCAACAACACCCCGGTGTTCTTCATCCGCGACCCGCGCAAGTTCCCCGACCTCAACAAGGTGGTCAAGCGCGACCCGCGCACCAACCTGCGTTCGGCCACCTACAACTGGGACTGGTGGACCCTGCTGCCCGAGGCGCTGCACCAGGTCACCATCGTGATGAGCGACCGCGGCATCCCCGCCAGCTACCGGCACATGCACGGCTTCGGCTCGCATACCTACAGCTTCTGGAACGAGAAGGGCGAGCGCTACTGGGTGAAGTTCCACTTCCGCACCCAGCAGGGCATCAAGAACCTGAGTGACGCCGAAGCCGCCGCCGCCATCGGCAATGACCGCGAAACCCACCAGCGCGATCTGTACGAGGCGATCGAGCGCGGCGACTTCCCGAAGTGGAAGATGTACGTGCAGATCATGCCGGAGGCCGACGCCGAGAAGGTGCCCTACCACCCGTTCGACCTGACCAAGGTGTGGCCGAAGGGCGACTACCCGCTGATCGAAGTGGGCGAGTTCGAACTCAACAAGAACCCGGAGAACTTCTTCGCCGACGTCGAGCAAAGCGCCTTCGCGCCGGGCAACCTGGTGCCGGGCATCAGCGCGTCGCCGGACAAGATGCTGCAGGCGCGCCTGTTCAACTACGCCGATGCGCAGCGCTACCGGCTGGGCACCAACTACCAGCAGATCCCGGTCAACGCCGCGCGCTGCCCGGTCAACAGCAACCACCGCGACGGCATCGGCCGCGTCGACGGCAACTACGGCGGCCTGCCCCACTACGAGCCCAACAGCTTCAACCAGTGGCAGGAGCAGCCCCAGTACCGCGAACCGCCGCTGAAGATCAGCGGCGACGCCGACTGGTGGAACTTCCGCGATGACGACGCCAATTACTTCAAGCAGCCCGGCGACCTGTTCCGGCTGATGACGCCGGAGAAGCAGCAATTGCTGTTCGACAACACCGCCCGCGCAATGGGCGATGCCCCGGACTTCATCAAGCGCCGCCACGTCGAGAACTGCAGCAAGGCCGACCCGGCCTACGGTGCCGGCGTCGAAGCCGCATTGCGCAAGCTTGGTGCGTTTGCCGGCGAAGACTCGCCCAACAGCCTCGCCTGAGGCACGCCGCCTTCCCCGCACGGGTGGGGAAGGCGGCAGTCGGCGGCATCGCCATCGAACATCAGTCAGCCTCACCCTGCCTCGCAAGACGCGCCTGTGCTGCCGCCACGGCGCTACCATGCCGGTGTTCACCCACCGCAAGGACCACCCCACGATGAGCCTGACCAACGATCTCCTTTCCCAGCTCCAGGGCGCGCCGCTGCAACAGGTGTCGCAGCAACTGGGCCTCGACAGCCAGCAGGCTTCCGGCGCAATCGGCGCGGCGCTGCCGCTGCTGATGGGTGCGCTGGGCAACAACGCGGCCAAGCCGCAGGGCGCCGAAGCCCTGCTCGGTGCATTGCAGAACAACCACAGCGGCCTGGACATCGGCAGCGTGCTGGGCGCGGTGCTCGGCGGCGGCAACGCTCCGGCCGCCAATGGCGCGGGCATCCTCGGCCACATCTTCGGCGGCAGCCAGGGCCGTGCCGAGGCCGGGTTGGCACAGGCCACCGGCCTGAGCAGCGACCGTGCCGGCCAGTTGCTGAAGATCCTCGCCCCGATCGTGATGGCCTATCTTGCCCAGCGCATGACCGGCGGCAGCCAGGCCAATGCCAGCGGCCTGAGCCGGATGCTGGGCCAGGAAAAACAGCAGGTGGTGCAGCAAGGCGGCATCGGCGGCGGCTTGCTCGGCAGCCTGCTCGACCAGGATGGCGACGGCCAGCTCGGCGTCGGTGACCTGATCAAGCTCGGCAGCGGCCTGCTGGGCAGCGGCAAGCGCTGAACCGGCCTGCAGCAATGACGAAGACGCCACCCTCGCGGTGGCGTTTTTGATTCCCCCCTACCGGCGAAGGATGCGTACTCCACACAGGTGCCGGATTTGTCCGACGCTGGCTTTCCGGGACCCGATTAGTGTCGTGTTTCAGTTGCCATGAAATACCCCCTCCCTTTCGTGCGAAGCACGAAGGGGAGGATTGGGGAGGGGGGCTTTGAGCCAAAACACCCCCTCCCAACCCTTCGGGACCGGCCCACTGGCATGGCCAGTGGGCGTTCAAGCGCGTGCAAACCGGTGGTTCGCAAACAACGCGCTTTCACCCCCCTGCTCGCTTCGCGAGCAAGGGGAGGAGCAAGAGCTGAAACTCGGTGCTAATCAGGTCCCGGGAAAGCTTCATGCGGGGCAAGCCCCGCATCCACGGGCCTTCTTTCGTCCCGGTGGTTTCAAACGACCCCGGGTTTCCGGCAATGCCCATTGCGCACCGGGGCGCGCCCCTACAGCGCGTCGATGTCGCCCAGCGCGCGGATCAGCCGCCGTGCGCGCTTGTCGGGCTTGTGCTCTGGCGGCAGGTAGCCGTCGCGGGCGGCGGCGCGTTGCCGGCGCTGTTCCTCGCGTGCCTTGCGCGACGCCTCGGTTTCCTCGTACAGCGCCTGCGCCACCGGCGCCGGCCCGCGGTTGTCGCTCAGGCCACGCACGCCGATTTCGAAAATCTCATCGCCGCGTTGCACGCGCAGCGCGTCACCCACGCGAACGCTGCGCGAGGACTTGGGGCGCTGCCCCTCCACTTCCACCTTGCCGGTCTCCACCGCCTGCCTGGCCAGGCTGCGGGTCTTGAAGAAACGCGCCGCCCACAGCCACACGTCCAGGCGGACACCGGCCACTGGCGTGTTCTCCGCTTCAGTCATGCTTTTTCTTGAAATCCACTTCCATCGCGTCCTTGCGTGATTGGCCAATGGTCCAGTTCAAGCCGTCATCGGGATTGCAGCGCTTGTCGCGCATGGAGCGCGCGCCACTGTTGCGTTCGGCATCGGAGTGGTCATTGCCGACCTGGCAATCGGCGCGGTCGGCCGGGCGCACGCTGGCATCCATCAAACGCTCGGAACTGGCACAGGCTGACAGCGCCAGCACCGCCAATGCAGCACACAGGTGTTTCAGCATCATTCTCTCCTTGCACCGGCCAATTCCGGCCAACGCTGCATCGTAGCGCCGGCCGCAACCGCCGTCACACCGGCGATGCCAGTGTCCGCTTTCATCCATGTGTCCGGTAGCGGCCCGTTCCCGCAACCTGGCGTGGCCGGTGCAAGCTTGCCGACCTCAAGCTACAGCGGCCGGCCCATCATTCGGACATGACGTCCATGCCATGAGACCTGCCGATTGCAATCAGCTTGTCCCCGACCTCCTCGGAAAGGCATTTCGTGTAACTGTCCATGTACTTGCCCATGTCCAGCGCCTCGCGGTCGATGCCATCGACCTTGCCCTCGTCATATGCCGGTTGCTCGAAGAGGGCCAGGGCGTCGGTCATGATCGCCTCCCGGGTGGCGTCCCCCGCGTCATGGCCACCGTCGTAAAACAGGCCATCCACGCAGCGGACCACCGCGTAATACGTTTCCACGCTTTCCCCGGCGGCCTCGGCGGCAACTGGCGCCGTCTCCCCCGCCGACGCCACGCCACCCTTTCCGCACCCGGTCAACACCAGACACGCCACCAGCCCTGCCCACGAATATCCTTTCTTCATTCCCATCCCCACCTTTTCCGGTTCATCGACAAAAGCCGCCGCGGTCACGGGCAGCCACCGTTCCAATCAAACCGATTTGCGGGTTCGAAAGGTTGCGCCGCCAGCCGGATTTTCACCGGCACGGGCAACGCCACAGCCGTGCATGTTATTGCGGCCAACAGAACGGGAATTGGCATTTCTTGCGTATTTCCCCGGGAAAACAGCGCGTGAGCAGGCGAAGTCCGCCCGGCTCCACAAACGCAAACGGTCGCCCGAAGGCGGCCGTTGCTGCAACAGGCGCGAGCGCCCGTGGCGGGATTACTCGGCGGCCTTGGCAGCCAGGCGCGCGACCTTGGCCTGCGCAGCGGCGGCCAGGTCTTCCTTGATGCGGGCAGCCTTGCCTTCCAGGCCACGCAAGTAATACAGCTTGCCTGCACGGACCTTGCCGCGGCGCTTGACGTCGACCGAGTCGATCAGCGCGCTGTGGGTCTGGAACACGCGCTCGACGCCGTAGCCGTGGGAAATCTTGCGCACGGTGAACGAAGAGTTCAGGCCGGCATTCTTGGTGCCGATCACGACGCCTTCATAGGCCTGCACGCGCTCGCGGGTGCCTTCCTTGACCTTGACGTTGACCACGACGGTGTCGCCCTGGCTGAACTTCGGCAGTTCGCGGGTGATCTGGGCGGATTCGAATTCCGCGACGATGGATTTGTTCAGCTTGCTCATGATTGCACCGATGTATTCGGGGTGGTCGTGTCGTTTCGACAGCGTGGGCTCATGCAGTCACCGAATTGCGCTGCACGTTTGTTGTAGTGGGAGCCGCCGTTGCCAGTCAGGCAGCAGCAAGCCGCGCATTATAAAGGAGCTTGCCGCCCGCTGCCAGTACCGCCCGCCGGCTTTCCCGAGGCGATCCGGCCGCTGCCCCGGCAGCCGTACTCATTCTTCCCCGAGCTGGCGGGCCTCGGCCAGCAGCTTGCGGTCGGCCTTGCCCAAGGCGGCTTCGTCGAGCAGGTCGGGCCGACGCAGTGCGGTGCGCAACAGCGACTGCTGCCGCCGCCAACGCGCGATGGCGGCATGGTTGCCCGAACGCAGCACCTCCGGCACCTCGCCCAGCACGTGGCTGGCAGGTTGGCTGTAGTGCGGGCAGTCGAGCAGGCCGTCGCCCTCGAAACTGTCCTGCACCGCCGATTCGGCGTCGTTCAATGCGCCTTCCTGCAAACGGGTGACGGCATCGACGATCACCGCCGCGCCCAGCTCGCCGCCGGACAGTACGTAGTCGCCGATGGAGATTTCCTCGTCCACTTCGGCGGCAAGGAAGCGCTCGTCCACGCCCTCATAGCGCCCGCACAGCAGGATCATCCGCGGCAGTGCCGCCAGTTCGTGCACCCTGGCCTGGGTCAGCGGCTTGCCCTGCGGGCTGAGGTAGATCAGTGGCGCCGGCCGTGGATCGGCTTCACGCGCGGCGGCCAGCGCAGCGCGCAGTGGCTCGATCAACATCACCATGCCGGGACCACCACCGAACGGACGGTCATCGATGCGGCGGTAGTTGCCCTCGGCGTAGTCGCGCGGATTCCAGCCATGCAGGTCGAGCAGCCCGCGCTCCTGGGCACGGCCGACCACGCCCAGCGCGGCCGATTGCGCGATGAACTCGGGGAACAGGGTGATGACGTCGATGCGCATGGGAAAAGGCCGGGAATGGAGAATCGAGAATAGGGGATCGGGAAAGCAGGCCGCTCCTCCGACTCCCTATTCTCGATTCCCTATTCCCTGCTCCATCAAAACTCCGGATCCCAGTCCACCACGATCAGGTTGGCATCGAAATCGATGGACTTGACCACTTCGTCCAGCACGAACGGCAGCATGCGTTCGCGCTCGCCGCGCACCACCAGCACGTCGTTGGCGCCGGTATCGAACAGGTGCGACACCCGGCCCAGCTTCACGCCGTCCACGGTCTGCACGTCCAGCCCTTCCAGGTCGACCCAGTAGTATTCGTCCGGCTTCGGCGGCGGCAGCGCGCTGCGGGCGATATAGATCTCGGTGCCGCGCATGGCTTCGACCACGTTGCGGTCGTCCACACCGGGGAAGTTCGCCACCAGCGTCTTGCCGCCCTCGCGACCGCGCACGCCGGTGATTTCCGACTCCTGCCCCGAGGGGCTGCGCAGGATCCAGGGCTGGTAGTTGAATATGGCCAACCGCGGCTCGGTCCAGGACTCGAGCTTGAGTTCGCCGCGGATACCAAAAGCGCCGGTCACCCTGCCCAGCAGGATCCGGCGCTCGTTGTCTTTGTTCATGGCAACCATCGGGCCGCGCTTGCGCGCGGCCCCTCTGGATCAGGCCGCAGCGGCCTGGGCCTTGGTCGCTTCCTTGTACAGGTTGCGAACCTTGTCGGTCAGTTGGGCACCATTGGCGACCCACTTGTCGACGGCGGCGATGTCCAGCACCACGCGCTGCTCGGCGCCCTGGGCAACCGGGTTGTAGTAGCCGACGCGCTCGATGTTGCGGCCGTCGCGGGCGCTGCGCACGTCGGTGACGATGATGTGGTAGAACGGACGCTTCTTGGCGCCGCCGCGGGTCAGTCGAATCTTGACCATGATGGTTTTCCTTCTGTAGCCCAGTCGCCAGGATGGCGCGGTAAGCCGGCGATTATAGCTGCGCCCCCGCCCCATTCCAAGTCCGGGGGCATCCTGCCTGAACGGGCCACCTGAACGGGTGCGATCAGAGCGGTAGCCAGGGTTCCTGCGCCAGCACCTGCTGCAAGCGTTGCAACAGCACGTCCGAACGCGCCAAGCCATATTCACCGATCCGCGTCAGCGGCCACAGCCCGGTGGCGTTGCAGGCCACCGCCGCGGAAATGCCGGGCAAGGCCTGCAACGGGATTTCGCGCCACGACTGCGCCATGCCCTGCCGCTCCAGCCCCGCCGCCAGCAGCCGTTCGGCGGTACCACGCAATGCCGCCGCCTGCGGCCACAGCACATCATCACCATCGAGGAAGGCAAGGTTCCAGGTACTGCCCTCACTCACCCGCCCGGCCGCATCGACGAACAGCGCATCGTCGAAACCCTGGCGCATGGCCACGCGCCGGTGATGGAACAGCGGGAAGGTGCCCACGTGCTTGAGATGCGGCATCTCGCGCTGGTAGCGCACCGGCACCACCGCCCGGCCCACGGCAGGCGGCGTGGCGGGCGCACCCACGCCGATCAGCACGTCCACCGGCACCGCACGCAGCGGCTGGCGGAAATCGAAACCGCGCGAGAACACGGTAATGCGCAGCGAGGCGTCCGGCATGCCGCACCGCGCCAACGCCTGCCGCAGCCACTCCCGCAGTTGCGCTTCGTCCAGAGCCGTATCGAACAACTCGCGCGTGCCCTGCTGCAAGCGTTGCAGGTGCAGCGCCCAGCCCTGCGCCGCGCCTGCACGCACCTGCAACGAAGTGAAATGGCCGTAGTTGACCAGTGCGGCACCAGCCAGCGCCGCATCGGCCGGCTCGCCATTGCAGAACAGGCGGCTCACTGCAGCGCCCGCGAGTGCAGCGTCAGCGGAACGGCAGGCCGCCACGGCCGCCCATCGCGCCGAGCATGCCCTTCATGTTGCGCATCATGCCCTTCATGCCACCGCCGGCCAGCTTGCCCATCATCTTTTCCATCTGCATGTACTGCTTCATCAACTTGTTGACGTCGGCAGGCAAAGTGCCGGAGCCGCGCGCGATGCGGGCACGGCGCGAGCCGTTGAGCAGGCCGGGGTTGCTGCGCTCTTTCTTGGTCATCGAGCCGATGATGGCGATCATGCGCGGCACTTCCTTGTTCTGCTGCACCTGCGCCTTGAGGTGCTCGGGGATCTGCCCCAGGCCCGGCAGCTTGTCCATCAGCCCGCCGATGCCGCCCATGTTCTGCATCTGTTCCAACTGGTCGCGCATGTCGTTGAGGTCGAACTTCTTGCCCTTGGCGACCTTCTCGGCCAGCTTCTGCGCCTTGTCCTTGTCGACCTGCTGCTCGACCTGCTCCACCAGCGACAGCACATCGCCCATGTCGAGGATGCGGCTGGCCACGCGCTCAGGATGGAACACGTCCAGCCCGTCCACCTTTTCGCCGGTGCCGGTGAACTTGATCGGCTTGCCGGTAACGTGGCGCACGCTCAGCGCCGCACCACCGCGGGCGTCGCCGTCGGTCTTGGTCAGCACCACGCCGGTCAGCGGCAGCGCCTCGCCGAATGCCTTGGCGGTGTTGGCCGCGTCCTGGCCGGTCATCGAATCGACCACGAACAGGGTTTCGGCAGGATTGACCGCTGCATGCAGCGCCTTGATCTCGGCCATCATCGCCTCGTCGATGGCGAGACGGCCGGCAGTATCGACGATCAACACATCGGCGAAGGACTTGCGTGCGTCGTCGATGGCAGCGCGGACGATATCCACCGGCTTCTGCTCCGCCGCCGACGGGAAGAACAGCACCCCGACCTGCTCGGCCAGCGTCTTCAACTGCTCGATCGCGGCCGGGCGATAGACGTCGGCCGACACCACCATCACTTTCTTCTTGCGTTTTTCCTTCAGGTGCTTGGCCAGCTTGGCGACCGTGGTGGTCTTGCCGGCGCCCTGCAGGCCCGCCATCAGGATGATGGCCGGCGCCGGCACGTTGAGATTCAGGTCGCTGGCCTGCGCGCCCATCACCGCGGTGAGTTCGTCGCGCACCACCTTGATCAGCGCCTGGCCCGGCGTCAGCGACTTCAGCACTTCCTGGCCGACCGCGCGCACCTTGATCTTCTCGATCAGCGCCTGCACCACCGGCAGCGCGACGTCGGCCTCCAGCAGCGCGATGCGCACCTCGCGGGTGGCCTCGCGGATGTTCTCCTCGGTCAGGCGGCCACGGCCGCGCAGGCGCTCGATGGTGCCGGAAAGGCGCTGGGTCAGGGACTCGAACATGCGGGGCAACCTGCGGAAACGAATGCGATAGAACCGGAATTATAGCCGGCGGCCGCCTCCCGCCACCCGCACATGCGGCCTTTGCCGCCGGCATGTGCGAAACTTCGCAGATGGCAATCGTTCTCATCTCCCTGCTGTTGTACCTGACCGCGTCGCTGCTGCTGGTCCGCGGCATGGGCGATGCCCGCCAGCGGCCGTCACGCGCCTGGCTGTGGCCGGCCGGCGTGGCGATCGTGCTGCATGGCGGCTACCACCTGACGGTCGCCCTGCACACCAGCGGCGGCCCGGACATGCACTTCTTCGCCGCACTGTCGCTGGTGGCGTTGGGCATGGCGGTGCTGACCGCGCTGGTGGGCGCGCGCGGGCGCATGGCCGCATTGGGCGTGGTGGTGTTCCCGCTGGCGGCGCTGTTGCTGTTGGCCTACCACGGCCACGGCCACGCACCGAGCAAGGAGCTGGACTGGCAACTGGCCAGCCACGCCTGGCTGGCACTGCTGGCCTACGCCACGCTGAGCATCGCCGCGCTGCTGGCGATCATGCTGTGGCTACAGGAACGCGCCCTGCGCCGGCGCGACTTCCGCCCGTGGCTGCGTGCATTGCCGCCGCTGGCCGACCTGGAACTGCTGCTGTTCCGCACCATCGCCGTCGGCTTCAGCCTGTTGACCCTGACCCTGGTCACCGGGGTGCTGTTCGTCGATGACCTGCTGGCGCAGAAGCTGGTGCACAAGACCGTGCTCAGCGTGTTGTCGTGGATCGTGTTCGGCACCCTGCTGATCGGCCGCCGCCGCTACGGTTGGCGCGGGCTGAAGGCAGTGCATTGGACGCTGGCGGCGATGGTGTTGCTGCTGTTGGCGTTCTTCGGCAGCCAATTCGTGATCGAGCTGGTGTTCGGCCGGGGCTGAGCCGGCCTATTCCGACGCCGCTTCCAACGCCTGCGCCAAGCGCTCCACCGCGATCACCTCCATGCCCTTCACCGTGCCACCCTTGGGCGCATTGGCCTTGGGCACGATGGCGCGCTTGAAGCCGTGGGTGGCGGCCTCGCGCAGGCGCTCCTCGCCGTTGGGCACCGGGCGGATCTCGCCGGACAGGCCGACCTCACCGAAGGCAATGGTCTTCTCGGCCAGCGGCCGGTCCTGCAACGAGGACAGCACCGCCAGCAACACCGGCAAATCGACCGCGGTTTCCTGTACGCGGATGCCGCCGACCACGTTGATGAACACGTCCTGGTCGCCAACCATCACCCCGCCGTGGCGGTGCAAAACCGCCAGCAACATCGCCAGCCGGTTCTGCTCCAGCCCCACCGCGACCCGGCGCGGGTTGGACAGCGGCGAGGAATCGACCAGCGCCTGCACTTCCACCAGCAACGGCCGGGTGCCTTCGCGGGTGACCATCACGCAACTGCCGGGCTGGCGGGTGCTGCCACCGGACAGGAAGATCGCCGAGGGATTGGGCACTTCCTTCAAGCCCTTCTCACCCATCGCGAACACGCCCAGCTCGTTGACCGCGCCGAAGCGGTTCTTGAACGCACGCAGCACGCGGAAGCGGCTGCCGCTCTCGCCTTCGAAATACAGCACCGCATCGACCATGTGTTCGAGCACGCGCGGGCCGGCGATGCCGCCTTCCTTGGTGACGTGGCCGACCAGGAACACGGCAGTACCGGTTTCCTTGGCATAACGCACCAGCCGCGCCGCGCTCTCGCGCACCTGGCTGACCGAGCCTGGCGCGGCGGTCAGGGTCTCGGTCCACAGCGTCTGCACCGAATCGGCGACGATCAATTTCGGACGCGCCGCATTGGCATGTTGCAGGATCAATTCGACCCCGGTTTCAGCCAGCGCATTGACCCCCTCCAGCGGCAGTTCCAGCCGTACCGCGCGCCCGGCCACCTGCGCCAGCGATTCCTCGCCGGTGACGTACAGCACCGGCAGTGTGCCGGCCATCTTCGCCACCGCCTGCAGCAACAAGGTGGATTTGCCGATGCCCGGATCGCCGCCAACCAGCACCACCGCGCCTTCGACCAGGCCACCGCCCAGCACCCGGTCGAACTCGCCGATGCCGGTGGACACGCGCGCATGCTCACTTTGTTGCACGTCCTTGAGCACGGTGATCTTCGGCAGCTCGGCCTTGCCGGCCCAGCCGCTGCGGCGCGCGGCCGGCGATTTCACCGCCGCCGCGCTTTCCAGCACCACTTCGGCCAACACGTTCCAGACCCCGCACTCGGTGCACTGGCCCTGCCATTTGTTGTATTCGGCGCCGCATTCGCTGCAGACGTAGGCAGTGCGATTCTTCGCCATCGGGGTTCCTTCGTTGGAAGGCGCACAGGATACCCGCCGGCCGTCGCAGCCATTGCGACCTTGCCGACTAAAGAAGCACTGACGCCGGCCGCTAGTCGATGCACTCTTTCACCCACGAAATATCGGAAGTTCCCGCATGGTCGGCACCTACAACCCGACACTGGTCGTTTTCTCCCTGCTGGTCGCCATCCTGGCCTCGTACACGGCCCTGGACATGGCCGGGCGCCTGGCAATGGCCCGCGGGCGCAGCATGTACGGCTGGATGATCGGTGGTGCCCTGGCGATGGGCTTGGGCATCTGGTCGATGCACTTCATTGCCATGCTGGCCTTCCATCTGCCGATTCCGATCGGCTACGACCTGGCCATCACCCTGTATTCGCTGGCCGTGTCGGTCGGCGCTTCGACCTATGCCTTGTGGCTGGTATCGCGCCCGCAGTTGCCATTGCCACGGCTGCTGGTCGGCGCCGTGCTGATGGGCAGCGGCATCGCGACCATGCACTACCTGGGCATGGCGGCGATGCGCATGCAGCCGGGCATCGACTACGACCCGTTCTGGTTCGTCGCTTCAATCCTCGTCGCCATCGGCGCATCCGGTGCGGCGCTGTGGATCGCCCTGCGCCTGCGCCGCGAAGGCCGCCATACCCGGCTGCTGCGTCTGGCCGCCTCGCTGGTGATGGGCCTGGCCATCGTCGGCATGCACTACACCGGCATGGCCGCGGCGAATTTCCCTGCCGGCAGCATCTGCGGCGCGGTGGTCGATGGCGGGCTGGAAAGCCATTGGCTGGCGGTGCTGGTGATCGTCACCACCCTGGGCATCATCGGCATCACCTTGATTGCCTCGCTGTTCGACAAGCGCCTGCACCACCGCACCGGCCACCTGTCCGATTCGCTGGAGCGCGCCAACCAGGAGCTGGTGCAGGCCGCGCTGCACGACCCGCTCACCCGCCTGCCGAACCGCATGCTGCTGCAGGACCGGATCGAACAGGCCATCGAGAAGGCACACCGGCGCGGCACTGCGGTGGCGGTGATGTTCTGCGACCTGGACGGTTTCAAGCTGGTCAACGATGCCTATGGCCACCAGTTCGGCGACCGCCTGCTGATGCACATGGCCGAACGGGTACGCGATCTGCTGCGCCCGCAGGACACCCTCGCCCGCCTCGGCGGCGACGAATTCGTCGTGGTGCTGGGCGTGGAATCGACCGACGACGCCGAGGTCGTCGCCGAGCGCATCACCGCGGCGGTGGCCGAGCCGTTCGTGATCGATGCGGCCGAATTGCAACTCAGCACCAGTCTCGGCATCGCCCTGTACCCGGACGACGCCAGCAACGAGCGCGAGTTGATGGCGCACGCCGACGCGGCGATGTACCACACCAAGCAATCGGGCCGGAACGGCTACACCTTCTTCACCCCGGCCATGCAGGCCAGCACCAGCCGACGCCTGCGCTTGCTGCAGGACCTGCGCCGCGCGATTGCCCGCGACGAACTGCTGCTGCACTACCAGCCCAAGTTCCCCGCCAGCGGCCAGCCGGTGATCGGTGCCGAAGCGCTGCTGCGTTGGCAGCACCCCGAACTCGGTCTGCTGGGGCCGGATACCTTCATCCCCATCGCCGAGCGCAGCGGCCTGATCCTGCCCATCGGCGACTGGGTGCTGGACCGCGCCTGCGCCCAACTGCGCGCCTGGCACGACGCCGGCCACAGCCACTGGTCGATGGCGGTGAACCTGTCGCCGCTGCAGTTCACCTCGCCCACGTTGGTGGACACGGTGCGCGACGTGCTCCAGCGCCACGCGCTCGAACCGCACCACCTCACGCTCGAAATCACCGAGACCACCGCGATGAAGGACGTCGAGGCCAGTCTGCAACTGCTCAACACCCTGACCGCGATGGGGGTGAAGATTGCCATCGACGATTTCGGCACCGGCTATTCCAGCCTGCTCTATCTCAAGCGCATGCCGGCCTCGGAACTGAAGATCGACCGCGCCTTCGTCCGCGATCTGGAAAACAACACCGAAGACGCCGCCATCGTGTCCTCGATCATCGCGCTGGGGCGTTCGCTGCAACTGCAGGTGGTGGCCGAAGGCGTGGAAACCGAAGCCCAGCGCGACTTCCTGGACAAATCGGGTTGCGACCTCCTGCAGGGCTACCACCTCGGCAAGCCGATGGATGCGGAGGAATTCCTGCGCCAGGCGGGTTGAACCGCCGGTGCAATGACATCAGCAACCGGTAGCGCCGGCCATCAACACGAAAGCCGCCAAGAGGCGGCTTTCGCGGGTGTTGCCGGTGGCGCGTGGCGTCAGTGGATCATCATGAAGTAGTTCATGTTCCACATCACCCACAGCGTGCCGGCAACGATGATGCCGATCATGACCAAGGTGAACAGGCCGACGTTGACGTTCCAGCGCTGCGCCGATGAGCGGTCCAGGTGCAGGAAGAACACCAGGTGCACCAGCAACTGCAGCACGCCGCAGACGAGGATCACCAGGCCCGTCGCCAGGCCGCTGGAGAGGCCGCCGGACATCACCACCGCAAACGGGATGATGGTCAGGATGGCGGCCAGCACGAAGCCGATCAGGTAGGACTTGACGCTGCCGTGGCTCTCGCCGCCCGCGCCGTGGGCAGGGTTGTCATGTGCGGACATCAGATGGCTCCCGACAGGTAGACGACAGAGAACACGCCGATCCAGACCAGATCGAGGAAGTGCCAGAACAGGCTCAGGCACGCCATGCGGGTCTTGTTGGTCTGGCTCAGGCCGTCGCGCTTGAGTTGCACGAACATCACCAGCAACCACAGCAGGCCGCCGCTGACGTGCAGGCCGTGGGTGCCGACCAGGGCGAAGAACGCCGACAGGAAGGCACTTTGGTCCGGGCCGTGGCCGTTGTGGACCAGGTGGTTGAACTCCCAGACCTCCATGACCATGAAGCCGGCGCCCAGCAGCCAGGTGACCGCCAGCCAACCGAACATCAGCCCGAGCTTCTTCTGGTGCATGGCGATCATGCCCAGGCCGAAGGTCAGCGAGGACAGCAACAGCAGCGCGGTTTCGCCGGCCACGAACTTCAGGTCGAACAATTCCTTCGCGTCCGGCCCGCCGTTGGTACCGCCGGCCAGCACCACGTAGGTGACGAACAGCGAGGCGAAGATGAGCAGGTCGCTCATCAGGTAGATCCAGAAGCCCAGCACGGTGTTGCCGCCGCTGTCGTGGTGCTCGTGGCCGTGGTCCGCCGCATGCGCGGCGGCGTCGTGGTTCATGTGGGCGATGCTGCTCATGCCTTCACCTCTGCCTTCACCAGGCCCTGTGCGATCAGGTGCTGGCGGTGTTCGTTCTCGATGCGCTCGACCTCGGCGGCCGGCACCCAGTAATCGACGTCCTTGACGAAGCTGCGGGCGATGAAGCTGCCGATCATGCCAACCAGGCCGACGATCGCCAGCCACCAGATGTGCCAGATCATCGCGAAGCCCAGCACCAGGCTGAAGCCGCCGATGACCACGCCTGCGGCGGTGTTCTTCGGCATGTGGATGTCGCTGTATTGCGCCGGCTTGGGCCACGCCTCGCCACGCTGCTTGCGACGCCAGAAATCATCCAGTTCCTCGCCCTTGGGCAGGGTGGCGAAGTTGTAGAACTGCACCGGGGAGGAGGTCTCCCACTCCAGCGTGCGCGCGTCCCACGGGTCGCCGGTCAGGTCCGCGTTCTTCTTGCGGTCGCGGATCGAGACGATGATCTGGATGATCTGGCACAGCACGCCGGCGCCGATGATGAACGCACCGATCATCGCGGCGACGAAGTACGGCTGGTAGTCGGCGTTCGGGTAGCTCTGCAGGCGGCGGGTGACGCCCATGAAGCCAAGCGCGTACAGCGGCATGAAGGCCAGGTAGAAGCCGATGAACCAGCACCAGAACGCGCGCTTGCCCCACGCCTCGTCCAGCTTGAAGCCGAACATCTTCGGGAACCAGTAGGTGATGCCGGCGAACATGCCGAACACCACGCCACCGATGATGACGTTGTGGAAGTGCGCTATCAAAAACAGCGAGTTGTGCACCACGAAGTCGATGGCCGGGATTGCCAGCATCACCCCGGTCATGCCGCCGATGACGAAGGTGACCATGAAGCCGATCGTCCACAGCACCGGGGTGTCGAAGTGCACGCGCCCGCGGTACATGGTGAACAGCCAGTTGAAGATCTTCACCCCGGTGGGGATCGAGATGATCATCGTCGTGATGCCGAAGAAGGCATTGACGTTGGCGCCCGAGCCCATCGTGAAGAAATGGTGCAGCCACACCAGCATCGACAGCAGGCCGATGCAGGCGGTCGCGTAGACCATGCCCTTGTAACCGAACAGGGCCTTGCGCGAGTAGGTGGCGATGACCTCGGAGAACACGCCGAACGCCGGCAGCACCAGGATGTAGACCTCGGGGTGGCCCCAGATCCAGATCAGGTTGACGTACAGCATGGCGTTGCCGCCGGCATCGTTGGTGAAGAAGTGCATGCCCAGGTAGCGGTCCAGCGTCAGCAGCACCAGGGTCAGGGTCAGTACCGGGAAGGTGGCCACGATCAGCACGTTGGCCACCAGCGCGGTCCAACTGAACACCGGCATGGTCATCAGCTTCATGCCCGGCGTGCGCATCCGGAAGATGGTGACCAGGAAGTTGATGCCGCTCAGCGTGGTGCCCAGGCCCGACACCTGCAAACCCCAGATGTAGTAATCCACACCGACGCCGGGGCTGTACTCCTTGCCCGACAACGGCGGGAACGCCAGCCAGCCGGTCTGCGCGAATTCACCCACGCCCAGCGAGATCATCACCAGCGCCGCGCCGGACAGGAACAGCCAGAAGCTGAGCGAGTTCAGGAACGGGAAGGCGACGTCGCGCGCGCCGATCTGCAACGGCACGACGAGGTTCATCAGGCCGGTGATCAGCGGCATCGCCACGAAGAAGATCATGATCACGCCGTGGGCGGTGAAGATCTGGTCGTAGTGGTGCGGCGGCAGGTAGCCTTCCGCGCCGCCGGCGGCCACCGCCTGCTGCATGCGCATCATCACCGCGTCGGCGAAGCCGCGCAGCAGCATGATGAAGGCGACGATCAGGTACATCGCGCCGATCTTCTTGTGGTCCACCGAGGTGAACCACTCGTTCCACAAATAGCCCCACAGCTTGGCGCGGGTGACCAGCGCCATGATGATCAGGCCGATCAGGCCCGCCGCCGCGAGCGTGACCATGACGATCGGCTCGTGGTACGGGACGGCTTCAAGGGTCAGTTTGCCCAGCATTGTCATTCTCCCGCCATGCCATGCCCAGCATGGGCAGCGTGGTCGTCAGCGGCGTGTTCGGCGTGCTCGTCGTCAGCCGTTTGTTCGGCGGCGTGAGCGTGTTCCGGTGCTGCGCCAGCATGGCCGTCATGGCCGGCGTGCGCGGCAGTGTTGCCGTCGTGTTTCATGCCCAGGTGACGGTTGTCGCCGACGTGGCGGCGAATCACCGTGCCGAACAGGCCGTCTTCGACGCCGCCGTAGTAGGTGATCGGATACCAGTCGTGGTTCTTCGCCGCGCCCAGCGCGTCGAACGCGGCCAGATCCAGCGTCTTGCCGTCGCCGCGCAGCGTGTCCAGCCACTGCCGGTATTCCGGCTCGGTCACCGAATGCGCGGTGAAGTGCATCTTGTTGAAACCGTGGCCGCTGTAGTTGGAGGACATGCCCTCGAACTGGCCGGTTTCGTCGGCAATCAGGTGCAGCTTGGTCTGCATGCCCGCCATCGAATAGATCATGCTGCCCAGTTGCGGGATGAAGAATGCGTTCATCACCGTGTCCGAGGTGATGCGGAAGTTCAGCGGCGTATCAACCGGGAAGGTCAGCTCGTTGACCACGGCGACCTTTTCTTCCGGGTAGATGAACAGCCACTTCCAGTCCAGCGAGACCGCCTCGATCACCACCGGCGGCTTGTCCGAATCCAGCGGCCGGTACGGGTCCAGCGCGTGCGAGGAACGCCAGGTCAGCACCGCCAGCACCAGGATGATCATGCACGGGATCGACCACATCACCACCTCGATGGCGGTGGAATGGGCCCAGTCCGGCTCGTAGCGGGCCTTGGTGTTGGACGCACGGTATTTCCATGCGAACAGCAAGGTCATGATGATGACCGGGACGACGACCAGCAGCATCAGCACCGTGGCGGTGATCAGCAGGGTTTTTTCGTCATGGCCGATCTGGCCCTTGGGGTTGAAGAGGGCCGCATCGCAACCAGTCAGCAATGCGACGAACACGAACAGCAGTGCTGGACGCAGCCAGCGTCCAAGCGATTTCAACGGAATCATCGGTCGATCCAATTGCGGGGGAGTGCCTTGTCCGACACCCTTTGCGCGACTTGCGCGGAACGACCGCCCGGGGATTGCCCACCGGAGGAACACGTACTCGGGACTGCCAGATTCAGCGCGGTAATTTTAGGCGCTGGCGATGCATTTTAGAAAGACGTTGACAATGATTTCGCGCAAGGAAAGCACGCTTTCATCTGCGACATGTTGTCGCACCCATGCTGCGGTTCAGCGTGTCCCGACCTGTACGCGCTGGACGATGACCCGGCCATCGGGCCGCTGCACGCGCATGCGCAGCTCCGCCACGTCCGCCGGCAACGGCCATTCGATGCGGCCATCGGCGGCTACCGGCACGGCTTCATCGTTGGCGGTGACCTGCGAGCCGGGCGGCACGCGGCCGCGCAATGCGGTGCCAGGAGCCACCTGCCGCGGCAGGCTGACGATGGCGGTGGCGCGAGCGGAGGGACGGGCAGGTTCCAGCATCGGGGGCACCCTCATCGAAGCCTGCGTGACGGGTTCGGCATGGCTGCTGCAACCGGCCAGCGTGGCCGCCAGCAACAGGTTCAGGGGCATGGTGGGGTCGACAGGCATGGCGAACTCTCTTCCGGAATGCGAGAGGGGCGGTGTCGCCACCGCCCCTCCAGTGTGCCCGAAGCGGGCGGATCAGAACTTCACGGAGAAACGTGCGTTCACGCCGGTGTCGTGCCCTTCATCGGCCAGCATGCCGGTGTAGCCCAGCTCCAGCAGCGAGTTGGCCGACAGGCGCGCGGCGAGGCCCAATTCGGCCAGCGTTGCGTTCCTGACCAGCGGTGCGCCGGCCACGGCGAAATTGCCGCCGCCGTTCCACGATGCGGCAGTCACCGGAACGCGGTCGCCGTTGGCATGCTGGTACGCCAGGCTGCCGCGCAGGCTCAGCCAGTTCTGCGCCTGCCCGCTGGCCGCCAGGTCGGCATTGAAACGCACGCCGGCCACGCTCAGGTCGGTCTTGAACGTGTCACCGGCCAGCGACAACGCCGACACCCCGCCGCTCTCGCGTGCGGCATCGCTCTTGACCCGCACCTGCGCGTACTGCGCGAACGGCTCCAGTTCGACACGGCTGAAGCCGAAGCGGTAACCGGCCTCGACGAAGGCCTGCTGCGTGGTGGCGTCGTACTTGGCATCGGCATTGTCCTGCAAGCCACCGACGTTCACCTTGCGATGGGTCTTCAGGGTCTGCCAGGACTGGCTGTAGCCGGCACGCACGCCGAAGCCGCTCCACTGCTGGCCCAAGTAGGCGCCGGCATGCTTGCCGTCCACTTCGGCCCTGGAGCCGCGGTTGGCAATGGCGATGTCCGAACGGCCGGTGCCGCCCAGCACGCCGAAGCGCCAGCCACTCTCCAATTGCAGGTCGGCGCCGACCAGCGTGGTGTTGCCGCTCAACCTGGCCTGCGCGGCATTGCCATCGGCATCCAGCCGACTGCTGCCATGCTGGACCTCCGCCCAGGCGCCGACGCCGGATTCGGCGTCACCCTGCGCGGTGAAGGCGTCCTGCCCGTAGCGGGCACGGGCCAGCGCGCTGTTGCGCAACTGGCGCGAATCCTGCACCAGCAGCGATTTGGCGCTGGCATGCAGTTCACCACTGAGCTGGTCGAACGCGGCCGGCGCCTGGTCGGCCGACAACAACACCAGGTGCTGCAACAACGCGCTGGAATCGGCCAGGCCATCGGCGGCACCGGCCACGGCCTTCTGGTTGGCGCTGTTCGCCGCACTGGCCAACGCCTGCCCGCGCTCGATTGCCAATTGCAGGGCATTGGCCGAGAAGATCGCGGTGGGCTTGAGGAACGGCGACACGCCCGAGGCATCCAGCGCGGTGAAGGCACCACTCAGGCCACCGGCTGCGGTCAGCAGCGTGTACTGCTGGCCAAGCAGGAAGTTGCCGCCGGCCTGCACCAGCTTCAGCGTACCGCCCTCGATACTGGCGCTGCCGGCAACGTTGACGACGTCCGAAGACGACGGCGGCAGCAGTTCGACCAAATAGGTCGAGCCGGCCTTCTGCACGTAGTCGCCGGTGACGGTCAAGGTGCCGATGGAGTTGCCCGGCGACAGCGTGCCGCTCACTTCCAGATCGCCCAGCGTGCCGCTGCCACCCAGGGTGCCGGCGGCGCCGACGACGGTCCGCCCGCCGCTGAGGGTGCCGTTGATCATCGCCACACCTTGGTTCACCCACAGGTTGCTGCCGTCGAGGCTGCCGCTATCGGTCAGGTAGAACACTCCGGCGGCGCCATCGACGCTGACATCGCCTGTGAGGGTGTTGTCACCGGTCAGTTCGAGGATGCCCTGCTTGACGCTGGCACCGGCAAAGCTGTTGTCGCCGCTCAGGCGCAGCCAGCCAATGCCATCCTTGCCCAGCTTGCCGGGGCCGCTGATGTCGTTGCTCCAGTCGTCCCACGCCGCGCCTTCCCATACCTGGATGCCGCCGGCACGCTGGTTCATCACCACGTCGGTATCCACCCGCAACATGCCCGGGCCGTCGATGGCCTTCTTCAGGTCGATCAGGCCCCAGCCGTAGATTTCGTCCACGCCCGGCGCGCCCAGGTCGGTGGCGGTGGTCAGCAGCACGTCGCGGACCTGCGGGTTGTCCAGGTACGGGAAGCGCTCCATCAGCAGCGCCAGTGCGCCGGTGACGTGCGGGGCCGCCATCGAGGTACCGGTCATGTTGCCGTAGCCGTATTCGGGCGATTCGGAAACGACCCTGAAACCGATGACGTTGCCGTCCTCGTCACGGATCGCCTCGCCTTCGATGTCGCCTTCCACCACGCTGGAGGTGATGCCGGTACCCGGCGCGGCCACGCACCAGTCCATCGTTTGCCCGCAGATGCTGGAACTGCCGTCGATGGCGCCACTCAGGTTGATGTTGGCCACGCTCAGCCAGTACTTCTCCAGTTCCGGCACGTAGCGCGGCAAGGTGGCGTAGATGCCGGCGATCTCGCCGTAGTTGTTGCCCGCCGCCCACACCTGCAGCATGCCGCTCTGCAGCGACGGCTGGATGTAGGTATCGAAGTAGTCCACGTTGTAGCCGTACAGCATGTCCATGACCGCCACCGTGGTCGGCTCGTTGGCCAGGCCCCAACTGTGGTTGATGGCACGCACGCCATCGGCGGCCATCTGCGCGTACATGTCCGCAACCGATTCCGAATACGGCCCCTGCGACAGCCGGGTGCCGGGGTAGCCGAAATCACCGAAGTCGTAACCGAAGGCCCCGCCCAGGTACGAACTCATGTCCTCGTAGCTGTTTGCGAACAGGCGCGCGGTGGTCAAATCGGCGGCAAAGGCCACGCCGTGGGTGCCTTCGCCATCGCGATTGCCCACCATCGTGCCGGCCACATGGGTGCCGTGGGTGTTGTAGCTGAGCCCCGCCCACGAGGCGATGATCGACTCGGCGTTGGGAACCAGGAAGCCGATGTCCACCAGCCACTCCACCAGCGCCTTGTCGTTGGCGGTGTACTCCAGGTAATCGATCGCCACGGTGTTGCCATCGGTCATGAAACAGCCATCCGGCCCCGCCAGGATCTCCTCGCTCAGGCAACCGGGATCGGCCATGCGGATGCTGCGCAGGTCCTTGCCGGCGAACTCGGAATGGTCCGCGCCCACGCCGCTGTCGAAGATGCCGAGGCGAACGCCCTTGCCGCTGAGCCCGCGCGCATAGGCGTATTGGGCATTGATCGCCGCCAGGCCCCAGTCGGCCTGGAATTCGTCATCGACCCAGCTATCCGGATCGCCCACCTTGCCCGCGTCCTGCGCACTGGCAGCCCCGGCCGCGCCCAGCGCCATCGTGGTCAACAGGCCGGACAGCGCAACACTCAATACCGATCGCTTGATTCGCACTTCTCTCTCCTTGGGTTCAGCAAGCCCGCACCATGCGGGACCCAAGCACAACGCGGCAACGCACCGATCACCCCCATCCGCGGCGCCAAAAACGCTCACCCAACGCCTGCGGTCGCCCCATGGCGGTGGCCGATGCTCCCGTTGCGGCCCCTTCTGCGTAAACTTCGCGTCATTCCATTCACCGAGTCCCGGCCCTGTCCACGCCTGTTCCCCTGGCCCACGCCCATTCGTCCGGCACGCCCGACATGGATGCCTTTGCCGGCTTCGTGCAGGCGCAGCGTTCGCCGTTGTGCGCGTTCCTGCGCACGCGCGGCGCCAGCCCGGAGGATGCCGAGGACATCGCGCAGGACTGCATGGAGCGGCTGATGCGCTACCACGGCCACGCCGAGGACGAACTGCGGCTGCTGCTGTACCGGATCGCCCGCAACCGCCTGGCCGACCTCGGGCGCTCGGCGCATGCCGTGCCGCACCTGCCGCTGGCCGAACACGATGCCCCGGCCGAAGCCTCGTCCTCGATGCCGGGCCCGCTGCGCCAGGCCGAATCCCGGCAGATGCTCAACACCCTGCGCCAGGCATTGCTGAAATTGCCCGAGCGTTGCCGCGAGGCCTACCTGCTCAACCGTATCAGCGGCATGAGCTACAGCCAGATCGCGCGCCACCGCGGCATCACCACCAAAACCGTGGAAAAGCAGATCGCCCGCGCCCTGCAGGGGTTGCGCCGGGAACTGGGCAGCGATGCCTTCAACATGGACGTGGACGGCCGATGACATGAGCATGCGCAATACCCCGACGAATTCCCACTTCGACCAAGCCGCGACCTGGGTGGCGCGACTGGAAGCCAATGACTGCACCGCCAGCGAACGTGCCCGCTTCGAGGACTGGCTGGCGCAAGACCCGGCGCACGTCCATGCCTGGGCCGAGGCCGAAACCCTGCACCAGCGCACCGCCGGACTATGCGACGACCCCTGGCTGCGCGCGGGTGCACAGCGCATCGTCAGGCGTCCGCGTTACCGGCAGCCCCTGTTCCGCGCCGCCGTCGCCGCCATGCTGTGCCTGGGCATCGGCGCCGGCTGGATGCTGGTCACCGACGGCAACCCGGCGCCGCATACCTACGTCAACAGTGGCTTGGCCACGCAGCCGCAGATCCTGGAAGACGGCAGCCTGGTGGTGCTGGACGCCGGCACCACCCTGACCACCCGTTTCGGTTGGCGCACGCGCCGGCTGGAACTGGAGCAGGGTCGCATGCAGTTGCGGGTGGCCGCCGCTCCCCGCCCGATGCGGGTGCAGGCCGGCAACAGCACCCTGCGCGACATCGGCACCACCTTCCAGGTCGAATTGCTGGACGATGGCAAGGTCGGCGTGGCACTGCTGGAAGGCGCGCTCGACGTGGCCAGCCGCGGCCCGCAGAAGATGCACCGGCAACTGCAACCGGGCGAGCAACTGCAGGTACGCCCGTCCGGCCAGATCGAACCCAGCACGGCGCTGCTGCGGCCCCAGGCCGAAGCCTGGCTGCACGGCCAGTTGCTGTTCGACGCCACCCCGCTGTCCGCCGCCGTGGTGCAGATGAACCGCTACACGACCACCCCGCTGGTCATCGCCGACCCCGCCATCGCCAACCTCGCCGTCAGCGGCAGCTTCCGCGCCGGCGACCAGGACGCACTGCTTTCCGCACTGGAACTGGGCTGGTCGGTTGCCAGCCAGCCACGGGCCGACGGCGCACTCGAACTGCGCGGCAGGCACTGATGCCCACTGCGGGCCAGTGGTTGCGCCGGCTGCGGCGTACCGGCCTGTCCCTGCTCCTGCTGGCACCCGCCTGCGCCCTTGCCGCCAATGCCGATTACCACATCGCGCATGGCCCGCTGGCGCAGGCATTGCGGCAATGGTCGCAGCAAAGTGGCGATCCGCTGCTGTTCGACGCCCGCGAACTGAAGGGCCTGGACAGCGCCGGCATCAGTGGCAGCTTCGGCTCCACCACCGCGCTGGAGATGCTGCTGCAAGGACTGCCGGTGAAACTGCTGCGCACGCCCGCGGGCGTGTTCGTGGTGCGCCGGCAGGCGGTTGCAACACCGCTTCCGCAGCACCCGCAGGCCCGCCCTGCCGCAGTTGCCACCACCGGCGAAGCACGGGCCGACGTGGAACTGGCACCCATCCACGTCACCGGCAGCCGCCTGCCACGCAGCTCGCTGCAGAGCACCGTTGCGGTCACCGTGATCGAGCGCGCGGACATCCAGCGCAGCGGCTACGGCTCGCTGTTCGACCTGCTGCGCCACCTGCCCGGCATGAACGGCCATCCGCCGGTGGATGCCGCGCGCGACGGCGACTCGCTGTACCTGCCGGCCGGCGCGGCAGCCACCACCAGCCTGGACGGCATGGGCCCGCGCGCCACCTTGTTCCTGGTCAACGGCCGGCGCTTGCCGCGCTACCCGATGGTGTCGCTGCAACAAGGCGCTCTGACCGACCTCGGCGGCATCCCGCTGAGCTTCGTCGAACGCATCGAACTGGTTCGCGGCGGCGCCTCGGCCATCTATGGTGCCGACGCCATCGCCGGCGTGGTCAACATCGTGCTGCGCGAACAGGCCGACGGCACCGAAGCCATGCTGCAGACCGGCATCAGCAACCAGGACGATGGCGGCCAGCAGCGCCTGCAAGTGGCCACCGGCCATGCCGACGGCCGCAACCGCTGGTTCCTCGGCATCGACCTGCAGCAACGCCAGCATGTGGCCGGCGACCGCCGCCGTTGGCACCGCGAGGCATCGCGCTACCCGGTCGGCCTGCTCACCCACGATGGCTACTACCTGCCCGCCTTCCGCTGCCCGCCGTCGCTGCTCGCCGACAATGGCTGCTGGTACGACAGCTCGCGCCCGCGCTCGCTGCAACCGGGCAGTGAAACCGCGTCCCTGTACGGCCACTGGAACCACGACATCGGCAACGGCCTGCACGCCTACGCCGAACTGCGCGCCAGCCACGGCCGCCAGCGCTTCGACCTCGGCCCCACCGCCGCCGCGCTGCGCTTCGGCAATGGCGACCTGATCAACCACGTGTTCGAAGAGGCCGGCAACGCCCGCTCGGTGGCGAACGGCATCGAAGCCGACCTCAGCGTCGGCATCGGCCGCAACCGCGCCGACCGTGGCTGGGAAGCCGGGCTGAGCCGGCAGCGCAGCCAGGTCACGCTGACCACCTCCGGCGCGGTACGCAGCTCGCGCCTGCTCGACGCGGTGGCCGATGGCTTCATACCCGGCTTCACCGCACTGGACCCGGCCCTGTACGGCGAGCTGTTCCCCACTACCGGCAACCGTGGCCGTACCGACCAATGGTTGGGCTGGTGGGGGCAACATCGGGAACTGGGCATGCTGCGCGGTGGCCCGGCACAACTGGCCAGTGGCCTCGACCTGCGCCGCGAAACCTGGACCGCGCGCCCGGACAAACTGCTCGAAGACGGCGAACTGGCACTGGGCCTGCCCACCGAACGCCGCCGCCTCTCGCGCCAGGCCAGCGCCGCTTATGCCGAACTCGGTCTGCCACTGGCCAGCAAGCTGCACGTGGACCTGGCCGCACGACTGGACCGCGATGCCGGCGACACCGCCTTCTCCCCGCGTGCCGGCCTGCGCTGGAACCTGTCGCCGGCCTGGTCGCTGCAACTGTCCAGCGGACGCGGCTACCGTGCGCCCAGCCTGTTCGAGCAACGTCGTCCGCCCGGCTATTTCGGCGCGGTGGCGCTTCCCACCTCGTCCACGTTGCCAGCCTGTGCGCACCCGTTGCGGGACAACTGCATGGTCGAAGTGCAGGTGATGGAAAACCCCGCGCTGTCGGCGGAAACCTCGCGCAACCACGCACTGGGCATCCTGTGGTCACCGCCGGGCAGCGATTTCAACCTGTCGCTGACCCACAACCGCATCGACCTGCACGACGAAATCCTCGACCTGCGTCCTCAAGACGCGCACTGGAACCCGGACACCTGGCAACTCGACGACAACGGCCGCCTGCAAGGGCTGCGGCTGTACTTCGACAACATCGGCCGCACCGTTTCGCGCAACTGGACCCTGCATGGCGACTACCGCCACGCCACCGCCACCTCCGGCCTGTGGCGGTTCTCGCTGGATGCCATCCAGCAACAGCAACTACGCCGCCAGCGCCACGGCAGCGGCCAATGGAGCAACCTGCGCGGGCACGCCACGCCTGCCACCGCGGCCACTGCAACCGTGCAATGGCAAGGCCGGCAATGGGATACCGCGCTGCAAGCCTTCTACACCGGCAGCACCCGCGCCTGGCAGCCCGAAACCACCTGCCCACCCGCACAAAGCGGCATCGGCCATTGCAGCAACCCCGCGCAACTGCGCTGGAACCTGCACCTGGAACGCCCCATCGGCCCGCGCCTGACCGCCGCACTGGACATCCACAACCTGCTCGACACGCAACCGGTCAACTACCTGCCCGGCAACGGCGGCCAGGCCATCGGCCTCGACGACCCGCTGGGGCGTTATTTCCTGCTGACCTTGCAGTTCCGCTGAATCAGCCGGAGCACAAAATGAAAACGCCAGACGCAAGCGCCTGGCGTTTTCATTGCAACTGGTGCCGGAAATAGGAATCGAACCTACGACCTACGCATTACGAATGCGCCGCTCTACCAACTGAGCTATTCCGGCAGGGCCGCGAATTGTAGAAGTTTGCTACCGCAATGGTCAATCGACCAGCCGCAGGCGCAGTTCCTTGGGCAGCGCGAACACCATCGACTCCGGTTCGCCATCCAGTTCGGCGACGCTGCCGGCACCCAGCTCGCGCAGGCGCGCGATCACGCCGTCCACCAGCACCTGCGGCGCGGAGGCACCGGCGGTCAGGCCGATGTTCTGCTTGCCGGCCACCCATTCGGGCTTGATCTCGTGCGCGCCGTCGATCAGGTAGGACTCCACGCCCTCGCGGCGCGCCAGTTCGGCCAGGCGGTTGGAGTTGGAGCTGTTCGGCGAGCCGACCACCAGTACCAGGTCGCACTTGCCGGCCAGTTCGCGCACCGCGTCCTGGCGGTTCTGGGTGGCGTAGCAGATGTCGTCGTTCTTCGGCCCCTGGAGGGCCGGAAACTTCGCCTGCAACGCGGTAATCACGCTGCGGGTGTCGTCCACCGACAGCGTGGTCTGGGTGGTGTAGGCAAGGTTGTCGGGCTGGCCGACCTGCAATGCGGCGACATCGGCCTCGTCCTCGACCAGGTAGATGGAACCGGCACCGGCTTCCTGCCGCCACTGGCCCATCGTGCCCTCGACCTCGGGGTGGCCTTCGTGGCCGATCAGCACCACGTCGCGGCCGGCGCGGCAGTGGCGCGCGACCTCGAAATGCACCTTGGTCACCAGCGGGCAGGTGGCGTCGAACACCTTCAGACCGCGTCGCTCGGCCTCGTCGCGCACCGCCTGCGAGACGCCGTGGGCACTGAAGATCACCGTGTTGCCATCGGGTACTTCATCCAGCTCTTCGACGAAGATCGCGCCGCGCTGCTTCAGGTCATCGACCACGAAACGGTTGTGCACGACCTCGTGGCGCACGTAGATCGGTGCGCCCAGCGTCTCGATGGCGCGTTTGACGATCTCGATGGCGCGGTCGACACCGGCGCAAAAACCACGGGGATTGGCTAGCAAGACTTCCATGCGGGGATTCTAGAACAGCGGGAACAGGGAACGGGGAACCGGGAATGAAAGTCCACGAATCCCGGCAGTAATGACGCTGCGGAAAGCCGTCACTTCCCGCTCCCCGTTCCCTTTTCCCGCTTCTTCCCATCGAACAGCCCCGAAAGGGCAATGCCGATGGCACCGGCGACGATCGCCGAATCGGCGATGTTGAACGCCGGCCAATAGTGGTCACCGACGTACCACTGGATGAAGTCGATGACGTGGCCGTGAAGCTGCCGGTCGATGACGTTGCCGATGGCGCCGCCGATCACCAGCGCATACGGCAACGCGCTGCGCCAGTTGCCGCGCGCGGTGCGCGACAGCCAGAACGCCATCAGCCCGCTGATGCCCACCGCCAGCGCAGTGAAGAACCACAACTGCCAACCGCCGGCATCGCTGAGGAAGCTGAATGCCGCGCCGGTGTTGTAGGTGCGGTACCAGTTCCAGAAGCCGTCAATCACCGCCACCGGGGTGTACTCGGGCAGGCTCGACAACACCCAGGCCTTGCTCCACTGGTCCAGACCGATGACGAGGGCCGAGAGCAGCAGCCAGACCAGGGCGTTGGGTTTGACACTTTTTGCTTGCATGCAAAGCCTCTATGCGTGGAGATCGGAAAGCGAGAACAGCACCAGCAGTTGCAGTTGCCCTTTCTCGTTCCTCACTCCTCTTCACTCGTTTCTCGCTTGATCAGAACCAGCGGCGGTCTTCGCCGCGGCCTTCGATGTTGCCGGCGCAGCGGCCGCACAATTCGGGGTGCGCGGCCACGCTGCCAACATCGCTGCGGTAGTGCCAACAACGCACGCACTTGGGCTTGTCGGTCGGCTGCGCGCTGACGAATACCTCATCGGTGGTCGCCGGGCGCACGCTGACGTCGCCGCTGATGAACAGGAAGCGCAGTTCCTCGGCCAGCGGCTGCCAGCGCGCGGCCTGCTCCTCGCTCGCGGCTACCGTGATCTCCGCCTCCAGCGCGGCGCCGATCACGCCATTGGCGCGCATCGGCTCCAGCACCTTGGCCACCTGCTCGCGCACGGCCAGCAACTGTTCGAAATCGACCGCCGACAATTGTGCGTCAGCCGGCAGCGGTGCCAAACCGTCGTACCAGGTTTCGAACAACACGTTGGCCTTGCGCTCGCCCGGCAGGTAAGCCCACAACTCGTCGGCGGTGAAGGTCAGGATCGGCGCGACCCAGCGCACGAAGCCCTCCGCAATGCGGTACATCGCGCTCTGCGCCGAACGGCGGCCGCGCGAATCTTCCTGCATCGTGTACAGGCGGTCCTTGGTCACGTCCAGGTACAGCGAGCCGAGGTCGACCGAGCAGAAGTTCAGCAGCAACTGCACGATCTCGGCCATGTCGTAGTTGGCATAGGCGGCCTTGATCTTCTCCTGCAATTCCCACGCGCGGTGCACGATCCAGCGGTCCAGCGCCACCATGTCTTCCAGCGGACGCAGGTGCACGGCAGGGTCGAAGCCATCGAGGTTGCCGAGCAGGAAGCGCGCGGTGTTGCGCAGGCGGCGATAGGCATCGGCGTTGCGCTTGAGGATTTCCTGCGACAGCGACATTTCGTTGCTGTAGTCGGCCGAGGCGATCCACAGACGCAGGATGTCCGCACCCAACGTGCGCATGATTTCCTGCGGTTCGATGCCATTGCCCAGCGACTTGGACATCTTGCGGCCATGCTCGTCCACGGTGAAGCCGTGGGTCAGGCACTGCTTGTACGGGGCGTGCTTGTCAATTGCCACGCCGGTCAGCAGCGAAGACTGGAACCAGCCGCGGTGCTGGTCCGAGCCTTCCAGGTACAGATCGGCCGGCTTGCCGAAACCGCGCGCCAGCAACACGCCTTCGTGGGTGACGCCGGAGTCGAACCAGACATCGAGGATGTCGGTGACCTTCTCGTACTGCGCGGCTTCATCGCCAAGCAGTTCGCCGGCGTCCAGCGAATACCACACGTCGATGCCGCCGGTCTGCACGCGGTCGGCCACCTGCTGCATCAGCTCGACGCTGCGCGGGTGCGGCTCGCCGGTTTCGCGATGGGTGAACAAGGCGATCGGCACGCCCCAGGTGCGCTGGCGGCTGATGCACCAGTCCGGGCGGCCTTCGACCATGCTGGCAATGCGCGCCTTGCCCCACGCCGGGAACCAGCCCACCGAGTCGATGGCGGCCATTGCATCGGTACGCAGGCCAGCCTTGTCCATCGAGATGAACCACTGCGGGGTGGCGCGGAACACCACCGGCGTCTTGTGCCGCCAGCAGTGCGGGTAGCTGTGCTGGATTTCGGCGAAGGCCAGCAGCGTGCCGTTGCCGCGCAGCACATCGACGATCAACGGCTGCGCCTTCCACAGGTGCGTGCCAGCCAATTCAACGTCGCCGGCAGGTGGCGTGGACGACAGGTAGACACCACGGCCATCGACCGGGTTGATCTGGCCGGCGTTGTAGCTGTCCATCACCCCGTATTGCTGGCTGACCGCGAAGTCCTCCTGACCGTGACCGGGGGCGGTATGCACCGCGCCGGTGCCGTCGGTGTCGGACACATGTTCGCCGTTGAGCAGCGGCAGATCGCGCTCGGCGTAGAACGGGTGCGCCAGCAACTGGTTCTCCAGCGCCGAGCCCTTGGCATGGCCGTGCACGACCACGTCGGTCACGCCATAGCGCGACAGCGAACGCTCGGCCAACGCCGAGGCCAGCACCAGCCAGCGCGGCTGGTCATTGTGGGCCGGGCCTTCGGCCAGTACGTAGTCGATGTCCGCACCCAGCGACACCGCCAGCGAGGCTGGCAGCGTCCACGGCGTGGTGGTCCAGATCGGCACCGCAACTTCCACGCCTTCCGGCAGCGTGACACCGAAACTGGCGGCCAGCTTTTTCGCATCGCGCGCGGCGTAAGCCACGTCGATCGCCGGCGAAGTCTTGTCCTGGTATTCGATCTCGGCCTCGGCCAGCGCCGAGCCGCAATCGAAGCACCAGTGCACCGGCTTGGCACCACGCAGCAGGTGGCCGTTGGCGACGATCTTGGCCAGCGCGCGGATTTCATTGGCCTCGAAATCGAAGCTCAGGGTCTTGTAGGGGTTGTCCCAGTCGCCGACCACGCCCAGCCGCTTGAAGTCGGCGCGCTGCAGGCTGATCTGCTCTTCGGCGTATTCGCGGCACTTCTGCCGGAATTGCTCGGCGTCGAGCTTGGTGCCGACCTTGCCCCACTTCTTCTCGACCGCGATCTCGATCGGCAGGCCGTGGCAATCCCAGCCCGGCACGTAGGGCGCATCGAAGCCGTCGAGGTAGCGCGACTTGACGATGATGTCCTTGAGGATCTTGTTGACCGCATGGCCGAGGTGGATCTGGCCGTTGGCATACGGCGGGCCATCGTGCAGCACGAACAGCGGCCGCCCTTCGGCGTTCTGCCGCAACTGCGCGTAGATGCCCTGCTCTTCCCAACGCGCCAGGATGCCCGGCTCGCGCTTGGGCAGGTCGCCGCGCATCGGGAATTCCGTCGCCGGCAGGTGGAGGGTGGCTTTGTAGTCCTGGCTCACGCGGTGGCTCGCAGTCGTTGTTCGTTGAGGATAGTGCGCGCCTGCTCGGCGTCGCGGTGCATCTGCTCGGTCAGAGCCTGCAGGTCGTTGAACTTCTCTTCGTCACGCAGCTTGGCGACGAACTCCACTTCGATGTGGCGGCCGTACAGGTCGCCCTTGAAATCGAACAGGTGCGCTTCCAGCAGCGGCTCCACGCCGTCCACGGTGGGCCGGGTGCCAAAACTCGATACCGACGGCCAAGGCCGTTCGAACACACCATGCACCCAGGTGGCATAGATACCTGAAAGTGCGGGCGTTTTCGGGAAGCGCAAGTTGGCGGTGGGGAAACCCAGCGTGCGCCCGAGCTGGCGCCCGCGCACCACGCGCCCGCCAATGGCGTAGGGATGGCCCAGCAGCTCGGCGGCATGGGCGAAGTTGCCCTCCACCAGCAGCTCGCGGATGCGGGTGCTGGAAACACGCTCGCCACGCAACTGCACCGGGCTGATTTCGCCGGCGACGAAGCCCAGCTCCGGCCCCATCCGCTGCAGCAGGGCCAGGTCGCCGCCGCGGCGGTTGCCGAAATGGAACTTCGGCCCGATCCAGACCTCGCGCACGCCCAGCCGGCGCACCAGCGTGTCGCGGACGAAATCCTCGGCCGGCGTGGCCACCATCTTCGCGTCGAAACGCAGCAGGCCGACGCTGTCGATGCCCAGCTCGCGCAGCGCCTCCACCTTGTCGCGCGCCAGCATCAGCCGCGGCGGCGGGTTGTCCTTGGCGAAGAACTCGCGCGGCAATGGTTCGAAGGCCAGCGCCACCGCCGGCACGCCCAGCGCGCGCGCGCGCTCGACCGCATGGCGCACCAATGCCCGGTGGCCCCTGTGCAGGCCATCGAAGGCACCGATGCAGACCACGCTTCCCCGCGGGAACAGCACCCCGCCTTCGACGTCTCTAAACAGCCTGCTCATTCAAACCCGCAAAACCGGCCCTTGCAGGCCGGCGCTTTGTCATGTGTAGCCGGGAAGTATAGCGGCGGCACGGCCATGCCCGCCTCACTGCCCGCGCAGCTCACGCGGGCGATACCCACACAGCAACAGGCCGACGGCATAGGCCAGCCCACCGCCGCCAACCAGCAACGCCAGCCGCCACGCGCGCTCCCACCAGTTCCACGGCGTCCAGTCGGCCCAGTGCAGGCGCAGCGCCAGCACCACGCCCGCCATCAGCACACTGGCGACCGCCACCTGACGCAAAAACCTCCCCCAGCCCGGTTGCCTGCGGTAGACCCCGGCCCGCCGCAGGTACCACGCCAGTTGCAGCGCATTGGCCCAACCCGCCACGGCGATGGCCAGTGCCAGCAGCGCATGCGCGCCTTCGATCTGCTTCAACGCCCCGCGCCAGTCGCCCTGCGCCTCGGCCAACGCGGCCTGCCCCATCGGGCTGAACCACAACAGGCCCACGAACAGCGCCACGGTACAGACGATGTTGACCGTGATCGACGCCAGCGCCGCCTTGACCGGCGTGCGCGTGTCCTGCCGCGAATAGAACGCCGGCGCCAGTACCTTGACCAGCAGGAAGGCCGGCACCGCCAGTGACTGCGCCATCAGGCTCAGGCTGCTCATGCGCACGTCCTGTTCGGTGAAGCGCCCATGCTGGAACAAGGTGGCCAGCAGCGGTTGCGCGCACAACACCAGGCCGAGGCAGGCCGGAATGCCGATCAACAGGCACAGCCGGAAACCCCAGTCCAACCCCTTGGAATACCCCGCAGGGTCGGCTTCGGCATGGCGGCTGGACAGGTGCGGCAGGATCACCGTGCCGATCGCCACCCCGAACATGCCCAACGGGAACTCCAGCAAGCGGTCGCTGTAGTACAGCCAGGTCACACTGCCGCCCACCAGCATCGAGGCCATCAGCGTGTTGAACAACAGGTTGACCTGCGCCACCGAGGAGCCGAACAGGGTCGGCACCATCAGCCTCATGGTCTTGCGCACCCCGGCATGGGCGAAATCCAGCCGTGGCCGTGGCAACAAGCCCAGCCGTGCCAGCGATGGCAACTGGAATACCAATTGCAGGATGCCGGCGGCAAACACGCCCCAGGCCAGCGCCAGCACCGGCTCGTAGCCCCATGCCTTCAATTGCGGTGCCAGGCACAAGGCGGCGGCAATCATCGACAGGTTCAGCAAAATCGGCGACAGCGCCGGAATGGCGAACCGCTGGTAGCTGTTCAAGACCCCGCCCACCAGCGAGGCCAGCGAAATGAACAGCGCATAGGGAAAGGTGATCTGCAACATCAGCGTGGCCAACCGCGCCTGCTCGCCATCCGGGTCGAACCCCGGTGCGAACACCCGCATCACCCCCGGTGCCAGCAGGATCGCCAGCCCGGTGACAAGCAGCAGCACCGCCGCCAGCACCCCCGCCACCCGATCCACCAGCGCCTTGACCGCCGCATGGTCGCCACGCGCCTTGTACTCGGCCAGCACCGGCACAAAGGCCATCGAAAACGAGCCCTCGGCCGAGAGCCGGCGCATGAAATTGGGAATCCTGAATGCGACGACGAAAGCATCCATCGCCGTACTGGCACCGAACGCCTGCGCATACACCAGGTCGCGCACCAGCCCGCTGATGCGTGACAGGAAGGTCATCGAGCTGAATACCACCGTGGACTTGAGCAACCGCCCGCTCACACACTTTCCCCTTGACAACTCGACTTGACGTTCATCGGTGCACCCATCATACTTGCGCGCTTGCTGTTCCCACCACACCGATTTTCAGGAAACCACCACCGTGGCCAATATCAAGTCCGCCAAGAAGCGCGCCAAGCAGACCGTCGTGCGCAACGCGCGCAACGTCGCTCAGCGTTCGATGCTGCGCACCGCCGTCAAGAAGGTGATCAAGGCTCTGGACGCCAATGACGCCGCCGGCGCCGAGGCTGCCTTCGCCGTCGCCCAGCCCATCCTCGACCGTTTCAGCGCCCGTGGCCTGATTCACAAGAACAAGGCCGCTCGCCACAAGAGCCGCCTGAACGACCGCATCAAGGCCCTCAAGGCTGCCTGATCCGCGCAACTCCCTGTAGCCGAAAGGCTCCAGGCGCTGAAAAACCCGGCCCTGCGCCGGGTTTTTTGCGTTCGTGCAAAGCCAAGCCAATAGGCCGGGGTTACATCCCCGGCGTCCGGGGAGCCATGCCGCCGGAGATGTAACCCCGGCCTACCGCGCTCCCACTGCAGATGCGGGACTTGCCCTGCCCACCTCCCGAGCCAAAAACGGAAAGCCCGGCCAAGGCCGGGCTTTCAATGCATGCGAGGCGGAGAGCAGCCTCAACCCTGCGCTTCGCGCGCCTCGGCCTCCAGCAACTTCTGCTGGTCGAAGAAAGCCATGATGTCCTTCATGATCGGCCAGGTACCCTCGCGACCCAGCGCCGACACCAGATAGTGCGGGCCGGTCCAACCCAACTCCTTGACCACCTGCTCGGCCGCAGCCCGCGCCTCGTCCTCGAACATCAGGTCGGCCTTGTTCAGCACCAGCCAGCGTGGTTTTTCCAACAACTCCGGGTCGTGCTTGCCCAGCTCGTGCTCGATCGCACGCACCTGCTCAATCGGGGAAACCCCTTCCACCCCGCCTTCCATCGGCGAAATATCGACGAGGTGCAGCAGCAGCCGCGTGCGCTGCAAGTGACGCAGGAATTGCGCGCCAAGGCCGGCGCCATCGGCCGCACCCTCGATCAGGCCCGGAATGTCGGCGATCACAAAGCTGCGGTAGTTCTCCACCTTCACCACGCCCAGGTTCGGGTACAGCGTGGTGAACGGGTAATCGGCCACCTTCGGCGTGGCCGCCGATACCGCGCGGATCAAGGTGCTCTTGCCGGCATTGGGAAAGCCGAGCAGGCCGACGTCGGCCAGCAGTTTCAACTCCAGCTTGAGCAGGCGCTGCTCGCCCTCCTCGCCCGGCAACGCCTGTCGCGGCGCGCGGTTGATGGAGCTCTTGAAGTGCATGTTGCCGAGGCCACCCTTGCCACCCTTGGCCACCAGCAGGCGGTCGCCATGTTGGGTCAGATCGCCGATCACCTCGTCGGTATCGACATTGATGACCACGGTCCCGACCGGCACGGTGATGACCAGATCTTCGCCGCCCTTGCCATAGGCTTGGCGGCCCATGCCGTTCTCGCCGCGCTGCGCCTTGAAGATGCGGTCATGGCGGAAATCGACCAGAGTGTTCAGGTTTTCGTCGGCGCGCAGCCAGACACTGCCACCGCCGCCGCCATCGCCACCATCCGGGCCACCCAGCGGAATGAACTTCTCGCGGCGAAAACCGACGCAGCCATTGCCGCCATTGCCGGCAATTACGGAAATTTCGGCTTCATCAACGAGTTTCATGGGAAAGACCGGGAATCGGAAAGGAATGGAAAATCGGGAAAGCGACTTCGCGAAGGAAGTCTATCGGGCCATCGCCATGCATGCTGCACGGCCAGTGCCTGCCAACGAAAAACCCCGCCGAAGCGGGGCTTTCGTCGCAGCGCCCATGCCAGGCAAGGGCACTTGCGCGCGGGATCAGGCTTCGGCGACGACGCTGACGGTGCGGCGCTTCTTCGGGCCCTTGACCGTGAACGCGACCGTGCCGTCAACCAGCGCGAACAGCGTGTGGTCGCGGCCGAGGCCGACGCCGGCGCCCGGATGGAACTGGGTGCCGCGCTGACGCACGATGATGTTGCCGGCTTCGATGGCCTGGCCACCGAAGATCTTGACGCCCAGATACTTCGGGTTGGAGTCGCGGCCGTTGCGCGAGGAGCCTACGCCCTTTTTATGTGCCATGACGGATTCTCCTTGGGTTTAGCCGGCGATGCCGGTGATTTCGATTTCGGTGTAGTACTGGCGGTGGCCCTGACGCTTCATGTGGTGCTTGCGGCGGCGGAACTTGATGATGCGCACCTTGTCGGCGCGGCCGTGGGCCACGACCTTGGCGGTCACCGAAGCGCCCTTCAGCGCATCACCCAGCTTGATGCCCTCGGCATCGCCGAGCATCAGGATGGTGTCGAACTTGATCTCGCTGCCGGCTTCGACTTCGAGCTTCTCAACGCGGAGGGTTTCACCCTGCGCGACGCGGTATTGCTTACCGCCGGTTACCAGTACTGCGTACATGGGAGTGTCTCTTCTGTAGTTATTCTTGGAATCTGCCCACCATCGAGGGCGGACAGAAGCGGAATTGTAGAGCCAGCGCCGAGTCCGGGTCAAGCCAGCCCATTCCCGCCAAACCCTTGTCCCGACAAGGCCAGGCGCCGCTTCCGGACGCGGCTCACGAGTTGGCAAACCCGGCAATTGCCCCCAAATCACAAGGCCGCTAGGCTGGTTGACTGCCGCCGGCTACGTCCCCCACATCCCGCCACCTGCTCCCCGCCGGTGGCGACCAGCAACGGATTCTTCATGGCGATGGATTTCATCCGCATCCGCGGTGCGCGCACGCACAACCTCAAGAACATCGACCTCGACCTGCCCCGCGACAAGCTCATCGTGATCACCGGCCTGTCCGGCTCGGGCAAGTCATCGCTGGCGTTCGACACCATCTACGCCGAGGGCCAGCGCCGCTACGTGGAATCGCTGTCGGCGTATGCGCGGCAGTTCCTGAGCGTGATGGAAAAACCCGACTTGGACCACATCGAGGGCCTGTCGCCGGCGATCTCGATCGAGCAGAAATCCACCAGCCACAACCCGCGCTCGACCGTGGGCACCATTACCGAGGTCTACGACTACCTGCGCCTGCTGTACGCCCGCGTCGGCAGCCCGCGCTGCCCCGACCACGGCTATCCGCTGGAAGCGCAGACCGTCAGCCAGATGGTGGACCAGGTGCTGGCGCTGGATGGCGAGCAGCGCTGGATGCTGCTGGCGCCGGTGATCCGCGAGCGCAAAGGCGAGCACGTGCAGGTGTTCGACCAGTTGCGTGCGCAGGGCTTCGTGCGCGTGCGGGTGGACGGCGAACTGTACGAAATCGACGAAGTGCCGGCGCTGACCCTGCGCCAGAAGCACACCATCGAGGCGGTGATCGACCGCTTCCGCCCGCGCGAGGACATCAAGCAGCGGCTGGCCGAAAGCTTCGAGACCGCGCTCAAGCTCGGCGACGGCATGGCGATCGTGCAGTCGCTCGATGATCCGCAGGCCACGCCGCAACTGTTCTCGTCCAAGTATTCCTGCCCGGTCTGCGACTACGCGCTGCCGGAGCTGGAGCCACGGTTGTTCTCGTTCAACTCGCCGGTTGGTGCCTGCCCCGGCTGCGATGGCTTGGGCGTGGCCGAATTCTTCGACCCAAGCCGCGTGGTGGTGCACCCGGAGCTGTCGCTGGCCGCCGGTGCGGTGCGCGGCTGGGACCGCCGCAACGCCTATTACTTCCAGTTGATCGCCTCGCTGGCCAAGCACTACGCCTTCGATGTCGATGCGCCGTGGCAATCGCTGCCGGAATACGTGCGCCACGCGGTGCTGTACGGCAGCGGCGAGGAACAGATCACCTTCACCTACTTCACCGAGGCCGGTGGCCGCAGCCAGCGCAAGCACCGCTTCGAAGGCATCATCCCCAACCTCGAACGCCGCTACCGCGAAACCGAATCGCCGGCGGTACGCGAGGAGTTGGCCAAGTTCATCAGCGAACGGCCGTGCCCGGAGTGCAAGGGCGCACGCCTGAACAAGGCCGCGCGCAACGTGTTCGTCGCCGACCGACCGCTGCCGGAGCTGGCGGTGCTGCCGATCGACGAGGCCAAGCGCTTCTTCGGCGAGCTGAGCCTGCCGGGCTGGCGCGGCGAGATCGCCAGCAAGATCGTCAAGGAGATCAGCGAGCGGCTCGGCTTCCTGGTGGACGTGGGGCTGGACTACCTCACCCTGGAGCGCAAGGCCGACACGCTCTCCGGCGGCGAGGCGCAGCGCATCCGCCTGGCTTCGCAGATCGGCGCCGGGCTGGTGGGCGTGATGTACGTGCTCGATGAGCCGTCCATCGGCCTGCACCAGCGCGACAACGAGCGCCTGCTCGGCACCCTCACCCGCCTGCGCGACCTCGGCAACACGGTGATCGTGGTCGAACATGACGAGGACGCGATCCGTCTGGCCGATTACGTGGTGGACATTGGCCCTGGCGCAGGCGTGCATGGCGGCGAAGTGGTCGGCCAGGGCAAGCTCGACGACATCCTCGCCGCACCGCGCTCGCTGACCGGGCAGTACCTGTCCGGCAAGCGCGCCATCGAGATTCCCGCGCGGCGGCACAAGCCCAACCCGAAGATGACGCTGCACCTGCGCGGCGCGCGCGGCAACAACCTGAAGAACGTCGATCTGGACATTCCCGCCGGGTTGCTGACCTGCGTCACCGGCGTGTCCGGTTCGGGCAAATCGACGCTGATCAACGACACCCTGTTCTCTCTGGCCGCCAACGAAATCAACGGCGCATCGCATCCGATCGCGCCGTACAAGGAAGTGGACGGCCTGGACCTGTTCGACAAGGTGGTGGACATCGACCAGTCGCCGATCGGCCGCACCCCGCGCTCGAACCCGGCCACTTACACCGGCCTGTTCACACCGCTGCGCGAGCTGTACGCACAGGTGCCGGAAGCACGTGCGCGCGGTTATTCACCGGGACGCTTCAGCTTCAACGTGCGCGGCGGCCGCTGCGAGGCCTGCCAGGGCGACGGCCTGATCAAGGTCGAAATGCACTTCCTGCCGGACGTGTACGTGCCGTGCGACGTCTGCCACGGCAAGCGCTACAACCGCGAAACGCTGGAGATCCTCTACAAGGGCTACAACATCAACGACGTGCTGGAGATGACCGTCGAGGATGCACTGAAGCTGTTCCAGCCGGTACCAAGCATTGCCCGCAAGCTGGAGACGCTGGTGGACGTGGGCCTGAGCTACATCAAGCTGGGCCAGAGCGCGACCACGCTGTCCGGCGGCGAGGCGCAGCGGGTCAAGCTGTCCAAGGAACTGAGCCGGCGCGATACCGGCCGCACGCTCTACATCCTCGACGAGCCGACCACCGGCCTGCACTTCCACGACATCGAAGCGCTGCTCGGCGTGCTGCACAAGCTGCGCGACGAAGGCAACACGGTGGTGGTGATCGAGCACAACCTGGACGTGATCAAGACCGCCGACTGGGTCATCGACCTCGGCCCGGAAGGCGGCCATCGCGGCGGCACCATTCTCGCCACCGGCACCCCGGAAGACGTGGCCGCGCACCCGGCGTCCTACACCGGCCAGTTCCTGGCCAGGATGCTGCCGAACACCAGCGCGCGGCCGGAGCAACCGGCAGCGGTGGCGAACAAGCCCGATGCGCGGCCGCCGCGCAAGGAAAAACCCGCCAAGAAGACAGCCGCCGGAAAGACGGCCTCGACCAGCAAGAAAGAGGTTTCCCGATGAGCAGCGAACACAAGCAACTGGCCCGCGCACCTATCAGCGTGCGCTGGCGCGACATGGATGCGATGGGCCACGTCAACAATGCCAAGTACGTGTCCTACCTGGAAGAAGCGCGCGTGCGCTGGATGCTGGGCGTGGAAGGCGTGTCGCTGAACGACCGCATCGCACCGGTGGTGGCCGCCACCAACGTCAATTACCGGCTGCCGATCGTGTGGCCGAACGACATCGTCGTGGAGTTGTTCGTCGAACGGCTGGGCAACAGCAGCGTGACCATCGGCCACCGCATCGTTGACCAGCAGGACGAAAGCAGGCTGTACTGCGACGGCAACGTGGTGGTGGTGTGGATCGATTCGCAGACCGGCAAAAGCATGCCGCTGCCGGAGGCGATTCGGCAGGCCTCAGCCTGACGCGCGAGCTTTTCGCAGGAGCGCAGATTGCTGCGCGATGGGGCTTTGCCGGGAAATCTTCATCGCGCAGCAATCTGCGTTCCTGCGATTCAAACAAGAGGGGCCGCAATGCGGCCCCTCGTCGTTCCATTTCGTCAAACGCTGCTCATTTTTCCAGCAACGGCTTGCGCGGCATCTTTTCCTCGCGCATCGCCGCGTTGTAGACGAACGAGGCAACGATGGCCGCAGCCTGCTTCAGGTCTTCCGGTTCGGCGTGGTCCCAGGTGTCCAGGTTGCTGTGGTGGACGTTGCTGAAGTAGTCCAAGCGGTCCTGGATGAACTGGAAGCCCGGCAGGCCGACGCGGTCGAAACTGATGTGGTCGGTGCTGCCGGTGTTGCGACTGGCCACGGTGGTCGCGCCGACGTCGTTGAACGGCTTCAGCCATGCCTCGAAGATCGGCATCGCCGCCATGTTTTCCTGCGCGTAGATGCCACGGAAGCGGCCCGAGCCATTGTCCATGTTGAAGTACACCGAAAACTTCTCGTAGTCGCGCAACTTCTGCAGCGGACCGGTCGGCTCGCGCAGCGAGGCCGGCAGCGCCTTCTGCGCCGGGTCGGTCGGCTCCGGGTAATGCGCGAAGTGCCGGGCCACGTAGGCTTGCGAGCCGATCAAACCCTGCTCCTCGCCGCTCCACAGCGCCACGCGGATGGTGCGCTTCGGTTTTGCGCCCACCGCCTTGAGGATGCGCATGGCTTCCATCATCACCGCCACGCCGGCGGCGTTGTCGGCCGCACCGGTACCGGTGTGCCAGGAGTCCATGTGCGCACCCAGCATCACCACCTCGTCGGCCCTGCTGCTGCCGCGGATCTCGGCCAGCGTGTTGTTGCCGGGCTGGTCGGCCTCGTCGGTGAAACGCGCATCGACGTTGAGCCGCAGCTTCACCGGCTGCTTGCGCTCGATCGCACGCGCCAACTGGTTGTAGTGCTCGGCGATCATAGCCAGCTCGGGGATGCCCACCGGCTCGCCGGCCTTGCGCGAACCACCGCCACCAACGCGGATGATGCCGTTGTCCCAGCCGCTGATGCTGATCGCAGCCAGCGCGCCTTCCTCGGCGAAGAAAGCATTGGTCGCGCGCACCAGCTCCTGGCGCTCGCCGAACTCCTTGAGCCGCATGCTGCGCTCCTTGCTGGTGTCCCTGGGCACGGTGAACTGCTGCAGGTCTTCCAGCGAGGTGGCGTCGTGACGGTGCGAATCGGCCTCGGTGCCACGCTTGTAATCGCGGGCGTCGCCCAGCAGCAGGATCTTGCCGCGCAGCTTGCCCTTGTATTTTTCAAGGTCGGCCAGCTTCTTGATCTCGACCTTGATGACCTCGCCTTCCACGGTGCCATCGGTGCCGGGCGTCCACGCTTTGGGCAGTGCGTACAACTGGGTCACGCGCGGCTCCAGCATTTCCACGCTGGCCGAATCGAACTCCCAGCCACGGCCGAAATCCTCGAAGGCCTCGTCGTGCACGTTGGCAAGACCCCATTCGTTGAATTTCTGCCGGGTCCAGGCATTGGCCTGCACCATTGCCGGCGAGTTGGTCAGGCGCGGACCGATGGTTTCGGTGAGGTGGGAGAACGTGTCCATCACCTGCGAGCGGTGGAAGGCCTCCTGGCGGATCTTTCCCACCATGTCCAAGTCCACCTGCTCGGCTGCCTGCGCGCCGGCGGCAAACGCCAGCCCCAAACCCAATGACAGCAAACCCTGCTTGAACATCACTTCCCCCCGGCCTTTGGCCATCGTGGCAAAGGCCCGAGTCTAGCCAGCGGCAAGGGCGGCCGAGCCGGCCAATGGTCATGGTTGCGCAACCTGGAACTGCGCAAACAGAACGCCCGGCACGGGCCGGGCGTTCGGATGCAACAAAGTGCGCGCCGCTCAGGCCACGGTGGTCGAACGCAATGCGGCGATGCGCTCTTCCAGCGGCGGGTGGCTGAGGAACAACTTCTTCGCGCTGGCCCCGGCGATGCCGAAGGCGGCAATCTGGCTCGGCAAGGTGCTCTGGCCGTGGTTGAGCTTGAGCCGTTCCAGCGCCGCAATCATCTTCTGGCGGCCGGCGAACTGTGCGCCACCGACATCGGCACGGAACTCGCGGCGGCGCGAGAACCACATCGCGATCATCGTCGCGAACAGGCCGAACACCATCTCCAGCACGAACACGATGATGTAGTAGGCAAAGCCGCGGCCACCGCCCTCGCGGTTGCCCGACAACGCGCCGTCGATGATGCCGCCGACCACCCGCGCCAGCACGATCACGAAGGTGTTCAATACGCCCTGCAGCAGCGCCATCGTGATCATGTCGCCATTGGCGACGTGGGCGATTTCATGCCCCAGCACCGCCTCGGCCTCATCCTCGCTCATGTTGTGCAGCAGGCCGGTGGACACCGCCACCAGCGCGTTGTTGCGGTTGGCGCCGGTGGCGAAGGCGTTGATTTCCGGCGCGTCATACACCGCCACTTCCGGCATGCCGATGCCGGCAGCCCTGGCCTGGCGCGCCACCGTGTCCAGCAGCCAGCGCTCGGTCGAATTGCGCGGCTCGGTAATGACCACCGCGCCGGTACCGCGCTTGGCCATGAACTTGGACAGCAGCAGGGAAATGATGGAACCGCCGAAACCGAAGATCGCGGCCATCACCAGCAGGCCGCTCATCTGCGTGGAATTGACGCCGAGGATGGACATCACCACGCTGGCCAATACCAGCACGGCGAGGTTGGTCAGCAGGAACAGGCCGATACGGGTAAACATGCGGGGTGGGTCCGTAAGTGATGGATAATCGGAGCAAATCTGAGGTGCCAGCGGAACAATTTCAAGCGTGAATGTGACCGGCAATTCAGCTTTGCCGGCAACGGCCGGCTACCGCGGCCGCTTTGCCCCCTCGCCCACCGGCCCGCTGCACCTGGGCTCGATGCTGGCCGCCTTCGGCAGTTGGCTGCTGGCACGCCACGCCGGTGGTCAATGGCTGGTGCGCATCGAGGACGTGGACCCGCCACGCGAAGTGGCCGGCGCCGCGGCATCGCAACTGGCCACGCTGGCCGCCTTCGGCCTGCACCCGGACCAACCGGTGCAGTACCAGAGCCGGCGCCATGCGCTGTACCGCGCCGCCAGCGAACAACTGTTGCAACAGGGCAAGGCGTTTTCCTGCCATTGCAGCCGCACCGATCTTGCCGGCCAGCAGGGCATCCACCGCCACTGCGTGGCCCGGCCACCGCGCCCGCAACCGGCCCTGCGCCTGCACGTGGCCGACGGCAGCAACGTCGCCTTCGACGACGGCCTGCAGGGGCGCATCGAGCAGGCGCTGGACCGGGACGTCGGCGACTTCGTGCTGCTGCGCGCCGACGGTTGCTGGGCCTATCAATTGGCGGTGGTGGTGGACGATGCCGAACAGGGCATCAGCGACGTGGTGCGCGGTGCCGACCTGCTCGACTCCACCCCACGGCAGATCCTGCTGCAACGCGCACTGGGACTGCCGACGCCGCGCTACCTGCACCTGCCGTTGTTGCTGGACGCGCGCGGCGAGAAGCTGTCCAAATCACTGGCCGCGCAGCCGGTGGACGACCACAACCCGCTGCCGACGCTGCACTGGCTGTGGCAAGCGCTCGGCCAACCCGCGCCCGCACTGGAAAGCGCCACCACCGTGGCGGAATTGCTGGCGCGCGCCGTCGCCGCGTTCCAGCCGCAACTGCTGCGTCGCGAGTCGATCCAATGCCACCCGTAGATCAGGGACGTGGCCCCGGCCTACGAACCGTCGGCTCCTTCACATAGAATCGAATGCCCCCGCGCCTTCGCCTGGAATACCCCCATGACGACACCCCGCATTGCACTGGTCACCGGCGGCACCGGCGGCATCGGCAGCGCGATCTGCCAGCGCCTGGCCGACCAGGGCCATCGTGTCGCCACCAACTACCGCAATGCCGAGAAAGCGCAGCACTGGCAGCAGCGCATGCGTGACAAGGGCTACGACATCGCGCTGTTCCCCGGCGACGTGTCCGCCCCGGAAAGCGGCAAGGCACTGGTGCAGGCGGTCGAGGCCGCACTGGGGCCGGTGGAGATACTGGTCAACAACGCCGGCATCACCCGCGATACCACCTTCCACCGCATGAGCCCGGAGCAGTGGCACGAGGTCATCAACACCAACCTCAACTCCGTGTTCAACGTCACCCGCCCGATCATCGAAGGCATGCGCAAGCGCGGCTGGGGCCGGGTGATCCAGATCAGCTCGATCAACGGCCTCAAGGGCCAGTATGGCCAGGCCAACTACGCCGCAGCCAAGGCCGGCATGCACGGCTTCACCATTTCGCTGGCGCGCGAGAACGCCGGCTTCGGCATCACCGTCAACACCATTTCACCCGGCTACGTAGCCACCGACATGGTGATGGCGGTGCCGGAGGAAGTGCGCGCCAAGATCATCGCCGACATCCCCACCGGCCGCCTCGGCAAGCCGGAGGAGATCGCCTACGCAGTGGCGTTCCTGGTCGCCGAGGAGGCGGCGTGGATCACCGGCTCCAACCTGGACATCAACGGCGGCCACCACATGGGTTGGTGAACCGGCCGGCATTGCTGCGCACCACGGTTCTTCGTGCTGCGCAGCACGAACGCGCCGCGCCCGCCGCCGGCAACCCGTACTTCCGGCGGTTGCAAGCCCTGTTGCACTGCGCCATGCTGCGCTTCTATCGTGACGAGTGACTGCTTAATGGCTGCGACCCGCATCATCAAGAAGTACCCCAACCGGCGGCTCTACGACACCGAGATTTCCAGCTACATCACCATCGAGGACGTGCGCCAGTTGATCCTCGACGGCGAGGATTTCGAAGTGCGCGACGCCAAGAGCGGTGACGACCTGACCCGCTCGGTGCTGTTGCAGATCATTGCCGACAAGGAGCAGGACGGCGAACCGATGCTGTCCACGCAGTTGCTGAGCCAGTTGATCCGTTTCTACGGCGACTCGTTGCAGGGCTTCATGGGCAACTACCTGGAGCGCAGCATGCAGGTGTTCCTCGACCAGCAGCAGCAGTTCCGCCAGCAGATGGGCAACCTGCTCGGGCAGACGCCGTGGGCGATGATGAACCAGCTCACCGAGCGCAACCTGGAGCTGTGGCAGGAATTCCAGCGCAACATGGGCGCCGGCTTCGGCGGCCGCCCACCGCAGCCGGGCACCAAGGCACCGGAACCGCCACCGCCACCGCCGGGCGACAAGCGCCGCGGCAGCCGCTGACGGTCACCACAAGATGTACGAAGAAGGCCGACGCTTGCGTCGGCCTTCTCTTTTCAACCGCCTTCCATCTACATCATCGGGTGGGCGGACAGGCCGTTATGCCGAAGATGCAGATGGAGAGGCTGGTTCGGAACATCGCCTGCACCAAAGAACACCGGGGCAGTGCCCAACACATCCTGCTCAGCAGACTGCGCGACATCCCCGTAGCCAGCCATTGCATCAATCAGCAGTTGCAGCTCATTGGGTCGGGTGATGAACTGTTCACGCATTACCGGCATGGGCATATCGACACTTTCCGTCATGCCCTGCCGATCCATTTCGAAAGGCATAACCGGCTCGTACTTCTCCTCCACATTCCAGGCAAGCTCACCCGTCAGTTGTGGCGAGGCCGCCCGAGCGAGAACAATCGGTTCATGACGCGCCTCGGGCGAGTTGGTGATTGCACCTGACTACAGATTTCTGCCGCCCGCCTTCGACTTCGCCGGTCGCGCACAAACCGAACAAATCCGCTCGACCTTGTAGCCCTGCGCACGCAGTTTTTCGACCACGCCATCCTCGCCCAGCAGGTGCAGTGCGCCGACCACCACCAGCGTGGTGCCCTGCCCGGCCTGCAGACGTTGTTGCAACGGTGCCAGCCAGGCGTCGTTGCGTTCGACATTGATGCGCCGATACAGGCCGGGATAGTCACGCCGCATCTGCGCGGCCATGTCGCGCCACAGGGTCACGTCGTCGCCGCGGCGCCAGGCATCATGCAGGCGTCGGCTTTGTTCGTCGCCCTTGTCCACCTGTTCCAGTGCTTCGCGCAACAGTTGGCGCTGTTCTTCCGCGTCCATGCCATCGAGCATGGCGATCTGCGCCGCCGCGCTTTCCAGCCCTTCGGCCAGCTTGCCGGCATCGGCGGCGCGTGCCATCAGGTGTCGGTCCAGCCCGGCCTGCGCATCCAACCCCTGCCGCTGCATCTGCGCCAGGCTGATGGTCAGGCCGACGAACCACGGTTTCAATCCGGCCAGCCGCTCCAGCGGCAGGCCGTTGGCGCTGGCATAGGCTTGCAGGCGCTGCCATGTGTCCGCATCGAGATCATCCTTGAGCTGGCGGCCATCTGCGCGCACTGCCGCCTGCAACATCTGCATTGCCAGTTCCGGCGCTTGCATTTCCTCCGGCGACAGTTCGAACAGCAACCGGCCCGAGGCCTCGAATGCCTTGTCCACGTCCACCGACAACGGGTAATCCTGCGGCGTCAGCAGATGGAACGAGCCCAGCAAGTACAACTCGCTGCCCTGCGCGCCGCTGACCTTCCACAGCAGCGGCACCGGCGGCACATGCACGGGCGCTGCCGTCGCAACGGCCTGCCGCGCCAACACCGGCAGCGACGTTCCCAGCAGCAGCGCGGCACCCAGCAACAATGCCGCAGCGCGTTTCATCCCTTTCATGCGTGTGCTCCGGCGTCCGGCTTGACGTAGGTTTTCTCGCCGGCTTCGACCTGCATGTCCAGGCGGTTCTCCGGCGGCGGCAGCGGGCAGGTGGCGAACGGCGTGAACGCGCACGGCGGGTTGTAGGCGCGGTTGAAATCGACCACCACCTGGCTCTTCGCGTCCGGCACGCCCACGTCGATGTAGCGGCCGGCGGCATAGCTGCCACGGCCGCTGGTGCGGTCGGCGAAGATCAGTTGCAGCGGCCGGCCGGGCTCGCCCAGCGCTTCCAGCCGCCAGGTGCGGCCATCGCGCTCGAACTCGACCGCGCCGGCATTGGCCTGCTCCTGGACCAAGCCGGTGATGTCGGCGATCGGCAGGGTCTTGCCGACGTCGTGCGGCACGAAGCGCGCGGTGATGCGCCAGGACGGATCGGCCGGCCAGTAATCCAGCCCGGTGAAATGCACGCGCGCCGGCGCATCGGCATGCTTGAGCCGCAGCGCATAGCGCGGGCCGCGATGGATCAGGCTCAACGCGCCCTTGCCGTCGTCGAAATTGATGATGGTCGGCTCGGCGTCGTCATCGCTGTGGAAGGCGATGCGCCCGGTCACCGGCTTCCCCTGCACCTGCAACACCACGCCCGGCTCGGGCGTGAACCACACCTGTTCGCCGTCGCGCGAGACCATCCCCATCCGCTCCGGCCCCATCGCCAGGCGGATGCCGCTGGTACTGCCGCTGCCGACGTAATGCGCCTTCAGCTCCAGCCAGTGCAGGCCGACCAGGCTGGTCCAGCCCTCGGCGGTGAGCAGCTCGGTCTTGCGCTGTTCGCGCCAGATGTCGTTGTTCATCAGGAACGCGGCATCGAAGTGCGGTGCGCTGTCGGCAACGCCCTGCTTGTCGCCCTCGCCCCCGCAGCCGGCCAGCAATACCGCCGCCAGCAACGAAATTCCGCCCATTCGTTTCATCATCAACGCCCCCGCAGGAACCAGCGGTCGATTTCCGCCAGCGAAAAACGCGCCCAGGTCGGGCGGCCGTGATTGCATTGCCCCGAGCGCTCGGTGGCTTCCATGTCGCGCAGCAGGGCGTTCATTTCCGGCGCGGTCAGCCGCCGGTTGGCACGCACCGCGCCGTGGCAGGCCATCGTCGAAAGCAGTTCGTCGCGGGCGCTGGCCACGCGCCTGCTCTGGCCATGTTCGCGCAGGTCGGTGAGCACGTCGCGCAACAAGGCTTCCGGCTCGGCATTGGCCAGCAGCGCCGGAATGCTGCGCACGTGCAGCGAGCCGTGGCCGGAACGGGTGATCTCGAAACCGAGCTCGGCCAGCGTCGCCGCCTCGCGCTCGGCGGTATCGGCGTCGCGCTCGCCCACCGCCAACGTGATCGGCACCAGCAGCGGTTGCGCATGCAAGCCGATGCCGTCGTGCGCGGTTTTCAGCCGCTCGTAGCCGATGCGTTCGTGCGCGGCGTGCATGTCCACCACGATCAGGCCTTCAGCGTTCTCGGCCAGGATGTAGATGCCATGCAACTGCGCGATGGCATAACCCAGCGGCGGCACGCCACTGGCGGCCGAGGTCGGCGGCAGGCCGCTGCCGTTGTCGATGGCTGGCAGTGGCTGCATGGGGTCCGATGACGTCGAATACAGCGCGGCATAAGCTGCCGGCGCATCGGCCACCGACAGCCCCAGCGGTGACTGCCGTGACTGCCACGCGGTGCTCGCACCGGCGCTGCCGGCCGGCCGTGCAAGCAGGTAACCGCTGCCAGCGGCGGGCGGCAACGATGCCTCGCCCGGATGCGGCACGGCCGCGGCCACCGGCTCCATGCCGGCGCGGGTTTCGGCCAGCGCATCCTTGAGCGTGCGGTACACGAAGTCGTGCACCAGCCGCGAATCGCGGAAACGCACTTCGTGCTTGGCCGGGTGCACGTTGACGTCCACGCGCGCCGGGTCGAGTTCGAGGAACAGCACGTAGGCCGGCTGGCGGCCGTGGTAGAGCACGTCGCCATAGGCCAGCTTCACCGCATGCGCCACGCTGCGGTCGCGCACCGGGCGGCCGTTGACGTACAGGTACTGCTGGTCGGCGCTGGCGCGCGAATACTGCGGCTGCGCGATCCAGCCATGCAGGCGCAGGCCGGCGGCGGCGTGGTCGATGCGCAGCGCCTGCCGCGCGAAGTCCTCGCCCAGGGTTTCGCCCAGTCGTGCGTCCGAATACAGGTCGCCGGGTTTGTAGCGGCGCGATGGCTTGCCGTTGTGCGACACGCGCAGTTCCACGTCCGGTCGTGCCAGCGCCAGCGAGCGCAGCCATTCCTCGATGTGGCCCAGCTCGGTGCGCTCGGCACGCAGGAACTTGCGCCGCGCCGGCACGTTGTAGAACAGCTCGCGCACTTCCACCGTGGTGCCCGGCGCATGCGCGCGCGGCGCCACCTCGCCGACCTTGCCGCCTTCGACCTGCAGCGCCGCGCCGTGCTCGTCGTGCGGCTGGCGCGAGGCCAGGGTGAAGCGGCTGACCGAGGCGATGGACGGCAGCGCCTCGCCACGGAAGCCGAGCGTGGCGACGGTTTCAAGGTCGTCGAGTGAAGCAATCTTGCTGGTGGCATGGCGCGACACCGCCAACGGCAACTGCTCGGGGGCAATGCCTCCGCCGTTGTCGCGGATACGGATCAGGCGCACGCCGCCTTCTTCCAGGTCGATGTCGACACGGGTGGCGCCGGCATCGAGTGCGTTCTCGACCAGCTCCTTGACCACCGACGCCGGGCGCTCGACCACTTCGCCGGCGGCGATCTGGTTGATCAGGATTTCGGGGAGTGGGCGGATGCTGTTCATGCCGCGAGGCCTGTGACCAAGGGCGGGAAACAGGTAAGCGAATGCGTGGAAATCAGGTGGAAAGCGGGCATCGGCAGATGATAGCCGGTTGCCCGGCAGCCCCGGAATCAATTGTCATCGAACAGGTTGGGGCCAAGCGTGCGACGGCCCACATTGATGCATGGCGCAAGTCGTCGGGCAGTAGCCCCGGCCTGCGAAAACGCCGTTACTTGCTGCCGCCGGCCACGGTGCCTGCGGCCGCTTCCATCTCGGCCTGCGCGCGTGCGGCGAACAGCGTGCCCGGCGGCGGCTGCCGGCTGAAGAAGGTGTGCACGCCGTCGAGCACCGCGCCGGCGATGCGGCGTTGGTATGCCGGGTCGATCAGGCGGCGCTCCTCGTCCGGGTTGGAGATGAACGCGGTTTCCACCAGCATCGCCGGCATGTCCGAGGTGCGCAGCACCGCGAAATTGGCGCGCTCCAGATTCGGCTTGTGGTTGTTGCCGATCCGCTTCAGGCCGCCAAGCACATGCCCGGCCGCATCCTCGGAAGCCTTCATGTAGCCGCTCTGGGCCAGGTCCAGCAACACGTTGGCGAGTGTGCCTTCGGTGCGTTTCAGGCTGACGCCACCAATCAGGTCGGCCGCGTTTTCCTTGTCCGCCAGCCAGCGCGCACGCTGCGAGGAGGCACCCTTGGTCGAAAGCACGTACACCGACGAACCGGTGGCCGAGCGGTTTTCAGCCGCGTCGGCGTGGATCGAGATGAAGATGTCGGCCTTGGCCGCACGTGCACGCTGGGCGCGCATCGGCAGCGGAATGAACATGTCGGTATCGCGGGTCAGGTAGGCGCGCAGGCCCGGCGTGGCATTGACCTGGCGCGCAAGCTCGCGCGCCACCGCCAGGGTCACGTCCTTTTCGCGCTTGCCGGTGGGGCCGATGGCACCGGGGTCCTGCCCGCCGTGGCCGGGGTCGATGGCGACCACCAGCGTGCGCATGCCCGGCTGCATGGTGATGCGCGAGGCATCGCTGGGCATGACCGGGCGCGGCGCCGGCGGCTCGGCGGCCGGGGTCTGTACCGCAGTGGCCATCGTCGGGGCCGGCACTCCGGTAGCCACGGTCTGGCCATTGAGGATGGCCGCCGGTGACGGCCGGTTTTCCTGCGCAGTCGTGGCCGTGGTCGGCGCATTCGCCTGCTGCAACACCGATGCAGTCAGTGCCGCGGTGGCACGGGCGGCCTCGGCGCGGGCGGCGGCATCATTCGCGGTGGATACGGGTTGCGGTGTTACTGGCGGGGGCGGGGCGGCAGCGGTCGTCGTCGTTGCCGGGGCATCGCCCGGCCACTCGATTACCAGCTTCGACTCGGCGCCCGTGGCCTGCATCTGCGGCTTGAAGGCCTTCACCGAGTCGGTCAGGTCGAACACCACCCGGAACGTGCCCGGAACCGGGTTGCCGGTGCGTATCGCGGTGACCACACCGGTCGCGGCGGGCAGCTTCAGGCCACGCACGGCGCTGGAATCGGGGAAATCCACCACCAGCCGGTTCGGTGCGGACAGGCTCAGCGTCTTGTAGCTGCCACCGCCGGCCAACTGGATTTCAGCATGGGTGCCGGTGGAACCCGCCTGCAAGGCGACGCCGCGGATCTCGCCGGCCCACGCCGCAGCGCAAGCCAGACTGAGTCCGGCAACAAGGGCAGACAGGGCAGGCAGGCGGATGGCCGTGGGCATGGCGCGGATTCAATCATTGGCGGCGCGCGATTGCAACACCTTTTCCCTTAATAATCCGCAACCTGCCACACCTTCCTGTCGTCAGGCGGCAGGAAGACCCTGCAAGTGACCCGATTGCCGCGCCCGTTCCAGCCACGCCTCACCGGCCGGTGAATGGGCGTGCAGGCTGGCCTTGCGGCCTGCGCCATGCATTTCCAGCGCCACCTGCAGGTCCAGCGGGGGCAGCGCGCCGGCACCGCGTTCGGGCCATTCGACCAGCCACAAATCGGCCACAGCCTCGTCCAGCCCGAGGAAATCCAGCTCGCCGGCATTGCCGATCCGGTACAGGTCCAGGTGCCAGGCCTCGCCGGCCGGCAGCGGGTAGCGCTCGACCAGTGTGTAGGTGGGGCTGCGAATCGCGCCCTGCACGCCCAGCGCACGCAGCAATGCACGGGCCAGCGTCGATTTGCCTGCGCCCAGGTCGCCGTGCAGGTGGACCACCGCCGGCGACGGCCGGGTATGCGCCAGCAACCGGCCCAGCCGGTCGGTGGCATCGGCATCGGGAAGCAGCAGTTCGATCATCGTCGTCATTCCGGATTGGACAAGGCGCGCAGGTGGGGCAGCAGGTCGCGCGGCAACAGGCCGCGCTGGCCCGCGCGTGCGGCGGCATCGCCGGCCAGCCCGTGCAGCAACGCACCGGCGCTGGCCGCATCGAATGCCGGCAGCCCCTGCGCGCGCAGCGCGGCGATCACGCCGGTCAACAGGTCGCCCATGCCGCCCACCGCCATGCCCGGGTTGCCAGCGGCAATTACCCGCGGCGTGGCGCCCGGCGCGGCAACCACGCTACCGGCGCCCTTGAGCACGACCACCGCGGAAAAACGTGCGGCCAGGGCATGCGCGGCAGCGAAACGATCCCGCTGGATGCCGGCGACATCGACCCCCAGCAGGCGCGCGGCCTCGCCCGGATGCGGGGTGAGGATGGCCTGTGGCAGCAGGCATGGCGTGGCGGCCAGCAGGTTCAGCGCATCGGCATCGACCACCAGCGGCTTGCCGCTCTCCAGCGCCGCCGACCACAAGTGCCGGGCCCAGTCGTCCTGCCCCAGCCCCGGCCCCAGCGCGATGACGCCGGCACGCGCGAACAACCCGGCCGGATCGAACGACTCGTCGGCCGCATGCACCATCGCTTCCGGGCAGCGCGCCAGCAACGGCGCCACATGCAGCGCGCGGGTGGCCACGCTGACCAGCCCGGCGCCACTGCGCAGTGCGGCCTCGGCACACAACATCACCGCGCCACCGCTGCCGTGGTTGCCACCGATGCACAGCACGTGACCGGATTCCCCCTTGTGGGTGTTGACGCGGCGCGGTGGCAACAGACCAGACAACAGCGCCTCGCGCCAATGCGATGCCGCAGCGGCGACGTCGGCGAATGCTTCGGCCGGAACATCCAGTTCGTCCAGCAGGCATTGCCCGGCATGTTCCAGCGCGGCGCCGGTATGCAGCCCGCGATGCGGCACGATGAATTGCAGCGTGCGCGCGGCATGCACCGCCACACCCTGCACCGCGCCGGTGTCGGCATCGACACCGCTGGGTACATCCAGCGCCAGCACCGGTGCGTTTGCGGCATTGATGGCCTCGATCAGCGCTGCGGCAGCGTCCGCCGGTGCCCGCGACAGCCCGATGCCGAACAAGGCATCGACGATCAACTCCGCGTTACCGAGGCAATCACGAGACAACTCGACCTGCCCGCCAATGGCCAGGTAATCGGTGCAGGCGCGCTGCGCCAACGGCGAGCGCGGCGCATCGTCGGGCAGGTGCAACACGCGCACCTCGCGGCCGGACTGGCGCGCCAGCCGCGCCAGCACATAGCCATCGCCGCCGTTGTTGCCCGGCCCGCAGGCCACCACGATGCGCCGCGCCTGCGGCCAGTGCTGCAACGCGCACTGCCATGCCGCCTGCCCGGCGCGCTGCATCAGCACGTAGCCATCGCCACCCAGCGCGGCCGTGGCCTGCGCATCGATGCGCCGCGCGGCAGCGGTATCGAACAGTTCGGCGGGCGGGCTCATGCCGGCAATTCTATACTTGCGCCATGCTCGAAGCCGTTTCCACCGCCGACATGGCGCAGTTGTCGCTGCGCATCCGCCAGCTTGCGCGCGAGGCCGGTTTCCAGCGTTGCGGCATCAGCGGCATCGAGCTGCGCGAGGACGAGGCGCATCTGGCCGACTGGCTCGGCAAGGGCCTGTACGGGACGATGGAATGGATGGCCCGCCACGGCGCGATGCGTGCGCGCCCGCACGAACTGCTGCCGGGCACGGTGCGGGTGGTTTCGGTCGGGCTGGACTACGGCCCCAAGGAAGACGCCGAAGCCTGGGCCACCTTGAACGACGCCGAACGTGCCTACGTCGCGCGCTATGCGCTGGGCCGTGACTACCACAAGCTGATGCGCAACCGCCTGCAAAAGCTGGCCGAGCGCGTGGCCGCCGAAGTCGGCCCGTTCGGCCACCGCGTGTTCGTCGATTCGGCGCCGGTGCTGGAACGTGCACTGGCGCGCAATGCCGGGCTGGGCTGGATCGGCAAGCACACCTGCCTGATCGACAAGGACGGCGGTTCGTGGTTCTTCCTCGGCGAAATCTACGTCGACCTGCCGTTACCCCTTGATACGCCAGCCAGCGCGCACTGTGGCACCTGCATGCGCTGCATCGAGGTCTGCCCGACTGCGGCAATCATCGCACCCTACCGGCTCGACGCGCGCCGCTGCATTTCCTACCTGACCATCGAGCATGACGGCGCCATCCCGCTGGAGATGCGCCCGTTGATGGGCAACCGCATCTACGGCTGCGACGACTGCCAACTGGTGTGCCCGTGGAACAAGTTCGCCCGCCGTACCGACGAGCCGGACTTCCGCGCGCGCAACAACCTGGACACCGCCACGCTGCCGGAGCTGTTCTCGTGGGAAGAGGACGAATTCCTGCAACGCACCGAAGGCAGCCCGATCCGCCGCAGCGGCCATGAGCGCTGGCTGCGCAACATCGCCGTGGCGCTGGGCAATGCCGCACCCTCGCCCGTCACACGGCAGGCGCTGGAAAGCCGCCGTGAGCATTCCTCCGAACTGGTGCGCGAACACGTGGCGTGGGCATTGCAGCAGCACGGCGGGGAACGGGGAACAGGGAACGGAGAATGAAGCACCCCGGCATGCGGTCCCTGCCCGCCATGCTTCGACAACCGGATGCGGAAAGTGGAACCATGCCACACGCCATCCGCCCGCATTGCCCCATCATTCCCCGCTCCCTGCTCCCCATTCCCCGCTCCACATGGACCACATCCTCACCCCCAGCCAGCTCAACACGCTTGCCCGCGACCTGCTCGAAGGTGCGTTCCCGCTGGTGTGGGTGGAAGCCGAGTTGGGCAACGTCAGCCGGCCGTCATCGGGACACCTGTATTTCACGCTGAAGGACGCCCGTGCGCAGATACGCGCGGCGATGTTCCGGCCCAAGAGCCAATGGCTGAAGTTCGTCCCGCGCGAAGGTCTGCGGGTGCTGGCGCGTGGCCGCCTGACCCTGTACGACGCACGCGGCGAGTACCAGTTGGTGCTCGACCACATGGAAGAAGCCGGCGAAGGCGCGTTGCGCCGCGCCTTCGAAGAATTGAAAGCCCGCCTGCAAGCCGAAGGTTTGTTCGACGCCGAACGCAAGAAGCCGCTGCCTGCCCATGTACAACGGCTGGCACTCATCACCTCGCCCAGCGGCGCGGCGGTGCGCGACGTACTCAGCGTGCTGGCGCGGCGCTTCCCGTTGCTGGAAGTGGAATTGCTGCCAAGTCTGGTGCAGGGCGAAACCGCCGCCGCGCAGATCACCACGCTGCTGCGCCGCGCCGACGCCAGCGGCCGCTACGACGCCATCCTGCTCACCCGCGGCGGCGGCTCGCTGGAAGACCTGTGGGCGTTCAACGACGAACAACTGGCGCGCAGCATCGCCGCCTGCACCACCCCGGTGGTGTCGGCAATCGGCCACGAAACCGACTTCAGCCTGTCCGATTTCGCCGCCGACCTGCGCGCGCCGACGCCATCGGTGGCCGCCGAATTGCTGGTACCCGACCGGCGCGATCTCGACACCCGCCTGCGCCACCTGCAACACCGCCTTGCGCAGCGGCAGGCGCACACGCTGAACCAGGCGATGCAGCGCGCCGACCGTGCCGCACTGCGCCTGCAAGCCCACAGCCCGCAGGCGCGGCTGGCGCTGCTGCGACAACGCCAAAAAACCGCACTCGCACGCCTGCATGCCTGCTGGCAACGGCAGCAGCAACAGCGGCATGCGCGGCTGGTGCATGGCAATGCGGTACTGCGTGCAACCCGGCCCGACCGCCGCCTCGCCCTGCTCGCCGAGCGGCTGTCGTCGCTGGCACCGCGCGCGCAGGCCGCGATGGCACGGCAACTGCAACGCGACGCCCTGCGCCTGCGCGGCATCGCCCGCTCACTGGAAGCGGTGAGCCCGCTGGCCACGGTGGCACGCGGCTATTCGATCCTCACCCGCGCCGATGATGGCGCGCTGGTGCGCTCGGCCACCCAAGTCCAAGCCGGCGACGCGCTGCATGCGCGCGTGGGCGACGGCGTGATGGAGGTGCAGGTCATCGCCACCGGAAAGGCACCGTAGGAGCGCACTTCAGTGCGCGATGGAGCTGTACCGGGAAAACTTCATCGCGCACTGAAGTGCGCTCCTGCGGGAACATCTCAGTGCGCCTGCGCGGTTTCGCAGAACCGCTTGCGGTACTCCATCGCCTTGGGCATCAGCGCCTGCAGGTTCTGGATGCGGGTGCCGGGGTTGGGATGGGTGGAGGAAAACTCCGGCGGTGCCTGGCCGCCACTGGCCGCGCTCATGCGCTCCCACAGCGGTACCGCCTCCTGCGGGTCGAAACAGGCCGCCGCAGCCAGCATCAGCCCCACTTCGTCGGCCTGCGTTTCATGACTGCGCGCATACGGCAACAAGTAGCCGTAGCCGAAGGCGGACATCAGCATTTGTTGCTGCTGCGCGTCCATGCCACCAGCAGCGCCGGCCATCTGCCCGATCTCGGTCAACTTCTGTTGCGCCATGCGCTGGGCACCGTGGCGCAGCAGCGCGTGGGCAATTTCATGGCCCATCACCACCGCCATCGCATCGGCATTCTTCGCCACCGGCATCAAGCCGGTATAGACCGCCATCTTGCCGCCTGGCAGGCAGAACGCATTGGCCTGATCGGACTGCAACACACTCACTTCCCACTCGAAATCCTGCGAGAAGCGATTGGGCGCCTGCCCGTGCTCGGCCGCCAGCGCCGCTTCCACCGGCTCGACCTTGGCGATCAAGCGTTGGGCGATCCCGCGGATCTGCCGCGCCACTTGCGTGTTCGGGTCCACCGGCCGCTCCTGCGACAGGATCTGCCGGTAAGCCTGCAGGCCCAGCGCCTTCTCGCCTTCGGCATCGAGCGAGGCATCGATCAACACTTTCTCGCCGGTATAGGGGTCCACCGTGCGGTTGCCGAAGTAATAACAGCCGCCGTAAATGGCGAAGCCGAGCAGGACGATCCAGCGCAGGCCGCCGCCAAGACCACGACGGCGGCGGGGATCACGCGGGTTGCCAATAGGGTCCTGTCGCATCGGAAATCTCCATCGCCGGATTTGCCCCGGCGATGGTAGCGCCGCCTCAGATGCCGCGCACCAGCCGGAAGCCGATGCGCGCGCTGGTCATGTCCGAGTCCTGCGACAGCCGCCACGCCGCGCGGGTCTGTTCCGGCGCGTTGGCCCAGTTGCCGCCACGCACCACGCGCTGCCGGCAACCGGGGTTGTACCAGGCCGCGCCGTCGGCTGGCGCGCGCCGGTAACTGGCATGCCAGCAATCGGCCACCCATTCGCTGAGGTTGCCGGACATGTCGTGCAGGCCCCAGGCGTTGGCCTTGAAGCGGCCGACCGGCGCCACGCCCCAGTAACCATCGCCGTAGCCGACGAAGGCGTTCTTCCAGTGGCGGCCACCGGGTGAAACATCCTTGCCGCCGGTGAAGTTGCCGCTGTTTTCCGGTGGCACACCGGCATTGCCCCACGGGTAACGCCCGGTGCTGCCGGCACGCAGCGCATATTCGAACTCCGCCTCGCTCGGCAGCCGGTAATAGCGCCCGGTCTGTTCGGACAACCACGCCGCATAGGCCTCGGCATCACGCACGCTGACGTGCATCACCGGGCTGTCCGGCACCGCCTTGGCACCGTTGTAGCCGGACCGCCAATCCACGCCGCTGCGACGGATGAAGTTACCGCTGCGCTCGTCATAAACCACTGAATGCCCGCGCCGGACAGCGCGCGGGCGGGCATTGGTCGCGGCCACGAAACGGCCGAATTCGGCCACGGTGACCTCGGTGATCGACAGCGCGAAGCCGCGCTCGAAACGCACGTAATGCTGCGGCCGCTCGGCATCGACCGCCCCCGGCTCGCCATAGCCGGCCCCCATCTGGAAACCACCATGCGGGACCACCACCATCTGCGGCCCGCGCCCGCCATCGAGCAAGGCATCGGTGAATACCTGGCCGGGGCGAAAGCTGCCGTAATGCGCGGCCAGTTCGATGCGCTGCCGCAGCACCGCCACCGCCTCGTCGCCGGGCCGGGCGATGCGCAGCGCCTGTTCCAATTTCTCGCGCGCGTCCTTGAGCCCTTTGGGCGAAGTGAGATCGCGCAGGCCCCCATCGCGCAGCGCGGCCAGTTGCGCCGTGCGCATGGCGTCGATGCGCAGGCGCGCGTCGGCCACGGTCGGGGCGTCGTCGCGGACCTGCGCGGCGCGATCCAGCAAATACCGTGCGGCATTGAAATCCGCCAGCGCCGCCGCGTCCTCGGCGGCACGCAGCAGGCCGCTTTCCACCGCCGCCACACCCTGCCGCGCGCGGGCGTTGCCCGGGTCCAGCGCCAGCACTTCGTTGAATGCGACAAGCGCACTCCCTTCCTCGACCAGCCGCCCCTTGCGCAGCGCATCCTCGCCGGCACGGTTCAATGCCAACAGCCGGCGCGCCACCTGCACGCGCTGCTGCAACTCCAGCTCCGGCTTGCCTTCCGGCGCCAGATATACCGCCACCGCCACCTGTTCGGCTGCCTCGGCCAGCGCCTTGCGCTGTTCCTCGGGTTGCTCCAGCAAGTTGCGAACCGATGCCAGCAAACGTGTCCTGGCCTTGCGCAACCCGCGCGTGGCCTCGCGATCATCCGGCCGCAGTGCCAACACCGCCAGGTACAGCGGAATGGCATCGTCCGCCTCGTGGTACAGCCGCCCTTCCGCCAGCGCGGTTGCCGCCTTGCGCAAGGCGTCGCGCACCTCGCCGTCCTGCAATTCCATCGTCAACGGTACCCACGGCGGCGGCGCGTCCGGCAACACCATTGCCACCGCGCCGGCGGCTGGGCGCAGCGTTTCGCCCACCGGCGCCTGGGCGATGGTTTCCGGCACCACGGCCGAAACCTCCGGCGCTTCGCGCTTGCACGCAGCACATGCCAGCGCGGCATACAGCGCCATGCAGACCATCCTGCCGGTTGTGCGCAAACTTCCTTCCATACGGTTCCCGCGCTCGGGGGCGCTGCGACGTTAGGCTATTCTCGCCTGCCCGGGCAAACCCTGCCGTCGACGGAATACACGTGGCTCACTGGATCAAACACCCATCCGAACTGGAAGCGCGCCATCAACAGCGCCCTGCGCGCATCGGACTGGACACCGAATTCATCCGCGAACGCACCTACTGGCCGCAACTGGCGCTGGTGCAGATGGCCGTGGACGATGAAATCCTGCTGATCGATCCGCTGATCCCCGGCATGACCGACGCCCTGCGCCCGTGGCTGGAAGACACCGCCATCATCAAGGTCATGCACAGCGCCAGCGAAGACCTGGTGGCGTTCAAGTGCGCATGCGGCGTGCTGCCGCGGCCGCTGTTCGACACCCAGATCGGCGCCGCACTGGCCGGCATCGGCGGCGGCATGGGTTACCAGAAACTGGTGGCCGAAATAACCGGCACCACCCTGCCCAAGGGCGAGACGCGCTCGGACTGGATGCGGCGCCCGTTGTCACCAGCGCAGCTCGAATACGCCGCCGACGACGTCGAATACCTGTTCGCCCTGCACGACGCCATCGACCAGCGCCTGCAGCAACTCGGCCGGCAAGCGTGGATGCAGGACGACGCGCAGCGCCTGCTCGCCAGTGCCGACAACGACGAAGGCGAGCGCTGGCCGCATCTGTCCATGCGCGCAGCGCAGTTCCTCGACGCCGACGCGCAACGCCACCTGCTGCGGCTGCTGCGCTGGCGCGACCAGCAGGCCCGGCAAAGCGACAAGCCGCGCAGTTGGATTCTCGACAACGAGCTGGCCACCACCCTGGCCCGTACGCCACCGCCTGACCACGACGCCCTGCTGCGCCTGTTCGAACGTTTCCCCAAGGCCCCGCGCAAACTCTCGCAAGCGGTCTGGCATGCCCTGCAAACTCCGCTGCCCGACGAAGACCAGGCCCCATCGTCGCTGGCCGCCACCGACGCCAACAAGGCCACGCTCAAGCGCCTGCAGGACGCCGTGGCCAGGCACGGTACCGAACTCGGCCTGCCCGACGGCCTGCTCGCCTCGCGCAAGCACCTGGAAGCCTTGCTGCAGCACGGTGAATGGCCCGCAGCGCTGGCCGGTTGGCGCAAGCAACAACTGGAGCCACTGCTGCGGCCCCTCTTGGCGAAACCGGAAAGCACGCGCTAGAATTTGCCGGCCGCACGGGGCCATAGCTCAGCTGGGAGAGCGCGTCGTTCGCAATGACGAGGTCGGGAGTTCGATCCTCCCTGGCTCCACCATCTCCAGACGGAAACGCCGCATCGAAAGATGCGGCGTTTTTATTTGCGCGGCAACGACGAAAATTTCTTCGCCTTTTCCCTTGCCGAATCCTGAAGACCTCCGTATCATGCGCGTCCTCGCCGGCCGCAATGCCGCGAAAACAAAGTGGCTCGGTAGCTCAGTTGGTAGAGCAGGGGATTGAAAATCCCCGTGTCGGCGGTTCGATTCCGTCCCGAGCCACCACAAGATTCAAGGGCTCGCAGCGATGCGGGCCTTTTCTTTTTCCGACCTGCGCGGATGCCCTTCTGGCGCAGCAGGCACATACTTCGGCATTGCCGGCCAACCGCCCTCGACCACCATGTCACGCAAGGGACATTGGTCAGCCATCGATCTACGGGATGAATTCACCCCTGATTCGCAACAAAGCGGGATGATCCGATCGTGGCAACCCTTGCCGACCGGATGGATTTTCCGGCTCCCTTCCCTGCCGGCCTCAAAACCACGCACTCCTGACGAGGAAACTCCATGACCATCCATGCCTACGGCGCCCATGCCGCCGACAAGCCCCTCGAACCGTTGGCCATCACCCGCCGCGTGCCCGGCCCGCACGACGTGCGCATCGACATCGCCTATTGCGGCGTGTGTCATTCGGACGTCCACCAGGTGCGCGCCGAATGGGCCGGCACCCTCTACCCCTGCGTGCCGGGCCACGAGATCGTCGGCCGGGTGTCGGCGGTGGGTGCGGAAGTGACCGGCCACAAGGTCGGCGACCTGGTTGGCGTCGGCTGCATCGTCGACAGTTGCCAGCATTGTGCCGAGTGCGAGGACGGGCTGGAGAACTACTGCAACCACATGGTCGGCACCTACAACGGCGCCACCACCGATGCGCCGGGGCACACACTGGGCGGCTACTCGCAGCAGATCGTGGTGCACCAGCGTTATGTGCTGCACATCCGCCACCCCGAGGCGCAACTGGCGGCGGTGGCGCCGTTGCTGTGCGCCGGCATCACCACGTATTCGCCGCTGCGCCACTGGAAGGTGGGGCCGGGCCACAAGGTCGGCGTGGTCGGCATCGGCGGGCTTGGCCACATGGGCATCAAGCTGGCGCATGCGATGGGCGCGCACGTGGTGGCCTTCACCACGTCCGAATCCAAGCGCGAGGCGGCGCTGGCGCTGGGTGCGGATGACGTGGTCGTTTCGCGCAACGCGGAGGAAATGAAGGCCCATGCCGGGAGCCTGGATTTCATCCTCAACACCGTGGCCGCGCCGCACGACCTGGATGCATTCTTCAGCCTGCTCAAGCGTGATGGCACCATGACCCTGGTCGGCGCGCCGGCCACACCGCATCCGTCGCCGAACGTGTTCAATCTGATCATGAAGCGCCGCTCGCTGGCCGGTTCGTTGATCGGCGGCATCCCGGAGACGCAGGAAATGCTGGATTTCTGCGCCGAACACGGCATCACCGCCGACATCGAGATGATCCGTGCCGGGCAGATCAACGACGCTTATGAGCGCATGCTCAAGGGCGATGTGAAGTACCGCTTCGTCATCGACTGCGCCTCGCTGGCGGGCTGACCGCCGTCCCGCGAGCAACACGGACATCGCCACCGGCAACACACCGCCGGTGGCCGGATGCGCCGAACGAAAGCTTCACACCCGCGCCAACCGCTTTGCTTAGCCTTCCTGACAACCACGGAGGCCAGACCATGCATGCCCAACGCCTGCTGCTGACGTTGTCGCTGTTGTTGCCCGCCGCCGCGCTGGCCGCTTCCCCGGTGCATTCGGTGGAAGCGTTCGACCTCGGCCGCCATGCCGGCCAGTGGCACGAAATCGCGCACCTGCCCACGCGCTTCCAGAAGAAATGCGCAGCGGACATCACCGCCCATTACAGCCTGCGCGCCGATGGCCGCATCAGCGTACGCAACCGCTGCCGCACGGACAGCGGCAAATTGATCGAAGCCGAAGGCATCGCGCGCCAGGTGGAAGGGCACCCCGGACGCCTGCAGGTCCGCTTTGCCCCGGATTGGTTGTCGTGGTTGCCGTGGGTGTGGGCCGACTACTGGGTGATCGCACTGGACCCGGAGTACCAGTGGGTGGTCATCGGCGAGCCCGGCCACGAACAACTGTGGGTCCTGTCGCGCACGCCGACGATGGACGCGGCGCTGTTCGAATCGCTCAAACAGCGCGCGACCGGCATGGGCTACGACCTAGCACCCTTGCGGGTGATGGCCGCCATCGAATGACGGCCGCCGCAGGGGCCGGCAACCCGCGTGCAAGCGGAAAATCTCCGCAGCAGGCGCCCTTTGGAACATCGGCAACCCCGGCTTTGCCGTACCGGACACGCTCGCCATACGCCGTAGTATCCTTGGCCCGACCGCCTCCCGACGCACAGGACCGCACCGCATGCGCTTTCGTCCCCAGTACGCCCTGATCGCCCTGCTCACGCTCACGCTTGCTGCCTGCGGCGGCGGCATGGTGAAGCGGGTTTCCGAACCGGCCGCCGGCATCCAGCAACTCACCGTCGGCAACGACGGCAACTGGGAGGTGGAACTGCGCCTGCGCAATTACAGCTCGATGCCGATGCGCTTCGACGACATCGCGCTGCAACTGAAGGTAGGCGAGGAAGCCGCCGGCACCCTGAGCGTCGCGCCGGGGTTGTCGATCGGCCCGGAGTCGGCCGACGTGGTCACCCTGCGCCTGCAACCAAGTTCGCCAGCGCGCATCGTCATGGCCGATGCGCTGGCCGGCGGCCGCTCGCTGTTCTATGAGCTGGAAGGCACGGTCAGGGCCACGCCCGAGGAAAAGAAGCAACGCAGTTTCGAAGTGAAATCCCGCAACAGCCTCAACCAGGCCCCCGGCCTGCCCGGCGTGCTGCGCTGACCCCATCCGTTTTGCCCGAGATGACACGATGAGCAACTACACCGCCCCCCTCACCGACCTCCGCTTCGCCCTGCACGACGTGCTCAAGGCCGAATCCCTGTTCGCCGCGATGGGCCTTGAGGACGCCAACGCCGAATTGATCGACGCCGTGCTTGAAGAAGCCGCCCGCTTCAGCGGCAGCGTGCTGGCGCCGCTGAACGCCACCGGTGACGAGCATGGCTGCAAGCTCGACAAGGCCACCGGCGAGGTCACCACCGCGCCGGGCTTCAAGCAAGCCTACGCACAGTTCGTCGAAGGTGGCTGGACCGGCCTGACCGCCGCACCGGAATTCGGTGGCCAGGGCATGCCGGCCACGCTGGGCATGGCGTTGAGCGAAATGCTGTCGTCGGCCAACCTGGCGTGGAGCCTGTTCCCGATGCTGTCGCACGGCGCGGTCGAGGCACTCAAGCATTACGGCGAGAGCTGGCAGCAGGAAGCCTTCCTCAAGCCGCTGGTGGCCGGCAACTGGAGCGGCACCATGTGCCTAACCGAGCCGCACGCCGGCACCGACCTGGGTCTGCTCAAGACCCGTGCCGAGCCGAACGCCAACGGCAGTTATTCGATCACCGGCACCAAGATCTTCATCACCGCCGGCGAACACGACCTGACCGAGAACATCGTCCACCTGGTGCTGGCCAAGCTGCCCGACGCACCTCCCGGCCCCAAGGGCATCTCGCTGTTCGTCACCCCCAAATTCAAGGTGGACCGCGACGGCAGCATGGGCGAGCGCAACGCCCTGCGCTGCGGTGCGCTGGAACACAAGATGGGCATCCACGGCTCGTCCACCTGCGTGATGAACTTCGACGGAGCGCAGGGCTACCTCGTCGGCCAGCCGCACAAGGGCCTGCAGGCGATGTTCGTGATGATGAACTCCGCACGCCTCGGCGTTGGCGTACAAGGCCTGTCGCAATCAGAACGCGCCTGGCAGGGCGCATTGACCTATGCCCGCGAGCGCCTGCAATCGCGCGCACCCAAGGGCGCGTTGCTGGCGGACAAACCCGCCGACCCGATCATCGCCCAGCCGGACGTGCGCCGCATGCTGCTGACGATCAAGTCGCTGACCGAAGGCGGCCGCTTGCTCGCCACGCACGCCTACACCCAGCTCGACGCCGCCCATCACGCCAGCGACGAGAAGGCGCGCGCCGACGCCGACACCCTGGTCAGCTTCCTCACTCCCATCGTCAAGGCCTGCCTGACCGAGTGGAGCATCGAAGCCACCTACAACGCGCAGCAGTGTTTCGGCGGCCACGGCTACATCGCCGAGCACGGCATGGAACAGTTGGCACGCGACGCCCGCATCACCACCCTGTACGAAGGCACCACCGGCATCCAGGCGCTGGATTTGATCGGCCGCAAGACCGCCGCCTCGCAGGGCGCCGGCTTGAAACTGTTGCTGGCCGAAGTGGAGCAGTTCATCACCGCCAACGCCGGCAACCCCGCCGTGGCCGAATTCCTGCCGGTACTCGGCGCCAAGGCGCAGGAGTGGGGCAAGCTGACCATCGACGTACTGCAGCGCGCGGCGGCCAACCCGGAAGAACTGGGCGCGGCGAGCTGGGATTACCTTTTCTACAGCGGCTACGTCGCACTGGCCTACTGGTGGGCACGCAGTGTTGCCGCCGCGCAGGCATCGGCGCACCCGGAGAACTTCAAGCAGGCCAAGCTGGAAACCGCGCGTTTCTACTATGCCCGCATCCTGCCGCGCACCCTTGCCCACGCCGCCAGCATGCAAAGCGGCGCCGAACCACTGATGGCGATGGACGCCGCCCGCTTCGGCGAGTGACATGACTGCCGGAGCACATCGAGGTGTACTCCGGCGGATTACACAAATCGTCACACATCGGGTATAAGCTGTTTTCCCGATGGAGACAGACACTACGCCGCGTGGTCTGATCGATACCGGAGCTGACTTCCACGCTCCGGAAACCGGGTTTTCGCCCCCGCCTCCCCTGCACCGCCTCGGTTCCGTGCGACTGCTGTCGCTGGATGCGCACGGCCGCGTGCTGGACTGGATCAATTGGCAGGAAGCAACTTGCCTCTACGCACGCGGTGCGGTCGCATGGACGCTCGGCGATCCCTGCCTGCACGTGCATGGCGCCACCAGCCGGCACACCGGCCTGCGCAGCGGGCTGGACCTGCACCCGATCATCGCCACCCGCGGCCATGCGCGCTCGCGCGCCATCGCCCCCACGCCCAACCTGACCAACACCGCGCTGTTCGCCCGCGACGCACACCTGTGCCTGTACTGCGGCCAGCAATTCAGCCGCCCGCACCTGACCCGCGACCACGTCATGCCGCTGTCCAAGGGTGGCCGCGACCTCTGGGAAAACGTGGTCAGCGCCTGTTTCCACTGCAACTCGCGCAAGGCCAACCGCACCCCGCAGCAGGCCAACATGCCGCTGCTGGCAGTACCGTACCGGCCGAGCTGGATCGAACACCTGATCCTCTCCAACCGCAACATCCTTGCCGACCAGATGGCCTTTCTGAAGGCACAATTGCCGAAGAATGCGTTGCGCCGCAGCGCCTGATCGCCGTCAACGGCGGCAGTGACAGCGGATGCATGGCCGCGGCAATTCCCCCGGCATTCGCCTGTCCATTTCCCGAACGCACCGGCAACTCCTGCCGCTACAACTGAACCGCGCCCGCGGCTTGCTTGCCCCACCCCGGAATGGGGGCGAAAATGGCGCCTTGCTTGAAGCACGAAGAAAATGATCGACTCCGTCCGCTATCCGCGCCTTTCGCGCATCCAGACCCCGCACGACCTGCGCGCACTCGATGAAACCGAGCTGCCCGCAGCCGCGAGCGAGTTGCGCGATTACCTGATCGAATCGGTTGGCAAGAGTGGTGGCCACTTCGCCGCCGGGCTGGGTGTGATCGAACTCACCGTCGCCCTGCACTACCTTTACGACACCCCGGTGGACCAACTGGTGTGGGACGTCGGCCACCAGACCTACCCGCACAAGATCCTCACCGGCCGCCGCGACAGCATCCATACCGTCAAGCAGAAGGATGGCGTGGCGCCGTTTCCAAAGCGCGAGGAAAGCGAGTACGACACCTTCGGCGTCGGCCACTCCTCCACTTCCATTTCCGCCGCACTGGGCATGGCCATCGCCCGCCAGCGCCAGGGTGACGGGCGCAAGATGGTGGCGGTGATCGGCGATGGTGCGATGACCGCCGGCATGGCCTTCGAAGCGCTGGCGCATGCCGGCGGCATGGATGAAGAACCGGATTTGCTGGTCATCCTCAACGACAACAACATGTCCATCTCCGAAGCGGTGGGCGGGTTGACCAAGATGCTCGGTCGCGCCACCGCCAGCCGCACCCTCAACGCATTGCGCGAGGGCGGCAAGAAAATCCTCGGCGACAAGCGCAGCAGCCCGCCGGCACGCTTCGTCAAGCGTTGGGAAGAACAGTGGAAGGGCATGTTCGTGCCGTCCACCGCGTTCGAGCAGATGGGCTTCCACTACACCGGCCCGATCGACGGCCACGACCTGCCGCTGCTGCTGTCCACCCTCAAGACCCTGAAGGGCAAGAAGGGGCTGCACCTGCTGCACGTCATGACCACCAAGGGCAAGGGCTACGAGCCGGCCGAAGGCGACCAGATCGGCTATCACGCCGTCGGCCCGTTCGACCCGAGCAAGGGCCTGCCAGCCAAGGGCGCGCCGAAGAAGCCTACCTATACCGACGTGTTCGGTGATTGGTTGTGCGATGCCGCCGCCGCCGAACCGCTGCTGATGGGCATCACCCCGGCCATGCGCGAAGGCTCCGGGCTGGTGCGCTTCAGCAAGGAATACCCGGAGCGCTATTTCGATGTCGCCATCGCCGAGCAGCATGCGGTGACGCTGGCCGCAGGCATGGCCACGCAGGGCGCAAAGCCGGTCGTGGCGATCTACTCCACCTTCCTGCAACGCGCCTACGACCAGTTGGTGCACGACGTCGCCATCCAGGACCTGGACGTGCTGTTCGCCATCGACCGCGCTGGCGTGGTCGGCCCGGACGGCGCCACCCATGCCGGCAACCTCGACCTGAGCTTCCTGCGCTGCGTGCCGAACATGCTGGTGATGGCCCCGGCCGACGAAGCCGAATGCCGGCAGATGCTCAGCACCGGCCTGCGCCACAGCGGCCCGGCCGCAGTGCGCTACCCGCGCGGTACCGGTCCCGGCGTCGCCGCCGGCAACGACCTGTCCACGCTGGAAATCGGCAAGGCGCAATTACGCATACAGGGGCATCGCATCGCCCTGCTCGCCTTCGGCGCAACCGTCACCGCCGCCGAACAGGTGGGCTGCGAACTCGGGCTGACCGTGGTCAACATGCGTTTCGTCAAGCCGCTGGACAAGGCGCTATTGTTGGAACTGGCGCGCAGCCACGACGCCTTCGTCACCATCGAGGACAACGTGGTTGCCGGCGGGGCAGGTTCCGGCGTGGCCGAGTTGCTCGGCGCCGAGGCCATCGTGATGCCGGTACTGCACCTGGGCCTGCCCGACAGCTTCCAGCACCACGCCAGCCGCGAGGATCTGCTGGCCGAAGCCGGCATCGATGCCGCCGGCATCCGCAGCGCCATCCTCAAGCGCTGGCCGGACATCCACGGCAGCAGCACCCCGTTGAGCGCGACCGGCTGAATTCCGCTCCCTCGACGCGGCATGCCCACTCGAACCCGCATCGGCAGCAACCGGTACGGGTTTTTGTCGTTTCGGGGCCAACCATCACTTCACGCTGCCGGAAAAAAGGCAAAAAAAAGCCCTGAAAAATCAGGGCTTTAAATGGAGGCCTGGGTCGGAATCGAACCGGCGTACGCGGATTTGCAATCCGCTGCATAACCACTCTGCTACCAGGCCATCAAGCGCTTCAGTCGTGGCGACAAAGCATGTCGCTCCGACATGAAAAAACCCCGCTGCCGGGGTTCTTTCGGAATTTGGAGCGGGAAACGAGACTCGAACTCGCGACCTCAACCTTGGCAAGGTTGCGCTCTACCAACTGAGCTATTCCCGCTTGGGGAGCCGCACATTCTACAGGTCAACCGAACAATGCGCCAGCTTTTGCAACAATTCCCTTCGGATCAGGCTGCGGATCAGCCGCAGCATCATTCGACATTGGAGCGGGAAACGAGACTCGAACTCGCGACCTCAACCTTGGCAAGGTTGCGCTCTACCAACTGAGCTATTCCCGCTTGGGAGGCGAAATTCTACATGCAATCACCTACCTGTCAACACGCTGTTTTCACTTTTTTCGCGACTGCGCGCGCGCTGCGGTTTCGTCCTCGCGCAGGCTCGGCCATGCCGCGTGCAGGTACTGCACTCCCGACACCAGGGTCAGCACCGCAGCGATCGCCAGCATCCAGTCGCCAATGTGGAAAATCGGGCTGCCCATCCATATATCGGCAACCGGCGTGTTGGGCGAAACCGAATACAGCAGGCACAACAACGCGACCATCTGCGCGGTGGTCTTGACCTTGCCGATCATCGCCACCCGTACCTTGGCGCGCTGGCCGATTTCGGCCATCCACTCGCGCAGCGCCGACACCGCAATCTCGCGGCCGACGATCACCGCCGCCCAGAACGCCATCCACGGCGTCGGATGGCCCTGCACGATCAGGAACAGCGCCACCGCCACCATCAGCTTGTCGGCCACCGGATCGAGGAAGGCACCGAACGCCGAGTGCAACGCATACCGGCGCGCCACCCAGCCATCGAGCCAGTCGGTGATCGCCGCCAGGCCGAAGATCGCCGCGGCGGCGAAGTTCGTCCACTTGTAGGGGAGATAGAACACCAGCACCAGCACCGGGATCATCACGATCCGCAGCAACGTCAGCCAGGTGGGGATGGTCAACTTCATTACGTCATTGCTCCGCGGCCGGATCCGGTACCGACAGTCCGTGAAGGTTAGCGTAGATGCGCGCGGCCAGTGCCGCATTGATGCCTTCCACGCGCGCGATTTCGGCTTCGCCGGCGGCCTTGAGCCCGGCCATGCCGCCGAAATGTTTGAGCAGGCTGGCACGGCGCTTCGGGCCGATGCCTTCGATGTCTTCCAGCTTGCTGGTCATGCGCGCCTTCTGCCGACGCCCGCGGTGGCCGGTGATGGCGAAGCGGTGTGCTTCGTCACGCACTTGCTGGATGAACTGCAGGGCCGGTGACGCCGCGCCGGGGCGCAGCTCGCGCCCGTCCGGCAGCACCAGCGCCTCGTGGCCGGCGCGGCGCTCCACGCCCTTGGCCACGCCGACCAGCAACACGCCTTCCACGCCGAGGTCGGCCAACGCGGCCTGCGCCTGCGCCAGTTGCCCAGCACCACCGTCGATCAGCAGCACGTCCGGCAGCACGCCCTGCTCCTCCACCGCGCGGCGGAAGCGGCGGTCGATGGCCTGGTGCATGGCCGCGTAATCGTCGCCCGGCTCGATGCCGCTGATGTTGTAGCGGCGGTACTGCGCGCGCACCGGGCCGGTGGCATCGAACACCACGCACGAGGCCACCGTTGCCTCGCCCATCGTGTGGCTGATGTCGAAGCACTCCACGCGCTTTACCGGCTCGGCCAGCCCCAGCATTTCGCGCAATGCCTCGCTGCGTGCGTGCTGCGCGCCACGGCTATCCAACTCCGCGACCAGGGTGATCTGCGCATTGCGCGCGGCCAGTTCGACGTAGCCGGCACGCTCGCCACGCACGTTCCATTTCAGCGCGACCTTGCGCTCGGCCGCTGCACCCAGCGCCACTTCGATCATTTCCGCTTCGGGGATTTCGCGATCCAGCAGCACTTCCGGCGGTGGCGCGTGTTCGACGTAGTACTGCGACACGAACGCTGCCAGCACTTCGGCGGCGCTGTCTTCACCATTGGTACGCGGGAAGAACGCGCGGGTGCCGAGGTTGCGGCCATCGCGGAACGCCAGCAGCAGCACACAGGCGCTGGCGCCCTGCATCGCGCAGGCCAGCACGTCGAGGTCGGCGGCGCGGCCATCCACGTATTGCCGATTCTGCATGCTGCGCAGCGAGGCAACGAGGTCGCGCAGGCGCGCGGCGCGCTCGAACTGCAGCGCATCGCTGGCCTGCTGCATCGCCTGCACCAATTCGTCGGCCAGTTGGTCGCTCTTGCCTTCGAGGAACAGTGCCGCACGCCGCACCGATTCGTCGTAATCATCCTGCGCCACCAGCCCCACGCACGGCGCGCTGCAGCGACCGATCTGGTATTGCAGGCACGGCCGCGAGCGATTGCGGAACACGCTGTCCTCGCAACTGCGCAGCTTGAACAGCTTGTGCATCAGGTTGAGCGTTTCGCGCACTGCGCCCACGCCGGGATACGGGCCGAAATAGCGGCCCGGAATGGAACGCGGGCCACGATGCAGGGCGATGCGCGGCCATTGCTCGCGGGTCAACAGTACCTGCGGGTAAGTCTTGTCGTCGCGCAGGGAGACGTTGTAGCGCGGGGCCAGCGACTTGATCAGCTGGTTTTCCAGCAGCAGCGCCTCGGCCTCGGTGCGGGTGACGGTCACGTCCATCCGCGCCACCTGCGCCAGCATCAGCATGATCCGCCGGGTCTTGGGCGAGCCGTTGAAATAACTGCCGACGCGGTTGCGCAGCGCGCGCGCCTTGCCGACGTACAGCAGCGTGTCGTCGGTCGCGTACATGCGGTAGACACCCGGCGCGGTGCTCAGCGCCGCCGCAAATGCCTTGCCATCGAAGCCGCTGGTTGCCTTGCCGCTCATTCCTCGATCGGCACGTTGCTCAATTCGCCGCTAACCGGGTCGAAACGCAGAATGGCGTGGGCGTCGCTTTCGGCAATCCACACCGCGCCGGCCGCCACCGCCAGCGCCGCCGGGCCATGCAGGCGCCGCGGCAGGTTGACGGTGGTCAGGTCGCCGCCACCCAGACGCAGGGTGCGCAGGCAGCCGTTGCCGGCGTCGGCAATCCACAGCAGCGGCGATTCGCTACCCATCGCGATCGCCTGCGGGTATTGCAGATGGGCCTGCGCGCGCGGGCCGTCGGTGCTGCCGAATTCCCACGGCCCCTGCCCGACCAGCGTCTGCACTACGTCACCGCGCAATTGCACCGAACGGATCGCCGAACCCAATGCGTCGCAGACGTACAGCACCTGCTGCACCGCCACCAGCCCGCAGGGCTGCGCCAGCGCGGCCAGATGGCCGCCACCGTCGCGTACTTCCACCGCCCCCGCACCCACCCGCCAGCGCAGCGAGCGCAGGCCGAGGTCGTAGCTCCAGATGCGGTTGTCGCCGGCCATCGCGATATGCAACTGGTTGTCGGCGATGGCGATGTCCTGCGGGTGGTTCAACATGCTGTCCCACGGCTGCGCCAGCACCCCGGCCGTCGGCTCGCCGGCACGTCCGTTGCCGCACAGGGTCTCGACCTGGCCGCTAGGCAGGTGGATGCGCCGCAGCGCATGGTTGCCGGTGTCGGCGACGTACAGCGTCTCGCGCTCCAGCACCATGCCGTGCGGGCGGTTGAACGCGGCTTCGCCGGCCGGGCCGTTGACCAGGTCGGCACTACCGACGCCGAACTGGCGCAGCACACGGCCGGAATGGGTGCATTCGAGGATGCGGTGGTGGCCGGTATCGGCGACGTAGAGGCGGTCGGCGCTGGCCACCAACCCGGCCGGGAAGCGCAGTGGCAGACGCGGCTCCGGGCTGGTTTCGCGGTTGCCGCGCAGGTCTTCATCCAGTGGCGCCGAAAGCCCTTCGCACAGGGCATTCAGGGCCCGCTCCAGGTCGCCGGCAGCGCCTACCAGGCGCTCACGCTCCTGCCCCTGTGCATCGAGCAACAGCAGCGTCGGCCACGCCTCGACCCCGAAGGAACGCCACGCTTCCCATTGCGCATCCAGCAGGATCGGCGCGCTGATGCCGTGCCGGCGCAGCAGCTTCAGCGCCGGCTGCGGCTCGCGCTCGAAATCGAAGCGCGGTACCTGCGCCACCAGCAGTTGCAGGCGCCCCGGGTTGCGCGCCTGCCACTGCGCCACTTCGGCCAGCCGCTGCATGCACCAGACCGAGGCACCGTTGACGAAGGCCAGCACCAGCGGGCGTCCGGCGTGGTCCCGCAACGTGGACGGGGCCGCGTTGAGCCAGATGCCGGACCGGGGGAGTTCCATCGTGCTCTGAGCATTCATGGGCCGATTATGCCGGACTCAACCGCAACCGCCAGACGTTGCACCGCGGCGGCCAGTGCAGGCAATGGCACGCGGGTCCGGAGCAGGCCCGAGCTGCCGGCCGAATCCGCCTCGATCCGCGCGGCCAACGGCAGACGTTGCCCCGTCAGCTCAGCGGCGGCTTCAGGCCGTGGCCCTCACCAGGGCATCGGCGCGGGCCAGGTCTTCCGGCGTGTCGATACCGGGCGGGAACGGCTCCGGTGACAGCGATACCGCGATACGGAAGCCGGCTTCCAGCACGCGCAATTGTTCCAGCGACTCGACCTGCTCAAGGGAGCCCGGCGGCATCGCCGCGAAGCGTTGCAGGAACCCGGCGCGATAGCCGTAGATGCCGATGTGGCGCAGCCATTGCCCCGGCGGCAGCACGTCATGCGAGTGGGCGAAGGCATCGCGGTGCCAAGGGATCGGCGCACGGCTGAAATACAGCGCGTCGCCTTGTGCATTGCGCACCAGCTTGACCACGTTGGGGTCGAACAGGGTCGGCGCATCCTCGACCGGCGTGGCCAGCGTCGCCATCGGCGCACCGCTGGCGGCCAGCGTCGCCACCACCGCGCGGATGCCAGCGGCGGGGGCGAACGGCTCGTCACCTTGCAGATTGACCACGATGTCCTCGTCACTCCAACCGGCCTGCTGCGCGCACTCGGCCAGCCGATCGGTGCCGGAGGTGTGGTCGGCGCGGGTCATCGCCACGCACACGCCGTCGACTCCTTCCAGCGCGGCGGCGATGCGGGCATCGTCGGTCGCCACCCACACCTCGCGCGCACCCGCCGCCAGCGCGCGCCGCGCCACGTGCACCACCATCGGCACCCCCGCCAATGCGGCCAGCGGCTTGCCGGGCAGGCGGGTGGAGGCGTAGCGCGCCGGGATTGCCACCGCGAAACCGGGAACGTCATTCATCTCAACTCCTCGCCCATTTCGGACCGAATTCGACAAGTCTCCCTCCGGGAGAAGAATCACGCCCGCGCCAGTTTGCCCAGCCGATCCAGCAACGCCACCCAGAACGCGGCCGGCAATTCGGCCCGCAACGGCACTGCGTAATGCCAGTCATTGGCGAAGGCCTTGCACTTGACCGCGTCCTTCTCGGTCATCAGCACCGGCAACTCGCTGCCGAAGGACAGGTCCAATGCCTGGTAGCGATGGTGGTCGGCGAAGGCATGCGGGACCACGCCGATGCCGCGCGCGCGCAGCATCTGGAAGAAGCGCTGCGGGTGCGCGATACCGGCCACCGCATGCACGCGCAGCCCGGCAAAACCCTGCAACGGCCGCTCACGGCCGCCACGCAGCGGGCGTGCGTTGTCGATGTGCAATCGCATCGCCCATTCGCCGAAACCCGAAGCCATCGGAGCCTGCGCGTCGTCGCTGGCCTGGCCGAGATTGACCACGCGGAAATCGCAGTCGGCCGCGCGCGCCACCGGCTCGCGCAGCGGCCCGGCCGGCATCGGCCGGCCGTTGCCGTAGCGGCGCTGCGCATCGACCACCTCGATCTCGATGTCGCGCGCCAGCCGGTAATGCTGCAGGCCGTCATCGCAGACCACGACGTCGCAGCCGGCCGCCAGCAATGCCCTGGCGGCGGCGACGCGGTCCTTGTCCACGCGCACCGGCACCCCGGTCTTCCACGCAATCAGCACCGGCTCGTCGCCGCCCAGTTCCGGCGCCAGCTCCGGGGTGATCCAGCGTGCGCTGCCGGCATCGTCGCGGCCGTAGCCGCGGCTGGCCACGCCCGGTTTCCAGCCGGCAGCGCGCAGGCGCTCGACCAGCTCGATGGTCAACGGCGTCTTGCCGGTACCACCGGCGGTGATGTTGCCGACCACGATCACCGGCACCGACACCTGCCGGCTGCGCAACCAGCCGCGCCGATACAGGCCGCGGCGCAGGCCGGCGATGGCGGCATACAGCGGTGCCAGCAAGCGCGCTGGCAATGGTACCGGCGCGCCGTCGTACCACCACGCCGGCGTCTGCGTCCCCTTGCCCGCCATCACTCCTGCCTTTCCCGGAACTGCATGCGGTACAGGTGTTCGTAAAGCCCGCCCAGCGCCAGCAGCTCGCTGTGCGTGCCGCGCTCGACGATGCGCCCCTGGTCCATCACCAGCACCTGGTCGGCATGTTCGATGGTGGACAGGCGGTGGGCGATGACCAGCGTGGTGCGGTCCGGCATCAGCTTCTGCAATGCATCCTGCACCAGCCGTTCCGATTCGTTGTCCAGCGCGGCGGTGGCCTCGTCGAGGATCAGGATCGGTGCGTCCTTGAGCATCGCCCGCGCAATCGCCAGGCGCTGGCGCTGGCCGCCGGACAGCCGCCCGCCCTTGGCCCCGACCGGTGCGTCCACACCCTGCGGCAGTTGCTCGACGAATTCGCGCGCGTTGGCGCTGTCGATGGCCTGCTGCAACTGCCCCGCACTGCGCTCCTGCAACTCACCGTAGGCGATGTTCTGCGCGACGCTGCCGTCGAACAGCACCACCTGCTGCCCGACCAGCGCGATCTGCCGGCGCAGGTCCGCCAGCCGGTAATCCTGCAACGGGTGGCCGTCGAGCAGGATCTGCCCGGATTCCGGTTCGTAGAAACGCGGGATCAGCTTGATCAGCGTGGACTTGCCGCTGCCGGAACGGCCGACGATGGCGGTCACCGTGCCCGGACGGGCGATGAAGCTGACGCCTTCCAGCGCCGGTTGTACCTGTTCCGTGTAGCGTGCGGTGACGTCGCGGAATTCCAGTGCTCCCGTCGCACGTTCGAGCGTGAGCGTGCCGGCATCAGGTTCGTCATCGGCGTCCAAGACCACGAACAGGCGCTGCGCCGAAGCAATGCCGCGCTGGGTCATGTTCTGCACGTTGGTCAGTTGCTTGAGTGCCGGGATGATCGTCATCATCGCCAGCATCATCGTAACGAAATCGCCGACAGTCAGCCGCCCGGCCGCCGCTTCGTGGCCGGCAATCAGCAGCAGCGCGGCCAGCCCCACCGACCCCATCAACTGCACCATCGCCGAGGAAATGCTGCGGGTGGCCTCCACCTTCATCGCCAGCTTCAGGTTGGTGTCGGCCAACGCGCCATAGCGCTCGATCTCGCTGTGCCGGGCGCCATAGATCTTGACCTCCTGCTGGCTGGACAAGCTCTGGTCGGCGGCCTGCAGCAATTCGGCGCCACTTTCCTGGATAAGGTGGCTGATGCGGCGGTAACGCCTGGCCACCTTGCTCATCACCCACGCCAGCGGCGGCGCCAGCACGAAGATCGCCAAGGTCACCTGCCAGCTGTACCACAACATCGTCGCCAGCGAGACCAGCACTTGCAGCGACTGCTGCAGCACCACCTTCATCGCGTCGACGGCCGCCTGTGCGACTTGATCGCTGTCCGAGCCCAGCCGCACCAGCATCGACGGCACCGGCTCGGCGTCGAAGCGCTGGCCCGGCAGCCGCAGGTACTTGCCCAATACCCGCACCCGCAGGTCGCGGGCGATGCTGCGCGCGGCCTTGCCCATGCCGATGTCGGTCAGGTAGCCGGCAATGCCGCGCAACAGGAACAGGCCGACAATCGCCAGTGGCATCCACCAGTTGATGTCCTCTGGATTCACCAGGTTGTTGGTGATTGGACTCATCAGGAAGAGGAAGCCACCACCGGCCAGCGCCTCGATCAGCATGCCCAGCGCCGCCAGCACCAACAACGGCCGATAAGGGGCGGCGAAGCCGAGCAGCCGCTTGTAGGTCTGCCAAGGAGTGACGGCACTCATTGCCGGGCCTCCGGCGCAGTGGCGATGGCGATGCGGCGGAAGCCGAGTTGGCCCAGCGCATCCTGCACCGTCACCACCGCCTGGTAGGGCGTGCGTGCGTCGGCGCGCAGCAGCACGGTCTGCTCGCGGTCGTCACCGGCCACCTGGGCAATGGTGCGCTTGACCGATTCGAGGTCGCTGCGCAGCACTTCCTGGTCATTGATGAAATAACGGCCTTCGGCATTGACCAGCACGCTCAGCGCGCGTGGTGGCTCGCTGTTCTGCTGCTGGCTGGCGGTGGGCAGTTGCACCTGCAAGGTCGAGCGCGCATCGAAGGTGGTGGTGACCACGAAGAAGATGATAAGCACCAGGATCACGTCGATCAGCGGCACCAGATCGATGTGCGGTTCGTCCTGGGCACGGTCGTTGCGGATGCGCATGCCGGGTCAGGCCTTGGCCGCTGCCGTCGCCTGCGCCGGCTTGCGGCCGGCGGCCATCACCGCCGGGCGGCCGTCGAGCGTGTCCAGCAAGGCATTGGCCTCGTGTTCCATCTCGATCACGTAGCCATCGATGCGGCCGCGGAAATAACGGTGGAACATCAGTGCGGGGATTGCCACGATCATGCCGGTGGCGGTGCACACCAGCGCCTTGCCGATGCCGCCTGCAAGCTGGTTCACGTCGCCCACGCCGTGGTCGAGGATGCCCAGGAACATCTGGATCATGCCGATCACCGTGCCCAGCAGGCCCAGCAGCGGCCCGGCCGAGGCGATGGTGCCCAGCGCGTTCATGTAGCGGCTCATGCGATGGACCAGGTGCCGGCCGGCATCCTCGATGCGTTCACGGAGCTGGTCGCGCGGGCGGTTGCGGGCTTCCAGCGCCGCCGCCAGCAATGCACCCAACGGCGAGTTGGCGCGCAGCGATTCGATGTGGGAAGCGTCAAGCTTGCCGCGCGCGGCCCAGTTGCGCACTTCCTGCCCCAGCCCCGGCGGCAGCACCTCGTTGCGGCGCAGGCTCCAGAAACGCTCCAGGACAATCGCCAAAGCCAGTACGCCCAACAGCAGCAGCGGCACCATCGGCCAACCGCCGGCCTTGACCAGTTCCCACACGTTTCAACCCTCCGGCACCAAGGCCGCCTGTTCGTCGGCCGATAGAATAGCAGCCGCCCGTTCCCGCCCGGCAGCGTCCCACGAACGGCGGCGCCAGACCCGACGTTCACGCAGTTGCAGGCCTTCTTCGCCCAGCCAGACCCTGACCGCACCGCTGCCGGCAGTGACCAGTACCTCCGCTCCGGCATGTTGCCAGCGCTCCACCACCTCCGGCCGCGGATGACCGAAACGGTTGCGGTGGCCGGCCGACACCAGCACCAGCCGCGCCTGCGTGGCGGCCACGAATGCCGGCAACGAGGAACCGCCGCTGCCGTGGTGCGGTGCCAGCACCACGTCGGCACGCAATTGCCCGCGCTGGCGTTTGACCAGCCCCTGCTCGATGACCTCGCCGACGTCACCGGTCAACAGCACCGCACCGTGGCGCGACTGCACCCGCAACACGCAACTGGATTCGTTGCGCAGGTAGGGAAAACCGGCACCCGGATGCAGGAATTCGAAATGCACCCCGTCCCACTGCCAGCCCTGCCCGGCCACGCAGGCATCCACCGCCAGCGCCGACGGCATGCCCGGTGGCGCGTAGCGGGCTGCCACCGGCAATGCGGCATTCACCGCTTCGGCACCGCCGGCATGATCGTTGTCGCCGTGGCTGACGACCAGCGCATCAAGCCGCCCCACGCCCAGCGCATGCAACGCCGGCACCACCACGCGCTCGCCGGCATCGAAGCCATCGCGTACCGCCGGCCCGGCGTCATAGAGCAGGCGGTGCCTGGCGGTACGCACCAACACCGACAGCCCCTGCCCGACATCGAACAGCACCAGCTCGACCTCTCCGCGCCGCGGCAACTCCTGCCGCGGCCACAACAACGGCAACCACAGCAGCATTGCAAATAACTTGCCGGGAATACCACGCGGAAGCAGCAGCCACAATGCCCCGGCCAATGCCAGCGGCAGTGCGAACCAGCGCGCCTCCGGCAACCACCACAAGGCGAAACGGCTCCCTGCCAGCCACGACAGTGGCGCCAGACTCAGCTCGAAACACCATGCCGAGGCCTGCCACGACCACAGCCCGGCACCGGGCCAGACCGCCTCCAGACCGGTACCCAGCAATGCCAGCGGCACCACCACCAGGCTCCACCACGGAATCGCCAGCAGGTTGGCCAGCGGCCCGGCCAACGAGGCCTGGTCGAACAGCATCGCGGTGAATGGCAGCAGGCCCACCGTCGCCACCATCTGTGCCGACAGGAAACCCCGCAGCCAGTGCAGCCGTCCGGGCAGGCACCAGACCAGCCAGGCCACGCCAGCAAAACTCAGCCAGAAACCGGCCATCAACACCGACAACGGATCCCATGCCAGCACCGCAAGCGCGGCCAGTGCCAAGGCCCCAGCGACACTGCCGGGACGCCGCCCCAACCGTGCCAGCACAACTACCGCGATCATCAGCACCGTGCGCACCGTCGGCAGCGCGAAGCCGGCGACCGCCGCATAGCCCAGCGCCCCGCACAACGCGGCTACGGCCGCCGCATGCGGGCGCGGACAGCAACGCCCCAGCCACGGCAGCACCCGCCACAAACCGCCCGCGAGCAACGCGACAAAACCGGCGACCATGCCGACATGGAAACCGGAAATGGCGATCAGGTGGGTCAGCCCGGTGGCCCGCAGCATCTGCCAATCGGCATCATCCAGCCCGCGGGTATCACCCACCGCCAATGCCTGCACAAATCGCGCCGACGGCTGCTCGACCGCTGCGCCGATCCGCGCCGCCATGCGCTCGCGCCAAGCCTGCAAACCGGCAGAAGCAGCCCGTTGCTGCGCAGCCTCCGGTCGTACCAGCCCACTGGCGGCAATCCGCTGCGCCAGTGCATGCCGCTCGGCATCGAAACCACCGGGATTGGCCAGCCCGCGCGGCGCACGCAGCCGCAACCTGAAATGCCAACGCGCACCGGCCGCCAGTTGCATCCGTGGCCCCGCTTGCTCGGCGGAAAAATCGTCGTACCAGGCCAGTTGCAACAGCTTGCCGCGCAACACTGAAGGCTGGCCGGCATCGTCATCGACACGGAAGCGGAAGCGCGTGCGTCGCACCTCGACTTCCGGCAGCGAAACCACGGTGCCGGCAACGGCAATCTCGCTGCCTTCCAGCCGGAACGGCAGTTGTGCGTCCAACACCCAACCGGCGTGCAAGGCGGCCCAGCCGGCACCAGCGAGCAAGGCACCGAACCAGCGCCACCGGCGCATGCGCAACCAGGCGCACAAGCCGACCAGCAACAGGCTCCAACGCAGCCAGCCCGGCGGTAGCACCGGCGCCCACAGCGCGATGCAGATACCGGCGCTGAAACCCGCGGCCACCGCCTTGCCAAGTGCCGGCTGCGCTACCGCTTTGGCTTGCGTCCATCGTCGCCACCCGCTCACCCGCGCCACTCCGTCCCGGACCGGAGCCATCGTGCGTAGTCCGGGCCGCAGCAGCCATCGGACAAGCGCTGCAAGAGCTGTGGGGAATCCGGCAAAAAGCAGTCTTCGTTAATCCGCCCGGCCCGGTGCAGCGCACAAAAGAAAAGCGGGCACGAGGCCCGCTTTTCCGATGCGAAGTTGGGGCTACCCCGGCTTATTCGGCCGAGACGCCCTCGCCTTCTTCCACGGCCTTCATCGACAGGCGGATGCGGCCTTGCTTGTCCACTTCCAGCACCTTGACCTTGACCACGTCGCCTTCCTTCAGCTTGTCGCCGACCTTCTCCACGCGCTCGGAAGAAATCTGCGAGACGTGCACCAGGCCGTCCTTGCCCGGCAGGATGGTGACGAACGCACCGAAGTCCATGATCTTGGCGACCTTGCCTTCGTAGATGCGGCCCGGCTCGACGTCCGAGGTGATTTGCTCGATGCGGCGCTTGGCTTCCTGTGCGGCGGCGTTGTTCACCGAAGCAATGGTGATGGTGCCGTCGTCCTGGATGTCGATCTGGGTGCCGGTTTCCTTGGTGATCGCCTGGATCACCGAACCGCCCTTGCCGATCACTTCGCGGATCTTGTCCGGGTGGATCTTGACCGTCAGCAGGCGCGGCGCGTAGTCGCTCAGCTCTTCGCGCGGCGCGGTCAGCGCCTTGGCCATTTCGCCGAGGATGTGCAGGCGGCCGGCCTTGGCCTGCTGCAGTGCCTGCTTCATGATCTCTTCGGTGATGCCTTCGATCTTGATGTCCATCTGCAGCGCGGACACGCCTTCGGAAGTACCGGCGACCTTGAAGTCCATGTCGCCCAGGTGGTCTTCATCACCCAGGATGTCGCTCAGCACGACGAAGCGGTCGTCTTCCTTCACCAGGCCCATCGCGATGCCCGCCACCGGTGCCTTGACCGGCACGCCGGCGTCCATCAGCGCCAGCGAGGAGCCGCACACCGAAGCCATCGACGAGGAGCCGTTGGATTCGGTGATTTCCGAGACCACGCGAATGGTGTAGGGGAACTCTTCCACGGTCGGCATCACCGCCAGCACGCCACGCTTGGCGAGGCGGCCGTGGCCGATTTCGCGGCGCTTCGGGCCCATCATGCGGCCGCACTCACCGACCGAGTAGGGCGGGAAGTTGTAGTGGAACAGGAAGTTTTCCTTGTACTCACCGGCAACGGCGTCAATGATCTGGCCGTCGCGGGCGGTGCCCAGCGTGGTGACCACGATCGCCTGGGTCTCGCCACGGGTGAACAGCGCCGAGCCGTGGGTACGCGGCAGCACGCCGGCCTTCACGCTGATCGGACGCACCGTGTCCAGCGCACGGCCGTCGATGCGGACCTTGGTGTCCAGCACCGAGTCGCGCATGGTGTGGTATTCCAGCTCGCCGAATTCCTTCGACAGCTCGGCCGGGTTCCAGCCCTCGGCGGCGACGCGACCGGCCAACTGCTCGACCACGTCCTTCTTGATCGCCGAGATGGCGTCGCGGCGCTGCAGCTTGTCGCGCACCTGGAAGGCGTCGGCCAGCTTGCCGCCGACCGCTTCCTTCAGCGCCGAGATCAGCGCGTCGTTCTTGGCCGGTGCGACCCAGTCGCTCGGCCTGGTGCCGGCTTCGACGGTCAGCTCGTTGATCGCGTTGATGACCTTCTGCATTTCACGGTGGCCGAAGGTCACCGCACCCAGCATCACTTCCTCGGACAGCAACGCGGCTTCGGATTCCACCATCAGCACGGCGTTGGCGGTACCGGCGACGACCAGCTCCAACTGCGAATCCTTCAGCTCGGTCACGGTCGGGTTGAGGATGTACTCACCGTTCTTGTAGCCGACCTTGGCGGCACCGATCGGGCCCTTGAACGGGGTGCCGGCCAGTGACAGGGCGGCCGAAGCGCCGATCAGCGCGGCGATGTCGCCGTCGATGTCCGGGTTCAGCGACATCACCGTGGCGATGATCTGCACTTCGTTCTTGTAGTCGTTCGGGAACAGCGGGCGGATCGGGCGGTCGATCAGGCGCGAGATCAGCGTTTCCTTCTCCGTGGCACGGCCTTCGCGCTTGAAGAAGCCACCCGGGATGCGGCCACCAGCGTAGAACTTCTCCTGGTAATCGACAGTCAGCGGGAAGAAGTCCTGGCCCTCGCGCGCGCTCTTGGCGGCAACGGCGGAGACCAGCAGCACGGTGTCGTCCATCTTGACGATGACCGCACCGCTGGCCTGGCGGGCGACTTCGCCGGTTTCGAGCGTGACGGTGTGTTTGCCGTACTGGAAGGTTTTGGTGATTTTTGCCACGGAGGGTGTCCTTGGAAATGCTGTCTGCGAATGGACCGCCTGCGACCCTTGCCGCTGGCGGATGGCCGGTCATCCCGGCCGCCGGTTACTTCGATGCTGCAAAAACAAAACCGCGGCGCATCGCTGCGCCGCGGTGGGAGAGCTGATCAGCGACGCAGGCCAAGCTTTTCGATCAGGGCCTTGTAGCGCTCGACGTCCTTTTTCTTCAGGTAGTCGAGCAGGCTGCGGCGGCGGTTGACCAGTTGCAGCAGGCCGCGGCGGCTGTGGTGATCCTTCTTGTGGAGCTTGAAGTGCTCGGTCAACTGGCCGATGCGGGCGGTCAGCAGGGCCACCTGGACTTCCGGTGAACCGGTGTCGTTGGTGCCGCGCTTGTTGTCTTCAATGACGCTCTGGGTGTCGATCGACATGATTGCTTTTCTCTTGGATGCGTGGCCGGCAGGAACGTGCTGATGACGCACCGCGCAGCTCGCCGTTTACGGGAATTATGGAAAGATGGCCTACCGCTGGCGGGCCGGTGCCCGTCGAAGGGCCGCAAAATTGTAACGATCCGGCGCACCCGCCACAAGGAGCGGGGTGGCTGGTGTCATTCAGGCAGCGCCTGTTCAGGCGTTGAAACGGCGCTGCGGCGCCAGCAGCCCGGCCGCGTCCACCTGGCCCAGGCCAAGCGCCCGCTCCGGGTCGAACACCACCACCTGGCCCTCCGGCCAGGCCGGGTTGCGCAAACGCTGGCCCATGTTGAAGCGGGCGGCCTGCCCGGCATCCAACTCGACCCGGTTGAAATCGACCAGCCCGGCCTGCAACGGCAGCAGCCACTGCAGCAGGGCCGCATCGTCGTCGCCTTCAGCCAGAGTGCGCAGCGCGTCCAGACCGATCATGTGCGGCAAGCGGAACGGTTCCACCCACAACCGGCGCAATGCGGTGATGTGCGCGCCGCAGCCAAGCGCTTCGCCCAGGTCGCGCGCGAGGCTACGAATGTAGGTGCCGGAGCCGCAGGTCACGCGCAGGCGCAGGTGGGCGGGCTGTTGTTCCAGCACCTCGATGGCCTGCACGTGCACCTCGCGCTCGGGTGCCTCGATGGCCTCGCCGCGGCGCGCCTTCACGTACAAGGGCTCGCCGCCCTGCTTCAGCGCCGAATAGATCGGGGCGCGCTGGCGGATGTGGCCGGTCAGCGCGTCCAGCGCCCGTTGCAAGGTCGCCGCGTCGATCACCGGTACCGACCGCTGCAGCAATATCGCGCCATCGGCGTCGTCGGTGTCGGTGGTGGCGCCCAGCGCGATGTCGGCGTCATAGGCCTTGGCCGAACCCAGCAGCAGCCCGGCGATCTTGGTCGCCTCGCCGAAGCACAGCGGCAGCAGGCCGGTGGCCAGCGGATCGAGGCTGCCGGTATGGCCGCCCTTCTCGGCACGGAACAGCCGACGCGCCACCTGCAATGCAGTGTTGGAGCTCATGCCGGCAGGCTTGTCGAGCAGGACGATGCCGTCCAGGCGACGGAATTGGATACGGGGGCGCATGGGAACCCTTGTCGGGCCGGCCACGGCGGGACACCACCGCGGCCAGCGGATATCGGGAGGATCGGCCGGATACCAGAACAGCCCTCGCGGGCTGCCTCGGCTTCTACTCTTCGTCGGCCCCGGGCTGTGCCGGCTGCGCATCGGGCAGGTCGCGCAGCAGGTTGTCGATGCGCTCGCCGCGATCGACCGAGTCGTCGTAATGGAAATGCAGTTCCGGCACGTGACGCAGCTTCATCGCCCGGGCCAGGCCGGTGCGCAGTTCGCCGGCCAGCTCGCGCAGGCCCTTGACCGCCTCGGCCGAACGCTCCGGCATCAGCGCGGTGACGAACACCTTGGCATGGGCCATGTCGCGGGTGACTTCCACATCCGAAACACTGACCGACGGCAACCCATGCTCGCGCACGGCGGCGTGCACCAGCGTGCCCAGATCACGGCGGATCTGCGCGGAAACACGGTCGGTACGGTGGAAGGTCTTGGGCACGGAGTCTCGCTCGTCTGTTGCTGCATGGAAAATACGACCGGCCCGCGTCATGCAGGCCGGCCGTCATTGCGTATTACAGGGTGCGCGGCACTTCGATGCGCTCGAAGCACTCGATCTGGTCACCGGCCTTGACGTCGTTGTAGGCCTTCACGCCGATACCACACTCGGTACCGTTGCGAACTTCCTCGACGTTTTCCTTGAAGCGGCGCAGCGATTCCAGTTCGCCTTCGAACACCACCACGCTGTCGCGCAGCACGCGGATCGGCTTGTTCCGCTTCACCACGCCCTCCACGATCATGCAGCCTGCAACCGCGCCGAACTTGGAGCTGCGGAACACGTCGCGGACCTCGGCGATGCCGATGATCTCCTCGCGGATTTCCACGCCCAGCAAGCCCGAGGCCACCTGCTTCACCTGGTCGATCACGTCATAGATGATCGAGAAGTAACGCAGGTCGACGCCATTGGATTCGATGATGCGGCGTGCCGAAGCATCCGCACGCACGTTGAAGCCGATGACCGTGGCCTTGGAGGCCACTGCCGAGTTGGCGTCCGATTCGGTGATGCCGCCCACGCCGGAGTGGATCACGTTGATGCGGATGTCGTCGTTGGACAGGCCCACCAGCGACTGGCTCAGTGCCTGCACCGAACCCTGGACGTCGGCCTTGATCAGCAGGTTCAACACCTGCTGGCCTTCGCCCTTGCCCAACTGCGCCATGATGTCTTCCATGCGGCTGCCCGCCGTGGCGACCAGGCGCGACTCGCGACGCTTGGTTTCGCGGGTCTGCGCAACGTCCTTGGCCAGGCGCTCGTCCTCGACCACGACGAAGTCATCACCGGCCTCCGGCACGCCGGACAGGCCCAGCACCTGCACCGGGATCGACGGACCCGCCTCGGCCACCTGGCCGCCGGTTTCGTCGAACAGCGCACGCACGCGACCGTACTGGATGCCGCACACCAGGTAGTCGCCCTTCTTGAGCTGACCCTGCTGCACCAGCACCGTTGCCACCGGGCCGCGGCCCTTGTCCAGCGCCGACTCGATGACCACACCGCTGGCGCGGCCTTCGGCTACCGCCTTCAGTTCCAGCACTTCGGCCTGCAGCGAAATCGCGTCCAGCAGGTCGTCGATGCCCAAGCCCGTCTTGGCGGAGATTTCCACCATCTGGATGTCACCACCGAAGTCTTCGGCCACCACTTGCTCGGCAAGCAGTTCGTTCTTGACCCGCATCGGGTCGGCCGATGCCTTGTCGATCTTGTTGATCGCCACCACGATCGGCGCATTGGCGGCGCGAGCGTGCTGGATGGCTTCCTTGGTCTGCGGCATGACGCCGTCGTCGGCGGCCACCACCACCACCACCACGTCGGTCAACTGCGCGCCACGGGCACGCATCGAGGTAAACGCAGCGTGGCCGGGGGTATCGAGGAAACTGATCACGCCCTTCGGCGTGGTCACGTGGTAAGCACCGATATGCTGGGTGATGCCACCGGCCTCGCCAGTGGCGACCTTGGTGCGGCGGATGTAGTCCAGCAGCGAGGTCTTGCCGTGGTCGACGTGGCCCATGATGGTCACCACCGGCGGACGCGGTACCGCATCGCCCTGGTTGGTATCGGTGATAGCCAACAATGCGTCTTCGGCATCGTTGTTGCCGGCACGCACCGCCTTGTGGCCGAGTTCCTCGGTCACCAGCGCTGCGGTGTCATGGTCGATGGACTGGGTGATGGTGGCCATCACGCCCATCTTGAACAGCGCCTTGACCACTTCACCGCCCTTCAGCGCCAGCTTCTGAGCCAGGTCGGCCACGGTGATGGTTTCACCGATGGCAACTTCGCGCACCACCGGCGCGGTCGGACGCTCGAAGCCGTGGCTGCCGCCACCGCCGCGCGACTGCTCGGAGCCACGACGGCCGTGCTGCACCCGCCCACCCGGGCGGCCACGCGAATTGCTGTTGTTGCCGCGACGGGCACGATCGGAGGCCGACAGGTGCAACTGCCCACCGAAACGGCCACTGTCATCGGCAGCACCGGGCGTGCCACGGGTACGGTTGCCCGGTTTGGCGTGCGAAGAGGGGCGTTCGGCGGCACGGGCCGGCGGCGGCGCATGACGCGCGCTCTTGCTCACCGGCTCGTCCTTGTCGCTTGCGGCCACCGGGGCATTGGCCACCTGCACCACGTCCTCCGCTGCCTTCTGCTCGGCGGCCACGCGCTGGCGCTCGGCCTCTTCGGCCGCCTTTTGCCTGGCGATTTCATCGGCGCGCGCGCGGTCCTTTTCAGCCAGCATGCGCTGCTCGTCGAGGTTGCGCTGGCGCGATTCCTCGAGCTTGCGCAGGATTTCCGCGCGCTCGGCGCTGGGGTCAACCGCCTGCGCGCTGCCATTGCTCGGCTTGACGTAAGTGCGCTTCTGGCGAACTTCGACATTGACCGTGGCCTTGTTGCGGCCGGTGCTGACCGTCACTTCCTGCTGCGTGCGGCGGCTCAGGGTGATCTTCTTCGGCGCGGCGTCAGCCTCGTCGACAACCTGCTCGTCCTTGCCGTGGGAACGGCGAAGGAAACCAAGCAGCTTCACTTTCTCGGCACTGGTCACGACCTGGTCGGGACCGCTGAACTTCATGCCGGCCTGGGCCAGCTGTTCCAGCAGTTTCTCCACCGGCGTGTTGACCAGTTGGGCGAGCTTGCGGATGGTGGTTTGCTGCGACATTCGGATCCTATGATCTTTTGGGCGCCCCCTCGTCAGGTACGAAGGCAGCGCGGAGTCTACGCCCTGAACGGCTCAGGGCACTGTTCATCGCTGGCTCATTCGCCACGCTCCAACCGGGCAATCTCCTCGGCACGCGCGGCCAGGACCAGCGCCGCGGCGCGCTCCAGGTCCACACCCTCGATGCCGAACTCGACGATCTCGTCAGCCGCCAGGTCCGACAGATCCTCGCTGGTGAGCACGCCGTTGGCCGCCAGTGCCTGGGCCACAGCCTCGTCCATGCCCGGCAGTGCCAGCAAGTCGTCGGCCGGCGCACCATCGGCGCCCTCTTCCACCGCCAGCGCCTCGTTGAGCAGCGCATCACGGGCACGCGCACGCAGCTCCTCGACGATGTCCTCGTCGAAACCTTCCACCGCCAGCAACTCGCCGATCGGCACGTAGGCGATTTCCTCGACGGTGCCGAAGCCCTCGCTGACCAGGATGCCGGCGATTTCCTCGTCCACTTCCAGCTTGTCCATGAACAACTGGCGGGCGACGGTCTGCTCGGCCTCGGACTTGGCGGTGACCTGGTCCTGGGTCATCACGTTGAGCTGCCAACCGGTCAGGCGGCTGGCCAGACGCACGTTCTGGCCGCCCTTGCCGATGGCCTGGGCCAGACGATCCTCGGCCACGGCCAGGTCCATCGAATGCCTGTCCTCGTCGACGATGATCGACTGTACTTCGGCCGGCGCCATCGCATTGATGACGAAGTTGGCCGGGCTGTCATTCCACAGCACGATGTCCACGCGCTCGCCATTGAGCTCGTTGGACACGGCCTGCACGCGCGAGCCGCGCATGCCGATGCAGGCGCCGATCGGGTCGGTGCGGGTGTCGTGTGCCAGCACGGCGATCTTGGCGCGGTCGCCCGGATCGCGGGCACAGGCCTTGATTTCCACCAGACCCTGGCCGACTTCCGGTACTTCCAGCTTGAACAGCTCGATCATGAATTCGGGAGCGGCGCGGCTGATGAACAACTGCGGGCCACGCGGTTCCGAGCGCACTTCAGCCAGATAGCCGCGCACGCGGTCACCGGCGCGCAGCACGTCGCGCGGAATGCCCTTGTCCTTGGGGATGAACGCCTCGGCATTGCCGCCCAGGTCGACGTAGATGTTGCCGCGTTCGGCGCGCTTGACCACACCGGTGACCAGCTCGCCGACGCGGTCCTTCCACGCATCCACGACCTGCTGGCGCTCGGCCTCGCGCACGCGCTGCACGATCACCTGCTTGGCCGCCTGCGCGGCGATGCGGCCGAAATCCGGGTTTTCGATCTGCTCTTCGATGTAGTCGCCGATCTCGACGTCGTCGGCCTCGTCAACCGCATCCATCATGCGGATCTGGCGATCGGGCGACTCCATCACCACGTCGTCGGCCACCACTTCCCAGCGGCGGAAAGTCTCGTAGCTGCCGTCCTTGTGGTCGATGGCCACGCGCGCCACCACATCCTGGTCGGGATAGCGCTTCTTCGCCGCCGAAGCCAGCGCGGCTTCGATCGCATCGAAGATCACTTCACGCGGCACGCCTTTTTCGTTGGCGACCGCGTCGACTACCAGCAAAAGTTCCTTGCTCATCGGCTTACTCCGCACGCGGCTTGCCAGCCGCGGTTTCGTTGTTGGATTTGTTGCCGGCCTTGCCGCCCTTGGGGGCCGGGCCAACGGGTTTGGTCGGCGCCAGGCCGAGGGCGGCCCAGTCCGGAATGATGCGCGCCTTGTCGATGTTGTCGAAAGTGGCCACGAACGGCTTACCGTCGACGTCGAAGGTCACCGTGCCCTGTTCATGGTCCACCGCAACGATCCCGCCCTGCAGGCGGCGGCGGTTTTGCTGCGGCAACTTCAACCCGACCTTGGCCGACTCGCCGATATGACGCTCGAACTGTTCCAGCGTGAACAGCGGGCGGTCCACGCCCGGCGAAGACACTTCCAGCGTGTAGTTGCCGCTGATCGGGTCTTCCACGTCCAGTTGCGCGGAGACTTCGCGGCTGACCCGCTCGCAGTCGTCGATATTGACCACGCGCTCGGGCTGCTCGGCCAGCGGCACGTCAACGTACAGGCGCAGCGTTGCGCCGCCCGGTGCCGGCAGGTATTCGGCACCCAGCAGTTCCAGCCCCAGGGCTTGCACGGTGGGAGCCAGCAGATTGGCGATTTCGGTTGCCTTGTCGCTCACGGACTGCCTTGAATTGATTTGAAGAATGACCGACGCCCGCCGGCCCTTGGTTTTCGTCTTGCGGAAACAGCAAAGGGCCCGACTGGGCCCTTTGTCCGGTATGAATCCGGTGAATGGATTCCGGTTGCAGGAACGGAAGCAAACGTTCTTGCGAGCCCAGATCCAGAGTGCCGATGATGCTGAAACCACCGGCAACTGAAACTGGTAGCGGGGGCAGGATTTGAACCTGCGACCTTCGGGTTATGAGCCCGACGAGCTGCCAGACTGCTCCACCCCGCAGCAGAAGCGGAATTATGAGGCAATGTCGCCGATATTGCAAGCTTCATTACCACATTGTTTCTCCCGAACCGGAAAGCTCCGGAGAAACAACGGAAGACCGGAATCTTCCGCCGGGCCACCTCCCGGTGACCCTCGGCAACCGCGAACCCGCCGTTGCCGTCAACTCAGGGCGCGCATATTACACGAGGCGCGCCGTTTTGTATCCACTTCAGGACAAATGCGTGAATGCGGTACGCACCCATTCAGCCAGCACGCCCAGACCCAGCGGCAGCACCAGCAAGCCCACGCAGTTCACGCCCAGCACAATGCCCAGTACCCGGTCGTTGTGGCGCGGCAGCGGCTCGCCAACCGGCTCATCGAAGTACATCACCTTGACCACGCGCAGGTAGTAGAAGCAGCCCATCACCGCGCTGATCACGCCGAGGATCGCCAGCCACAGCAGGCCGCCGTTGACGGCCGCGCCCAGCACCGCCAGCTTGGCCCAGAAGCCGAGGAACGGCGGGATGCCTGCCAGCGAGAACATCGCGCACAGCATCAGCCCGGCCATCCACGGGTTGCGGGCGTTCAGGCCCTTGAAGTCCTCGATGTTCTCGGCTTCGAAGCCGGCGCGCGACAGCGCGATGATCACGCCGAACGCGGCGGTGGACATCAGCGCATAGACCATCGCGTAGAACATTGCCGCCGAATAGCCCTGCTCACCACCGCCGGCAATGCCCATCAGCAGGAAGCCGATGTGCGAGACGGTCGAATAGGCCAGCATGCGCTTGAGGTTGGTCTGCGCAATCGCCATCAGGTTGCCGACCACCAGCGACAGCGCCGCCAGCCCGGCCAGCACGTACTGCAGTTCGGTCGACAACGGACCGACACCGGTTTCCAGCAGGCGGTAGGCCATGCCGAACGCGGCCAGCTTCGGTGCCGAGCTGATGAACAGCGCGATCGGCGCCGGTGCGCCCTGGTAGACGTCCGGCAGCCACATGTGGAACGGCGCCGCGCCGAGCTTGAAGGCGACGCCGGCGACCATGAACACTGCGCCGGTCAACAGCAGCAGGCGCTCGTCCGAATGCACGGCAGCCGCGCGGATCACGTCCAGGTGCAGCGAGCCGGTGGCGCCATAGACCAGCGACATGCCGTACAGCAGCAGGCCAGAAGCCAACGAACCGAGCACGATGTACTTCATGCCGGCCTCGGCGGCCAGCTTGTTCTCGCGGTTGCTGGCGACCAGCGCATAGGAGCTCAACGCCAGCAGTTCCAGGCCCAGGTAGATCATCAGCAGGCTGCCGGCCGAGACCAGCACCATCATGCCGGCGGTGGCGAACAGCAGCAGCACCGCGATCTCGCCCTGGTACAGGTTGCGCTCGCGCAGGTAGCTCCAGCCGTACAGCAGGGTCAAGGCGGTGACCAGCACCACCACGATCTTCATCGCGTCGGCGGCGGCATCACGGATGAACATGCCCTGGAACACCTCGCCCTGCCCGCCCACGCCGCCCAGCAGCAGCGCGAAGGCGACGATGAGGATGGCGACTGACAGGAAGTGGGTCCAGACCTTGTGCCGCTGGCTGATGAACAGGTCGAGGATCAGCAGGGCAAAGGCACCACCGATCACCACCAGTTCGGGCAGCAACGGCGGAAGGTCGGCGGCGGTCAACGGCAGGAGCGTCGGCGTGGTCATCATCAAATCCTGAAATCAATACTCTCGACGGGGCCGCTTACAGCAGCTTGCTCGAAGCGATCTGCATCGCCAGCTTGGCAATGGACGGCTCCATCAGTTCGGTCAGCGGCTGCGGGTAGAAGCCCAGCACCAGGGTGCCGATGGCGAACACGCCCAGCACCAGCCACTCGCGACCATTGATGTCCTTCATTTCGGCCACGTGCGCGTTGCCCACTTCACCGAAGAACACGCGCTTGTACAGCCACAGCGAATAGCCCGCGCCGATGATCAGCGTGCTCGCCGCAGCGAAGGCCGCCAGCGGGTGCCACTGGAAGCTGGCCAGCACCACCATGAACTCGCCGACGAAGCCGCTGGTACCCGGCAGGCCCGAGTTGGCCATGAAGAACAACAGCGCGAACGCGGCGAACCACGGCATCACGTTGGCCACGCCGCCGTAGTCGGCGATGCGACGGGTGTGCAGGCGGTCGTACAACACGCCGATGCACGAGAACATCGCACCGGAAACGAAACCGTGCGAAACCATCTGCACCATCGCACCTTGCAGGCCCAGCCGCGCGGCGTCGCTGTTGCCGGCCTCGCGTACCAGCCACAGGGCGATGAAGGTACCCAGGGTCACGAAACCCATGTGCGCGATCGACGAATAGGCGACCAGCTTCTTCATGTCGTCCTGCACCAGCGCCACCAGGCCGACGTAGATCACTGCCACCAGCGACAGCGCGATCACCAGCCAGGCCCATTCGCTGCTCGCGTCCGGAACGATCGGCAGGTTGAAGCGCAGGAAGCCGTAGCCACCGATCTTCAGCGCGATCGCGGCCAGGATCACCGAACCGGCGGTGGGCGCTTCCACGTGCGCATCCGGCAGCCAGGTGTGTACCGGGAACATCGGCACCTTGACCGCGAAGGCGATCAGGAAGGCGAAGAATATCCAGGTCTGTTCCTTCGCCGACAACTGCAACTGGTACAGATCGACCAACTGGAAGCTGCCGCCCTTCATGTACAGGTAGACCAGCGCCACCAGCATCAGCACCGAGCCGAGGAAGGTGTAGAGGAAGAACTTGATCGCCGCATAAATGCGGCGCGGGCCGCCCCAGACGCCGATGATCAGGAACATCGGGATCAGCATCGCCTCGAAGAACACGTAGAACAGCATCGCGTCGGTGGCGGCGAAGATTCCCACGGTGACGCCTTCCAGGATCAGCAGGGCCGCCACGTACTGGTTGACGCGCTTGTTGATCACGCTCCAGGCACCGACCAGCACCAGCACGCCCACCAGCGTGGTCAGCAGCACCAGCGCGATGGCGATGCCGTCGACGGCCAGGTTGTAGCCGATGCCGAAAGCCGGAATCCACGGCCGCTGCTCGACGAACTGCATCACCTCGGCGGCGCCACGGTCATAACCGAGGAGCAGGCCGATGCTCAGCAGAAAGGTGAGCAGTGCCACCGCCAGCGACGCCCAACGGGCGGCCTGGGCGTTGCGCACGGCAAGGATCAACGCACCACCGAGGATCGGCAGCCAGATGAGGAGACTAAGCAGGGGCCAGTTCGACACGTTTTCTATTCCGTACAAGTCAACGCCAGAAATGCATCAGCACGCCCAGCAGGGCGATCAGGCCGATGATCATCACGAAAGCGTAGTGATAGAGGAAACCGGATTGGGTGCGGCGCAGCAGGTTGGCAGCCAACTCGACCACGCGGGCCGAACCATTGACCATCACCCCGTCCACCAGCTTGCTGTCGATGGCACGCGAGGCCTTGCCCAACTGCACGCTGCCGCCGGCGAGACCTTCGATCCACAGCTTGTCGAAGCCGTACTTGTTCTCCAGCACCGACACCAGCGGCGCCAACGCCTTGCGTGACTTGCCGGCCAGATCCGGCTTCCAGATGTAGAACACCCAGGCCAATGCGAAACCGGCGACGGTCAGCCAGAACGCCGGCATCATCATGCCGTGCAGCGCATAGGCCACCGAACCGTGCCAGAACTCCTTGCCCACGGCGGCAATCGTGTCGCGCGCCGGGTCGTAGAAGTCGACGATGCCGGTGAAGAACGACATGGTCTGGCCGGGGATGCCGTCAACGGCATGGTGACCGTCCCAGCCGGTGCCGAACAGCATCGGCCCGGCAGTGAAGAAGCCAATCAGCACCGACGGAATCGCCAGCAGGATCAGCGGCAGCGTCACCACCCACGGCGACTCGTGCGGCTCGTGCGCGCCGTGACCGTGATGGTCATCGTGGTGCGCAGCATGACCGTGGTCGTCATGCGCATCGCGGAAGCGTTCCTTGCCGAAGAAGGTCAGGAACAGCAGGCGGAAGCTGTAGAAACTGGTGACGATGACGCCGCCCAGCACAGCCCAGTAACCGTAGGTCGCGATCCAGCTCGAGGACTCGTGCGCGTGGTGTGCGGCGGCCTCGATGATGGTGTCCTTCGAATAGAAACCAGCGAAGAACGGAGTGCCGACCAGCGCCAGCGTGCCGAGCCACATGGTGATGTGGGTGATCGGCATGTACTTGCGCAGGCCGCCCATCTTCAGCATGTTCTGCTCGTGGTGCATGCCGATGATGACCGAGCCGGCACCGAGGAACAGCAGCGCCTTGAAGAAAGCGTGGGTCATCAGGTGGAACACCGCGCCCGAGTAGGCCGACACGCCCAGCGCCACGGTCATGTAGCCGAGCTGCGACAGCGTCGAATAGGCGACCACGCGCTTGATGTCGCTCTGCACGATACCGATCAGGCCGGTAAAGAAGGCCGTGGTCGCACCGATGAACAGGATGAAGTTCAGCGCCGTCTGCGACAGCTCGAACAGCGGCGACATGCGGGTGACCATGAAGATGCCGGCAGTCACCATCGTCGCGGCATGGATCAGCGCCGAGATCGGGGTCGGGCCTTCCATCGAATCGGGCAGCCACACGTGCAGCGGCACCTGCGCCGACTTGCCCATCGCACCGATGAACAGGCAGATGCAGATCAGGGTCGCAATCGACCAGATCACCGGCTCGCCCAGCACCTGCACCGGGTGACCGAACAGGTTGATCGAACCGGACCAGACCTGGATCAGCGCATTCGGGTCGTCCAGCAGCGGTGCATTGGCGAACACGGTGGCGTAGTCCAGCGAACCGAACACCCACAGCACGCCGGCAATGCCGAGCAGGAAACCGAAGTCGCCGACGCGGTTGACCATGAATGCCTTCATGTTGGCGAAGATCGCGCTGGGCTTCTTGAAGTAGAAACCGATCAGCAGGTACGACACCAAGCCCACCGCTTCCCAGCCGAAGAAAAGCTGCAGGAAGTTGTTGCTCATCACCAACGCGAGCATCGAGAAGGTGAACAGCGAGATGTAGCTGAAGAAACGCTGGTAACCGTCATCGTCGGCCATGTAGCCGATCGAATAGATGTGCACCAGCAGCGACACGAAGGTCACCACCGCCATCATCATCGCGGTCAGGCGATCGACCATGAAGCCGACGTGCGCCGAATACTGGCCTACTTCGAAGAAGGTGTAGACGTTCTGGTTGAACGGCTGCGCCCCGCCCCACACCAATTGGTACAGGGTGTGTACCGACAGTGCACAACTGACCGCCACGCCGAGGATGGTGACGTACTGCGCGCCCTTGCGCCCCACCTGACGACCGAACAGGCCGGCGATGATGCTGCCGAACAGCGGCGCCAGCACCACTGCAATCAACAGACTCTTGGAGAGAGTGATTTCCATCTGCGGTTCAGCCCTTCAGCGAATCGACTTCGCCCACGTTGATGGTGTGGTGGGTACGGAACAAGGTCACCAGGATTGCCAGGCCGATGGCGGCCTCGGCCGCGGCCACGGTGAGAATGAAGAACACGAACAGCTGCCCGGCAGTATCGCCAAGCTCGCGCGAGAAGGCGACGAAATTGATGTTCACCGACAGCAGCATCAGCTCGATCGACATCAGCAACACGATGATGTTCTTGCGGTTGAGGAAGATGCCGGCAACGCTGATGCAGAACATCACCGCACCCAGCGCGAGCATGTGGCCCAGGGAAATCATGGCTTGGCCTCCTCGCCGCCTTCGTTCTTGGTATTGACCGCCACCACCGGCTGCTCGGCCGCCATCTTGATGATGCGCAGGCGGTCGCGGGCCTTGACCATCGTCTGCTCGGTCGGGTCCTGTGTCTTCACGCCGGTACGGCGGCGCAGGGTCAGCATCACCGCGGCAACCACCGCCACGGTCAGGATCACCGCGGCAAACTCGAACGGCAGCAGGTATTCGGTGAACAGGCTGCGCGCCAGCCAGGTGACGTTGGAACTGTCGGCGGCCACCGCGGCGGCGTTGTCGGCCGGGAAGGCCGCAACCGAGCGCGCCTTGATACCGATCAGGGTCAGCATCTGTACCAGCATCACCACTGCAACCAGCAAACCGACCGGCAGGTAGCGCACCCAGCCTTCACGCAGGCTGGAGGTGTCCACGTCGAGCATCATCACCACGAACAGGAACAGCACCATCACCGCGCCGACGTACACCAGCACCAGGGTCACGCCGAGGAATTCGGCGCCCACCAGCAGCCACACGCAGGCAATGGAGAAAAAAGTCAGGATCAGGCACAACACGGCATACACCGGGTTGCGCACGCTGATCACCGAGGCGGCGGCGACGCCGGCCACGATCGAAAAGAACCAGAAGGCGATATTTACCCAATCCATCTTGCGGTCCTCAACGGAAGGCGGCGTCAGCGGCGCGGCGTTCGGCAATCTCGGCTTCCAGCCGATCACCGAGGGCCAGCAACTGCGGCTTGGTGACGATGTTCTCGCCACGATTCTCGAAGTGGTATTCGAGGATGTGGGTTTCCACGATCGAATCCACCGGGCAGCTCTCCTCGCAGAAACCGCAGAAGATGCACTTGAACAGGTCGATCTCGTAGCGCGTGGTGCGGCGGGTGCCGTCTTCGCGCTTGGCCGAATCGATGGTGATCGCCAGCGCCGGGCACACCGCTTCGCACAGCTTGCAGGCGATGCAACGCTCTTCGCCGTTGGGATAGCGGCGCAGCGCGTGCAGGCCACGGAAGCGCGGCGACTGCGGGAACTTCTCCATCGGGTACAACACGGTGTACTTGGGCTTGAACGTGTACTTCAGCGTCAGCCACATGCCGGCGATCAGCTCCAGCAACAGCAGGCTCTTGAAATAGTGGGTGATCTTTTTCATGAATCAAATGCCCCTCTGGATCACGCCGTAGAACACCATCAACGCGGTCACCGCGATCCACACGATGCTCAGCGGAATGAACACCTTCCAGCCCAGACGCATGATCTGGTCGTAGCGGAAGCGCGGGAACGTGGCACGGAACCAGACGTAGGAACTGGCAAAGAAGAAAACCTTGATCAACAGCCACGGCCAGCCGCCGGCCCAGATCCAGTTGATCCACGGCGAGACATCGGCCGTGATCCAGCCCTGCAGGGGGCTCAGCCAACCGCCGACGAAGAAGATCGCGATCAGGAAGCTGACCAGGATCATGTTGGCGTATTCGGCCAGGAAGAACAGCGCGAACGCACTGCCGGAATACTCGACCATGTGCCCGGCGACGATTTCCGATTCACCCTCGACCACGTCGAACGGCGAGCGGTTGGTCTCGGCCACGCCGGACACCCAGTACACGACGAACAACGGCAGCAGCGGCAACAGGAACCAGTCGAAGAAACCCGAGCTGCCCTGCTGCGCCAGCACGATCTGGCTCAAATTCAGGCTGCCGGAGGCGATCATCACGCCGACCAGGGCGAAACCCATCGCGATTTCATAGCTGACCATCTGCGCCGCAGAGCGCATCGCGCCGAGGAAGGCGTACTTGGAGTTCGACGCCCAGCCGGCCAGGATCACGCCATAGATGCCCAGCGAGGTCATCGCCAGCAGGTACAGCAGGCCGACGTTGGCGTTGGACAGCACCAGCTTGTAGTCGAACGGAACCACCGACCATGCCGCGAACGATGGCGCCAGCACGATCAACGGCGCCAGCACGTAGATCGTCTTGTGCGCACTGGCCGGGCGGATGATTTCCTTGAACAGCAGTTTGAAGACGTCGGCAAACGCCTGGAAGATGCCCATGCCGACGTACATCGGCCCGTGGCGCACATGCATCCAGCCGATCAGCTTGCGCTCCCAGACCACGTAGAAGGCCACCGAGATGATTACCGGCATGGCAATCGTCAGGATCTTCAGCACGGTCCACAGCACCACGCCGATATCGCCCAGCGACAGCAACCACTGGTGCAGCGGATCGACCGCGTTCAACAGCAACTCGTTCATGCAGCCACCACCGTTACCCGAGCGGCGCCCAGCGGCGCGGTGGCGCCGTGGCCCGATTCAATCCAGACCGTGCCGGCGGCGACGCGGGCATCGACCACGACCGGCAGGGCCGCCTTGCCGGCATCGGTGCCGACCTTGGCCATCTGCCCTGCCGCCAATTGCAGGCGTGCGGCATCGCCAGCGTTGAGCACGATGCGCGGCGCATTGTTCAGCGGATGCGACTGCAGCGCTTCGGCGCGACGCACCACCGCATCGGTGCGGTAGATCGCCGGGGTACAGGCCACTTCCAGCCCCTCGCCCGCCACCTGCGGTTGCGCCGAGGCAGCCACGGCAACCTGCACCGGCTGCATGCTGGCGCGCAGGCCAGCCAGGTCGGTGAAGTCGAAACCGGCCAACTGCAATTCACCACCCAGTGCACGCAGCACGCGCCAGCCCTCGCGAGCCTCGCCCGGCAGCTTGCCGCCGGCACGAGCCAACTGGTCGCGGCCATCGAGATTGGTCAAGGTGGCGTCGATTTCCGGCAGCGCGCCGATCGGCAGGATCAGGTCGGCGACGTCGCGGGTCGAAATACAGGCGAACTGGCTGAACGCAACCACCTTGCCGCCGGCCAGCGCCTTGCGCGCGGCTGCGGTGTCGGCGAAATCCAGACCCGGCTCGATGCCGTACAGCACATAAGCCTTGCGCGGCTGCGCCAGCATTGCATTGGCGTCCTTGCCGGCCGGCAGCACGCCGACCCGCGACAGACCAACGGCATTGGCACCTTGCGGGATACGGCACAGCTTCGCGCCGGTGGCGGCGGCGAAATCACGCGCAGCAGCGCGGATCGCGGCAGCCTGCGGGTGGTTCTCGGCGATGGCACCAACGATGACGACGGTGCTGCCACCGGCCTTCACCGCTTCGCGCAATTCGGCATTGCCCAGCGCTTCGACGAACTTCGACGGGGCGACGATCTGCTTGCCGGCCAGGATGAAAGCGAAATCGAAATCGACCGGATTGACCGCGAAGATCTGCGCGTTCTTGCCGGTCTGCGCCTTGCGCAGGCGCGCATGCAGCAGCGGCAGTTCGTGGCGGATGTTGCTGCCCAGCAGCACGATGCGGTCGGCATTCTCGATCTCGGCCATCAGCATGCCGAACGGTTCGGCGACGGCGGCGTCGGAGAAATCGCGATTGTTGATGCGGTGGTCGATGTTGTTCGAGCCCAGCCCGCTGGCCAGACGCGCCAGCAGCGTGCCTTCCTCGTTCGAGGTGGACGGATGCACCAGCACGCCGAGGTCGTCGCCGCGGTTGGCTTCGAGGATTTCACGGGCGGCGGCCAGGCCTTCGACCCAGCTCACTTCCTGCCACTCGCCGTTGACCTTGCGCAGCGGCTTGGCGGCGCGGTCGGCGGCGTACAGGCCCTGGTGCGAGTAGCGGTCGCGGTCGGACAGCCAGCACTCGTTGACCATCTCGTTGTCGCGCGGCACGGTGCGCAGCACTTCGCCACGGCGCAGGTGCAGGAACAGGTTCGAGCCCATCGCGTCGTGATAGCCCAGCGATTCACGCGCGGTCAGTTCCCACGGGCGGGCGCGGAACTGGAACACCTTGTTGGTCAGCGCGCCCACCGGGCACACGTCGATGACATTGCCGGACAGTTCGGTGGTCAGCGGCTTGCCGTCGTAGGTACCGATCTGCAGGTTCTCACCGCGGTACATGCCACCCAGCTCATAGGTGCCGGCGATTTCCGCAGTGAAGCGCACGCAGCGGGTGCACTGGATGCAACGGGTCATCTCGGTGGCGACCAGCGGCCCCATGTCCTCATCGGCCACCACGCGCTTGCGCTCGTTGAAGCGGCTGACCGAGCGGCCGTAACCCAGCGAAACGTCCTGCAGCTCGCACTCGCCGCCCTGGTCGCAAACCGGGCAGTCCAGCGGGTGGTTGATCAGCAGGAACTCCATCACCGAGCGCTGGTACTTCAGCGCCTTTTCGTTGCGGGTCTGGATCTTCATGCCGTCCATGACCGGCGTGGCGCAGGCCGGCGACGGCTTCGGCGACTTCTCCACGTCCACCAGACACATGCGGCAGTTGGCCGCAATCGTCAGCTTCTCGTGGTAGCAGAAACGCGGGATCGAAATGCCGGCCTTGTCGGCGGCCTGGATGATCATCGAGCCCTTGGGCGCGAACATCGTCTGCCCATCGATCTCGATGGTGACGTGTCCTTCCGGCGCCACTGGCGCCTCGCCCGGATTCATCGGTTGCGCGCTCATGCGGCAGCCTCCACCTTCTTGCCGTCAACCATCGAATGACCGTTGACGATGTAGTACTCGAATTCGTCCCAGAACTGGCGCAGGAACCCCTGGATCGGCCACGCGGCCGCCTCGCCGAAGGCGCAGATGGTGTGGCCCTCGATCTGCCCGGCGACGGTGCGCAACTGGTGCAGGTCTTCCATCGTGGCCTTGCCGGCGACGATGCGCTCCAGCACCCGGTGCATCCAGCCGGTGCCCTCGCGGCACGGGGTGCACTGGCCGCAGGATTCCTTGTGGAAGAACTGGCTGATGCGGCAGGCGAACTTGACGCAGCACACGCTGTCGTCCAGCACCACGATGGCGCCCGAACCCAGGCCAGAACCCAGCGCACGGATGGTGTCGTAATCCATCGGCAGCCCCTTGAGCTGCTCGGCGGTCAGCACCGGCATCGACACGCCACCGGGAATGGCTGCCTTCAGCGTGCGGCCCGGACGCAGGCCGCCGGCCATTTCCAGCAGCTCGTCGAAGCTGGTGCCCAGCGGCACTTCGAAGTTGCCGCCCTTCTGCACGCAGCCGGAGACGGAGAAGCACTTGGGGCCGCCGTTGGCGGTCTTGCTCAGGCCCTTGAACCACTCCGGGCCGTTGCGGATGATCGCCGGCACCGAGCCATAGGTTTCGGTGTTGTTGATCGTGCTCGGCTTGCCGTACAGGCCGAAATTGGCCGGGAACGGCGGCTTGTAGCGCGGCTGGCCCTTCTTGCCTTCCAGCGACTCCATCAGTGCGGTTTCTTCGCCGCAGATGTAGGCGCCGGCACCCAGCGCGCCATAGATGTCGATATCGACACCACTGCCCAACACGTTCTTGCCCAGCCAGCCATGCTTGTAGGCATCGGCCAGGGCCTGTTCGAAGTGCTCGAACGGCTCGTGGTGGAACTCGCCACGCAGGTAGTTGTAGCCCACGGTCGAACCGGTGGCGTAACAGGCAATCGCCATGCCCTCCACCACCGAATGCGGGTTGTAACGCAGGATGTCGCGATCCTTGCAGGTGCCCGGCTCGGATTCATCCGAGTTGCACAGGATGTACTTGACCGGCGCGTCCTTGGGCATGAACGACCATTTCAGGCCGGTCGGGAAGCCCGCACCACCACGGCCGCGCAGGCCGGACTGCTTGACCATCTCGATGACATCGGCCGGCGCGATCTTCTCTTCGAGGATCTTGCGCAGCGCAGCGTAGCCACCGGTCTTCAAATAATTCTCGTACGACCACGGCGTGTCGTAATGCAGCGTGGTGTAGACCACGTTGTGCGGAAGCGGCGCCGGCCCGACCGGACCCCTGGTTTCGTGGTGTGCCATGCCTTACTCCAGCCCGTCCAGCAGCGCGTCGACCTGTTCCAGCGTCAGCCGCTCGTGGTAGTGGCCGTTGATGACCATCATCGGCGCACCCGCACAACCGGCCAGGCACTCTTCCTCGCGCTTGAGGTAGACGCGGCCGTCAGGGGTCGATTCACCGTGCTTGATGCCCAGCTTCTTCTCGCAGTGGCGCACGATGTCCTCGGCGCCGTTGAGCCAGCAACTGATGTTGGTGCAGATGGCGACGTTGTTACGGCCGACCTTTTCGGTCTCGAACATCGAGTAGAAGCTGGCGACCTCGTAGGCCCACACGAACGGCAGGTCCAGGTACTTGGCCACCGCGGCGATCAACTCGTCGCTGAGCCAGCCCTGGTTCTGCTCCTGCGCGGCATGCAGGCCCTGCAGCACCGCCGAACGCTTGCGCTCCGGCGGAAACTTGCCCAACCAATGATCGATGTGAGCACGGGTCTTGTCGCTCAACACCACCAATGGATCGACGTCACGCGCCGCCTCGAAATTGCCTGTCGCCTTCATCGGCCGACCTCAACGAATACCAGATTGCGGAAAACCGATGCCTGCAGCAGCGAAGCCGCGCCGGCACCGGGCGTTGTGCAGTTGCCCGGCATTAGCGGTCAACCTCGCCGAACACGAGGTCGTAGGTACCGACCATCGCCACCACGTCGGACAGCATGTGCCCGCGCACCACCGAGTCGATCGACGACAGGTGGGCAAAACCCGGTGCGCGCAGGTGTGCGCGGAACGGCTTGTTGGCACCATCGGACACCAGATAGCAGCCGAACTCGCCCTTGGGCGCTTCCACCGCGGCGTAGGTTTCACCCGCCGGTACGCAATAGCCTTCGCTGAACAGCTTGAAGTGATGGATCAGCGCTTCCATGTCTTCCTTCATTTCCGTCCGCTTCGGCGGCGCGACCTTGAAGTTCCTGACCATCACCGGGCCGGGGTTGGCCTTCAGCCACTGCACGCATTGCTTGACGATGCGGTTGGACTCGCGCATCTCGGCGATGCGGACCAGGTAGCGGTCATAGCAATCGCCCTCGGTGCCCAGCGGGATGTCGAAATCCACCGCGTCGTACTTGGCATAGGGCTGTTTCTTGCGCAGGTCCCACTCGATGCCCGAACCACGCAGCATCACCCCGGTCATGCCCCACGCCAGCGCGTGTTCCGGGGTGATCACGCCGATGCCGACGGTACGCTGCTTCCAGATGCGGTTGTCGGTCAGCAGGGTTTCGTATTCGTCGACGCGGCCCGGGAACTCGTTGCAGAAGTTCTCCAGGAAATCCAGCATCGAACCCTCGCGCGCGGCATTCAGGCGCTTGAGTGCATTGCCCTTGTGCCAGCGCGACTCCTTGTACTTCGGCATCGTGTCCGGCAAATCACGGTACACGCCGCCCGGACGGTAATAGGTGGCGTGCATGCGCGCGCCAGACACCGCCTCGTAGCAATCCATCAGTTCTTCGCGCTCGCGGAACGCATACAGCATCACCGCCATTGCGCCCAGGTCCAGGCCATTGGAACCCAGCCACATCAAGTGGTTCAGGATGCGGGTGATCTCGTCGAACAGGGTGCGGATGTACTGCGCACGCTCCGGCACCTCGATGCCCATCAGGGTTTCGATGGCGCGGACGTAGGCGTGCTCGTTGCACATCATCGAGCAGTAATCCAGCCGGTCCATGTAACCGATGGACTGGTTGAACGGCTTGGATTCGGCCAGCTTTTCGGTGGCGCGGTGCAATAGCCCCACATGCGGATCGACACGCATGATGGTTTCGCCGTCCATTTCCAGGATCAGGCGCAACACGCCATGCGCGGCTGGATGCTGCGGGCCGAAATTCATCGTGTAGTTGCGGATCTCCTGCCGGGCTTCGGCAGGGCTGCTGGCGAAGGCTTCACCCGCCTGCTGGATCTCGTTCACTTGCTTGCCTCCGTCTGCGCGCGCTCGCCTTCGGCGGTCTGGTAGCGGGCATCGTCGCGGATCACACGCGCCACGCCGACGCGCGGCTCGACCGAAGTCACCGGCTCGTAGATCACGCGCTTCTTCTCTTCGTCGTAACGCACTTCGACATTGCCGATCAGCGGGAAGTCCTTGCGGAACGGATGGCCGACGAAGCCGTAGTCGGTCAGGATGCGACGCAGGTCCGGGTGACCTTCGAAGATCACGCCGTACAGGTCGAACGCCTCGCGCTCGAACCAGTTCAGCCCCGGCCACACGCTGGTCAGCGAGGCGACCACCGGCAACGACTCGCTCGGCGCGAAGCAGCGGATGCGCAGCAACTGGTTGTGCCGGTAGGAGCGCAACTGGACGACGACGGCAAAACGCTGCTGCGGCATCGTGTCGGGCTGCGCGCCTTCGCCACCTTCTTCGTGGCTGGGGAACTCGCCCCAGGCGAAGCGGCCCTGCGCCTTGCCCTCGACGCCACGACTGAAACCCTGCGAGGAGACGTCGGCGGTATCCCACTCGTCGCTGCCGTAGCCGAGGTAATCGACACCGCACAGGTCGGTGGCATGTTCGAAACCGAGTTCGTCACGCAGCGCCAGCGCCGTGGCATGCCACTCGGCCACGGGAACCTCCAGCGTCACTTCGCCGCGCGGTTCGACCACGGTGATCTGCGCACCGGCGAAGCGCGCGCGAAGTCGGTCGATGAGTGGTGCTGCTTGCTGGGCCATGAGGCTGGCGTGCTCTTGAACTTGAAGGGGAAATCAGCGGGCGATGGTCTGGGTGCGCCAGATCTTCTTCTGCAACTGCAGGATGCCGTAGACCAGCGCCTCGGCCGTCGGCGGGCAGCCCGGAACATACACATCCACCGGCACCACGCGGTCGCAACCGCGCACCACCGAGTACGAGTAGTGGTAATAGCCGCCGCCGTTGGCGCAACTGCCCATCGAGATCACCCACTTCGGGTCGGGCATCTGGTCGTAGACCTTGCGCAGCGCCGGGGCCATCTTGTTGACCAAGGTGCCGGCGACGATCATCACGTCGGACTGACGCGGCGACGGCCGGAACACGATGCCGTAGCGGTCAAGGTCCAGACGCGCCGCGCCGGCGTGCATCATCTCCACCGCGCAGCAGGCCAGGCCGAACGTCACCGGCCACATCGAGCCGGTACGCGCCCAGTTCAGCAGGGCGTCGACGCTGGTCGTCACATAGCCCTTGTCGAGCAGAGGGTTGTCGCCCTCGGGCCGCAGGATGTCGTCAACCCGCCCTTCCGGGATGGGGTTGTTCATCAGGCCATCGAGCGTCTGAATCACTCCCATTCCAGCGCTCCCTTCTTCCACACGTAGACAAAGCCGAGAAACAGCATGCCCACGAACAGCCCCATGGTGACGAGCGAGCGGGCGCCCAGCTCCATGAACACCTGGGTCCAGGGCACGATGAAGATAATTTCCAGATCGAAGACGATGAACTGGATAGCGATCAGGTAGTAACGCACGTCGAACTTCATGCGCGCGTTCTCGAACGCCTCGAAACCGCATTCATACGGCGAGAGCTTCTGCTCGTCGGGGTTGCGGGGACCGAGGAAGCGACCGACCAGCATCAGGGCGATGCCGATGCCGGTAGCCACGATCAGAAACAGCAGGGACGGCAAATATTCGGCCAGCACAGCGATTCTCTCTTGCCTCTGCCCGGGCACCTGCGGGTGCCAAGGCATGGGGTTGTCGGGATTTGCCACGGCGGATGCTGCTGCAACCGGCGTACCCGCGAACAAACAATGGTGCCCAAGAGGGGACTCGAACCCCTACGACTTGCGTCGCTACCACCTCAAGGTAGTGCGTCTACCAATTCCGCCACCTGGGCTTTGCATCCGCGCATCTGCCTGCGCAGTGCGCCGCGCATTGTAACCGTCTTCAGTCTTTGTGTGCGCTTTCGGCGGGCTTTTCTTCGCCCTGCTCCGGCACGCTCTCGACCGGCGCTGCAGCCTGCGGCACTTCGGCCACAGTCGGCACGGTCGCCTGCGGCACGGCCTGCAATTCGCTCACCGGCGCGGCCGGCGCTTCGGCCTGCGACATCACGCCCAGGCCCGCATCGACGGGCAGGCTGCCACGACTGACATACCAGGCCATGAACAGGCTGATGCCGAAGAACACCACGGCCAGCCATTTGGTGCTCTTGGTCATGAAATTGGACGCGCCGCGCGCACCAAACACCGTACCCGAGGCGCCGGCACCGAAACCCGAGCCAGCGGCCGCGCCGGAGCCGCGCTGCATCAGGATCAGCGCGATCATCGCGATCGCCACCAGCACATAGACCACATTGAGGATCGTCATCAACATCACGAAAACCGTCCCGGACAATTCACACGTATTAGCGGCTGGCCGCCGCCTGTGCGATGGCCAGGAAATCGGCAGCCACCAGCGAGGCGCCGCCCACCAGCCCACCATCGACGTCGGGCTGCGCAAACAGCTCGGCGGCGTTGTCGGGCTTGACGCTGCCGCCATACAAAAGCGGCAACGAATCAGCGATTCTAGCATCGCGCCCGGCAACTTCGCCACGGATGAACGCATGCACGGCCTGCGCCTGCTCCGGGCTGGCGGTACGGCCGGTGCCGATGGCCCAGACCGGCTCGTAGGCCACCACGGCCCCGGCGAAGGCCGCGACCCCCGCCAGTTCCAGCACCGGCGCCAGTTGCGCGGCGATGACCTGCTCGGTCGCCCCGGCCTCCCGCTGCTCCAGCGTTTCACCGACGCACAGCACCGGGATCAACCCGGCATTGACTGCGGCAACGAACTTGCGGGCTACCAGTTCGCTGCTCTCGTGGTGGTACTGGCGGCGCTCGGAATGGCCCACCAGGCCATAGGTTGCCCCCACGTCCACCAGCATCGATGCCGATACCTCGCCGGTATAGGCACCCGTTTCGTTGCAACTGACATCCTGTGCGCCGAACGCCAGCAGCGTGCCCTCGAAATCCTCGACCAGATCACCCAGGTAAGGCAATGGCGGCAGGATCACCAGTTCCACCCCTTCCAGCGGCAAGCCGGCGGCCACCTGCCCCACCAGCTCACTGGCGAATTGACGGCTGCCATGCAGCTTCCAGTTACCGGCAACGATCTTGCGGCGCATTCAGGGGGGACTCCCTCGTGAAAAGTGGGCGAAGGATAGCCCACTACGGACAGCCGCAGGACAAGCGGCAGACATCGCGGGACAAACCCGATACCCCGCAAAGTACGAAGGCCACCTCGCGGCGGCCTTCGTGCGCTTACTTCAACTTGATCTCGCGCAGGCGCTCTTCGAGGAAGCCGTGGGCGGTGATCGCTTCCGGGTAACGGCTGGGGTTGTCGGCGCTGATGCACGAGGGCAGCACGTCGATCAGGAAATCCGGGTTCGGGTGCAGGAAGAACGGCACCGAGTAGCGCGGCTGCCGTGCCAGTTCGCCCGGCGGGTTGACCACGCGGTGGATGGTCGAGGGATAAACGTGGTTGGTCAGCCGCTGCAGCATGTCGCCGATGTTGACCACGATGGTGTCCGCGTCCGAGGTGAACGGCACCCACTCGCCTTCATGCGACTGCACCTCCAGCCCGGCTGCGCTGGCGCCGACCAGCAGGGTGATGAAGTTGATGTCGCCGTGCGCACCGGCACGGACGTTGGGGATGTCGTCGGTGGTGATCGGCGGGTAGTGGATCGGGCGCAGGATCGAGTTGCCATTGTTGGTCTTGTCGGCGAAATAGCTCTCCGGCAGGCCGATGTGCAGCGCCAGCGCCGACAGCACCCGTGAGCCGAGCGCATCGAGCTTCTGGTACAGGCCGTAACCATGCTCCTTGAAGCCCGGCACTTCGGCCGGCCACAGGTTCGGCGGCATCACTTCGCGGTACTTGGAGTCGTCCGCGATCTCGCGGCCGATGTGCCAGAACTCCTTCAGGTCGAAGTGCTTGGAGCCCTTGGCGGTCTCCACCCCGAACGGGGTATAGCCGCGGGCACCGCCGCCGCCTGCAACGTGGTACTGCTTCTTCACTTCTTCGGGCAGGGCGAAAAATGCCTTGAACACGCCGTAGGCGGCGTCGATGTCGGCCTGCGCGATGCCGTGGTTGCGGATGCCGGCAAAGCCCCACTGGCGGTAGGCCGCGCCCAGTTCGGCCACGAAGGCGTCACGGTCGCTGTCGAAACGGGTGATGTCGAGGGTGGGAATGCGGGAACTCACGGAACTACTCCTGGGGAAAAGCGAGGCGCCCATGCTGCCGCGGCACCTCGGGGAATGCGTTGATTGCGGTCAAGCCCCGGCAGCGGCCCTGACCGCTTCGGCGAGGCGTTCGAGCGTGGCCTGCATCAGCCCGGCATCATCGGCTTCCACCGTCACCCGTACCACCGGCTCGGTACCGGACGGGCGCAGGAAGGCGCGACCACGGCCCGCTACCGCCTGCTGCGCGGCCGCCAGTGCCGCCACCACCGGCGCGGACTGCACCATCGCCTTGGCCGATGCGCCCTGCCCGACCCGGACATTAATGGTCTGCTGCGGCACCCGGCTCAGCCCGGCCAGGGCCTGCTGCAGGGTGATGCCACGGCGCTTGAGCACCTCCAGCACCTGCAAGGCGCTGATGATGCCGTCACCGGTGGTCGCCCGGTCCAGGCACAGCAAGTGGCCGGAGGCCTCGCCGCCGAGCACGCCACCGTGCTCCAGCAAGGCCTGGTGGACGTAACGGTCGCCGACGTCGGCGCGCAGGAAGCCGATCCCGGCCTTCGACAATGCCTGCTCGAAGCCGTAGTTGGTCATCAAGGTGCCCACCACCGGCCCATGCAGACGGCCGCTGGCCTGCCAATCCAGCGCCAGCAGGTACAGCAGGTCGTCACCGTCGTGGACGTTGCCGTCGCTGTCCACGAACAGCAGGCGGTCGCCGTCACCGTCGAAGGCGATGCCCAGGTGTGCCCCGCCCGCGCGCACCCTGGCGGCCAATGCCTGCGGATGCATCGAGCCGACACCGTCGTTGATGTTCACGCCGTTGGGTTCGACCCCGATGGCATCGACACTGGCGCCCAGCTCGCGCAGCACCAGCGGCGCGACCTGGTAGGTAGCGCCATTGGCGCAATCCACCGCGATACGCATGCCTTCAAGGTCGAAGTCGCGCGGCACCGAGTTCTTGCAGGCCTCGACATAGCGCCCGATCGCATCGCGCGTGCGCACCGCCTTGCCCAGCCGCTCGGACGGCACGGTCGAGAACGGCAGCTCGAGCGCGGCCTCGATCGAAAGCTCGGTGGCATCGTCGAGCTTTTCGCCCTGGGCGGAAAAGAACTTGATGCCGTTGTCATGATGCGGGTTGTGCGAGGCGGAGATGACGATGCCGCCATCGGCGCGCAGCGAGCGGGTCAGGTGCGCGACCGCCGGGGTCGGCATCGGCCCCATCAACTGCACGTGCACGCCGGCAGCCACCAGCCCGGCTTCCAGCGCGGCCTCGAACATGTAGTTGGAGATGCGGGTGTCCTTGCCGATCACCACCAGCGGCTTGCGGCCGCTGCCTTTGGTTTGCAGCGCCTTCACCAGCGCCTGCCCCCAGGCATTGCCCAGGCGCAGCACGAAATCGGCGGAAATTGCCCCCTCGCCCACCCGGCCGCGAATGCCGTCGGTGCCGAAATACCTGCGCGCGGCCATCAGGCTGCCGCCGTGTCGTCACTCGGGTGCTGCTGGCGCATCAGCATCGCCAGCAGGTCGGCCAGGCGCTCGCGCATTTCGCGGCGGTCGCAGATCTGGTCGATGGCGCCGTGTTCGAGCAGGAACTCCGAGCGCTGGAAGCCTTCGGGCAGCTTCTCGCGCACGGTCTGCTCGATCACCCGCGGGCCGGCAAAGCCGATCAGCGCCTGCGGCTCGGCAATGTTGATGTCGCCCAGCATCGCGAACGAGGCCGACACGCCGCCGGTGGTCGGGTGGGTCAGCACCGAGATGTACGGCAGCCCGGCCGCACGCAACTTGCCCAGCGCGGCCGAGGTCTTGGCCATCTGCATCAGCGAGAACAGGCCTTCCTGCATGCGCGCGCCGCCGCTGGCGGAGAAATTGACGAACGGGCAGCCCAGCTCCAGCGCGGTCTCGGCCGCCAGTGCGAAGCGCTCACCAACCACCGAGCCCATCGAGCCGCCCATGAAGGCGAAATCGAACGAGGACGCCACCAGCGGCCGGCCCTTGAGCGCGCCACGCATCGCCACCAGCGCGTCGTACTCGCCGGTGTTCTTCTGCGCGGCCTTGATCCGCTCGGCGTACTTCTTCTGGTCCTTGAACTTGAGCAGATCGGTCGGGCCGAGGCGGGCGGCGATCTCGGTGGTGCTGCCGTCATCGAACAGCGCCGCCAGACGGGCGCGGGCACGGATGGCCATGTGATGGCCGCACTTCGGGCAGACCTCCAGGTTCTCCTCCAGCTCCGGCCGGTACAGCGCCGCACCGCAGCTACTGCACTTTTCCCACAAGCCTTCGGGGACGCTGCGCTTCTTGTTGGGCGAGTTGTCGGTGCGGATGCCGGACGGCATCAATTTGCTGATCCAGCTCATGCGGGATGACGGTTCCGTTCAGGGCGGCCGGGGGCCGCGAGAAGGCCGACAGTCTAGCGCGCGGCGGCAAACCGACGGTAGCGTACAGAGCCCGGCCCCCCTGCCCCGTATTGCCCGGAAACCACCGTGACCATCCATTTCCGCCAGATCGACAGCCCGCTGGGGCCGCTCACCGTGTCCGCGTCCGAACGCGGGCTGCATGCGCTCGAATTTCCGCAGGACGGCTGGTTCCTGCCCCGTGACGGTTGGCGCGAAGCGGACCACCCGTTGCTGCAACAGGCACGGCGGCAACTGGACGAATACTTCGCCGGGCGCAGGCGCGTCTTCGAGCTGCCGCTGGCGCCGCAGGGCACGCCATTCCAGCGTGAAGTCTGGCTCGCCCTGTCGGACATTCCCCATGGACAAACCTGCACTTATGCGGAACTGGCCGCGCGACTGGGCCGCCCCAGCGCCAGCCGCGCGGTGGGCGCGGCCAATGGCCGCAACCCGCTGGGCATCATCCTGCCCTGCCACCGCGTGGTCGGTGCCAAGGGCGCACTGACCGGTTTCAGCGGCGGGCTGGAGGCCAAGCGATTCCTGCTGGAGCTTGAAGGCGCGTTGCCACGGCCGGCAGCCGATTTGTTTGGCGGAGCAACGCAGGAGCGCACTTCAGTGTGCGATGGAGCTTTCCCGGCAGAGCCTCATCGCGCACTGAAGTGCGCTCCTGCGACACGGCGCCCGTGAGGGTTCAGGCGTCCAGCGCCTGTCGCAGCGGCACGAGGAACGCAGCGGCGTTGCGCACGGCATCTTCGACCGTGGCGGCCTCGGCCATCTTCGCCACCAGCGCGCTGCCGACCACCACGCCATCGGCATCGGCCGCCATTGCCGCGGCGCTGGCGGCGTCGCTGATGCCGAAACCGGCTACCACTGGCGTTTTCGCCCGGCTGCGTAGCAACCGCAGGCGTTCGCTGGCGGCGGCGCTGTCCAGCCGCTCCGAGGCACCGGTGACACCGGCGAAACTGACGTAATACAGATAGCCCTGTGCCGCTTCGCACAGGCCGGCGAGGCGTTGCTCGCTGCTGGTCGGCGAGGCCAGCAGAACCAGCGCCAGCCCGGCGGCGGTGAACGCGGCGCGGGTTTCGGCAGCCTCCTCCGGCGGCAGGTCCACCAGCAGCACGCCATCGATGCCGGCGGCCACCGCCTCGGCGGCGAAATTCGCCGCGCCACGGATTTCCACCGGGTTGAGATAGCCCATCAGCACTACCGGCGTGGTCGCATCCTGCTGCCGGAACGCCGCCACGCTGTCGAATACGTAGCGCAGCCCGGCGCCACGCCCCAGCGCGCGCTCGGAGCTGCGCTGGATGGTCGGGCCGTCGGCCATCGGGTCGGAAAACGGCACCCCCAGTTCGAGGACGTCGGCACCGGCGGCAACCAGCGCGTGCATCACCGGCACGGTGGCTTCCAGCGCGGGATCACCGGCGGTGATGAAGGGGATCAGCGCCTTGCGGCCGGAAGCGCGCAGGCGGGCGAAACATTCGTCGATTCGGGTCACGGACATCTCAGGCACATCCTTCAATCAGTTCGACCGCCTCGGGCTGGCCCCAGTAGATCGCGGTCACCACGCCATCAAGGGTTTCCAGGCGCAGCGCCAGCGTGGCCTGCGGGTCGGTCCAGGTCAGGTATTCGCCATCGGGCGAGGCATAGGCGTGCGGGCTGGCCACCACGCCGGCAGGCAGGCGTTCGCGTGCCGCGGCCTCGGTCATGCCCACCCACAACCCGAACGGCAGCGGCGGCCCTTCGGCATCGGGCGTGCGCTCGTCGCGCGCGTCGAAACGGGCGATACGGTCGGCGATGACCATCATCGACAGGCCCGGCGGCAGGCTGCCGCCTTCGTAGTATTCACAGTCGCCTTCCATCAGCTCACGCATGCCGGCGGATTGGAAGGCGTCGTCGCCCGGCCCTTGGCCGAACGCCGCGCCAACGTGCAGCTTGCCCACGTCGGCCAGTTGCGTGGCCGCAGCCGCCACCGGGGCAGTTGGCGCGGCTTCCGGCGGCGTTGTCTGCGCGCTGGCCGGCAGCGGCCGCACCTCGGGTTCGGGCGGCTTGCAGGCGGTCAACACCATGCCCAGACAGACCAGTGCACCCACGCGGAACAAGCGCCCGTTCACAGCACCAGCCCTTCGCGCGCGGCGATGGTATGCACGTCCTTGTCGCCACGCCCGGACAGGTTGCACAGCACCAGCGCGTCCTTCGGCAACTCGCGCGCCAGCTTGATCGCCTGCGCCACCGCATGGCTGGATTCCAGCGCCGGCAGAATACCTTCGATGCGGGTCAGGCGGTGGAACGCGGCCAAGGCTTCCTCATCGGTGATGCCGACGTACTGCGCGCGACCGCTATCGGACAGGAAAGAATGCTCCGGGCCGACGCCGGGGTAGTCCAGGCCGGCGGAAATGGAATGGGTTTCGGTGATCTGGCCGTCGTCGTCGCACAGCACATAGGTGCGGTTGCCGTGCAGCACGCCGGGGCGACCGGCCGAGATCGACGCCGCATGGCGGCCGGTATGGATGCCGTCACCGGCCGCCTCGGCGCCGTAGATCTTCACTTCACTATCGTTGAGGAAGGCGTGGAACAGGCCGATGGCGTTGGAGCCGCCGCCAACGCAGGCGGTGATCGCATCGGGCAGGCGGCCGTAGTCTTCCAGCATCTGCGCACGCGCCTCGCGCCCGACAATCGCGTTGAAGTCGCGCACCATGCGCGGGTACGGGTCGGGGCCGGCGACGGTGCCGATGATGTAGAAGGTATCGCGCACGTTGGTCACCCAGTCGCGCATGGCCTCGTTGAGCGCGTCCTTGAGCGTGGCCGAGCCGCTGCTCACCGGCACCACCGTGGCGCCGAGCAGCTTCATCCGATAGACGTTGATCTTCTGCCGCTCGATGTCGGTGGCGCCCATGTACACCACGCACTCCAGGCCAAGGCGGGCGGCCACGGTGGCGCTGGCTACGCCGTGCTGACCGGCACCGGTCTCGGCGATGATCCGGGTCTTGCCCATGCGCGCGGCCAGCAAGGCCTGGCCAATGGTGTTGTTCACCTTGTGCGCGCCGGTGTGGTTCAGGTCCTCGCGCTTGAGCAGGATCTGCGCGCCGCCGACGTCGCGGCTCAAGCGCTCGGCGTGGTAGATCGGGCTGGGGCGGCCGACGTAGTGCTTCAGGTCCTTGTCATAGGCGGCAATGAAGGCCGGATCGACCCGCGCCTGGTCGTAGGCCGCGGCCAGCTCCTGCAACGGCCCCACCAGCGTCTCGGCGACAAAGCTGCCACCGTAGCGGCCGAAATGGCCGCGGGCATCGGGATAGGCGTGGAAATCGGTGATCGGTGCGGCGGTCATGGCATCACGGACAAGCAGGACAGGCCTGCACCGTAGCGCACATGGCATACGATGAAAATCGATAAATACGCCGCCATGTGTTAGAAAAACTCACATGAAGGATGAACGTGCCCTGCCCTCGCTCAACGCCTTGCGTGCCTTCGAGGCCGCCGCGCGCCTGCGCAGCGTCAGCCTTGCCGCTGCCGAGCTGCACGTGACCCACGGCGCGGTCAGTCGGCAATTGCGGGCATTGGAGCAGGAACTGGGCATGGCGCTGTTCGAACGCGACGGCCGTGGCATCCGCCCCAGCGCCGCCGGCAAGCGCCTGCTGGAAGCGGCTTCGGGGGCGTTTTCGCAGTTGCGTGACTGCGTTGCCGCGCTGCGCCGCAGCCAACACGGCGACGCCCTGGTGCTCGGCTGCCCCGGCAGTACGCTGGCGCGCTGGATGATCCCACGCCTGCAGCAGTTGCAGCACGACCTGCCGGGCCTGACCTTGCACCTGGCCGCGCAGGAGGGCGATTTCACCCCGCGTCTGGATGGCCTGGACGCGGCGTTGATGCTGGGCCAGGCGCCGTGGCCGACCCATTGGCAGGTGCATCCGCTGGCGGCCGAGCGCATCGGCCCGGTATTCAGCCCCGCGCTACCCGGCGCGGCATCGCTGGCGCGGCAACCGGCAGCCGCCGTGTACGACCACCGCCTGCTGCACACCCGCTCGCGCCCGCAGGCGTGGCCGACCTGGGCTGCGCGCAACGGCCTCGACCCCGGCGGCCTGCATTACGGCACCGGTTTCGAGCACCTGTATTACCTGCTGGAAGCTGCCGTGGCCGGGCTCGGCATCGCCATCGCGCCGGAGCCGCTGGTGGCCGGCGACCTCGCCAACGGGCGCCTGGTCGCGCCGTGGGGTTTCGTCGATACCGAAGGGCAATGGGCGCTGTGCACCACCGGCAGCGGGCACCCGCAGGTCGAGGCATTGGCGGGCTGGCTGCGGCGGCAGTTGCTCATCGTGCCGTAGCTGCCACGCTCGCCGGGCACTGCCTCGGCGGGAAGGCTGCAACCGCACTCATTCGTCCAGCGATGCCTGCGCACACGCCGCCGCAATTGCCTCTGCCAGCATCTCGCCGGTCACCGGTTTGCGCAGGAAACCATCGAAACCGGCGGCCAGCGCCTGGCGTTCGGCACCGGCGTCGGCGCGCGCGGTCACTGCCACCAGCGGGAAACCGCAGCCGAGCTCGCGCAGTTGCCGGGCCAGCGCCAAGCCGTCCAGCAGCGGCAGGTCCAGATCGAGCAAGCCGATGTCGAAGGATTCCGCGGCCACTTCCGCCAAGGCCGCCAGCCCGTGCAGCACATGCACGACCTCGTGGCCGCGCGCCTGCAGCAAGTGGGAAATCACCTCGGCCACGGTGGGGTCGTCCTCGACCAGCAGGATCCGCAAGGCCGGCTTCGGGACCACGGCCGGCGTGACGGGTGCAGCGGACGAAACCGGCTGCAACCGCCACGGCAGCGGCAACTCGACGATGAAGCGCGCGCCGGCACCCAGCCGGCTTTCGATGCGGATATTCCCACCCATCGCCACCGCCAGCTCCTGGCAGATCGCCAGGCCCAGCCCGCTGCCACCATAGCGCGATGCAGTACGCGGCCCGTCGGCCTGTTCGAAGCGGTGGAACAGCCGCTTTTGCTGGTCGACATGGATGCCGGGGCCGGTGTCGCTGACCACCAGGCGCAGGCCGACGCCGTCGGGCAGCAGCTCCGCATCCAGCCCCACCTGCCCGTGGTCGGTGAACTTGACCGCGTTGTTCAACAGGTTCATCAGGATCTGCCGCAACCGCATCACATCGCCAGTGACGACCACCGGCATCGGCGGCAGCCGCTCGCGCACGAAATGCAGCCCGCGCCTTTCCGCAACCGGCGCCACCAGCCCGGCAATGCCGTCCAGCAGCGGCGTCAGTTCGAACGGGCGTGCTTCCAATTCCAGCCGGCCGGCCTCAATGCGTGCCAGGTCCAGGGTGTCGTTGACCAGCCGCAGCAGGTGGGTGCCGGCCTGCTGGATCGAATCGGCATAACGGCGCTGGGTGGTGTCCAGCGAGGTGTCCAGCAGCAGCTCGGTCATGCCCAGCACACCGGTCATCGGCGTGCGCACTTCATGGCCAAGCGTGGCCAGGAAACGGGTCTTGGCCAGCGAGGCCTGCTCGGCCAGTTGCCGCTTCTGCATCGCCAGTTGCCATTCACTGCGACGCCGAAGGCGCGCGCGGTAAGCGGCCACCAGCGCGGTGGTCGCCGCGGCGGCCAATGCCAGCCACAACACCAGCGCCCATGCACTGCGCCACCACGGCGGCTGCACGTCGAACGCCAGCGTCTGCACCTGCGACCAGACCTTGTCGGCGGTGGCCGCCTGCACGTCCAGCCGGTAATGCCCCGGCGGCAACCGCGAGAACACGCGCTCGCCACCGGCGCCCACCTCCACCCAGCCGGTGTCGTAGCCGTTGAGCCGGAAGCGATAGTTGTTGTTGGCCGAATCAGCGAAGGACAGCAGGCGCGCGGTCACCCGCAAATCGCGGTCGCCGTCGCGGATTGCCAGCGGGCCTTGCCAGGTCAGGTCGTGTTCGTTGTCGCCACGGCGCACGCTCACCCGTTCGATCACCAACGGCGGTTGCCGGCTTGAAGGCTTGACCAGCGCCGGTTCGAACAACACCACGCCCTCCGGGGTGCCGCCCGCCATCTGCCCGGTAAGCGCTTGCACCAGGCTGCGGCGGCGGAACTCCTGCCCCGGCAGGCCGTCATGCACGCCATACAGGCGTACCGAACGGTTGGCCGCATCGGCCCGGATCAGGCCACGGGCGCTGCTGGCCCAAGCCACGCCGCCGGCATCCACCAGCAACCCGTTTGCCGCCAACTCGGGGAAGCCCTGTTCGGTGCCGATGCTGGCTTCGCGCAGCAACCGGCTGCCATTCCAGCGGTAGCGGTCGAGCCGACCGAGCGCCGCCACCCAGACCGCATCGCTGGCGGCGGCGTCGAAGGCATAGGCATGCCCGGACGGCCCACCCGGCACTGGCAGGAAAAGACCCGCCTGCGGTTGCCACGACACCAGGCCTGCAGCACTGGACAACCACAGTTGCCCGTCCGGCCCGCATTGCATGTCTTCCAGTGCCGCGGCAGGCAGGCCCTGCTGACCGCTGCGCACCTGCAACAACACGCGCCCCTCGGCATCACGCTGTTGCAGGCCGCCATCTTCCGAATACACCCACAGCCGCCCACTGTTGCACGAACGCAACATGTCGCTGTCGCCGGGCATCGCCGCATCCACCGCATCACCGTCGTGCCAACGGCGCACGCTGCGGTCGCGAGGGTCGTAGCGCACCAGTGCATCGAGGCTGCCGATCCACACCCGCCCGCTCGCATCCTCAACCACCGACTGCGGCCAGTTGCGGCCGTCGATGGGTTGCAGGTGGTGCTCCACCTCGCCGGTTTCCGGGTCCAGCCGGTCCAGCGCGCCGCGCGTGCCCACCATCCAGATCCCGCCCGATGCGGAGGCTGCCAGCGCCAGCGCATAGGGATTCCGCAGCGAAGCCGAATCATCCAGGCGACGAGTCAACACCGAAAACTGCCGCCAATTCGGCGGCAGATGCCACAACCCCGCATTGGTGCTGGCAAGCCACAGGCCACCATCGCGGTCCTCGTGCACGGTGACCCAGTTGGGCCGTACTTGCCCGCGCTCCTGCACGCTGTACAGTGGCACGTCGCGCACCGGCCCGCCATCGCGGCTGCGGCCGAGGCCCTGCCGCGTGTCGAGCCAGTAATTGCCGTCGGCGGCGTACTGCATCATGTTCAGCACGTCCTCCGGCGGCGTACCCGGCCAGGTCATGCGTTCGAAACGGCCATCGGCCTGGCGTACCGCGACGCCGCCATTGGTGGCGATCCACAAGCGGCCTTCGCGGTCCACCTTCAAGCCGTTGATGCGGGGCGAAGGCAGCACGTCCAGCCCTTCGCACTCGAAGCCGGTGCCGGTCCAGCGCGCCAAACCACCCTTGGTCCCCACCCAGAGCACGCCATCGGGAGTGACGGCCAGGTACGCCACCGATGCCGACGGCAGCCCGCCGCTCCGGCCCGGCGTGGGCATGAAGTGCTGGAGTATGCCGTCCGCCGCCAGCCGGTACAGGCCAGCGGTCGGCGTGCCGAACCAGACGCTGCCATCCTGGGTGGAGGTAATGCTCCATATCGTGTTGCTGCCCAGTTGCGGCAGCGTGTCCCGGTCGAAATGACGGAAGCTGCGGCGGTCGGCCGACAACATCACCAGCCCGGCGCTCTGCGTCCCCATCCACAGCCGGTTCTGCGCATCTATGTGCAGGCTCCAGATGAGGTTGTCGCGCAAACCGTCTTCGGCCCGCCAGATGCGGTAGTTGCGCCCGTCGAAACGGGCCAGGCCATCACGGCTGGCCAGCCACAGATACCCCAGGTGATCTTCCGCAAACGCATTGATGCCGGTCGAAGGCAGGCCATCGACCACATCCAGTTGGCGCGGCTGCGGGGTGGCCGGCACTTCGGCACGCGCGCCCATGCCGAAGACCGGCAGCAGCCACAACAACGCAAGGCACCCGCATTTCACCGCACGACCTCCTCACAGAGGCAGCCCGATGCTGGCACCCTCCCCCGACCCATTCCAATCCCGTCGAGCGCAAGCACGCGCCCCCCTCGGGACCGCCCGATTAGACCGAAGTCGTCGCAGCGCTTCAACCTTCGTCAATGCCGGCCACCGGCACCGGCGCAACAATCCATTGCGCGGCGCAGGAACAAACCGCAGCGGCAACATGTCTAGAATCCCCGGCACCCCATCGCGGAGCCGAACCTTGCCACGCTGCCTTGTCCTGCTTCTGCTGTGCCTGCTGCCGCTGTCGGCCAGCGCCGAGCGCTGGCGGCTCGACCCGGTGCACACGCGCGTGCTGTTCGCCATCGAACACGCCGGCTTCTCGCAGGCGCTGGGCACGTTGTCCGGCAGCGAGGGCATGCTCGACTTCGACCCGGACGACTGGGCCGGCGCGCAACTGGACGTCACCCTCCCCGTCACGCGGCTGGACCTGGGCGACGACAAGTGGAACCGCGCCACGCTGGCGCGCAACCTGCTTGATGGCGAGCGCTTCCCGCAGGCACGCTTCGTCTCCACCCGCGTCGAACCGCTGGATGCGCAGCATGCCCGCGTCCACGGCCTGCTGACCTTGCGCGGGGTCAGCCGCGAGGTCGTGCTGGATGTCACCCTCAACGCGCTCAAGCGCCACCCGCTGCCGCCGTTCCGCCGCACCGCCGGGTTTTCCGCCACCACCACGCTCAGCCGCGCCGATTTCGGCATCGACGCATGGAAGTCGATGATCGGCGACACCGTGCAGGTACGCATCGAGGCCGAGGCGATACTCGACAACCACGCCAGCGCGCCCGACGACACCGCCCCGGACCCCGCCACGCCATCCCCGCAGCCGTCATCCGAACCTTCATCCGAACCGGAACCACGCCCATGAGTCTGAAAAACACCCCCGTGCACTGGGGCAGCGTCAGCAAGACCCTGCACTGGCTGATCGCCTTGCTGATCCTGGCCCTGGGCATCGTCGGCCTGGTCATGGGCGAGCTGCCGAAGACACCGAAATACTTCTGGGTCTATACCGCGCACAAGTCGCTGGGCATCAGCGTATTGGTGCTGGTGGCGCTGCGACTGGGCTGGCGCTTGTACGCCGGCGCGCCGCAGCCGGTGCCGGGCACGCCAAGTTGGCAGGAGCGTATCGCCAGCGCCACGCATTGGCTGCTCTACCTGCTGATGTTCGCCATCCCGCTGTCGGGCTGGCTGTACGACTCGGCCAGCGGGCTGCGTCCGTTCAAGCTGTTCGGCATGGTCGAAATGCCCAAGCTGATGGCTCCCGACGAACGTGCCGCGCAGCTCTCGCATGCCCTGCACGAATGGGGCTTCTGGCTGCTGATCCTGATGGTGCTGGCGCATGCCGGCGCCGCGCTCTACCACCACATTCATCAACGCGATGCCACCCTGTCGCGCATGTTGCCGCAAGGCTGGCTCACCGCTCACCAGAAGGAATCCGCATGAACATCAAGCTCACCACCCCGGCCGCCGTGGCTGCCGCCCTGGCCGGCATGCTCGCAGCCCCCCCCGCGCTGGCGGCGGACTACGAGCAAGCCCCCGGTTCGGCGCTGATCTTCGCCAGCAAATACGATGGTGAAATCTTCACCGGCAGCTTTCCCGGGTTCCGCACCGCGCTGAGCTTCGACCCGGCCGACCCGGCCACCGGCAAACTCGACGTCACCATTCCGCTGGCAGGCGCGCAAAGCGGCAACAGCGACCGCGACGCGACCCTGCAAGGCAAGGATTTCTTCAACGTCGCCCAGTTCGTGCAGGCGCGTTACACCGCCAACGGCTTCCGCGCGCTGGGCAACAACCAGTACGCCGCCGACGGCGCGCTGGAGCTGCATGGCGTCAGCAAGCCGGTCACCCTGACCTTCACCTGGACCCCCGGCGTGCAGCCGGTGCTGACCGGCAAGGCGACGGTGAAGCGGCTGGATTTCGGCATCGGCGGCGGCGACTGGAGCGACACCAAGACCATCCCCGACGAAACCGCGATCAGCACCGTCGTCAGGTTCAACGCCAGGTAATGCGGCGGCGGATGCGGGGCCTGGCAGATGCCGGGCCTCGCATCGAGCCACCCAAGTGAAACCCGTGCCGGGCACGCCCGGCGCCTACGGTGCCAGCCAGCCCGTCAGCACGGCCGCGTCGAACGGCCAATCCAGTTCGCGCCCGGCGGCATCGCGCAGCACCGGCACGCGCACGCCGTAACGTGCTTCCAGCGCGTCGTCATCGTCGATGAAAACACTCTCGAATTCCGGCGCGCGCGCCTGCGCCAACACCGCCAGCGCCTGGTCGCACAGGTGGCAATCGTCACGCTGGTAGAGAACCAGGCCGCTCATCCATCACTCCATGGGGGAATTGCTGCACTGCGGGCAGGGCCGCCGCCGGCAAGTCCGTAGAATAGCCTCTCCGTTTCAGTCGCAACCATAGAACCAGCATGTCCGTCAGCACGTTCGACCTGTTCAAGATCGGCATTGGCCCCAGTTCCTCGCACACCGTCGGGCCGATGCGCGCGGCCGAGCGCTTCATCCACCGCTGGCTGCTCGACCCCGGCCGCCTGCCCGATGTGGCGCGCATCCGCGCCGAGGTGTTCGGCTCGCTGGCGCTGACCGGCCGTGGCCACGGCACCGACACCGCCGTGCTGCTCGGGCTGGAAGGCAACCGCCCCAATCTGATCGACCCGGACATCATCCCGGACACGCTGGCCCGCATCCGTT
>JBASBF010000007.1:0-308431 GCA_049650985.1 Stenotrophomonas sp. | reverse complement strand
GGAATTCGCCGCCGAAGCGCTCGGCGCCGATCTTGGTCAGCGCGGCGGTCAGCGTGGTCTTGCCGTGGTCGACGTGACCGATGGTGCCGACGTTGACGTGCGGCTTGGTGCGCTCGAACTTACCCTTGGCCATGGCTGCTTATCTCGAAATTCGTCTTGAGTGTGATGCTTGAAGGATGGTGCTCACGAAAGGAATCGAACCTTCGACCTCCTCCTTACCAAGGAGGTGCTCTACCGACTGAGCTACGTGAGCGAGTTGTGCATTATGGCATGAATTTCGTTTCGTTCAATGGAGCGGGAGACGGGAATCGAACCCGCACCATCAGCTTGGAAGGCTGAGGTTCTACCGTTGAACTACTCCCGCACCGGGAACAATCGCCATAACGTGAAACTGGTGGAGGGAGGTGGATTCGAACCACCGAAGGCGTAAGCCAGCAGATTTACAGTCTGCCCCCGTTGGCCGCTTGGGTATCCCTCCGTTTCCGCCCCTCTTGGGTGACCTTGGCCTTGCCGGTCAGGGGTGGAACAGCCCGCTATTATGGTGATCGTCCGGATAGTGTCAACAGGAATTTTCACTTCCGACGAAATTTTCCGTCATGCCGGCCACTGCTCACTCATTCGGCATCCGCAAGGCTTCGTCGGTGAAGATCGCCACGTGCGGAACACCGTCGGCGCCGATCCAGCCGCGGTACATGCCTTCGGTGTTGAACGGCATGGCGATACGGCCATCAGCCGACAACACGATGGCGCCGCCGTCCCCACCCAGTTCGGGCACCTGCCTGACGATCACCTCCTCGCCCGCCGCCGCCGGGCTTTCGCCCAGGTAGTGCATGCGCGCGCAGATTTCGTGCGCGGCCGCCAGGCGAATGTAGAACTCGCCCCAGCCGGTGCCGGACACCGCGCAGCGCGCGTCCGCATAAGTGCCGGCGCCGATGATCGGCGAGTCACCGACCCGGCCATAGCGTTTGTTGGTCATGCCGCCGGTGGAAGTACCGGCAGCCAGCCCGCCCTGCGCATCCAGCGCCACCGCGCCGACAGTGCCGAAGTGTTTGGCGGTTTCCAGGTCCGCGTGCGCCTGCCCGGCAGCTTCTTCCTTCAGCGCACGCTGCAACTGCTGCCAGCGCTTCTCGGTGCGGAAGTACGACGGATCGACCTGCTCGATCTTCTGCTCGGCGGCAAACATCTCCGCGCCCTGGCCGACCATCATCACGTGCGGGGAGTACTCCATCACCGCGCGCGCCAGCAGGATCGGGTTCCTGATCGTGTGCACGCCAGCCACCGCGCCGGCACGCAGGGTGGCGCCGTCCATCAGCGAGGCATCCAGCTCGTTCCTGCCGTCATGGGTGAACACCGCGCCATGCCCGGCATTGAAGGTCGCATCGTCTTCCAGCACGGTGATGGCCGCGGTCACCGCATCCATCGCCGGCCTGCCGGCGGCGAGCGCCTCGTGGCCTTTGCGCAGCGCGGCCTCCAGCGCGGCGCGCGCGGCCTGCATTTCTTCCGGAGCCAGATTGGCGCGTTCCACGCCGGCGCCACCATGAATCACCAGCAAGGGCGAGGAGGCCGGTGCGGCCACGGCAGCGCTCGATGACAGCGACGCCAGACCCAGCAATACCGCGGAAGTCAGCTTCATGTTTCCACTCCTGAAACGGGCCGTGATTCTAGGCACGCCGCCACGACGGTGAACAAGTGCCGAACCGGCATCCCCGCGCGAAGGAGCCGATACTCCTTGGCTGGCAACCAGCACGAACTGGTTCATCAAGGGTGCAATTCCAGCTCTCCGCCCACCACGCTGGCCATCGTGGTGAATGCGGCATCATCGACCCGGAAGCCATCCAGTTGCAGGCGGCTGCCAACGCCCACGCCGGTCACGCTGATGGCACCGAAATCCAGCGCCTCGCCGTTGCTCAGGCGGCTCGCCCCACCCTGCGGTGCCACCAGCCAGACATGGCCGTTGCGCAGCGAATGGACCCTGCCGCTGCCATCGCCTTCGACACACAACACGGTGTCTTCATCGACGCCGATACCCACGATGCCCTCGCCCTTTTCCTGAGCGGCGCGGGCGACGAACACGATCAATCGCCCCAACCGCTCGCGCTGGGCGAAGTGCGTGTCCGTCACCACGTTGGACAACCAGGGCATGCTCAGGAAGTCGTGCACCAGCGTGACCCCGGTTCCCATCGGGTCTTCCAGCGCGGTCGGTGAATCAATGCTGCCACCGTCCAGCGCGCCGTAGCTGTAACCGCCCAGGATCGCCAACCCCGCGCTGGTACCGCCGATCGGCTTGCCCGCCGCCACATGCTCGTTGAGCGCCTGGTTCAAGCGGGTTCCTTTCCAGAAACGGACGTAACGCGACTGGTCACCGCCGGCAATGAAGATGGCATCGGCCGCACGCACCACGCGCAGCACGGCCGGGTTCTCGGCCGCCTTGCGGTCGTCGAACACCAGGGTCTGCACGGAAGTGACGCCGCCGATGTCCCGGTACAGCTCCCGCTGCAGGTCGTCGTCGCCGGAGGCACGCAGGATCACCACGCGACCATGTCCGGCACGCTCGACCCACCAATGGAATGCCTCCGGCACCCAGTCGCCGCCGCCCATCAGCATCATCGCCGCCCCGGTCTGGCCCGGGCGCGGGGCATCAGGGTCGCCGATTTCGTAGTAGCGATAGCCGGGATCGGAAAGGCCGCGACTGCCCGCCATTGCGGTGCCGGCCACCACACCCAACGCGGCCGCCAAGGCCATGCCGCCAAACCGGAAAAGGATGCCGCCCATACCGCCCCCCATGCTGCGCATGTAATCGCTTTCAGCCCTTCTTGCCAGACTTACGGGCAGTGGTCAATAACGTGAAAAAGGTGTTAGATGACGCCGCGCCCATTCATGCTCCAAAAGCGCCGGCCGGTGCCACGGGACACCGGCCAAAACTCCCTCCCGGCCCAGCCAGAGAACAGGTTCATGCGCAAGAACGCGATGGTGTGTTCAATCCAATTGGCCCTGCTCGGCATGGCCATTCCCGTGCTGGCCCTGGCCCAGAACGCCGGGGACAGCCAGCCCCGGCAACTGGACACGGTGCAAGTCACCGGCTCGCGCATTCCACGTGCGCAAGTGGAAGGGCCCGCGCCGGTGGCGGTGATCAATGCCGAACAGATCAAGGCGGCCGGCTTCACCTCGGTGCCGGACGTGCTGCGCGCGCTCAGCCAGAACAACGGCTATACCCAGGGCCAGCAGAACACCACCGGCGCGCAGTCCACTCCCGGCGCACAGGCCGTGGATCTGCGTGGCCTCGGCCCCAATCACACCCTGGTGTTGATCAATGGCCGCCGGGTTGCCGACTTCCCGCTGCCGCTCAACGGCAAGAGCAATTTCACCGACATCGGCAACATTCCACTGGGGATGATCGACCGCATCGAAGTGCTGACCGGCAGCGCCTCGGCCGTGTATGGCTCGGATGCGATGGCAGGCGTGATCAACTTCATCCTCAAGAAATCCACCGACGGCACCACCATCGACTACCGCTATGGCGACACCAGCCGTGGCGGCGGCCAATCCCACGACCTGACCCTGACCACCGGCCTCGAGCACGGCAATTTCAGCGCCATCGTCGGCGTGGAACTGATGGAAAAACACCCGCTGTGGGGGCGCCAGCGCGGCGTCCAGGACTCCACCCTCGATGGCCCCACCACGCGCAGCAAGCTGCCCAGCCTGGTGGCACGCCGTTATGACGTCGACGAGGATGTCGCCCTCGCCCCGGAAGGCGATTGCAGCGCGCTGAGTGCTCTGAACGGCGGCAGCACCGTCCTGGCCGAAGACCGTTATGGCGAACCCTATTGCGGCAGCGACCGGGTCATCGCCCAGCGCACCATCAACAACCAGCGCAAGGGCGCCACCGCCTACGGCTCCTTCGCCTACTTCTTCGACGACAACCTGTCCTGGTTTGCCGACGTCCAGCTCGGCCGCCAGGAAGTCAAGCTGATGACCGGCAACGGCAGCAGCTCCTATCCCAGCGACAACATGGGCTGGGAATTCCACGACCCGGCCTCCACCGACAATACCGACAAGGTGTTCCACAACGCCGGCACCGGGCACTACGAAATCTGGCAACGCCAGTTCAGCCCCGAGGAAGTCGGCGGCCTGAACAACCGCATGAACACCACCACCCAGAAGACCCTATCGGCAACCACCGGCCTGAAGGGCATGTTCGGCGAAAGCTGGAGCTGGGAGGCAGCCTGGAACCATTCCCAATACAAGGCCGACGTGAAGATGCCGCGCATCAACGCGGCAGCCGCCAACAGCCTGTTCCTGGGCGACCGGCTCGGCTATGACGATGACGGCTACGCCATCTACAACCCGAACCCGGCGCGCTTGTTCACCCCGTTGACGCAGGCCGAGCTGGCCTCGCTGATGGCGATGTCCACCTTCCACCCGGAAGCGAAGAACGACAACCTCGGCTTCACCGCCGACAACCCTGCCCTGTTCTCGCTGCCGGCCGGCGACGCCGGCTTTGCCGGCGTGGTCGAATACGGCCGCCAGTCCTACGACATCAACCCCGACCCGCGGGCGCTGACCGCCGATGCCTATTACGGCCCGCAATACGGCAACGGCAATGGCAGCCGCAACCGCTGGAGCGCCGCCGGCGAACTGCGCCTGCCGCTGTTGTCCAGCCTGCAAGCCAGCCTGGCCGGCCGCTACGACCGCTACAGCTTCGGCAACCGCAACCCCGGCAAGTTCACCTACAGCGCAGGCCTGGAGTGGCGTCCGTTCGACACCCTGCTGCTGCGCAGCTCCTACGGCACCGGCTTCCGCGCACCGGACATGCACTACCTGTTTGCCGGTGACGACTACTACCGCAAGGTCTCGACCGACTACTACCAGTGCCGCCAGGACGAGCCGGGCTTCAGTGATGGCGACTGCTGGGATGACGGCGGCTGGGACACCAACACGCTCGACATCTACGCCGGCAACAGGAACCTGGACGTGGAGACCAGCAAGTCGCTCACCGCCGGCTTCGTCTGGTCGCCCATCGCCAATTTCGACCTGGCAGTGGACTACTACAAGATCAAGGTGATGAACCAGGTGCAGTCGCAGGACCGCGAAATCCTGCGCATCACCGAGGCCAATTGCCGGCTCGGCGTGACCGACACCGGTGTGGCCGTGGACGCCAGCTCGCCGACCTGCGCGGACGCATTGGCGCGCGTGCTGCGCGATGCCGACGGCACCATCACCAGCGTCCATTTCGCGCCGATCAACATCGCGCGCGAGGAAACCTCCGGTATCGACGTGACCGCCAGCTATCGCCTGCAAACCGCAGCGGTTGGCGATTTCAGCTTCACCGGCAGCTACACCTGGGCGCACCGCCACACCCGCCAGTTGTATCCGGGCGACCCGACCGAAGACATGCTCGGCGTCGGCTTCAGCGACACCACGCTGCCGCGGGTCAAGTCCAACCTCGGCATGGTCTGGGACAGAGGCGCATGGGGCGCCAGCCTGTTCGGCGACTACCTGGGCCGCGTCGCCAACTACGACAACGACGCATGGACCGAAGCCACCTGGCGCTTCAACGCCGGCGCGCGCTACGACATCAACGACCACCTGCGGTTGTCGCTGTCGATCAACAACCTGTTCGACAAGATGCCGCCGAAGGATGCCACCTGGGCGGCCTATCCGTACTACAACACGTCGTGGTTCGACGCCATTGGCCGCAGCTATTTCGTGCAGGTCACCTGGAAGCTGGGCGGCAAGCCGCTGTAAGTCGAGTTGTTTCAGAACGTGAAGCGAGAAACCCGCCTTCCGGCGGGTTTCTCGTGCCACTTCCATTGCGCCGGAAACGTCCCGGCGCAGGGATCAGACGTTGATCACACGTTTAAACGTTGATCGGTCGGCAAAGGCTTGTGAACACTAGGTTTCGCGGGGAAATCGGGCCACGGCCTTTGCGGGAATCGCTGGAAGTACCCCCAGTTGTACCCCCAAGGGGGTATCGGGATGATAGATCAGTCTGGATGCGGGTGCCAGCGCTACGCCTGCCGGATAAAACGGGTATGGCGCAGACCGCATTGTTGGCTGACGCTTGGAGCGGTACGCGATGAGATGCAGGGGAACGGGCCGCTGTGGCCCAGACCTTGGAGAACTCTCATGGCAGACCAGCACACCCGCCACAACTCGCTGGGGCAAGATGCCCTGTTCACTACGCCGGCCTCGCTCATGCTCGATGCCCGCCTCACACCGCTGGAGCGCAACGGCTGGCAGGTTCTGCGCATGCTGCGCTCTGCGGAGGGCATCAGTCCGCTGGCAAACCTGGGGCAGTTGCGCCGCTATCTCACCTCCACCCCGCTGGGCCGGCGAGCCGGGTACGAGACGGCCTGGCGCGTTCTCGTCGTGCTTCGGCTGACGGGGTGGATCAGTCTGGTGGGCCAGCAACGCGATCCTCTGACCGGCCATGTGCTCAGCGAGCTATATCAGGTTCACGAAAGCGCCCTGCACTTCCAGCAGGCCTGCGCGCTCGATGCCAGTCTGCTCGCGCTTCTGCAAACCTCCATCGGCCACGAAAACAACCAGGTGGATCGGGTGGCCGTCCACATTCAGGCAACGCTGGCGCAGGCACCTGAAGCCGCCTCCATTGCGCCCCACGATCAGCGCCACGATGACGATGATTTGCCCCCTACGCCGCCGTCGCAGGCGAGCGAGGCAGCCGACCCACTGCCATTGTCTGGCGATTCCGCTGGCAGCACGCTTGTTCCGCAACAGACCGAGCACGCTCGCCACATGACGGCTGAGCAGGACAGTACGTATAAGACGTATATGTATAAAAAAGAACGTACGTACCGCGTGCGCGAAGACGACGGCCACTCGGCATCGCAGTCGGTGAGCTTGCCGCCTTGCCTGAGCAATGTCCAGGCAGATCAGCAAAAGGATGTGCAGGCCGCATTGCGGCGGCTGCCGCCGCAGCATCGTCAGGAAGTGCTCGACGAGTTGCAGGCCCGCAGCCAGAGCGGCACCGTGCGCAATGTCGTGGCCTACTTCTTCGCCTTGGTGAAGCGCGTATTTGCCGGCGAATTCCGCCTGTGGGCAGGTCGTAAGGAGACATCTGCCGCCTCACGGCCTGTCGAAAATCGGCCTGCTGGTGTGCCACGCACCGAACACCGCCCAGAACCGACTGCGCCACCGGCATCGCGTGAAACTGCCCTGGCGCACATCGCCAACATCCGCAAGATGCTGAACGTCCCGACGAACGTTGGGGACATCGCAGCACAGGTAATGCAGGTCAGCGGATGGCAGCCCCATCCTGCGTAGCAAATGCTGCCGCGAAACGGGTCGTCACTGCACTCCGCAGTGACGACCCGCACCACACCGCCAACAATGCGGGCAAAAGCCAGTTCCTATTACGTGCGGCCCACATGATGATGTCCGCACTACATTGACCGGGCAGTTGCCAAGACCGATGGGCTTCGTACATCGGCACCCCCAACAGCGCAGGTTCCTGCAAGCGCTGGCCCGACAGGGTGGAGCCACCCCAGGTATGCCCAGGCTCCGACCGCATACCGGCCCTACCCAAGGGCGGAGCCTTCTTCGTCTGTCTGCACTGATCTCTACCGCGTCACCTGGCGCATTGTCCTTTGCGGCCATTGCCTGTGCGCAACGCACAGGGCTCCCTCTGCATTTCTCATCTCACTCACTTCATAGGAGGACCCGTCCACGTTCACATCACTTTCGTCTTGTAGTACCTCCGTCCGGGCTTCCAGCAGGGAGCAAGACGGATGCCTCATTCGAGGCTCTGGTGTCTCCTGAACACCATGCCCTTGCCCTCACGGGATCTCGCCTTGGCGAGTTGGCACAAACACTAACCATTGAGTTTCAGGACAACGCAGTACGGCACTTTGTAGGGGGACCGGAAGATGGACGACTTGACCTACACCCTGCGGCAGCTTTGCCAGCGTAACCGTGACGGCAGCCACAATACCCAGGCCGACCGGATGCGCTCTCTCGCGCTGGCTGCGCGACAACTACGCGAGGCCGGTTTCCGGCAGATGAAGGCTTCGTCGCTCAAGGGCAAGCACGTCCAGGCGTTGCTGGACCGCTGGCAAGGCGAAGGTTTGTCGTCTGGCACTATCAAGAATCGGCTCTCTCATCTGCGCTGGTGGGCCGAGAAGATCGGCAAGTCTGGCATCTTGCCGGCGGACAACACGCAGCTTGGCGTGCCAGAGCGCCGCTATGTGACCAACATCAGCAAGGCCCAGGAACTGGGAACAGGTCTTGAACAGGTCACCGATGCCTATGTACGCATGAGCCTTCAGTTACAGGCCGCCTTCGGATTGCGTCGAGAGGAGGCAATCAAGTTCCAGCCCAGTTACGCGGATCGGGGTGACCACATCACGCTCAAGGGAGCGTGGACTAAGGGCGGCCGGGAGCGAACTGTGCCCATCACCACGACAGAGCAACGCGACGCGCTCCAGGCAGCACACCACCTGGCAGGCACAGGGTCATTGATCCCAGCAAACAAAACCTACATCCAGCAACGGCACGTCTACGATGGACAGTGCAAGGCGGCGGGTCTGAGTCATATGCATGGCCTTCGCCATCAGTACGCGCAAAGCCGTTATGAGACGTTGACGGGGAGGCCGTCGCCAGCGGCAGGTGGACCATTAGTCACGGAGTTAAGTCCAATGCAGCGCATAGAAGACCGCCATGCTCGTCAGACCATCAGCCGTGAGTTGGGACACGAGCGCGTTCAAATCACTGCCATCTACCTCGGTAGCTAGGTCAGGCAGTATGAGCCCCCTGGCCTACATACACAGCCGTCCACCGGCTCAATCTGCAGGCCCAACAAACGTATTCAGCGCCGTTGCAATCCTCTTGCGTCGCTCAAGCAAGAAAGCCTTGTAGCTTTCCACTTCCAGCAGCGATGCCTCAACCGGGATGCACTGTGCTGAGAACGCTGGCTCGCCAAGCTGGTCCACCAGCGGCGGCAGGTAAACCGCCGGGGCCTTGTCGCTGATCGCGCGATTCGTCTTGCCGCCGATGAAGGCCAGATTGGCGATGTCATCCGCCTCGCGAGCAGTAAAGCTGGTCTTCAGTACGGCTTTGGGAAAAATGTGATGGAACTGTAAGCGATGCTGGGCACCCGAATGATCCAGAGCAATGGTCAGATGGCTGCGCCAATCTTTCGCACCGGCAGCGCAGAAAGCCAGGAACATGGTTTTGAACAGCGCGCTACGCTGGTTGCGGCCTTCCAACTCCTCCGCGGTAATGTCCAGGCGGCCGAACTGCAGGCGCAGCCGGTCGATCAGCTCGCTCACCGCTCCGCCCTGACGAATACTTGCCAAATCCTGATCCAGAATGGTTTCGCTGGAGCCTCGGGAGAAGCGGCCTTTGGCATTGGCCATCAGCGCCCAGTAGCGCAGTTGGCGGGCCTCATCGTTGCTCAGCGCATAGTTGCGGCTATGCCCGAAATACGCCAGCACCACCAGCAGGAAAGGCGACGACAACAGTGCCGGGCTATCGATGCCAAGATTGCTGCGCAGGAAGTTGAGTGCGAACTCCATGCCATCGCAGGCTTCTTTCCATGCCTTCTGCAGCTTCTCCACATTCAGGCTACCCACGATCTGAAAACGTGATTGACCGGTGGCAAACGCCATCAGATTTTTCAAGTGCAAACCGAGATCAAGGTCAAAGCCCGTCTTGGTGCATGCCTTCTGGAAATCCTGGAACGTCTGCAGCGAGTGCCGCCACTTGGCGGTGATCTGCGCCAGCGCCAGGTCGGAACTGCGCAGCTTGGCGCCCAGTGAATTGACCCGGACGAAGATTTCCGTGACTTCATCGTAGGAAAGCGTGCGTTCCAGCACGTCCATCCGATAAACGTACTTGCGGATGCCACGTAGCCGGGCCAGGCGCTGGCTGTACTTCTCGTACCGCGGATCGTCAAAACCACTGATACCGGCACGTTTGAGGAAAGGCGCATCGTTGTCGGTCTTGAACACTCCCGACACTTTCACCCAATGCGGCAACTGCTCCAGCTTCCTCGTGGCCACCACGAAAGTCATCTTGTTGAAGCGCTTGAGCAGTTCGTCCTCGGTCGAGTCCGTCTCATCGCCAATCAGTTCGCTATCTTCGTCAGTATCGTCCTCGTCGTCGCCGTTCTCTTCCACTTCAGTCACGACCGCCAACTGGTCGGGGTGTTCCAAGTTGAACAGAAGGTCGATGGGCCGACGACGGCCTCGCACCGACACCGGCTCGCCGCGAATGACGGCAGAGAGCGATGTCAGACGCTGCTGACCATCCAGCAGAAGCCGCGTGCTCTGGTAAGGATTCGTGCTCTGGCTGACCGCGAAATCCTGCAGCGGCACAGCTTCATCCGTTTCCCAAAGCAGGATTGCGCCCGATGGGTAGCCGCGATACAGCGAATCCAGCAGATCGCGCACTCGCGTGGAGCGCCACACATACTGGCGCTGCATCTCCGGCAAGCGCAGTTCGCCCCGCTCGATCATGGATACCAGTTCTTCAACGCTTGCTTCGGCCTTGGCCATACTTTTCCTTAGATCAGGCACCGAGCAGGAAGCGCTCGCGGTGCCACTGTAAATAATGCCGGTGCTCGCTGGTCAGCCAGCGCAACGTCATGCCTGGGCGAATGCCAAGCCCAGGCAGATCGCTTGGGGACAGGCGGGTGCTGGTCAGCAGATGCCCGGTATCGTCGAAACTGATCAAAAAGCGATCGAACAGCGCATCGAGATTGGCCACCAGCAGAAAGCCGTTGAAGGCATCCAACCGCTCGGCATCGTCGGCACATTCGGCCCAGGGTTTGGCATGGCTGGCGCGCAGGGCTTCAGTCACCGCGACGCCGGTCACTGCGCAGGCACCGCCCCAGTAGGTCAGCAAGGCATCGCGGTAACGCGCCTGCCCCACGCGCTGACGCACCAGGCGTTCGACCTCCGTGCCCCGGGTTTCGGCAGACATCATCTCGACAGCTTGCACCACGGCCGCGTGGTAGTCGCGCACTGCCTGATTCGGCAAGGCCTGCGACAGGCTGGCCGTACGGCGCAGGAGAGCCGCCAAATCTGGCAGAGTCGCCACAAAAAACACGTCATCGGCTCCGACCCAAGGTTGGAAGCTGCGCAACAACTCCGGCAGCAGCGCGGGCGTGGCAGGTTGAAAGCGCACCTCGAAGCCTCCGACCAATGCTGTCACCGCCGCCTGGCTTCGATGACGAGCCGAAGCCAGTATGACCGCATCGCCAGCGGATGGCAGCACGTGCTCGAAGCCGTTGTCGTGGCCGGCTTTTTCGATGATGGTGCGTTGCAGAGGATTCATGTCCGCGTCCAATCTACCCGGTTCCACTCGATGGCGCGCTTGCGCCAATGGGTGTCGATCGCTTGGGCGAAATCCGGGCGCACCAACTTGGCACGCGCCTCGCACCAGTCGGCTGATTCGCGCCGTACCACCACGCCTTCCAGCGGCAGCTCGGCGCGATAGTGACTGGCTGTATCCATAACCAATTGCTTCAGCGCCGCCAGGGTGGTGCGCCCACTCGATACCCGCGGCACGGTGAACAATCCGGCTTCTGAGGCCAGCGCGTTGCGCCGGGAGGTGCTCCAAAAACGCCTCTTGCTGCGGTCATAGACATCAAACAACAGAAGCCAGTCGGGCAGCGTGTCGTAATCCAGTGAATGGCGTGCGGCGCACCATTCGCCGAACAGCATCAACTCAGGACGCAGGACGGCAAGCAAGCTGGATTTGTGTTGCGCCAGCCAGGCGGGTAAACGCGCAAACTGACCAACATAGGGCTCGCCCAGATACTGGCCACGATTCTGAACAAGCACGGTGCGGTCGGGTGATAGAGACAGGCCGAGGTTCGCACCGTCGAGCTTCTCCTCCACGACCACATCGCCGGACAACAGCGCCTGCGCTTCGGTGGGCGACAACACCTTGTCGTCGCGTGGCATGCCGTCTTTGGCTAGCCAGGCAAGGTGCGGAGTGGTGGGGAAACGAAAGAAGGTGGCTGTCATAGGCACCCAACCCTGTCCTGATACCACGCAGCAGGCAGCAAGGGCAGAAAGAAAATTCCGAACGCCTCCAATTGCGTTCTTGCGATATGCCAGTCAGTTTCCGCACCGTAGACGATATGAGGTGATTCTTCGAACATAATCATCGCGGCCAATGCACAGGCAACCCACTTGCGGTCCTCACGGTCGGTGACGATTGCTTCGTGTTCAGCTGCCAACACGGCGATATGTTCCCCATTGCCTTCGAACGTGTCGATTGGCACATCATCGACCTGCATCCGATCTCGCTTGCTCTGCAACACCTGCAGCCCGTACTCCTGTTCCTGCCAGTTGTACGGCATGTTGCGCTCGTACTCCGCCAGCACCAACCCGGCGTCATCCAGCACCATATGGTCGTCCGACTGATCGAACTGCACCAGCCACTCGTAGACCAACTCACGCAATTCAATCTCGCGCGGCATGGCGCGTGTAGCGACGTTGGATAGCTCGGAGATCGCACTGGCGGCGAGCATCACGTTGGTATCAATTAGGAACATCGCCATCTTTTGCTCTCAACTCTTTCGCTCGTTTGATGGCTAGCGCCGTTTGCTCGCGAGTCTCCCCCAAGGTGTCTCCAAAAAAATGCTTGGGCCAGTTTTTTACCCGCCCAAGATCATCAACTTCCAAAGGCAGAAGGTTGGCATTTTTGCCATCACGTTCAACGAAATACATGGCGGCGTCAGCAACGGACACTTCTTCGCGGGCAATCAAGGTCTGCATGCGGCGGAACAAATGTTCTGAATGCGTCTCGACGATGAACTGAACGTTGCGCTCCTTGCTTACCTGCGCCAGCAACTCAGCCAGCTTGCTCTGTGCCAGAGGGTGTAGATGGCTTTCTGGTTCTTCGACGATCACGATATGGCCGGGCTGGGCAAACAGGGCGGCCACAATGACGGGAAGCACCTGCGACACCCCCACTCCAACGTCTTTGAGGTTACTGGCCTGGCCATCGGCTTCCACCAGCAACTCATGACGCGCTGAATTTCCAAGGGCGCGGACGGAAAGACCATGTGCCAGATTCATCTCCTTCAGCCAATAAACCGTTTGCTCGAAGAGATAGGCTTCCGCTGGCAAGGCTTGACTGCGCCTCTTGGCTTGCTGGCACGCCACACCGCTGGCAATCAACGCATCCACGGCTTTGGCACCGTCGTCGCCGATATGGGCAGGCATACGTCCCGCCCATACATAGTCGCGCTGGGCCAAACGGCGCACGGGGCCGAGGTAGATGATGCGACCCAACTCGTCCAGCAGCGCCGGACCAACCGACCGAATCACCTCACCCTGCACACCCAGTTTGTTGAGCGTAGAGGGTGAAAATGCAAACGAACGCTGCGGACGAAAATCCGCACTTTGCCCCAAAGGTTTGATTTGATTGCCCAGCGTGAGGCGATAAATCCCGGGTTTACGGCGTTGCACGCTGAAGCCTTGACCGTCTTTGCCCAAGCGCAGGAACTCCAGTTCAGCGCTGCCGGATTGGCCTTTACGGTAGCGTGCCGAGAAGATCGCCGATTCAGCGGCATTTCCCGTTTCGCTCCAGCGAAACTCGATACCTACCTGATTGGACGCCGTGCTTTCCGTTGCTGCGCCGTGGCGACACAGCACATCCTTGAACTGGCCGAGTGTGACGGAATCGCCAGCATCAGGATTGCCAAGATTGAGATCGAGACTCGGATCATCGCCTCTGACGGTCTGACGGATGAGCAGCAGGCTTTGGATTAGACTGGATTTGCCTGATGAATTGGTACCCAACAGCAGAGTAATCGGAGCAAGTCGCACAGGCCCCGTGGTGCGCCAGATCTTGAAGTTCTCCAGTTTGAGATGAGTAAGCATGTTCTGTCCCGCAGATTACATGTAGTAGCCATAGCGAATTTGTGGCCGATCATGTTCATCCAAATACTTCATGATCTCCCCCACCTTTCTGGCGCAACTAAGCGTGATGGGATACTTTCCATCAAGCTGGGTGTTGTTCCAGTTCATTTTTGTCAGTCCGAGGATTTCCCTAGCCAGAAAGGCGGGGCTTTGCTCCGAGCGGATCACGCGCAACTCAAGTGGCTGAGGAATGTACATCCCAGGATAGGTCTTGTAGTACCAGATTGAGCCTCGGGTATAGAGCAACTGCCGCTGGTCATCAAGGACTAGGGATGTACCTCGATAAGGAGGATATGCTCCAGTTCTGAAGAGTCGAAGTCGCGAATCCATCACCGTCACAAAATCAACTGTATCGATACGCAAGTCCGAGGCCGCACTCATGAGACCTGAAATCTCCAGGTCAGAGAAATTTGATGTCTTGTGAACAACGACCCTGCCAGGGTACGTTCGCATCGCATTGCGATACTCCTCAAGCGCAGTCTTGAACAAGGTATATGCCTGCTCCTCCGATAGCTTTGGGACTCTATCTCCTTTGTCGAGATGCACAGGCGTGCCCCGCAAAATCAATCCATTACCCAATTCATCGAAAACCTGAGCCAAGCTAGTGTTGAGCGTCTTCTTGTCTCTGCTTCGGTAGAACGCGATACCCAAGGCACAAGAAAGTATGTTGCCTTCAGCCTTTTCAAGTCGCCATGGGTTGGTCGCGCCAGCCTTGTAATACAGCGCGGTCGCGAGATTCCAAGCCTTGGTTGCGTCATCCTGCTGACCCTTTGCGCCGGATGCCAGCGAATCTGCACGCACCAATTGAAGCGGCTTGCCCAAGTGCATGGCCTTCGCCTTCAAGGCCCGCCGGAAATTCAACTCTGATTGAACCTCGATGCTCTCTTCCAGCTTTTCATCACCTTCCATCGCCGAATCTTTGCTGACTGCATCGTAGACAGCTTTGGAAAGCACGCAAACGATCACATCGACAGGCCTGTTCTGTGCGAGGAACTTGATCTCCTCATAGTACAGGTCGAGGGCTGCTTCTATACGCTGCGTTCGATTATTTATTTTTGTAACTTTCTCGATATCTAATTGCCTCAATGGGCGGCCTAAATCTTGGTTGAACGCAAGCTCCGCATGAAACCCAACCCGCTCGTTGAATCCACAGAAGTCTGGAAAAAGATTGCTCTTGTGTTCATCCACATCAGCCGATATAGGAGACTTCATTCGCTCGATCAGACTCGAAAAGTCTTCGAGGTCTTTGCTAGTGCCGATGGCTCCGATTAGGATACGAGTTCTCCGGGTGAGAGAGCCTTTGTCGTACACCCCATAGGCTGCAATCCCGCGCCTCGGACAAACATGTGAACCCTCAAAGAACTCAAGCCTTGGCTCGTTGACATGCACCAGTTTCATGAACCGAACATCCTTCTCGGCTGCGCCGAATCTTCTTCATTGATCGTAGGCAGGGCTTTCCAGCCAGACTCCTCCAGAGAGGGGGCACCATTCAGCATTAGTGAAGCCCCAAATGAGAGGAAGGAGTCCGTTGTCCCTTTTTCTGAGAAAAGATCCTCGTCGTCAATTGAGGACAGCCAGGTAGATATAAATCGAAAATGATTCATCACCTGCTGGTTATTTTCCTGGCGCTTGATCCAGCTGAGGTTGTCGTGACTGAAACCAGACTGCTCGAAATTGGCTCCATAGCTAAAGAACCAACTGGGGGTTATGGCCATGAACCAATGGCCATCCAGACGCAAAAAATCTGCAGCGAACGAGAGATGCTTTTGCAGAAAAACCTTTGAAGGGTCTTTTTTGTTGAATTGCCTTGAAAAGACATTGCGCTTGGCTTTTTTCTCTCCTTGCCAGACCACCTCTCGTTGGTTAAAGCCGTCTTCCAAAGGTAGGAATATGAACTCACCAATTTCGTTTTCCCACCACACACGTTCTTTGAACAGGCGATGCTGCAGTGAAAATCTCAGCAGCGACTTGAAGACGCGCTCGTGGTCATCGTCGATGGCGAAGTAATCAGCAGTGTTGTGTTCTTCTACTGTGCCTGGCTCACACAAGTGCTGATAGGGATTGTTCCGCTCGGTCAGATTGAAGAACGTCACCAGGTTACCGCTGTGGATAACGTAGGCAGATGGAACCGCGAGTCCATTCTCTTGGTTGAACTCTCTGATGGTGGTTCGCCACAAACCTGGCCTTCTTTTGCCATGCTTTTCCAGCAGATTCTCACTCAATCGAGCAATGAAGAGTTTGCTCGGAAAATAGAGTTCCACGAGGTTGGCCGTCAGCGATTCCGATGGTGTCAAAGGTGGATCAATGTCCTCGTCCGCCAAACCAACAGGCACTCCGCGCAGATAGGCTTTCAAATGGTTGAGCGCAGCTTGCAGCTTGTGTGGTTCAGCATCGGCTGCCAGGGTGCACAGCTCCTTGTAGTCCCAAACATCATTGCCAGCTGAAAACTTGTGCTTGCTCTCGCACACCGAATCAACGGCCGCTTGCGAGTAGCTGCCTTGCTTGGCGGTGAGTACATAGACAATCAATCGGTCGTAACGCTGGTGCAAATCACGACTGAGAAATTGCTCCAGCGTGTATTTGACCTTGCCGATGTCTGCGGTGGCCGTTACCTGCACCGCCACTCGGCGCGTATCGTCTGCGAGATCAATTCCGGGATAATTCGCTTGCTCGCGGTTCAGATTCCGCAAGTCGGTCCAGCCACACAGCTCGCGCAGAAGGCCACACATGAGGTTCTCAGAAATCTTATGCGCATCAAACTGCCCCATCGCACTGGCGGCTTCGATTTCATGTCGGAGTTGCGCGATCAGTTCGCGAAATTCGTTCTGCAGATCAAGGATCTTCATCTGAGTTCTCCGCGTTCCAACTTGTCCCAAGCTGCCAGCACCAGTTGTTGAGTACGGTATTCGCCGAATTCCTTACGCTCCTTGTCCTTGAGCACACGGAAGGTTTCGCTGGGGTAGCCCTCGCCCATGATGTCGTCGGGGTCGAGGATGTAGCGGAGTTCGTCGCGAGTGAGGCCGTAGAGTTTGGCGTACCAGGCGTCAAGTTCAGCGCGCAAGGTGGCGCGGCGGTCGGGGTCGAAGGCGAAGGGGTCGCCATCGTAGCCCAGATCTTGCGCCCAGCCTGAGAGGTCGTGTGCCGTATAGGTCAGTTCCAACACGCGAGGCACGATGAAATCGAAATCGGACTCCGAGTACCCTTCAGGAGAAAAAATCGGTAACTGTTTTGGTATGTAGAAATTAAAATTAGCTCCGCCAATTTTTTGGCGTGCAACAAAATCAAAAATCAACCCAGATATATTCGCTACCAATGCACTTACTTGCCTTGCAGAGATCTCTTCAAATGGCATTACCAAGTGGCAACTGTTACCAACGCCAGCCAAAGGCATGACAGTGCCAATGACGCTTCGCTCGTCCGTAGCACGTGCTATTCCTCGCCAGCCCATCAACCAATCCCGTTCCCATTGCCAGATCACGCGGCCATCGCGGTCGCGTTTGCATAGACGTTCTTCCACCTCAGCGCGGCTGACCCAGTAGCGCGGGGTGACGGTGAAATCCGGGTCGGCCTTTTCGGGCAGCGTGACATCGCGGCTGTTGCCGTCCGCCGTGTAGGTGGCCCAGCGATGGTCGAACTGGTGGATAAGCTTGGCTTCGTACAGCGGCAAGTGTTCGGCGGCTGGCTCGTCCTTGAACAGGTGGCTGTCGTTGGACATGTGAAACATCGTCATGAACGAGATACCCCACGGGTTTTGCGCGGGTTCCACCACTTTGGCTTGCTTGCCCTCGCCTGCGGTAATGGCATCGCGCATCAGCACCGGGGCGGCGCGGTAGAGCTTCTTGGTCAGCTCCGCGTCGCGCTCGCTGCGGAAAACCGGGCAGGTGAGCGTATTGGGGTTGATGAGGCGGAATTCATCGGGCGTGAGGGTGAAGCGGCGGCGCGGGTCGGCCAGTTGGCTGACCTGGGTGGCAAAGCAGACGAACTCGGCCTGTTCCGTCACGCCCAGGGTGAGCAGGCAAAACTTGTAGCTGCGGTGTACGGACGGAAACACCGCTTCGCGGTTTTCGATGTCGTACAGGCTGACCAGCCGCCGGTTCTGGGTGATGTGGCCGAAGTACGCCTTGGTGCTGTCGTCGGTAGCAATGCCGGTCGGCACGATGAAGCCGGCGCGGCCACTGTCGGCATGGATTTGCAGGATGGTTTCGGCAAACAGCGCGTAGGTGTTCACGTCGCCCACGCCGGTCAGTGGATAGCGGCCGCCGTCGGTGCCTTTCACATGAGCGAACACGCTGGCCGCCTCCGCCGTGCGGCGGGCGGTAACGAATTCGCGGTAGAGGCGTTTTTCGGCCTCGTCCTCGTGCGTTTCGTGGGCAAGGTCGGGGTACAGGTGGCGCGCCAGCATGCCTTCGCTGAGCCACTGGATGCGCTGGGCGCGTTCGGCCTTGTTACGGGCTTGCGCCACGTCGCGGTGGCGAGTGGCAAAGAACTCTTCTTCTTGCAGCTTGATGCGCTCCCACGGCGGATTGCCCAGCACGCAGTCGAAGCCGCCTTGCGCGAAAACCTGCGGAAAGGCCAGCGGCCAGTGGAACACGCGGGCCTGCTCGCAGGCCGTGCGTGCAGTGGCGATGGGGTCGGCGTGCTCGGCCTGGGCGCGCTCGGGCGCAGTCAGCAGCGCGTGCAGGGTGATGCTGGTGGGTATGGCTTCGGCCGTGTCTTCCGTCTTGGGCAGCAGGTAGGCGCCGACCAGCGCATCGGCGGCGTGGGCCAACGGGCTGTGGACGGACTCCTCCAGAAAGTGATGCCAGGCCTGTTCCTTGGCGGCCACCTGCTCGGGCGTGTCGGCGGGCAGGGTTTCGATGGCGCGCAGGGCTTCCAGGCCGCTGCGGTTGTCCACGCCCAGCAGCATCTGCTTGCCTTGCAGGTCTTTGGCGATCTGCTTGAGGCCGGCGGCGTTGGCCTTGGCCAGTTCCTTGCAGACGTCCTTGTCGTCGCCGCTCAAAGGCCTGAAGGCATCCTTGGCGATGCCTTGTTCCAGCGCGTTCAGGTCGGTCAGGCCGAGCAGGGCGTCGCCCACTTGCAGGTGGTGGTCGAGAAAGCCCAGCGGGCGGCCTTCCTCGTAGCCTTCCAGCCATAGGGCCATGCGCGCCAGTTCGATGGCCATGGGGTTGCGGTCCACGCCATAGATGCAGTGGGCCACCACTTCGCGCAGAGCGTGGCGGTAGTCCTGCGGCTGGATAGCACCTTCCTGCCCGCCTTCGAGGCTGCGTAACTGAGCCAGTTTTTCCGCCAGGCGGCGGGCGGCGGCCAGCAGGAAATGGCCGCTGCCGCAGGCCGGGTCGATAACGCGAATGGCCAGCAATGCTGCGGTGGGGTTGGCTGGGTTGGTGGTCAGGCGTTGTTCGATGACGGGATCGAGCGCGCTTTTGATCAGCTCTTGCACCAGACTGTCGGGGGTGTAGTAGCTGCCGGTGAGTTTGCGGGCGTTGCCAGCGGTGCTGCCTTCCTCAGTACGGCCGACGAAGCCGAAAGTACGTGCAGGCAGGTCGATAGCCGGCACCAGTTCCAGCAAGCTTTCGTAGACGCTACCCAGTTCCTCCGGGCCCATATTGCGGTAGTCCACTGGGATGAGGCTGCTGCCCTTGCCTTGCGCGACCACTGCCCAGCGCAGGTGTTGCAAGGCGGTGAGCAGGTGGGCGTTGTCCAGGCTGGCGACATCCAGATCGGGGCATTGTTCGGGCGCGAACAGGCCGCCCAGCGCGGGCAGGGCCAGGCGCGGCTCGCCCTGTGCCAGACCACGGAAGACGATGCGGATGGCTTGCCACTGGTCGTCGTGGCGAGTGCGGACCCGGCGCTTGAGGCACAGCTCGCGCAGGCGGGCCAGGGCGTAGCCTTCGGCATAGGCGCGGCGGGCGGCTTGTGTCTGGGCGCTGTCGTGCTGCGCCTGTGGCTGGGGGGGCAGCAGGCCGCGCTCTTCCACGGTGAAAACGAAGATGAGCCGGTAGATCAGGCGCAGCAGTTGTTGGAAATAGTCATCCTTGCTGAGCGTGCCGTCGTTCAGGGCGGCGCGTAGGGCGTGGTTGGCAGGGTGTTGCAGGAAACCTGCGCCGAAGGTCAGCAGGGCCTGCTCGACGCCGTTGCGTAGGCCATCGCGCACCCGAGTGCCTTCCTGCTGGCCTTCGCTGCGCCATTGTTCCCAGATGCACGCCGTAGCGCCCTGGCCGGGGCGGGATGCGCGGCTGGCGTGCAGTAGACGCCAGACGTTGGCGAATTCGGCATAACGCTGGCCACCAAGCAGGTCGGCCAGATCGACTTCGAGAAAGCTGGGGCGGGTGAGCGAGGCAGCGTCGCGCAGCAGCCGCAGCTGTCTGCCGTTGCTGACGATGCCCCATTGCAGCGGTTCGCTGGCGTTGAGCAATTCCTGCATGGCCTGGAACGGGGCTTTCTTTCGGTTACCGCCGCCCTGCACGGCAAATCGCGCGTCGGCCTCGTCCAGGCCCAGGGTGTGTGGTGCCACCAGGACGGGCAAGGTACTTGCCATGAGGCTCACCGGGTAGCGCAGTTCGCCTACCTGCTGCCCCTGCGCGACTTGCAGGGTGGTATAGCCGAAGGCGTCGCGCAGCAGTTCGTGGACGAAGGCGGTGGTGAGCTGCGCGGCATCGACGTCGGCGCGTTCCATTTGCGCGGCGAAGTGCTGCCATTGGGCGCAGGCGATCTGGAAAGCGCGGCTGTATTCGTCCTTGAGCTTGACGCCCTTGGGGGTACCGTAGTCGGCCTCGCTCTGGGCGCTGGCGCGGCCCTGGGCGGCTTTTTCCAGTTGATCAGGCAGGAACAACCCGCCTTCGAGCCTGAGGGTGGGTAGGTTCAGCGTGGCCTGGGCCTTGCGGATGCGTTTCATGGTTGTTCTTCTCCAGGCCGAGGCTTATAGCGAGTCAGGCAGCAGCACGTACACGCCCATCACATCCACCGGCGGGCAGGGGCTGACGCTGTACTGGCCGACGTCACGGGTGGCCTCGCGCACGCGCTGATGGTCGGCCAGCAGGGCATCAGCCCGCTGTTGGGCCACCGCTTGCAGTTGCTGCGGGTGCGCGGCGAGGAAGTCGAGCGCGGTGCGGATTTCGCGCTGTGCTGCCTCTGGTGGTAGGTTGCCGCTGGGCGTGCATTCCAGCAGGCGGCTCACGCCGTCGTCGGCCAGCCATTGCGGGGCGTTGCGGCCCTGCACGGCCAGCGCCACGGTTTCCTCTGCCATCATCTGGAAGGGTTCGCGACGGCGCACGTAGCTGAGCTGGTGGCGTAGGCGCAGCAGGTAGAGGGTGGTGACGACCTCCACGTCATTGGTAAGAGTGGCAGCGCAACGGGCGGCCAGCGGGTGTTCGCCGCCGAGTGCATCTTCCAGCAGGTGCTGGGCGAGCAGGCCGACCAGCGGGTGACTGCGGTGCAGTTCGCTGAAGTCGATGATCTGGGGTTTGTCTATGCCTTCGTCGGCCAAGCGTTGGCGCAGGGCTTCGGGCAGGTGCTGCGGCAAGAAGCGTGCGGTCTGCTTGCGGCCGATTTCCAGCGGCGCCCCCAGCCGCACGCAAGCGCTTTGCAGGAAGCGCTGCACGTCAGCCTGGGTGCCTAGGGCCTGCTGCTGCTTGTGCCATTCGGGTAGAACGTCGTCGGGCCGGATGCGGCGCTGGGCGAACACGGTGCGATTGGCCTTGGCTTTTTCCAGCGCGTCGCGCCATTGGGCTTGCAGAGGAGCGAGCAATTGCTCCGGCTCACCGAAGTCGAACGCGACCTGCGGCGATGAGGTGCGACTGTCGCTGCGTTTCATCAATGCCGCCTTGACCAGGGCCTGATTGATGCGGGCTTCGTCCTCGGGCATGGGAACGAGCACGCCGAGCTCCTTCTGAATGGCCTCGCCCTTCTTGAGGATGACGTTGAGCACGAAGCCATCCACCGGGTTGTCTTGCCCGTAGAGCATGGTGCAGCGCACTTCATCAGCCTGCTGACCGAAACGATCGACGCGGCCTTCGCGCTGTTCGTGGCGAGTGGGGTTCCAGGCCAGGTCGTAGTGGACGACAGCGGTAAACAGATGTTGCAGATTGATGCCTTCGGAGAGGCAGTCGGTGGCGACCAGGATGCGTTGCTCGGCATCCTCCATGTCGTCCACGCGCTCGCGGCGTTCTTCGGGGGTGAGTTCGCCGGTGACAGCATCGACGGTGGCCTTGGGGAAAGCGGCCTTGAGGTGTTCGGCCACGTAATGGGCGGTGGCGATGTAGCGGCAGAACACCACCGGGTGGTAGCCCTCCTTTACCAGCAGGCCGATATGCCGGATGAGCGCGGCCAGTTTGGGATCACCGGCCTTGCCGGAAAGACGTTGCGCGTCGGCGATCAGGGCTTGCAGGCGCGGCGCGGCGTCCTGCACCTGGGCAGGCGGCTCCAGATCACTGCCGGAGAGGTCATCGGCCTCGCCATCATGCAAGCGTTCATCACTGAGGAGGGCGTCTTCAGGCAGGGTTCCTTCCAGCCTCGTGGTCAGAGCCTTGACGGCGGCCGCGGGCGACGACGCCACGCAGCGCAGTAATGCCAGGGTGGCGTACCAGATGAGGCGCGCGCCGCCTTGCTGTTCTTGCTGCTCAACGGTTTCAGCCAGTTCGCGGCAGTAATCCTGCACGGCGTCGAAGAACGCGCCCCATTCGCCACTGAGCTGGTAGGTGAGCTCGGTTTTCATGCGACGGGGAAAACCTCGTCCGTCATGGGTCTCGGCCTGCCATTCAACGATATCCTTGCGACGGCGCTGGACGAAGTGGCGGGCCAGTTCCTGACGCAGCGGGTCGGAGGCCGTCATGCGGCCTTGTAATGCAGCAAAACGTGTATCGAGCAGCGACAGCAAGTTGTAGAAGGCGGTTTCGTCACCAGAGTGAGGGGTGGCGGTCAGGAGGATCAAATGTCGCTGCGCGTCACGGGCAAGGCGTTGCAGCAACTCGAAGCGCAATTGCTTGCCTGCGCCGCTGCTGGCGCAGGTGTGAGCCTCGTCAACGATGATGCATTCGGGGGCGGTGGCGAGAAACTGTTCGCGGTGGCGTTCGCTCTTGATGTAGTCCAGGCTGACGACCACCACGGGATGATGGTCGAACAGGCGCACACCATGCGGAAGATCACGTTCGATGCGGGAGGCCGAAGCCGAAGTCAACGCCACGGCCTGAAGGTTGAAGCGGGTTTCCAACTCACTTTGCCATTGCTCGACAAGGTGTGGCGGGCAGAGGATGGCCAGGCGGGCGATTTCGCCACGGTCCATGAGCTCGCGTGCGATCAGGCCGGCTTCGATGGTCTTGCCGATGCCTACGTCATCAGCAATCAGTAGGCGCACAGTGGACAGGCGAAGCGCCATCAGCAGCGGCACAAGCTGATAGCCGCGAGGCTCCACGGCGATATTGCCAAAAGAGCGGAACGGGCCGGCGCCGGCGCGCAGGGTCAGGCGCAAGGCATCGCGCAGCAACAGCGCGGCGGCGTGGTTTCCGGCGCGTGCGGAATCGGGCCAGTCGAAGGTAGCAGGTTCGACTGGATGCAGTTCCAGCTCGGGGATCAGGGCAATGCTCTCGTCATCGGCACCGCTCAATGGGCGCAGGCGCAGCCAGTCGCGGCGGGAGTCGCTTTGCACCACCCATTCGCGGCCTCGGGCGCGCACCAGGTTGCCGGGCAGAAAGTCGTGTTCGAGGATCGTCATGCGCCTTTATTCCTTGGAACCGAACACATCGGCGTGCGCGGCGAATTGTTGTGACCAACGTGAAGCGTCCGAAAAATCGAGCACCTGCCAGCCTTTGTCCTGCAATACGCTGGCGGTCTGCTCATCCACCGCTGACAGAAACACCAAAGCACGAGATGCCTTGTACTGGGCCGCTGCGGTGGCTGCGCCATTGTTGACGGACACGTTGACCGCATCAGGTTGTATAGCCCCTGCCTGGCGGAGCGCGGACAGCCAAGCATCAAGTGGCTCGTCAGCTGAAGTCGTCGAGGCAACGGTGGCCGGGCTGCTCGTTACGGGCTGTACCTGGGCATTGGCCAGCGCGACCAGCAGCTTGAGCGCATCCGCATTGCGGCGGTTGATGTGTTCGTGGTCCGGCTGGTTGAAGTAGGACAGCAGGCACTGGTAGCAGCCGGCTTCACACTGATGATTGCCAAGCACATCGGTCTGTTCCAGTGACGGCAGATCGTCCAGCGTCCAAATGCCGCTCTGCGGTAAGCGATAGTGAATAAGTTGCAGGGCATTACTAGCTACGAGTGCAAGGTCGTCGCGATTGTTTGCCAGGCGAGTGAGCACACCCGCACCGCCTTCGGCCGCTTCGTAAAACAGCAAGGCGCGGCGCTCGTCGGACTTTGGCAGTGGCTCGACCACCAGTTCAGATTCCTCGATCTGGAAGGTCATTTCGATGCCGCGCTTGAGTGCGGCCTGCAACGTCGCCATGGCCTCCAGAGACAGGGCATGTATGGGAGCGAAGATCAACAGATTGCGATGATCTTCCACAAAGGGAACGATGCGCTGGTTGGGCACCTTCTCCAGCAAAGCATCGTCGCCGCCCTTGTCCTCTTCCGCATCCGGTGCGTCCTGCTTGCTCCAGGTGCCCGTGATGGGGTTGATGTAGAAGCCCAGTTGCTCCTTGTCCTTGCGCCTGCGCCAGCCGCGGTTGATGCGCCAGATTTGCGCAGCGGGCGCGTAGGTGAGTTCGCCCAGCACGTCCTCGCCTTGTTGGATCGTGGCCTTCTGCTGCTGGATACGACCATCGGGCCCGGGCAGGAAGCGGTAGGTAGTTTGCAGTTCGAAGCCCTGACGCTGGCGCTCCTCGTCGTTGATGGAGATGCGCTCGGTGGCCACGGTCTCCACGGTTTCGATGCGGTAGAGCTCGCGCACCCAATCGTGCTCGGTGAGCAAGGCGTCGCAGTTCTCGCAGCGATTGACCAGCGGCTGTTCGCCGCCAGGCTCGCCGAGATGGCCGTAGCCGCACTGGCTGCACACCAGCGAGGCAATGGTGGCCAACTGGCTGTTGCCGGAAATGTGGTCTGTATTCCCTACGTTGAGTTTGGCACGCACCACGCGGTACATGCGGCCCTGGTGATAAATGAGGCTGCGGGGGCCGAATTCGGACAGGGCCAGGAAGCGTGGCCGGCTGACCATGCTGCCTTCGTCATCCTTGCCATTGACGGCCTGGCCGCCACGGGCGGGAATCCAGGCCATCAGCGGCAGGCGCGGGAAGTTGTAGCCGGGCAGGAAGCCTTGGCTGGCCAAGTAGCGATAGGTGTAGAAGTCGTTGTTCTGGCCGTTGCCGGACTTGAGCAACACGGCGTACTGGCGCGCGGCGTCGCCGTAACGGCGCTGGGCATTTTGGCGCTCAGTGTGCGAGGCGGTATGGCTCTTGACGATGCGATCAGCCATATCCATCTGTTGGCGGGTGGCATCGAACAGCACGCGCCAGCGCTCCAGCGCCCCAGAGAACGCTTGCGCCGCGTTGTCGATGACCTGGCGCACATAGTCAGGAGTGAACCAGGCGCTGCCTTCAAGCTCGCCCTCAAGTTGGTCGATGACCCGGTCGGCACTGGCCAAGGCCCGCTGCTGGACAGCCTGCGCCCGGAGCGCTTCGTGCAAGGGCTGCTTCAGTGGTTTGCCGGGCTGGTCAAGATCCAGCATGGGCGCAATGCTATCGTCCAGCGGCACCTGGGTGCTGGCCAGCCAGACCGCTTGCAGATGGCTGTCGATGAGATCGCGGTTGCTCAGGTCGAGGGTTGGCGCGCGCACTACGCCATGCACCATTTGCTCTGCATTGTGGAAGAACCACTGGTCATGCGGACTGAGTGCCGCGCAGTAGGTGATGACCAGCGCCTGCTGACCCGAGCGACCCGCACGGCCGCTGCGCTGGGCGTAGTTGGCGGGGGTCGGCGGCACATTGCGCAGGTACACGGTGTTGAGCGCGGAGATATCCACGCCAAGCTCCATCGTGGGGGAGCAGAACATCACCGGCAAACGTTCCAACGGCGCTTCGTGGGCCGGGTTCTGCGCCCAATCCTGCCTGTCTTTTTCGGTGTAACGAAAGCGCTGCTCCAGCAGTTGCCGGCGTGGCGCATCCACCTGGGCCGTGTGTTCCTGGGCCTCGAAGTCGAACAGCGGATGCGAGGGCCGACGCAGCAGGTCGGCAATGCCGAGATACAGGGTGCGGAAATACTGATTGATTCGATTGCTATCAGTTTGCGGCTGATCGGCAATCAGGCACCAGTCCAGAGCAGCCGCGTTCAAGCGCCAGCCTGCGAGCTGGGCGTCGATAGGTTGGCGCTGCACATAGCCATAGTCCTTGGCGGACTCCAGCAACGCTTCGATCAGCTTAGTCCACTCGACATCTTTCCATTGCGCGACCTCGCTGGCGCAGGCGCTGTTGCGCCAGAAGGCGGCCATCTTTATTTGCCGTAGCAGACGGGAGCGTGGACCACCTGTCACCAAGTCGGTGCGCGGCTTGCCCTTGTATTCCGGGCGCTTGCCGAGGATGAGATAGCGGCCGGTATCGAGTTTCTCGTCGGGAGCGAAGGCCCAACGTTCATTCAGGTAGGTGTGGGCGCTGGTGCGTGCCTTGTCCTGCTCGACCGGGTCGAGGTAACGACTTTCCAGGCACAGATGGCGGCGCAAGGCGTCGAACAGTAGTTCGAACAAAACTGTCCGCTGCACTGCCGTCAATTTGGTCAAGGTGCTGTTTGCAGTAAAGATGCTGGCGTCAGCGCAAAAGGCATCTAGGTCTCGATACCGAATCTGCAACAGGCCGAGTTGATCCAGATTCGGATTATTGAAGCGCCAGCCACGCCGCAGATCACGCAGTAGCCGGTAGGCGATGATGAAGCGCAATGTGCGTTGCGCTTCTTGTCGGGCCAGTCCCATGAGCTTGGGGGTGCGCAGATACTCCACCAAGGTCGCTTCATCGACCCCTTGAAAGCCGAGGGCCTTGAATACGCTTTCGGCCAAGTGTTCTTCATCGAGTTGGCCGCCGCTGCCCTGTAGTGCGCCGATCAAGCCGGCACGCAGCGTCAGCAGGAAAATGAAGTCGTTGAAATGCCCCGCCTGCAGAGCGGCATCCTGGCGGTTGTCGGTAAACCCAAGCAACTTGCGTGGGTCAGGCTGCCCTGGCGCAGGTTCGGAAAGTGCGAACAATTGCTGCAAGGCCGCCAGGGCAATCATGGTAGTGGCCGAAGAGCGGCCTTCGCCGGACAGGCTGGAGAGGCGGTTGGCATCCTTGCCGTGGGCTTCGTGTGTCGTGCCGCAGTTCAGGCAGAAGCGGAACTTTCCCGGAATGAACCAGAACTCCGCCCCCGAGCCCGTTTGCCCTTTGGCATCGACCGTGACCATATAGGGAACGGCATTCTTGTAGGCTGGCTTGATTTTGGGTTCGCTACGGCTGAGGTCGATCCAGGTTTCCGGCAGGTCTTCGAGCAGGCCACCGTATTGCTGCCCGGGCACCAGAGGACACAGGAAGCCATAGCTGGCGTCGTCTTCTGCCGCGATATCGTCGATTTCACGTGAGCTGAAGCTGACCGGTTGCTGTGCGTGCCAGACAGGTAGGTATTCCTGGCCGCAATCGCGGCAGAAGTGAGTCGGGTAAAGCAGCACATTCTCTTGCTGTCGCCCCGGCGCGAAACGCTGAGCATCGAGCGTGACATGGCGCTTACCTCGCGCCTCCAGCGTGGTGAGTACCTTGCCGGGACCGCTGATGAACTGGTGCAGCTTGAACGCGAAAGGCGGCCTGCCCTGGGGCGTGCGCACATCATGGGCAGCCACTAGAAAGCGCTGCAGGGCGGTGCGAGCGGCTTCAGGCTGGCAACCCGCGTCTTCGGCGAGACGGCGGCTGGCCTCTTCCAACATCATGGGGCTCGCCCGCCTGGGAGGCTCGTCGGCAGGTAGTTCGATACCCAGGTTCAACTCCACCCAGATGGATAACGGATCATTGCGAAAGGCGTCGAAGTCAGCCCAGATATCCTGCTTTCGCGTAATGGCCGCCGGTAGTTCTGTGCGGATGGCGTTGACGTCCTTGAGCGGGTTGGTGACGCGCTCCAAGGTCTCGCCGATGACGTCATGCTCGCTGATCTGGGTGCCAAAAAGTTTGCTAGCCACGTCGGCTACCACGCGGTTGCGGTCGGCTTGGCTACCTGTGCTGGACATGGTGGCCGACGTGCCGATGCAGACCAGTTGCTCGGCTTTCAAGCGCTCTCGCAGGCGCCGCACTAGCAAGGCAACGTCCGCCCCTTGACGGCCACGATAGGTATGCAACTCATCCAGCACCAGGAACTCAAGTCCCTCGCAGTGTTCCACCACACGCCGATCCACTTCGTCGAAGCGCGTGAGGATGTACTCCAGCATCATGAAGTTAGTGAGCAGGATATCGGGCGGGTCATCCGCGATGGCGCTGCGTTCCGCCTTGCTTTCCTGGCCGGTGTAGCGCTTGACGGTGAAGGGACGAAGCTCTGGCGCATAGCCATGCAGAAACTTGTCGAGTTCTTCCAGCTGGCTGTTGGCCAGAGCATTCATCGGATAGATGACAATGGCTCTGGTACGTGCTTTGCCATCGGATTGCTTGGCCTTGAGTATGCGGTCGATGATCGGGATGAAAAAGGACAGGGACTTCCCCGACCCCGTTCCGGTCGTGACCACATAGCTTTGGCGTTCCTGGCCTTTGGCCAAGGCTTCCATCTGGTGCTTGTAAAGATGCAGGGGTTCTGGCGAACCTTCAGACTTCCCGACCTGGAAGATCTCTGCGCAGGCAGCATGCAAGACACCCTGTGCCGCCAGGTTCTGCACCGTGCCCTGGCGTTGGTAATTCGGGTTGATCTGCACCAGCGGCTCAGGCCAATAGCGACCTTGCGCATATTGATGTTCGACCTCGGCTCGGATATCAGGCGCAGCGATGCGAACGAAACTGCGGGAAAAGCTGCCGTATCGTTCGATGAGCTGGTCGCGGAATTGGAAAACGTTATCCATGGAGAGTCCTCACTGATCCATCTTGTGGCCAATCGCCAGAACCGCTGTACTACCGGATGTGCCTGCTGTGATGCGCTTCCATTTGGCCCCTCGCCCCTTGCCAGTCGATTCGATCAACCCCTCTGATTTCATCGCTCGCAGCACTAGTCGAACCATGTCCCGGCTCACGCCCGGGCAGGCCTCTTCAATCTCGGAAATCGAGAACGGCAGGGTGCGCCCCAGGACTTCCGCACGCACCCGGTCTCCTTTACTGCCACGGCCACGCTCGATGGTGCCGACACGCTCCTCGAACTCGCGGTATGCCCGTAGCAAGGCTCCCCAGAAGTAGTCGAGCCAGGGCTTTACGTCGTGCTGCCCCTGGTGCCAGCCCTGCGAGCTTGCTTCCAGCGTCTCGTAATAGCTTTCCTTGGTATCTTCGAAGATGCGTTCCAAGCTGATGTAGCGGCCCACGGCATAGTCGAAGTGGTAGAGCAGCAGCAGGGTCAACAAGCGGGACATGCGACCGTTGCCATCCGGGAAAGGGTGGATGCACAGGAAGTCGAGCATCGCCAGCGGCGCCAGCACCAGCGGATCGGCCAGATGCTGGTCCAGCGCGGTCGCGTAGCGCCCTGTTAGATCAGCCATGGCCATCGGCGTGAGATGCGAAGCCACCGGCTGGAAGCGCAGACGCGAAGTGCCATCCGGGTGACGCTCGACGATGTCGTTATTGGTGGCCTTCCAGCGTCCACCCGCCTGCGGCATGTAGCGGTACAGCAGGGTATGTAATTGCAGCACAACACCCTCGCTGAAGGGCATGTGCGCGGCGGACTCGTGGATCAGTGCCAGAGCATCACGGTAGCCGGCGATCTCCTGTTCGGAGCGGCTCTTTGGCGTTGCGTTGCGGATGACCAGAGACTTCAACCGCGAGGGTGCGACGACAACGCCTTCCAGCCGGTTGGATGACTCGGTGGACTCCACCACCGCGATCTGGCGCAGGCCCTTGAGGGCTTCGGGCGACTGCGCGGCGTAGAGTTGCTGCTTGCCCTGGTACTCGCCCAGTGTGCGCAACGTGGCGGCCTGGGTGCCATCGAAGCGAAGCGCGGCAAGGTACTCGGGTGTGAGCGAGTGCATGGAAATGTAAGCCCAGGCTGTCTAAATGGGGTAATCATAGCCTTTAAATGGGGCATTGTCTCTAGAAATACCTCATTAACAGTGTTTGACTCCCCCATTTCCTGAACATTGGACCGGTCGCGAGAGGTTGGCATGGCTGACCAAGAAGGAAATGAGCGACATGAGCCTCAAAAGGGCAATCAATTCAAAATTACCCCATTTATTCCGTTGTTTACCCCATTCCCAGCACCCAGCCTTGGGCAAAGGCAAATGGCAAGGGAACGGCACTCAAGGGACAACGGCCCTATCCAGAAAAGGAAAAGGCCGCTCCTGTCCATTCGTGCTACAACACCCAGCCAACTCTTCCCTATGCTGTGCCGCTTCCCTCCGCAGCACCCAGGTAGTCCGCCCAGTCCTGCAACAGCGTCCTTCTCTGATCCAGCAGCAGTGCCTTGTTGTACGTCGCCCGCACCTTGTTGCTTTCCACGTGGGCAAGCTGCCGCTCAATCGCATCAGGCCGATATCCGTTCTCATTGGCCCAGGTGGAAAAGGTCGTCCGCCAGCAATGCGGCGTCGTACCCCGGCCCAGGTTCATGTCGCGCATTGCGTAGGTCAGCCGATTGGGCGTGGTGAAGCCCTTGCCGCTCCGGTGCGGGAACAGATAACGGCCACCGCCCGTGATGCACAGCAAGTCTTTAAGCACCGCTATGGCCTGCGTTGACAACGGGCTGACGTGGTCGCGCCGCGCCTTCATCTTCGCCGCAGGCCGACGCCATAGTGCATCCTCAAAGTCGAACTCGTCCCACTCGGCATCCGCCGCTTCCCCTGGACGGCAGGCGGTCAGCGCAATCAACCGCAGGCACAACGAAGTCTCCGGATAGCCCCGGTAGCCGCGCAACTCCTGATAGAACCTCTGGATTTGCTCTCGCGTCATCGCCGCTTTGCTCTCGCTGAACGGCACGCGCAGCAGCCCACGAAGACTGGGAATAGGATTGGCCTCGACCAGCCCCCGCACCACCGCGAACTCGAAGATGGCCGACAGATCACCTTTGACGTGAATCGCCGCCCAGGCTCCGTGGGACTTGCATTCCTCCAGCAGCGGGCGGATCTGCTTCACGCCAATGTCGCTGATCGGCATCCCATCGAACTTCGGCGACAGGTACTTCCTGATGCGGGATTCTTTCGTGCGGTAGGAACTGAGCGCAAAGACTGGCTTGATCTCCGCCAGGTACGCCTGCGCCACCTTGGCGAACGAGCTTTCCTTTGCGCGCTTGCGTTCCTCCAGCGCCTCTAGATTGCGCTCCTTGACCTGCCGCCGCTCATGGGACGGATGGATGCCTTGCTTGACCAAGGCGCGTGCCTTATCACGGGCCGCACGCGCCTCCGCAAGGCTTACTTGAGGAAAGCCGCCAATGGCAAAGAGGTTCTCCTTGCCTTGCAGGCGGTACTTCCACCGCCAGAGCTTGCCGCCGGTGGGCTTGACCAGCAGGAACAGGCCCCCGCCGTCTGAAAGTTTCCAGTCTCGATCAGTCGATTTGGCCGACCTGACCTTGAGGTCGGTGAGTAGATTTTCGGGCATCGTTGGACTCCACTGCGGGGAGATGTACCCCCACGGTTGAACACGAGTACCCCCAACGCTACCCCCGAATTTTTCAGACCTCGATGAACAATAGGAACGCTCAGCAGACCGTATTGTTTACGCAACCCATTGATTTACAAAGGGCCAATCTATCTACCAAGCGCTACTGAGCGCCACCGAGATCCAGCAAAATCGTCAGACGTTGAAGCGGAAGTGCAGCACGTCGCCTTCCTGCACCCGGTATTCCTTGCCTTCCAGACGCAGGCGGCCGGCTTCCTTGGCACCGGCTTCGCCCCGGTACTTGATGAAGTCCGCGAAGGAGATGGTCTCGGCGCGGATGAAGCCCTTCTCGAAATCGGTGTGGATCACCGCCGCGGCCTGCGGTGCGGTGGAGCCACCCTTGACCGTCCAGGCGCGCACTTCCTTCACGCCTGCGGTGAAGTAGGTCTGCAAACCCAGCAGGCTGTAGGCGGCACGGATCACGCGGTTCAGGCCCGGCTCGTCGAGGCCGAGGTCGGCCAGGAAGGCGTCGCGGTCGGCATCGTCCAGTTGCGACAATTCTTCCTCGATCGCCGCCGACACCGGCACCACTTCGGCGCCCTCGGCCGCAGCGCGCGCGCGCACCGCATCCAGATGCGGGTTGTTCTCGAAGCCATCCTCCAGCACGTTGGCGATGTACATCACCGGCTTGAGCGTCAGCAGGAACAGGTCGCGCACCAGCGCCTTCTCTTCCTCATCCAGCCCGGCGCTGCGGCCGGCCTTGCCGTCGGACAGTGCTGCCTGCAACTTGGCCAGCACCGGCTTGCGCGCGGCCGCATCCTTGTCGCCGCCCTTGGCCGCGCGCTCGGCACGGTTGAGCGCCTTCTCGACACTGTCCAAGTCGGCCAGCGCCAGCTCGGTATCGATGGTGTCGATATCCGACAACGGATCGACCTTGTTGTTGACGTGGATGACGTCGTCGTTTTCGAAGCAACGCACCACGTGGGTGATCGCGTCCACCTCGCGGATGTGCGCCAGGAACTTGTTGCCCAGGCCCTCACCGCTGGCCGCGCCGGCGACCAGGCCGGCGATGTCGACGAACTCGACCGCGGTCGGGATCACCTTCTGCGGGTTGATGATCTCGGCCAGTTGGCCCAGCCGCGGGTCCGGCACCGGCACGATGCCGACGTTCGGTTCGATGGTGCAGAACGGGAAGTTGGCCGCAGCGATGCCCGCCTTGGTCAGCGCGTTGAACAGGGTCGACTTGCCGACGTTGGGCAGGCCGACGATGCCGCATTTGATACCCATTTTGACAACCTCCGGGGTGAAAGTGATTGGTGAAACGGCGCATGCGTCGTTTGGCCAATCCATCTCGGGTTCGAGTGGTTAGCAGTTGGCGCTACCTCGGTGTATGCAGGCGCTTCATGGCCTCGTTGAAATCGCCATTCACCGCCAGCGGCAGCACGTCGATGGCTTCATCGATGGCGCGGGCGACCAGCACTTCATCGTCCTTCGATGCGCGCCCCAGTACCCACGGCACTACGCGGTCCTTGTGGCCGGGGTGGCCGATGCCGATGCGCAGGCGGTGGAACCTGCCATGCCCGAGCAGGCGGATGGTGTCGCGCAAGCCGTTCTGGCCACCGTGGCCACCATCGAACTTGAGCCGCGCCGTGCCCGGTGGCAAGTCCAGTTCATCGTGCGCCAGCAACGTCTGTTCCGGCTCGATCTTCCAGAACCGCTGCGCGGCGGTGACCGACTTGCCGGACAGGTTCATGAAGGTGGCTGGCTTGAGCAACCAGACCGGCTGGCCGCCGACGTCGATCTTGGCCACTTCGCCGAACAGCTTGCTTTCCAGCGTCCAGCGCGCACCCGCGTGCGCGGCCAGGGCCTCAACGAAATGAAACCCGGCATTGTGCCGGGTCCGGGCGTGTTCGGCGCCGGGATTGCCCAGGCCGACAATGAGTCGCAAACCAACCATGTATTCACCGTGGAATGCGTCCGCCCCCGAAGGAGCGGACGCAACCGGCCGATTACTCGGCAGCAACCTCGCCTTCGTCGGCATCGGCAGCGCTGGCAGCCTTGGCGATGACCACGGCGTCGTCGTGGTCCTTGCCCAGCTTCAACGCCGGGATTTCCACGCCGGCCGGCAGCTTCAGTTGCGACAGGTAGATGATGTCGCCCACCTTCAGCTCGGCCAGGTCCACTTCGATCGACTGCGGCAGGTTGGCCGGCAGGCAGGCGATGCTGACTTCCTTCAGCTCGTGGGTGACGGCAACCTCGGCAGTCTTGCCGGCCGGCGAGATGTCTTCGTTGATGAAGGCCAGCGGCACGCTGACGTGCAGCACTTCGTTCTCGTTCACGCGCTGGAAGTCCAGGTGCATGATCAGCTGCTTGTACGGGTGGCGCTGGATGTCGCGCAGCAACACCTTCTGCACCTGGCCATCCAGGTTCAGGTTGATGATCGAGGAATAGAACCAGTCGTGGTGCTGGGCCAGCCAGATTTCGTTGTGGTTGAACTCGACCATCGCCGGCTCGCGGTCACCGCCGTAGACGATGCCCGGGACCACGCCGGCGTGACGCAGGCGGCGGCTCGCACCCTTGCCCTGCACGTCGCGGCGGGCGACCTTGATTTCGTGGGAATTTGCCATTGTTGACTACTCTTGATTGATGCACCGCAAGCGGTGCGTGATGAACGCCCTTCCGCGACCAGAAGGACGAGTGTCGGTTGCCGGCGGCTGCCGGCGACCGGATACGGTCAGTCCACGTACATCGAGCTGACCGACTCGCCGAAGGCGATGCGACGCATCGTCTCGGCCAGCATCTCGGCCACGCTGATCTGGCGGATCTTGGTGCAGACACGGGCCACGTCGGACAACGGGATGGTGTCGGTCACCACCAGCTCGTCGAGCTGGGAGTTGTTGAGGTTGTCCACCGCCGGGCCTGACAGCACGGCGTGGGTGCAGTAGGCGGCGACCTTGACCGCGCCACGCGCCTTCAACGCGGCGGCGGCGGCGCACAGGGTGCCGGCGGTATCGACGATGTCGTCGACCATCACGCAGGTCTTGCCATCGACGTCGCCGATGATGTTCATCACCGTGGCGACGTTGGCGCGCGGGCGGCGCTTGTCGATGATGGCAAGGTCGGCGTCATCCAGGCGCTTGGCCACGGCGCGCGCGCGCACCACGCCGCCCACGTCCGGGCTGACCACGATCAGGTTGTCGGTGCCATAGGCGCGCCAGATGTCGGCCAGCAGCAGCGGCGAGGCATAGACGTTGTCCACCGGCATGTCGAAAAAACCCTGGATCTGGTCGGCATGCAGGTCAACGGTGAGTATCTGGTCGGTGTTGACCGACGAGAACATCTTGGCCGCGACCTTGGCGGTGATCGGCACGCGCGAGGAGCGCATGCGGCGGTCCTGGCGGGCGTAGCCGAAGTACGGCACCACCGCGGTGACGCTGGAAGCCGAGGCGCGCTTGAGCGCGTCGATCAGCACCAACAGCTCCATCAGGTTTTCGGCACTCGGGGCACAGGTCGACTGCACCACGAACACGTCCTGCTTGCGCACGTTCTCCTGGATCTCGACCTGCACTTCGCCATCGGAGAAGCTGGAAACCAGCGCCTTGCCCGGCTGCACGCCCAGCTCCTTGCAGATGCTCTGCGCAAGTGGCTTGTTGGCATTGCCGGAAAAAACCAGCAGGTTCGGGGTGTCTTGCATGTGGGCTTTCTCGGGCGGCGGCGAAAGAGCGTGGAGCGGGCGGGACAACGCTGGCCCCGACCATCCGAAGCCGGGCTCTCTCCCGGCATCCGCGCACCCGGCGGTGCGGTCTGCGCGGAAGGAACTGCATGTTCAAAGTGGCAGGGACGGTAGGATTCGAACCTACGAATGCCAGGATCAAAACCTGGTGCCTTGGGCCTCTTGGCGACGTCCCTGCATCAAACGATTTCCATCGCTTCCAGTGCATCGAGCAATGGCGAGCGCTGCACGCCCGCGACCACCCATGCCCGCAGTTGTTCCGGCAATTTCGCCAGCGCCTGCTCTGCAGCGGCGCGCGTGGCGAACTCGACGAAGCAACCGCCTCCCGACCCGGTGAGCTGCACCCGACCAACACGCGAAAGCGTCTGGAACACCGCTTCGACGGCGGGTTCCCGGTGCCGCAGCACCGGTTCGAATGCGTTCCCGAGGACAGTCCCGGAAGCGAAGTCGGCTATTTTCGCGGGTGCAGCATCCCGCGTCAAATCCGGGGAGCGGAACAGCTCGGCGGTGGGCACGTGGATGCCCGGATCGGCCAGCAGATAACAGGCCGGTGGCAGCGCCAGTGGCGTCAGTTTTTCACCCACGCCCTCAGCCCAGGCGTTGTCCCCGCGCACGAATACCGGGACGTCGGCCCCCAGTTGCAGGCCGATGGCCGCCAGCGCGTCCTCGTCCAGCCCAGTGCCCCAGAGCGCATTGAGCGCCACCAGAACGGTGGCCGCATCGGACGAACCACCACCGAAGCCACCACCGGCAGGAATCCTCTTTTCGACGCAGATGTCGGCACCTTTGACTGATTTTGCGGCGTCTTTCAGCGCGATGGCCGCACGCACAACCAGATCATTGGCTTCGGCGACGCCCGGCACGGAGGCTCCGACACGCCGCACCTGGCCATCCTCGCGCACGCGCAGGGCGATGCGGTCGCCCCAGTCCAGCAGGCGGAACACGGTCTGCAGTTCGTGGTAGCCATCCGCACGACGACCAGTGACGTGCAGGAACAGGTTCAGCTTGGCCGGGGCCGGCCAATGCGACCAACCCGCATCATGTCCGAATGCGCTCATGACTGACCCATCACCCATTCATCGACGATCAACCGCACCTTGGCGTCGCCGTTGACCGCATCGATGCGGCGCGGCAGCGCGGGACGGTGTTCCTCTTGCGGGTACCAATCCAGATAGTCGATCCGCCAACCGCCCTGTTGCTGCACGCGCGGCAGTCCTTCAGCGTCGTAGCCTCGGCGCTCCGGCATGCCGGCCACGGGCAGGCCGCGCACCCACGCCGCCAGTTGTTCCACCGGGATTTCCCAGCCGGTGGCCTGCAGCAACAAGCGGCCGGCATCGTCGCCACTGCGCGGACCGCCTTCCAACCCGTCCAGCCGCACCACCTGCCCGGCGCCGCCGCTCAGTTGCCAGCTCTGCCGGGTCACCGGGGCGGCCAGGCTGATCTGATAGCCGTCGCCCTGTTGGTGCCAGTCGATGCGGCCACTGCCGCCATTGCGACCCTTGCTGACCGCAACCCGGCCCTGAAACGACCAGTCCGGCAATGCTTCCAGCGCCACAGCGCGCGCAGTTTCGAGCGCCGGTTCGGCACTGAACACGACCGCCTCCGGCGGCGTCTGCCGCGTCGCCACCGGGCCACAGGCGCTCAATGTGCCCGTCACCAGCAGCGCCGCTGCCACCCGCCATGCCATTGCCGTCATGCGCCCAATGCCTGCGTTGCCCGCAGCAAGGCGCGGTTTTCCGGGTCCAGCTTGCGCGCCTCATCGAAGAAGTGCCGCGCTTCGTCGCGCCGCCCCAGCACCCACAGCACCTCGCCGACATGCGCGGCGATTTCAGGGTCCTTGTTCAGGTTCCATGCCCGCCGCAGTTGCACCAGCGCTTCCTCGTTGCGCCCCAGCCGGTACAACACCCAGCCATAACTGTCGACGATGGCGGCATTGTCCGGCTCGGCCACGCGGGCGCGGTCGATCAGCTCCAACGCCTCCTGATGGCGCTCGGTGCGGTCGGCCAGGGTGTAGCCCAATGCATTGAGCGCGGCGACGTTTTCCGGCTCGGCAACCAGAATCTTGCGCAAATCGGCCTCGGCGCGCGGGATGTCGTCACCGCGTTCCCAGGCCAGCGCGCGCGCATAGAGCAGCGCGCTGTCATCCGGCCACGCCGCCAACCCGCGGCTCAGCACTTCCACCTCGGCGTCACCGTGGCCGTCGCGCTGTTGCAACTCGGCCTCCAGCAGGTAGGCGTCACGGCGAAGGTCGTCGTCCACTGCGGCATCGGCCTGGATGGCACGGACCTCGTCGCCGGCCTGGGTCTTTTCGCCCAGCTCATGCAGGGCATTGACCGCACGCAACCGTGCTTCGCCGCGATGCGGGCCGCCCGGCACGCCGTGGTACCAGTCCACCGCCTCGCGGTAATGCTTGAGGTATTCGGCAATGCGTCCCAGCAGCAGGCGCTGGTCGGGGTCGGGTTTGGCCGCCTTGGCCGCGATGTCCCGGTACAGGGCCAGCAGCGCCGCGTCGTCCTTCTGCTTGGCCAACAGTGCGGCGCGCATGCCCCAGCTCTGCACGTCCTGCTCACCAACCGACAGCACGCGCTCGGCCGCCCCCGGCTCACCCAGGGCATCGTAGGAATAGGCCAGTGCATTGCGCAGCTCGGCATCGTCGGCCGCCTTCGGCTCGATGCCGTGCAGCAGCGCCAGGGCCTCGTCCTTCTTGCCGGCCTGGTTGAGCTGGGAGGCGTGCAGGAGGGCCACGCGCGGTTCGTCGGGGAAGCGCTTGACCACTTCGCCAACCATGCGCTGCGCCAGTTGCGGTTGCTCCATGCGCAGGGCCAGCCGGCCGAATTCCTGCCAGGCTTCCAGTTCGTCGGGAATCACCCCGGCGCTGACCAGTTCACCCAGCACCTTGGCTGATGCGGCCGGGTCGCGACCACCGGCAGCCAGCGCCAACAAGGCATGCCGCCATGCCCGCGGCTCGGGCGAACGCAGCACCGCCAGCAGTTCCCGGCGGGCCAGGCGGGTATCGCCCTGGCGCAGCGCCAGCGATGCACGGGTGCCACGCAGCGCCAGCGAACCCGGATCGCGCTGCGCCCACAAGGCCAGCGCCTGCCGGGCGCGCGCGTCATCGCCGGCGAGCATGGCGATGCGGGTGGCGCGTTCGGCCAGGCCCACGTCGCCGGCGGTTTCCTGCGCCGCCTGCAGGTACCAGCGCGCGGCGTCGGCCAATTTGCCCGCCTGCAGCGCGAACTCGCCGGCCAGCACCGGCTCCAGCGAGGCTTCCTGCCGGGCCACGGCCGTCTGTACCGGCTGCGCGGGGGCGGCCGGCAACTGCCACGGCAACAGGGAAAGCAACAGAACGCTGCATAGACGGAAACGGGTTCGGCTGAAATTGGGCATCTACTGCAACCGGGCCGTAAAATGGCGGTCCTCAACAGCCAGCAGCTTATCGCAAGCAACTGAACAGATGACCCTGTGGGTGCTCGGACTGAACCACCAGACCGCGCCGGTGGAACTGCGCGAACGCGCGGCCTTCGGCGGCGATGCGCTGTCGTGCGCGATGGCCTCGCTGCAACAGGCACCGCAACTGGCCGAGGCGGTACTGCTGTCCACCTGCAACCGCACCGAGCTGTATGCCGTGGCCGAAGACGGCAGCGCGCTGGAACACTGGCTGCAAGGCCACGCCGGCGATCTGCAGGGCTATCTGTACCAGCACCGTGACGATGCCGCCGTGCGCCACCTGTTCCGCGTCGCCACCGGGCTGGATTCGATGGTGCTGGGCGAACCGCAGATCCTCGGTCAGGTGAAGGATGCCTGGGCGCTGGCCCGCGACAGCGGTGCCATCGGCCACCATCTGGACCGGTTGTTCCAGCAGACCTTCTCGGTGGCCAAGCGTGCCCGTACCGACACCCGCGTCGGCGCCAACCCGGTATCGGTGGCCTCTACCGCGGTGCGGCTGGCACAGGATTCATTCGCGCGACTGGAGGACTCCACCGTGCTGCTGGTCGGCGCCGGCGAAACCATCGAACTGGCCGCCAAGCACCTGGGCGAAGCGCGGGTGAAGCGGCTGCTGATCGCCAACCGCACCCTCGCCCACGCCCAGGATCTGGCCAGCCGCTATGGCGGCGTGGCGCTGCCATTGGCCGAACTGGAACGCCACCTGGCCGAGGCCGACGTGGTGTTCTCGGCCACCGCCGCGCGTGAACCGGTGATACTGCAGCACCAGGTCGCCAACTCCCTGCGTTCACGCCGGCACAAACCGATGCTGCTGTTCGACCTGGCGGTACCCCGCGACATCGAGGCCAGCGTTGGCGAACTGGCCGATGCCTACCTCTACACCGTCGATGACATGGAGCGCGCAGTGGAAGAAAACCGCCGCAGCCGCCGCGAGGCCGCCGCCGAGGCCGAGACCATCATCGACCTGCAGGTCTCCCGCTACATGGAAAACCTGCGCGCCACCCACCTGCAAGCGCCGCTCAAGCAACTGCGCGCGTTCGGCGAAACCACCCGCGCCGAATTGCTGGAAAAAGCCCGCCAGCAACTGGCCCACGGCAAGACCGCCGAAGAAGTGCTGGAACAACTCGCCCACGGCCTGACCAACCGCCTGCTGCACCCGCCCACCGCCGCGCTGCGGCAGGCCGCACTGGAAGGCGACGCCGACTTGACCCGCGCCGCCGAGCGCCTGTTCCCGGCTGCGCCCGGGTACCGCCACCCCGTTGCGAGAACCGATGACGCCGACCCTGCGCCGTAAACTGCTGGCCCTGGCCGAGCGCCGCGAAGAACTGGAACGCCTGCTCGCCGAACCGGACGTGGTGGCCGACAACACGCGCTTCCGCAATTTTTCCCGCGAATTTGCCCAGCTCGAACCGGTGGCCACCGCGCTGGCCGCCGAAACCCGCGCGCGCGACGACCTCGCCTCGGCCGAGGCCATGCGCGCCGACCCGGAACTGCGCGAGTTGGCCGAAGAGGAAATCGCCACCGCGCAGACGCGCCTGCAGGCGCTGGACGAGGAACTGGCGTTGCTGCTGGTGCCGCGCGACCCGCGCGACGAAGGCAACCTGTTCCTCGAAGTACGTGCCGGCACCGGCGGCGACGAAGCGGCAATCTTTGCCGGCGACCTGTTCCGCATGTACGCCCGCTATGCCGAACGCCAGGGCTGGAAGGTCGAGGTCGAATCGGACAACCCCGGCGAACACGGCGGCTACAAGGAAGTGGTGGCGCGCGTGGTCGGCCGCGGCGCGTATTCGCGGCTGAAATTCGAATCCGGCACCCACCGCGTGCAGCGCGTGCCGGCCACCGAATCACAGGGCCGCATCCACACCTCGGCCGCGACCGTGGCGATCATCCCCGAGGCCGACGACGTCGAGGACATCACCATCAACCCGGCCGACCTGAGGGTGGACACCTACCGTTCTTCCGGTGCCGGTGGCCAGCACGTCAACAAGACCGAATCGGCCATCCGCATCACCCACGTGCCGAGCGGCGTGGTGGTCGAATGCCAGACCGAGCGCAGCCAGCACGCCAACCGCGACAAGGCGATGAAGCGGCTGAAGGCGCAACTGCTGGACGCCGAGCGCAGCAGGCAGGCGGCGGTCGAGGCACAGACCCGCAAGCTGCAAGTAGGCAGCGGCGACCGCAGCCAGCGCATCCGCACCTACAACTTCCCGCAGGGCCGCATTACCGACCACCGCGTCGAAGGCCTGACCCTGTACGACCTGCCCAACATCATCGAGGGCGACCTCGATGCACTGGTGGGGCGCTTGCAGCACGAGCATCAGGTGGACGAGTTGGCGCGGTTGGCAGAAGACACCTGACCACACCGGACCACAGGCGCTACGCCGTGTACTTCATGGCACCGCCATGAACGCCTCGATCTCCTCGGCACTGCGTTCCAGCTCACCGGTCAACACACGGTGGCCGTCTTCGGTGATCAGCACATCGTCCTCGATGCGGATGCCGATGCCGCGCCAGCGCGGTTCCACACTGGCATCGTCCGGCGACACGTACAGCCCCGGCTCGATGGTGAACACCATGCCCGGCTCCAGCAATCGCGATTCGCCGGCCAGCTTGTAGTCGCCGACGTCGTGCACGTCCAGCCCCAGCCAGTGCCCGGTCTTGTGGCGATAGAAACGCTTGTAATGGCCCTCGACGATGTTCTCTTCGAGATCGCCCTGCAGCAGCCCCAGCCGCAGCAAGCCCTCGGTCAGCACCTCGACCGCGGCCAGATGCCCTTCTTCATAGGCGATGCCCGGCCGTGCCTGTTCCAGCGCGGCGACCTGCGCGGCCAACACCAGGTCGTGCAGCACGCGCTGCTCGGCGCTGAAACGGCCGTTGACCGGAAAGGTGCGGGTGATGTCGCTGGCATAACCGCGGAACTCGGCGCCGGCGTCGATCAACACCAGGTCACCATCGTGGCTGCCGCCCTTGTTTGCGCGGTAATGCAGCACGCAGGCATTGGCACCGGCGCCGACGATGCTGCTGTAGGCCGGGCAGGCATCACCACGACGGAACTCGCGTTCCAGCTCGGCCTGCAATTCGTGCTCGCGGACGCCGGCACGCGCCGCACGCATCGCCGCGCGGTGGGCGCGCACGCTGATGTCGGCCGCCTGCTGCATCAGCGCAATCTCGGCTGGCGACTTGAACAGGCGCTGCTCGTGCAGCAGGTGGCCAAGCTCCAGAAACTCGTGCGGCGGCTGCGCGCCATTGCGCACCTGCGCACGCACGCGGTTGACCCAGCCGATCAGCTTGAGGTCGAAGTCGACGTCGCGACCGAAGTGGTAATAGACCCGCGAGCGGCCTTCCAGCAGGCCCGGCAGGATGTCGTCGAGATCGTCGATCGGGTAGGCGTCGTCCATGCCATAGCGCGACACCGCACCTTCCTGGCCTTCGCGTGGACCATCCCACGCCTCGCGCTCGGGGTCGCGCTCGCGGCAAAACAGGATCGCCTCGCCGTGGCGGCGGCCGGGCACCAGCACCAGCGCCGCTTCCGGCTCGGGGAAGCCGCACAGGTACCAGAAATCCGAATCCTGCCGGTAGGGGTGGAAGGTGTCATGGCTGCGCACCCGCTCGGGCGCGGCCGGCAACACCAGGATGGCGTCGTCGCCGGCTGCTTCCATCAACTGGCGGCGGCGCTGCGCATATTCGGCCGGCGCGATGCCGGTCATGGCCCGCAACGGCACCTCAGTTCAACCGCTGGCGGTGGCGCGCGCCCATCACGCAGTCGCCGTGCAGCAGCAGCACCGCCACGCGCACGAATTCCTCGATTTCGGCCAGCGCATCCTCGTCCTCGTCGGCACTGTCGAACTGGTCGCTGGAAGCCTGCGCCAGCCGCGCCAGATCCTGCAGCGCCTCATCGCCCTCCTCGCTCAGCACCGGCCGTTTGTCGGCCGCCAGCCCGAAACCGCCGAGGAACGCGCGGCACCAGTCGAACAGGGCGTCAGTCCGCACCTGCAACGGTGCGCCGGGCTCGGCCAGCAGCAGTTCAAAGGCGAAATCGCGATCTTCCAACTGCGCCACCACGGCCTGGCGCAGTTGGTCGAGCGTGCTGCCCGGCGCGGGCGCAGGCAGGCCATCGTCGGCCAACACCTTGCCCAGCCATTGCGGCAGATCGTCGCCACCGGCCGCCAGCCAGCCGCACAGCCCGCCATGCAATTCGGCCGCAGAGGCAGCCAGGCCAAGCGATTGGCTGGCCCGGAGGATGTCGTGGACGGCGGGAAGTTCGGTCATGTCACTGGCCTTTGCAACGGAGAAAATCCGTACCCGCACAACGCGCGGCAACGGCGCCACAGTGTAGCAACCGCGCGCGCGCGCCCAGCTTGACCACCCCCGATTCCCATGCCTATCGTGCCGCGCATGGATTCCTTCGACCCCGCCACCCAACTGCAGGCCCTGGCCTCCCGCCTCGACGCCCTGTTCGAGCGCAACCGGCGGCTGGCCGATGAAAACCGCAGCCTGCGCCAGCAGCAGGAACAACTGGTCGGCGAGCGTGCGCAACTGCTGGCCAAGAACGAACAGGCACGCTCACGGGTGGAAGCGATGATCACCCGCCTCAAGTCGCTGGAGCAGCACACGTGAGCCAGAACGAACCGGTCAGCGTCCACATCCTCGACCGCGAATACACCGTCGGCGTGGAACCGGCCGAGCGCGACAGCCTCGCCGCTGCCGCACGCCTGCTCGATGCCAGGATGCGCGAAATCCGCGGCGGCAACCGCATGGCCGCAGTGGACCGGGTAGCGGTGCTGGCGGCGCTGAACCTTGCGCACGAGCTGCAACTGCTGCGCGATGAACTGGCGCAGCAGCAGCAGCGCTTCCAGTCCACCCTGGACAGCCTCAACCGGCGCATCGACAACGCTATCGACGACGGCCACTGACACGCTTGCAGCGGCACATGAACCGGCGCTCGCCGCATTCATCCAAAACGCCCGACGAACGGGCTGGCACGCGCATCCAACATGGCTATACTGGCGGCGCGTTCTCTGCCGTGAACGACGGCGTGTGCAAACATTCGCCTTGTCCCTTAATGACGACCATGGGGGCGCGACGGAGTCAGGTGTGCAAGTCCGCCTTGCAGCGGGAAGCCCGAAGATTCCCCAACGTCCCCACTTGAACCCCGGGTTCAAGGTCGTTTCGCACGCATCGTCATGGTGGAGAATGCAATCTTTCCGGAACGGCGCCGCAAGGCGCCGTTTCTTTGTGCGAGTCCCTCGCAACGGCCCGCACATCCATGTGCGGGGGTTCGACTCTTTTCCTTCTCCCGCTGGGAGACAATTCGGCAGGATTGCCGAATTGCACGGCGAAGCCGCCCGAAGGGGGCGGCACAAGGATGTGCCGCATGCAGGTGCCCCGAAGGGGCGGATGAGGGCACGGGCGAAGCCTCGTGCAGCCAAACATTGCGAGGGCTTCGCCCCCAACCTTCTCCCCTACCCCTCTCCCAGAGGGAGAGGGGCATACTTCCCGTCCATGACTTCCGACAATCGCCAGGACCTGCGCCAACAGTTGCGCCAGCGCCGCCGCGAAATTCCTGCCGCCGCACGCATCGCCGCCGCCGAAACCCTGGCCGCGAACCTGCTGGCCCTGCCCTTCGCCGACATCACCGGCCCGGTTGCCGGCTACTGGGCGATGGATGGCGAGATCGCGCTGCACCGCTGGCAGGTGCAGTTGCCGCCACAACAGACCTATTGCCTGCCGCTGCTGCACGGCAGGCTGCTACGTTTCGCGCCGTGGCGGCCGGGGCAGCCATTGGTGGCCAACCGCTACGGCATACCCGAGCCGGATGTCGATCCGGTGCAGGCACTGCGGCCCGAGGAAATGGCGCTGGTGATCGCGCCCTTGACCGGCTTCGACACGCACTGCCGCCGGCTGGGCATGGGTGGTGGCTGGTATGATCGCAGCTTCGCTTTCCGCCAACGGCGCAACGCGCCACCCTGGTTGGTCGGCGTCGGTTTTGCCGCCCAGCAGGTGCCGGCGCTGCCGGTCGAGCACTGGGACGTGGCGGTGGACGCGATCTGCACCGAGCAGGCCACCCACTACCCGGAACCGTTGCACGCATGACCGCCCGCAAGCGCTACTGGCTGATGAAGTCCGAACCGGACGCTTTTTCCATCGACGACCTGCAGCGCGTGGGCACCGAGCCGTGGAACGGGGTGCGCAACTACCAGGCGCGCAACTTCATGCGCGACGGCATGAAGGTCGGCGACGGCGTCCTGTTCTACCACTCCAACACCAAGGTGCCGGGCATCGTCGGCACTGCCACGGTGGCCAGCGCGGCCTACCCGGACGACACCCAGTTCGACCCGAAGACGCCCTACTTCGACCCCAAGGCCACGCGCGAGCAGCCGCGCTGGTACCTGGTCGACGTGGCGTTCGAGCGCAAGTTGGCCCAGGTGATCGCGCTGGAGGAAATCAAGCAGTACACCGACGAATTGGGCGAGGGCTTCGCGCTGACCGCGCGCGGCAACCGGCTGTCGGTGTTCCCGGTGACCGCGGCGCAGTGGAAGCTGCTGCTGTCGCTGGAAAAGAAGAAGCCCGCCTGACTCTACTCTTTCGCAGGAGCGCACCTTGGTGTGCTCCTGCCGACCAGCCATTTCTCCCATTCCACCGAGTCCACCATGTCCGAAGCCAAGCGCCTGGCCGCCGAAAAAGCCATTGAATACGTCGAAAAGGGAATGATCGTCGGGGTCGGCACCGGCTCCACCGTGGCCTACTTCATTGAAGCCCTGGCGCACATCAAGGATCGGATCGAAGGCGCGGTTTCCAGCTCCGAACAGAGCACCGCCTTGCTCAAGGGCCACGGCATCGAGGTGCTGGACCTGAACCACACCGGCGGGCTGTCGCTGTACGTCGATGGCGCCGACGAATGCGACCCGCGCAAAAACCTCATCAAGGGTGGCGGCGCCGCACTGACCCGCGAGAAGATCATCGCCGAGGCCAGCGAAAAGTTCGTCTGCATCGTCGATGCGAGCAAGCAGGTGCCGGTGCTGGGCAAGTTCCCGCTGCCGGTGGAAGTGATCCCGATGGCGCGCAGCCTGGTCGCCCGCCGGATTCTTGCGAACACCGGCGGCCAGCCGGTATGGCGCGACGGCGTGGTCACCGACAACGGCAACCTGATCCTCGACGTGCACAACCTGTCCATCACCGATCCGCTGAAGCTGGAGCTGGAGTTGAACCAGATCCCCGGCGTGGTCACCGTGGGCCTGTTCGCGCGCCGCCCGGCCGACGTGGTGATTGTCGGCGGGCAACCGCCGCAGGTGCTGTAACCAGTCGAAGACCCGAGCGTGGCGCTTGATCCCCGCCAAAGCGGGGATTCTGCTTTTGCGGGAACCGGCGTGCGCGGGAACTCCCGCAAAGGCCAGGGTTCAGGGTTCTTCTTCCGCCCCCAGCGCTGCCACCAGCACACCCACCAACTCGCGCTTGCGCTGCGGCAAGGCGAGGAACGCTTCGATTACCTCGCGCTCGCGCACTCCCACCACCTGCCACGGCCGCTGCGGTTCGGCCACCCGCTGGCCGCTGCCGAAACGCAGGTGGTGTGGCTCCATGCCGAACAGTTCGGCCAGCACCTGCAATTTGTCCTGCTCGGGAATCGAGCGCCCGCCGAGCCAGCGCGAAGCACTCTGAAAGCTCACCGAGCGCCCCTGGTAGCGGGCGTTGAACAGGCGGAACAGCACCGCCGGGCGCGGCTCGTAGCCGGCCATGCTCATTGCCTGCGCCAGGCGCCGGGAAAATTCGAAGCGTTCTTCGGTCATGGCCGGCAACGTTACGGACCGTGTCCGCGGCCGATTCACCACTTACTTCCATTCGAGACAACTTATTGCTTTCATTGGCGAAAGGATTTCGCAGGCCGGCGCCCGCCGGCCTCCCGACAAAGGACACGCATGCAAACGACACAGGACACCGCACCTCGGCCGCCACTGAACCCGGTGGACGGTTACATGCGGGTGAACTACCGCCACCACTACGCCGAATTGCTGCGCATGCTCGCCGCGCCGCCGGAGGCCATCGCCGAGCTGTGCCTGTTCCGCTTCTGGCTGGCCTGCCGCGCGCACCACCATGCCCACGCCGGCAACGCCGATACGCCGACGTCGCTGCGGCCGCCGGCCGGCTGGCCGCTGCCGCGCCATGCCTCCGGGTTCGACGTCGAGCGCATGCTCGGCAGCGGCCTGGTGCCGCTGCTGGAAAGCCGGTTGCAGTTGTACGACCACTTCGCCCTGCTCGGCCGCAACGCCGCCGATCCGCAGGGGCTGGGCGCCGCGGCGCTGGCGCTTTCCTGCCAATTGTTCGTGCAGCCACCGCCGATCGCGCGCGCCTACCTGCAGGCCGAAACCCGCCAGCTATTCACGCGGATGCACGCCGCCTGCACCACCACGACGCCGCCCACCCCGGCTTGACGCCACCCAACGCATCCTTGAAGGTGCGCAGCGCCGTTCCCCTTCTTCGGATACCGCCATGTCCCTGCTGCGCCGCGCCGCCTGTTTCTCCCTGCTCCTGCTCCTCGGCGGTTGCGCCAGCGCCGGCAATCACTGGGTGGAACTGGCCGGCGCCCGCTACCAGGTGGAGCTGGCGCAGGACGACGCCACCCGCGCGCGCGGGCTGATGTTCCGTGACCGCATGCAGGCCGACCACGGCATGCTGTTCATCCATGACCGCCTGGAGCCGCAGGCGTACTGGATGAAGAACACCAAAATCGCGCTGGACATCCTCTATTTCGACAACGCACGCCGGCTGGTCAGCCAGCAGCGCGACGTGCCGCCCTGCTCGGCCGGCGACGCTTGCCCGCCCTACCCCAGCTTCAAGCCGGCACGCTACGTGCTGGAACTCAACGCCGGGCAGGCGGCGAAACTGAAACTGGAAGATGGCGCCGAGCTGACCTTCGGCCCGGGCATTCCCAAGGCCGAATGACCATGCGGCACGCCGCGCCTTGGCCGTGCCTTGAATAGGCCGCGCTTTGCCGCCAGTCTTGGGCCATGCCCGACACCCGTTTCACCCTGCCGCATTGGGACGCACTTGCCAGCCTGGCCGACACCGAGCTGTCCCTGTTCGCCACCGCGCTGCTGATCGCCCGCGACGAATATCCCGAGCTGGACCCGCTGCGCTGCGACCGCCTGCTGCAGGCCCACGCCGACCACCTGCGCACCGAAGTCTCGGCCATCGGCGAATGGCCGCTGAAAGTGGCCGCCATCAACCACCACCTGTTCAACGAACTGGGCTACAGCGGCGACCACGACGGCTACTACGACCCGCGCAACAGCTACCTCAACGAAGTGGTGACGCGCCGGCTCGGCAACCCGCTCTCGCTGGCGCTGGTGCAGATGGAAGTCTCGCGCCGGCTCGGCCTGCCGCTGGAAGGCGTCTCCTTCCCCGGCCACTTCCTCGTGCGCCTGCCGGTGGAGGAAGGCGTGCTGGTCATGGACCCGTTCAACGGCGGCCGCCCGCTGGGCGTGGACGAACTGCGCGAGCGCGCGCGCAGCAACCTCGGCGGGCAGACCCCGGACGACCAGATACTGGCGCGGATACTCGACCCCGCCCCACCCCGCGCCATCCTGATCCGCATCCTGCGCAACCTGCACGGCGTCTATGCCGAAGCCGGGCAATGGGACCGCGCCGCGCGCAGCGCCGACCGCATCCTCAAGCTCGCCCCGGAACAGAACGAGGCCCTGCGCGATCGCGGCATGGCTTACCTGCAACTGGGCCACGGCGCCGGCGCCCGCAGCGACCTTGCCGGCTATCTCCAGCGCGAACCCGGCGCCGCCGACACCTCCCAGGTACGCGACCGGCTCATCGAACTGGGCAGCGAGCGCCCGCGACTGCACTGAATGGCTGAGCCCTTCTCCCTTCGGGAGAAGGTGCCCGAAGGGTGGATGAGGGGCAAACGTAGTCCATGATAGTTAACCATCCGGACTTCGCTTGCCCCTCACCCCAACCCCCGCTCCGCGCCCCGGCCCACTCCAGCGGCGTGGGCGCTCAACCGCACGCGCACCAATGGCGCGCAAGCCGTGCGGTCTCGCCCCGATGGGAGAGGGGCGCCCAACCCGGAGCAGCGTCAGAACAAAAGCCGCCAGCACGCCCACGGGTTAAACTGGCGCACCCTTTTCCCTGCCACGCCCCATGAGCCACTACGAAGGCGGCCTCCGCCCGGCCGAATCGGCCCGTTTCGTCATCATTGCCAGCCGCTGGAACGCCCGCATCACCGACCTGCTGGTCACCGGCGCACGGCAGAGCCTGGCCGGCAACGGCATCGCCGAGGACGCCATCGACGTGGTGCGCGTACCCGGCGCGTGGGAAATCCCGCTGGTCGCCGCACGCCTTGCCGCCGCCGGCAAGCACGCTGCCATCATCACGTTGGGCTGCGTGATCCGCGGCGACACCCGTCACTACGAACACGTGGCCGACCGCTGCGCCGAGGGTTTGATGCGCGTGCAACTGGATTTCGGCGTACCGGTGCTCAATGGCGTGCTGGCGGTGGAACGCGCCGAAGACGCCGAAGCCCGCGCCGGTGGCAGCCACGGCAACAAGGGCGAAGAAGCCGCGTTGACGGCACTGGAAATGGTCAACCTGCTGGATCAGCTGCCATGAACACCAAGCACCACGGCAAGCCTGCCGGAAAGTCCCGCCGCCATGACGGCATCGACCCGGTGCTGCGCTCGCGCGCACGCCGCCGTGCCCTGCAGGCCGTCTATGCCTGGCAGATTTCCGGCGGCAGCGCCGAATCGCTGCTGGCCCAGTTCGCCCACGAGCAGGCGCACGAAGTGGCCGACCTGGCCTACTTCGAGAACCTGCTGCGCGGCGTGCTCGACCACCGCCGCGCACTGGACGAAGCGCTGGCCCCGTTCGTCGACCGCCCGGTCGAAGACGTCGATGCCATCGAACGCGCAGTGCTGCGCGTGGCCGCCTACGAGTTGCACCACCGCCAGGACGTGCCGTACCGCGTGGTCATCAACGAAGCCATCGAAACCGCCAAGCGCTTCGGCTCCGAACACGGCCATACCTACGTCAACGGCGTGCTGGACCGCGCCGCGCTGGAATGGCGGCTTGATGCGAGGAACGAGGGAAAAGGAACCAGGAACGAGTAAAGACAGAGGCGATCGACCAGCCATTCGGCTGTTGAAAAGCACCTCCGCCTGCGCGGAGAGGACAGCCTTGGCTTTGGCTGTTGTTCCCCCTGATTCCTCACTCCTCTTCACTCGTCCCTGTCTTTATGGATGAATTCGGCCTGATCGACCATATCGCCCGCCGCGCCCGCGCGCGCGCCGACGTGGTGTTGGGCATCGGCGACGACGCCGCCCTGCTGCAACCGCCGCCGGGCCGGCAACTGGCCGTCACCGCCGACACGCTCAATGCCGGCGTGCATTTCCCCAGCGAGACTCTGCCGGCCGACATCGGCTGGAAGGTGCTGGCGGTGAATCTCTCCGACCTGGCCGCGATGGGCGCCGCGCCGCTGTGGTGCACGTTGTCGCTGTCCCTGCCGCAGGCCGACGCCGGTTGGCTAGAGGATTTCATCGACGGTTTTTTCGCGCTGGCCGACGCCAGCGGCATCGCCCTGGTCGGCGGCGACACCACGCGCGGGCCATTGTCGTTGTCGATCACAGCGATGGGTGCGGTGCCGGCCGGACAAGCCTTGCGCCGCGACGGTGCCCGCGTCGGCGACGACATCTGGATCAGCGGCACGCCCGGCGAAGCAGCCGGCGCACTGCGGCTGTGGCAGCGCGGCACGCTGGACGTGCGCGCGCCCGCCGCCGATGCCGGCCACGAAACCCTGCGCCAGCGCCTGCAACGGCCCATGCCGCGGCTGCAACTGGGGCAAGCGCTGCACGGCATCGCGCACGCGGCGGCGGACGTTTCCGATGGCCTGCTCGCCGACCTTGGCCACATCGCCAAGCGCAGCGGCGTCGGCGCCGTGGTGCTGGCCGATGCCCTGCCGCTGTCACCCGAGCTGCGCAACGCGCTCGGCGACGACGACGCACGCGACTGCGCGCTGCGCGGCGGCGACGATTACGAGCTGTGTTTCACCGCCGCGCCGGAGCAGCGCGATGCATTGCAGGCGCTGTCATCGGGGCTGGCATTGCCGTTGACCCGCATCGGCCACATCGTCGAAGGACAAGGCGTTGTCTGCGAAGGCGATGCGGAAACCGGGCAAGCCACCGGCTACCGCCACTTCGACCAGTAGATCGGGGCTACGCCCCCGACGCTTCACGGATATTGCAGCCGGGGGTGTAACCCCGACCTGCGCGCTCACTCCAGCTCCACCATCTCGAAATCGTCCTTGGTCGCGCCGCAATCCGGGCAGGTCCAGGTGTCCGGCACGTCAGCCCAGCGCGTGCCGGGAGCGATGCCTTCCTCGGGCAGGCCATCGGCCTCGCTGTAGATGAAACCGCAGACGACGCACATCCAGGTGCGGAAGGTGGAGGCGGGGGCGTCGGACATCGGATAATCACGGCAACACGGGACGGCTGCCGATTGTCCCATCCTCGCCGCCACACAGGTAGCCACGCATGCCCCACACTTCCCACGCGCCCCGCGGCGTCTACCTGATCACTCCGGACGAAACCGACACCACGCGCCTGCTCGCGCGCGTGCGTCCGCTGCTGGCCGGCGCCACCTGGTTGCAATACCGCAACAAGGCGGTCGATGCCGCCACCGCCCGCGAACAGGCGCGCATGCTGCAGGCGATGTGCGCCGAAGCCGGCATACCGCTGATCATCAACGACAACGCCGCATTGGCTGCCCAGGTCGGCGCGGCCGGCGTGCACCTGGGCGAGGACGATGGCGACATCGCCGCCGCACGCACGCTGCTCGGCCCCGGCGCGATCATCGGCGCTTCCTGCTACGACCAACTGGAACTGGCGCAACGCGCGGTGGCCGCCGGTGCCAGCTACGTCGCCTTCGGCGCGTTCTTCCCCAGCCGCAGCAAGATCACCACGCGGCAAGCACACCCGCAGTTGCTGCGCGATGCCGCCGCGCTGGGCGTGCCGCGGGTCGCCATCGGCGGGCTGACGGCGGACAACATCGCACCACTGGTCGATGCCGGCGCCGACCTGGTGGCGGTCATCAGCGGTGTGTTCGCCGCCGCCGACCCGGCGGCCGCGTTGCGCGCCTACCGGGCCAGCTTCGCGTAGAACGCACCTATTCCAGCGCCGCCTTGACCGCTTCCGGGTCGGCCAGCGCCTGCACTTCACGGATCAGGCGCACGGTATTGCCGCCGAGGATCGCGCTGACCTGGCGGTCGTCGTAGCCGGCATCCAGCAGCGCCTGCACCACCTTCGGCAGCGCACTGATGTCCTCGTAGCCTTCCACGCCGCCACCGCCGTCCCAGTCGGCGCCAAGGCCGACGTGCTCCCAGCCGGCCACTTCGATGATGTGCAGCAGGTGGCGCATGTAGTCGTCGAAATCGGCCTTGCGGATTCCGTGCTTCACGTCCAGTTCGGCAAGCCGGGCCTTGGCCTGCTCGCGCTGCGCGGCACTCAGGTCGCGGCGCTCGCCGAAAGAGGCGTAGAGCTTGCGCCGCTCGGCGCGGTACTCGGGCGTGGCACCGGTGTCGATCAGGTAGCCGCCCAGCGAGTTGACCTGGATCACCCCGCCCTTCTTCGCCAATGCGCGGATGCGTGCGTCGTCGATGTTGCGCGAGTGCGCGAACACGTCGTATGCGCCGCTGTGCGAGAGGATGATCGGCGCGGTGCTCAGTTCCAGCATCTGGTCGAACACGGCGTTGGAGGCATGTGACTGGTCGAGGATGATGCCCAGCCGGTTGGCCTGCGCGACCAGAGCGCGGCCCTTTTCGCTCAGGCCGCCATGCTCGCCCTCCGGCGCGGTGCCCATGCCGGCCGAGTCGGCGAAATCGTTGTGGCCGATGTGCGCCAGCGAGATCATCCGCAGCCCCTGCCTGTAGTAGAAGCTCAGCAGGCTGGGATCGTGCTCCAGCGGGTAGGCGTTCTCCATGCTGATGTAGACCGACCTCTTCCCCGCCGCCTTGATCCGCGCCGCATCGTCGGCGGTGGTGGCCAATTCGAACTTTTCGGCATTGGCGGCGACCATCTCGCGGATTTCACCCAGCCGCACCAGACCGGCATCACGCGCTTGCAGGTTGCCGGCTGCGTCACGCTCGCCCTGGCCGGTGTAGATCACCCAGAAACCGCCATCCAGGCCGCCCTCGACCATGCGCGGGTAGTCGATTTGCGAACCGTCGCCCTTGAACGAATGGCGCTCGCTGATCTTCCAGCCCGGTTGCGAGAAAAACGCAGGCGTGTCGAGATGGGTATCGAGGTTGATCGCCTGCGCCTGCAATGCGCGGGCGTGTTCGGAAATCCTTGCCGGGCCGGTGCCGGCATGGGCGCTGGCGGCAATGGCCAGCAGCAATGCGCTTGCCAGCGCTCCGGTCTTGAACGTCGCGACGAATTTCATGGCTCTCCCTTCGGGGTGAATGTCTCCGGCATTCTGGCACGCGGCACTGGCGCGCCAAGCCGCCCACAGGTCATGGCCGGCACCGCGCATGGCAGCCCTTGGCGCGAAAGCGGACAATGGACCACTTTCCCGCCACACGTTGATGCCATGTCCTTGAACCACGACCAATCCCACGCCTTGTTCACCCGCGCGCAGCGGTTGCTGCCCGGCGGCGTCAACTCGCCGGTGCGCGCGTTCAAGTCGGTCGGCGGCGAGCCGTTCTTCGTGCAGCGCGCCGATGGCCCGTACCTGTACGACGTCGATGGCAACCGCTACATCGACTACGTGGGCAGTTGGGGGCCAATGATCGTCGGCCACAACCATCCGGCGGTGCGCGAGGCGGTGGCTGGCGCGATCGGCAACGGCCTGTCGTTCGGCGCACCCTGCGCGGCCGAGGTGACGATGGCCGAAACCATCACCCGGCTGGTGCCCTCGTGCGAGATGGTGCGCATGGTCAACTCCGGCACCGAGGCCACGCTGTCGGCGATCCGGCTGGCGCGCGGCGCGACCGGGCGCATGAAGATCGTCAAGTTCGAAGGCTGCTACCACGGCCACGGCGATTCGTTCCTGGTCAAGGCCGGCAGCGGCATGCTGACCCTCGGCGTGCCGACCTCGCCCGGCGTGCCGGCCGGCCTGAGCGAACTCACCCTGACCTTGCCCTACAACGATTTCGACGCCGCCACCGCACTGTTCGAGCAGCAGGGCAGCGAGATTGCCGGGCTGATCATCGAGCCGGTGGTCGGCAACGCCAACTGCATCCCGCCGCGCGAGGGCTACCTGCAGCACCTGCGCGAACTGTGCACGCAGTACGGCACCCTGCTGATTTTCGACGAGGTGATGACCGGCTTCCGCGTGGCGCTGGGCGGTGCGCAGGCGCACTACGGCATCACCCCGGACCTGACCACCTTCGGCAAGATCATCGGCGGCGGCATGCCGGTGGGTGCTTATGGCGGCCGCCGCGAACTGATGCAGCAGATCGCCCCGGCCGGCCCGATCTATCAAGCCGGCACATTGAGCGGCAACCCGGTGGCGATGGCGGCCGGTTTGGCGATGCTGGAGCTGATCCAGCAACCGGGTTTCCACGAGCGCCTGAGCGCGGCCACCGCACGCCTGTGCGAAGGCCTGGAAGCAGCCGCGCGCGACGCCGGCGTTGCCGTCACCACCACCCGCGTCGGCGCGATGTTCGGGCTGTTCTTCAGCGACGAGAAAGTGGAGACCTACGCTCAGGCCATCGCCTGCGACACCGCCGCGTTCAACCGTTTCTTCCACGCGATGCTGGAACGCGGCGTATTCCTGGCACCGTCGGCGTATGAAGCCGGCTTCCTGTCCAGCGCGCACGACGAGGCGGTGATCGAGGCCACGTTGGCCGCCGCGCGCGAGGCGTTCAAAGTCGTCGCTGCCTGACCGCCTCCATGCAGGAGCGCAGCAAGGCGCGCTCCTGCGAATACCCAATGATTCCCGCCCCGCACGCGCTGCTGCTCGACTTCGACGGCCTGCTCGCCGACTACGACCACCGCCGCCACCTGCAACATCTGGCCGATGCCGCCGGCTGCACCCCGGCGCAGGTGGACGCGGTGTTGCGCGACGAAAAACTGGAGCTGGCCCATGCCCGTGGCGAACTCGACGGCGACGCCCTGCTGCATGCGCTGAACACCCGCCTCGGCAGCAAATTGCACGCACGGCACTGGTTTGCCGCACGCACCGCCGCCAGCCGGCTGCGCCGCGATGCGCTGGCGGTGTTGAAGCAGGTTCGCGCCGACGTCCACATTGCCGTGCTGACCAACAACGGCCCGTTGAGCGTGGCCGCGATCACCGCACTGCTGCCCGACCTGACCGTACTCGACAGCGCCACGCTCGGCGTGCGCAAGCCCGACCCGCAGGCCTATCTCGCCGCCACCGCACGGCTCGGCTGTGAACCATCGCGCACGCTGTTCATCGACCACCTGTTCCGCAACGTGCGCGGCGCCCGCAACGCCGGGTTACAGGCGGACACCGCCTTCCACGCGCAATCACTGCAACGTGTGCTGCGGCGTTACCGGTTGTTTTGACACCTGCCGGGGCAAGGCCCGGCACCATGCACGAAACCGAGCCACAACCCCTCCCAAGCTTGCTCCGGCAGGGGGACTTCCCGGCCATGTCCGGTTGGAACATGGCCGGTATCCGGCATCTCGCTCAGGGGTTGCCTGCCACCTGCCTTCCGTTCGGTACCGTGCAGCGCCCACTCAAGCCGCGACAACGGCGGCCAGTGTCATCGCTCATGCTCGTGCCCAGCTCGTCGCCATGCTCACCAAACATCGGCACGTTGGCGCCCTGCTGGCCATAACGTACCTGCAGGCCGATGCTGTTGCTGCGCATGGCGTTGCGGCCCTGCTCATGGCCCAGCAGCAACGAGAACAGCCAGCCGCTGTGCAGTTGCAGGTCCATGCCCGCACCCAATGCCAAGGCGTCGTCGTTGTAACTGCGCATGGCCAGCACGTAGTCCACGTCTTGCGGCCGCTGCACGTAGTTCACCGACACGTCACCACGGTTCTCCAGCGCTCCGCGGTATTCGATGCGCCAGTGCGGACGCCAGCTCATGCGTTCGCCCTTGAACGCCAGGCTGCCTTCCAGGCCCACCGCCAGCGCGCTGTTGTCCATGCGCTGGCGGCCATAACTCAGGTCGAACGCACCCAGGCCGCTTTCGCGATAACCGTCCAGCGTGGCGCGGTGGCCGTCGTAGCGGCCATAGCCGGTCAGGGTCAGGCCCGAGGTATTGCGGTGTTCGTAGCCGAAGGTTAGCGAACCGAACCATTGGTCACCGCTGCGGCTAGCCTGCGCGCTGGCGCTTGCCAGCTCACTCCAGCGGGTCAGGTCGAAATCCAGCCGGCCGTTGGCCAGCATGCCATCCACGAACAGGTGTTCACCGGCACGCCACAGGCCATAGACCGCCAGCGAGCGTTGGTCGGCATCGACCTTCGACGGCGTGTCGTCAAAGTCGGTGCCCTGTTTGCCCCAACTGCCGGCCATGCCGAGCAACACGTTCTCCCCCACCGCGCGGTCCGCACCCAAGGTGATGCCGCCGGTGTTGAAGTCGAACCCGCCGCCGGCACTGCCATTGCGCCCGGTCTTGCCGAAGGTCGCCGTGCCGGCCAGCCACAGGCCCCAGCCTTCGGGCAGTGTCGGCAGTGCCGCATCGGCCACACGGCCCACCGGCATCGTCAGACCCGGCACGCCCTGGCTGCCGGCATAGGCCAGCGCAAAGTTGAAGTTGCTGGTGTTGTTGCCCGAGCGCACCTGCCGCAGGCGGTCGCGGATGTTGCCGCCCTGCACCTGGGCGAAGCGCACGCTGGCGTCCACCTGCGCTTGCAGGCCACCGCTGACCTGCGCATCCAGCGTCGGGTCGGGGCGTGCGTCCACCACCAGCGTCAGCTCCACCGAACCGGCGAGGTAGTTGCTGGTCGCGGCCTGGGTGGCGGTCAACGTGGTGCTGCCTTCGCCCACCAGGGTGACGGTACGGCCATTGACCGTGGCCACCGCCGGGTTGCTGCTGGCGTAGGTGAACGCGCCGGAGCTGTTGCTCTGGGGGGGCGGCAGGTCGAAATCCGCTTCGCCATACATCTTCTGCAAATCACCGACCCAGCTCAGGGTCGGCGCGGCCACCAGTTCCTGCGCGCTGTCCGGCTCGCCTTCGCCGGCCAGGTTGTAGGCCGCCACGGTGAACACATAAGTCACGCCATCGGCCAGCCCTTGCACCAGAATCGGCGAACCACTGCCGGTGGCAGTGACCACGCCCGGCGTACTGGCCGCACGCAGGCTCATCGTGCGCATGGCCGGAGCCGCCGCGCCTTCGGGGGTGGCAGTGACGCGGTAACCCTCGATGCTTGCGCCGCCGCTGAATGTCGGCGGCGTGAACGCCACGCTCACCTGCCCGGTTCCCACCGGCGTCAGGGTCTGGATATCCGGCATGCCCGGTGGCACTGGTTCGATCCGGAACGTGCGCGTGGCCGAGGCCGGGCGATGGGTGGCATCGCCGGCTTGTTCGACCACCAAGGTGCAATTGCCGGCCTGCACGAAGCTCAATTGGCCATCGGCGGTGACCGTGCACACGCCGGTCGTGGACGAACTGAACGTCACCGGCAGGCCGGAGTCGGCGCGGGCGGACAACACTGGCACCTGGTCGAACCGCTGCGTACCCACCTCATCGAAGATGACCGCCTGCACCACCTGCGGCACCACCGGAGCGGAAGGCTCCGACGGTGCGCTGCCACCTGCCTGGCCCGAGGCGGTCACCGTGAAGGTGTAGCTCACGCCATCGGTCAGCCCGCGTACCGTGATCGGCGAGCGGGTGCCGCTGGCGGTGATGCCGCCCGGCTGCGCGGTCACCGTGTAGGTGATGGCCTCGCCGGTGGCTGCCGAGGGCGTGAAGTGCACCTCCACCTCGCCCGAGCCGACCACCGTCACTTCACCCAGCACCGGCGTCGTCGGCACCACCGCATTGACGCTGAACGACTGCGTCAGCGAGGCCGGCTGATGGCTGGCATCGCCGTCCTGGTGCACCGTCACCGTACAGGTGCCGGCGCTGGCGAAGCTCAACATGCCCTCCGCCGTGACGGCGCACACCGCCGGCGTGGACGAGACAAAGCGTAGCGGCAGCCCCGAATCCACCGTGGCCGTCAGCGTTGGGGTGGTGCCGAAGTCCTGCACGCCGGGGTTGTCGAAGGTGATGGCCTGCGTTGCCGCCGTGGTGATGGCATTGGACGCGGCCGATTCCGGGCCGCTGCCCACGCCGTTGGTGGCGACGACCTTGAAGGTGTAGCTGGTGCCGGTATCCAAACCACTCACGATGATCGGTGAGTTGCTGCCCGCAAACGGGCCACCGGCCACCGCCGGGCTGGGCGTCACGGTGTAGGTGAGCGCCGCATCGCCGCCATTGCTGGCCGGCGCGGTGAAGGCCACCGTGGCCTGCCCCACCCCCGTCACCGTGGCCGTGCCGATGGTGGGTGCACCGGGCACCACTGCATTGACAACGAAAGTGAGGCTGACCTGCGATGCGGCCAGGTAGCTGCCGTTGCCGCCCTGGTCGGCGTTGATGGTGCAGTTGCCGACGGTGGCGAAGGTCAGCGCGCCTCCAGAGGTGATCGTACATACCGCCGGCGTGGACGAAGTGAACGTCGGGGTCAGTCCCGAGTCGGAACTTGCACTCAAGGTCGGCGTGGTACCGAAGTTCTGCGCGCCGGGGTTGTTGAAGGTGATGGTCTGGATCCCCGCCGGGGTGACGCTGTTGGAGGCGCTCGACGCAGGACCGGTGCCGGCGCTGTTGTCGGCGGTCACGGTGAAGGTATAGGCCACGCCGTTGGTCAGGCCAGTGACGATGATTGGCGAGTTGGTACCACTGTTGGTAATGCCGCCCGGGCTGGAAGTGACGCTATAGCTGGTAATGGCCGAGCCACCGGTGTTGACCGGCGCGGTGAAGGCCACGCTGGCCTGGGTGTCGCCGGCCGTGGCGACTACCGCGCTTGGTGCCGCCGGCGTCACTGTACTCACGGTGAAGGTCTGGTTGACCTGGGCTGCGGCCAGATAGCCTGAGTCACCCGGCTGGTCGGCATTGATGGTGCAACTGCCGGCAGTGACGAAGGTCAGCGCCCCGCCGGCAGTGATGGTGCACACGCCAGTGGTGGACGAGCTGAAGGTAACCGGGTAACCGCCCCCCGCGCTGGAATTGGCACTCAACGTCGGCGTGGTGCCGAAATTCTGCGTGCCCGGGTTGTTGAAGGTGATGGTCTGCGGCGCGGCCGGGGTAACGCTGTTGGAGGCGGCCGATGCCGCGCCTTCGCCGGCGCTGTTGGTGGCGGTAACACTGAAGGTATAGGCAAGACCGTTGGTCAGTCCGGTCACCGTGATCGGCGAACTGCTGCCGGTGCCGGTTGCGCCGCCCGGATTGGCGGTGATCGTGTAGCCGCTGGCGATGATCACGGCACCGCCGGTGGAAGCCGGCGCTGTGAACGTCACCGTGGCCTGGGTGTCACCCGCCGTGGCCGTGCCGATGCCCGGCGCAGCGGGCACGATGGCATTGACGGTGAAGCTGTGGGTCACCGTCGATGCTGCGTTGGTGGATGCGTTGCCGGCCTGGTCGGCATCGATGGTGCAGGTACCGGCAGTGACGAAGGTCAGCGCGCCGCCAGAAGTGATCGTGCACACCCCGGTTGTGGACGAGCTGAAGGCAACCGTCAACCCCGAGGTGGCGCTTGCCGTCAACGTCGGCGTGGTGCCGAAGTTCTGGCTGCCCGGATTAGCGAAGGTGATGCTCTGGTTGGCCTTGGGGGTGACGCTGTTGGATGCTCCCGAAGCCGAACCGGTGTCAATCGCATTGGTCGCGGTGACGGTGAAGGTGTATGCCGTGCCGTTGGTCAGCCCGGTCACCGTGATCGGCGAGCTGGCGCCAGTGCCGGTAAAGCCGCCCGGGCTGGAAGTGACGCCATAGCTGGTAATGGCCGAACCGCCATCGCTGGCCGGTGCGGTGAAGACCACGCTGGCCTGACCGTCGCCTGCCGTGGCGGTGCCGATGGTGGGTGCACCCGGTGCCACCTGGATGGCCACCGTATGCACGTAGTTACCGACGAATGCCGCGGGCGGGCCGTTGCCGGCCGCATCGCGGATATCGGTATTGGCGTTGAGGTCCAGCCTGAGCGTGCCGGTGCCGGTGATGTTGCCGACCGACACCAGCCAGGCACTGCCACCGCCGCTGGCCGACTGAATGTCCCCCGTCACCGTCCCCGTGGGGGTCAAGGTGAAATCATCAGCCGAAACATCGACTACTGCTTCCGTGAAAATGACCCAGAACATCACCGAGGTCGCCGTGGCTGGCGGTGGCGTCGGGTCCGGGTCCCTGTAGATGTCCATGTAGTCCAGCACAGGCGCCACGCCATCAATCACGATGGCCTTGTTGGCACCCAGCGAATTGGCCGCACCCGGCGAAGCCAGGGTCAGGACGGCGTTGTTGCCGGCCGCATCGCGGATGGTGGCGCCGTTGAGTGCCAGCGAGTTGGTGGCCACGTAGTCCAGGTCGGGGTTGGTATCACCTGCCTGCACGGTGTAATTGAAGGTCAGCACGCTGGTGCCGCTGCCGCCGGCGTAGTTGATCGTGCGGTCGGTCGCGCCGGTTTCCAAGGTCAACTGCGGGGTACCGGTGACGGTCACCGCCTCGCTGAAATTGACCTGGATGGAGATGGGGGCGTTGACCTTGTAGGTGCCATTGGCGGTGCTGGAGGTGACACTGGTGACCGTGGGCACCATGCCGTCGATCACCAGCGCCTTGTTGTTGCCCAGCGAATTGGCCGCACCCGGCGCAGCCAGCGTGAGGGTGGCGTTGTTGCCAGCCGCATCACGGATAGTGCCGCCGTTGAGTGCCAGCGAGCTGGTGGCCACGTAATCCAGATCGGCGCTGCTGTCGCCAGCCTGCACGGTGTAATTGAAGGTCAGCGTGCTGGTGCCGCTGCCGCTGACGTAGTTGATCGTGCGGTCGATCGCGCCGGTTTCCAGGGTCAGTTGCGGGGTGCCGGCAACGAGCACCAGTTCGCTGAAATTGACCTGGATGGAGATGGGATTGCCCACCTTGTAGGTGCCGTTGGTCGTGCTGGAGTTGACGCTGGTGACGGTGGGCGGCGTGGTGTCGGCCGGGGCCGTGGAGGTGGAGGTGAAGCTGAAAACGATGGTGCCGTTGTCCTTCTGGGGAGAGGGCGGCAGAAGAAAGGTTATTGTCTTGCCGCTTGCAGTGGCCGAGTAGTTCGCCGCATTCGCGGCCGTCCCACCTGTTCGCGTGATGCTCGTGATCTGGTCGAGAGTTCCACCACTGAAAACGGCCTCGAACTGGGGAACACTCCACTCCTCGTCGTAATTTGAGCTGAGTGTGACCGTCGAGGCTACCGGGTCAACATCAAACAGCTTCGATCCGCTGCCGCCGGCCAAATCATGCTCTATGCCGCCACCAACCGGTGTCGCAGCAATGACCGGTGAGCCCCCAACCGTAATCGCAACATCGGTCCCCACCGTGCTGGCATGCAGGTTGGGGCTGGCAAGGCTGGCAAGACCGCCCAGCAACAGCGCCGCGGCCCAGGAAAACCCGATGCGCAGGCCGGTGTCACGCCTGCTGGGGCAGCGCATGGTGCGCCCCCCCAGCCACATGGCCCACGGCATGCCTGTCTTGCCCCAAACCGCAGCCACCCACTGACTACGCTGCGCCATCTGCCTTCCCCTGCTTGCCGTGCACAAAGGGGCGGCCCGCATGCAGCGGCCCACCCATGAATGAAACCTTCATTTCTGTATCGCAAAAAGCAGCCGGAACCGATCACGCCTGTGACCTTCCCCAACCGGCATCGCCTACCCGGACACCCTCACGCTTGCTCTCGCAAGTGTGACGAATATACCGGTTCGGCATTCAGCCTGTGAAGCGGCAACGATGCCCCTGCGCCCCACCTGTGGCGCGGCATTGGCCCGGCCCCACGGGCAGGAACGTTGTCGGCAATCAACACGCGGCGACGAACGCCGCAATCGCCTCGCGCACGCGCTTGAGGCCTTCGGCCAGTTCTTCGTCACTGATGTTCAGCGGCGGCACGAAGCGCAGCACGCTGCTGCCAGCTTGCAGGATCAACACCTGCTTTTCGGCGGCCAGGTCCAGCAGCGTGCCGATGTCGGCCACGTACTCGGGCTTGAGCACGGCGCCGATCATCAGGCCCATGCCGCGCACCTGTTCGAACACGCCGAACTCGGCGCCGATGGCTTCCAGCCCGGCCTTGAGCACGGCCGATTGGCGGGCGACGTTGCTACGGATTTCGTCCGAAGCCAGCTTGCGCAACGCCACGCGGGCGACGGCGGCGGCCAGCGGGTTGCCGCCGAAGGTGCTGCCGTGCGCGCCCACACCCATCACCTCGGCCACCTTGGGACCGGCCAGCATCGCGCCGACCGGGAAGCCGCAGCCCAGCGCCTTGGCCAGGGTGACGATGTCCGGGGTCACGCCCCAGTGCCAGTGCGCGAACAGTTCGCCGGTGCGGCCCATGCCCACCTGGATTTCATCCAGCACCAGCAGTGCATCGTGCTGGTCGCACAACTCGCGGGCGCGGCGCATGAATTCCGGCGTGGCCGGCATCACCCCGCCCTCGCCCTGCACCGGCTCGAACATCACCGCGGCGACGTCACCCGCGGCCATTGCCGCTTCCAACTGCGCCACGTCGTTGAAATCGGTGTAGCGGAAGCCACCGGGCAATGGCTCGCAGCCTTCCTGGTACTTGGGCTGCGCGGTGGCGGTGACCGTGGCCAGGGTGCGGCCGTGGAAGCTGCCGCGGAAGGTGAGGATGACGCGCTTCTCCGGCGGCCGGCCCTTTGCCGCGGCCCACTTGCGCACCAGCTTGATCGCCACCTCGTTGGCCTCGGCGCCGGAGTTGCACAGGAACACGCGCTCGGCAAAACGCGAGGCCGCCACCAATTCCTGCGCCAGGTGCAGCGGTGGCTCGCTGTAGAACATGTTGCTGGTGTGCCAGAGCTTGCCGGCCTGTTCCAGCAACGCCGCCTTCAGCTCGGCGTCGTTGTGGCCGAGACTGCACACCGCGATGCCGGCGGCCAGGTCGATGAACTCGCGGCCCTGCACGTCCCACAGCCGCGCGCCCTGCCCGCGCTCCAACACCAGTTGGCGGGGCCGGTACACCGGCAGGTAGTACCGGGACAGGGACAACAGCGGTTCGGCGACAGCGGTCATGGCGTTCGATGGAGGGTTGCGGGTGAAGCCGGCATTGTCCTCCATTCCAACTCGCACTGTGATGGCGTCCTGCACCCTGCGCGTCGGGGACGTAGCCCCGCACGGCATCAGTCCAGGAACAGGTCCGGCAACAACGGCCGCGACGGATCGACTGCATAACCGGACAGGTCGGTGACGCCGGCCTGCGCCAGCACTTCATCGTCGATCAGGAAACGGCCGCTGAAACCCGCTGCCGGGCGCGTCAGTACCGCATGCGCGGCGTCGGCCATGATTTCCGGGCGGCGACAGCCGGCAACATCGACGCCGGGGATCATGTTGATCGCATCGGTGGCGATCACCGTGCGCGGCCACAGCGCGTTGACTGCCACGCCCTGCGGGCCGAACTCGGCGGCCAGCCCCAGGGTGACGAAGCTCATGCCCATCTTGGCCAGCGTGTAACCGGTGTGCGGCGCCCACCATTTGGGGTCGAGGTTGGGCGGCGGCGCGAGGGTGAGGATGTGCGGGTTCGGCGCTTGCAGCAGGTGCGGCAGGCAGGCTTGTGCACACAGGAAGCTGCCGCGCGCGTTGACCTGCTGCATCAGGTCGAAGCGCTTCATCGGCGTGTCCAGCGCGCCGCGCAGCCAGATGGCGCTGGCATTATTGACCAATATGTCGATGCCGCCAAAGGCATCGACGGTGGCCGCCACCGCCGCGCGTACCTGGTCTTCGTCGCGGATGTCGCACTTGAGCGCCAGCCCGGCACCGCCGGCCGCGTTCACCGCCTCGGCCGCAGTATGGATGGTGCCGGGCAGTTTGGGATTGGCCACCGCCGACTTGGCGGCAATGGCGACGTTGGCACCATCGCGCGCGGCGCGCAGTGCAATGGCCAGGCCGATGCCACGCGAGGCACCGGTGATGAACAGGGTTTTGCCGGTCAGGAGCGGGGACATGGGAACGGGGAACAGGGAGTGGTGGTTTCAGGGTACCTGTTTGCTCCCGACCCGGCAGGCAACCGCAGGAGCGATGCGAGTCATGATTGGACTTTGGTGTGAAAGTTCCATCGCTCCTGCGGTTGCGTGTTTGCAGGTAATGGTACCGACATCAACAAACCTTCATTCCCCATTCCCCGCTCTTCCGCCTTCACAACTTCGGCCCCTGGCCTTCGTTGTCTTCCCAATGCAGCAGGCGGCGGGTGACGAAGCGGTAGACCGGCTTGCCGGTGGCAAACCACAGTTCGCGCACCCACGAGTGGCGCTTGAGCAGGCGCAGCTCCACCGGCGTCAACGCTTCACGGCAATACATGCGCTTGTGCTTGAGCAGGTGGCGCAGGTCCTCGCGGGCGAGCAGGCGCATCCAGCGCGAGCGCGGGTTGCCGCAGACGGCGAGCTGGAAGTCAATCAGCGCCGGCGTGCCATCGGCGCGCACCAGCCAGTTGGCTTCCTTGGCCAGGTCGTTGTGGGCGATGCCTTTGCGGTGTACTTGCTGCAACAACCGGCGCGCGCCACGGAACCACGCCAGATCGCCGCGTGGCGGGCGCTGGTGCATCGCCGCGCCTTCCATGTAGCTGCGGTCCAGCCAGCGGCCATCCCAGCCGAGCAGCCGCGGGGTCGCTTCCATGCCATCGAGCTTGAGCAGCGCGCGCGCCTCGCGCCGGGCCAGCCACCAGGCCGGCAGGCGCAGCCACCACGGCGTGGCGCCAAGGTCGCGGCGCACGAATTGGCGGCCGCCATCACGCACCAGCAGGATGCGGCCGAAGCTGTCGGACTTGAGGATGCGGGTGTCGTCGTTGCGGTTCATCACCGCGGCATTCTAGACGGGCGCTGACTGGACCATTGCCGCTTGCCACCGGATCGGCACCGCCGCCCTTTTATAATCCGGCGATGAATGTTTCCTGGATCGACACCCTGCTGGCCTGGATCGCCGCAAACCCCACCCTGGCCGGCCTGGTCGTCTTCGCCATTGCCTTCAGCGATGCAGTCATCATCCTCGGCGCGATCGTGCCGGCGCTGCCGTTGATGATCGCGGTAGGCGTGCTGATCGGCATGGGCGAGTTGTCCGGCCCCTATGCGGTGGCCTGCGCCACCTTGGGCGCGTTCGCCGGCGATGGCCTGAGCTATTGGATCGGCCGCCGCTGGGGTGAGCGCTTGCGCGGGGTGTGGCCATTCAGCCGCTACCCGCAGTTGCTGGAACGCGGCGAACTGCTGTTCCGGCGCAATGCCTTCAAGAGCATCCTGGTTGCCCGCTACGTCGGCGCGATCCGCCCGTTCGTGCCGGCCATCGCCGGCATGTCGCACATGCCGCTGGCACGCTATGCGCAAGCCAGCGGCATCGCCTGCCTGTCGTGGGCGGTGCTGTTCCTGCTGCCGGGGTGGGCGCTGGGCCAGGCCTACGACGCGGTGGCCGCGGTGGCCGGGCGGTTGTTCCTGGTGCTGGGCCTGCTCGGTGCGGTGTTGGCGCTGGCATGGGCCCTGGTGCTGTACGGCTACCGCTGGTCGGCCGCGCGCATGGACGGCTGGCTGGCACGGCTGCTGCGCTGGTCGCAACGTCACCCGCACCTGCTCGGACGCTGGTGGAATGACCTGTTCGACCCGCGCCGGCGCGAATCGGTACCGCTGGCGATGCTGGCACTGATGTTGCTGCTGCTGGGGTGGGGCTGGTTTGCATTGCTGATGGTGGTGGTCGGCCACGGCGAGCCACTGGCGCTCGACCTGGCCGTGCACCGTTTCATGCTGACCCTGCGCAACCCGCTGGCTGACTACCCGATGGCGGCACTGGCCTCGCTGGGCGACTGGCAGGTGCTGGCACCGGCCATTACCGCCGGCATGGGCTACCTGATGTGGCGGCGGCGCTGGATGGCCGCCGCGCATTGGCTGGCGGCGTTGGCCTTCGGCCTGGCGCTGACCAAGCTGCTCGGTGCCACCGTGGACGTGGTGCGGCCACCGGCGGCCAGCAGCGGCTTCGGCTTCCCGTCGGTGTCGGTGACGATGGCCACCATTACCTTCGGTTTCTTCGCGGTGCTGATCGGGCGCGAACTGCCGGGACGTACGCGGGTATGGCCGTACCTGCTGTCCGGCGCGGTGGTCACGGTCATTGGCTTTGCGCGCATCTACCTCGGCGCGCACTGGGTCAGCGACGTCATCGGCGGCATGTTGTTCGGCATCTTCTGGCTGCTGGTGCTGGGCATCGCCTACCGCCGCCGCTTCAACCGCTCGTTCTGGGTCAAACCGGCGGCATGGCTGTTTTATGGCGCCTTCCTGCTGGCCGGCATCTGGTATGCGCCACGCAACGTGCCGATCAAGCTGGCCAAATTCGAGCCGGTGGCCGAAGCGCCGCGAATCATGGATGCCACGCATTGGTGGCAGGACGGCTGGCGCGAACTGCCGGCGCGCCGCAACGAGTTCGACGATGACCTGCGCTGGCCGCTGGACGTGCAGGTGGCCGGCCCGTTGGCGCCGCTGCAACAGCAGTTGGAACGCCACGGCTGGAGGTTGCAGACGCAGGCCGGCTGGGAAGAAGCCCTGGCGATGCTCGACAGCAAGGCCGCGCCCGAACAGGTGCCGGTGCTGCCGGCCACGTTGGACACCCACGTCGAATCGCTGCTGATGCTGCGCCCCGGCACCAGCGCCGACGAGCTGTATGCCCTGCGCCTGTGGCCGGCCCCGGCGCAGTTGCAACCGGGGCAGACGCCGCTATGGCTGGGCAGCGCGCAGACCCTGCATTACAAGCGCCATTTCAGGCTGTTCGGCCTGTGGTTGCCGCTGCCCGGCACCGAACCGGCGCTGGCGGCATTGCGGCAGGCGGTGGACGGCATGGAAACCCGTGAGCAGGTGCTGCCGGAAAATGGCTTTCCGCTGTTGATGGTGCGCAGCGAATCGCAACCGTAGCAGCGCAGCTTGCTGCGCGATGGTAATAACCGGAATACCCCATCGCGCAGCAAGCTGCGCCTACAGACCGGTTTCCGCGGGCGGGTCGAAGCCGGGGATCCACGCCAGCAAGTGGTCCAGCCGCTGGCAGGGGTCGTCCTCCTGCAACAGCAGCAGGCGCTGTTCTTCTTCCAGCGGCAGCAGTTCGGCCAGCCGCCAACCGACCCACGCAGCCTGGTCCATCTGCGCCTGCCCGGCACCTGCAAGCGCGCTGCCGGCCTGTTCGAGGATGTGTTCGAGCAGGATCGCCAGCAGCGCGTGCTCGGGTTGCAGTTCGCCGTCATCGTCAGGCAAGCGCCATTCGACCTCGCCGATGACCAGGCCGTTGTCGCGCACGTGCGTGTTCACTACGTGGAAACGCCGCGCGCCGCGCAACTTCAGTTGCAGCACGCCGTCGGCACCCATGTCGAAATCCTCGATGCGCGCTTCCACGCCCCACGCCGCCGGGGTGGCTGGCGCACCGACCTCCTCGCCCTCCAGGATCAAGCACACGCCAAAAGTGCTGCCCTGCCGCCCGCATTCGCGCACCAGGTCGAGATAGCGCGCCTCGAACACGCGCAGGCCGAGCGCGGCGCCGGGCAGCAACGCGGCGTGCAGCGGGAACAGCGGCAGCGCGTGCACCGGCATCAACTGCGCTGCAACTGCGCAAGGAAGCGGCGTGGCGCGCCGTCGAAGCCGCCATTGGACATGAACACCACGTGGTCGCCGGCACGTGTGGTTTCACCCAACCGCGCCAACAGGGCATCGGTATCGGCCACCGCCTGCGCATCGCCGCGCACCGCGGCAATCACCCCGGCCGCCTCCCACGGCAGCTCCGGCCGGGCGAGGAACACCACCGCATCGGCGATGTCCAGCGATGGCGCAAGTGCATCGGCATGCGCACCGAGGCGCATCGAATTGCTGCGCGGTTCCATCGCCACCACGATACGCGCATCACCCACTTTCGCGCGCAGGCCGGCGAGCGTGGTCGCAATTGCGGTCGGGTGGTGGGCGAAATCGTCGTAGACGGTGATGCCGCCGTGTTCGCCGACCACTTCCAGCCGGCGCTTGACGCTGCGGAAGCCGGCCAGCGAAGGAATCACCGCCGCGACATCCACCCCCACCACCGCGCACGCCGCCAGCGCAGCCAGGCCGTTGAGCACGTTGTGGTCACCCAGCAGCGGCCACTGCACGATGCCGAGCTGCTCACCACCGCGCAGCACCGCGAACCGGCTGCCGTCATCACTCAGCTTGCGCGCGCTCCATTCGAACGCAGCGTCGAAGCCGAAACGCTCCACCGGCGTCCAGCACCCCATCGCCAGTACTTCGGCCAGATGCACGTCATGGCCGTTGACGACCAGCCGGCCGCGGCCGGGCACGCTGCGCACCAGATGATGGAATTGGCGCTGGATCGCGGCCACGTCCGGGAAGATGTCGGCGTGGTCATATTCCAGATTGTTGAGGATGGCGACCAGCGGCCGGTAGTGGACGAACTTGCTGCGCTTGTCGAAGAACGCGGTGTCGTATTCGTCGGCCTCCACAACGAAAAGCGGTCGGCTCGAAGCCCCTCTCCCATCGGGGCGAGAAGGCATGGCACGCACGCCACTGGCGTGCGTGCCTTGGAGCGCCCGCGCCGCTGGCGTGGGCTGGGGCGCGGAGCGGGAGTTGGGGTGAGGGGCAATGGAGTCCAGATGATTCACCATCATGGACTGCGTTCGCCCCTCATCCGCCCTAGGGGCACCTTCTCCCGCGGGGAGAAGGGGAATGCCCAACCGCGCCGACACGCCGAAATCCTCCGCCACACCGCCAATCAGGAACCCCGGTTCGCGTCCGGCGACTTCCAGCAAATACGCCAGAATCGTGGTGGTCGTGGTCTTGCCGTGGGTGCCGGCCACCGCCAGCGTGTCGCGGCCCGGCAGCACGTTTTCGGCCAGCCATTGCGCACCGCTGGTATAGCGGCGGCCGGCGTCCAGCACTGCCTCCACGGCGGCGTTGCCGCGCGAGAGCGCATTGCCGATGACGACCTCGTCGCAATCCTCGCCGATGTTGTCCGGCAGATAACCCTGCGATAGGGTGATGCCCAAGGTCTGCAATTGGGTGGACATCGGCGGGTAGACCGCCTGGTCGCTGCCTTCGACCTGGTGCCCCAACTCACGCGCCAGTGCGGCCACGCCGCCCATGAAAGTGCCGGCAATGCCGAGGATGTGAATCTTGCTCATGCGGCGATTGTCACCGATGCAGCGCCCCGGCGTCCGTATTTCCCCACTGCCATGTAGGGGAAATTCCTATACCCGTTGCGATGCCCGGCCCGGACAATGGCCCGGCCAGCCGCAGTATCCCTCAGGTCCTACTCCCCAAGAGGCCCATCCCCAGGGAGCTCATGCTGCGGGGCATTGAGCACGCCCACCTGCTGGCCTCTACAAGACGAACGCCCCGGACCAATGCATGGTCCGGGGCGTTCGTTTTTGCATCCGGATATCACTCGACCTGCTCGAACCGCTCCGGGCAGGCCGGAGCGGCGGCGACATCAGCGCTTGATCGCGGCCAGGATGCGGGCCAGCACGTCGTCCAGCGCACCCACGCCATCGACCCGGGCCAGCGTGCCCTTGGTGGCGTAGAAATCGATCACCGGCGCGGTGGAATCGTTGTAGACCTGCAGGCGCTTGCGCACCGATTCCGGGTTGTCATCGGTGCGGCCCTGCTCCTGGGCGCGGCCGGCGATGCGCTCGACCAGCAATTCGGTCGGCACGTCCAACTGCACGATGGCGTCCAGCGGCTGGTTCAGGCGGCCCAGCAGTTCGCCCAGCGCGTTGGCCTGCGCGACGTTGCGCGGGTAGCCGTCGAGGATGAAGCCGGTGGCGACGTCGGCTTGGGCCAGGCGCGCTTCGAGCATGCCAAGCAGGATGGCGTCGGACACCAGGTTGCCGGCGTCCATCACCGCCTTGGCCTGCTTGCCCAGCTCGGTGCCTGCGACCACTTCGGCGCGCAGCAGGTCACCAGTGGAAATGTGCGGAATCTGCAGTTCTTCCTTCAGGCGGGTTGCCTGCGTGCCCTTGCCCGAACCGGGCGGTCCCAACAGAACCAATCGCATTCCTGACTCCCAATATGTTGAGGAAACGGGACGGACAGCGGCGTTAGACTCAGGGCCGATTTCACGCTGCACCGCAATAACGCAGCTTACCGCATCCGGCCAATGTCCCGGAAATGTCCCCCGCCCGGAGAACCTCCCCATGCCCCAAGGCACCTTGCTCTATGCCCAGTCCGGTGGCGTCACCGCCGTCATCAACGCCACCGCCGCTGCCGTCATCACCGAAGCCAGGGCAAGGGAAATCAAGGTATTGGCCGCGCGCAACGGCATCCTCGGCGCACTGCGCGAAGAGCTGATCGACACTTCCAAAGAGCCGGCCGCCAACATCGCCGCGCTGGCGCACACCCCCGGCGGCGCGTTCGGCTCATGCCGCTACAAGCTCAAGTCGCTGGAGGCCGACCGCGCCAGATACGAGCGGCTGCTGGAAGTGTTCAAGGCCCACGACGTGCGCTGGTTTCTCTACAACGGCGGCAACGATTCGGCCGACACCGCGCTGAAGGTGTCGCAACTGGCGAAGGAGTTCGGCTACCCGCTGACCTGCGTCGGCGTGCCCAAGACCATCGACAACGACTTGGCCGTCACCGACACCTGCCCCGGCTTCGGTTCGGCGGCCAAATACACCGCGGTTTCGGTGCGCGAGGCGGCGCTGGACGTGGCGGCGATGGCCGAGACTTCCACCCGCGTCTTCATCTACGAGGCGATGGGCCGCCACGCCGGCTGGCTGGCCGCCGCGGCCGGGCTGGCCGGGGACAATCCCGACGATGCGCCACAGATCATCCTGCTGCCCGAGCGCGCCTATGACGAAGCCGCCTTCCTGAAGAAGGTGAAGCAGGTGGTGGCGAAGGTCGGTTACTGCGTGGTGGTCGCCAGCGAAGGCATCCACACCGCCGACGGCCGCTTCGTCGCCGATGCCGGCGGCGTCACCGATTCGTTCGGCCATACCCAGCTCGGCGGCGTGGCCTCGTACTTGGCGGGCAAGGTCAAGGCCGAACTCGGCTACAAGGTGCACTGGACCCTGCCCGACTACCTGCAGCGCTCGGCCCGCCATATCGCCAGCAAAACCGACTGGGAACAGGCGCAGGCGGTGGGCAAGGCGGCGGTGCGGTTCGCACTGGAAGGCCGCAACTCGGTGATGCCGGTGATCGTGCGCAGCTCGGATGTGCCGTACCGCTGGAAAACCGAGGCCGCACCGCTGTCGAAGGTGGCCAACCACGAAAAGAAGATGCCGGCTGGTTTCATTCGCAAGGACGGCTTCGGCATCACCGACAAGGCCCGTCGCTACCTGCAACCGCTGATCCGCGGCGAGGCGCCGCTGCCCTGGGGCCGCGACGGCCTGCCCAGGTACGTGACGCTGAAGAACGTGGCGGTGGCGAAGAAACTGCCGGGTTGGGAAGGCTGACGCGGTGTCCGGCAGGGCGTTGCGCGCCCTGCCGCAGTCAGCGGCAAGGCGTGCCCTGTACCGCCATCTTCACCGCGAACGCCGGTAGTGCGGCCAACCGCCCAGCATCGGCCTGCTGCCGCGCCTCGCCCAGATACACCCGTACCTGTCCCTGCCCGTCTCGGGCCAGTGGCTGCTCGGCCTGACGTCGCCAAACCTCGACCACCGCCTGCTGGCCAGGGCAATCGGCCGCCGGGACACGGATGCGGTCGTTGAGTTTCCAGCCGCCCTCGCCCGGCGTGACCTCGGCGAAATCCAGCCACGTCGCGCGCGGCTGGCATTGCCTGCCGGTACGCACCAATCGCATGTCGTAAGGCGCATCGCCACGGCCGCTGAAACGGCCCTCGATGCGGATACATGCCTCGGGAACCTGGCGCACGGTATGCAACGCTCCCACCGCTTGCGCGGTGGCCGGTGGACGCTGGATTTCCGGCTCGTGCGCGGCCGCGGCCAACGGCACCAGCAGCATGGGCAACCACCTGCATTGGTTGTTCATCGGGTTCGCCTCGTTCGCGTTGCGGAACCGGAACGGTGCCGGTTTGCCGCTGAACCGCATGGCAAGCGCACTGCGTCATGACAGTGAACGCCGCCTGACTGCATACTCGCCCCGGCTCCAGGAAAAGTTGAACACCGCGACACGTACCACGGCCGCTGCTTGGCTCCGGGTCTGTTCCAGTGCTTCGCCCCGGCGTGTCCCGCGTTCGGCCCATTGCTGGGCGACATCCACCTGCGTTGGAGGGGTTCATGCTGGAACACTACGGTCTCGTCATTGCGTTGGCCTGTGCGGTCATCGCCATCGTCTACGGTCTCATCTCCACCCGCTGGGTACTGCGGCAACCGGCCGGCAACCCGCGCATGCAGGAAATTGCCGCCGCCATCCAGGAGGGCGCGCGCGCCTACCTCAACCGCCAGTACCTGACCATCGCCGTCGCCGGCGTGGTGTTGTTCGTGCTGGTGGGCGTGTTCCTGAACTGGTACACGGCGGTCGGCTTTGCCGTCGGCGCGGTGCTGTCCGGAGCGGCCGGCTACATCGGCATGAACGTGTCGGTACGGGCCAACGTGCGCACCGCCGAGGCCGCGCGCAACGGCATCGGCGCGGCGATGGACGTGGCGTTCCGCGGCGGCGCCATCACCGGCATGCTGGTGGTCGGGCTGGGCCTGCTGGGCGTGGCCGGCTACTACCTGCTGCTGACCCGCCACCTCGGCGTGACCGGCGAGGCGGCGCTGCATGCGCTGGTCGGGCTGGCGTTCGGCAGCTCGCTGATTTCGATCTTCGCGCGCTTGGGCGGCGGCATCTTCACCAAGGGTGCGGACGTTGGCGCCGACCTGGTGGGCAAGGTCGAGGCCGGCATCCCCGAGGACGACCCGCGCAACCCGGCGGTGATCGCCGACAACGTCGGCGACAACGTCGGCGACTGCGCCGGCATGGCCGCGGACCTGTTCGAAACCTATGCGGTGACGATCATCGCCACGATGCTGCTGGGCGGGCTGATGTTCGCCGCCGACACCAACGCCGTGCTGTACCCGCTGGTGCTGGGCGCGGTGTCGATCATCGCCTCGATCGTTGGTGCGTTCTTCGTCAAGGTCAAGGCGGGCGGCTCGATCATGGGCGCGCTGTACAAGGGCGTGATCGTGTCGGCGGTGCTGTCGGCGGTTGCGTTCTGGTTCGTCACCGCGAACCTGTTCCCGAACGGGCTGGCCGCACTCGACGGCACCATGACCTCGTCGGCCAACCTCTTCTACTGCGGCCTGATCGGCCTGGTGCTGACCGGCCTGATCGTCTGGATCACGGAGTACTACACCGGCACCCAGTACAAGCCGGTGCAGCACATCGCCCAAGCGTCGACGACCGGCCACGGCACCAACATCATCGCCGGCCTCGGCATCTCGATGAAGTCCACGGCGATGCCGGTGGTCGCGGTGTGCATCGCGATCTGGGGCGCGCATGCGCTGGGTGGCCTGTACGGCATCGCCATCGCTGCGACCGCGATGCTGTCGATGGCCGGCATGATCGTCGCACTCGACGCCTACGGGCCGATCACCGACAACGCTGGCGGCATCGCCGAAATGGCGGAACTGCCGTCGGAGATCCGCGACATCACCGATCCGCTGGATGCCGTCGGCAACACCACCAAGGCGGTGACCAAGGGCTATGCGATCGGCTCGGCGGCGCTGGCCGCATTGGTGCTTTTCGCCGACTACACGCACAACCTGCAAGCAGCCAACCCGGGCGAAGTGTTCACCTTCGACCTGTCCGACCACATGGTGATCATCGGCCTGCTGATCGGCGGCCTGATTCCCTACCTGTTCGGCGCGATGGCGATGGAAGCGGTGGGCCGCGCCGCCGGTGCGGTGGTGGAAGAAGTGCGCCGCCAGTTCCGCGACATCGCCGGGATCATGCAGGGCACCGGCAAGCCGCAGTACCACAAGGCGGTGGACATGCTGACCCGCTCGGCGATCAAGGAAATGATCGTGCCGTCACTGCTGCCGGTGGTGGTACCGGTCATCGTCGGCCTGCTGCTGGGGCCGAAGGCGCTGGGCGGCCTGCTGATCGGCACCATCGTCACCGGCCTGTTCGTGGCGATCTCGATGACCACCGGCGGCGGTGCCTGGGACAACGCCAAGAAATACATCGAAGACGGCCACTTCGGCGGCAAGGGCAGCGAAGCACACAAGGCCGCGGTAACCGGCGACACCGTTGGCGACCCCTACAAGGACACCGCCGGCCCGGCGATCAACCCCTTGATCAAGATCATCAATATCGTGGCGCTGCTGTTGGTGCCCTTGCTGTAGCCGAAGCCGACCGCCCGCGGCACCTTCGTCCTTCCCCACGAAGGAAGGGCGAAGGAAATCCGGAACGGAGCATGCATGCGCACCAGGCGTCACGGTGCAGGGCTACCCGCCGAGTTACCCGCTGTAGTACGCTCCAAACCGTCGTCGCCCCGCCCGCAAGGGCAGGGCGGCAGACGTGCAAAACGGCGTATTCCATCGCGGTTTTCGCATCGGGCGACACCCGTCGCAACATGGGCGTTCGTCTTCAGGGGGCGGCGATGGGGACTCCCCGATCCGCGAAACATCCGGCTTTCAAGTGGACGTGTGCGTGAACGAATCAGGGGGCGTACTGGACGGATTCTGGGACCTGCCATCCGGGCGATGGGCCAAGGCGCGGGGCGCTGCCCTTGCTTCCTACTTCCTCACGGCAACCCCCGAAGGGCATGCCCTTCCCCCCGCGCTGGACCAGCAGGATGCCCTGCGCCTGGTCGGCGCCCGCCAACGCGAGGAACGCGCGTTCCCGCCCGAATTCGGGTTCGACCCCAACGACGGCCATGCCTTGCCAGCACCCGCCACCGGCGCCCACGGCACCTGGCTGCCCCCGTTCGGTGATGGCGGTGACGATGCGGTCCGCGGGCTGCGTCGTACCCGGACCGCGCTGACGTTGCGCCCCTCCGGGATCTATGCCGAATCGGACGACCCCGAGCGCACGCTGCCGCTGCCGCCGCCCGGCCGCCATGAATTTTTCGTGTTGCCCTCCGCATCCGGTTCGAAGGAACTGCTTGCGCTGGATGCCGAACAGGGCGTGCTGCACCTGTGGCTGCCCGCCGCGGGCCGCTGGGCGGCGTTGGAACAACTGGACGGGGGGTTCCTCGCCGATTCCCCATTGCCACACGAGGCATGGCGTTGCGAATCCGCCAGCGACGCTTCCGGTGCCTTGCGCCTGTTCCTGCCCACCAGCAACGGCATCGCCTGCCTGCAATTGGATTGGCTGCGGTTGGGCTACCACGTCGACTACGCCGGCGACGGCACCTGTTGCGGCGCGCCCATTTTTTGGCGCGACGAAATCTGGGCCGTGCTGCGTACCGCGCAGGGCGAAGTCCGGCTGCAAGCCGCCACAGCGTCCGGGCTGGCCGGTGGCATGCTGGAAGTGGCCGGAGTAATGGCCGAGGAACGCTTTGCCGCCCCGGTGTGCGTGCGCCGGCAGGTCATCTGGCCCGGCGTGCGTGGCCGCCTCGTATTGGAGGTACAGGCCAATGGCTCGCTGGCCGCACATTACCGGCCTTGGCCGGAAGGCGTGTCACCGAAGTTCGGATTCGGCGCTCCCTACCTGGCGCGCGAGGGCCAGCTCTGGCAGGCCTGCTGGAATGAGCACGACGAATCCCATGCCTACCTGCGTCTGGATGGGCGCGATACGGAACAGCGCCTGGCCTCCGCGCCACGCCTGTGCACCGGGCAGATCAACTACCGGCTGGCCGCGCGCATGAAGCTGCCACCGTGGGACGACCCCGAGCATGGCAGCGATGCCAACTCGCGCGCCCTTTTCATCCCGATGCTGGAATCGGCGGTGGACGCGGGCGTGCTGGGCGTGCGGATCGACACCACCGATGGTCTGGAAGCCACGCTCGGCTCGAGCGAGCGGGTCCGCGCAATCGTGGAGCTGCACTCGGACCGCCGGCTGGAGACACGCCTGTACACCCTCAACGTGCCTTCTCCGTGGCAAGGGCGCGTCTTCGTCCACGACGACACGCTGTGGTTCTACCACCCCGATCTGAAATCGATCGTCGGCTGGGAGCTGGAACGATGATCAAGCACCGCCACGCCTTCCGCGCCGGTGTACTGTTGGCACTGCTGCTGGCGTACCTGCCGACGAGCATGGCCGCGGCCATGCAGCATGCCTTCCTGGTGCAGAACTCGGGCTGGATGGAGCCGTTCTACAGCGACGCCAACTCCCAGCTCAAACCCCTGGTGGGTGCGGTCGCCACCACCGTGGCCCGTCCCGGGGATACGCTGACGGTGGCCGCCTTCAACCAGCAATCGCCGGGCAACGCCTCGCCGCAAGTCATTTACCAAGGCACCGACGCCGCGCAGGCCACCGCCGCCCTGCGCCCCTTGCAGGTGGCACGCAAGGGCTCCGGCGCACTGGCCGACACCGACTTCCGCGAAGCCATCGCCGCGACCATTGCCGGTCCCTTCCATGCCCGGCCCGGCATCCTGTGGATCTTCACCAACAACCGCAACAGCCCCGGCAACGACCCGGATACGGTCAAGCGCAACCGCGAGTTCTACGATCTGGTCCACGTTGACCCGTCCATCACCCGCAGTTTGGCCTTCCCGCTGAAAATGCCGGTCAAGGGCGCGCATTACCAGGCCACCGGCCTGATGGTCTATGCGCTGGCCTATGGCGAACCCGCCGCCACCCACCTGCAGGCACTGGTGGACGATGGCACGCTGGGACGGGTGTTCACCGCTGCCCCGGCCCGGCTCAAGCCACTGGACCGCGACGCGGTACGCATCGTCCCGCGCGGGGTGAGCAACTCCGGCAACGTCAAGGCCTCGCTGGCCGCCGACGGCAGGACCCTGGTATTCGACATCGGCGCCTCCGACGAGGTTACCCGCATCAACCTCAAGGCCGCGCTGGAAAACCTGTTCTTCCCTTACCAGATCGCCTCGGCCCGGGTGACCGGTACCCTGCATGCCGGCGGCACCTCGCTGCCGGTGCCGGTCTCGCTGCAAACGCTGGACGATTTGGCGCCGGGCAAGGCCGCCGAGGTGGTGCTGGACCTACCGGTACCGCAGGGGCAGGTACCTTCGCCGTGGTCGTGGGCGGCCCTGTCGGCAATGGGCAAGCAGGTCACGGTACCGGCCACGGTGGAGATTGCGCTGGACCAGCAGCAATTGCGCATCTCCGACGATTTCCGCCAGAACCTTGCGGCGCTGTTCCCCGGCGACCCGCTGTCGGACGTGTTCGTGCCCCCGGCGACGATCCAGGCCTCCACCGCACGTATCCCGATCGCGTTGCGCGTGCAATACCCGCTGCTGCCGGTGCTGCTGGTGGTCGGCGCGGCGCTGCTGCTGGTCGTGGCCCTGGCGCTGCTGGCAATGCTGTCCGGGCGGACCGCACGCCACGACATCGTGGTCGATGGCTACAAGCGCACCGTCGCCGTGAAGGCCTTTGCGACGCTGGAAATACGCGACCTGCACGGCAACTACGCCGGCAGGATCAAACGTGGCCTTGGCCGGCCGAAGGTGATCGACCTTGCCGAAGGCCATTCGATCTCCACTGCCGGCCGTTGACCCCAATCCTTTTCATCCCGGCCCGCCTCGGGCCAAGCACTTCACACCGGAGCACGCAATGAGCGAACAGGAGCAGCAACCGAAAGACGGCGGGTTCGTCCTTCCCCCGCCCAGTGACGCCCCCGCCGCCGAGACGGCGGCCAGCCCCGGTGTTCCCGTGCCGGTGACCTTGAACCTCGGCCAGAGCGACACCTCCTCACGTGATCTGCTCGTCGGCGGCGGCATCCTCGCCGTGCTGCTGGTGGCGTTCTTCTTCGCCCGTGGCAGCTACGCCAACATGCTGGTGCGCAAGCGCGTGCCGCCGGGCAAGGCCAACGCGGCGGGCTGGTGGTTGTTCATTTTCCTGTCCAGCCTCTCCACCGGCGTCATCCTGGCGGCCGTCAACCCGGTCAAGTTCCTTGCGCCGCTGACCATTGCCCCGCTGGGCGCGGTGGCGGTGGTGGCGTTGATCCTGATGCTGGTTTCCGGCCGGCGCTGAACCCGGCGCCCCATCTTTTGCAGGAGTTGCCCATGACAGACCCACGCACAGACGACGCGCCCAAGCCCACCGACAGCCGCAAGGACGAAAAGCTGGTCAAGCTGCGGCCCACGCTGTTCGTGGCCATTGGCGGTACCGGCATGGAGGTGCTGATGCGCCTGCGCCGACGCACCCTCAATGCCCTGTGGGGCGGCGGCGTCCGGGTGGAAAGCCTGGCCGACTTCCCGGTGGCGCAATTCGTCCAGTTCGACCTGGACCACGGCGCGGTGATCGAATCCGGACGCGCCCAGCAGGAAGACCTGCAATACGACCTGCTCAAGTTCAGCGATGACGAAAAACTGGTTGAAACTTTCGACATCGAAAAATACAGCCGTGACGATGACTCGCTGGACCGCTATCCGCACATCAAAAGCTGGTTCCCACTTCCGCCAGCCAAAATCCGTGACCTGCAAATCGATCCTGCCAAGGGTGCGGGCCAAATCCGCGCGCTCTCGCGCCTGTATTTCTTCGACAAATACCCCAAGATTCGCGACAAGATCCGGCTGAAACTCAAAGCACTCAAGGCCGGCCTGTCCCGCGATGCCCAGCTCAAGCAATTGGGCCTGGAACTGGACCAGAGCAAGGCCCGCATCGTGGTGGTGGGCTCGGTGGCCGGCGGCACCGGATCAGGCTCGTTTCTCGACATGGGCTGGCTGGCAAGCTGGCTGGCTCGTGACGAAATCGGCAGTGCCGACGTGGAGCTGATGCTGTTCTTGCCCACTGGCTTTGCCGGAGCCAACAAAGACCGCACGGAAGGCAATGGCTACGCCGCATTGATGGAACTGGAAACCGCCATGCGCGGTTATTCCGACTATGTAAAACGCTGGGATACCTACGACCAGCCCAACCTGCCACTCAAGCCCTACAACGAGGTGTACCTGGTCGATTCCGGCAACGTCGCGCGCCAACACACGGCGCAAATGAACGACGTCTACCACATGGTGGCCGACACTTTGTTCGAGGACTTTGCTTCGGCCGACTTCTCCAACAAGAAACGCAGCGTTGCGGTCAACCAACAACAGCACAAGATCTCGCCATTCAGCCCACCGGTACCGGCTGGCCGCTTTGGCGGCATGAAGTTGACCTATTCGCGCACCTTCTCTGCATTTGGCCAGGCCGTGTTGGACACCCAGCTCAAGTTCCGGCGCGACGAACGCGCCCACACGCTGGCCGCGTCCATGCTCAAGGTGTTCTTCGGCGTTGCCAGCGGTGATGCCAGCGCCAACCGCGCCACCGAGAAGAAGCGCGACGAGTTCATGGCCACGCACCTGCACCTGCGCCCGGCCCCGTTCAGCGATTTCCCCGAGTTTTCCTCGCGCCAGGTGGAGTTGAAGCGTTCCAACGGCGAATTCCTCGACTACTTCATCGTCGAGGAACTGCTGCAGGACCGCCAGGGCGCGGTGGTGGCCGGCGTACAGCAGCGCGTCACCCGGCAACTGGAGGACATCAAGACCGGGTTTGCCCGCGAGGAATGGCCCACCCAGATCCGCGAGCGCGTGCGCCAGCTCGAACGCGACGTGATGCGCGACCAGGATTCCGGCGCCGACACCACCGAGGACCGCATTGCCCGCCGCCGCCGCGAATTGCTCGATGCCGTCCGCGAAGTGGTCCGTCAACAATTGTTCGCCTATCTGGACAACAAGGACCACGGCGGCCTGGAGTACGTGCTGTCGCTGGTCGAGCAGGTCAAGGACCGGCTGGAAAACACCGACACCGGCATCTGCGCGGTACTGGAGCAGAACGCCGCCCGCTACGAGGAAATCAAGGAGGCCGTGCGTACCCACGAATACGAGCGCCTGATGAGCAACCTGGCCGAAACCCGCGGCGGCATGCTGGGCGGGCTGCTCGGCGGCGGCGAGCGCCAGGCACAGCTGGTGATGGACCAGTTGTCCACCGAGATTGCCAACGGCCTGAAATTCCACCTGCGCGCCAAGGCCGCGCGCGAAGCGGCGCAACTGATGCGCGACCTGTCGCGCTGGCTGGGCCAGAAGAGCGGCGTGGACAGCGCCGGGCAGCCGGTCTGGAACGGCTTGGTCGGCGAATTCCAGGCCGGTCGCCAGGCCGTGCTGGAGATGCTGGATTCACTGAAACGCAGCGTGGACATCCTGCGCAAGGACCTGCGCAGCGAACACGCCACCCTGATTCCGCTGCAGGCCACCGAACGGCCCTTTGCCATGCCCACCGCCGCCACCTTGCGCGAATGGGCCGACGAAGCCTTCAAGGACATCGGTGGCTCGCGCACCCTGTTCCCGATGCTGGCCGATGCTGACGACCGCCCCGCCTTGTTGCGCAAAGTGGTGCATATGGCCGAACGCCAAATTGCGCTGGCCGGTAGCGAAAATGGCGAAGACACCGAGCCTCTGATCGAAACGCTGGAGCAGCGCAGTCCAACCGAACGCCAACGTTTGTTCTCCGAATTGCTGCAACGGGCAATGCCGTGGATCGACGCCAACCTGTCGCGCGATTTCACCCCCAGTGCCGACCAGTTCAAATGCTTCGTCGGCGTGGCGCGGGCCGACGAGTTCTCCCGCAAGTTCAAAACCGAACTGGAAACCTGCCTGCCCGCTGGCATCGGCATTACCGCCGCACAAATCGGAATCGTCGAAACCGGCATCCCCGGTCGGGCGGTCTGCTACACCGAACTATCAGGCATCCCGCTGACAGTGTTGCGCGGGCTGGAAGCATGGCGCACCAGCTACCGCAAGGAAGCCGATAAAGAAAAGCCCATCCCCTCCCACACCCACATCGACATCACTCGCTTCTCGCACCCACTGGCCCCCAGCACCGATGAATTGAACCGGTTGGCCGATGATTTCCGGCACTACCTGCTGGCAATCATGCTGGGCATTCTTGAGCGCAACAAACAGCGCGTAGTTCCGGCAGGCCAATACCAATTCGCGGTCGCGCGCGGCGACATACGCCGCATTGGCAACGAGCGTGCCATTCGTCTCAACGGTCTGCCGGCCAACTACCGCGACCAAATCGTGGACCGGGTGAACCAGGCGTTGGACGAGCTGGACGTCAACCAATGCTGTGCCCTGGCAGCACTGGCCGACTACCATGCCACGGCGGTCTACACCGCCCAGCTAATCGAACTGGACACCGGCGCTCAAGACGTGCGCGTCGGCTTTGCCAGCGCCATTGCCTCCGAAGTGCGGCGGCAACTGGATGACCTTGCAGTGCGCAAGGGCGCTACGCCTGACGAATTGGAACGCGGCAAGCGCCGCCTGATCGAAGAAGAAGCGTTGCGTCAGTGGGCCGAGCCGGTCGCCGAGTCCGACGCCGATGCTTACGAATGGGAAGTGCGCGCGCCACTGGATGCCAGCCACCCACGGCTGAAATTCGTCATGCGCCAAGACGCGCAAGCCCGTGCAGGAATTGCCGCCCTGCTGGGCGGTGGTCAAGCCACCACCGCTGCCGGCATCCCCGCTCCCGGCATGACCCCGCCCCCGCCGCCCGGTGGCCCCGGCCTCCCGCCGCCGGTGCAAACCGAGCAGCAATACCACTTGGCCATTAGCGGACAAACCTACGGGCCCTACCCCACCTCGCAGGTGCTGAAGATGCTCCAGGACCGGCAACTCGACCCACAGGCCACCCAGGTCTGGCGCCAGGGTTTTGCGGCATGGATACCGTTGGCCCAGTGCAACGAACTGATGCCGCCCCCTGCCGCAATGCCACCACCGCCACCGCTCAACTGACCCATGACCGCAAGCCCAACCCCCGGCACCGATTGGCAACCCCGGCCCTGCCCTGCCCCGGCATGTGGGCGCGTGCTCCAAGCCAAGGTGGCCTATTGCCCGTTCTGCGGCGCGGCGCAGGCGGATACGCCGGCGCGCGTCCGGCCAACCGCGTCAACGGGGTCGGGAGCAACGAAAGCGGACAACGACAGGGCGTCCACACCGGTAGCGCCGCCACCGCCACCGCCACCGCAGCAGCAGCCGTCAGCAGCACCACAACCACCGGCCTTGCCGCCGGAACCAGAACCGGAACCGGCACCTGCCCCCTCCCGCCCGGAACCGATCGCAACACCCGCGCCGGCAACGCCACCCGTCGTCAAGCCCAGCCGCCGCAAATGGCCGCGCATCGCCGCAGCCTTGCTGGCCATCGTCGTGCTGGCGCTGTGGCTGCGGCCCAAACCTGAGCCGGCGTGGGTTGCCCGCTGCGACGCCCTGAGCATCGCCGTGAACGACGCACTGGTCGGCGGCGACTTGACCCGCGCCGAAACCAGCCTCGCACAGGCCCAGGCCCTGTGCCAGGACGAACGCCGCGACGCCCTCGCGCCACTGGCCGAACAGCTCACCCGCGCCCACGAATTGGCCAAGACATGCGACACGGTCGTCAAGCGCGCCGAAACCACGCTGGAACGCCGCCGTCCCGCCCAGGCGCAAAGCCAACTGGCGCAACAAAAAAGCACCTGCGCTGGCTATCCCCCCTATGACGCCTTGAACGAACGCACCGCCGACCAGGTACGACAAGCGACCAGCTTGATCGAGGCCGGCTCCCGGCACTTGCAAGCCGGCGAATTGGCCGCCGCCGAGCAATCGCTGGCCCAGGCCGCGGCATTGGACACCCAGGCCAGCGGTGCCGACCGCCTGCGCACCGCACTGGCCAATGCGCGGCGCCAGCAAGCCGCAGACGCAGCCACCCCGGCCAGCGCGACCCTCATCCCGCCAGCGCCGGCGGCGGCCAGCGCCACCGACGCATTGGTGACGGACCTGCTGCGCGATGGCCGCAACGCCCTGGCCCGCAAGAACTACGCCGAGGCCAAGAGTTCGGCACGCAACGCCCTGCGCCTGTCGCCGGGCAACCGCGCCGCCAACGACCTGCTGCAGAAGGCCGAAAGTGCCGAACGGCAAGCCCTGCAGGACATCGTCATCGACTGAACCGGCAACGCGCTTACCCCACGCCCCACGCCACTACCCAGAACCACGAGGAGCCACGCCATGAAACACGTCACCCCCCGTCTTCTCCTGCTGGCCTTGGCCACCACCGTCACCCTGTCCGGCTGCGCGACCACCGGCGGCGTCGCCGGTGCCTCCAGCGGCGAGCAGAGGTGCAACCCGTGGGCCACCGGCACCATTGGCGCCATACTGGGCGCCGCGATTGGCGCCAGCAAGAATGGCGAGGCGGCCGCCAAAGGCGCCATCGCCGGTGCGGCCCTGGGCGCGTTGAGCTGCCTGGTGGTCAACGCGCACTCCCGCCAAACCCAAAGCGCCGACATGGTGCAGGCCGAATACCGCCAAGCCAATGCCGGCGCCCTGCCCAGCGCACCCAAGCTGGTGGCCTACGACACCAGCATCAGCCCCGGCAACAGGGTGGCCGCCGGCCAGGCGGTGGAGATCAAATCCAACCTCAAGCTCGTGGACGGCACCCAGCAGCGCATCACCTCCATCCGCGAGGACATGGTCCTGCTGGATACCACCGGCAAGGAGATCAAGCGGGTGGGCAAGGACGTCAGCGGCACGCAGGCCGGCGGCTACGAAAACACCTTCGCCTTCAGCTTCCCCAAAGGCGTCTCGCAAGGCGTGTATGGGGTCCGGACCGAACTGCTGGTCAACGGCCAGGTCGTGGGCCGCAATGACGAAAGCGTGCAATTGGTCGTCGACTACAGCCCCGCCACCTACCCGGTTGCCGCGCGCTGACCGCCGCCTCCGTCATGCCGGGCGCAAGCTGACGGCATGACGGGCTTTTTGCGCAACGCAGCATCCGAAGGCGTAGAATGTCGCCTTTCTGTCAAACGCAAGATTCGGAGCAGCGCATGGGTCTGGAACTCGTTTCCTCGGGCAAGAACCCGCCGGAAGAAATCAACGTCATCATCGAGATCCCGAAGGATTCCGAGCCGGTGAAGTACGAAGTGGACAAGGATTCCGGCGCGATCTTCGTCGACCGCATCCTGTCCACGCCGATGCGCTACCCCTGCAACTACGGCTACGTGCCCAGCACCCTGTGCGGCGACGGCGACCCGGCCGACGTACTGGTGGTGCTGCCGCTGTCGCTGGTGCCCGGCTCGGTGGTGCGCTGCCGCCCGGTGGGCGTGCTGAAGATGAGCGACGAGGCCGGCAGCGACGAGAAGATCCTGGCCGTGCCGGTGCCGAAAATCTTCAATGGCTACGCCCACGTGCAGGACATCGACCAGGTCTCCGGCCACTGGCTGGAGCGCATCGGCCACTTCTTCGAGCATTACAAGGACCTGGAAAAGGGCAAGTGGGTCAAGATCGAGGGCTGGGGCGGCGCCGATGAAGCCAAGCGCATCCTGATCCAGGCACACGACAATTTCGTCGCCAAGCAAGGCTGAGTACCTGCGGCCGGTACCGCCCCGGGCGGTACCGGTGCCACGACGATCACGTTTCATCCGCCCGGCACATGACCTTGCCGGGGCATTCGGCTACATTGGCAGCCGGATTTTCCGGCCCGCCCACATGATGGTCGAGCAGTTCCATTGGGGGAATGTGCCTTGCGTATCCTGCTAGTCGGCGACGATGCCAATCTGTCGGCCGAACTCCTCGAATACATCGCCGACCTGGGCGACGAGTGGCATGTCCAGAGCGTTGCCGACGGCAATGCCGCCATTGCCACGGTGGCGTCCAGTGCGGTCGATGCCGTCATCGTCGCGCCGGCCTTGCCGGACCTCACCCCGGCCACCTTGCTTGGGCAGATCCGCACCCTGCGCCCGGAGACGATCCGCATCGCGCTGATCGAAGCGGCGCAGAGCCAGCGCGCGCCCGCCGCCCGCATCATCGGCGTCGCCCACCGCTTCCTGCCGCTGCCACTGTCGCCGGAAGTGCTGCTCGACGCCCTGACCAGCCTGGAAGAGCTGCGCGACCTGCTGGACAGCCCGCGCCTGCGCTCCTCCATCGGCCGCATCGAGAAGCTGCCCTCGCCGCCGCATCTGTACCTGAGCCTGATGCAGGCGCTGGAAGAGGACGAGAACAGCGACACCACCGACATCGCCAAGCTGGTCGCCGCCGATCCGGCCATTGCCGCCAAGGTGCTGCAATTGTCGAATTCGGCCTTCTTCAACAGTGGCCGCTCGATCACCGACCTGCGCGGCGCGGTGACCCGACTGGGCCTTGCCACCCTGCGCGACCTGGTGCTGGCCAGCGAAGTGTTCGCAATCCCGGCCATTTCCCCGGCCGAACGCAACGCCTTGCAGGCACGCGCGCTGATGTCCTCGCGGCTGGCGGCGAAGATGCTGCCGGCCAGCAGTGCCGAACTGGGCGCGACTGCGGCCCTGCTGGCCGACATCGGCCTGCTGCTGCCGGGGGTGCGCAACGAGCGCGAAGCACTGGCCGAAGGCGACGACCGCCCCGGCCATGCCGAGGCCGGCGCCTACCTGCTGGGCCTGTGGGGCCTGCCGATGCCGATCATCGAGGCCGTTGCCTTCCATCTGCAGCCGCAGCGCTCGAACGTGCGCAGCTTCTGGGTGACCGGCGCGGTGCACGTGGCCACCGCGCTGGCCAGCGGCACCCCGGTCGACGAGCAGTACCTGGAGCGTACCGGGATGCTGTCCAAGCTCGATGGCTGGCGTGACCTGGCCAACGAATACGCCGGGCTGTCCGCCGAAGCCTGAGCCCTCGCCCGCCGGAATCCACAAACGGCCGCGCTCGACGCGGCCGTTTCGTTTTGGTTTCGTGCAACCCGACGCGATGGCGGCGGATATTCGTCTCCACAGAAGATGCAACGATGCAACAAGGAAAAGGGGCGGGCCTTGCGGCCCACCCCTTTGGTCTTGCATCAGGCTTCGATGGATCAGAAGCGCTGGGTGTACTTCATGTAGATGAAGCGGCCGATATCGAAGCCGCCATAGTAGGCGTACGACGAATTCGGAGCCGTGTACATCAGCGGGCCACGGTGATCGAACAGGTTGTTCGCACCGACGGCAATCGTCGCATCCCACGGTGCCTGCCAGTTGACCTGCAGGTCGTGGAAGGTGTTGGAACCGGTGGTGTGCTGCGGGTCGCTCTCGCCATTGGAGATGTGCCCCGGCTTGTCGCACCAGGCGTAGCTGGTCAGGCCGCAATCTTCCTTCATGCCCGAGTAGTAACGCGCGGTGTAGTTGACGCCGAAATCGCCCAGCGCCCAGTTCACGCCCACGTTGGAACGCACGCGGAAGATGCCCGGGGTACCCACGTTGCCGATGATGATGTCCTCGCCAGCCTTGTTCTGGCCCGCTTCGTCATACTTGGAGGTGTAGGTAGTCTGCCAGTCGATGCTGAACTGGCCGATCGCCAGCTCCGGCAGGCGGTACTTGACGCCAACATCGTAGCCTTCGGTCTTCATCTGGCCGAGGTTGGTCAGGCCATAGAACAACTGGGTGATGTGGCCATCGGCAGCACGCACGACGCCGTCGCAACGGCTGCTGTCGCCGAGCACGTAGCAATCACGCAGGATACGGTCCACGTCGTCTTCGATGATCATGTTCTTGATCTCGTAGCGGAACCAGTCCAGCGAAACGTCCAGCCCCTGCACCCAACGCGGGCTCCACACGATGCCGATGGTCTTGCTGGTGGAGGTCTCCGGCAGCAGATTCTCGTTGGAACCACTGATGAACTGGTCCGGCGTGGCGCACGGCCAGGTCGAGCACGGTGCCAGGCCCTGGCCCAACTGCACGTAGTTGGCCGGTGCACCGGCAGCAGTACAGGCGGCATTGCCGGCAACACTGCCACCCACGCCCACCGAGCACGGGTCGGTGTACTTCTCGAATGAAGAACCGATCCCGCCGTACAGGTTGTCGATGGACGGTGCGCGGAAGCCTTCGGCATAGGTACCACGGACCAGCAGGTCATCGGTCGGACGCCAGGTCAGGCCGAACTTGCTGTTGGTGGTGTCGCCGAAGTTGCTGTAGTCCGAGTAACGGCTGGCAACGTTGAAGGTCAGTTCCTTGGCGAACGGCATGTCCGCCAGCACCGGGATGTTCAGCTCCAGGTACACCTCGTCCAGATCGTAGGAACCGGAGGTGGTGGTCGAGGACAGGCCGGTGGACTCGCCCGACTGCGCGAAGGCGTCCGGCACGTAGCGGCCTTCTTCCTTGCGGTGCTCGACGCCGACGGCGAAGCCCAGCTCGCCGGCCGGCAGGGTCACGATGGAACCGCTCAAGTCGGCATTGAAGCTGGTGGTCTTGGTGGTGCCGGTAGCGGTGAAGACCGGGAACAGGAAGTTCTGCAGGTTCTGGTCGCTCAGCGAGCCGGCACCATTCACGCCGTACGGCAGCAGCGGGTTCCATGCGTAGCAGCCGTCGATCGGCTTGCCGGCAACGCCGCAACGGGCGACGCCGCTGGCGTCGATGAACGACGGGCCCAGCGCCTGGCGCGAAGCGATCAGGCTCATGTCACCGTGATTGGACTTGGTGACCTCGTTGCGGTTCCACAGCGCACCGACGTTCCAGTCGAAGGTCTTGTCGGCGAACTCGAAGAAGCCGCTGACCGACGGCGCGAAGCGCAGGGTCTTCAGCTTGCTCTGGGTGGTGCGCGGCACTTCCCACAGGCGACGGCGGAACTCGATGTCTTCGCCGGTCGGGTTGAAGGCACTGCCAGCCGACAGCGGCGTGTCGAATGCCAGCGACTGGTACGGGTAACCGGCGATCTGCTGGTCGGTGGTGCGGTCGTTGTACAGCAGGTCGGCGTTGAACGTCACCGAATCGGTGAAGTCGTAGTTGCCGTTGACGTACACCGACTTACGCACGATGCCGGTCTGCACCATCATCTGCTGGTTGGAGTTGGCGTACTCGGCACCGGTGATCTCGTGGTAATCGGCCGGGTTGCTCGGGTCACCGCCCGGGTTCAAGGTCTGCCAGAGCGAGCCGCCCTTGGTGCAGTCATTGAGCGAAGGCTGGCACCAGCTACCGTTCTGGCTGATGGCGCTCCAGTCGGCGCTGGTGGAATTCGGGCCCTTGCCGCCGTTCTTCGAGAACCAGCGATCACCGGCCATCACCGGGTCCTGCCTGGAGTATTCGGCCGACAGGGTCACGCCACCGCGCTCGCCTTCGGCGCCGAGGGTGAAGGAATACTGTTCGGTGTCACCGTCGCCTTCGCCGTACTGGCCGACGTAGACCTGGGCTTCGGCGCCGTCGAAGCGCTTGCGGGTGATGACGTTGACCACGCCGGCGATGGCGTCGGAACCGTAGATGGCCGAAGCGCCGTCCTTCAGCACTTCGATGCGCTCGATGGCCGACATCGGGATCTGGCTCAGATCCTGGTAGCCGCCGGTGGTGGCGCCCAGGCGCTTGCCGTTCATCAGCACCAGGGTGCGGGTGGCACCGAGATTGCGCAGGTCGATGTAGTAGCCGCCGACGTTTTCACCGGAAGCCAGCGCGTAGGCGCGGGAGATGGCCGGCGAACCCGCCGAGGTCAGGTTCTGCAGCACGTCGGCCACCGAGGTGAAGCCCTGCTTTTCCAGGTTCTCACGGCTCAGGGTGATGATCGGCTGCTGGGTTTCCATGTTCGCGCCGCGGATGCGCGAACCGGTGACCTCGATGCGGTCCAGGTCGGTGGTGCCCTTGGCACTGTCCTGCGCCGAGGCAAACGCCGGGGTCAGCGCGATCGCGATACCGGCCGGGAGCAAACCCAGTCGTATTGCGGGAGTACGAAATTTCATGAATCTCTCCGGTTACGTTAGTGGTGCGTTAAACACCCCTGAAAGTTACGTTCGTACCGAAGCGATGGGTTTGCGCGAATCACCCGCAGACTTTGCCAACTCTGGCGGGACGACAATTGCCGCCTCGCGGTAACGGCTGGCCGATGTACCGAAACGCGCACGGAAGGCACGCGCGAAGCTGCAGCAGTTGTCGAAGCCACTGGCCGATGCCACCTCGCCGACCATCATGTCGGTATCGCGCAACAGCATCGCCGCACGCTCCAGCCGCAGCCGCGCGGACAACGACTGCGGGCTTTCCTCGTACAGGCTCTGGAAGGTCTTGGACAGGTACCAACTGGAAAAATTGGTCAGCTCGGCCAATTCACCAACACGTACCACGCGGTGGCTGTTGCCCTCCAGGTACATGCGTGCACGCTGCAAGCGCCCGAACACCTGGCGCTTGCGCAAGCGCGACCGCCCCGGGCAACGCTGCACACCATCGGCCAGCTCGCGTTGCAGCGAGGCCACATGCAGCAACAACGGGCGCAAGGCATGCACGCCCGACGCATCCGCCTGCGCCTCACGCCACAGCCGCAGCGCCAGCAGCGCCTCGGTGCGGCTCATGTGGCCGTGGCCGGTGTAGACACTGCTGTCGGCCAAGCGGCCCAGCAAGCGCAGTGCATCGCCATCCAGCGCCACGCCAATGCAGATGCCATCGCGCCCGGCCTGGATCATCGGCCGCGACTCTTTTTCGAATGCAATCCACTCGCGCTGGTGCAGCCGGAATTTTCCCTCCCTGGATTCGATCCAACTGCTGCCGCGCAACTGCATCCACAGGGTGAACACGGTGCCGGACGTCTGCAGGCTGCCCAGCCGCGCCACGCCGATGCAATCCGGGCGGCTGCCCTCTTCAGGGTGCTTTTCGAACGAAACCGACTGGCCGCGATCAACCCAGGAAACCTGACGCATGTGACACACCATCATTTGCCTTCAATGGCCGATGGTTTTGCCAACTTTGGCCGCAGCCGTCAGGAAGATTCCACGAGATCGCGGCGAAATCCGCACGAAGACCGATCCGAAGGAATCACGAATGCGTTTTTCCCAGGGACGGCAACCACTTGAGAACCCCCACCGGCAACGTCGGGTGTTCTCCCGGCACCGGCATCACGCCGATGTTGGTGCCGTCGCTCAGGGTCAGCGTCACGTAAACGGCATCGCCGGAGGGCGCCAGGCTCAAGCCGTTGGTGCCGGCCGACGCATCGGCCTGCAGGCAATCGACCGTGCCACGATTCGGCCCGTCCAAGCGGACCAAGCGCGACTGGCAATCGGCGTCGGCACGCAGGTATTCGATCACGCCGCCGGCCCCCAGCGCCCAGGTGCGGTAGCGCCAACGACTCGGCGCATCCTCGCCAATGCGCCGGATACTGGCCGGCGACAACGCCACGTCGGCCTGCCACAAACCGGCACCGGCCAAACGGGTAAACAGCACCCGCGCACCACTGCGGTCGTGACGCACCTGCGACACACCCGGCACGCTGGCCAAGCGCCGCCACGGCGTCTGCGAGCGGTCGAACAACACCAGCATCATCCGCTCGTCGGCATCGCGTTCGATCACGTACACCTGCTGTGGCGCAGGCCCGTATATCGCCTGCAAGGGCTCGTGCACCGGCACCGGCAACTGCCGCCAACGCCCCTGCGCGGGTTCCACCTCGTAAATGCCTGGATGTCCACCCTCGTCACGCCCACTGACCAGCAGTTGCCGGCTGTCCGCCGCCCAATCCGGCGCTTGCCGCGTTTCCGGCCGCAAGCCGGCAAGCAGGCGCGGCGAATCGGGCTGATCCAGCCGCCCCCACCACAGGCCGAAGACACCGGAACGATCGGAAGTGAACACCAACTGCCGGCCATCGGGCGCCACCATCGGCTGCGCATCGCGTCCGGAAGACGCGAACAGGCGTTGCCGCTCGCCACTGCCGTCGAGCGCCACCCGGAACAGGCCGAATTGTGGACGCCGGTGCACGAACGCCAGCATCGGCTTGAGCCGTGCCACCGCCGGGCTCTGCGCATCGTCCACGCCCATGTCGTGCAGCTTGCGCGTGCGCACATCCAGCCGATAAAGGCGCGACTCGGTACCCACGCGACGGCCGAACACCATCGCCGCATCATCCAGCCAACTCCAGCCACGGATCTCGGCGGCATCTTCGGTCAAGCGCCCGGCATCACCGCCATCGGCAGCCATCACCCACAGGTCACCCACCTGCGGATTGCGCACGAAGCCGATGCGCTGCCCATCCGGCGAAAAACGCGGTGCGTAATCGAAATCATCGGGGCCGCGCACATAGTCCAGCGTCGTCCAGCGGCCGGATGCCAGTTCGAGGATGCGAATGCCCGGCGCGCCGCGCGGCCCGGTCATCGAACCGAACACCAGCCCGCGCCCATCCGGGGTCCAGTCGAAACTGAGCATGTCCGCACCGTCGCAATCGGCAACCCGGCGCTCGTCACCGCCGGTGAGCGCACGTACCAGCACTTCGCACTGCCCCTGCGTACGGAAGCGCGCGAAGGCAATCTGCCTCCCATCCGGCGACCAGGCGGGCAGCCGGTCGGAAGCATCGGCCGGCGTCTGCGCCAGCACCACCGCCGGCGCATTGCCGGTGCTCTGCACTTTCAGCGTGGAGCGCCGGCCACTTTCATCGGCGTAGACCACCAAGGCACCGTCCGGCGACAACGCCGGCCAGGTTTCGAACCCCTCGGTGGTGGTGATCAACCGGTACGGGGGTTCGGGGCTGCCGATCACGCGGGTGCCGTCACTGTTGACCGCATCCTGTCCCGCTTCCGTTTCCGTCACTGCCACCGGCCGTTGCCACAACAACCAGGCCAGCACCAGGGTACTGAACAGCAAACCCAGTCCGATGGCCGCCCACAGCCGGCGACGCAAGTGCCGCCAACTGCGGGACCGGGCTTCTTCTTCCACTGCCGATGCCGGCGCGGTCGCAGCGGTCTCGATGGCAACGGTCTCGACGGCAGCGGCCATCGCGGCAGCGGTTTGCGTGGCGGAAGGTTCCGGCTGTTCCCAGGTCACCGGCGCCAACAAACGGTAGCCACTTTTGGCAATGGTCTCGATGCCGCTGTGGCCATCGGCCGAGGTGCCGCCCACCGCAAATGCCTTGCGCAACTGGGTGATCGCCTGGGTGAGCACGTCGTTGGTCGGCAGCGTGTCCGGCCACACCTGCGCGAACAGTTCATCGCGGGTGACCACGTTGCCGGCGTTGCGCGCGAGCACCAGCAACACGCTGCTCGCCTTGGGCGTCAGCCGCAGCGGCCGCCGCACGCCCGGTGCATGCACTTCGCGCGAAGACAGCACGACGAGGCATTCGCCGATGTGCAGCCGGTCCGATGCCGGCATGTCGTTGTCTATGTGTTCCATACCGTGTCAGGGACGTGAATCGCTGGTGGGCACAACCCGCGCCCGCCCCCTGGTGGATAGCACCGCCAGTGAACCGCCAGAATCCGCAAATGGCGTCAACGCAAACAGCAAATGTTTCGAGGCGCGCGGATATTAGCCTAGGCAACGTTTCCTGCGTGCCTGCGCAGGGCGACAACAGGCTCTCTCTCGCCGACGGATTCATACAAACTGCTTCAGGATTCGCGCCTTCGGGCGCGATTTTTTCATCTGCCGCCGCTCATTGCGAACACGCCGCAACGCTTTGAAAACAAGCCTTTCCATGCCGTTGGCGGCCATCGCGATACGCTCGCGAATGGAGACAGGTCGACATGTTCAACAAGCTGAAGAAAAGCTGAAGTCCTCGCTTCGATCCGCATTCGATCAAGCCATGCGGTAACTGCCGTCGTTGATGGAAACCAGCATCACGTCACGCCACTTCGCAGTGTTGAAACACAGCATGAACAACACGCGGAGCGTGGCTTGCGACATCACTCCGCTTGTTGCCACTTCGCTGCAATGGCATCACTCCACGCGATAGACCTGCGCACCCTGCTCGCGGAACTCCTTCGCCTTCCCGGCCATGCCCGCTTCCAGCGCGACGGATTCATCCATGCCCTGCTCGGCAGCGTAATCACGCACGTCCTGGGTGATGCGCATCGAACAGAAGTGCGGGCCGCACATCGAGCAGAAGTGCGCCAGCTTGTGCGCATCCTTCGGCATCGTCTCGTCGTGCATCGACTGCGCCTTCTCCGGATCCAGGCCAAGGTGGAACTGGTCCTGCCAGCGGAATTCGAACCTTGCCTTGCTCAAGGCGTTGTCACGCACCTGCGCGCCGGGATGGCCCTTGGCCAGGTCGGCGGCGTGCGCGGCAATCTTGTAGGCCATGATCCCGTCACGCACGTCCTCGCGATTCGGCAGGCCGAGGTGTTCCTTCGGCGTCACGTAGCACAGCATCGCGGTGCCGTACCAAGCGATCATCGCCGCGCCGATGGCGCTGGTGATGTGGTCGTAGCCCGGCGCGATGTCGGTGGTCAACGGCCCCAGCGTGTAGAACGGTGCTTCGCCGCACTCGCGCAACTGCTTGTCCATGTTCTGCTTGATCAGTTGCATCGGCACGTGGCCGGGGCCTTCGATCATGGTCTGCACGTCATGCTTCCACGCAAGCCTGGTCAATTCGCCCAGTGCTTCGAGTTCGCCGAACTGCGCCGCGTCGTTGGCGTCGGCGATGCAACCCGGGCGCAGGCCATCGCCCAGCGAAAAGGCCACGTCGTAGGCCTTCATGATGTCGCAGATGTCCTCGAAGTGGGTGTAGAGAAAGTTTTCCCTGTGGTGCGCAAGGCACCACTTCGCCATGATCGAACCACCACGCGAGACGATGCCGGTCACCCGTTTGGCGGTCAGCGGCACATGCCGCAGCAACACGCCGGCGTGAATGGTGAAGTAGTCCACGCCCTGCTCGGCCTGTTCGATCAGGGTGTCGCGAAAAATTTCCCAGCTCAGCTCTTCGGCGCGGCCGTCCACTTTTTCCAGCGCCTGGTAGATCGGCACCGTACCAATCGGCACCGGCGAGTTGCGGATGATCCACTCGCGCGTCTCGTGGATGTGCTTTCCAGTGGACAGGTCCATGACATTGTCCGCGCCCCAGCGGATCGCCCACACCAGTTTCTCCACTTCCTCGGCGATGCCCGAGGACACCGCACTGTTGCCGATGTTGGCGTTGATCTTGGTCAGGAAGTTGCGGCCGATGATCATCGGCTCGCTTTCCGGGTGGTTGATGTTGTTGGGCAGGATGGCGCGGCCGCGGGCGATTTCCTCGCGTACGAATTCCGCGGTTATGCGTTGCTGGATGTTCGCGCCGAAGTTCTGCCCCGGATGCTGGGCCAGCAGGCCTTGCCCGCGCACCGCATCCAGTCGCTGGTTTTCGCGGATGGCGACGTATTCCATTTCCGCGGTGATGATGCCGCGCCGCGCGTAGTACATCTGGGTGACGTTGGCACCGGCCCTGGCCACGCGCGGCAGCGTGCGCGACGGGAAGCGCACCGCATCGAGCTTGCCGTTGCCTTCGCGCGAGCGACCGAACGCCGAGCTGAGCGCAGGCAACTGCTCTGTGTCGCCGCGCTCTTCGATCCAGCGCGCGCGCAGCGCGGGCAGGCCGGCGGACAAGTCGATGCGTGCATCCGGGTCTGTATACGGGCCGGAGGTGTCATAGACGGTGATCGGCGGGTTGTCTTCGCCACCGAACAATGTCGGCGTGCGGGTCTGCGCGATCTCGCGCATCGCCACTTGCAGGTCCGGGCGCGAGCCGGGCACGAAGATCTTGCGCGAACCGGGAAGCGGCCGGGTCACGGATTCGGAAAGTTGTTGCGCCTGCTGTTGCAGCGCGGAGAGCTGTGCATTCATCGGGCATCGTCCTGTTGGAGACCCGCACGGATGTACGGGTTGAACGAAGCGAAGGCGCACTGCCGCATGCGCATGGGCACACCTCGGGCGGTGTCCACGCGCTTGAACATTGCGAAGCTTCCCTACGCCGGTATCAACCGGATCAGGTTCCAAGGGACTGTCTCAACCGTGGCCTTGCGGCCGCGGTACCCCCGCTTCGGGCGGCATTAGATCACAAAGGTCCTGCCCTCGCAGGACATGGAAAAGTCGCCGCGACCCGCATCCTTCGCGCTTTCCCGAGCGCCGCCAGCCACGCTGCCGTGGCCGGTCAATAACGCAATCCTGACATTTCGTTCAGTAGGATGCCGCGGCTGGCACCTTCCGTGCCGCCCTCCTGCCGCCCTGCCGGCTCTTGTCTTCCGCGCCCGCACGTGGCCGGTTCCGCTGCAAGCCCTGGCTCGCTTCCCATCCCCCGATCCGGAGAAGCTCTCTTGGTATTCCGCATTTCCATCGCGCTGGTCGCCGCCCTGGTGCTGCTGGCCGGCATCGCCCCCGGCCCATTCAACGACGTCGTGCAGGGCCTGCTTGTCGAAGTCGTGCGCAACGCCGGCTGGCTGTACCTGCTGATCGTGTTCCTCACCCTGGCCTTCCTGCTGTACCTGGCGTTCGGCCGCTTCGGCAACCTGCGCATCGGCGGCGAGGATGCGGAACCGGATTTCTCCCGCGCCAGCTGGCTGTCGATGCTGTTCGCCGCCGGCATGGGGATCGGCCTGGTGTTCTGGGGCGCGGCCGAGCCGATCTCGCACTTCGCCAAGCCGCCGGAGGGGTTGCCGCCACAGAGCGCGGACGCGGCGCGCGCGGCGATGCGCTACGCGTTCTTCCACTGGGGCCTGCACCCGTGGGCGATCTATGCGCTGATCGGGCTGGCGATGGCGTGGTTCCAGTACAACCGCAACGGCCGTGGCCTTGTCAGCGACATGCTGCAGCCGGTGATCGGGCGCCACCATCGCGGTGCGTTCGGGCAGGTGGTGAACATCGCCGCGGTGGTGGCCACCGCGATCGGCGTGGCCACCACGCTGGGCTTCGGCACCATCCAGATCGCCGCCGGCCTGCAGCGCGTGTTCGGCATCACCGCCACGGTGCCGGTGCAACTGGCCATCATCGCCATCGCCTTCGTGCTGTACATGGCCTCCACCACCAGCGGCGTGGACCGCGGCATCAAGTGGCTGTCCAACTTCAACCTGGCGCTGGCCGGGTTGCTGCTGGCAGCGGTACTGGTGCTGGGGCCGACCGGCTTCATCTTCGACACCTTCACCACCACGCTCGGCTCCTACCTCAACCAGTTGCTGACGATGAGCCTGCGCATGTCGCCATTCTCCAGCAGCACCTGGGTAGCGGACTGGACCATCTTCTACTGGGCATGGTGGATCGCGTGGGCGCCGTTCGTCGGCGCCTTCATCGCGCGCGTGTCGCGCGGCCGCAGCGTGCGTGAATTCGTGATCGGCGTGGTACTGGCGCCGACCCTGTTCGGCTTCCTGTGGTTCTCGGTGTTCGGCGGCAGCGCACTGTGGGCGCAACTGAGCGGCCATGCCGACCTGCTGCAGGCGCTGGGCGAAGGCTACGAAACCGTGCTGTTCGCACTGTTCGACAGCCTGCCCGGCTCGCTGCTGCTTTCGGGCACGGCGCTGGTGCTGCTGGTGATCTTCTTCGTCACCTCGGCCGACTCGGCGGTGCTGGTGCTGGCCAGCATGTCCACCGACGAAGCCGGCGACCCGCCGTTGTCGCGCAAGCTGGTGTGGGGCGTGGCGGTGGCGCTGATCGCCGCGGTATTGCTGCTGGCCGGCGGGCTGGAGGCGTTGCAGGGCATGATCACCATCGCCGCATTGCCGTTCGCGCTGCTGATGGTGCTGGTGATGATCAGCCTGTACCGCGTGCTGGACCTGGAATACCTGCTCGAACGACGGCAGGCGCAGCGTGCGCGGCATGCGGTGCAGGCATGGATCGAGCGCGAGATGGCGGCGCAGGCCGACGCCGCGCAATCAAGGGACGATGGCTGAAGTGGGGCCGGCCGCTCAGTAACCGGCCGCCTGCCCGTCCTTGCGGCTTTCCGAGGCGCCGTAGTACACGCCGGTTTCGGGGTCGCGCATGATCGCCTGATAGCCGCCATACGGGCCGTCGGCGAATACCACGCGGTGGCCCTTGCGCATCAGCGCGCGGATCGTCTCGTAGGGAAAACCGGTTTCGAGATTGACCTCGCCGCCATCGCTCATCACCGTGGCCTGGCCGGTCGGTTCGGTCGAGCCATCGTGCTGGATGCGCGGCGCGTCACCGGCCTCCTGCAGGTTCATGCCGAAGTCCACCAGGTTCATCACGATCTGCGCATGGCCCTGCGGCTGCATCGCCCCGCCCATCACCCCGAAGCTGGCGAACGGCTGGCCATCCCGGGTGATGAAGGCCGGGATGATGGTCTGGAACGGGCGCTTGCCCGGCGCGTAGCCATTGGGGTGGTCCTTGCGCAGCACGAACATCTCGCCGCGGTCCTGCAGGATGAAGCCCAGCCCCGGCGGCGCCATGCCGCTGCCCATGCCGCGGTAGTTGGACTGGATCAACGACACCATCATGCCGTCGGCATCGGCCACGGTCATGTAGATGGTGTCGCCCTCTTCCAGTTGCTTCGGCGTGCCGGGCTGTGCCTCCTTCAGTGCCCTGTCCATCGAGATCAACGCGCGCCGTTGCGCCGCGTACTCCTTGGAGATCAAGCGCTGCACCGGCGCGGGCGAGAACGCCGGGGCGGCGTAGAAGCGCGCGCGGTCGGCGAAGGCCAGTTTCTTGGCCTCGACGAACAGGTGCACGTGCTCCGGCGAGCCGAACGGGATCTTGGAGAAGTCGTAGCCTTCGAGGATGTTGAGGATCTGCAACGCGGCGATGCCCTGGCTGTTGGGCGGCAGTTCCCATACATCGTAGCCACGGTAGTTGCTGCTCACCGGCTCGACCCACTCGCCATGATGGCTTGCCATGTCCTCGTAGCTCAGGAAACCACCGTTGGCCTTGAAGTACGTGTCGATGCTGCGGGCGATGTCGCCCTTGTAGAACGCATCGCGGCCACCGTCGGCAATCTTCTGCAGCGTGTCGGCCAGGTTCGGGTTGTGCCACAACTCGCCCTTGCGCGGCGCACGGCCATCGATGGTGAATTGCTCGGTGAAACCGGGGTATTGCGACAAGCGTGGCACCGAGCGATTCCAGTAATAGGCAATCACTTCCGCTACCGGATGACCTTCGCGCGCGTAGCGGATCACCGGGGCGAGGTTGTCGGCCATTGGCTTGCGACCAAAGCGTTCGTGCAGCGCGAACCAGCCATCGACCGCGCCCGGCACCGACACCGGCAACGGCCCGGTAGCCGGGATCTCCTTCAAGCCACGGCGCTGGAACTCGGCCAAGGTCAGCGAGCGCGGCGAGCGGCCCGAGCCGTTGTAGCCGTACAACTTCCGCGTCTTCGGGTCCCAGACGATGGCGAACAAATCGCCGCCGACGCCGTTGCCGGTCGGTTCCATCAGCCCCAGCGCGGCGTTGGCGGCAATGGCCGCGTCCACCGCCGAACCGCCGGACTTCATCACCTCCAGCGCCACCTGGGTGGCCAATGGTTGCGAGGTGGCGGCCATCGCATGCGACGCGATCACTTCCGAGCGGGTGGCAAAGCCGGGGCCGGTGATGCGGTCGGCGGCGAACAGTGGCGATGCGGCAAGGCAGGACAGCATCAGCAGCGGAAGTCGTTTCATTGGTGAGCCATGCGTCGGGAACCGGTGAACGATAGCCCGACCACGGGAAGTCGGCCAAACCGGGCGCAGGCCCGGCCGCGTTGCCGGCACCGCATGCTGCGCCGCCGCATTCCTTCTTACGCTGCTGTTACGGGTGCCCCTTATGAATGTCGTCGAAACAACTCACGCCTGCCGGATACGCCGTATCCGGCGGGCCGCGCAGGTTTCCATCAAAGGGGCAATCCAATGCAAATGCTTTCAAAGCGCCGTCAGGGCGGCTTCACGCTTGTCGAAATGGCGGTGGTGCTGGTCATCATCGGCGTCATCATCGGTGCGGTGATGATCGGCCGCGACGTGCAGCGCAACGCCGAATACACCCGCATCAAGCAGAAGTTCGTCGACCAGTGGGTGGTCACCTACAACAGCTTCCAGCAGCGCTATGGCGCGCCGATCGGCGACAACCAGGCCGCGCCGCAGTTGATGGTCAACGGTGCCAACTACACCTCCGGCTTCTCCGGTGGCGACATGAGCGGTGCCACCGAGCCGGGCCTGATCTGCTCCGGTGCCGACGGCCTGCCAACTTCCGCCGGGCTGAGCCGCACCAAGCAAGGCGGCGCCGAATTCGATCTGCGCGACCTGGTCCGCCGCGCCGGCATCACCCTGCCGCCGGGCCGCGGCGAAGGCAAGGAAGACCGCTACGCCTACCTGGACACCAACGGCAACCCGCAGGAAATCCGCATCTGCTTCGGCTGGAACAAGCCCGGCACGCTGTGGGGCTCGGGCAACTCGATGTACATCACCGGGCTGACCCCGGATCTGGCCCGCGCCCTGGACCAGATGATCGACGGCAAGGCCGATGCCGCCAACGGCACCTTCCGCCAGGTCGGCATCACCTCGCGCCCGGCCACCGCATCCGGCGGTGCCACCACCACCACCATCGGTGCCGAGTGGGGCGGCAACAACACCGGCTCGATGGCATCCGGCGTGACCGACGGCAAGACCTTCGGCACCGCCACCGACGATGACCAGGTGATGACGCTGGTTGCCAACTACAAGATGAACCAGTAACGCCACCATGAACGTGCCCTCCCTGTTCTCCCGCATGCAGCAGTCCCGGCGGACGTCGCTGACGGCGTTCGGCATCACCCTGGCCGCCCTGGTGATCACCGCGGTGTGGTTCATCAGTGCACGCTCGGCACTGGCCGATGCCTACGCCCGCCTGGGCGAGCGCAACCAGGCCCTGGCCGAGGCGCAGGTACGGGAGCAGGAGGCACAACTGCGCGTGGATTACGCCCGCTCCTCGCAGGAGTTGCTCGCCAGCGCCCAGGCCAACGGCTTGCAGCCTGAGGCCTGGGGCGAGCGCCTGATCAACCTGCGCCAGAGCCAGATGAGCCGCGCCGATGCCGCCGCAGTACTCGGTGCGGTCACCCGCAGCGGCGAGCGCATGTTCGGCGCGGAAACCTTCGAGCTGTCGGTGACCCACCCGGACGAGGGGCTGTTCGACGCCCCCATCGTCAGCGACCGCGCCCCGGCACCGCTGCAACTGACGCTGCGCGGCGCAATCCTGTTCCGCACCGGTGCCGGCGATGCCGCCCCCCTGCCCGCCGGAGTCGCCCCATGAGCCTGCTTTTCACTGTCCAGCAGCAGCACGCCTGGCTGGTCTTCGACGGTGGCCACGTCACCCGCAGCGACAGCCGCCCGCGCCTGCCGCGCGCGGCGATGGCGGTTGCCGACTTCGAAGGCGCGGTCAGCAGCGTGATCGCACTGGAGGGCAGTTCGGCGCACGCGGTGGCCCTGATCGAACGGCGGCTGCGCTCGGACGGCATGGTCGATGGCGAAGCCAAGGTGCTGATCCACAAGACCCGCACCGTCGGCGCCGGCTACCAGACCCTGTTCACCGCCGTGCCGCTGGATACCTGGCAGCAGACCTTCGCCTGGGCCGAGGCGCAGCCGGACCACTGCCTGCTGATGCCGGCCACCTCGCTGCTGTTCAACGCGCTCAAACCGGGGCAGGCGATGGTGCTGCAATCCGGCCGCCAGCTCAGCGTGCTGGCCCTGCTCAAGCACGGCATGCTCTACCGCAGCTCGCTGGCCTACAGCGACGACCCGGCCGACCTGGCGATGACCGCCGGCGCGCTGGGCGAACAGATTGCCGAGGACCTGGCCCGCGGCGAGGACAACCTCGAACCACTGGACGTGAGATGGTGCCCGTTGCTGGTGCCGCACCCCGGCGAGGGCCGGCCGTGGCTGGACGACAGCCTGCGCGAAGTCTTTTCCGCACGCAGCGGCCTGGCCGTTGCCACCGTGCCGGTACGGCGGGTGCTGGACGATGCCGGCAACGAATACCGCAGTGGCGCGGCATGGATGGAGCACACCGCCAGCACCGCCATCGCGGTCAACCCCGGCAGCAGCCGCGCCGCCTATCTGGCCGAATGGGCATTGCCCTATGCCAGTGCCGCGTCGCTGGTGTTCGCGCTCGTGTTGGGCACGCTGGGCGCACGCTGGACCCTGAGCGCACACGAAGCCAACAGCCGCTCCGAAGCCATCAGCGAACAACTGGACGCGCTCGAAACCCGGATCGGCTCGCTCACCGGCAAAGCCACCATGCCCAATCATTTCAACGACGTGCTGCAATTCATCGAACGCGCGCGGATGTTGCAGCAAGGCATCGACCCGGTTGCCGGCATGGGGCTGGTGCGCGAAGCGGCGGCCGGCCAGGTGCGGATACTGCGGGTGCGGGTGGAGGAGCCGCAGCCCGTCGGCACGCCACCGCGCACGCCCGGCGCGCCGATAGTGGCCGAACCCACACTGCGCGTGGACGCGGTGGTCGATGCCACCCACGGCGACGCCGGCATGCAGATCCCGACTTTCGTCGAGCGCCTGCGCCGTGCCGGGTTCGAGCCGGTTCCGCTCGACCCGCAGGCCAGTGCAACCGCCTCGCGCTCGGCCGGCGGCTTCTTCTCCTACCTGCTCAAGCGCCCCTCCGCCAACGCCCCCGTGCCGGCAACGGCCACCGGAGCCACCCCATGAAAATGAAATACACCGCCGCCTTCGCACTGGTGGCCTGGCTGCTGGTCGCCGGCTGGCTGGCCAGCATGGTGATTGCCAAACCCGCGGTGCTGCGCATGGGCAACCAGGCCGAAGAAACCGCGGCGATGGCCGAGCTGCGCAATGCCATCAACCACAACCGCAACGTGGCCGACGCCTTGGCCACGCTGCGCGTCAGCCAGTTCCCCATCGTCGATACCCGCAACGTGGTCGCGTTGCCGGTGGCAGCCGCCGCAGCGGCTGCCGGCGCGCAAAGCGCAAGCCCCGGCGGTTACGGCAATGGCAGCGGCAACACCGAAGCCGGTGCAGGCACGCAAGCGCATGCGATCTCGCTGGTGCTCGTCAGCACCGGCCGCCGCGTTGCCGTCATCGACGGCCAGTACGTGAAGATCGGCTCGCGCCTGGCCGACGGCACCCGCGTACGCGCCATCGGCCAGGATTGGGTACGCCTTGTCGATCCGGCCGGCAACCAGCAGACCCATCGCGTCATCAACCCGCTGCAACCTGCTCAGGCCGGAGGTCGCCCGTGAAACCTTGGGCGAAACCCCTGTTGTGGCTGGGAAGCGCCGTCGCGATAGGGGTCGTGTTGGTCATGCTGATCTCCCGCAGCGGTGAGCCATCGCAAGCCCCCTCACAGGAAGCCGGCGCGGGCAGCCAGCCCGCGCCAGCCATGCAACCGGCCCCGGTGACGGCTGCGCCCGCAACGGGCACCGATAACCCACCGTGGATGAACCCCAACGCCGCCGGTCCGCAAGCGACGGCAGCGACCCGCGCACTCTCGACGGCTCGCGCACCACAACCCAGCGCCAGTGAAATTGCCCGCGCAGTCGTCCAGGTGCGTGAGCAGGCAGCCCGCAACGAGCGCAATGCCGACGAACTGCTGCGCCAGATCGATGCGATGAAGGCCAGCGGCCAGGTGCCGCAGGGCGTCAACCTAGATGCCTTGCGCAACAACCTGCTGGTGTCCAAGCGCGCACAGGCATTGGCGCGGGAAATTGCCGAGCTGACCCAGAAAGCCGACACACCGGCCCGGCAAAAACGCATCGAGGACATCACCCACGAGCTGCAAGGGCTGCAATCGCAGTTGCGGTACGACGTTGGCGGCGCTGCGGCCGCTCCGGCTGCCCCCGCCGTGCTGGGCAGGAAGCAATGAAATGCGCAGCCCATCGCGTCGCTCCGCTGGTTTCACCTTGGTCGAAGTGGCCGTGGTTGCAGGCATCCTCGGCCTGCTGGCACTGACCATGACCTCGGCTTTCGAAGGCATGGAGCAGGCGCGCGTACAGAACCGGGCACAGGCCGACGCGGAAGCCGCACGCCAGGCGCTGCGGCATTTCCTGCTGCGCAACAAGCGCTTGCCCTGTCCCGACAACAGTGCCAATGGCGACTCCGGCCGCGAAGCCGGCGGCAGCGGCAGTTGCCCCGGCGGGCTGAGTACGGGCTGGCTGCCCTACGAAAGTCTCGGCCTGCAATTGCCCGTGCGCTCGCAGCGCCTGCGCTACGGCGTGCGCCGTGGCAGCGATGCCGACCTTGTGGCCCCGACACCCGGCGCCATCGACAGCCCCGACCTTGAAGGTTCGGCCGGCTTGGCCAGCGCACTGTCCAAAGCAGCCACCACAACAGCTTCGTCCAGCTTTCCGTACTACGCCGCCGCCACTGCCACCAGCACCACCTGTGGCGGCAGTGACCTGGTCAACCCCGCCTTCGTGCTGGTCGCACCGGCGACCGACCGCGACGGCAACAGCGGCGCCCTTGCCGGTTTCGATGCCCCCAACCTCGGTTTTGCCGATGGCAGCGATACCTGCACGGCCGCGCCATCGCATCCGGCCTCCATCGCTTACGACGATGTGGTTGTCGCCGAAAGCAGTACCGCCCTGCTTGGCTGGCTCCTCGCATCCACCCGTTGAATTCCTCCATCTTGCTGAAAGGTCCGCACACATGAGTCCGACCCCGTCCTCGACACCCCGATATCGCGCCGTGCCGCGCCTGCTTGCCATCGCGATCGGCGGGTTGGTGCTGACCTCATGCAGCACGCCACGCAGTATCAGCTCCTTGCCGCCTACCGAACACAAGGCGCTGGAGCGTACCGGCACCGCCATTGCCGAGGAATCGGCCAAGCTGAAGGCACAGCAGGACGCCCTGTTCCAGCGCATCGAGCAAACCAGTACCGCCCCCGCCGAGGTGGTGCCGGTGGCACCCACCTATGATCCGCTGGAAAACAGCGTGGTCAGCATCAGCATGTACGACGCCGATGTCGGCCAACTGCTGTGGGCACTGGCCGACGAACTGAAGATGAACCTGATCGTCGATCCGCAGGTGCTGGAGCAACGCCAGCGCTCCAGCCTGCACCTGCGCAACGTCAGCGCGCGCGAGGTCTACAACAACATCCTCGAAGCCTTCGACCTGCATGGCGAGGTGCGCGGCGGCACGCTGACGGTCTCGCAGATGAGCGAGCGCATCTTCAACGTCGACATGCTCGACTCCAGCACCTCGCTGGACCTGTCCACCGGTGGCGATGTGTTTGGCGCCGGCATGCAGAGCGCAGGTGGTGGCGGACAGCAGCTACGCGGCACGCTGACCATGACCGGCAGCGTCGGCAAGGACAACGATCCCTACAAGCAGCTCGGCACCGCGCTGGAAACCATCCTCGGCACCGACAAGGCCGCCGCGCCCGCAGCCCAGGTGCCGGGCGCGCCACCGCCGCCGGAAGCGGCACGCTTCAACCTCGACGCTGGCAGCGGCACGCTGTATGTGCGCGCCCGTCCCTCGCAGATGCGTGCGGTCGAGGAGTTGATCAACCACAGCAAGAAGAAGTTGCGCCGGCAGGTGCTGGTCGAGGCGCAGATCCTCGACGTCTCGCTCAACGACAACTCCAACTACGGCGTGGACTGGAACCTGCTGCGCAACCGCGTGGCAGGCATCTACGGCAACAGCCCGGGCACCATCGTCCCCTTGCCCGGCACGCCCGGCAATCCTGATCTCGGCATTCCCGAAAACCCCAACCTGCTCGGCTACAACGGCAACGGTGCCGACTTCAGCAACAACCGCTTCGGCAACCAGGGCCGCCAGATCGTGTTCCCCAACCAGTCGCTGGGTTCGGCCATCGGCCGCTCGCTGGGCCTGAGTTACATGACCGACACTTTCTCGGCGGCGCTGAACGTGCTGCGCGAGTTCGGCAACGTCAAGATCCTGTCCAACCCCAGCGTGCGGGTGCGCAACGGCAGCCCCGCCTACCTGAGCGTGGGCACCAACATCCGCTACGTCACCAAGTCCACCACCAACTTTTCCGGTGGTTCCGGCAGCGGCTCGGGCTTCACCTCCTCGGACATCCAGACCGATTCGCTGTTCTCCGGGGTGGTGATCGGCGTGGCACCGATGATCCACGACAACGGCTCGGTGGAACTGCTGGTGCACCCGATGCAGACCGAAGTGGTGCCCACCAGCCTGGCGTTGCAGCAGTTCCCCAATGGCAACGCCGTCACCCTGCCGATCATCAACGTCAAGGGCATCACCACCACGCTCAACCTCAAGGATGGCGACACGGTGATGCTGGGCGGCCTGATCGACCAGAACAGCGGCACCACCGACAACGGCATCCCCGGCCTGTCCGACGTGCCGGTCTTCGGCCGCATGTTCGGGTCGCGCGGCAAGAACCACAGCACCCGCGAGCTGGTGGTTGTGCTACGGGTACGGGTGATCTGATGAGCCTGATCCACGACGCGCTGCGGCAATCGACGGCGGCGGCCGGTGTCAGCCCATCGCCGGTGGCCAGCGCGCCGTGGTTGCGGCAAATGGCAGCATACCGCCGTCCGGTGGCATGGCTTGCCGCCGGCATGCTGATTGCCGCGCCGGCCGCATTCCTGCTGGCGCGCCCGCAGGCAGACAGCCGCAGCGCTCCGGCCAGCGTGGTCACGGTGATGCCCACCACTGCGGTGATGCCTGCACCTGCCGCAACACCCACCGACGTGTCGCCGGAGCCGGTGGCATCGCCGCTGCCGGCCAGCGCCGCCGCAGCAGTTGCCGAACCGGCCAGCACGCCGGCACCGGTGGATACAGCACCGTTGGATACGGTTGCGACCGCTCCGGCTCCCGCGCCGACAGCCCTTGCCGACAACGCACCCGCGCGTGACAGCACGCCTCCGCCCAGCTCGCAGATCCAGCTTTCGGTACGCACGCTCGACAACCCCGGCAGCAAGGCCGCAGCGGACGATGAAACCACCGCCGTGAACGTGCGCATGGCCATGTCCACCCTCAATGCCGCCGTCGCCGACCAGGACGCCGAGGCCACCGCCAATGCCATCGCCCGGTTGCAGACGTTGCTGCCGGCACAAAGCCTGACCCTGCTGCGCGCACGCGCCTGGGCCGCGCACGGCAACGGCGACTACAGCGAAGCCGAGCGCCTGTACCGGACCATCCTCGACCGCGTGCCCGACGACGAACACGCCGGCGTCAACCTGGCCCTGCTCGACGCACGCCGCGGCGACATGGACGATGCACGCGCACGGCTGGACCGGATGGCCGCGCGCAATTCGCGTTCGCCGCAAATCGCGCAAGCCCTGGCCGAACTGGACGCGGCACGGCAATGAACCCGGCCATGACCCGCCACTTGCAGATGCTGGGGCTGGAACGTGCACCGTTCCCGCCCACGCCCGATGCCGCCGCCTGGTTCCAGACCACGCGGCTGGAGGCGGAACTGGCCGAGGCCGCGCACTGCCTGCGCACCCGCGCCGGCTTCGTGCTGCTCACCGGCGAGGTCGGCACCGGCAAGAGCACCTTCCTGCGCCGGCTGCTGCTGGCGCTGGATGGCGAGGCCGTGGTCACCTCGATGGTGTTCAACACCTTCCTGCAAGGCACCGACCTGCTGGCGGCGGTGCTGCGTGATTTCGGGCTGGAAGCCAAGGGCAACCCCGCCGCCGACATCGAAACCCTCAACCGTTTCCTGGTGCAGCGCTGGCGCGCGCAGGTCACCTGCGTGCTGGTGATCGACGATGCGCAGAACCTGACCATCGAAAGCCTGGAGCTGCTGCGGCTGCTGACCAACCTGGAAACGGGGCAGGAAAAGCTGCTGCAAATCGTGCTCGCCGGCCAGCCCGAGCTGCACCACAACCTGGAACAACCACGAATCCGCCAGTTGACCAGCCGCATCTGCAAGCACGTGCGACTGGACGCGCTGGAGCCCGGTGACGTCGGCCACTACGTCCACTTCCGCCTTGCTGCGGCCGGCAACGCCGGCATCACCCTGGCGGCAGACGCGGCGCAGGCGCTGCACCGCGCCAGCGCCGGCAACCCGCGCCGCATCCATCAGATCATGGACCGCTGCCTGTACGGCTTGTATGGCCGTGATGCCGGCCAGCGCATCGTCGATGCCGCGCTGGTGCGCACCGCCGCCGCCGAAGCCGGCGTCCTGCGCCTGCCACGGCGACGCCCGCGCCTGCCGCTGGCGCTGGCCGCCTCGCTGGCTGGGCTGCTGGCCGTATCCGCGTTGACGGTGCTGGCCGTGCGCAGCGCCGACAGCTACGCCGGCAACCAGCCCGTCGCGGTGCCACCGCTGCCCGCCACCACCGCCGTGGACGAAGCCGACACGCAATGGAACACCTGCCTGCAACGGCTCGGCCCGCAGGCGCTGCAAGTGCAAGCGCTGAGCGATGCCGTGCTTGCGCAACTGCCCACCCGCGAAGGGCTGTGCCTGCGCCGGCAAGGCCAAGACTGGCAGGCGGGCTGGCAAGCCGGCCTGCGCGCCGAGGACTTCCTCGACGGCACCGGCGACAGCCAGCGCCTGCAGGCGCTGCAGGCCCTGCTGCTGGACCACGGCCTCTATGACGGCGCGCTGGATGGCCTGTACGGCCCGCGCATGCGCACGGCGATCCGCCAGTTCCAGCAACGCCGCGGCCTGCCCGCCAACGGCTTGCCCGACCCCACCACCCTGCTCCTGTTCGACACGCTGTTGGCCGTGCCCGCCACTGCCAACCGCCCCCATCTTTCGGAAACGCAACAGCATGGCCACGGTTGACCCCACCACCCCCACCCGCTCCCAGCCACAGACTGCCGACCAGAAGAGCGGCATGCGCCTGGGCGAGCGGATGCTGGCACACGGCCTGATCGACGCCACGCAGTTGCAATACGCGCTGCAGAAGAATGAAGTCGAAAAGCAGCGCCTGGGCCGCATCCTGATCAAGCACGGCCTGGCCAACGAGTCGGACATCGTGCAGGCACTGGCCGAGATGAACGGCATCGACTACGTGCAGGTGGACACGCTGCCGCAGGCCGATCCGCAGGTGCTGGCAATCTTCAACCGCGAGCTGTGCCAACTGCGCCAGTTCCTGCCGCTGCGCCGCACCGGCGACGCGCTGGAAGTGCTGCTCGGCGACGCCGACTCGCAGGCTGTGCAGCAACTGGTGCTGCAACGCTGCGGCCTGCGCTGCCGCTTCCTGCAAGGCGAATACGGCAAGGTCGCGCGGCTGATCCGCCACACCTACTACTTCGCGCAGAACCCGGTCGAGAGCCTGCTGGAGCGCGAAATCAAGCGCCTGTCGGCAGACAACGACCACGCCTACAGCCCCGAAAAACTGCTCGACTACCTGCTGCACTACGCGGTGCGCGAGCGCACCACCGACATCCACATCGCACCGTCGGACGACAGCCTGCACGTGCTGTTCCGCGTCGATGGCGTGTTGCGGCCGATGTTCGCCATGCCCACCTCGCTGCACCGCCTGCTCGGCTACATCAAGCTGGCCGCGGAGATGGACATCTCCGAGCAGCGCCGCCCGCAGGACGGCAGCTTCCGCGCCACGGTGCTGGATTCGGCGCTCACCGTGCGCATCTCCACCATCATCACCGACCCCGGCGAGCGCGTGGTCATGCGCTTGCTGCCCGAACACAGCGACCTGGACGGGCTGAAGGAACTGGGCTTCTTCGAGGAGGACGTGGCCGCGCTGGAGCGCCTGTTCGCGCGCCCGGCCGGGCTGATCCTGATCACCGGCCCCACCGGCTCGGGCAAGAGCTCCTCGCTGCACGCCGCGCTGCGCATGCAGTCGCTGATCGAGCGCAACGTGCTCACCGTGGAAGACCCGATCGAATACCGCGTGCCCGGTGCCGGCCAGACCGAGGTCAACCGCCGCGCCGGCTACGAGTTCGGCTCGGCGCTGCGCCACTTCCTGCGCCATGACCCGGACGTGATCCTGCTGGGCGAAATGCGCGACGCCGAAACCGCGCAGGCCGCACTGGAAGCGGCCGCCACCGGCCACCTGGTGCTCTCGACCCTGCACGTGACCACGGTGTTCGGCGTGGTGCCGCGGCTGCGCCCGCTGGGGTTGGAAGCGCAAGTCATTGCCGACAACCTGCTGGCCGTGGTCAACCAGCGTCTGGTGCGGCAGGTGTGCCCGTTCTGCGCCCAGGAAGCACCCTTCAACGAACGCGAACTGGAATGGCTGGACCTGCCCGCCGGCAGTTGCGGCAAGCGCGGGCAGGGCTGCGAGCGCTGCCGCGGCAGCGGCTTCTACGGCCGCCTGCCGGTGTACGACATCATGCTGGTGGACGACGCGCTGGCCAACGCCATCGCCGACGACGCCAACCGCGAGACGCTGCGCAACAAGGCCATGAACGCCGGCTTCCGCGGCATCGAGGACGTGGCCAAGGCGCGCGTCATCGCCGGCCAGACCACCAGCGCGGAAGTGCTGCGCGTGGCCGGCGTGGGGCCGGCGCCATGAACGTCTACTACTACCGCCTGCTGCTCTCCAGCGGCCGCGTGCGCAGCGGCGTCACCCAGCTTTCAGTCGAGCACGACGCCTCCGCGCGGATGTGGCTGGAAAAGAATTTCGACGCGGTGGTGCTGTCGCTGTACCGCCTGCCGGGTTGGCTGGCCGAAACCCAGCGCTCGCTCTCGCACCTGATCAAGCCCAGCATCCGCCCGGCGGAACTGGCCGGCATGCTGCGCGACCTGGCGGTGATGACCAGTGCCGGCATCCCGGTACTGGAAGCACTGCGCGCGGTGGCCAACGAAGTCGGCGGCCGCGCTTCCAACCCGGCACGGCTGGCACGGCGCCTGCTGGACGAACTGGATGCCGGTGCATCACTCAGCGATGCGTTCTCGCGCTTCCCCGATTCGTTCCCGGAAACCGTCCGCAACCTGGTGATGATCGGCGACGAGACCGGCACCATGGACCGCATGCTGGGCGAGGCGGCCGACCACATCGAGCGCATCTCCAAGATGACCGCCGACACCCGCCAGGCGCTGATCTACCCGGCCTTCGTGTTCTCGGCGATCTTCGCCGCCGGCGGCTTCTGGATCTACTACGTCATCCCCAACCTGGCCGACCTGTTCAAGCAGATGAACGCCAAGCTGCCACCGCTGACCATCGCGGTGATGGCCGGCTCGGAGTGGCTGATCGCGCACATCGCCTGGATCCTCGCCGGGCTGGTGGTGGCCGTGTTCGTGTTCTGGGTCACCTGGCGCTACAGCCGTGCGTTCCGCCGCGCCATCCACTACACCCTGCACAAACTGCCGATCGCCCGCACCATCATGTATTCCTCCGGGCTGGCGTTCTTCACCGAATACATGGCACTGCTGATCAAGGCCGGCGTGGACATGGTCAGCAGCCTGCAGGTGATGGAGCGGGCGATGCGCGACGAGTATTACCGCGACCGCATCATCGCCATCCGCCAGGTGCTCGAACGCGGCGACCGCGTGTCCTCGGCGATGCGCCAGGTGGGCGGCTTCCCGTCGATGATGGTGCGCATGATCGGCGTGGGCGAGGAAACCGGCACGCTCGACTCGCAGTTCTCGCGGCTGTCGGCCGAATACAGCCTGCGCCTGCAACGGCTGATCACCAACCTGTCCGAAGTCATCAAGCCGGTGGTGGTGCTGCTGGCCGGCGGCATGTTCGTGTTCCTGATCGTCGCCCTGCTGCTGCCCGTCTACGACCTTGTCCGCCAGGCCATCACCGGACCGAAGCTGTGAACGAGAGAACCCCCATGCCGACCCCGCACCATCGCCACCGCTGCAACGGCTTCACCATCCTTGAAATGTCGGTGGTGCTGGTGATCATCGCCCTGATCATCGGCGCAGTCAGCGTCGGCCGCGACGTCTACCGCAGTGCCGTGGCCGAACGCATCAGCACCGAGTTCGTGCAGGGTTGGATCATCGCCTACGACCGCTACGTGGCTCAGGTGGGCACGGTGCCACTGGACAACCTCGCCAACCCGACCGGCCGCGTGCGCGCCGGCAGCAACACCCCGCTGTGCGACACCGGCAGCGCCAGGGAACTGCGCGATGAAATGCTCAAGCGCGGCATCACCCTGCCCGCCGGCCGTGCCGAAGGCATGGAATCGCATTACGTCTACCAGGACAGCAATGGCGAGCCGCAGAACCTGCAGGTGTGCTTCACCTCGGTCATCGACTGGGCCGAGCCCGGCCCCGGCAACACCTACATCGGCCGCACCCGCAACGTGATGGTCCTGAACGGGCTGACCCCGGAGCTGGCCAACCAGCTCGACAACCGCATCGATGGCCGCATCGATGCCCGCTTCGGCCGCTTGCGCGAAGACAACCAGTACGACAAGACCGGCGCCACCGGCAGCCCACCGGACCCCAACCCCTGGAGCCGGGACGGCACCGATACCCGCGATGGCAGGCCCGATGGCCAATCGATGGTGGTGACCGGTTACCTGAAGATGAACCAGTGACTCCGCCAGAACACCAGGCCTGCCCTGAAAACAGGATCCCCACCATGAGCATGCAGCCGCTCGACATGCGCATCTCCCGCCACTCCCGCATCCGTGCGGGCGGACAAGCTGGCATCGGCCTGGTCCAGATGATGCTGCTCCTGTTGTTGGTCGCCGCCACCCTGGGCGCCGGCGCAATCCTGCTCCAATCGAAAAAGGCGCCGTCCCAGGCCCTTACCCAGGAGCGGGACCTGCGCTGGGCCGACGAAGCCATCGTCGCCTTCGCCGCGGCTCATTCGCGGCTGCCCTGCCCGGCGCCCACCGTGCAGGGTGCCGAAGATTGCAGCAGCGGCCATGCCAAGGGTTGGCTGCCACTACGCACCTTGCTGGGTGCATCCGGTGCCGGCCCGCAGATCGGCCCGGTGGCTTACATGGTCTACCGCGGCGACATCGCCGGCCACCGCGACCTGACCGATACCGGTAACGCTTACCAGCCACCCGCGCTGGACGGAAACGCACGCGAGATCGTCACCGCCACCGATGCAGACGGCGAACCCACCGCAACCCGCCCATTCGATGCCATCAATGGTCTGGACCTGTGCCGTGCCCTGCAAATTGCCGCCGACGACAGTGCCGACATGGCTCTGGCCAGGACCGAGACCCAGGCTGGCACGTCGCTCAACGTCGCCTATGGCATTGCCGCGGCCGGCCCCACCGCAGGCGACAATGCGCGTCTGGATAGCGTGAACAGCGGCAACGGCAGCGCCACCTTGGCTGCACCGTGGCGGGAATGGGATTCCGGCTACGACGACCGGGTCCGGGTCCGCACCTTCGACGGCGTGGGCCAGATGCTCGGCTGCCGGATGCAGGGTGGTGCCAGCACCACGGCGGCCGTGGCAGCCACTGCCGCACCGGCCCCCTATGCAATGGCGGCCACGCCGGCGGTGGACACCGCGTCCTACGACATTTCATTGGCCGGCATGGACATCCTTGCCGCCGCGGTCACCATGCACGACACCCTGCTGGCCCTCCAGGACAACAACGTGGGCAACACCGAGGCCTCGGTGGTGGACGCCGGCTTCGCCCAGGCAGCGGCAATTGCCGCCGTGCTGCTTTCTGCAGGCCAGATCACCGACTCGGTCTCCACCATGGTCACCGCCGCCACCAGCCTGGTGCGCGCGGTCGCCACCTGCATCGCCTCACTGGGCGCGACCTGCTGGGAAGTGCCGCTCAAGGCCACCGCACTGGGGCTGTCGATCGGCTCGGTCGTCACCAATGCGGTCGCACTCGGACTCAATGCAGGTGCACTGGTCCCCACCGCAATGGCGCTGGCCAAGACCATCGACGCACGTGATCGGGCCAAGAAGGCCGCAGCGCCCCTACCCGAAGATCTCAAATCTGCGATCGACGAACTGGCTTGCTCCCTGTACGGCGGTGATCCACCGGACCTGAACTACAACCCCTGCAATGCAAACAGCACAGTCAAGATCGGCGGCGACGGCAAGCCCGTACTCAAACGCGATGCGATGGGCTTCCCCATTCCCAAGCGCGACGAGAACGGCAAGCAAATGTTCGACACCAACGGCACCCCCCTGTACGAGTACGAATATGTCGTTGACGACAATCCGCAGGGCATGGACGAAAAGCGCGACCAAGCCAAGGTGCAATGGGAGGCATTGAAACGCCAATCCGATCTGTTGTTGACCCACAGGATCGCGCCCTGGAGTGGAGAGCATTCGGATACCGCAGGTTCCACCCAGATAAAGAGCCGCATCAACGAAGGGGAGTCATGGGACCTGCACGGCGGCCGCTACAAGAAGACCGTGGTCGAGTGCAAACCCGTGGGTGCCGGTAACGGCGAATATGAAAAGCAAGGCGACAACTGCGTCTACGTGGGGTCCAAGACCGAGACCGTCGATGAAAAAGAAGTGACAACCAAGCTCGGCACGCACGACCGGATAGAGCACATCGTATTCAACTGGGATCTGGCAGTCAGCGATGCCATCGACAAGCGCAAGCTGGCCGAGCGCTGGGCCGTGAACAACCGCCGGATTGGCGAGATCGACCGCGAAGTCGAAGAGCTGCAGAAGAACTGGAACCAGTGGTTCGTCGGCACCTCCGAGGTGGAGTCGATCTTCGACGGCATGGTGCGGGAGAAGAGCCAGTTCTGCGCCTTGCCGCAGAGCGACCTCATCAATAAACAGAAATGCGACAGCGCGAAGGAAGGTGTCGTTTATATCGATACCTGCGTGCGCCCGGTGCCGCCTGTCGATGGCAAGCCCGTCATGGACGGGGACAACAAGCCGGTCATGGCCGAAGACTCCGACCCTTTGGCCAACTGCCGCAAGCGCATGCGTGAACGCCTGGACGCCACCAAGGCCGAGAAGCAAGCCACCATCGACAACCGCAACGCCACCGCCTCGGCCTACAACAATGCCAAGGCACCCTGGATGAACTATCCGGGCGGCTGGTTCAATCAGGCCATCGAGGTCATCAAGGATTCCGATGGCAATCCCATCCGCTACGACTGGCTGGATTCGCGGAACTCCGACCGCAACACGGAGACCTATTACGAGCCCTGCACGATCAACAAGGTCGTGACCACTTGTCCCCACACCCGCTGGCTGCCCTATTACGCACCCGAGCCATACAACAACAATGGAGAGTCCAACGTCTACCTCGCACCCCGCCTGCTGGTGACCGGTAACCTCGAGATATACAACAAGGACACCTGCAATTTCTTCAACGGCACCTGGTGGTGGGGAGGCGGTTGGGGAGACGCCCGCCTCCACGGCATCTACTGCCAGCGCTACCCCTACAACCGCGCCTACGAGGACTGGGGGCTTGCTCAGGACGCCACCGAAGAGGCCCGGATCGCCTATGAAGGCAAAGACGGGAAAGGCGGCCTCAAAGGCCAGTTCGACAAACTGAAGGCCGAATACGACGATCTGCGGCGCAATCAGGACGACCAGGTGGGCCCCAGTGGCGCCAACTCCAGTCCGATCGGGTTCGGCGCCGAAGCCGCCTTGGAGCGCGCCGATGCACGTGGCTCGGTGGGTGCACGCCCATTGCAGGTAGTCACGCCATGACCGCCCCCCGTTCGCACGCCAAACAGCAGGGTTGGTCACTGGTCGAGCTGGCCGTGGGCCTGATCATCGCCGCATTGCTGACGGCATTGCTGCTCACCCTGCTGCCGTTGGGCAGCCAGGTCATCGACCAGGAACGGCAACGCGGGGAATTGCTTCAGGCCGAGCAGGCATTGCTCGGATACGCCCGCGCCCACGCGAGGATGCCGGCCGCTGACAGCGACGGTGACGGACGCGCCAACAATGGCAGCAGCGCAGGCTGGCTCCCGGTCCAGGAGCTGGGGCTGTCACCTCGGATGCGGGTTCGCTACCAGGTGCAACCGCATCTGGCATTGCCACCGGCCGACCTGTTCCGCCCGCTGCTCTCGCCCGACTACGAAGCCCAGATTGCCAGCGCCGCCAACGGCCTGGATTTCTGCATGCGCTTGCTGCTGGATCAGCGTAGCGACATCCGGATGGGTGGACTGGGAATGCCGGTGGCGTTCTACCTCGCCCATTCCGGATCACGCGGGCATGACCTTGCTCAAGGCGCCGAAACCTGGGACCCGACTTCGCAGTCCCTGCCCGGTGATGGCACCAGCCAAGTCCTGACCTCCGCAGCCGGACCAGGCGAACTTGCCTCTCGGCTGGCCTGCCCGGACCGCCTTGCCCGCGCGCAGGGCAGCGCCCAGGCCGCCTTGGCGTCCTGGAGCGCCAAGCAGATGGCCGGCTTCAACCATCAGTTCCGCGAGTTCGACGTGAAGATCGCCGACTTGACCCTGGACCAGGCCCAGACCGGACTCGCTTTCGCCGCACTGGGATTGGCAATGGCCATCGCCGATGAGGCCATCGCAATCACCCTCACCGCCGCCGGTTGGCCACCGGAAGGTTTTGCCATCGGCGTGGGCATTGCCGAGAACATCGTGGCACTGGCTTCCATTGGTTTCTCCGCCTACCAGGTCAAGTTGGCCAACGACGACTTGGCCAGCGCCAGGGAAGGCATCGAACAAGCCAAGCAGGTCGAAAACGACACCAGGCTTTATCTGCAAAAAGTTGATGCACTGCACACCAACGCCAACCGCAAGGCCATCATGCTGGACAGCGCAGGGCTCACCCCATGACTCACACCCTCGGCCTCCCGGTACAACCGAATCCCCTCGCGCCAATGCCACGGCAGTCGGGCTTTTCCCTGATCGAGCTGACCGTGGCGCTGGTGATCCTCGGCATCATCGGCATCCTGCTGGCTCGCTGGATCGGCATGGAATCCGCCGAACGCACGCAGGTCACCCAGCGCAACCTGCTGCAACGTGCCGACGATGCCTTGCTGGCCTTCGCCGCGATCCAATCACGCCTGCCCTGCCCTGATGCAGACCATGACGGCCGCGAGGACTGCGCCGGCAGCCTGGCCGTCGGCACCCTGCCCTATGCGACCCTGGGGCTCCCCGACCGCCGTGCTTCGGCCATCCGCTACGGCGTTCTCCGTCGCACGGGCGCAGCGCTCACCGTCCCCGACTACGACGAGAAGACCTGGGACATGCCTGCCGATGCCGATCTGGCAGCGCTGCAGGATCGCGCCAAGACGCTGCAGGTCATCGTCAACTCACCAACCATCGCACCGGCCCACCAGATCAAGCTCTGGAACACCTGCGACCATCTGTCGGCCGGCTCGCCCACCTGTGACGACCTGCCGCAGTTGCGCACCAACGGCCTGGACTTGTGCGATGCACTGCGTAGCGCTGCCCTGCTGCCGACCAGCCCGGACTTCGTGCATACCTTGCGCGAAGATGGCTCGGGCGAAGTGGCCGGCAATATCGCCTATGCCCTGGCAATGCCCGATCCACTGACACCTGCGCCACTGCATGTCGGTGCATCACTGGCCTTCCAGTCGCCACGACAACCAAGCGGCGGCACGGGCAACTACCAGGACAAGGTGCATGCCGTAGGCCTGGATCAGCTATGGACCCGGTTGCGCTGCGGCGAGAGCTACGGCCCGGCCATCCATGCCCATGCCAACGTGGCCGTGGCCGCTCGCCTGACCACCCCGGCCATGCACAACTACGGCGAACAGTTGGAAATCATGCTGGACCTGGCCGTGGCCAACAACTACAGCGCTGATGCCGGGCTGGTTGCCGGTGCCGCCCAGATAACCAGTGCCACTGCGGGCGTGCTCGACACCATTGGCGAAACCTTCGAGACCTATGGCGGCTGGAACTGGCGCGTGGCCGTGGCCACGGCAGGCATCGGCACGGCGGTGGGCGGCATGATCGCGGCCGGGGTCATGAAGGGGTTCGCCACCAGCTATGAGAATCGCGCCCGCCAAAGGCTCAAGGAATTCAAAGAAACCATCAACTTCCCGGGCAAATCCGAAGTACTGGAGACGGAAATCGTGGACGAAGCCCAGCGTGCAAACATGCTGGGCATCTACCCGGATTCCCCGGTCCGCTCTGCCGCCATGCAATTCGGTTCCAGCAGTCCGTGACCGTAACGCATTGCCGCTCTACACCCGCATGCCCGCCCACAACTGGCTCATGCGCGCATCCCATGCCGGCATGCGCAGCGGCGGCATGAAAGGCCGGGGAGCGTACTGTTCGATTTCCGCGGCCAGTGCGCGTGTTGCCACTTGCGGCTCCACGGCCAGCTCGCGCCGCAGGTAGTCTTCCAGCAGGCGGTAGCACTCCAGCGCCATGCCCGGCTTGCCCATCTGCTGGTACAGGCGCATCAGGCCGCGCTGGCCTTCCTCGTCCCAGCGGTCCAGCGCCACTTGCCGGCGGGCCAGGCGCACGGCCAGCGCCATGTCGCCGCAGGCAGCGGCGTCATCGCGGCCGCGTTCCAACGCACCGAGCAGCCGTCGCCACGTCCACGAGCGGACACCCAGCAGCCATTCGCCGAAATCATCGCAATGGTCCAGCACGATGCCGTCCAGCAATTCGCCGGCTTCGAGCAGCCAGTCGGTACCGACGCTGCCACTTTCCAGCAGGTCGATGTCCAGCAGCCCCTGCGAGGCCTGCGGGCACAAGCGCACGGTTTCGCGGTCGACCAGCAGCACGCCTTCGCCGACCGTGGCGAGCAGTGCCTGGTTCAGGTCGCGCAGCACCTGGCGCAGATTGGTCAGGGCCGCATGCTGCTCCAGTTCCGGCCACAGCATTGCCGCAACTTGGCTGCGACGGTGCGTGCGCGTGCGCTCCACCGCCAAGTAGGCCAACAGCGCCCAGCCCTTGCGATAGGCCAACCGCTGCGGCCGGGCATCGTCACCGATGCGGCACTCGCCCAACAGGCGAATCAATGGCGGCCGGTTGCCGACCCAGGCGCTCATTGCCGTGGCTCCGGCAGGCAGGCAGGCAGGCAGGCAGGCAGGCAGGCAGGCAGGACGATACTTGCTTATCGGTCCGCGACAAGCGGACAAGACGACGGCTCATGCATTTCCCCGAAAGATTGCTGGCTGGCGCCCCAAATCCCCTGGCGCTTACCTATCCAATCGTGAAAAGCAGTCAAATCCGATCACGCAATCACACTTTCTTCGTCATTGCGCCAGTGCGGATGCATGCGTTGGCCAATTCGCCTGCCGCATTCGTGTTTTCAAACAGATATGCCGCTGGTGTCGCCAAGGCCACGGCAGACACCTGCCCAACCAACTCCGGGCACCATCGCGACCCGTTCACCACTCGGTTCCTCAATGAGGCGAAACGGCTGGAAGCGGCATTCAATCCCCGAACACGGCATCCAGCGTATCGACGAACAACACCGCGTCACCCCAGCGGTCCAGTTCGGACTCGCCTGCCTGCTGCAAACGCAGCTCAACGGACTCCGGCAGCGGACCGAATTTGCGCCGCAGTTGCCGGGACAGTTGCTCGATACGGCCTTCCTTCCGTGCGCCGTTGAGCAGGCTGATTTCATCGTGCAGGGCACGTTCGCGTTCGAAGGCGCGGCGCTTGGCTTCTTCGTCTGCCGACAGAGCCTGCAAACGATTCATCGCGTCGCGGACCGGGGCGTGCTGGATGTGGGCCATGATCTCGTCCTCCTGCCAATGCGCGAAGTATGCCACCCACGCGGCCAAGGCCGTGCCCACCGGGTCTTCATCGCGGGCCTTGGGCAGTTCCAGCAGGTGCAGTTGCAGGGTTTCGGTCAGACGTACCTGCGGGTGGGTGCGGTCGCGCAGTTCGAAGCACCAGTGCCACTGCGGCGGTGCATACAGGCTGAAATCCAGCAGGTGGATACCCACCGCGCCGGGCAGCTCGGCGTAGTCCTCGCCGCGCTCCAGTTGCCCGGCCAGGGTGTTGGCGAGGTAGTAGGCGGCGCGCTCGGAGTGGTCGTGATAACGACGCACCTGCATTTCCACGTTGTAGTGACGGCCGGCGGCATCGCGGGCCAGCAGATCCAGGACGATGTACTTGCCGTGCAGGTCGGCCGGTTCGATGCGCGGGTTGAGCACGTGCACTTCGCGCACCGGCGGGCAGTCGTGGCGCACCGCGCTTATCAGGTCGGCCAACAGCGCCGGGGCATCGGCGAACAGGCGCTTGAAGACGTAGTCGTTCTTGGGGTCGAGCAGGGTGATGGACATCGGCGCGGCTCCGCTCCGTGGAGGAGCGGCCACGCTGCGGCATTGCGTCGGGGGGCGGTATCGGAATGGACTGGTTTGGCGGTTCGGGGAAATCCGGATCCCATGCGGGCAGCCCCGCGAAGGAGCGATCCGAGGGAGTCACCGGCCATCAGCCGGATTCAGATTTTCAGGTAGATATGCCGCCGGTCCAGCCATGCCATCGGCAGCCACCACAGCGCGACGAAGGCCAGCGCCATCGCCAGCGAGGCGGCTTCGGCGCCGGCCAATGGGGTGACCCAGCGGTCGAACACCTGCGCGTACAGCCAGCCCCAACTGCCGCTGGCCAGCATTGCCAGCACCATCACGCCGGAGCCGGCATAGGCGGTGATGGCGTTGACGCCGAAGCGCCGGCCGAGCGCCGGCCAGCCGTTGTGGTCGACCAGCCGGTGCGCCAACCACAATGCGGAATATGCCCAACCGGCCGTCCACAGCACGTAGGACGGCGTCCACAGGTTCTTGTTGATTGGCAGCCACTGCGCCCACATGCCCCCGGCAACCAGCAGCGCGATCGCCGCCGCCAGCAGCCGCAGCGGTCGCCCACTGCGCAGTACGCGGCCGGCATGCAGCCCGATCAGGGTCGAGACCAGCGCCCCCAGGGTGGACAGCAGGCCCTCGGGGTCATGCCCCAGCCCGGTGGCAGCGTCGTACTGGTAGAGCAACGGGCCGAGCAGGGCGGTGTCCACCCGGCTGGGCAGGTTGTGCCACGGCAACGTGCCACCGACCGCCAGCAACGTCGCGTAACCACCCAACAGCAAACCGGTGCACAGCCACTGCATGCGTGCGGACAACCAGATGGCCGCCATGCCGGCGATGGCGAAGCACAGGCCGATGCGCTGCAACACGCCCCACGGCCGGTAATGCGGCAGGTCCAGCCACCACCACGCCACCAGGTGCAGCAACAGCCCGAGGCCGAGGATGCGCAGGGCCCGCACCAGCACGGTGCGGGTGAGCCCGGCACGGTCACCGCCCCGCTCGACCCGCGGCACCACGCCCAGCCCGATCGACACGCCGACGATCACCAGGAAGAACGGGAAGATCAGGTCGGTGGGCGTGCAGCCATTCCACTGCGCATGCTGCAACGGCGCGAACACATGGCTCCAGGTGCCGGGGTTGTTGACCAGCAGCATCGCCGCGACGGTGATGCCGCGCAGCGCATCGACCGAGGCGTAGCGCGTGGGTGTGGGGAGTGGTTGGGAACTGGTCATTGGTGATGTTCCGCGCAACGGGCGTCAAAAAGTGATCAAGCGACTCTCAAGGAGCGATTGACCAGCACTGCGTGCTGTTATGAAACGCTTCCGCCTTCGCGAGAATGACGAGCAGAAGCGGAGATTGCTGTTGCTGTTGCTGTTGCTGTTGCTGTTGCTGCCAGTGATTTTGCCTTTCGGCTTTTGACTTCCTTGCCGTAGAGCGAGCCGAGCACCGCAGTGGAACGAGGGGCGAAGAGGCGCACGTGTCTGAGCGAAGCGAGTTGTGCGCCGCCCCCTCGTTCCGCGAGGAGCGCAGGGAACCGATGCGGCGCAGCCGCGTCGGCTCGCGTCCGGCCGTGTTTCTCTTGGTTACCTTCTCTTTGCACGAGCAAAGAGAAGTAACTCGCTCCTGCGAAGCAGGAGTGAAAGCCTTTGCTTTACCTATCAACCCCGCATCTGGACTCCATTGCCCCTCACCCCAACCCCTCTCCCGAGGGGAGAGGGACTCAAGCTCGCGTCCTCGCCCCGCGGGGAGAGGGGCTACATCAATCCTGCTGGCCCGCGATCCAGGTGGCCTGCACCTGCAACGCCTCGTCCAGCAGCACGAAATCCGCCTGATACCCCTCCTCGATGCGCCCGTAACGATCGCCCAGCCGCAGGAACTGCGCCGGATACGTCGACGCCATCCGCGCCGCCTCCGCCAACGGCAGCCCCAGCAGCTTGACCGTGTTGCGCACCGCCGTGGCCATGTCCAGCGCCGAACCGGCCAACGCACCGGCGGCATTGCGCACCACCCCGTCAACCGCGGTGATGACCTCGCCATACAACGCGAACGAAGGATCGTCCGCGCCCACCATCGGCATCGCGTCGGTCACCAGCAGCACCTTGCCGCGCGGCTTGGCCGCCAGCGCCACCCGCAGACTGGCCGGATGCACATGCACGCCATCGACGATCACCCCGACCCAACTGCCCGCATCCTCCAGTGCCGCGCCGACCACGCCGGGCTCGCGCCCCTGCAGCGGCGTCATCGCGTTGTAGAGATGGGTGAAACCACTGATGCCGGCATCCAGCCCGGCGCGGGTTTCCTCGTAAGTGGCGGCCGTATGACCGGCGCAGATGATGGCGCCATTGCCGACCATCATGGTGATGGTTGCCGCCGGCACCCGTTCCGGCGCCAGCGTGATCAGGGTGACGCCGTTGTCCAGCGACGTCGCCATCGCCACCTCGTCCGCACCCGGCACGCGGAACTTGCCGGCGTCATGCGTGCCCTTGCGTGCCGGTGCGATGTACGGTCCTTCCAGATGGATGCCGAGGATGCCCGGCACGCCGTCGGCGATGGCCTGGCGCACTGCGGCGATGGCTTTTTCCATCACCGCCACGTCGTCGCTGATCAGCGTCGGCAGCATGCCGGTGGTGCCGCAGCGGCGGTGGCCGCGCATCATCATGCGCAGCGCATCCACATCCGGCGTGTTGTTGAGCAGCGCGCCACCGCCGCCGTTGACCTGCACGTCGATGAAACCGGGCAGCAACCAACCACCACCGAGGTCGTGATGTGGCAGGCCCGCCGGCAAGGTCGATTCCGGCAGCAACCTGGCAACCTTGCCGTCCTGCACGCAGACGGCGATGCCGGACTGGAATTCGTCATCGATCAGGACGCGGGTGTTGGTCAATGCGTAACGGGTCATCTTTTTGTTTTCCAGATGCCCTCCCGTTGCCGCAACAGCGGGAGGATTGGGATGCAGAGCCCCTCTTCCTTCGGGGCGAGAGGTTGTGGTGAGGGGCAATGGAGTCCCGATGGTTCAAGCATCATGGACTGCGTTCACCCCTCATCCGCCCTTGGGACACCCTCTCCCGCCGGGAGAAGGGAAAATCCCTGTTCTCTCCCATAGGGAGAAAAAAGCGTCAAACCGTTTCCGTCACCTTGTTCAAATGCGGCGGCAAATCAGGGTTGAAACCACGGCGCAACGCCAGCGCATTGATCGCGCGGTAGAAGCTCTGCACCGTCAGCAGCGGCGCGCACAGCGGGTGCGGCGCAGTGGCCACCGGCAGGTTGCCGCCCTCCCCGGCCAGCCACACCCTGGCACCGCGGGCGGCAAACTCGTCGGCCAGCGCGCGGGTGCCGGCACCGGTTTCGTCAGGCTGGGCGAAGGCCAGCACCGGGAAGTCCTTGCCCACCAGCGCCATCGGGCCGTGCTTCACTTCCGCCGAGCTATAGCCCTCGGCATGCAGGCCGCAGGTTTCCTTGAACTTCAGCGCCGCTTCCTGCGCGGCGGCAAGGCCGGGCCCGCGGCCGACCACGAACAGGTTGTGGGCTTCGACCAAACCCTCGGTCACTGCACTCCAGTCGCACTCCCACGCCTGCGACAGTGCCGCCGGCAATGCGTCGAGTGCGGCGATCAGCGCCGGATCGTTGCGCCAGTACGCACCCAATTGCAGGATCGCCGCCAGCGAAGCGAGGTAGCTCTTGGTCGCAGCCACGCTGCGCTCGGCGCCGGCGGCCATCGGGATCACCGTGTCGGCCAGTTGCGCCAGCGGCGAATCCTCGACGTTGACCAGCGCCACCACGCGCGCGCCGGCAGCCTTGGCGGCCTCGGCGTTGCGCAGCAGGTCCGGGCTCTTGCCCGATTGCGAAATCACCAGGTACAACGCGCCATGCAGTTGCTGCCGGGCCTCGTAGACCGAACCGACCGACGGTGACGCCGACGCGGTGACCAGCCCGAGTTGGGTCTCGAACAGATACTTGGCGTAGGTGGCGGCATGGTCCGAGCTGCCGCGCGCGCAGGTCACCACGAATGGCGGCGGGTTCTGCCGCAATTCGGCGGCCAATGCCTGCACCACCTCGCGGTTGCGCGCGTACTGGGCGGCGATGACGGCGGCGCTGGAGGCCGCCTCGTTGAACATCAGGGTTTCGGTCTCGCTGGGCAACATGGGTCTACTCGGAAATGTCGGGGGAGGGTGTCGGGGGCCGCAACGGCTGTTGCCGCAGCGGTGCGGTGGAGCCGCGCACCACCAACTGCGGCACGAAACCCTGGTTCTGCAATTGCATCGGGTTGTCGTCGTAGGCGTCGGTGCGCAATTGGCCTATCAGCAGGCGCGCGGCATGGCGGGCGATGTCGCCGGTGGCCTGCTTGGCGGTGGTCAGCGGCGGCCACGACTGGCGTGAAAACGGGCTGTCCTCGAAGCCGGCGATGGACAGGTCGTAGGGCACGTTCAGGCCAACCGAATTGGCCGCGGCCAGCACGCCGGCGGCGATTTCGTCGTTGGAGCCGAAGATCGCGGTAGGCGGCTCGCGCAACGCCAGCAGCCGGCGCGCACCACGGAAACCATCATCGAAGGTGTAGTCGCCCGGCACCACCAGGTGCTTGTCCAACGGGATGCCGTAGTCCTTCAACGCCGACTCGTAGCCCGCGTGGCGCTCACCGCTGGAATGGTGCTCCGGCCCGCCCCACAGGAAGCCGATGCGCTGGTGGCCGAGCTGGATCAGGTGCTCGGTGATCTCGTAGGCCGCATCGCGGTCATCGACGAACACGCACGGGCCGTCGGCCGGGTCCTCGGTGGCGGCAATGATCCGCACGGTCTTGATGCCGCGCGCGGTGAGTGCGGCCACCAGTTCGGCGCGCTCGGACATCGGCGCGGTCAGCACCAGCCCCGCCAGCCGCGAGCGCTGCACCCAGTCGGCCAGTTCCTCGGCCAGCATCGGCGAGGTCGAATCGCACGGGTGGATCTGCAGGCCGAAGCCGGTTTCGCGGCAGGCCGACAGCACGCCATTCTGCACCCCGATGATGTGGTACGGGTTGGGGTTGTCGTACACCAGCCCGATCACGAAGGAGGTATTGCTGCGCAGGTTGCGCGCCGAGGGGTCCGGCTCGTAGTCCAGCTCGGCCACCGCCCGCAGCACGCGCGCACGGGTGGCCTGCATCACCGAAGGCTCGTTGTTGATGACCCGCGATACCGTCTTGAGCGACACCTTGGCGCGCTCGGCGACATCCTTGATGGTGGGTCTGCGCATACCTGTTTCCTGCCTGGCTGGGGTAGCCGCCATGATGCTCGATTCAGCCACCATGCGCGCGTCCGGCACGCTGCCCGGCAACGGCGTAGAACAGGATGTACAGGTAGCACGGCACCATCAGCGCGGCGAACACCAGTTGGAAGTCGAAGTGCTGCTTGAGCAGCGCGAATGCCTGCGGAATGATCGCGCCACCGGCAATGCCCATCACCAGCAAGGCCGAGCCGGTCTGGGTGAATTGGCCCAGGCCGCGGATCGCCAGCGGGAAGATCGCCGGCCACATCATCGCGTTGGCGAAACCCAGCGCGGCGACGAAGCCCACCGAGACGTTGCCGTGGGTGAAATAGGCCCCCAGGCAGAACAGCACGCCCAACGCCGCCGACACCGCCAACCAGCGTTCCTGCGACACGAAGCGCGGGATCAGCAGCAGCCCGACCAGGTAACCGGCCAGCATCGCCGTCAGCGTGTAGGAGGTGAACAACTTGGTGCTGTCCAGCGGCAAACCGAAGCCGTTGCCGTAGGTGCCGATGGCATCGCCGGCCATCACTTCCGCGCCGACGTACAGGAACAGGCACAGCACGCCCAGCCACAGGTGCGGGAACTGGAAGATGCTGCGCTTTCCCGCGTTGCCCGCGGTATCACCGGCGTTGGCCTCGGCCGCGCGCACTTCCGGCAGCGGCGAGTACAACACGCCCACCGCCACCACCAGCAACACCCCGGCGATGACCATGTACGGGGTGTGGATCTTGGCGGCGAAATCGTTGAGCAACTGCGCCTTGGTCGCCGCATCGGCCGCCTGCACTTGTGCATCGAGGTCGCCGATGCCGTGCAGCACCAGCGAGCCGATCACGATCGGGGCGAGGATGCCGGCGACCTTGTTGCAGATGCCCATCAACGCGATGCGCTGGGCCGCGCCTTCGATCGGTCCGAGGATGGAGATGTACGGGTTCACCGCCGTCTGCAGCAGCGCCATGCCGCCGCCGATCACGAACAGGCCGCCGAGCGCGCCGCCGAACCAGCGCTGGGTGGCGAACTGGCCGAACAGCATCGCGCCCACCGCCATCACCGCCAGGCTCAGCGCCAGACCCTTCTTCATGCCTGTGCGTTCGAGGATCCACGAGGCCGGCAGCGCGAGGAAGAAGTACGACAGGTAGAACACCATCAGCACGAGGAAGGCCGACACCTCGCTCACTTCGAACGCCAGTTTGACGAAGGCGATCAGCGGCCCGTTGATCCAGGTGCAGAAGCCGAGGATGAAGAACAGGCCGCCGACGATGGCGATGGACGAGACCATGCCGGCGCGGGGCGTGGAAGCGGAAACAGCGGACATGGAAAAGCTCCTGCAGCGTGTGAGGGGCGGCTCGCGCCGGTCATGACAACTGGGAACAACGTTGTCACCTTTATCCTTTGGCCTTGACAACTTTGTCAACCGCATAGCGCGTTTCCTGAGCACTGCACGGCGGTGCCGGAAAGCGCCGGGCTACGCACATCAATGCCAAAGCCCTGCAAAAGCTTGACGCATCAATCTCATTGTCTCGAATGCAACGATCAAGGCTGCACCGCAGTCTGCGCAAAATGTGACGCGATGCAACATCGAAAGTTGCAAAAACTCGTTGACATCGTTGTCAAAGCAATTACAGACTCGGTCCCCATACGGCGTCTGACCGGCGCCCCATGCCACAGGAAACCGAGTGACCGCTGCTGCCCCCACACTGCAGACCTCTTCAGCCGAGCGCGCGCCGCAGCCGTTCTATGCCGCCGACGTCGGTGGCACCCATGTCCGTGTCGGTTTGATCCGTGCCGGCAACAGCGGCGCGGCCATCGAGGTGTTGTCCTATCGCAAATACCGCAACGCCGACCATTCGGGGCTGGGCGCGATCCTTGCCGACTTCGCCCGCCACAACCCGGCGGTGTCCGACTGCGTCATCGCCACCGCCGGCTACGCGCTGGCCGACGGCAGCGTCATTTCCGCCAACCTGCCGTGGCCGCTGTCCTCCGCCCGCATCCGCGACGAGCTCGGCTTCCGCAACGTGCACCTGGTCAACGATTTCGAAGCCGTGGCGCACGCCGCCGCCCACATCGGCGACAGCCAGGTGCTGCAGCTCACCGGCCCGGCCGACGCACCTCGCGGCCCCACCCTGGTGGTCGGCCCCGGCACCGGGCTGGGCGCGGCGGTGTGGATTCCGGTCGGCGAACATTCGGTGGTGCTCGCCACCGAAGCCGGGCAGGCTTCGCTGGCCGCCACCACCGAACTGGAACTGGCGGTGCTGCAGCAGATGCTGCGCGACCACCCGCACGTGGCGGTCGAACACGCCCTGTCCGGCCCCGGCCTGCTCAACCTCTACAACGCCCTGTGCGCGGTGCGCGCCACCACGCCGGTGCATGCCACGCCCGATGCCGTCAGCGCCGCCGCCTGTGACGGCAGCGACCCGCTCGCGGTGGAAACCCTGCAACTGTTCTGCGGCATCCTGGGTTCGACCATCGGCGACATGGCCCTGCTCTACGGCGTGCAGGGCGGCATCTACCTGGCCGGCGGCATCCTGCCGAAGATCGGCCAATTCCTTCTGAACAGCAGCTTCGTCGAACGCTTCCTCAACAAGGGGCCGATGACGAAGGCGCTGCAACGCATCCCCGTGAAGCTGGTCGAGCACGGGCAACTGGGCGTCATCGGCGCGGCCAGTTGGTATCTGGAGAAGTCGGCCACCCAGGCCTTCGCGGCACACGCAGCAGAACCACCGGCAAGACCGCAGTAACGCGGCACCTTTGGTGCCATTCACCCCGATGTTGAGGAGAGACAACATGCATCGCAAGACCCTGCTTTCGGCAGCCATCGTCAGCTGCCTTGCCTTCGGCGCACATGCGCAGGAAGCGCAGCCCCAGGCCACCGACCTGGACACCATTACCGTCACCGGCATCCGCGGCTCGATGGAAAAATCGCTGGACACCAAGCGCGAGGCCAACAGCCGCGTTGAAGTGGTGACCGCCGAAGACGTCGGCAAGCTGCCGGCGCACAACGTCGCCGACACCCTGCAACGCCTGCCGGGCGTGAACATCAGCTCGTCCTCGGCCGACGAAGGCGGCTTCGACGAAGCCGACCGCGTCAGCCTGCGCGGCACCAGCCCGAGCCTGACCCAGACCCTGATCAACGGCCACACCGTCGGCTCGGCCGACTGGTTCGTGCTCAGCCAGGGCAACAGCGTCGGCCGCAGCGTCAGCTACACCCTGCTGCCGTCGGAACTGGTGCGCTCGGTGGAAGTGAGCAAGTCCTCGCAGGCCAAGTTGGCCGACGGCGGCACCACCGGTTCGGTCAACATCATCACCCGCAAGCCGCTGGAGTTCTCCAAGCAGCTCACCGCCGAAGCCTCGGTCGGCGCGGTGCGCTCGGATGCGGCCAAGTCCACCGATCCGCAGTTGGCCGGCCTGTTCAACTACAAGAACGAGGAAGGCACCTTCGGCGTGATGGTGCAGGCGTTCAAGCAGCGGCGTGAACTGAGCCGCCAGGCGCAGGAAATCCCCGGCGGCTTCTTCCAGATCGGCGCCACCGACGCGGCCGGCATTTCCAACCCCGACCTGGTCGGCGTATGGGCCCCCGGCCTGCTCGGCTCGACCCTGTTCGAACAGACCCGCGACCGCGAAGGCGGCCTGGTGTCGTTGCAGTTCAAGCCGTCCGACGACCTGACCTTCGGCATCGAAGGTTTCAGCTCGGACATGAAGGCCAACAACTACAACCGCAACTTCATGCTGTGGGGCGGCAACTTTGCCCGCAAGCAGGCGCCCGACGCCGGCTACGTGGTCAAGGACGGCGTGCTGACCAACGCCACCTACACCGGCATTGGCCCAGGCCATCCTGATTATCCGGACGGCATTGATTACGCCGTCTACGACATGATCTCCCGCGAGGCCTCGGCCAAGAGCAACTACGTCACCTTCGACGCCGACTGGCAGGTCAACGACAACCTCCGCGCCAAGTTCCAGGCCGGCTCCACCAAGGGCGAAGGTTCGACCGACCGCCAGTTCATCGCCGAAGTGACCCTGGCCAATGGCGGCGGCGCCAGTTGGAGTACCCACGGCAACGGCTCGCCGATCGACTGGACCCTCGGCGGCGACTACAGCCCCAACGGCGTGACCAGCTTCGGCACCTGGGGCAACCAGCAGGTCACCGCGCTGGACAAGGAAAAGTGGTTCACCGCCGACTTCACCCAGTACTTCAACGACGGCACCCTGAGCTCGATCGACTTCGGCGCCCGCTACGCCGACCACAAGCGTGAAGCACAATCGCCGGAAGGCGCATCGCCGGGCGACATCTGGGGCGCACTGCAAAGCGGCGCCACCGCCAACTACCCCGGCAGCTTCGCCGGCGGCATCGGCGGCACCTTCCCGCGCGACCTGTGGTACTTCACCACCGGCGCACTGCGTGATTCGGTGCTCGCCAATTCCACCTGGCTGTCCAACAACGATGGCCCCGATGGCCGCCACAACTACGGCGCGGAGTGGAAGGTCGCCGAGAAGAACTTCGCCGCCTACGTCCAGGCCAACTTCTCCGGCGACCGCTGGAGCGGCAACGTCGGCCTGCGCTACGTCGACATCGACCAGGACGTCAACACCTACCAGGCAGTGTCCGACCCGGCCAACGTCGATGTCAGCAGCCTGTTCGGTGCATGGAAGGCGCTGTCCTACAACAACACCCACAGCCGCCTGCTGCCCAGCGCCAACCTGAAGTTCGACCTGACCGACAACCTGGTGTTCCGCTTCGCTGCCTCGCAGACCCAGACCCTGCCGGACTTCTCGGCACTGGGTGCCTCGTCCTGGGGTTCGGACCTGAACCGCCTCGGCGGCGGCGGCAACCCGACGCTGAAGCCGACGGTGTCCAACAACCTCGACGCCAACCTGGAGTGGTACTTCATGCCGCGCGGCCTGCTGTCGGTCGGTGCGTACTCGATGAACCTGAAGGACTACATCGCCTACGGCGTGGAAACCCAGCAGTTGTACAGCGAGCTGACCCACCAGTTGGAGGACTACCAGGTCTCCATGCCGATCAACGCCGACGCCAAGGTCAGCGGCGTGGAAGTGGCCTACGAGCAGCCGTTCGGCGACAACTTCGGCATCAACGCCAACTTCACCTATGCCGATGGCAAGTCCTCGCACACCTGGGCCGACGGCAGCAACAAGCTGCAGGGCACCTCGAAGAACACCTACAACCTGGGTGCCTACTTCGAGAACGACACCTTCGGTGCGCGCGTGAGCTACACCTACCGCTCGGCGTTCCTGATCAGCCTGTCCGGCACCAACCCGTACTACCAGGACAGCTTCGGCACCTTGTCGGTGGCGTTGAACTACAAGGCAACCGACTGGCTGAGCTTCAGCCTGGATGCGATGAACCTCAACAACCCGACGTTCAAGTACTACCAGAGCGCCGCCATTCCCACCGCGTTCTACGAGAATGGCCGCCAGTACTACCTCAACGCGCGCGTGAAGTTCTGATCCATCCCGGCAAGTACCGTTGCCGGACAGTATGAGCACCGGGCCTGGATCACTCCGGGCCCGGTGCTTTTTTGCTTTCCCGGCAGCTCGGCCCTGTGCGGCCGACGCATGAGCTTTCCCGCTTCACTTACACCCAAGGAGCCACGCCCATGACCCCGCCCCGCCCCACCGCATCACGAACCCGCCGGTTCGCAGGCAGCCTGCTGCTCGCTGCCTGCATGTCGCAGGCACAGGCTGCCGATACGCCACCGCTGATCCCGCTGCCGGCTCACTACCAGGCCGTGGACGGCAAGGACTTCGTGCTGGAATCCTCCATGCGTGCCTCCGGCAACGATGAAGCCGCGCGCCGCGTCGCCGGCCAGTTCGTGCAGTTGCTGGCGCAGAACGGCGGGCCGACGCTGGCCGTGGCCGATGCTGCCAACAAGGCGCACGTCCGCTTCCAGCTTGATGCCACCGCCGCCACCGGTGCCGAGGGCTATGCGCTGAAGGTGTCCAACAAGGGCATCGACGTCAGCGCGCGCACGGAGGCCGGGTTGTTCCACGGCGCGGTGACCGCCGCGCAATTGCTTACCGGCAACGATGCCGGCCACGTCGCCGCCGCCCGCATCGCCGATGCACCGCGTTTCGCCTGGCGCGGACTGATGCTGGATTCGGCGCGCCATTTCCAGAGCCTGGACGAAATCCGCAAGCTGCTCGATGCGATGGCACAGCAAAAGCTCAACACCTTCCACTGGCATCTCACCGACGACCAGGCCTGGCGCATGCAGATCAAGCGCTACCCGAAGCTCACCGAGGTCGGCAGTTGCCGCGTGCCGCTGGGCGATGCCGGTCGCAACGAAGCCACCGGCGAGCCACGCACCTATTGCGGCTACTACACGCAGGAACAGATCCGCGAAATCGTCGCCTATGCCGCGCAGCGCCACATCCAGGTGATCCCGGAAATCGACGTGCCCGGCCACGCCACCGCCGCCATCGCCGCCTACCCGGAACTGGGCACCACCGAGCAGAAGCTGGTCATCGACAACCAGTGGGGCGTGTTTCCCAACCTGTTCAACACCGAGGAAAGCACGCTGCAATTCCTCGAAAACGTGTTGCTCGAAGTGATCGACATGTTCCCCGCCAAGTACGTGCACGTCGGCGGCGACGAGGCGGTAAAGGACCAGTGGATTGCCTCCGAACGGGTGCAGCAGCACATGCGCGAGGTCGGCGCGAAAGATGAAATGGAAATGCAGAGCCACATCATCAAGCGCCTGGAAACCTTCCTCGAACGGCACGACCGGCGGTTGATCGGCTGGGACGAAATCCTCGAAGGCGGGCTGCCGCCGGAAGCCACGGTGATGTCCTGGCGCGGCACCGAGGGCGGGCTGAAGGCCGCCAGCGAGGGCCACGACGTGGTGATGACGCCGGTCACCCACATGTACATGGACTACCTGCAAACCGGCTCGCCCAACGAGCCGCCGGGCCGGCCTGCAACCATCAGCCTGCAGCAGGTCTACGGCTTCGAGCCGGTGCCGGCAGAACTGGCGGCGGACAAACACGCGCACATCCTCGGCCTGCAAGCCAACCTGTTCACCGAGCACACCCGCAACGACCGCAACCTGGAACACCACCTGTTCCCACGCCTGGCCGCGGTGGCCGAAACCGGCTGGAGCCCACGCGAGCAACGCGGTTTCGACGGCTTCCTGCAACGCCTGCCACGCCAGTTGCAGCGCTACCGGGCGATGGGCATCGCTTACGCGCAGACGCCGTTCCAGGTGGACATGCACGACAGCGGCGACCGCGCCAGCGGCAGCGCCGAGGTCAGCCTCGACAACCCACTCGGCTATGCCGTGCATTACACGCTGGACGGCAGCGAGGTGAGTGCGGCATCGCCCCGCTACGGCCAGCCATTGCAGGTGACGCTGCCGACGCAGGTGAATGCCGCGGCATTCTTCGACGGCAAGCCACTGGCCGCTGCCCGCCGCTTCGACATCACCGCCGATTCGCTGCGGCTGCGCCAGGACACCCGGCTCGGCCTGTGCCCGCAAGGCGGCAAGCTGCTGCTGCGGCTGGAGGACGACGGCCCGGCCGAGGGCGAGCGCGCCATCTTCAACGTCAACATCTTCAACCCGTGCTGGCTGTGGGAGGACGCCGACCTGAGCGGCGTGACCGGGGTGAAGCTGCGCGCCGGCCGCATCCCCTACAACTTCCAACTGGCCCATGACGAGCCGAACCGCACTTTCGCCCCCGCACGCAGCGCGCATGGCGAACTGGAAATCCTCGGCGAGCAGTGCCGTGGCGAACCGCTGGTGTCGCTGCCGCTGCCGGCCGCGCCGGACGCCGATGGCTTCATCGAACTGGAAGCACCGCTCGCCCCGGCCGCTGCCCGCGGCGACCTGTGCATCCGCTTCACCGGCGATACCCGCCCGGACATGTGGACGCTGGACTGGGTGCAACTGCAAACCGGGAACTGATCCCGCCCGCTACCGGAAATGCGCGAAGGCCACCGGAAACGGTGGCCTTCGCATTTGCGGGAAAAGCAGCCTCGGCTCCCCCGCTCCCTCGCTCCCCTGTGGCAGCTTGCGTCCTTCACTCCAGTGCATAACACTTTGTGTTATATCAAGCCAGTACATGGATGACTGCGTGAGGATTTTCAAGAATGCCTGGTTCCAACGCTTCGCCCGCAAACAATGCATCACGAACCAATCGCTGCTGGAGGCCATCGACCGCGCCGAGCGCGGGCTGATCGACGCAGATTTGGGTGCCGGCGTCATCAAGCAGCGCGTGGCACGCCAGGGACAAGGCAAGTCAGGCAGTTTCCGCACCATCGTCCTGTATCGCACGGCCGAACGCGCCTTTTTCGTCTATGGCTTTGCCAAAAGCAGCCGCTCCAATATCGACGATGACCAGGAAGCGATGTTCAAGAAAGCTGCAACCCATGTGCTCGGATTGTCGTATGCCCAACTGGCCGAGTTGATCGCCAAGGGCCACTTCTCGGAGATCATCGAAAATGACGAAGAAGCATCAGAGTGAAGCCCTGGCTTCCATCCATGAAACGATGGAGGCGCTGCACGACATCCGGGCTGTCGACAAGCAGACCATGCGCGAGTTCGACGAGGCCTGCCTTGCTCCCATCCAACCCATGCCGCCGGAACGCATTCGCGCCGTGCGCGAGCGCGAACACCTGTCGCAGCCGGTTTTTGCCCGCTACATGAACGTCAGCAAGAACCTGATTTCGGATTGGGAGCGTGGCGTGAAGAAACCGGGTGGCCCCGCGCTTCGCCTGCTCACGATCGTCGAAAAGAACGGCATTCAAGCAATTGCCTGAAAGCAGGCAGGGCTGCACGTACCCTCGGTAAATTGCAGCGCCGCCTCTCTCGGCAGGCAACCAGGGCGCCGAGGACCGGGGTGGAGATGCCGATGCCCTGCCGGGTGCCGGGTGCCGGGTGCCGGGTGCCGGCACGAGGCTCGTACCGAGGCCACCGGAAACGGTGGCCTTCGCGTTTCCGGCGCCACCATCACTGCCTTTGCTACCGTGCGAAAAAATTTCACGAGATGGCCAAAAATCCCATGCAGGACAAACATTTCATCTCCTTCGATTTCGCATGGAACCAATTCTGCCTTCCACAGCACGGGAAACCTGCAATATTTGGCGTTGAAACCATTTTGAAAATTTTTTGCATGGCAGCTTGACATCGTTGTCACGCACCCCCGACACTCCAGCCATCACGGCACCACGCAGTGCCGCGCATCCATCGGGGAAACCAGTGATCGCCAGCCTCATGCCAGCCCATGCTCCCTTCACCTCGGCCGTGCAACTGATCGCCGCCGACGTGGGCGGCACGCACGTGCGCGTCGGCCTGATCCGGGCCGGTACCGGCGCCGGCAGCGACGTCGAGGTACTGGACTACCGCAAGTACCGCTGCGCCGACCACCCCAGCCTCGGCGCCATCCTGGCCGACTTCGCCAGCCAGCATCCGCCGGTGGCCGAATGCGTCATCGCCACCGCCGGCTATGCCCGCGAGGACGGCACGGTGATCTCCATCAACCTGCCCTGGCCGCTGTCCACCCGGCGCATCCGCGATGACCTCGGCTTCCGTGCCGTCCACGTCGTCAACGATTTCGAAGCCGTCGCCCATGCCGCCGCGCACATGGATGCAAGCCAGGTGCTGCAACTGGCCGGGCCGGAGCAGGCCGGCCACGGCCCGGTGCTGGTCGTCGGCCCCGGCACCGGCCTCGGCGCCGCGGTCTGGATACCGGCCGGCAAGCGCAGCGTGGTGCTCGCCACCGAGGCCGGCCAAGCCGCGCTCGCCCCGACCACCGAGCTGGAAATCGCCGTGCTGCGGCAATTGCTGCGCGAGCGCTCGCACGTCTCCATCGAACAGGTGCTGTCCGGGCCGGGCCTGCTCAAGCTCTACCACGCCCTGTGTGCGGTGCGCGGCGCGACGCCGGTGCACGCCACGCCCGATGCGGTCAGCGCCGCCGCCTGCGACGGCGGCGATGCGCTGGCCAGCGAAACCCTGGAGCTGTTCTGCGCCTTCCTCGGCTCGGCCGTCGGCGACATGGCGCTGTTCTACGGCATCCAGGGCGGCATCTACCTGGCCGGCGGCATCCTGCCGCGTCTGGCTGCATTCATCCAAAGCAGCCGCTTCGTCGAGCGCTTCCTCAACAAGGGGCCGATGGCCGAGGCACTGCAACGCATCCCCGTGAAGCTGGTCGAACACGGGCAACTGGGCGTCATCGGCGCCACCCGCTGGTACCAGGCGCGGGGGGACGACTGACCCGGCTCCCGGCTATCCAGCAAGCATCGCCGTGCACGCACCCGCAACGCTTCGGCACGGTTCCCCGCAGAAGGCAAGGCACTCCCGGTTCACCCCGGACATTCCGTCAATGATGAGGAGAGACATCATGAGGTACCGCAAGTCCGTACTATCCGCTGCCATCGTCACCTGTCTGAGTTTCTCGGCACACGCCCAGGACGCCAGCCAGCAGGGGCCACAGGCCACCGACCTGGACACCATCGTCGTCACCGGCATCCGCGGCAGCCTCCGCCAGGCCCTGGATACCAAGCGTGACGCCGATGCCATCATCGACGTGGTCACCGCCGAGGACGTCGGCAAGTTCCCGGCCACCAACGTTGCCGAGGCGATCACCATCATCCCCGGCGTGACCATCGACAAGGCCTTCGGCCAGGGCGAAAAGGTCAGCATCCTCGGCACCGACCCGGCGCTGAACCGCACCGTGCTCAACGGCCAGACCGTGGCCTCGGCCGACTGGTTCATCACCGACCAGCCGGGCCGCACCTTCAACTACTCGCTGCTGGCGCCGCAGATCGTCAGCAAGGTCGAGGTCTACAAGTCACCGGAGGCGTGGCTGGACGAAGGTTCGGTCGGCGGCACCGTGAACATTTCCACCCGCAAGCCGCTGGACCTGGAACGCACCACCGTCTCCGGCTCGGTCGGCTACCTGTACAACGACCGCATCGAAAGCGGTGAGCCGTCGCTCTCGGCAATGTTCGGCTGGAAGAACCAGGCCAACACCTTCGGCGTGATCATCTCCGGCCAGCGCTCGGATGAAAGCATCCGCCGCGATGGCATCGAGTCCTACGGCACGGTGACCGGCGACCACTACATCAACAGCCGCGACGGTGCGCCGAACTCGATCACCAGCACCAGCGACGACTGGTCCACCGGCGAGGCCGTCGTCATGCCGCCCAGTTGCGTCGGCAGTTGCGCCACCACCCTGCTGGCCAACCCCGATGCCGTCGCCCCCAACTCGATCAGCGCCCACTACTTCGAGCAGCAGCGCGAGCGCGACACCCTGTCGGTGTCCCTGCAGTTCAAGCCGCACGACAAGCTGGACATCGAGTTCAACATGCTCGACGTCAAGGCCGGCTACGACAACATCAGCCATTCCATGTTCGCCTTCAACGGCAACACCTGGAATTCGCTGGGCAACCTGACCGACCTGTCGGTCGATGGCGGCGTCATCACCAAGGCCAAGTTCCGCAATGCGCTGACCGTGTATGACCTGATCAACCGCCAGGCCACGGTGGACACCGACTCCTACGACCTGAAGTTCACCTGGAAGGACGAGGGCTGGTTCGCCTCCGCCCACGCCGGTTACTCCAAGGCCACCGGCGGCACCGGCCGCCAGGTGTTCGGCGAGTTCCTCAACAAGGCCAACTACAGCTACGACCTGAGCGGCAAGGTGCCCACGCTGCACTTCGACGGCTACCAGAGCGATGCCATCCAGGATGTCGCCAGGCACTTCGCCCCCGCCAACCCCGGCAGCCCGTTCAACGACCCCGGTGCCTACAGCTTCGACCGCGGCGAACCCTGCGACCAGTATTCCTGGGGCTGCGGCTGGCACGCCAACCCGGCCACGGCCGAAAACTGGCGTCCCGGCTGGGGCGGCAACATCGTCACCAAGCCGACCCGCGACGAGGAAAAATACGCACAGGCCGACTTCGGCATCCAGATGGATTCGCCGATCTACCAGTTGCGCTTCGGTGTCAAGCGCCGCGAGCACGAGACCGCGCAGTCGATGGCCGGCGTGTCGCTGGCTTCGATCAAGGGCTACGGTGACGTCAGCGCCGACCAGTTCGACCCCAAGTCGCTGCCGGACAACTACCTCTCCGGTTTCGGTGACGTCGGCGACCTCGACAGCCGCTTCATGATCGACGGCTGGAAGCTGGCCGACTACATCCTCAGCGGCGACTGGCTGGCACCGTGGCAGACCATGCCCAGCCCAAGCACCTTCAACGATGCTTCGTTCGCGGCCAACACCTGGACCGTGACCGAGGACGTGACCGCGGCCTACCTGCAAGCCGACTTCAGCGCCAACCGCCTGCGCGGCAATTTCGGCGTGCGCGTGGTGCGCACCGAGTCCGACAGCACCAGTTGGCAGTGCATCGGCAGCGCCAACTGCACCTCCGGCGCCAACAACGGCACCCACACCTACCAGTTGGCCACCACCTCGAAGAAGTACACCGACGTGCTGCCGAACGTGAACGTGGTCTATGACCTCAACGACACCGTGGTGCTGCGCGGTTCGGCCGCCAAGGTGATTGCACGCCCGAACTACGGCGACATGTCCAGCTACCTGTGGCTGGGCGACCAGACCCGCACCGGCGGCGGTGGCAACCCGGAGCTGGATCCCTACGAATCCACCAACCTGGATTTCTCGGCCGAGTGGTACTTCAGCGACAACGCCATCCTCGCCGGCACGCTGTTCCACAAGAAGGTGGACAACTACATCCTGGTCAGCACCCAGAAGGAGCAGCACTTCAACCAGGCTGACCAGGCGGTCACCGAGTTCGACGTCTCGCGTCCGAACAACGCCGGCAGCGCCACCATCAAGGGCTTCTCGGCGGCGTACCAGCAGACCTTCGGTGCCGGTTTCGGCTTGCTGGCCAACTACACCTACGCCGAGGCCAAGGCCGACAGCGGTGACTTCCTGCCGTACAACTCCAAGAACCAGTTGAACTTCAGCCCGTTCTACGAAAGCGACCGCTTCAGCGCCCGCGTGACCTACTCGTGGCGTTCGAAGTACTACACCAACGTCGATCGCGGCAATTACCTGGTCACCGACGACTACGACTCGCTGGACGCCAGCTTCAACGTCAAGCTCACCGACAACCTGTCCCTGGGCCTGGACGGCATGAACCTGCTGGACAGCGAGTACCGCTCCTACGCCGAGGTTCCGGGCGTGGCCAACACCGAGAAGCTGGTCCGCGGCCTGTACAAGACCGGCCGCCGCTACATGGCCACGCTGCGCTTCCAGTTCTGAGCCGGCCCGGCTGAAACCGCAACACGTTTCACGTTGTCTTCTCCTCCGACGGGCCTGGGATTTCCAGGCCCGTTTTTTTTTGAACGATGCTGGTTTCAAAGCCCCTCTCCCTACGGGAGAGGGGTTGGGGTGAGGGGCAAGTGGAGCGGAACTGCAACGCACTCAAGTGTTGTTCCAATGCTGCACTACTGCACCATTCCCACTACGCCGTACCCCCTTCCGCCCTTCGGGCACCTTCCCCCGCAGGGGGAAGGAAACTCTCCGCCCCACAACACCACGAGGACCCACCATGCCCCGACACCGACGCCCCGCCACCGTCCTTGCCGCCGCCCTGCTCGCCTCGCTGGTGATCCTGGGCGGCTGCTCCTCCGGCGATGACCCGGCCGCCGCCACGCAAGTGCAGGCTACGGAAGTCAGTGGCGCGCCACTGATCCCGCGCCCGGCCTTGCTGCAACTCGGCGAAGGCCGCTACACCGTCAACAACGCCACCGGCATCCATGCGCAGGGCGAAGCCGCAGGCCGCGTGGCCGCGCAGTTCATCGAACTGCTGGGCAAGACCACCCCGCTGCAACTGCAGACTTCCGCTGCCGGCGGCATCGATTTCCGCCTCGTCGAAACCGCCGGAGACACCTCGCCGGAAGCCTACGCACTGAAGATCGGCAACGACGGCATCGTCATCGAGGCCGGTGACGAGCGCGGCCTGTTCTACGGCGCGATGTCGCTGTGGCAACTGCTGGCCGGGCAGCAGGCCGGTGCGGTGTCGTTGCCGGCCATGCAGATCGAAGACACCCCGCGCTTCGGCTGGCGCGGGTTGATGCTGGACTCGGCACGCCATTTCTGGAGCGTGGAGCAGGTCAAGTCGATGATCGACGCGATGGCCGTGCACAAGCTCAACACCTTCCATTGGCACCTCACCGACGACCAGGGCTGGCGCATCGAGATCAAGCGCTACCCGAAGCTCACCGAAATCGGCGGCTGCCGCGTGCCGCAGGGCGATGCCGGGTACACGGCCGACGGTTCACCGAACCTGTACTGCGGCCATTACACGCAGCAACAGATCCGTGACGTGGTGGCCTATGCCGCCGCGCGCCACATCACCATCGTCCCCGAGATCGACGTGCCCGGCCACGCGCAGGCGGCGGTGGCCGCCTACCCCGAGCATGGCGTGGTCGATGGCCCGACCGAGCCGTCGCACAACTGGGGCGTCAACCCCTACCTGTTCAACCCGCGCGAGGAGACGCTGCAATTCCTCGAAAACATCCTCGGCGAAGTGATCGACCTGTTCCCCGGCGCCTACGTGCACATCGGCGGCGACGAGGCGGTGAAGTACCAGTGGCAGGCCTCACCGCAGGTGCAGGCGCTGATCCGCGAACTCGGCCTGAAGGACGAGGAGGCGATGCAGTCGTACATGCTCAAGCGGCTGGAGACCTTCCTTGAAGCACGCGAGCGCAAGCTGATCGGTTGGGACGAGATCATCGAAGGCGGGTTGCCGCCGCAGGCCACGGTGATGTCCTGGCGCGGCACCGAGGGCGGCATCGAAGCGGCCACCCACGGGCATGACGTGGTGATGGCGCCGGGCCACACGCTGTACCTGGACTTCGTGCAAACCGACCTGCCGGACGAACCACCGGGCCGGCCGAAGTTCACCTCGATGCAGAAGATCCACGCCTTCGACCCGGTGCCGGAGCAACTGACGCCCGAGCAGCGCAAGCACGTGCTCGGCGTGCAGGCCAATGTGTGGACCGAGCACATGCGCCTGTTCGAGCGCGTGCAGCACAACGTGTTTCCGCGCATGGCGGCGCTGGCCGAGATTGCATGGTCGCCGGTCGAGGGCAAGGATTACGACGACTTCCTCGCGCGCCTGCCGGCGCAATTGCAGCGCTACACGGCGCTGGGCATTCCGTATGCGCAGACCGCGCTGTCGGTGGCGATGCAGCGTCATGACGACCGCCGCGCCGGCACGGTGACGGCCGAGTTGTCCAACCCGATGGGCTACGGCGACATCCGTTACACCACCGACGGCAGCGCGCCCACCGCGCAATCGCCCGCCTACGAAGGCGCGCTGACCCTGACGGTACCCACCGAACTTAAGGCGGCCGCCTTCTTCGACGGCAAACCGCTGGCCGATGCTGCAAACCACTGGGCGCTGGACGCGGGCTCGCTGCTGACCCGCAACGACAAGACCCTGGCGCAATGCCCGCAGGGCGGCCGGCTGCTGCTGCGGCTGGAGGACGACAACCCGCTCGACGGTCCGCGCGAGAACTTCGACGTGAGCATCTTCAACCCATGCTGGCTGTGGGAGAACGCGCAGTTGCAGGACATGGCCAGCATCCACGTCCGCGCCGGACGCCTGCCCTACAACTTCGGCCTGCTGCGCGAGGAAGAAGCCAGGCGCGGTTTCCGCAAGCCGGTGGCGGCACATGGGGAGTTCGAGGTACGTGACGGCTGCGACGGGCCGGTGCTGGCCTCGGTGCCGCTGCCGCAAGCACCGGGCGCGGATGGCTTCATCGAACTGGATGCACCATTGCATGCGCCGGCCAACGACGTCGCCAACCTGTGCATGACCTTCAGTGGTGACACCCGGCCGACGATGTGGGTGTTGAAGCAGGTGACGTTGCAACCATGAGCCGTAACTGCGCGATGGGGCTTCCCCGGTAACTCCTCCGGTAACTCCTCATCGCGCAGCAAGCTGCGCTCCTACACACGGCACGGTTCCAAGCGCAACAGCAGGTCGCGCAGCGGCGTGAATGCCGTCAGCAGGCCAACCGACACGCCCACCGTGTTGGCCAGCGCATCGAACGGATCGGCGCTGCGGGTAGCGGTCAGTGCGCCCTGCGCGAACTCGATGCACACGCCCATCGCCACCAGTGCCATGCCCACGGCCAGCAGCACGCGGCCCGCCCGAAACAACTGCACCGCACTGGCTGCCAGCAGGAAATAGGCGGCGAAGTGTTCCAGCTTGTCGCTGTTTTCCGGCAATGGCGGCAACGGCGGCGGCGGGATCAGGCACGCCACGATCACCATCAGCACCGCCAGCGCCCACAGCCCGACCCAGAACCGCGGGCGCCGCAACGGCTTGAGCACGGCGCTCACAGGCGCCGGGTCAAATCGCCCATCGCGAACACGGCCGACAGGTCGACGTCGCGGGCAAAGCCCATCACCTGGAAGCGCTCGCCCATTTCATTCGGCAGGGTCAGGCGCTTGAACTGTTCGCGCAAACGCACGCGGCCGACTTCATCGGTTTGCTCGTCGGCCGCTTCCAGCAACCCGGTGATGCCGTTGCCAAGCAGGAAGCCGGCCTGGTGGCCGTAGCCGGCCAGCTCGAAGCCGGCGCCGGTGCCGGCCTCGGCCAGCGCGGTGAAATCGACCGAGGCGGTGATGTCCTGCAAGCCCGGCCACAGGTACACGTCGTTGTGCACGCGGTGCCGGTAGAAGGCGCGCACGGTGCCGTCGTTGCGGTCGTGCTGGTAGAACTCGTCGCGCGCATGGCCGTAATCGACGAACAGCATCGCGCCACGGCGCAGGCCGCCGGCCACCGCCTGTATCCAGTACGGCAGTTGCGGCAGCACCTCGGAGCGGTAGCCGTCGGCGAACGGGCGTTCGAGATAGCGCTCGACATGGCGCACCGCCGCGTGCAGCAGCATGTCCGCCGGCTGCGCGCCGCGCATGAAGCGAGCTTCGCCGTCGAGTTCGACGGTTTCCTCGAAGACCTCGCCATCCTTGATGAAGAAGCGCGGCGTCGGCAGTGCGTCGATCACCTCGTTGGCAAACAGCACGCCGTCCCATTCATCGTCGAACGGGCGGTCCAGCCATTCCACACGGGCGAACAGCGCCGGCTCCAATGCTTCCTCCAAGCGCTGGCGCTGGCGCTGGCGCAGGTCGGCGCTGGGTTCGAGGATGGCGTAGCGCGCGGGCACCGCGTCCAGTTCGGCCAACCGTTTCAACACGACCTCGGCGAAGGCACCACTGCCGCCGCCCAGCTCCAGCATGCGCGCCTGCGCACCCAGTTCGCGCAGCGCCGGTGCCAGCGCATTGGCGGTGCAGGCGGCAAACAGCGTGCCCATTTCCGGTGCGGTGACGAAATCACCGGCGGCGCCGAACTTGCTGGCGCCGGCGCTGTAATAGCCCCAGCCCGGCGCGTACAGCACCAGCTCCATGAAGCGCGAGAACGGCATCGCACCACCCTGGGCAAGGATTTCCGCACGCAGGTGCGCGGCCAGTTGTTCGCTGTGGGCCAGCGCATCGGGTTCGGGCAGGGGCAGGTCGGAATGCATGGGACGGCGGTTTGCAGGGACAATGCACAGGATAGCCGAGCGAGGAAACCGCAGATGACCGACCCGCAACGTGTAGCCCTGGTGACCGGCAGCGCGCGCCGCATCGGCGCGGTCATCGCCCGCCACCTGCATGCACATGGCTACCGGCTGGCGCTGCACGCGCACCATTCCGGCGAGGAGTTGCAGGCGCTGGCCTTCGACCTGGAAAGCGAGCGCCCCGGCAGCGTGTTGACGGTGCAGGCCGACCTGCGCGAACCGCAGGCGCTGGCGGACCTGGTCGAACAGGTGGTGGCGCATTTCGGCCAGCTCGATGCACTGGTCAACAACGCCTCCAACTTCTTCCCCACGCCGTTCGGGCAGGTGACGGTGGCGCAGTGGGACGAACTGTTCGCGGTCAACGCGCGCGCGCCGTTCTTCCTCGCCCAGGCTGCCGCTCCCTACCTGCGCAACCAGCGCGGGGCCATCGTCAACCTGACCGACGTGCATGCCACCCGGCCATTGCGCGAACACCCGGCCTATTCGGCGGCAAAGGCGGCACTGGAGATGACCACGCGCACGCTGGCGCTGGAGCTGGCCCCGCACGTGCGCGTCAACGCGGTGGCACCTGGCGCGATCCTGTGGCCGGAGCAGGGCAAGAGCGAGTTGGAGAAGCAGAAGCTGATGGAACGCACCCCGCTGGCGCGCACCGGCACCCCGCACGAAATCGCCGCAACGGTGCGTTGGCTGCTCGACGACGCCGGCTACGTCACCGGGCAGACCTTGTGGCTGGATGGTGGACGGATGCTGACGTGATGGAGTCTCTCACCCCGTGTTCTGGATGCCCTGGGAAACCCCATTGACGCAGGCCACCAGCGCGCGCAGCAGTGCATCGTCCTTGCAACCGCTCTGCCGCCAGCGTTGCAGCAGGTCCACCTGCAAGGTGCTGACCGGGTCGATGTAGGGGTTGCGCAGGCGGATCGACAACGCCAGCCGCGGGTCGTGTTCCAGCAGTTCCTGCTGGCCGCTCAGGCGCTTGACCCAATGCGCGGTCAACGCCAGTTCCTCGCGGATCAGCGGGAAGAAACGCGCGTGCAACGGCCCGGCCAGGCGCGAGAACTGCTCGGCGATGTCGATGTCGCCCTTGCTCAGCACCATCGCCATGTCGTCGAGGAAGGTGGCGAAGAACGGCCAGTCGTGCGCCATCTCGCGCAATCTATCTTCGTGGCCGGCCGAAGCGGCAGCCTGCAGGCCGCTGCCGACGCCGAACCAGCCGGGAATCACCGCGCGCGCCTGGCTCCACGCGAACACCCACGGAATCGCGCGCAGGTTGGACAGTGCGGCGTTCTGGCCCAGCCGGCGCGACGGCCGCGAGCCCAGCGTCATCCGCTCGATCACGTCGATCGGCGTGGCCAGCCGGAAGTAGTCCATGAACTGCGCATCGCCGACGAAGCCGCGATAGCTGCGCGAGCTTTCGGCGGCGACGATGTCCATCACCGGCCTCCAGTGCTGTTCGCGCGGTTCCGCTGCGCGCGGGCGCAGGCTGGCGCGCAGCACCGCACCGGCGGCCTGCTCAAGCGAGCGCAGCGCCAGCGCGCGGATGCCGTACTTGCGGTGGATCACCTCGCCCTGCTCGGTCACCCGCAGGCGGCCGCCGATGCTGCCACGCGGCGAGGCATCGACCGCATGCGTGGTCTTGGTGCCACCGCGGCTGAGCGAGCCACCGCGGCCGTGGAAGAAGCTCAACTGCACGCGCTGCTCGCTGGCGGCGTTGAGTAGTTCCACCTGCGCCTGCTGCAGGCCCCAGCGCGAGGCGGCGATGCCGCCGTCCTTGCCGCTGTCCGAATAGCCCAGCATCACCATCTGCACGTCGCCGCGCGCACGCAGGTGGGCGCGGTAGACCGGGTCGGCAAGCAGGTCGCGCAAGGTGGCGGTGCCGCGACGCAGGTCGTCCACGGTTTCGAACAGCGGCGCGATGTCCAGCGGCACCGCGCCGTGTACATCGACCAGACCGCCGCGCCGTGCCAGCGCCAGCACCGCCAGCACGTCGCCGCGATCGTGCGCCATCGAGATGATGTAGGTGCCCAGCGCATCCGTGCCGTGGCGGCGGCGCGCATCGGCCAGTGCGGCGAACGCCTGGTCCAGGCGCTGGCCGGTTTCATCGTTGCCCTGCGCCAAGCTGGCCTCGCCGGCCGCATACGGTGACAACGTGTGCGCACGCGCCTGGTCGTCGAGCGCGTCGAATGCCTCCTGCCCGCCCAGCACCTCGGCCAGCGCGCGCGAATGCACGCTCGACTCCTGGCGCACGTCCAGCCGCGCCAGGTGGAAGCCGAAGGTGCGTACCCGCCACAGCAGCCGGCGCACCGAGAACCAGCCGGCATGCTTGCCCTTGTTCGTCTCCAGGCTGTCGAGGATCAACTGGATGTCGCCGATGAATTCTTCCGGTGAGGCATACGCGCCCGGCGCGTCGTCCAGCGTGGCCTGCAAGCGCGCGCGCATGCGGTCGTTGAGCAGGCGGTAGGGCATGTCGGCATGGCGCGGGCGCGATTGCACCTGCGGCAGCAACCGCCGGTATTCCTCCACGCGCACGCGCACCGCGTCGCTGACGCCGATCAGCTCGGTGGACTGGCTGAGCAGGCTGGCGAGCTTGAGCAGGTCCTCCAGGTACAGCTCCAGCACCGCGTTGCGCTGCGCGTTCAAGGTGGCGGTGATGGTGCCGCCATCGACGTTGGGATTGCCGTCCATGTCCCCGCCCACCCAGGTGCCGAAGCGCAGCAGGCGCGGCAATGGCAGGGTACGGCCCCAGGTGTCGAGCAGCGCCTGCTCCAGCGATTCGTAGAACGCCGGCATCACCCGGTACAGCACGCGGGCGAGGTAGAAGCCGACATGCTCGCGCTCATCGTCCACGCTGGGGCGCACCGGCGAGGAATCGGCGGTCTGCCACGACGCGGTGAGCGCCATGCGGAAGCGCGCGGCATCCACCGCCTGTTCGCCCGGCGTGCGCTGGCCGTCGAGGTTGTCCACCAGCGCGGCCACCATCAACTGCTCTTTTTCCAGCAGCGCGCGGCGCACCGCCTCGGTCGGGTGTGCGGTGAACACCGGCTCGATGTCGATGCGCGGCAGCCATTGCGCCAACTCTTCCAGCGTCACGCCCTGCGCCTTGAGTTGCTGCAAGGCGTCCTGCAGGCCTTCCGGTTGCGGGCGCTTGGTGCCGGCGCGCTGGTAGTCGCGGCGGCGGCGGATGCGGTGCACGCGCTCGGCGATGTTGACCACCTGGAAATAGGTACTGAATGCACGCACCAGCACTTCGGCCTGGCGCGGCGTGCGCCCTGCCAGTTGCTCGCTCAGCGTGGACAGCGGCCCCTGGCTTTCGCGGCGCGCGATGGCAGCGGTGCGCACGTCTTCCACTTCATCGAGGAAGGCCGGCGCGACCTGTTCGGAAATGAGCTCACCGACCATCGTGCCGAGGCGACGCACATCGTCGCGCAGGGGCAGGTCAGGGGTGGCGAAGACGACGCTGCTGCGGTACTCGTTCATCCGGAATGCCGAACCTCGAAGGGGCGGAAGCATTCAAGCCTAACCGAAAAAAACACCGGTTTTTGCAGTGCATCAAACTTGAAACAGTTGCATTTGCATGTTGTCCGGCGGCTGTCCGGACAGACATGAAAACGGGGCGCGAGCGCCCCGTGGTGGACATGCGATGACGTCATCCGTCGCTATCGGCCACTGCCCGGCACCCATCAACGGCGCTTGCTCTCCTTCGCCGGTGCGGCCAACCAGCGGTCCAGCCAGTCCTCGCTTTCGGCAAGCATGGTCATGATCGATTCGCGCGCGCGGTAGCCATGCGATTCGTTCGGCAGCATCACCAGCCGCGCGGTGCCACCCAGGCCCTTGACCGCGGCGAACATGCGCTCGCTCTGCATCGGGAAGGTGCCGGAGTTGTTGTCGTCCACGCCGTGGATGAACAGGATCGGGTCCTTGATGTCGCCGGCGTAATTGAACGGCGACATCTTCAGGTAGGTGTCCTGCGCCTGCCAGTAGTTGCGCTCCTCGGCCTGGAAGCCGAACGGGGTGAGCGAGCGGTTGTACGCACCCGAACGCGCGATACCGGCCTTGAACAGGCGCGTGTGCGCCAGCAGGTTGGCGGTCATGAACGCGCCATAGGAATGGCCACCCACGGCAATGCGCTCGCGGTCACCGACACCACGCCGCACCACTTCGTCCACCGCCGCCTGCGCGCTGGCGACCAGTTGCTCGATGTAGCTGTCGTTCGGCTCGACGTCGCCCTCGCCGATGATCGGCATGGTCGGGTCGTTGAGCACCACGTAGCCCTTGGCGAGGAATGCCTGCGGCCCCCAGTAGCTGATCGCGTTGAAGCGGTGCGGCGAACCGGTGACCTGGCTGGCGTCGTCGGCCGACTTGAACTCGGCCGGGTAGGCCCACATCAGCAGCGGCCGCGGGCCGTCCTTGCCCGGGTCGTAGCCGGGCGGCAACAGCAGGTCGGCGGTGAGCTCGACACCGTCGTTGCGGGTGTAGCGGATCTGCTCCTTCTTCACCCCGCGCAGTTGCGGCAATGGATGCGCGAAGTGGGTCAGTTCCACCGGCGCGGCATCGCCGCCGAGCGCGTGAGCGTACAGATTGGCCGGCACGTCGTTGGATTCGCGGTAGGTGAGGATGCGCGCGTGCTCGCCTTCGATGATCGACAGCGGCACCTCGTAATACGGTGCCTGCGAATGGAACAGGCGCTCGCTCTCGCCGGTTTGCAGATTCACCCGATCGAGGAACGGGCGGTCGCCCTCCGCCGAGGCACCGTCACCGATGCGGTAGAAACTCCCCCCATCGGCACTGAGCTGCAGCCGCGTGCGGCCGGCGGCATCACGCCGCAGCAGCGGTTCGCCCGGATCGCCGTAGCGGTCGTCCTCCGAGCGCGCGTACAGCAGCACCGGCGCCTGCTCCGGGTGGTCCGGGGCGATCTTCCACTGCTTCACCTGGCGGCTCTTCCACCAGTATTCGTCCAGCAGCGCCAGCCCGTCGTCCGCCCAGGTGATGCCTGCATAGCGCGAACCCAACTGCGCCAGCGTCACCGGCGGCTGCTCGAACGGTGCGGCCTGCATCAGCACTGCATCGCGAATGGCCGCCTCACGCGCGGGATCGCCGCCATCCTGCGCTTCGGCCCAGACCAGCGTGGCCGGCGCGTCGGCGCGCCAGCCAATCGCACGCACACCGGTCGGCACCGCGTCGTTGCCGGTCGGCAGGCCTTCGACCAGCGGCAACTGCGCCACCGTGTGCGCCACGTGCCCCTGCGCATCGAGTACCTCGATGCGACGCGGGAAACGGTTGACCGGCACCGCATAGGAGAACGGCCGCTCCACGCGCTGGCCGAGCAGGTAGTTGCCGTCCGGCGAGGCCGACAGGCCCAGGTACAGGCCGGGAACACCGATGGGCGTGCTCTGGCCGTTGATCGCCACCCGCAGCGGCTGCGCCTGCAGGTAATGCTCGAACAGGCGTGCGTCGTCCTCGTTCTTCAACAAATCCTGCCAGGTACGCATCGCGCGCACGCCCTGCCCGGCCACGGTTTCCTGCACCGCCGGCCCGGTGGGCACGCCATCGCCCGCCGGCGCCTCGCCCTGCCCGGCCGGGCGCTGCATCACCAGCAGCGCGGCGCTGTCCGGCAACCAGGAATAGCCATCGGTGGCGATGCTGTTCAGCCGCTCGGCCAGCTTGCGTGCGCTGCCGGCGGCCACGTCCACCAGCCACAGCTCGTTGCGGCCGCTGGCCGGGTCGAGCTGGTTGAAGGCGAGGTACTGCTGGTCCGGCGACCATGCCAGCGAAGCCACCGACAGCGGCTGCGGCAGGCCGCTGATCGGGCGCTCGGCGCCATCGACGGTGGAGATCAGCCACAGCTTGCTGCCGAAGGAGAAGCGGCTGTCGGAGAACGTCTTCGGGTTGATCCGCAGCCCGGCCAGTTTCAGTTCCGGCGCCGCCACCTGGGCGATGGAGGGCAGCGACGGGGTCTGCAACATCGCCGCCATGTCACGCTTGGGCGAGAGGTACAGGCGCGGCGCGCGCGGCGCATCCACCACCGCCTGCAACGCTGCCGACGGCAGCCGGTAGCCCGCAGCCGCCTGGGTGGCAGCCGCATCCTTGGTGGCGGGGGCGGCCGCGAGCAACGGCGGCACCGCCAGCAGCAGGCCGGCGCACAGCACCAGCGCTGCCGAGGCCCGTTGGCGGCTACGGCAGGAAGCGAACATCGTCATGGCAATCCTCTCGGTCTGGAACGGCGACTGGAACAGGAGGCCCACGTTAGCAAGCTCCGGCGCCCGGCTCCCCTGCCTTTGGTTGGGCCGGGGCCCGGCCACGATATAATCGCCAGCCCGTACCGAGGGGCGCTGCGACTGTCAGGCGGTTCATGCCGCCCCATACAGCCAGGCTCGGACGGCTATCCACAAAACGGCGCCCGGCGAACACGAGTTCTCTCGTAACCACCGGAGCACACCGCATGAACACCCGCACCTTCTCGCAGGAAGGCGACTACAAGATCGCCGACATCTCGCTGGCCGACTGGGGCCGCAAGGAAATCGACATCGCCGAGCACGAGATGCCGGGCCTGATGTCGATCCGCCGCAAGTACGCCGCTGCCAGGCCGCTGGCCGGCGTGCGCGTGACCGGCTCGCTGCACATGACCATCCAGACCGCGGTGCTGATCGAGACGTTGAAGGACATCGGCGGCGACGTGCGCTGGGCCTCGTGCAACATCTTCTCCACCCAGGACCAGGCCGCCGCCGCCATCGCCGCCACCGGCACCCCGGTGTATGCGTGGAAGGGCGAGACGCTGGAGGAATACTGGGACTGCACGCTGGAAGCGCTGACCTTCAAGGCCGCCGACGGCACCCTGCTCGGCCCGGAACTGGTGGTCGATGACGGCGGCGACGTCACCTTGCTGATCCACAAGGGCTACGAGCTGGAGAACGGCAGCGACTGGGTCAACAGCGCCTCCGGTTCGCACGAGGAGCAGGTCATCAAGAACCTGCTCAAGCGCGTGCATGCCGAGCGCCCCGGCTACTGGACCGGCGTGGTCAAGGACTGGAAGGGCGTTTCCGAGGAAACCACCACCGGCGTGCACCGCCTGTACCAGCTCGCCGAAGCCGGCACCTTGCTGGTGCCGGCGATCAACGTCAACGACTCGGTCACCAAGAGCAAGTTCGACAACCTGTACGGCTGCCGCGAGTCGCTGGCCGACGGCCTCAAGCGCGCGATGGACGTGATGCTGGCCGGCAAGGTGGCGGTGGTCTGCGGTTACGGCGACGTCGGCAAGGGCTCGGCGCACTCGCTGCGTGCTTATGGTGCGCGCGTGGTGGTCACCGAGATCGACCCGATCTGCGCGTTGCAGGCGGCGATGGAAGGCTTCGAGGTCAACACCATCGAATCCACTCTGGGCCGTGGCGACATCTACGTCACCACCACCGGCAACAAGGACATCATCCGCATCGAGCACCTGAGCGCGATGAAGGACCAGGCCATCGTCTGCAACATCGGCCACTTCGACAACGAGATCCAGGTCGATGCGCTGGTCAACTACCCCGGCGTGCAGCACATCAATATCAAGCCGCAGGTGGACAAGTACGTGTTCCCCCGTGCCGATGGACAGCCGGGGAACGCGATCTTCCTGCTGGCCGAAGGCCGGCTGGTGAACCTGGGCTGCGCCACCGGCCACCCCAGCTTCGTCATGTCCAACAGCTTCGCCAACCAGACCCTGGCGCAGATCGACCTGTGGGCCAACAAGGACAGCTACAAGGCCGACGTCTACCGCCTGCCGAAGAAGCTGGACGAAGAAGTCGCGCGCCTGCACCTGGAGAAGATCGGCGTGAAGCTGACCACGCTCAGCCAGGAACAGGCCGACTACCTCGGCGTGCCGGTGGACGGCCCGTTCAAGCCGGAGCATTACCGCTACTGAGCGGCGTGCCGTTCGACCGGCGATTCGCGGAAACGGGTGCCAAAAGGCGCCCGTTTCCTTTTGCACGTTCCGCGAACGGAACCGGGTCGCAGCCGTGGCCCGGGCTTCGACCACGAAGATGTGCGAACCTTTCCGCGAACCCCGCAGATGCCGGAACCTTCGGGCCGGGCCGATGACACGCTCAAGCACACCGCGATCCAGCAGGCATGCAGACGCCACGTTCGCCACTTCCCGCTTCAGGGCCAGGCTGCGTCGCCCGGCCCGCCCGGACGGCGATGCGCCGTGGGCTTTCGTGGTCCTGCTCAGGGAAGCCAGCGACACACTTCCAAGGCGCGGGCGTACCAGCATCGAAGGCACCCTCGACGGCCATGCCTTCCAGGCCACGCTGGAACCGGACGGCCAACTGAGCCATTGGCTGCGGGTGGACGAGGCGTTGCTCGACGCCGCGGGCGTGGCCATCGGTGACGACGTCACTCTCGAAATCCGGCCGGTGGCACGCGAGCCGGAGCCGGAACTGCCGTCCGACCTGTGCGCGGCGCTGGCAGCCGCACCCGAGGCACAGGCAGCGTGGGAGGCCACCACCACCCTCGCACGGGTGGACTGGATCCACTGGATCACCAGCGCCGGGCAGGCCAGGACCCGTGCGCAGCGCATCGCCAACGCCTGCGACATGCTGGCCGCCGGCAAGCGCCGGGTCTGCTGCTTCGATCCTTCCGGGTTCTACAGCAAGGCCTTCGCCGCGCCCGAAGAGGCATAGGCACAGCGAAGCCCAACGCGGTGCCATGCCCCCGACGGGGAGGGCGGCGTGGGTGCGGAGGCGTCAGGGACGTAGCCCCGACCTACTCAACGCCAGTTGGCATTGTTCTCCCAGAATTCCACCGCGCGGCGGTAAGCGTCACGGTCGATCGGCACGCCGGAGCCGCCCTCCTCCACGCCCAGCGCGTTGCGCATCATCGTGATCGGTGCCATCGGGATTTCCTCCGGCACCGCCGTGTAGAGGCAACCGACCACGCCCCAGTCGGCATCGATCGGCGCGCCTTCCTTCGCCAGTTGCTCGCGGCTGTAGAGGATGACGACCAGGTAGTCGGCCACCGGCGGCTCCACGCCCTCGAACCAGCGCACCAGCACCGGCAGCTCCTCGCGCGTGCGCGCCTCGTAGGCCGAGCACAGCAAGTCGCGGTTGGCGTCGGTGACCGGCACCGTCAGGCAACGGGTGGAGGTCCAGTTGCGGTGCACGCGCAGCTTGCAGAACGGCGCGTAGCCGTCGAGCACCTTCAGCGGCGCATGTTCGTTGATGTGGCGCTCGAATTGTTCCGGCGTGCAGTCCTGGATGGTGTTGCCACGCGGGGTACGCGGGAACAGGCGGGTGCGGGCAAACGGGGTGAGGAAGATCGACATGGAATGAGTGCATGCGGGAACACGAGCATTGTCGCCGATGGCGTCCCATTCGCGTATCGCGGGCGAGGCAAGCGGGTACCGCCCATGGTCACGCCGGAAACATTTGCATATCCATCTTGATAGAGAGATATAATTCATCGCGATCCCACACCCCGGCCCCACCATGACCGCGCTCAGCTTCGAGTTCTACCCGCCCAAGACCGATGACCAGCGTGCGCAACTGGACCGCACCGCCGCCAGGCTCAAGGCCCACGCGCCGGAATACGTGTCCTGCACCTTCGGCGCCGGCGGCTCGACCTTGAGCTATACCTCCGAAACCGTGCGCCATCTCAACCAGCACCACGGCTTCCAGGCTGCGCCGCACCTGTCCTGCGTCGGCGGCACGCGCGAGGAAATCCGCGAGTTGCTCAAGCTGTACCGCGCCATCGGCGTCAAGCGCATCGTCGCCCTGCGCGGCGACCTGCCCTCGGGCATGGGCTTTCCCGGTGACCTGCGCTATGCCTCGGAATTGATCGCCTTCATCCGCACCGAGCATGGCGACGCCTTCCGCATCGAGGTCGGCGCCTACCCGGAAACACATCCGCAAGCCGGCGATGCGCTGTCGGACCTGCACCACTTCAAGGCCAAGGTCGATGCCGGCGCCGATGCCGCCATCACCCAGTATTTCTACAACGCCGACGCCTATTTCCGCTTCGTCGACGACGTGCGCCGGCTGGGCGTGGACATACCGATCACCCCCGGCGTTATGCCGATTTCCAACTTCAGCCAGTTGCGGCGCTTCTCCGAACAATGCGGCGCGGAAATCCCGCGCTGGATCGGCAAGCGCATGCAGGCCTATGGCGACGATGCCGAATCGGTGCGTGCCTTCGGTGCCGACCTGGTGGCAGCATTGTGCGAACGCCTGATCGACGGCGGCGCGCCATCGCTGCATTTCTACACACTCAACCTCGCCAAGCCGACCAGCGCGGTGCTGCAACGCCTCGGCGGTACTTGATCCGCGGGCCGGGGGAACGGCTCCGACATTCCGCTTCGGAGGCATGCCCCCCCGACCCGCGCACCGCCATGCATCGGAACCACTTCCTGCCGCTTCCCCGCGTCGCTACGCTTGGACGATGCGCACCGTATTGTTCCTGCTCGCCCTCTGCATCGCCCTGTTGCTTTCCCCTGCTGCCCACGCGCAACAGGTCAACCGCTGCACCGATGCCCAGGGGCGCACGGTCTATGGCGACCAATCCTGCGAAACGATGGGCGCACGGGCACGCCTGCCACCCGATACCCGCGCCACGGGCAGTCACGGCCTGTACCGCGACAGTTGCGCGCGCCGGCTGAGCGAGGTGGTGACGCAAATCCGCGCCGCGGTGGACGCGCGCGATGCCAATCGCCTATCGGGCATCTACCTGTGGAACGGCCTTTCCAACGCCAACGCCACGCGGGTGATGGATCACCTGGACGCCATCGTGCAGCGCCCGTTGGTGGACATCGCCCCGGTGTATCCGGATGACCCGGCGCTGGGCCCGGCGGACGTACTCGCCAGCAATGACGCCAGCGGGACGATCTTCATCACCAACATGCCGGCCACGCCGCCGCGACCGGTCGCGCTGCGGCTGGAACAGACACTGGGCAACGGCCACGCGCCGGCACGCACCGTGCTGAAGTTGCGACGCCAGTACGACTGTTTCTGGATCAGCCTGTAAGTGGCTGCGACCACAGCGCGCGAATCGCCGCCACGCCCTGCGCACCATGCCGGCGCGCGGCCTCCACGTCCCCTGCGGCAAGGCCGCCGATGGCATAGATCGGCAGGGCCACCTGCTCGCGCAGTTGTTCGAATGCCTCCCACCCCAGCGGCGCGGCGCGGGGATGGCTGGCGGTGGCATATACCGGGCCAAGCACGGCGAAATCGCAGCCCAGCCGCTGCGCGGCCTGCAACTGTGCGAGGTCGTGGCAGGACGCGGCAACCGGCACGCTGTCCGGCAATGGCCGCCGCTGCAGTTGCAGCAATTGTTCGCTGCCCAGATGCACCCCCACTCCCAGCTCGCGCGCCAGTTCGATGTCGCGGTTGAGCAGCAGTTCGGCCTGGCGTCCCACGCAGTCCACCGCGTCGCGTGCCAGCGCGATGCGCGCATCGCTGCGTGGCGTGCGCAACTGCACGCGACGGATACCCCCCTCGACCGCACCTTGCAGGCGCTGCAACCAAGTGGCCGCATCCCCGGCCGGTTCCGGCGTTACCAGGTAGCGGTCGGCCTGCAACAGCGCCGCCACGGCCGGCTGGTCGGCGGGCGGCATCGAATAGCGCGTCAGCTTCTCCGGTGCCACCCAGGTGATGGCCTGGCCCTCGCGGCCACGGGCACTGCCCTTCCACTGCCGCACGTGGCGCACCTCCAGCCGCAGGCGCTTGTCCGGGTACAACTGCGGCACGTCCATCAGCCATTCGCCAATTTCGGCCTCGATGCCGAGCTCTTCCTGCAGCTCCCGCACCAGCGCCTGCTCGGAGGTTTCGCCCGGCTCACGCTTGCCACCGGGAAATTCCCACAGCCCGGCCATGTCGCTGTCGCCGGTGCGGCGGTTGAGCAGGATGCGGCCACGCGCGTCGGTGATGACGGCGGCCACGACGTGGATCGAGCGCAACGGAGAAGTCATGGCACCGAGAATGCCGAAAATCCGGTTGCCGGTGCAATCACCGGCCGAGGCCCCGGGCCGGGCGGGTGCCGGGGTATCCACGGTAGATGCGGGGCGGGTGCTTCCATCCCGTGTGCGGGACAGCAGGGGGGCGTTCCCGGAAGAATCCCGTGTGGGGCAAGCCCCACACCTACGATCACTCGGATTCGGGGACGGCCGGCCCCCACCGCGATATGTCTGGAGGAAAGCCTCCCTTGGTAAGGGGGGCGCGCCACTGCGCGAAGCGCGAACGGCGAAGCCGGCCCGAAGGGCGAGCCGCTAGCGGCGAGTCAAGGCGCGGGGGATCGGAGATGAAGACCGTGTACCCATGATCCGTTGCACGGATCATGGGTATGTAGCCCGCTCCGTGGGCTACACCACAGGTCAGCTCAGCTTTCAGCTGAGCTGACCGTGGCAATGCTTGTACTTCTTGCCGCTGCCGCACGGGCAGGGCTCGTTGCGGCCGACCTTGGGCTCGGCCTGCGCGGCCTGCACCTGCGCCGCTTCCTCGTCGGCGCCGTAGCCACCGTTGTCCTGGTGCTGGAACTGCGACATGCTCAGGCGCGCTTCGGCCTGCTGGCGCTCCATCGCCTCCATTGCCGCCACTTCCTCCTCGCTGCGGATGCGCACGCGCGCAAGCAACTGCACGACTTCGCGCTTGACGTTTTCCAGCATCTCCGAGAACAGCTCGAAGGCTTCCTTCTTGTATTCCTGCTTGGGCTGCTTCTGCGCATAGCCGCGCAGATAGATGCCCTGGCGCAGGTAGTCCATGCGTGCCAGGTGCTCCTTCCAGCTCTGGTCGAGCACGGTCAGCATCACGTGCTTTTCCAGCGCGCGCATGGTGTCGCCGCCGACCGCGGTTTCCTTGTCGCTGAAGTGCGCATCGAGGGTATCGCCCACCTGCCGGGCGATGCCCTCGGCGTCCAGTTCCTCGTGTTGCTTGAACAACCCCACCAGGTCCATCTGCACTCCCAGATCCGATTCCAGCGTGGCCTGCAGGCCCGGCAGATCCCATTGCTCGTCGATCGAGTTCGGCGGCACGAAGCGGGCGACCAGGTCGTAGATCACGTCGTCGCGGATGCCGTCGATGTTGCCCTTGACCGATTCCGCGTCCAGCAGCTCGTCGCGCTGGGCGTAGATCACCTTGCGCTGGTCGTTGTTGACGTCGTCGAAGTCCAGCAGGTTCTTGCGGATATCGAAGTTGTGCGCTTCCACCTTGCGCTGCGCCTTCTCGATCTGGCGGCTGACCAGGCGGTCCTCGATGACGTCGTCCTCCTTCATGCCCATCATGCGCATCGCCTTCTGCACCCAGTCCGAGGCGAAGATGCGCATCAGGTTGTCTTCCAGCGACAGGTAGAAGCGCGAGGAACCCGGGTCGCCCTGGCGGCCGGAGCGGCCGCGCAACTGGTTGTCGATGCGGCGGCTTTCGTGGCGCTCGGTGCCGACGATGTGCAGGCCGCCGGCGTCCTTCACCGCGTCATGGCGCTGCTGCCACGCGGCCTTGAGCGCAGCCTTCTGCGCCTCGTCGGCATCCTCGCCCAGCTCCTGCAGTTCGGTTTCCAGCGAACCACCGAGCACGATGTCGGTACCACGGCCGGCCATGTTGGTGGCGATGGTCACCGCGCCGGGCTGGCCGGCATTGGCGACGATGGTCGCTTCGCGGTCGTGCTGCTTGGCGTTGAGCACTTCGTGCTTCACCCCGGCCTTGCGCAGGTGCTCGGACAGCATTTCCGAGGTTTCGATCGAGGTGGTGCCCACCAGTACCGGCTGGCCGCGCTTGGCGCAGTCCTCGATGTCGGCCAGCACCGCGTTGAACTTGCCCTGGCGGTTGAGGAACACCTGGTCCGGGTGGTCCTTGCGGATGGTCGGCTTGTTGGTCGGGATGACCACCACTTCCAGGCCGTAGATGCTCTGGAATTCGTAGGCTTCGGTGTCGGCCGTGCCGGTCATGCCGGACAGCTTCTTGTACATGCGGAACAGGTTCTGGAAGGTGATGCTGGCCAGCGTCTGGTTCTCGCGCTGCACCGGCACGCCTTCCTTGGCCTCCACCGCCTGGTGCAGGCCGTCGGACCAGCGGCGCCCGGCCAGGGTACGGCCGGTGAACTCGTCGACGATCACCACCTCGCCATCGCGCACGATGTAGTCCACGTCACGCTGGAACAGCGCATGCGCGCGCAGCGCGGCGTTGAGGTGGTGGACGACGGTCAGGTTCTGTGCGGCGTACAGGCCGCTCTCGTTGTCCTCGCCGATGATGCCGGCCTGGCGCAACAGGTCTTCGGCATGCTCCATGCCCGCTTCGGACAGGTGCACCTGCTTGCCCTTTTCATCGACCCAGTAATCGCCCTCGCCGTCTTCGGCTTCCTGCTTGATCAGTTGCGGCACCACGCGGTTGACGCGGATGTACAGCTCGGGGGAGTCGTCGGCCGGGCCGGAGATGATCAGCGGAGTGCGCGCTTCGTCGATCAGGATCGAGTCCACCTCGTCGACGATGGCGTAGTGCAGGCTGCGCTGGTGGCGGTCGGCACGGCTCAGCGCCATGTTGTCGCGCAGGTAGTCGAAGCCGAACTCGTTGTTGGTGCCGTAGGTGATGTCGCTGTTGTAGGCCTCGCGCTTGTCGCCGTGCGGCATGTTCGGGTAGACCACGCCCACGCTCAGGCCCAGCCAGTTGTACAGCCGGCCCATCTGCGCGGCGTCGCGCTTGGCCAGGTAGTCGTTGACGGTGACCACGTGCACGCCCTTGCCTTCCAGCGCGTTGAGGTACACCGGCAGGGTCGCCACCAGGGTCTTGCCTTCACCGGTGCGCATCTCGGCGATCTTGCCCAGGTGCAGCACCATACCGCCGATCAACTGCACGTCGTAATGGCGCATGCCCAGTACGCGCCGGGAAGCCTCGCGGCAGACCGCGAAGGCTTCCGGCAGCACCTTGTCCAGCGCTTCACCGGCAGCGATGCGCTCGCGGAACTCGGGGGTCTTGGCCTTCAACTCATCGTCGGAGAGCTTGCCGATCTCCGGCTCCAGCGCGTTGATCCTGGCGACGATGCGGGTGAACTGGCGAAGCTGGCGTTCGTTGCGGCTGCCGAAAACGCGGGTAAGCAAGCTGTTGATCATTGAAGGAACCGGTTTGGATGGAATGCCGTGCGCCCCCGCCCCGGGCGGAACCTGTCGGCACAAACGAAACAGGGCGCAATGCGCCCCGTCGATGGCAATGTCCATTGTAGCTTGGGGCGGGCGCCTGGCGATTCAAGCGCCCCCACCCGGATCAACCGCGGCCGATCCGCCCTACCGGGGTGTTGCCGCCCTGGCCGAGGAACTTGCGCGGGTTCATCACCCGGCCGTCCTGCCATACCTCGAAATGCACGTGGGCACCGGTGGAACGGCCGGTGGAGCCGGCCTTGGCCACTTCCTGCCCGGCACGCACCAGGTCGCCCTCACGCACGCTCAGCCGTGAATTGTGCGCATAGCGGGTGACATAGCCATTGCCGTGGTCCACGTCCACGACGTTGCCGTAGCCGCCCTTCACTCCTGAAAAACGCACCACGCCGTCGGCCACCGCCATCACCGGGTCGCCGACGCGGGCGTGGAAATCGATGCCCTTGTGGCTGGCCGCACCGCGCCCGAACGGGTCGGCGCGGGTGCCGAACCCCGAGGTCACGTAACTATTGCGGATCGGCATGCGCGAGGGCACCGCGTTCAACTGCAACTGGTGGTCGAACAGCAGCGATTCCAGCACCGACAACTGCCGACCCGAATCGACGAAACGCTGCTGCAATACCTGTAATTCGGCATCGACCTTGCCGGCCGGGATGTCCTCGACCGGGCCGGCATCGCCATCACCCATGCCGGGGGTTTCGTTGAAGTCGAACTCGCCGTCTTCCAACTGGCCCATCCGCGTCAGGCGCTCACCCAGCGCATTCAGGCGGGTGGCCTGCGCCTGCAACTCGGCCATCCGCGCCGCCAGCGCGTTGACCTGGGTCTGCGCATCGGCGCGCACCCTGACCAGCTCCTGCTGCTGGCGCTCGACCTCGGCGCGCAGTACCGAGTCACTGCCCGCGCCCACCGCCAGGGTCAGCCCCATGCCGAGCAGGCAACCCAGCCCGAGCAGGCCACCGACCAGGGCCTTGGGCCGTTCCTCGAAAAAATCATGCAGGCGCGCCAATCGGGTTTTCCCCTGCCGCCCCCGGGTTTTGATTACGATCTTTCTGAAGGTCATCGAAGAATTCTTATGTCTGAGCCGAAATCCGGTGTTCGCTCCCGTACAGCGCCAAAACCGGCGCTGGAAGCAGTCATGGCGGACAAAGCAGGAAACCCGTTGCGACGAGCCCTGTGGCTCGACGCGCTGGACCGGCAGTTGCGCCCCCAGTTGCCGCCCGTGTTGGCCAACCGTTGCCGGCTGGCCAATGTGGACGGCGAACACCTCGTTTTTCTCGTCGAGTCACCGGTCTGGCATGCCAAGGTGCGGCTTGCCGAACAGCAGTTGCTCGACGCGGCCCGATCCATCGGGCTGAAGGCCACGCGGGTGACCGTCAAGACTGCTACCGCGCCTGCACCCTCCCCGGTGCGCAACGACCAGCGCAGTACTCATGCAGTAACGGCCGCCACGCACAAAGGCCTGCGCGACGCCTTGGCTTGTCTGGAGGATGTGGAAGGCACCCGGTCCGGAAACGGCGGATGATCCTCCGCCGCATTCGCGGTACCTTGAGGGGTCACCGCGACAAGCCGGCAGGAATCCTAGCCGCGACTGGCCGAGCGGGAGTTAGCGAAACGTTAAAACAATGTTAAGCGCCGCCCGGAATTCCCTCGGGCTTCACATTTCCGACACAGCGTTGTCCGGCATGCCCATTCAGGCGTAGGCGACGTCGCCATAGACGACCGGCTCGGCTGCGGCCGTGGCGTCGTCGTAGCGAACCCACTCCCAGGCGCTCTCGTCGGCCAGCAGCGCGCGCACCAGCTTGTTGTTGAGCGCGTGGCCGGATTTGTAGCCTTCGTAGGCTCCCAGCACCTGGCCGCCGGCCAGGTACAGATCACCGATCGCGTCGAGGATCTTGTGGCGTACGAACTCGTCGGCATAACGCAGGCCGTCGTCGTTGAGCACGCGGAATTCGTCGAGCACGATGGCGTTGTCCATCGAACCACCCAGACCGAGGTTGCGCTCGCGCATGTACTCCAAGTCGCGCATGAAGCCGAAGGTGCGTGCGCGGGAGATTTCCTTGATGTAGGCGGCGGTGGAGAAGTCGATTTCCGCCCGCGACTGCCGCGCCGGAATCATCGGGTGGTCGAACTGGATGGTGAAACCGAGCTTGTAGCCCTCGTGCGGCTCGAAGCGGGCGATCTTGTCGCCGTCGCGCACTTCCACCGGCTTGAGGATGCGCAGGAAGCGCTTGGGTGCAGCCTGCTCGGCGATACCGGCCGATTGCAGCAGGAACACGAACGGGCCGGAAGAGCCGTCCATGATCGGCAACTCGGCCGAGGACAGTTCGACGATGGCGTTGTCCACACCCAGGCCGGCCATCGCCGACATCAGGTGTTCGACGGTCTGGATCTTGGCGCCCTCGCAGGTCAGCCCGGTGCACAGGGTCACCTCGGTAACCAGATCGGCACGCGCCGGCACTTCCACCACCGGGTCCAGGTCCACGCGGCGGAACACGATGCCGTGGTCGATCGGCGCCGGGCGCAGGGTCATGTAGACCTTGTCGCCGCTGTGCAGGCCGACGCCGGTGGCGCGGATCGTGTTCTTGAGGGTGCGCTGCTGGATCATGGGCTCGAAACCGGGAGGCCGTGCAGGCACGGACATTCAAACAAGAATAACACGCACTACCACGCGCCCTGCCGCCAGGCAGCGGCCTGCGCCAGCAACACTGCGATGTCGAAAATGTCGCCGGCCCGGTATCGGATCGGCGACAAAGGACATGCTGCCGCGCGCCGGGGAGGACAGCCCCGGCGGCGTGTTGCCGCGGCCGGGCGGCTCGGGCCACCCGGTCATTGCGCTACCTGTTCAGTCGGCCTGGCGACGCAGAAACGCCGGGATGTCCAGGTAGTCGCTGGGCAGGTCGGCGGCGACCGGCGCGCTCGGAGCCGAGGCGGCCACGGTGTCCGAACTCGGGCGACGCAGGCCGGAACTGAGCGAGCTGCCGACCGCGCGGGCCACGGCGTCGGCCGGGCTCTCGTAGTCGCCGCCGAACTCCGGCTGGCCGGTGGTGGCGTTGCGCACCAGCTTGATCGGCGCACGCTCGCCGGGGCGCTGGGCACCCTTGGCGACGGCACGGTTCAGGCCGGTGGCGACCACGGTCACCTTGATCTCGTCGCCCAGGTCCGGGTCGATCACGGTGCCGATGACCACGGTGGCGTCCTCCGAGGCGAAGGCGTGCACGGTACGGCCGATCTCGTCGAACTCGCTCATGGTGATGTCGGTGCCGGCGCTGATGTTGACCAGCACGCCGTTGGCGCCGGCCAGGTTGACGTCGTCCAGCAGCGGGTTCTGGATCGCGGCCTCGGCGGCGGCCTGGGCGCGGTCGTCGCCGCGTGCGGTACCGGTGCCCATCATCGCCAGGCCCATCTCCGACATCACGGTGCGCACGTCGGCGAAGTCGACGTTGATCAGGCCCGGGCGCACGATCAGGTCGGCGATGCCCTGCACCGCGCCCTGCAGCACGTCGTTGGCGGCGCGGAACGCCTGCACCATCGTCGCGTTGCGGCCGAGCACGGTGATCAGCTTTTCGTTCGGAATGGTGATCAGCGAATCGACGTGCTGGCTCAGTTCCTCGATGCCCTTGAGCGCCACCTGCATGCGGCGGCGGCCCTCGAACGGGAACGGCTTGGTGACCACGGCCACGGTCAGGATGCCCATTTCCTTGGCCAATTGCGCCACCACCGGTGCTGCGCCAGTGCCGGTGCCGCCGCCCATGCCGGCGGTGATGAACACCATGTCCGCGCCTTGCAAGGCGTCCATGATGCGCTCGCGGTCTTCCAGCGCGGCCTGGCGGCCGACCTCCGGGTTGGCGCCTGCGCCCAGGCCCTTGGTGACGTTGGTGCCCAGTTGCAGTTGCATCTTGGCGCCGCAGTTCTTGATCGCCTGCGAGTCGGTGTTGGCGGTAATGAATTCCACGCCATCGACGTTGGTGTTGACCATGTGCGCCACCGCGTTGCCGCCGCCTCCGCCCACGCCCACCACCTTGATCACCGCATTGGGTGCCATCTTCTCGATCAGTTCGAAATGTGCCATGTCCATGTCCTCGTTATGTTGAAACCCGACCCGCGAGCCGGCATCTTTTCTAATGGATGTTGCGTTGCCGCCAATCGTCTTTCGCCCTTCCGCCTTCCGCTCTTCCCACACCCGGCCCGCGACCCTCAGAACTCGCCGCGAAACCAGTTCTTCACCTTGTTGAACACGCTGCCAGCGCGCCCGACCGGCAGCGACGGCCGCCGCGGGTGCTCGATCTGGCTGCCCATCAGCAGCAGGCCCACGCCGGTGGCGTGCACCGGATTGCCAACCACTTCGCCCAGCCCGGTGACGTGCTGCGGGATGCCCACGCGCACCGGCATCTGCAGCATTTCCTCGGCCAGTTCGACCACCCCTTCCATCTTCGAAGCACCGCCGGTGAGCACCATGCCGGCGCGCACCATCTCCTCGAAGCCGGAGCGGCGCAGTTCGGCCTGCACCATCTCGAAGATTTCCTCGTAGCGGCCCTGCACCGCCTGCGCCAGCGAGGCACGCGGCATGCGCCGTGGCGGGCGGTCGCCGACCGACGGCACCTGGATGCTTTCCTCGGCGGTGGCCAGTTGCGCCAGCGCGCAGGCGTAGCGCACCTTGATCTGCTCGGCCTCCGGGGTTGGCGTGCGCAGCATGTGCGCGATGTCGTTGGTGACGTGGTCGCCGGCAATCGGCAGCGAAGCGGTGTGGCAGATCGCGCCCTGCACGAACACCGCGATGTCGGTGGTGCCGGCGCCCATGTCCACCATCACCACGCCCAGCTCGCGCTCGTCCGCGGTCAGCACCGCCACGCTGGAGGCCAGCGATGACAGCACCAGGTCGTCCACCTGCAGGCCGCACTTCTGCACGCACTTGCTGATGTTGGCCGCGGCCGACTGCGCGCACACCACCAGATGCGCGTGCACCTCAAGGCGCACGCCGGTCATGCCGACCGGATTACGAATGCCTTCCTGCGAATCGTCCAGCACGTACTCGCGCGGGATCGCGTGCAGGATCTTCTGGTCGGCCGGGATCGCCACCGCCTTGGCCGCCTCCAGTACGCGGTCCAGGTCGCCCCAGGTCACTTCGCCCTCGCGGATCGGGGTGATGCCCTGCGAGTTGCGGCACTGCACGTGGTTGCCGGAAATGGAGGCATAAACCGAGCGGATCTCGCAGCCGGCCATCAGCTCGGCTTCCTCGATGGCTCGCTGGATCGACTGCACGGTCGATTCGATGTCCACCACCACGCCGCGCTTGAGCCCGCGTGATTCGTGCGAACCGATGCCGATGACCTCGATCGGGCTGCCCGGCGAATACTCGCCCACCAGCGCCACCACCTTGGAGGTGCCGATGTCCAACCCGACGATCAACGATTTGTCACCCTTGCGATTCATGTCCTTTCCTGCGTCTGCTTTGCTGCCGGCGGCGGAGTTCCCCAGTTCAGCGTGAAACCATTGGTGTAACGGAGATCGGCGCGCACGATCGGCACCTGGGTGCGGGTGAGCTGCGGCAGCACGCGCACGAAACGCGCCAGCCGCGAGCGTGCATCGTTGCGGCCGACGACGACCTCGGTGCCGTTGTCCAGCGCCAGCGACCAACTGCCGCGCGCGTCCATCGCCAGCCGGCGCACGTCCACCCCGGCCGGCGCGAACAGCGCGCGCGAATCGTTGTAGAGCTCGACCACTTCGGCGGTCTTGCCGTCCGGGCCGTCGAGCTGCGGCAGCGGCGCGTGCTCCAGCCCGCGTGGCACCGCGAACAACTGGCCCTGCTCGGACAGCAGCCGGTCCTCGCCCCAGCGCGCGAACGGCCTGTGCTCGACCACGCTGACCTCCAGCACGTCCGGCCACTGCTTGCGCACCCGCGCGCTCGCCACCCACGGCAGTTGCTCCACCGCCTGCTGCGCGTCCTGCAGCCTGACCGCGAAGAAACCGGCGCGCGCATACGGCAGCAGCGCCTGCTGCAGCTCCTCGCCGGGCACGCGCTTGAACTCGCCATGCACGCGCAGTTTCGTCAGCGGCCAGCGCTCGGCGCCGACCCAGCCGTTGAGCACGGCCACCACCGGCAACGCCACCAGGGCGATGGCCAGCAGCCAGGCGAGGATGCGCAGCAGGGCGTTCATCGTGCATGCCTCCAGACCGCACGCGCAGGCATGCACGCCGACGATGCGGCGACATGGCTGCAGCACGACGGGGGCAGGCGGCGAATCATTCGTCGCCGCCCTCCGCCAGGAAGCCGCCGGTGGCAATCTGCTGGGCGACGTGGCCGATGTCGCCGGCACCCATCATCAGCAGCAGGTCGCCGTCGCGCAGCACGTCCGGCAGTACCGACACCAGATCATCGGCGTGGCCGACCACCACCGGCTCGCTGCGGCCACGGGCGCGGATGGCGCGGGCCAGCGATTTCGAATCGGCGCCGGGAATCGGTGCTTCGCCGGCGGGGTAGACCTCGCTGAGTACCAGCGCATCCACTTCCGACAACACTGCGGCGAAGGCGTCGAACTGGTCGCGGGTGCGGCTGTAGCGGTGCGGCTGGAACGCCACCACCAGCCGCTGCTCGGGCCAGCCGCCACGCGCGGCGGCGAATACCGCCGCCAGTTCGCGCGGGTGGTGGCCGTAGTCGTCGATGACCCGCACCGCCGCACCCTTGGCGGTGGTGACGATGCCGAGATCGTTGAAGCGGCGGCCCACGCCCTGGAATTTCTCCAGCGCCACGGCAATGGTTTCCGGCGTCACGCCCAGTTGCCAGCCGATGGCGGCGGCAGCCAGCGCGTTGAGCACGTTGTGGCGGCCCGGCAACGCCAGCGTCACCGGCGTGCTGCTGCCTTCGGGCAGGCGCAGGGTGAAGTGCATGCGCGCGCCGTCCTGCACCACGTCCTCGGCGCGCACGTCGGCGTTGCCGCTCATGCCGTAGGTCATGACGTGGCGCGGTGTGGTGGCGGCCAGCGCGGCCACCTCGGGGTCGTCGATGCACAGCACCGCCAGCCCGTAGAACGGCAGGCGCTGCAGGAATTCGGCGAACGCGGCCTGCACCCGGGCGAAGTCGCCACCGTAGTTTTCCAGATGGTCGGCGTCGATGTTGGTGATGACCGCCACCAGCGGGTTCAGGCGCAGGAAGCTGCCGTCGCTCTCGTCGGCCTCGGCCACCAGCCACTGGCCGCCGCCGAGCTTGGCGTTGGCGCCGGCGGCCAGCAGTTGCCCGCCGATGACGAAGGTCGGGTCCAGCTCGCCTTCGCTGAGTACCGCGGCGGTCAGCGAGGTGGTGGTGGTCTTGCCGTGGGTGCCGGCCACGGCGATGCCGCGGCGGAAACGCATCAGCTCGGCCAGCATCGCCGCGCGCGGCATGATCGGGATGCGCTGGCTGCGCGCTTCCATCAGTTCCGGGTTGTCTTCGCGGATGGCGCTGGAAACGACAATGCAGTCGGTGCCCAGCACGTTGGCGGCCGAGTGCCCGCGCATCACCCGCGCGCCCAGCCGCGCCAGCCGGCGGGTGGCGGCGTTGTCGGCGTTGTCCGAACCGGAGACTTCATAGCCCAAGGTCAACATCACCTCGGCGATGCCGCTCATGCCGGTGCCGCCGATGCCGACGAAATGCACGCGCGGGAAGGCGCGCACCAGGTCGGTGGTGTCGTGCAGGCGGCGGATCATGCGCGGCCTCCGGTGTGGCAGCTACGCGGTACGGCGGTCATGCGGCTTCCTCGAGAATGATGTCGGCGATGCGTTCGGCCGCATCGGTCATGGCCAGCGCGCGCGCCGCCTGCGCCATCTGCAGGCGGCGGGCCGGGGTGGCGGCCAGCGCGCGCAGCACGCCTTCCAGATGGGTGGCGAGCGCGTCGTCCTGTTTCAGCAGTTCGGCAGCGCCGCGCTCGACCAGATATTCGGCATTGCGGGTCTGGTGGTCGTCGACCGCGGCGGCGAACGGCACCAGCACACTGCCGATGCCGACCGCACACAGTTCGGCCAGGGTGGAGGCGCCGGAACGGCACACCACCAGGTCGGCCCACGCATAGGCGGCGGCCATGTCGGTTATGAAGGCATCGACGCGGCCTTCGAGGCCGGCATCACGGTATGTCTGTTGCGCCTCGCCATGCAGCTTCTCGCCGCACTGGTGCCAGACTTCGATGGCGACGCTGCCGCCCAGCGCGGCCAGTGCCTTCGGCATCGCGTTGTTCAACGCGCGCGCACCCTGGCTGCCACCCAGCACCAGTACCCGCATCGCCCCGCTGCGCCCGGCAAGGCGTTGCTCCGGTACCGGCAACACGGCGATCTCGGCGCGCACCGGGTTGCCGACCACTTCTTCGCGCGCAGGGAAACTGCCGGGAAAGCCGGTCAGCACGCGGCGGGCGAAGCGTGAAAGGATCCGGTTGGTCAGGCCCGGCGCACGGTTTTGTTCATGCACCAGCAGCGGCAGCCCGTGCAGCCGCGCGGCGACGCCACCGGGGCCGGAAGCGAAGCCGCCGAAGGCGACCACCGCGCGCGGCTGGCGTTCGCGCAGGATGAAGCCGGCGGCGCGGATCGCACGCAGCACCCGCAGCGGCGCGCCCAGCAGCGCCAGCTTGCCCTTGCCGCGCAGGCCGCTGATGGCCAGCGTATCGATGACGATGTCGTGCTGCGGCACCAGCCGGGTTTCCATTGCGCCGTTTGCGCCCAGCCACGTCACCGGGACGCCGCGCGCACGTAGCACCCTGGCGACCGCCAGGCCGGGGAAGATGTGGCCGCCGGTACCACCGGCCATGATCAGCACCGGGCGCTGCTGCATCGACGGGCCGGCCATCATGCGATCCTCCCGAAGGTGGGCTCGACCCGCTGCTGCATGCGGCTGGTGCCACGTGCAGCACCGCGCTGCATCGCCGTGGCGATGGCGCCGGCGGTGGCCGGTGTTGTTGCCGCCGGCTCGTCTTCGCTGGCTTCGAACAGCGGCTCGCTGTCCTCCTCGCGCACTTCCTGGCGACGCACCGCGCGGTTGTATTCCCACGACACCCGCAGCAGCAGGCCGACGGCCACGCAGGTCATCATCACGCTGGAACCACCGGAGGACACCAGCGGCAGGGTCAGGCCCTTGGTCGGCAGGATGCCGAGGTTGACGCCGATCGAGACGAAGGTCTGCAGGCCGATCCACAAGGCGATGCCGAAGGCGATGTAGCCGGCGAAATGACGGCGCATCTCGATGCAGCGCATGCCCAGCCACAGCGCGCGGCCGACCAGCAGCGCATACAGCGCGACGATGGTGCACACGCCGGCGAAACCCAGTTCCTCGGCAATCACCGAGAAGATGAAGTCGGTGTGCGACTCGGGCAGATAGTTGAGCTTCTGGATCGACGCACCGAGGCCGACGCCGGCCCATTCGCCGCGGCCGATTGCCATCAGCGCGTTGGAAAGCTGGTAGCCGGAGCCAAGCTGGTCTTCCCACGGGTCCATGAACGAGGTGACCCGGCGCATGCGGTACGGCTCGAAATAGACCAGCAGCGCCAACGCCACCACCATCACCAGTGCCGGCAGCACGATGCGCTTCATCTGCGCACCACCCAGCACCAGCATGCAGGTGGTGATACCCAACAGCAGCGTGGATGAACCGAAATCCGGCTGCAGCAGCAACAACACCACCAGCGCGCCCACCACGAATACCGGCTTGAGCATCGCCGGCCAGGTGGCATTGACCTCATCGCGGAAACGCACCAGATAGCTGGACAGCCAGACGATGTACAACACCTTCACCGCCTCGACCGTCTGGAACTTGGAAACGCCCAGGTTGATCCAGCGCCGCGCACCGTTGACGGTGCTGCCGAGGCCGGGGACGAACACCACCAGCAACAACACGACGCAGGCCACCAGCAGCAGGTGGTTATGTTCTTCCACCTTCTTCAGTTCCACGCGCATGGCCACCACCGCCAGCACCGCACCGACGGCGATGAACAACAAGTGGCGGTTGAGGTAGTGGAACGGGCTCTGGGTCAGCGCGATGGAGCTGGATGTCACCATCACGATACCCAACGACGCCAGCGCCACGGCCGCGCCCAGCAGCCACTTGTCGTAGTGGCCACCGATTGCTTCGAGCCGGGTTGCCTGGCGCGCGTGATCGTCCATCAGCGCACCTTCAACGTCGCCAGGCCAACCAACACCAGGATCACCGAGATGATCCAGAAGCGCACGATCACCCGCGGCTCCGGCCAGCCCTTCAATTCGAAGTGATGGTGGATAGGTGCCATGCGGAACACGCGCTTGCCGGTCAGCTTGAAGCTGGCCACCTGGATCATCACCGACAGTGTCTCGATCACGAACACACCGCCCATCACCACCAGCACCAGCTCCTGGCGCACGATCACCGCGATGGTGCCCAGCACCGCACCCAGCGCCAGCGCGCCGACGTCGCCCATGAACACCATCGCCGGGTAGGTGTTGAACCACAAAAAGCCCAGCCCCGCGCCGGCAATCGCCGCGCAGATGATGACCAGCTCGCCGGCACCGGGAATCTGCGGAATCTGCAGATAGTTGGAGAACACCGCGTTGCCTGAGGCATAGGCGAACACACCCAGCGCGCAGGCGACCAGCACCGTGGGCATGATCGCCAGCCCGTCGAGGCCATCGGTGAGGTTGACCGCGTTGGAGAAGCCGACGATCCAGAAGTAGGCAATCGCCACGAAGCTGACGCCGGCCAGCGGCAGCGCGATGGCCTTGAACATCGGGATGTAGAGCGTCAATGCCGCCGGCACGTCGGCGGTGTGGAACAGGAACAGGCCGGCAGCGAGGCCGAAGATCGACTGCAACAGGTATTTCCAGCGCGACTTCAAACCATTGGGATCGCGCCTGGCGATCTTGATCCAGTCGTCGTACCAGCCGATGGCGCCGAAGCACAGCATTACCGCGATCACCAGCCACACGTAGCGGTTGCGCAAATCGCCCCACAGCAGCACCGACAGCAGCACCGACAGCAGGATCAGGCCGCCGCCCATCGTTGGCGTGCCGGCCTTGGAGAAGTGCGACTGCGGGCCATCCTTGCGGATCGGCTGGCCACCCTTGAGCTGCGCCAGCCGGCGGATTGCCGCCGGACCGAACCACAGCAACAGGCCCAGTGCGGTCAGCGCGGCGAGGATGCCGCGGAAGGTGAGGTAGTTGAACAACCGGAACAGGTCGTCCATCTGCTGCAACCAACGGGCCAGTTCAAGCAACATGCGATGTGTCCTCGCCACGCTGCAGCAGCGCGGTCACGATCTTGTCCATTGCACTGCCGCGCGAGCCTTTGACGAGGATGCGCAGGGAACAGGGAACGGGGAATGGGGAATGGTCGTTTTCGGGCGACGGCGGGGCAGCACTCGTGGCGGACAAATCGGCAATCAATGCCGCGGCCAGGGCCGCATGCGATTCGAAATGCCGTGCACCTTCGCTGAAGGCCCGTGCTGCGGCTTCGCTCAATGGACCAAGCGTGTAAAGACGCTTCACGCCGGCCTCGCGCGCACGCTGCCCGGCCTGTGCATGCAGTGCCCGCGCATCGGGGCCGAGTTCGCGCATGTCGCCCAGCACCAGCCAGGCTTCTTGCTTTCCCGCGGCCAAAGCAGCAATCGCCACGGCCAGCGAGCCGGGATTGGCGTTGTAGCTGTCATCGACCAGCACTGCGCCGTTGTCGAGCAGGTGCGCGACCTGGCGGCCGGGCACCGGGCGCGCCTGCGCCAGTCCCTCGGCCACCTGCGCCAGGGCGATGCCGGCGGCCAGCGCCATCGACGCGGCAGCCAGCGCGTTGAGCACGTTGTGGCGACCGGGCAACTGCAACTCCACCTCGGCTTCACCCTGCGGCGTGCGCAGCACGAAGCGCGAGCCGGATTCGGCCAGCACGATGTTGCCGGCGGTAACCTCGGCGCTGGCTTCCAGCCCGAAGCGGATTACACGGTGCGCGTCGGCCCGCGCCGCGAAGTACGGGGCGAAGGCATCGTCGGCATTGACCACCGCCACGCCGCCGGCGCGCAGGTCGTCGTGCACCGCGGCCTTGGTGTTGGCGATCTCCAGCAGGCTGCCCATGCGTTCCAGGTGTGCCGGGGCGATGTTGTTGACCAGCGCCACGTCCGGCGCGGCAATCGCGGTCAGGTAGGCGATGTCGCCGGGCTTGCCGGTGCCCATCTCGTAGATGGCGTAGTCGGCATCTTCCGGTGCATCGATCACCGCCAGCGGCAGGCCGATCTCGTTGTTGCGGTTGCCCGGCGTGGCATGCACGTGGCGGCCTTCCAGTGCGGCGGCGTGCCGCAGGATCGCCAGCAGCAGGTTCTTGACGCTGGTCTTGCCGTTGCTGCCGGTGATGGCGAATACGCGCACGCTGCGATCACGCTGCATCGCCGTGGCGATCTTCGCCAATGCCAGTTCGGTATTGGCGACTACCACCTGCGGTGCGTCCAGCGGCAGCCGCTCTTGCACCAGCAAGGCGCTGGCACCGGCGGCGAGCGCAGCGGCGGCAAAGGCATGGCCGTCGAACTGTTCACCGCGCAGGGCCACGTACAGGCTGCCCGGCGCCAGCGCGCGGGTGTCGTTGCCGATGGCGTCGATGCTGGTGTCGTCACCGTGGAGTTCGCCGCCTGCCCAATGCGCGATCAATGACAGCGGAGTGCGCTTCATGGCGCCCCTCCGCATCCTGTGACCGCCCCGCCTGTGCACCCATGCGCAGTGCTGCTGCCGTCTTTCTGCCATGCCAGCAGCGCGCGCGACGCCACCTCGGTGTCGTCGAATGGATGCTTGATGCCTGCAATCTCCTGATAGGGCTCATGGCCCTTGCCGGCCACCAGCACGATGTCGCCGGGGCCAGCCTGCGCGATGGCGGCGGCAATGGCCGCGGCACGGTCGCGCTGCACGTGTATTTCGGTGAATCGACGCGGTGCTCCTTCGCGTCCTGCGACCGCACCACTTGCGCGTCCATGCGCGGCGAATCCGGCCACGATGTCGGCGACGATTGCGTCACCCTCTTCGCCACGCGGGTTGTCGTCGCTGACGAACACCACGTCGGCCAGTTTTTCGGCAATGGCCGCCATCTGCGGGCGCTTGCCGGTGTCGCGCTCACCACCGCAGCCGAACACGCACAGCAGGCGGCCGTCGAGGTGGCCATGCAGGCTGTGCAGCGCTTGCTCCAGTGCATCGGGGGTGTGTGCGTAGTCGATCACCACGGTCGGCTCACCTTGCCCGCCGAGGCGATTCATGCGCCCGCGAATCGGTTGCAGGCGGCCCAGCACGTCGGCGATGGACGCTGCCGGCTGGCCCAATGCGTGCAACGCGCCGGCCACGGCCAGCAGATTGTCGACGTTGAAACGACCCAGCAACGGTGAGCGCAGCGGGTGGCGTTCGCCATCGATCAGCAGCTCGAAGCCGATGCCCTGCCCGTCCAGCACCACGTTTTCGGCACGTACGCTCGCGCCCGGCTGGCCGGCCGAGCTCAGGCCGATCAATACCGAACCCATCGCCTGCGTGGCCACCAGTTCACGGCCGAAGGCATCGTCGAGGTTGATCACCGCCGCCTTCAGCCCATCGCGATGGAACAGCCGCGCCTTGGCCGCACCGTAGCCGGCCATGTCGCCGTGGTAGTCGAGGTGATCGCGGGTGAGGTTGGTGAACACCGCCACATCGAAGTGCACGGCATCGACGCGGCCCTGGTCCAGCGCGTGCGAGCTGACTTCCATCGCCACTGCCTGCGCGCCCTGCTCGCGCAGTTGTGCCAGCACTTCATGCATCTGCAGCACCAGCGGCGTGGTGAAACCGGTGGGTGCCACATCGCCATACAAGCCCACGCCCAGCGTACCGACGCTGCCGCTGCGGATGCCCAGCAGTTGCCACGCCTGCGCCAGCAACTGCACGGTGGAGGTCTTGCCGTTGGTACCGGTGACGCCAACCATCGTCAGCGCACGCGAGGGATGGCCGTGGAACTGGTCGGCCATCGCACCCATGCGCGCACGCAGGCCGGGCACGGCAATGGCATCGACCGGTGCCGGCAGTTCCGCCGGCGCCGGCGGCTCGAACAGGATGGCGCTGGCACCGGCCGCGCGCGCCTGTTCGACAAAGCCCAGCCCATGCGCGCCAAAGCCGGCAATGGCGACGAAGGCATCGCCGGGGCGCACTTGGCGCGAATCCAGCACCAACCCGGCCACTTGCGGGTCATGCGCCAGCGCCACGTCCGGCAGCAGTTGCGATAGGAGCAAGGTGCGGCTCACTGGCGCAGCTCCTGTGCGGCCGGCAACGGCGCGCTGGCAGTGGGTATGGCTGCGTCGAATTCGGCGTCGGCATCGATGCCGGCATTTGCCGCATCGGCCGGAACCGGCAGCACCGCGGCGTTGCCGACCTTGCCGGCGGCCTGCGCCGCCAACCACGACTGGATGTCGTCCGGCGGCACGTCCATCAGCCGCAGCGTGCCTTCCATCACATGGTGGAATACCGGCGCGGACACCTGGCCGCCGTAATACTTGCCACCCTGCGGATCGTTGACCACGATCACCGCGGCAAAACGCGGATTGGTGGCCGGCACCACGCCGGCGAACAACAGGTTGTAGCGGCCGCGCTCGTAGCCCCTGGGGCCGTTCTTGCGTGCGGTGCCGGTCTTGCCGGCAACGTGGTAGCCGAGGATCGCCGCCTGCTTGGCACCGCCTTGCGTCACCACCGTTTCCATCATCCGCACCACTTCGCGCGCCACCTCCGGCGCGATGACCTGCCGTGCCTCGTTGTGCCGGCCCTTGACGAAGCTCGGTTCGATCAGGCGGCCGCCATTGGCCAGCGCCGAATACGCCTGCGCGATCTGCAACGGCGTCACCGACAAGCCGTAGCCGTAGGACATCGTGGTCTTGGTGGTGCCATACCAACTGGCGCTGCCCGGCACCGGCACCACGCCCACCGATTCGCCGGGGAAACCGCTGTGCGGCGCCACGCCATAACCGAATGCGCGCACCGAGTCGTAGAAGGTCCGGTCGGGAATGCGCGCGGCGATCTTGGCCGCACCGATGTTGGAGCTGCGGGTAAGCACGCCGGTGACGTCGAGTACACCGTTGTTCCGCGGCACGTCGTGGATGGTGTAGCGGCCCAGGGTCAGGTAGCCGGGATTGGTGTCGATCAGCGTGTCCGGCGTGACCAGGTGGTTCTGCAATGCGGTGGCCACGGTCAACGGCTTCATCGTCGAACCCGGCTCGACCAGGTCGGTGACGGCGCGGTTGCGGCGTGCGTCCGCGGTGGCACCGCTGATCGCGTTCGGGTTGTAGGTCGGCAGGTTGGCCATCGCCAGCACCTCGCCGGTGGCCACGTCCATGATCACCACCGAGCCGCCGGCCGCCTTGTTCTCGACCACCGCGTTGCGCAATTCGCGCATGGCCAGGAACTGGATGCGACGGTCGATGCTCAGGGTCAGGTCCTTGCCCGCTTCGGCCGCACGCACCAGGTCGATACTCTCCACGATCGCGCCCTTGCGGTCGCGGATCACCTTCTTGGCACCGGGCTTGCCGCGCAGCCAGTCGTCGAAAGCCAGCTCCAGCCCTTCCTGGCCGTGGTCGTCGATGTTGGTGAAGCCCAGCACGTGCGCCAGCGCCTCGCCTTGCGGGTAATAGCGGCGGAACTCGCGCTGCGAAAACACGCCGGGGATCTTCAACGCGACGATCTGCGCGGCCACGTCCGGGTTCATGCGCCGGCGCAGGTACATGAACTCCTTGTCGGCCTTCTGCGTGAGCCTGGAGGTCAGTTCGTCCACCGGCAGCGACAGCGCCTGCGCCAGCTCGGGAATGCGTTCGGGCGCGCGCAGCAGTTCCTGCGGATTGACCCAGACCGAGGCTACCGGCGTGGACACCGCCACCGGCTCGCCGTTGCGGTCGGTGATCATGCCGCGCGAGGTGGCGATGGGTACTTCGCGCAGGTAACGCGCCTCGCCCTGGCGCTGGTAGAAATCGCTGTTGACCAGTTGCACGTAGGCGGCGCGGCCGACCAGGGTCACCGCGCACAGGCCCAGCCCGGCACCCACCATCAGCATGCGGGTGCGCAGGTTGAACTGGCTGCGGTTGCGATTGCGGCGCGGCGCGTTGTTCATGGACGCACCACCACGATGTCGGCCGCTTCCGGGAATTTCATGCCCAGCCGGCCACGCGCTTCCTGGTCCACCCGCGTGGCCTGCGCCAGCGTGGCCTGTTCCAGTTGCAGGCGGCCGAATTCGATGTTCAATTCATCGCGCGCATGCTCCAGCCGCGTCAATTCGACGAACAGTTGGCGGTGGCGATGGCGGCTGTAGACCACGCCGATCGCCGAGGCGATGGTGGCCAGCAGCAGCGCGACGAGGATGACCCGGCTCATGCAGCCACCCCGCGCTTCTCGGCCACCCGCAACACCGCACTGCGCGAGCGCGGATTCACCGCCAGCTCGGCGTCCTCGGCCTTGATCGCACCGCCAATCAAATCCAGCGTCGGCACGAAGGCCGCGATCTCCGGCAGGCGGCGGTTGCTGGGCGGCGCCTTGGCATGGCGGTTCATGAACTGCTTGACGATGCGGTCTTCCAGCGAATGGAAACTGATGACTGCCAACCGGCCGCCGGGCTTGAGCCGCGCCATTGCCGCGTCCAGCCCGGCTTCGAGGTCGGCCAGCTCGCGGTTGATGTGGATGCGGATGGCCTGGAAGCTGCGCGTGGCCGGGTGGATCTTGTCTTTCCCACGCGGCATCACCGAGGCAATCAACTCGGCCAGCTCGGCGGTGCGCGCGAACGGCTGGTTGCCGCGGCGGGCGACGATGGCGCGGGCGATGCGGCGGCTCTGGCGTTCTTCGCCATAGGTCCACAGCACGTCGACGATCTCGCGCTCCTCGGCGCGGTTGAGCCACTGCGCGGCGCTTTCGCCCGAATCCGGGTCCATGCGCATGTCCAGCGGGCCGTCCTTGCCGAAGCTGAAACCACGCTCGGCCACGTCCAGTTGCGGTGAGGACACGCCCAGATCGAACAGCACGCCATCCAGACCAGCAGCGGTTTCGCCCCAGTCCAGCAGGTCGGCAAAACTGCCGCGGTAGATCGCCACGCGGCCATCCGGTGCGAAATCGCGCTCGGCCACGGCAATGGCTTCCGGATCCTTGTCCATCACCAGCAAGCGCCCGTCCGCGCCGAGCTGGCGCAACACGCCGCTGGCATGGCCACCACGGCCGAAGGTGCCATCCAGATAGGTACCGTCTTCGATCACCCTCAGGCCCTGCAGGACCTGGGCGTACAGCACCGGCAGGTGAACCGCCGGCGGCTGCGACACCGGAGGGTGACCGGCCTGCGCTTGACCGCGCACCCGGGCACCCCGGCTCACAACTTCAGATCGAGCAGCCCATCGCCCAGATCCCCGTCAGACAACGTCTGCTGGATCAGTGCGCGATGCGCTTGCTCGCTCCATAGTTCGAACTTTTCGCCCATGCCCATCAGCACCGCCCGCTTCTCGATGCCGACCGCGTTGCGGTGGCTGGACGGCAGGCTGATGCGGCCATTGCCATCCAGTTCCAGATGCGCGGCCGAGCCGACGAGCTTCTGTTGCAGGGTGCGCACCACGCGCTGGGTGTTGGGCTTGGCCATCACCTCGTCGCGCACCCGTTCCCACTCCTTCTCGGCATACAGCCACAGGCAACCGGCATCGAACGGGTTGTAGGTCAGCACCAGGCGATTGCCACAGGCACGCGCGACCAGGTCGCGATGGGCGGTGGGCACCGCCATGCGTCCCTTGTCGTCAACCGTGATGGCCGTCTCGCCCTGAAACACGCCGCGCCCTACCTGTCTGTCATTCCGCCTGGGCGGTCATTGAACCACGAAAAACCACGAATAACCCGGTTTTCCCTCCGATGCCCACAGTAGCAGTGGCAAAGGTCTTGTCAACAACTTTCGGGGCGGAAAATCGCCAGATGCATCAATAGCTTGCGCTAATGTTTAGAGACTTGTTCAAGGTTTATCCACAAGTCGCTGTTTCGTCTCAAATTTTGAGATTTTGGTGAAGTTCAGGCGTGTGCAGACCGCGTGATGACCCCGCCACCATTCAGGCAACCGTGGCTGGTGCTTGCGCGAAAAGGCACACTGGGCCACATGTGCCTGGTCGCCCTTGCCTGGAAAACCCACCCCCGCTGGCGCTTGCTGATGGCCGGCAACCGTGATGAATTCCACGCCCGCCCCACCGCTGCCCTTGCACGTTGGCCGGCGCCGCAGGCCGGCGTCATCGCCGGGCGCGACCTGCGTTCGGGAGGTACCTGGATGGGCCTCAACGATGCCGGCCACGCCGCTGTGCTCACCAACGTGCGCGACCCGGCCGCCACCACCGGCGGCCCATCGCGCGGCGCACTGGTCACCGGCTTCCTCGCCGGCACCACCCCGGCAGCGGCCAGCATCGACACACTGGCCGCGCATGCCGGCGATTTCACCCCGTTCAACCTACTGTTGGCCGATGCAGAAGGTTGCCACCACCTCGGTAACCACCCGGCGACGCGGCAGGCGCTGGCGCCAGGTGTGCACGGTATGTCCAACGGCGCGCTGGACGCACCGTGGCCGAAGACCCAGCGGCTGATGGCCGCCCTCGAACACTGGCTGACGCAGGACGATCCGGCATTGGACGGATTGTGGGCGGCGCTGTCCGACGAATGGCGCCCGGCCGACGCCGACCTGCCCGCCACCGGCATCCCGCTGGAACTGGAGCACCACCTGTCAGCCGCCTTCATCCGCGGCGAGGACTACGGCACCCGCGCCAGCACGATCCTGGCCATCGACCACGCCGGCCACGGCTTCATCGTCGAGCGCCGCTTCGGCCCTCAGGGCGTGTTCAACGGCGAAACACGGATAGAACTGTAGGAGCGCACCTTGGTACGCGATGGGGCGTTATCGGTACGGCCCCATCGCGCACCAGGGTGCGCTCCTGCAACGCTGCGAAGCGAGCCTCGGAAAATCCTCTGGAGAAAAGCCCCCTTTGGTAAAGGGGGCGCGCCGACAGGCGCGGGGGTGAGGGTGACCTGTTTGCGCGGCACTGCCGCGCAGGCCAACCGAACGCCCGGCGTGCTACGCCGGGCCGGGGATGGCAAAGGGCCCGGGACCCGACTTTTTGTACCGCCGCTCCGGCGGTACAAAAGGTTGGGCGCCTTTTCGGGCGTTGCCCGAAAAGGCGGCGGAGCCGGCCTGTAAGCCGGGTTCTGTCGTGGACAGTCATTCTTCTAGGCGCCGCGTCACCGCGACGCTCGAGCAACCTACCCGGATCCGACGCGGGCCACGTCATGGGATCCCTATTTGGTCTTGCTCCAGGTGGGGTTTGCCGTGCCGGTCCGTTGCCGGACTCGCGGTGCGCTCTTACCGCACCATTTCACCCTTGCCGGCTCCTCGAAAGGAACGTAGGCGGTATCTTTCTGTTGCACTTTCCGTCGGCTCGCGCCGCCCAGGCGTTACCTGGCACCTTGCCCTGTGGAGCCCGGACTTTCCTCGGCATTCCCGAAGGAACGACGCGACTGTCCGGCCGACTCCGCCGGGCGGCATTCTCGCACTTTGGAGCGGGGAACGGGGGATCGGGAACAGGGAATGACCCTATCCCGAAGCGTTGGCGTTCAGCGTTACAGCCGGCATTGGGATGCTTACTGAAGAGCGGAACAGCCATTCCCTGTTCCCTGTTCCCTGTTCCCTGTTCCCTGTTCCCTGTTCCCTGTTCCCTGTTCCCTGTTCCCTGTTCCCTGTTCCCTGTTCCCTGTTCCCTGTTCCCTGTTCCCTGTTCCCGGCTTCACCCGCCATACAACGCCTTGCGCGGCGCGCCGCTCAGCTCGGCCGCCAGCTTGGCCGCGGTGGACGGCGGCAGGTGTTCGTTGAGCCTGGCATAGAAGCGGCGGCCTTCGACGACCCTGGCTTCCTCATCATCGCCAGCCCCTTGCACCATCACCACGAACTCGCCCTTGCGCTGGTTGTCGTCGGCCTGCACTGCGGCCAGCAACTGTTCCAGGCTGCCATCAAGCACGGTTTCAAACAACTTGGTCAGCTCGCGCGCGACCACCGCCGGGCGCTCGCCGCCGAACGCGGCGGCCATGTCCGCCAGCGATTCGGCGATGCGATGCGAGGACTCGTAGAACACCAGCGTACCGGTCTCGCCGGCCAGCCGTTGCAGGCGCTCGCGGCGCGCGGCGGCCTTGGCCGGCAGGAAGCCCTCGAACACGAAGCGGTCACTCGGCAGGCCGGCCACGCTCAATGCCGCGATCGCCGCGCAGGCGCCGGGCACCGGGCTGACCTTCACCCCCGCCGCGCGCGCAGCGCGCACCAGCCGGAAGCCGGGGTCACTGACCAAGGGCGTGCCGGCGTCGCTGACCAGCGCCAGCGATTCGCCACCCAGCAAGCGCGCCACCACGCGCTCGGTCATCGCCTCCTCGTTGTGATCGTGCAGGGCCACCAATGGCTTGCCGATGCCGAAGTGCGACAGCAATTGGCCGGTGTGGCGGGTGTCCTCGGCACAGATCGCCACCACCGAGCGCAGCACCTCCTGCGCACGCGGACTCAAGTCGGCAAGGTTGCCGATCGGCGTGGCAACGACATACAAGGTGGCGGCAGGGGCAGGCATCATCGGCTTTTCCGTGGGCAAGGGTAGAATCCTACCGTCTCCTCCACCCCGCGCCGCCGCATGCCGTTGAATGGATTTCGAATGAACAAGCCCGCCGCACGGATCACCACCCTGTCACTGTCGCTGCTGCTGTTCGCCGGCTGCGCCACCACCGGCATGGCACCCACCACGTCGCCGGGCCAACAGGCGGCCATCGCCCTGCTCGACCAGGGCAAGCCGCGCGAAGCGGCGCAGCAACTGGAAGCCGAAGCAGCGCTGGCGCGTGGCGCGCAGCGCGTGCAACTGCTGGCCGACGCCGCCTTCGCCTGGCATGAGGCCGGCGACGACGCGCGTGCGCGCATGTTGCTGTCGCAGGTACAGGCACGCCAATTGGCCGGCGCCAGCCGCCAGCGTCACGCCCTTCTGGGCGCAGAACTGGCCCTGGCCGACAAGCAGACGGCCTCCATTCTGCAAACGCTGGGTACACAGCAGCCCGATCAATTACCGGCAGCATTGCAGGCTCGCTGGTACCTCGCACGCGCGCAGGCGCAGGAAGCTGCCGGCGACGTGTTCGCCACCGCCGGCGAACGCGCCCACGCGAATCCGCTGCTGTCCGGCAGCACCCGCGCCGACAACCAGCGCGCCATCGTCCGCCTGCTGGCCAGCCTCGACGACGCCACCCTCACCCGGCGCAGCGCCGCGCTGCCGGTGGGCGACCCGCTCTACAACCATGCAGGCCGCGCCCTGATCGGGCGCGGTCTGCCGCTGCCGCGCCCGTTCGACCGCGACCCGGCCTGGCAACTGGACACCGGCAAGCGCCCGCCGGCCGAGGCCGACGGCTACCGGCCGCCGCTGAAGATGGCGGTGCTGCTGCCACTGTCCGGCAGCCTCGCCACCGCCGCCGCGCCGGTGCGCGATGGCTTGCTGACCGGCTATTACGCCGAATACCGCCGCCGACCGCAGCTCGATTTCATCGACACCCGCGGCACCCCGGCCGGCGCCGGCGCTGCCTACGACAAGGCGGTGGCGGCCGGCGCCGATTTCGTGGTCGGGCCGCTGGGCCGCGACGAGGTCGATGCGCTGTTCGGCCGCGATCAATTGCAGGTGCCGGTGCTGGCCCTGAACCGCGGCAAGGACATTCCGCCGCCGGGCAGTGCCGGCTTCTCGCTGGCGCCGGAGGACGACGGCATCATGGCCGCCGAATACCTGCTGGCGCGCGAGCGCGGCAACGTGCTGGTGATCGTCAGCAACGACGACACCGGCCGCCGCGCCGCAGCCGCCTTCGGCGAGCGCTTCGCCCAGCGCGGCGGCAAGGTGGCGGCCAGCATCGGCGTTGGTGACGCGCCGACCGACATCGGCCCGCAGTTGCGCCAGGCCGGCGGCGTGGATTCGGTATTCCTTGCGGTCAAGGGGCCGCAGGCGCGGATGTTGACGCCGCAACTGGCGCTGGCCGGGCTCGCCGGCGCCACCCGCGTGGGCACCTCGCAACTGGTTTCCGGCACCGGCAAGGCCGAGGAGGACATGCCGCTGGACGGCATCGCCTTCCCGAGCGAGGCCTGGACCACCCGTGGTACCGCCGGCCTGCCTGCCGCCAGCGAACTGGCCGCCACCCTGCCGACCGCACGCGGTGCCGCCGCACGCCTGTTCACCTTCGGCTTCGACGCCTGGAAGATTTCCGCCTATCTGGAAAAGCTGGTCAACAGCGGCGGCGGCCTGGCCGGGGCCACCGGCACTCTGCATCTGGACGGTTTCGGCAACGTGTTGCGCACGCCGGCATGGTCCACCTTCCGTGGTGGCCAGCCTGTGCCGATCGGTGATGGCCGCTGAGCAGGCCGCACGCGGCACGAGGGTCGAGGCCGCCGCTCGCCGCCTTCTGGAGAATGCCGGCCTGCGCTGGCTGGCCGGTAATGTCCGCTACCGCGGCGGCGAGCTTGACCTGGTGATGTACGACCCGGCCGCCGCCAGCCTCGTGTTCGTGGAAGTGCGCTACCGCCGCCATGCCGCGTTCGGCGGCGGCGCAGTCTCGGTGGATGCCGGCAAGCGCCGCAAACTGGTGCTGGCCGCGCAGCTCTATCTTTCCGCGCACCCGCGCCATGCGCAGTCGCCCTGCCGCTTCGACGTGGTCGAGGCCAGCGGCGAACCGCCGCAACTGAACTGGCTGCGCGATGCCTTCCGTGCCGACGATTGCTGACGTGATGAACCCGCTACCCACCGCCTTCAGCGATGAACTGTCGCAACTGCTCGGCGCGCATTGGCGCACCGACGCCGCCGCATTGGCCGCGCATGCGCAGGACAACTCCTGGCGTCACGCGCTGCCGCAGGGCGTGGCGCTGCCGGAGAACCGTGCACAGGTGCAGGCCATCGTGCGCGCCTGCCGTGCACATGGCGTGGCGCTGGTCGGGCGCGGTGCCGGCACCGGCACCACCGGCGCGGCAGTGCCCAATGGTGGCGGCATCGTGCTGTCGTTCGCGCGCATGAACCGCATCCTCGCCATCCGCCCCGGCGACCGCTGCGCGGTGGTCGAGCCGGGCGTGTTGAACGGCGACCTGCAACAAGCCCTGATGCCGCACGGCCTGTTCTGGCCGCCGGACCCGTCCAGCTTCGAGATCTGCAGCATCGGCGGCAACCTCGCTACCAATGCTGGCGGCCCGCGCGCGGTGAAGTACGGCACCAGCCGCGACAACGTGCTCGGACTGGTGGCCGTTACCGGTGCCGGCGAGCTCATCGAATGCGGCGGGCCGTGGACCAAGGACGCCACCGGCTACGACCTCACCCACCTGATCGTCGGCAGCGAGGGCACGCTGGCGCTGATCGTCGAGGCCACCTTGAAACTGGCGCCGCGCCCGCGCGCGCAGGCCGGCCTGCGCGTGCTGTACCGCGATGCCGAAAGCGCGGCGGCAGCGGTGTCGCGGCTGATGGCGCAAGCGGCCACGCCGACCATGTTGGAATTCATGGATGCACGTGCGCTGGAACTGCTGCGCCACAACGGTGCGCAAGTACCCGAGGCCGGGGCGATGCTGCTGATCGACGCCGAGGGCGACGACGACACCTTGCCCAACGTGCTGAACGCACTGGCACAGGCGGCCGAGGGCGATGGCCTGCTGGCGCTGGACGTGGCGATGGACGGCAGCGCGCGCGAAAAACTGTGGGCGGCGCGGCGCGCGTTGTCGCCGGCACTGAAGCGCATCGCGCCGGGCAAGATCAACGAGGACGTGGTGGTGCCGGTGTCGCGCATTCCCGAACTGGTGGCCGGGGTGCAGGCGCTGTCGGCGCGCTTCGAACTGCCCATCGTCACTTTCGGCCATGCCGGCAACGGCAACCTGCACGTCAACATCCTCTACCACCCGGACGACGCCGACGAAAACGCACGCGCGCATGCGGCGTTGCCGGAAGTGTTCGCGCTGGCGCTGGCACTGGGCGGCACCCTGTCCGGCGAACACGGCATCGGCCTGGCCAAACGTGATTTCATGGCGCAAGCCTTCACCCCGGCCACGCTGGCGGCGATGCGGGCGATCAAGCAGGCGCTCGATCCCGATGGCATCCTCAACCCCGGCAAGGTGTTGCCGCCGCTGTAGCCGCGCACCCGATTGCACTCCGGCAACACCCCGAACCGCGCAACCCGCCGCTCTGCGGCCGCTTCACACTGAAAGCGGCACATCGTTTTCAGCGGCAACCATGCTGCCGTGGCGGGCGTTCCCGGCCCATTGCCGCATTGTCGTTGACGCAGCCGACGAACAAGGCTTGACAGCGGCAAAAGTCGCATGGTTATCTCGACCCCATGCTGCAACGCCACACCGCCGCCATCCACCTGTCTCCGAACCCGGCCTCCGCCGCGGCTTCGTTGCTTGTACTCGTGCTTATTACCGAACCCACAGGTGCGGGACGAGCTGGCGCGTAAACGAAAAAGCCAGATTCGATCAAAAACCCCGCACCGGCCCCGGTGCGGGGTTTTTCGTTTCCAGCATCCATTTCAACTGAAACCATGTCCATCACCGATACCGCCAAACCGAAACATGCCGCCTGCGATGCCCCACGCACCGCAGCAGCCTGCATTCATTGCCCACCTCCCCCGACGGCCGCCGCGTCCTGACGCGACGGCCGTTTTTCATCGCCGCACTCTTCTTTTTTCATTGCAAGGAACCAAGCCCCATGAGCACCAACGACCTGCCCCAGATCAAGATCGCCGTCATCGGTTACGGCAGCCAGGGCCGCGCCCATGCGCTGAACCTGCGTGAATCCGGTTTCGACGTCACCGTCGGCCTGCGCCCCGGCGGCCCCACCGAGGCCAAGGCCCAGGCAGACGGCTTCACGGTCAAGGCACCGGCCGAAGCGGCCAGGGACGCCGACCTGGTGGCGGTGCTGACCCCGGACATGGTCCAGCAGAAGCTCTATGACGAAGTGCTGGCGCCGAACATGAAGCAGGGTGCCTGCCTGCTGTTCGCCCACGGCCTGAACGTGCATTACGGCATGATCACCCCGCGCGTGGACCTGGACGTGGTGCTGGTCGCACCGAAGGGCCCGGGTGCACTGGTGCGCCGCGAATACGAGATCGGCCGCGGCGTGCCGTGCATCTGGGCGGTGTACCAGGACAAGAGCGGCAAGGCCGAGCAGTACGCGCTGGCCTATGCCACCGGCCTGGGCGGCGCGCGCGCCAACCTGATCCGGACCACGTTCAAGGAAGAAACCGAAACCGACCTGTTCGGCGAGCAGGCGGTGTTGTGCGGCGGCGCTTCGTCGCTGGTGCAGGCTGGTTTCGAGACGCTGGTGGAAGCCGGCTACCAGCCGGAGATCGCCTACTACGAAGTGCTGCACGAGCTGAAGCTGATCGTCGACCTGTTCTACGAAGGCGGCATCAGCCGCATGCTGGAGTTCGTCTCCGAAACCGCGCAGTACGGCGACTACGTCAGCGGCCCGCGGGTGATCGACGCCGGGACCAAGGCGCGCATGAAGGACGTGCTCAAGGACATCCAGGACGGCACCTTCACCCGCAACTGGGTGGCCGAATACAACGCCGGCCTGCCGAACTACAACAAGTTCAAGCAGGCCGACCTGGAACACCCGATCGAAAAGGTGGGCAAGGAACTGCGCGCCAAGATGGTCTGGCTGCAAGCCCAGAGCGCGTAAGAACGTGTTTGCGAACTGTCCAGCGCAACGTCCTGCGACCCGGTACCCGCACCGGGCGCAGGAACTGCGTGACAGCATCGCAAGCAAGCTCCATCGCGCGGTCCCCCACCCGCAACACGCAAAGGTCGCTGCATGAACACTCCCGTCCACGGCGCGCCACGCAACGGCGCACGCTGGTTGACGCAGGCCCTGGAAGCCGAAGGCGTGCAGACGCTGTTCGGCTATCCGGGCGGCACCATCATGCCGTTCTACGACGCATTGGTGGATTCCACCCTCAAGCACATCCTGGTGCGCCACGAGCAGGGCGCGGCGCTGGCGGCCAATGGCTACGCCCGCGCCAGCGGCAAGGTCGGCGTCTGCGTGGCCACCTCCGGCCCCGGTGCGTCGAACCTGGTCACCGGCATCGCCGATGCAATGCTCGATTCGGTGCCCATGGTGTGCATCACCGGCCAGGTCGCCACGCCGCTGCTGGGCACCGATGCATTCCAGGAGCTGGACGTGTTCGGCATGATGATGCCCATCGTCAAGCACAGTTGGTTGCTGCGCAGCGTCGATGACCTGCCGCAGGTGCTGGCCGAAGCGTTCCGTGTCGCCCGCGAGGGCCGTCCCGGCCCGGTGCTGATCGACCTGCCCAAGGACGTGCAATTGGCCGACGCCTCGCACCTGCCCGAGCACGTGCCGGCCACGGTCGAACCGGTGCCGGCACCGGACGCGCAGCGGCTGGCCGAGGCGGTGGCGATGATTGCCGCCGCTGAAAAGCCCGTGATCTACGGCGGCGGCGGCATCGCCCTGGCCGAGGCCGTGGGAGAGTTCCGCAGCTTCGTCGAGGCCAGCGGCATTCCCACCGTGCTGACCCTGCGCGGGCTGGGCGCACTGCCGGCCAACCACCCGCAATACCTGGGTATGCTGGGCATGCACGGCACCCGTGCGGCCAACATGGCGGTGCAGGAATCGGATTTGCTGATCGTGGTCGGCGCGCGCTTCGACGACCGCGCCACCGGCAAGCTGGCCGAATTCGCGCCATTCGCGCGCGTCATCCACCTGGATGCCGATGCCTATGAAATCTCCAAGCTGCGCGGTGCCGACGTCGCCATCCCCGGCAACGTCGGCGACGGCCTGCGCGCACTGAGCAAGGTACGCGGCAACTGCAACAACTGGCGCGCGCGCTGCGCGGCCAACCGCGAGAAGTTCGCCGCGCGCTACGACGCACCGGGCAAGGACATCTACGCCCCGGCGCTACTCAAGCGGCTGAGCGAGATCGCCCCGCCGGACACCGTCATCACCTGCGACGTCGGCCAGCACCAGATGTGGGTGGCGCAGCACTGCCGCTTCAACCACCCGCGCAACCACCTGACCAGCGGTGCGCTGGGCACGATGGGCTTCGGCCTGCCGGCGGCGATGGGCGCGCAGTTCGCCTGCCCCGAGCGCACCGTGGTCCTGGTCTCCGGCGACGGCAGCTTCATGATGAACGTGCAGGAACTGGCCACCATTGCCCGCTGCCGGCTGCCGGTGAAGATCGTGCTGCTGGACAACTCTTCGCTGGGCATGGTCCGCCAGTGGCAGGAGCTGTTCTTCGCCGAGCGCTACAGCGAGATCGACCTGTCCGACAACCCGGATTTCGCCGCGCTGGTGCAGGTGTTCGGCATCCCCGCCACCCACATCACCCAGCGTGCGGAAGTGGAAGACGCGCTGGCCGCGCTGCTGGACACCCCCGGCCCGGCGCTGCTGCACGTGGGCATCGACGCCCGCGCCAACGTGTGGCCGCTGGTGCCGCCGAACAATGCCAACAGCACCATGCTGGACAGCAACCCGGCCCACGCCAAGGCAACCCAGGAGAACCCCAATGCAATACCGGCTTGAGCTGGTGCTGAAGCCCGCCGAAGGCGCGCTGCTGCGCGTGCTGGGCATGGTCGAGCGCCGCGGTTTCTTCCCGTACAACATCAACGGCAAGCGCAGCGCCGAAGGCTGGCGCGTGCAGATGGAGATTTCCGGCAACCGCCCGCCGGAAACGCTGCGCCACCAGTTGGAAAAAATCTACGACTGCGAATCGGTGCGGGTCGTGGCGCTGGACGATGCCGGGGTGGCGGCATGAACTCGGATGTAGCTGTAGCGCTGCCCTTCCCTTCTCCCATCGGGGTGAAGGCGTGTGGCTTGCGAGCCACCGGCTCGCACACGCCTGAACGCCCGGCGCGCTGCGCCGGGCCGGGGCGCGCAGCGAGGTGGCGCGCAGCGCCGGATGAGGGGCGATGGAGTTCCGATGGTTCAGGCATACGGACTCCGTTCACCCCTCACCCCAACCCCTGCTCCGCACCCCGGCCCACGCCCGCGGCGTGGGCGCTCCAAGGCACGCGCGCCAGTGGCGCGCAAGCCGTGCCTTCTCGCCCCGCAGGGAGAGGGGCTCGTTCACGGAGGCGTCTTCTTCGACGCCACGCGACGCTCCTCCATTCCCCATTCCCTGTTCCCCATTCCCGGCCGTTCCATGCCTGACCGTGGCCGCCCCGTCGCAGTGACCGACAACGCTGGCGAAGTGAACGTCAGCGTCGCCGACGTATTGGCCGCGCAGGCGCGGTTGCGCCGCTTCCTGCCACCGACGCCGCTGCACTACGCCGAGCGCTTCGGCACCTGGTTGAAGCTGGAAAACCTGCAACGCACCGGTTCCTACAAGGTGCGTGGCGCATTGAACGCGATGCTGGCCGCGCTGGAACGCGGCGACGAACGCCCGGTGATCTGCGCCTCGGCCGGCAACCACGCGCAGGGCGTGGCCTGGGCCGCGTACCGGTTGGGCGTGCAGGCGATCACGGTGATGCCGCACGGCGCGCCGGCCACCAAGATCGCCGGCGTGCAGCACTGGGGCGCCACCGTGCGCCAGCATGGCAACAGCTACGACGAGGCCTACACCTTCGCCCGCGAACTGGCCACGCAGAACGGCTATCGCTTCCTGTCCGCGTTCGACGACCCCGACGTGATCGCCGGCCAGGGCACGCTGGGCATCGAGATCGCCCCGCATGCACCGGACGTGGTGATCGTGCCGATCGGCGGCGGCGGCCTGGCCTCCGGCGTGGCGCTGGCGCTGAAATCACAGGGCGTGCGCATCATCGGCGCGCAGGTCGAAGGCGTGGATTCAATGGCACGGGCGATCAAGGGCGACCTGCGCGAAATCGCGCCAGTGGCGACCCTGGCCGACGGCGTCAAGGTCAAGATCCCCGGCTTCATCACCCGCCGCCTGTGCGCCAGCCTGCTCGACGACGTGGTGATCGTGCGCGAGGCCGAGCTGCGCGAAACGCTGGTGCGGCTGGCGCTGGAGGAACACGTCATTGCCGAGGGCGCCGGCGCGCTGGCATTGGCCGCCGGCCGCCGCGTGGCCGGCAAGTGCAAGTGCGCGGTGGTGTCCGGCGGCAACATCGACGCCACCGTGCTTGCCAACTTGCTGTCCGAAGTACGCCCCAGCCCCCCGCGCAAGCCACGGCGGCGCAACCCCGAACGACTCCGCAGCCGCGTTGCCAACAGCGCCACGCGCGCGCCCCGAACCGAACCTTCCAACATCATCGCTACTGCCGTCGAGGAGACCCTCTGGTGACTACTCCAACCATCAACATCCCGCGAATTACCATCTTCGACACCACCCTGCGCGACGGCGAGCAATCCCCCGGCTGCAGCATGACCCCGCCGCAGAAGCTGGTGATGGCACGCGCGCTGGCCGAACTGGGCGTGGATGTCATCGAAACCGGCTTCCCGGCCAGCTCGCAGTCCGACCGCGAGGCGATGGCGCTGATTGGCCGCGACGTGCGCGAGCCGGTGCTGGCGGTGCTGTCGCGCTGCCTGCCGGGCGACATCGAAACCTCGGTCAAGGCGCTGGAAGCGGCAGCCCGGCCGCGTCTGCACGTGTTCCTGTCCACCAGCCCGCTGCACCGCGAGCACAAGCTGCGCATGAACAAGGAGCAGGTGCTGGAGTCGGTGCACAAGCATGTGAGCATGGCGCGTGGCTACATCGACGACGTCGAGTTCTCGGCCGAGGACGCCACCCGCACCGAGCTGGATTTCCTCACCGAAGTGGCGCAAGTGGCCATCGCCGCCGGCGCGCGCACCATCAACCTGCCGGACACCGTGGGCTTCACCACCCCGGAAGAAATCCGCGTGATGTTCCAGCACGTGATCGCCAATGTCGCCGGTGCCGACAAGGTGATCTTCAGCGCGCACTGCCACAACGACCTCGGCCTGGCCGTGGCCAACTCGCTGGCCGCCATCGAGGGCGGTGCGCGGCAGGTGGAAGGTTCGGTCAACGGCATCGGCGAGCGTGCCGGCAACTGCGCGCTGGAAGAAATCGCGATGGTGTTGAAGGTACGCAACGCCTTCTACAACTTCGACACCGGCTTTCACACCCAGCGCATCGTGCCGACCTCGCAACTGCTGCAGCGGCTGGTGGGCATGCCGGTACAGCGCAACAAGGCCATCGTCGGCGCCAATGCCTTCGCGCATGAATCGGGCATCCACCAGCACGGCATGCTGCGCAATCGCAACACCTACGAAATCATGCGTCCGGAAGACGTGGGCTGGGAGTCCTCGCAGATGGTGCTGGGCCGCCACAGCGGCCGCGCCGCGGTCGAGGCACGCCTGCGCGCGCTGGGCTACTGGCTGGAGGAAGAAGAGCTGAGGCTGGTGTTCGAGCAGTTCAAGACCGTGTGCGAACAGCAGCGCGTGGTCACCGACGCCGACTTGCAAGTGCTGATGCAGGGCACCTCCGGCAACGATGGCTACCGACTGGCATCGATGACCATCAGCGACGTCGGCAGCCGCGCCAATGCGCTGGTCGAGTTGTCCGACCCGGAAGGCAACCGCGTGGCCGAAACCGCGCAGGGTGACGGCCCGGTCGATGCGCTGTTCGCGGCGCTGTCGGCCGCCACCGGTATCCAGTTGACGCTGGACAGCTACCACGTGCACAGCGTCGGCATCGGCGCCGATGCGCGCGGCGAAGCCAACCTCAGCGTACGCCACGAAGGCGAGATACTGGAAGGCACCGGCACCAGCCGCGACATCATCGAGGCCAGCGCACTGGCATGGCTGGACGTCACCAACCGCCTGCTGCGCCAGCGCGAAGGCACGCCGGAAGCGGAGGCGCTCGCGGCAACCTGACATGCCCATCGCTTCGTCATTCCCGCGCAGGCGGGAACCGCTTCCGCATCAGGAATACCGCGAAGAGCGATCCCCGCCTGCGCGGGGATGACGGGACTTCCAAATACCACGAGTGCAAGCCATGACCCCACCACGCACCCTGTACGACAAACTGTGGGACGCCCACGTCGTCGTCCCCGAAAGCGACAGCGCGCCGGCCGTGCTGTACATCGACCTGCACCTGATCCACGAGGTCACCTCGCCGCAGGCCTTCACCGAGTTGCGCGAGCGCGGCCTGAAACCGCGCCGCGTGGAGCGCACCAAGGCGACGATGGATCACTCCACACCAACCCTGCCGGCCGGCCCGGACGGCAAGCTGCCCTATGCCAGCAAGGCCTCCGAGGCGCAGGTGGAAACGCTGGCGAAGAACTGCGCCGAATACGGCATCGAGTTGTTCGACCTGTCCTCGGCAAACCGCGGCATCGTCCACGTCATCGCCCCGGAACAGGGCTTCACCCAGCCGGGCATGACGATTGTCTGTGGTGACAGCCACACCTCCACGCATGGCGCATTCGGCGCGCTGGCCTTCGGCATCGGCACCAGCGAGGTCGGCCACGTGCTGGCCACGCAATGCCTGTTGCAGCGCAAGGCCAAAACCATGTCGATCACCGTCGATGGCGAACTGGCGCCGGGCGTCGGCGCCAAGGACGTGGTGCTGCACATCATTGGCATGATCGGCGTCAACGGCGGCACCGGCCACGTGTTGGAATTTCGCGGCTCCACCATCGAAGCGATGGACATGGAGCAGCGCATGACCCTGTGCAACATGAGCATCGAAGCCGGTGCCCGCGCCGGTATGATCGCGCCCGACCAGACCACTTTCGACTGGGTGGCAAAGACCCCGCGCGGCCCCAGGGGCGCGGATTTCGACAAGGCGCTCGACTACTGGAAGACGCTGCGCAGCGATGACGGCGCACGCTTCGACGTGGCGGTACGCATCGACGCGGCCGACATCTGCCCGACCCTGACCTGGGGCACTCATCCGGGCACGGCCATCGCCGTGGATGCGCCGATTCCCGCCGCCAGCGAGGCCGCCGCGCAAAAGGGCCTGGACTACATGAAGTTCGAAGCCGGGCACGCGCTGGCCGGCACCCCGGTGGATGTGGTGTTCGTCGGCTCCTGCACCAACGGCCGCCTGCGCGACATGCGCGAAGTGGCGCAGGTGCTGCGCGGTCGTCGCGTCGCCGCGGGCGTGCGCATGCTGGTGGTGCCGGGTTCGGAAATCGTCAAGCGCGAGGCCGAGGCCGAGGGCATCCACGAGATCGTGCGCGCCGCCGGTGCCGAATGGCGCGAACCGGGCTGCTCGATGTGCATCGCCATGAACGGCGACCTGGTCGCACCGGGCCAATTGGCGGTGAGCACCAGCAACCGCAATTTCGAAGGTCGCCAAGGGCCCGGCTCGCGCACCCTGCTGGCCTCGCCGCTGACTGCCTCGTGGGCCGCGGTGAACGGCCATGTAGCCGACCCGCGCGAATTGTTCGTCAAGGAGGTGGCCTGATGGCCGGTTTCCGCACCCTGAGTTCGCGCAGCGTGGTGCTGCGCCAGAGCAACATCGACACCGACCAGATCATTCCTGCGCGCTTCCTCTCCACCACCGAGCGCGCGGGGCTGGGCAAAAACGCCTTCAACGACTGGCGCTGGCAGGCCGATGGCGCGCCGAACCCGGAGTTCGCCTTCAACCAGCCGCACAACGCCGGCCGCTCAATCCTGTTGGCCGGGCGCAACTTCGGCTGCGGCTCCTCGCGCGAGCATGCGCCGTGGGCGCTGACCGACCTGGGCCTGCGGGCAATCGTGAGCAGCGAGATTGCCGACATCTTCCGTGGCAACTCGCTGAAGAATGGCCTGCTGCCGGTGGTGCTGGACGAGGCCGACGTGCAGGCGCTGATGCAGAACCCGGACGACGAGCTGAGCATCGACGTGGCCACGCGCGAATTGCGCACGTCCGCCGGCAAGGTGTATTCCTTCCCGCTGGATGGCTTCTCGCAGACCTGCCTGCTGGAAGGCGTGGACCAACTCGGCTGGCTGCTGGGGCGAGTGGATGAGATCGAGCGCTACGAGGCTGCACGCGCCACATGACTTTCCCCTCCCCTTGCCCGCACAGCGGGCAGGGGGAGGTTGGGAGGGTGCTTTTCTCGCTGTTCCAGCGGCAAGGCAAAAGCGCTACCCCTCCCCAACCCTCCCCTGCGCCTGCGGCGCAAGGGAGGGAGCCGAATACCGCAGGGCTTTGCCTCTTACCCTCATCCCTCGCCCCGCAGGGAGAGGGGCTTCAAAAGACAAGAACAGAACAACTGGAACCCCCATGCAAGCCAACATCGTCGTACTACCGGGTGACGGCATCGGCCCTGAAATCACTGCCGCCGCCGTCGATGTGCTCAAGGCCATCGCCAACCGTTTCGGCCACCAGTTCAACTTCAGCGAGCACGACATCGGCGGCATCGCCATCGACAAGCACGGCGAGCCGCTGCCGGAAGCCACGCTGGAAGCCTGCAGCAAGGCCGACGCGGTGCTGCTCGGTGCAGTCGGTGGCCCGAAGTGGTCCGACCCCAACGCCAAGGTGCGCCCGGAGCAGGGTCTGCTGGCAATCCGCAAGGCGCTGGGCCTGTTCGCCAACCTGCGCCCGGTGCGCACCCACCCGGCCGCGCTGCATGCCTCGCCGATCAAGACCGAACTGCTCCGGGACGTGGACTTCGTCGTCGTGCGCGAGCTGACCGGCGGCATCTACTTCGGCGACAGGACCCGCGATGCCGACAGCGCCAGCGACCTGTGCCGCTACACCACGGTGGAGATCGAGCGCGTGCTGCGCAGTGCCTTCCGCCTGGCGCAGCAGCGTCGCGGCAAGTTGACGTCGGTGGACAAGGCCAACGTGCTGGAAACCTCGCGGCTGTGGCGCGACATCGCCACGCGCATCGGCCGCGAGGAATTCCCCGAGGTCGAACTGGAACACCAACTGGTCGATTCGATGGCGATGTACCTGATCGCCAAGCCGCGCGCCTACGACGTGATCGTCACCGAGAATATGTTCGGCGACATCCTTACCGACGAGGCCTCGATGCTGGCCGGCTCGCTGGGCCTGCTGCCGTCCGCGTCACTGGGCGAGGAGGGCAAGGTGGGCATCTACGAACCCATCCACGGCTCGGCCCCCGACATCGCCGGCAAGGGCATCGCCAACCCCTACGCCACTCTCCTCAGTGCGGCGATGCTGCTGCGCCATTCGCTGGGGCTGGAGGCCGAAGCCTGTGCCATCGAACAGGCGGTTTCGGCCGCGCTGGATGCCGGCCACTTCACCGCCGACCTTGCCGCGCAAGGGCAGGCGCTTTCCACGTCCGAAGCGGCTCAGGCGGTGCTTGCGCAATTGCAATGACTTCACGAACGCGGCCGCTGGCCGCGTTCTTGTTTTCCCCTTCCCCCTCCTGCCTGAGGTATGCCCTTGAACCACCGCAGCCCCGACGACTTCCTGGCCCACGTGGCCAGCCGCGACCCGTACCAGCCCGAGTTCCTGCAGGCGGTCAAGGAGGTCATGCACAGCCTGTGGCCGTTCCTGCAACGGCATCCGTATTACACCCGGCATGGCCTGCTCGAACGCCTGGTCGAGCCGGAACGGGTCATCCAGTTCCGCGTGGCCTGGGCCGATGACAGCGGCCGCGCCCACGTCAACCGTGCCTGGCGCGTGCAGCACAGCTCGGCGATCGGCCCGTTCAAGGGCGGCATGCGCTTCCACCCCTCGGTGAACCTGTCGATCCTGAAGTTCCTGGCCTTTGAGCAGACCTTCAAGAACGCGCTGACCACGCTGCCGATGGGCGGCGGCAAGGGCGGCTCGGATTTCGACCCCAAGGGCAAGAGCGACGGCGAAGTGATGCGCTTCTGCCAAGCGCTGATGCTGGAGTTGTATCGCCACCTCGGCCCGAACACCGACGTGCCGGCCGGCGACATCGGCGTGGGCGCGCGCGAGGTGGGCTTCATGGCCGGCATGATGAAGAAACTCAGCAACGACGCGGCCTGCGTGTTCACCGGCAAGGGCATCGCCTATGGCGGCAGCCTGATGCGCCCGGAAGCGACCGGTTACGGCACCGTCTATTTCGTCGAGCAGATGCTGCACCACGCCCGCCGCGAAACGCATGGCGCGCGGGTGCTGATTTCCGGCTCCGGCAACGTCGCCCAGTTTGCCGCGCTCAAGGCGGTCGAACTCGGCGCACGGGTGCTGACCTTCTCCGACTCCGGCGGCACCCTGTTCGCCCCCGACGGCTTCGACGAACAGGCCATGCAGGACGTGATGGCGCTGAAGAACGAGCGCCGCGGCCGCCTCGCCGAACTGGCCGACGACAAGCGTTTCGACTACCTCGAAGGCCGCCGCCCGTGGCACATCCCGGCCGACATCGCCCTGCCCTGCGCCACCCAGAACGAACTGGACGGCGAGGACGCCCGCACCCTGGTCCACAACGGCGCATTGTGTGTGGCCGAGGGCGCCAACATGCCCTCCACGCTGGAAGCGGTGGACGTGTTCCTGCAGGCCGGCACCCTGTACGCACCGGGCAAGGCCAGCAATGCCGGCGGCGTGGCCACCTCCGGGCTGGAGATGAGCCAGAACGCATTGCGCCTGTCATGGCGGCATGCCGACGTCGATGAACGCCTGCACGTGATCATGAAGGAGATCCACGCCAACTGCGTGCAGCACGGCAAGCGCGAGGACGGCAGCGTCAATTACGTCGATGGCGCCAACATCGCCGGCTTCGTCAAGGTGGCCGACGCAATGCTGGCGCAGGGGCTGTATTGAGGCGGGGAGCGAGTGGCGGGCATGGCGGATGCCAACCGCTGGTCGGCACTGTCGGCCAGCTCGCGATGAACCCATCGGCGCGTCACGCCCCACCCGATCGGGCCATCACCACCCTTTCAAGCGCATGGGTGCTTGCGGCATGGCGGTAATGGCAGGTGTAATCGGGCACGCCGAGTGGCCGGCACCTGCGCCAGGGGCTGCGCCCGGTTCGTGGTGAAGGAGGGCGGGCTACGGCACGGCGCACGCAGTGCCGCCACCGGCACGCCACACTGTTCGGCATCATGCGGAGAGGTGACCATGATCCAGCGCGCCAAGGCGTTTTTCCAGAACCTGTCGTTCCCGGCCAAGCTGCTGGCGGGCGGATTGCTGACGGTCCTGCTGTCCTGGATTCCGCTGTTGCTTTACCTGGTGTTCGTGTACGGCCTGCTGGGCGTGAAGGACGGCAACCCCATTGGCCTGGGCCTGCTGATGGTGTTCGGCAGCATGCTGGGCGGGGCAATCGCCACCATTGGCCTGGTCCTGCTTCTCGTGTCCGGGAACAAGAAGGCGCCACCATGACGAATCGGCGCATGCCGGAACGTGGGCCGCACGGTTCCAGGCCGGCAACGGGTGGGGTTCCGCCCGCGGCGGCCAGGCCTTCATCCGCGCCGACGGCACTTCGCAGCGCCGCTTGATTCAGGCGTTGGGCGCAAGCGGAAACGGCTCCACACATGCCGACCATGTGGAGCCGTTCACGGCAGCCCCCCTATTTCAGGGCATCCAGCCCGGCCCCGAAGTTGATGTGGAAAGGCAGCCCGTCCAGGACCAGCGCCGGGACCGACTTCACTCCCGCCGCCTCGGCCTCACCGACCCGCGTCTTCTGCTGCCCGAGGTGCACGATCTCGACGTCGTAGCGCCCCTTGTCCAGGGCATGGGCGACGGTCTGTTCGGCCTCGACGCATACCGGGCAACCCGCATGGTAGAAAATCGCCTTCTTTGTCATGTCCGGATTCCTTGAGTTGGTTGTGACGCATCGTCACCGGGACTATTGTTCACACCGGCAAGCGGCTGAAAAGAAGGCACAAAATGGTTCCCTACCCACAAAACGGTGCGCATGAAACCCGACGCTGAGTCGCCCACCAACCGCATCACCGCGCTGCTGGAGGACGTTCTGGGGTGCAAATGGTCCTGGAGCATCCTGCGGGCGGTTCACGCGGGCACCACCCGTCCCGGCCAGCTTGAAAAGACCATCAGCGGCATCTCCACCAAGGTGCTCAATGAGCGCCTGCGCAAACTCGTCGCGCATGGCGTCTTTGAAAAAATCGATTTCCAGGAGATTCCGCCGCACGTCGAATACCGGTTCACGGAACTCGGCGAAAGATTCTTTGCGGTCCTGCAACACATCGAGGCACTGGAGCGGGGGTCCGCCCGCGCAGGTGCGCCAGCGGACGAGCCTGTCGCCACTTCGCCACGTCAACCCCGCCACTGACCCACCAGGGCATCGGACCGCACATCGGGCCGTATTGGATCAACCGCCCTTCGCCGTGCCTTTCAAGGCGGCGGCATCGGCCCGCGGCAGGTTCCCCGGCCGACGCCGTCCGCCAGCCTTGCCAGCGTCACCCGCTCGCGCTGCTCCAGGTCCGACACGGTTTCCACTTCGGCGAAGCCGGCCTGTTGCAGCAATGCACGGATCGCCTCGCCCTGGTCCCGGCCATGCTCCAGCAGCAGCCAGCCACCGCGCACGAGGTGGGCCGGCGCGCCGGCGATGATTTCGCGGATGGCGTCCAGCCCGTCCACGCCGGAGGCCAGTGCCGGGGGCGGTTCGAAGCGCAGGTCGCCCTGTTGCAGGTGCGGGTCGCCGGCGGCGATGTAGGGCGGGTTGCTGACGATCATGTCGAAACGGTCGTTGCCCAGCGCTTCGTACCAGTGGCCACGGCGGAACCAGACGTTCTCCAGCGCGTGTGCCTGCGCGTTCTGCACCGCCACCGCCAGCGTGGGGCCGAGCAGGTCGGTGGCGATCACCGTGGCCAGCGGGCGTTCGCTGGCGATGGACAGGGCGATGGCGCCGCTGCCGGTGCCGAGGTCGGCCACCCGGCGCAGTTTGTCCGCCGGCAGGCGGGCCAGCGCCTGCTCGACCAGCAGTTCGGTTTCCGGGCGCGGGATCAGGGTGGCGGGATTGACCTGCAGGTCCAACGTCCAGAAGCCGCGGCGGCCGGTCAGGTAGGCCAGCGGCTGGCCTTCGACGCGGTGCTGCAGCAACTGCTCGAAATGCTGGCGGGCGGCGTCGGCCACCACATCGGTGGCATGGGCGAACAGCCAGGCGCGGTCCACGTCCAGCACGTGCAACAGCAGTTGTTCGACCTCAAAGCGCGCATCCTCGCCCGGCAGCCGCGCGGTGCCCTCCCGCAACAGTTCGGCAACCTTCGACATGGGCACGGCGCAACCTCGGTTCTTCGCGGGATGTTTCCGCAGCCGGGAGGATAGTCAGCCGGCCGGCTCCTGCCTACCGCGCGGGCCCAGGGAACGCCGGCGACGGCTTGGAAACCCGGCAAGGCCCCCGATATGGAGGGAGACGATGGATCGAATGGCAGGCATCGATAGCCTCTATCTATTGATTCCATGCATTCAATTCATTTGTTTCATTAGGCAACGCCTATTAGTCTTTGCCCTGTTCTCCACCCACCCCTTCAACCCAGAGGAAGCTCCATGTCCCTTATCAACACCCAGGTCCAGCCGTTCAAGGTCAACGCCTTCCACAACGGCAAGTTCATCGAAGTCACCGACGAGAGCCTGAAGGGCAAGTGGTCGGTGCTGATCTTCATGCCGGCGGCCTTCACCTTCAATTGCCCGACCGAGATCGAGGACGCGGCCGACAACTATGCCGAGTTCCAGAAGGCCGGCGCCGAGGTCTACATCGTCACCACCGACACCCACTTCTCGCACAAGGTGTGGCACGAGACCTCGCCGGCCGTGGGCAAGGCGAAGTTCCCGCTGATCGGCGACGCCACCCATACGCTGACCAACGCCTTCGGCGTGCACATCCCGGAAGAGGGCCTGGCCCTGCGCGGCACCTTCGTGATCAACCCGGAAGGCGTGATCAAGACGCTGGAAGTGCATTCCAACGAAATCGCCCGCGACGTGTCCGAGACCCTGCGCAAGCTGAAGGCCGCCCAGTTCACCGCCGCCCACCCGAACGAGGTGTGCCCGGCCAAGTGGAAGGAAGGCGCCAAGACCCTGACCCCGTCGCTGGACCTGGTCGGCAAGATCTAAGCCGTCCCTCGCTCCCACCCCGCTTCGGCGGGCGTGGGGGTGAACCGCAACCTGTTGTCGCCCGCCAGCACCACGCCAGCCAGCCCAGCCGGTTGCGGTTCACCCCTACTTCCCCGGCGCGTTGCCCCGTGCAGCCCGCGCCCTCCCCCCGCTTTGCCTCGACGAAGGAGCTGCCTCGTGCTCGACGACACCCTCAAGACCCAGTTGCAACAGTACATGGGCCTGCTGCGCCAGCCGCTGCGCCTGATTGCTTCGCTCGATGACGGCGATGCCAGCCTGGAAATGCGCGGCCTGCTCGACGACATCGTCACCGCCGCCAACGGCAAGGTGACGCTGGACACCAGCGGCAACGATACGCGCACGCCGTCGTTCGTCATCGCCCGCGAAGGCGAGAGCCAGGGCGTGCGCTTCGCCGGCCTGCCGCTGGGCCACGAATTCGAATCGCTGGTGCTGGCCCTGCTGTGGACCAGCGGCCACCCGCCGAAGGTGTCGCAGGACGTGATCGACGGCATCAAGGCAATCGACGGCGACTTCGCCTTCGAGGTCTACATGTCGCTGAGCTGCCACAACTGCCCGGACGTGGTGCAGGCGCTGGCGCTGATGGCGATCCTCAACCCGAACATCAGCACCACGGTGATCGAGGGCGGCGCCTACCAGCAGGAAGTGGAGCAGCGCCAGGTGATGGCGGTGCCGATGGTGTTCCAGGGCGGGGAGATGTTCGATTCCGGGCGCATGTCGCTGGAGCAGATCATCGCCAGGCTCGATACCAGCGCGACCAAGCGCGAAGCGGCGAAGATTGCCGCCAAGGACCCGTTCGACGTACTGGTGGTCGGCGGTGGCCCGGCCGGTGCGGCGGCGGCGGTGTATGCCGCGCGCAAGGGCATCCGCACCGGCGTGGCGGCCGAGCGTTTCGGCGGCCAGGTGCTGGACACGATGGCGATCGAGAACTTCATCTCGGTACAGCACACCGAAGGCCCGAAGCTGGCCGCTGCGCTGGAGCAGCACGTGCGCGAGTACGAGGTGGACATCATGAACCTGCAACGCGCCAGCAAGCTGGTGCCGGCCGGCAGTGATGGCCTGGTGGAAGTGCAGTTGGAGAACGGCGCTTCGCTCAAGTCGAAGACAGTGATCCTGTCCACCGGCGCACGCTGGCGGCAGATGAACGTGCCCGGCGAGGACAAGTACCGCAACAAGGGCGTGGCCTATTGCCCACACTGCGACGGCCCGCTGTTCAAGGGCAAGCGCGTGGCGGTGATCGGTGGCGGCAACTCCGGCATCGAGGCGGCCATCGACCTGGCCGGCATCGTCAGCCACGTCACCGTGCTCGAATTCGACAGCAAGCTGCGCGCCGACCAGGTGTTGCAGGCCAAGCTTGCCAGCCTGCCGAACGTGAAGGTGATTCTCAACGCGCAGACCACCGAGGTGCTGGGCGACGACCAGCGGGTAACCGGGCTGGCCTATAGCGACCGCGTCGGCGGCGACTCGCACCGGGTGGAACTGGAAGGCATCTTCGTGCAGATCGGCCTGCTGCCGAACACCGAGTGGCTGCGTGGCACGGTGGAGCTGAGCAATCGCGGCGAGATCATCATCGACGATCGCGGCCAGACCAACGTGGCCGGCGTGTTCGCCGCCGGCGACTGCACCACGGTGCCGTACAAGCAGATCATCATCGCAATGGGCGCCGGTTCCACTGCCTCGCTCAGTGCCTTCGACCACCTGATCCGCAACTCGGTGCCGCAGCCGGCCGAGGTACAAGTAGCCGAAACCGCCTGAACTTCTCCAGGCCCCGCATCGCGGGGCCTGGATTTGACCGCGCCGGCCTGTGCCGGCCCCGCTTGACCGGAGCCCAACGTGAACCTTCGTGACCTGAAGTATCTGGTGGCACTGGCCGAGCACCGGCACTTCGGCCGTGCCGCGGCCGCCTGCTTCGTCAGCCAGCCAACGCTGTCCACCCAGATCAAGAAGCTGGAAGAAGAGCTGGGCGTGTCGCTGGTCGAACGCGCGCCGCGCAAGGTGATGCTGACCCCGGCCGGGCGCGAGGCGGCGGCCCGCGCCCGCAGCATCGTCGCCGAGGTCGAACAGATGAAGGAGGCCGCGCGCCGTTCGCGCGACCCCGAAGCCGGCACGGTGCGGCTGGGCATCTTTCCCACCCTCGGCCCCTATCTGCTGCCGCACGTGATACCCACCATCCGCGAGCGCTTCCCGCAATTGGAACTGCTGCTGGTCGAGGAAAAGAGCGACGTGCTGCTGGCGCAACTGCGCAACGGCCAGCTCGACGCCATCCTGCTGGCGTTGCCGATCAACGACGAACAATTGCACGTCGAATTCCTGTTCGAGGAGCCCTTCATGCTGGCCGCGCCCGAAAGCCACCCGCTGGCGGCTCGCGACCGCCTCACCCTGGCCGACCTGGGCGACCAGCGCCTGTTGCTGCTGCAGGACGGCCACTGCCTGCGCGACCAGGCGCTGGACGTATGCCATATGGCCGGGGCCGCGGAGAAATCCGAATTCCAGGCCACCAGCCTGGAAACCCTGCGGCAGATGGTGGCGGCCAACGTCGGCCTCACCCTGCTGCCGATGCTGGCGGTGAAACCGCCGGTGGCGCGTTCGGAAAACATCCACCTGCTCGGCTTCGAGGGCGCGGACGCCCCCAGCCGCCGCATCGCGATGGCCTGGCGCCGCAGCTCGGCGATGAGCGACTTCCTGATGCAGTTGGCGCCATTGTTCAGGGATTTCCCGCCGGACCTGCTGGCCGCGTAACCGTTCCCGCGTCTCCCGCGGCAGCGCTTGTCCACCGCATTGCATCCGGGCCACCCCGCCCCCATGATCGGGGTAGCTCGCATCCATCTTTGGTTGCCTTCACAATAGGCCACGGGCGGTGCCGGTTTGGCGCCGCTTTTTGCATGCCCTCAACACCGCAGGAGTTTTTCCCATGCCGACCAACAGCGGTCTGCCACCATCAATCACCGTTTCCAGTCGTGACCTGGCCCGCCTCGAGGCCATGCTCGACTCCCCGGCCCTGAGCCGGCACCCGGCCGCCGTCGCCCTCTCGCAGGAGCTGGAACGCGCGCAGGTGCTGCCGCCCGAGGAAATTCCCACCGGCATCGTCACCATGCACTCGCGCGTGGAATGCATTGACGAACTGCACGATGAAAAGCATTCGCTGACCTTGGTCTATCCGCAGGAAGCGGATTTCGACAAGGGCCACGTTTCGGTGCTGGCACCGGTCGGCAGCGCGCTGCTCGGCCTGTCCGTCGGCCAGACCATCGACTGGACCGCCCCCGGTGGCCGCCAGTTGCGCCTGCGCGTGACCGCCGTGCACTACCAGCCCGAAGCCGCGGGTGAATTCAACCGCTGAGCGCCCCGCGCCAGCCCCAACAGGAACCGCCGCATGTCCTCCTCCAAGCTTGCCCAGTTGCGCGAACTGTCCGTCGTCGTTGCCGATACCGGTGACTACGACGCCATCAAGCGCCTGCGTCCGGTGGATTGCACCACCAACCCGACACTGGTGAAGAAAGCGCTCGACCTGCCGGTCTATGCCGGCCTGATCAAGCGCGAGCTGGAGTGGGGCCGCGCGCAACCGGGTGACAGGCAGGAAGTCGCCAGGGCCGTGGTTGATCGTTTGACCGTGGGCGTCGGCGCGATGCTGGCCGAACTGATACCGGGCCGCGTCTCCACCGAGGTTGATGCCGATCAGGCCCACGACACCGCCGCCACCATCGCCAAGGCACGCCAGTTCATCGCCATGTACGAAGCGGCCGGCGTGCCGCGCGGCAAGGTGCTGATCAAGATCGCCGCCACCTGGGCCGGCGTGGAGGCCACCCGTGTGCTGCAGGCCGAAGGCATCGACTGCAACCTGACCCTGATCTTCAACCCGACCCAGGCGCTGGCCTGCTCGGAAGCCGGTGCGTTCCTGATCTCGCCGTTCGTCGGCCGCATCCTCGACTGGTATGTCGCCAACGGCCAGACGCCGGCCAACATCGACGAAGACCCAGGCGTGAAGTTCGTGCGCGGCGTGTACGCCGAGTTCAAGCGCCGTGGCTCGCCGACCGTGGTGATGGGCGCCTCGTTCCGCTCCACCGCGCAGATCGAGGCGCTGGCTGGCTGCGACCGCCTGACCATCTCGCCGGACCTGCTGGAGAAGCTCGACGCCGACTTCGGCGAACTGCCGCGCAAACTGGTGGCCGGCGCCGCCGAGGCGGTGGATGCGACGCCGATCGACGAAGCCCGCTTCGACACCGACATGGCCGCCGACCCGATGGCAACCGAGAAGCTGGCCACCGGCATCGACGCCTTCGCCAAGGATCTGCAGGCCCTGCGCCAGCGCATCGCCGAAGCATTGGCCTGATTGCTGCCGGCGGCGATGGGCAAGTCGGGGTTACACCCCCGACACCCCGCACACAACGCCGGGGATCAACCCTGGCCCACGATGTCGGCTATTCCAAGCCCACCGGGCAACTCACCCCGGTGCCGCCAATGCCGCAATAGCCGCTCGGGTTCTTCGCCAGATACTGCTGGTGGTAGTCCTCGGCGTAATGAAACGCCCCTGCCGGGAACACGATTTCGGTAGTGATGTCGCCATGACCGGCCGCATGCAACTGCCGCTGGTAGACCGCGCGGCTGGCCAGCGCCGCATCGAACTGCGCCTGCGAATGGCAATGGATCACCGAGCGGTACTGGGTGCCGGTGTCGTTGCCCTGGCGCATGCCCTGGGTGGGGTCGTGGCTCTCCCAGAACGTACGCAGCACCGTGTCCAGCGTCACCCGCGCCGGGTCGAACACCACCCGTACCACTTCGGCATGGCCGGTCAGCCCGGAACAGGCTTCCTCGTAGGTCGGGTTGGGGGTAATGCCGCCCTGGTAGCCGACTGCGGTGCTGACCACGCCCGGCAATTGCCAGAATTTGCGCTCGGCGCCCCAGAAACAGCCCATGCCCACGTCCAGCACCTCCAGCCCGGTGAAATCACCGCGCAACGGCTGGCCATTGACGTGGTGCACGTTGTGCAGCGGCAGCGGTGTATCGCGCCCCGGCAGCGCCTCTTCCGGACGTGGCAGGCGCTGCTTGAACGCGCCGATTCCCAACAGCCCCTGGCCGATTCCCAACATGGTTCTCTCCTCGGTTCAGGCCGGGAGCAATCCCGGCGCTTGGTCATCATCGAAGATGGGGGCATCGCCCGCCTCGCCCAAGGCCAGCGCAGCCACGATACCGTCGGCTTCCGGCTTGGCGCTGTCGGGCACGCACACCCGCAGCAGGCCGAACAACGGCAGCTCGCCGCCGGCGCCCAGCAGCGATTCGCCGAGCACGAAGGCCGGGATGCCGGCATTTTCCAGCGCATGCTTGACCAGATGCGCGTCGAACAGGTTTTCCGCCTGGTAGACCAGTTGCATGGGGTTCTCCGGTTGGGTCAGAGCGGTTGGCACAGGGCGTCGGTGGCGGCAACGTGCTCGCTTTCCTGCGCCGCCGCCTGCCGCCATTCGCGCATGGCCGGCAACGCGAACAGCGCCTGCAGGTAGGCGGCGGCGGTGTCGTCCACGGCCACGCCATAGCCGTCGAGGCGGATCGCCACTGGTGCGAACATCGCATCGACGATGCCGAACGCGCCGAACAGGAAATCACCGCCTGCGCCGTGGTCATGCCGCAGTTGCCGCCACAGCACCTGCACCCGGTCGATGTCACGCTGCGCGGCCGCGTCCCAGCGGTAGCCATCGGGCCGGCGGCGGCTGTTCATCGGCAACTGCGTGCGCAGTGCGGTGAAGCCCGAATGCATCTCCGCCGCCGCTGCGCGGGCCAATGCCCGCTGCTGCAAGTCAGCCGGCCAGCCGCGCCCGTCCAGCCAGCGTTCGTTGGCGTATTCGCAGATTGCCAGCGAATCCCAGAGCGCCACGTCGCCATCACGCAGTGCCGGCACCTTGCCGGTCGGTGAGTGGCGCAGTGCTTCGGCGGCAAAACCGGAGGTGTCCAGCAGCAGCCGTGTTTCGTCGAACTCCACGCCGAAATGCCGCAGCAGCAGCCACGGCCGCAACGACCAGGACGAGTAGTTCTTGTTGCCGATCACCAGCATGGGTCGATTCATGGCGGGCACCTGCGGAGGGGGTATTCAGCATACGCGCGCCGGCAGCCGGGGGCGGGCTCGGCTAAACTGCGCGGTCATCATTCCCAAGCTTGCCCCCATGTCCGAAAATACGCCTGCCGCCGGTACCGCGCCGGAGAACACTCCCGCTGAAAAGCGCGCCACCGATGCCTTGGCATCGGAAAAAAGGGATTTCATCCGCCAGATCGTCCGCGACGACCTGGGCAGCGGCAAGCACACCGCGATCAAGACCCGCTTCCCGCCCGAGCCCAACGGCTACCTGCACATCGGCCATGCCAAATCGATCTGCCTGAACTTCGGCATCGCCGGCGAATTCGGCGGCGTCTGCAACCTGCGCTTCGACGACACCAACCCGGCCAAGGAAGACCCGGAGTACGTGGCCGCGATCCAGGACGACGTGCGCTGGCTGGGCTTTTCGTGGAACGAGTTGCGCCATGCCTCGGACTACTTCGAGGCCTATTACCTGGGCGCGCAGAAGCTGATCCGCGACGGCAAGGCGTATGTGTGCGACCTGTCGGCCGAGGAAGTGCGCGCCTACCGCGGCACCCTGACCGAACCGGGCCGCCCCTCGCCTTACCGCGAGCGCAGCGTCGAGGAGAACCTGGACCTGTTCCGGCGCATGCGCGCCGGTGAGTTCCCGGACGGCGCGCGCACCCTGCGCGCGAAGATCGACATGGCCAGCGGCAACATCAACCTGCGCGACCCGGCGATCTACCGCATCAAGCACGTCGAGCACCAGAACACCGGCAACGCCTGGCCGATCTACCCGATGTACGACTACGCGCACGCCCTGGGCGATGCGCTGGAAGGCATCACCCACTCGCTGTGCACGCTGGAGTTCGAGGACCACCGCCCGCTGTACGACTGGTGCGTGGACAACGTCGACTTCGCCCATGACAACGCGCTGACCCAGCCGCTGGTGGACAAGGGCCTGCCGCGCGAAGCGGCCAAGCCGCGCCAGATCGAGTTCTCGCGGCTGAACATCAACTACACGGTGATGAGCAAGCGCAAGCTGATGGCGCTGGTCACCGAACAGTTGGTGGACGGCTGGGACGACCCGCGCATGCCGACCCTGCAGGGCCTGCGCCGGCGCGGCTACACTCCGGCGGCGATGCGTCTGTTCGCCGAGCGCGTGGGCATTTCCAAGCAGAACTCGCTGATCGACTTCAGCGTGCTGGAAGGTGCGCTGCGCGAGGATCTGGACAGCGCCGCGCCGCGGCGCATGGCGGTGGTCGCACCATTGAAGTTCGTGCTGACCAACCTGCCGGAAGGGCATGAGGAAACGCTGACTTTCGCCAACCACCCCAAGGACGAGAGCTTCGGCAACCGCGAAGTGCCGTTCTCGCGCGAGCTGTGGATCGAGCGCGAGGATTTCGCCGAAGTGCCGCCCAAGGGCTGGAAGCGGCTGGTGCCGGGCGGCGAAGTGCGCCTGCGCGGCGCCGGCATCGCCCGCGTCGATGAGGTGGTCAAGAACGACGCCGGCGAGATCGTCGAGCTGCGCGGCTGGCTGGACCCGGAATCACGTCCGGGGATGGAAGGCGCCAACCGCAAGATCAAGGGCACCATCCACTGGGTCAGCGCCCAGCACGCGGTGGAAGCGGAAATCCGCCTGTACGACCGCCTGTTCTCGGTGGAGAACCCGGACGACGAATCCGAAGGCAAAACCTACCGCGATTACCTGAACCCGGCATCGCGCACCGTCGTCACCGGCTACGTCGAACCGGCCGCCGCTGCCGCCGAACCGGAGCAGAGCTACCAGTTCGAGCGCACCGGCTACTTCGTCGCCGACCGCCGCGACCACACCGCGGCCAAGCCGGTATTCAACCGCAGCGTGACCCTGCGCGACACCTGGGCCGGGTGATGCTCTACGCCCAGGTTCACCTCACCCTGCCGGCCTGGATCCACGAAGTGGTCGATACCCAGCGCGCGTATCCGGGCGACGAGGCCAAGGTCGCGCTGGCGATCGAACTGTCGCGGTTGAACGTGGAAGCGGAAACCGGCGGCCCGTTCGGCGCGGTGGTATTCGGCCCCGGTGACCGCATCATCGCCGCGGCGGTCAATCGCGTGGTGCCTCACTGCACCTCGCTGGCGCACGCCGAGAACATGGCCTACATGCTGGCCCAGCAGCGGCTGCAGAGCCCGCGCCTGAACGACGTGCTGTCGCCGGTGATGCTGGCCACCTCCTCGCAACCGTGCTGCCAGTGCTTTGGCGCGACGATCTGGGCCGGCATCGACCGCCTGCTGATCGGCGCCAGCGCCGCCGACGTCGAGGAGCTGACCCCATTCGACGAAGGCCCGCTGCCAGCCGACTGGGTGGGTGAATTGAACCGGCGCGGCATCGAAGTGGTGCAAGGCCTGCACCGCGACGCCGCACGCACGGTATTGCACCGCTACGGTCAGAGCGACGGCGCGCGGTATTGAGAGCTTCAAAGCCCCTCTCCCTCCGGGATAAGAGGGGCTGCTTGCGAACCCCTGGTTCGCTGCCCCTCGAACGCCCTTGCGCCAGCGCAAGGGCCGGGGCGCGGAGCGGGGGTTGGGGTGAGGGTGCGGAGGCGAAGCCCTCTTGATGCCAAATTGCACGAGGCTTCGCCCGAACCCTCATCCGCCCCTTCGGGGCACCTTCTCCCGATAGGAGAAGGAACAACCCGCTTCGCCCAACATCCAAGGAACTCCCATGACCGGCCTGCTCTGCTACTGCCGCCAAGGCTTCGAGCCGGAACTTGCCGGCGAACTCACCGAGCGCGCCGCGCAGGCCGGTGTCGCCGGCTATGCGCGCACGCAACGCAATGACGGCTACGTGGTCTTTGCCAGCGATGACGCCGCCACCCTGGAGCGCAAGTTGCCGTGGCGCGAACTGATCTTCGCCCGGCAGAAGCTGCGCCTGCTGGCCGAACTGCCACAACTCGACCCGGCCGACCGCATCAGCCCGATCATTGCCGCCCTGCAAGGCCAGCCGCGCTTCGGCGACCTGTGGGTCGAACACCCCGATTCGGACACCGGCAAGCCGCTGGCCGGGCTGGCGCGCAGCTTCGGCAACGCGCTGCGCCCGGTGCTGCGCAAGGCCGGGCTGCTCACCGACAAGCCGCAGGCGAAGTTCCCGCGCCTGCACATCATGTTCGTCGCTGGCACCCATGCCTTCCTCACCATCGCCGACAGCCGTGACAGCGCGCCGTGGCCGCTGGGCATCCCGCGGCTGAAACTGCTGCCCGATGCACCCTCGCGCTCGGCGCTGAAGCTGGACGAGGCACTGCTGACCCTGTTCACGCCCGAGGAACGCGAGGCACTGGTCAAGCCCGGCATGCGTGCGGCCGACCTCGGTGCCGCGCCCGGCGGCTGGACCTGGGTGCTGACCCGGCAACACATGAACGTGCTGAGCATCGACAACGGCCCGCTGCGCCAGCATGTGCTCGACACCGGACTGGTTGAACACCTGCGCGCCGATGGCTTCCACTGGCAACCGGAAACTCCGCTGGACTGGATGGTCTGCGACATGGTCGAACAACCCCGGCGCGTGGCCGAGCGCATGGCGACGTGGTTGCGCGAAGGCTGGTGCCGACACGCAATCTTCAACCTCAAGCTGCCGATGAAAAAGCGCTGGGATGAAACCCGGCTGTGCCTGGACCTGTTTGCCGCGCAGGCCGGCAAGCCGCTGACCATTCGCGCCAAGCAGCTTTACCACGACCGCGAAGAGATCACGGTGCTGGCCACGCCCGCGCGCAGTTGAGCCGCATCCTCGCGGATGCGGGATTTGCCCTCGCATCCACCAGGCCGGTTGTTGCCCGCGCAACCACCGGCCATGCCTGCGGCACGGCTCTGCCACACTCGGCAAACCCCACCCGGAGAACGCCGCCATCGCCCACCACGCCCTGCACCATGCCGCTGCCGCGCTGTGCCTCGCCCTGTGCGGCTGCGCCACCGCCGCGCCCGATTTCATCGCCCGTGACCACGTCGGCAACGGCACGTTCACTGCCGGCATCGAAGGCCCGGCGACCGGCCCGGACGGCGCGCTGTATCTGGTCAGCTTCGGCCGCGACGGCACCATCGGCCGCGTCGATGAACACGGCACGGCGGAACTGTTCGTCACCCTGCCCGAAGGCAGCGTTGGCAACGGCATCCGCTTCGCTGCCGATGGCACGATGTTCGTCGCCGACTATGCCGGCCACAACATCCTGCGCATCGACCCGGCCACCCGCGCGATCTCGGTATTCGCGCACCTGCCCGCCGCGCACCAGCCCAACGACATCGCGCTGGCACCGGACGGCACGCTCTACGCCAGCGACCCGGACTGGGCCAACCCCGACAACGGCCAGTTGTGGCGCATCGACCGCGACGGCGGCACACACCTGCTCGAATCGGGCATGGGCACGACCAACGGCATCGAAGTCAGCCCGGACGGCCGCCGCCTGTACGTCAACGAGAGCATGCAGCGCAACGTGTGGGTGTACGACCGCGACGAAGCCGGCGCGCTGTCGAACAAGCACCTGCTGGTCCACTTCGACGACCACGGCCTGGACGGCATGCGCTGCGACGCCGACGGCAACCTCTACATCGCCCGCTACGACGCCGGCGTGATCGCCATCGTCTCGCCGGCGGGCGAACTGCTGCGCGAGGTGCCGCTCAAGGGCCGCAAACCGACCAACGTCGCCTTCGGCGGCAGCGACGGGCGGCAGGTATTCGTGACCCTGCAGGATCGCGGCGCCGTCGAAACCTTCCGCGCCGATCGCCCGGGACGCGAATACGGGCAGCACGCCGCCAACCGTTGAGTAGCGGTTGTCTCATTCGATGAAACGCCAATCGGGCATGCTGCACTCCACCGGAGGACACGCATGCACGCCATCGAACTGAAAGACCCGGCCGGCTTCGGCAACGAATTCCTGCGCCTGACCTTGTTGCAGGGCTTCCAGTCGCTGACCAAGCGCGACCTGGAACTGCTGATCTTCGTGCTGCTCGAACGCGACGGCGCCATCGACCGCGGCGATGCCAACGCCACGGTGGCACTGCAACTGCGGGTGACGCCGGCCAAGGTCAAGGGACTGCGTCGCGACGGCTATGCCCGTTGGCGTGCGCTGGTACCCGAGGATGGCGACGCCGCGCTGCAACGCATCGCCGCCACCGTGCTGAGCGAGGCCAACCTGCGCTCGGGGGCCAGGCATGTCAGCGAACGCAGCCGCAAGGAGGGGTTCCTCGCCATCCGCATCGAGCACCCCGACGACGCCCAGCGTTTCGAGCAGGCCATCCTCGAGGTGGGCGCGCTGCCGGTGTACGAGCGCAACCGCGAGGTGGTGGCGGTGCGCTTCGACACCCTGCTGAAGATCGCCGAGCGCTGGGGCTACCTGCAACCGGACCCGCAGGCAACGGTGGCGGCATTGAAGAAGCTGGCCCCGGCCTCGCAGGAAGTGGCCGACCTGCTGAAGAAGGACGTCAGTCAACTGCGCTGGGACGACGTGCGCGGCGCGCTCAACAGCCTCGGCGCCAAGGCGGTCGGCTCCACCGTCGAAGGCGGGCTGAAGGGGCTGCTGAAGCTGGTCTTTCCCTTCATTCCGGGCTGATCATCCCGCGCCGGGTCCGGGTATTCAGCCGGCGCTGGCTACCATTGGTCGGCATCCTTGCAATCCCCAAACCATGCCATGAACGTCATCCGCCCCAGCCTGCTGTTTGTCCTTGCCGCCCTGCCGTGGAGCGACTGCGCCGCGCAGGCCGTCAGCACGCCACTGACCCAGGCACCGGTAGTCGTGCGCGCGCAACCGCTGGCCAGCGGCGCGGTCACCCACCAGGTACAGCTACCGGCCGAACCGGGGCAGGCCGCGGTGGTGGTGCGTTCGATCCAGCCGGATAGCGTGATCGGCAACTACCGTATCGACTTCGACCTGCTCGACGTCGATGGCGACGGCTTCATCAGCCGCGACGAGGCGCGGGCCAACCCGGCATTGGCCGACGAATTCGATTCGCTCGACAGCGCGCGGCACGGCAAGCTGGCACGCGAGCAACTGGCCGGCTGGTTGTAGATCCGGGTCACAACCCCGAGGCGCGCTTCCAGAACAACGACAGCAACGGCGGCATGCGTCCGGCCAGGCCCAGCAGTGCACCTCGCGCGAGGGTCAGGTGCATTTCATCGTTGGAGAACAGCGTGTTGATCGCGTCGAAGCCGTAGGCGGCCACCGTGTTCTCGCTGCGGCGGCTGCGCGCCCAGCGCCGCAGCCGGTGCGGTGCGGCCCAGTCCACACGCCGTTGCAGCGCGTCGCGCAGCAGCGTGCGCAGCGCGGCGACGTCGCGCAGGCCGAGGTTGACGCCCTGCCCGGCCAGCGGGTGCACCACGTGCGCGGCGTCACCCAGCACCAGCACGCGGCCGGCGAGGTAATCGTCCACCAGTTGCCTGCGCAGCGGGAACGCTGCACGCGGCGACACGGGGCGCATCGCGCCAAGGCGGCCGGCGAAGGCGTTGGTCAATTCGCGGCCGAAGGCTTCGTCGTCCAGCGCCAGCACGCGCTCGGCCTCGGCATCTGGCAGGGTCCAGACGATGGAGCTGCGGTGGCGGTCGAACGGCAACACCGCCAGCGGACCGGTGTCGAGGAAGCGCTGCCATGCGGTGTCCTCGTTCGGCCGTTCGCTTTCGACATAACCGACCACGCCGCGCTGGCCGTAGTCGTGACGCACGACCTCCAGCCCGGCCAGCGTGCGCAGGGTGGATTCGCCACCGTCGGCGGCAATGGCGATGGCGGCTTCGACGCGACGGCCATCGTCCAGCCGCAGGCGCACGCCGCGCTCGTCCTGTTCCATTTCCTCCACCCGCGCCGGGCACAACAACTGCACGCCGGCGGCCGGCAGCGCTGCCCACAACCGATCGACCAGCAAGCCGTTCTCGACGATCCAACCCAGTTCGCGCCGGGCCAGGGTGTCGGCATCGAATGCCAGTTCGCCGCCGCCGGCCGCATCCCACACCCGCATGCGCCGGTAGGGACGCGCCCGCGCCTGCGCGATCTGCGGCCACACGCCCAGCGCATCCAGCAGCGCGGCGTTGTCGTGGGCGAAGGCGAACACGCGCAGGTCCGGTCGCTGTGCCGACCACGGCGTCGGCTCGCGCCCTTCCACCAGCGCCACCTGCAGGCCTTCGCGCGCCAGCGCCAACGCGCAGGCGGTGCCGACCACGCCGCCGCCGACCACCACCGCATCCAGCATTCCACGACGGCTCATCGCACCTGGCTCCTGCACAGTTCGGGCACCTGCCCGCGGAAACCCATCGCCCCGCCAACCAGGAAGGATTGCAGTGGTGCGACTTGTGCTGCGGCCAGCAGGCCAAGGCTGCGCAGCGGCCGCAGCAGCGGTGAGGGATTGCCGGTCAGCCGTGCCAGGCCATCGGAAAACGCCAACGTCTGCTCGCGGTCGGGGCCACGGCGCTGCACGTAGGTCTGCAATAGCGCCTCGGCACCGGGGTCCTGCGCCGCATCGCCGATCAACTCGGCCAGCGTCAACGCATCGCGCAGGCCCAGGTTGAAACCCTGCGCGCCCAGCGGGTGGATGGTCTGCGCGGCATTGCCCAGCAGCAACGCGCGTTCGCCGAGCCGTTGTTGCGCCAACACCTGCACCAGTGGGTAGGCGCTGCGCGGGCCGCTTTCCAGCAGCCGCCCGGCACGCCAGCCAACCACGTGCTGCAGGCGCGCCAGCCATGCCGCCTCGTCCAGCGCCATCACCGCCTCGGCCTCGTCGCGGGCCACGCCATGCACCACGCCGTAATGACGATCACCGCGCGGCAACAAGGCGGTCGGGCCGGTATCGGTGAAACGCTCGTACGCGGTGCCATCCGGCGCCCGGGCCGGGCGCAACCGCGCCACCAACAACGTCTGCAGGTAATCGTGCTCGCTGCTGGCGATGCCCAGCGCCTGCCGCACCGCGCTGCGGGTGCCGTCGGCGCCGACCACCAGCCGCGCGCGCAGCCGGCGTTCGCCAGTGGCATCGGCAATCACCAGTTCGCGGCGGCCATCGGCGCAATTACCCAGTGCCACGAAACGCGCCGGGCGGTAACGGGTGAGGTACTGCAGTTCGTCGAGCCGGGCTTCCAGCGCATGGCCGAAATCGCGCGCCACCACTACCTGGCCGAAAGCCTCGCGACCGTAGTCCCCGGCCTGCATCAGCACCTGGCCGAAATCGCCGGCGCGGCTGACGTGGATGCGGTGGATCGGGCCGGGCGCTGCTTGCAGCCGCTGCATCACCCCCAGTGCGGTCAGCGCGTTGACCGTGGCCGCAGCGAAACTGAGGTTGCGCTGGTCGAACACCGCCGGCAATTCGCCGGCCGGGCTGGCTTCCACCAGCCCCACGTCCAGCCCCAGCCGGTCCAGCGCGATGGCCAGGCTGGCGCCAACCAGCCCGCCACCGACGATTACCACGTCATGCAAGTCGCTCATGCCCGCCATGATACTGGCGGGGAGCGTGTACGCAGGAACACCAAGACGGGGCATGACACGGCGTTGATTGCCGTGCCACCTGCCCACTTTCCGTCGATTGGCTAGAATGGCCACCTGAATCCAGGGAGCTCCCACCGCCATGACCGCCAACGTCCAACGCACCTTCGTCCTTTCCCTGCTGGTGCTGTTGATGGCCGGCACCCGCATCAACCATTTCGCGCCGATCCCGGATGCGTCGTGGGCGGTGTTCTTCATCGGCGGCTTCTACTTGCGCGGCTGGACCCGCTGGGCATTCCCGCTGCTGATGGCGCTGGCGGTGGCGATCGACTGGGCGGTGATCAGCGGCCAGGGCCAGAATTTCTGGGGTCACTACTGCGTCTCATCCGGCTACTGGGCGCTGGTGCCGGCCTACTTCGCGATGTGGGCCGGCGGCATGCTGCTGCGCCGCTGGTACAAGGGCGCGAGCTGGCGTGCGCTGGGCCTGTTCGCCGCCACGCTGGTGGTTGCCGTGGCCGTGTGCCACCTGTTCGCGCAGGGCGGCTTCTACTGGACCAGCAGCGTCGTTGCCGAACCGACCTTCGCCGGCTGGGCCAAGAACTACGGCGACTGGCTGCTGCCCTACCTGCGCACCGCTGTCATCTACACCGGCGCCGCCGCGCTGGTGCAGGTTGCGGTGGAAGCCTTCGGCCGCCAGTCGGCCGCCGGCCGCATTGCCCACTGACGGCTCCCGGTCATGGGCAACCGCCTTTCGAAGATTTACACCCGCACCGGTGACGACGGCAGCACCGGGCTTGGCGACGGCAGCCGCACCGGCAAGGATTCGGCCCGGGTCAACGCCTACGGCACGGTGGACGAGGCCAACTCGGCCATCGGTGTACTGCTGGCGGTGGCGCTGCCCGAGGACGTGCGCGCGCTGCTGACCACGATCCAGCACCAGTTGTTCGACCTCGGCGGCGAGCTGTGCATCCCCGGCCACGCCGCCATCCAGGCCGCCGACATCGACGCGCTGGAACAGCACCTGGACCGCTGGAACGACGACCTGCCGCCGCTGAAGGAGTTCATCCTGCCGGCCGGCGGCGAGGGTGCCGCACGCTGCCACCTGGCGCGCACCATCGTGCGCCGCGCCGAGCGCGAGACGGTGGCGCTGGCCCGGGTCGAGGCGGTGCGTGGCGAAGCGGTGCGCTACCTCAACCGCCTGTCCGACCTGCTGTTCGTGCTGGCCCGCGTGCTGGCGCGTGCCGATGGCCACGGCGAAGTGACCTGGAACCACCAGCGCCGGCACGGCTGATCCGCGCAGGCTCCTGCCGGCCAAGGCCGGCAGCGGTCGGTTACAGTGCCGGACATGCTCGTCTTCACCCACCCGGCCTGCCTCGGCCATGACCCCGGCATCGACCACCCCGAATCGCCCGAGCGGCTGCGGGTGGTGCTCGAAGCCCTGCGCGAGGCCTTCCCCGACCGGCTCGACTGGCGCGAAGCGCCGCCGGTCAAGCTCGGCAAGCTGGCGCGCGTGCACGACCGGGCGCTGATCGACGACCTGCTGCGGCCGCAGGCCGAACCGCTGCGGCGCATCGACCTGGACACCTTCACCTCGCCCGGCTCGGCCAGCGCCGCGCTGCATGCCGCCGGCGCCGGCGTGGCGGCGGTGGCGGCGGTGATGGACGGCCCCAACCACCACGCCTTCTGCGCGGTGCGCCCGCCCGGCCATCACGCCAGCGCCGATACCGCGATGGGCTTCTGCCTGTTCAACAATATCGCCGTGGCCGCGGCCCACGCCCTCGACGCGCACGGACTGGAGCGCGTGGCCATCGTCGATTTCGACGTCCACCACGGCAACGGCACGCAGGCGATTTTCCTGGCCGATCCGCGCGTGGCCTACTACAGCACCCACCAGTCCGGGCTGTTCCCGCAATCGGGCAACATCCGCGAGCGCGGCACCGGCAACATCCGCAACATCCTGCTGCCGCCGGGCAGCGGCGGCTTCCGTTTCCGCAACACCTGGGCCGACGAACTATTGCCGCAGCTCGACGCCTTCGGCCCGCAACTGCTGCTGGTCTCGGCCGGTTTCGACGGCCACATGCGCGACCCGCAGGCCGACCTGATGCTGGAAGCCGAGGATTTCGGCTGGCTCAGCGGCGAACTGGCCGCCCTCGCCACGCGCCATGCCGGCGGCCGCATGGTGTCGATGCTCGAAGGCGGCTACGACCTGCAAGCCCTGCGCGAATGCAGCGTGGCCCACGTGCAGGCGCTGCTGGAGGGGTGACGCCGGCATGAACCCCCGCCGCCCTCTTCATTGCCCCCATGCAGTCGATGCGGCAAGCTAGCGGCCGTTTTCCCCCGAATCCAGACCGCGTGCGCCGAGCCCTTCGCCTGCTTCCCCTGCCCTTGGGCATTGCCATCTGCCTGCCAGCCCTGGCCGATGAAAAGCCGGTGAACTGGAACCTGTGCCCGGCCACCGACACCCTGCCGGCGTTCGACGACGCACCCCGGGCCGATGCCGCCACCGCCGCCATCCGCGAAAGCCTGCCCACCGACATCGAGGGCGACCAGCTCTCCGGCACCAGCACCGTGCCGCAGTACGGCGGCAACGTCGCGCTCAAGCGCGGTGACCAGTTCATGGGCACCGACAACCTGCGTCTGGATACCGAAACCGGCAACTACATCGCCGACGGCAACGTGCGTTATTCCGACTCCTCGATCCGGCTGGTTGCCGAGCGCGCCGAAGGCAATCAGGAAACCGACAGCCACAAGATCAGCGACATCCGCTACCAACTGGTTTCCCGCCGCGGTAACGGCCGCGCCGATTCGATCGACCTGCAAGGTGCGATCGGGCAGATGCACCACTCCACCTACACCACCTGCGACCCCTCGCAACCGGTGTGGAAACTGTCCGCGCCGCAGATCGAAGTGGACAACGACGAAGGCTTCGGCACCGCCCGCAACGCGGTGCTGCGCATCGGCAAGGTGCCGGTGATGTACATGCCGTGGTTCAAGTTCCCGATCGACGACCGGCGCATGACCGGTCTGCTCTACCCCAAGCTGAGCCTGTCCGGGCGCAACGGCTTCGACTACGCGCAGCCGATCTATTTCAATCTGGCACCGAACTACGACGACACCCTGACCCCGCGCTGGATGAGCCAACGCGGCGTGCTGCTGGAAAACGAATTCCGCTACCTCTACGGCGGCGGCAAGGGTCAGTTGGACATGACGTGGATGGCGCACGACTCGCTGCGCGACCGTGACCGCGGCCGGGTCGAATACCGCGGTTACCACAACATCGACCGCCACTGGCAGGCGCGTGCCGACCTGGCCTGGGTCAGCGACGAACGCTACATCGAGGATTTCGCCAACCGCCTGGCCGGCGTCACCACCAGCAACCTGAAGAGCACGGTCGGCGTATACGGCACCGGCCGCACCTGGACCGCCGGCCTGATGGCCGACCGCTGGCAGTTGACCGACTACACCCTGACCGAACGCGCCCTGCCCTACAACCGCCTGCCACGGCTGTACACCGACTGGAACGATGACTTCGGCCACTGGTTCGAGGCCGGCATCTACGCCGAGGCGGTGCGCTTCAGCCACGGCGACGTGCACGGCAAATCCATCGTCGATGGCGAATACGTGCGCAACGGCAGCGTCTCGCGCATGGACGGCGGCGCACGCCTGGACATCAAGCCCTACGTGTCGATGCCGCTGGCCGGCGCGGCGTGGTACGTCACCCCGACCCTGGCCTGGCGCTACACCGCCTATGAACTGGAACGCGGGCTGGCCGACAGCCTGCGCCGCGACCAGTTGCTCGCCGCCGGCATCGACCCGGCCACCGCCACCCCCGAACAACTGCGTGGCAACGCCTCTCCCTACCGCAGCCTGCCCGTCGCCAGCCTCGACATGGGCCTGTTCTTCGACCGCGAAACCACGCTGGACGGCAAGTCCTACCTGCACACGCTGGAACCGCGCCTGTTCTACCTGAACACGCCCTACCGCGACCAGAGCGACCTGCCGCTGTTCGACACCCGCGCCTTCACCTTCAGTTGGGGCCAGTTGTTCCGCGACTCGCGCTACAGCGGCGCCGACCGCCAGAACGACGCCAACCAGTTGACCGCGGCGCTGACCACGCGCCTGATCCGCCAGGCCGATGGCCGCGAAAAATTGTCGGCCAGCATCGGCCAGATCACCTATTTCGAAGATTCCCGGGTCCGGCTCAATTACACCGATCCCAACGAACCCATCGTCGAACAGGGCAAGTCCGCGTGGGTTGCCGACGTCAACTGGGCACTCACCGACCGCTGGACGCTGGGCACCACTTACCAGTGGAACCCGAAATACCGCAAGGAAGACCTGGCCAGCGTCCGTGCCCGCTATCTGTTGCCCGACGACGGCGTGATCAACCTGACGTATCGCTACCGCCGCGACCCCAGCACCAACGCCGACCAGCTCAAGCAGGCCGACCTGTCCTTCCTGTACCCGATCAACCCGCGCTGGAGCCTCGTCGGGCGTTATTACCACTCGATGCAGGACCACAAGCCGCTGGAAATCATCGGCGGCGTGCAGTGGGACAGTTGCTGCCTGGCGGTACGCGCGCTGGCCCGCCGCTACGTCAAGAACCGCCAGGGCGAGATGAACAATTCCTTCCAGATCGAGTTCGTGCTCAAGGGCCTGAGCTCGGTCGGGCAGGACACGGACCGCACCTTGCGCCGTGCTATTCTCGGCTACTACCGCGACGACCTGTACCTCGTTCCGCCCAGCAACATCGAGGCGAACGACGACGACTACGATCCGAACCTGATTCCATGACCAAGACCCTACCCGCAGTCCTCGCCACCCTGCTGGCGTTCACCGCCGTGTCCGCACCGGTGCACGCACAGCAAACCCAGCCGCTGGACCGCATCGCCGCCATCGTCGACGAGGACGTGGTCCTGCAGAGCGAACTGCAGCGCGCGGTCAACAACATCAAGGGCCAATATGCCGGCCGCGAACACCAGTTGCCGCCGGAAGGCGTGCTCGAACGCCAGGTGCTCGAACGCCTGGTGCTGGTCAAGCTGCAGGTCGCGCGCGCCGACAGCAGCGGCATCCGCGTCAGCGGCGAGGAACTGAACCACGCCATCGCCAGCATCGCCCAGCAGAACGGCACCGACGTCGACGGCCTGCGCCAGCGCCTGGCCCAGGACGGTATCGGTTTCGAGGATTTCCGCAGCTCGGTGCGCGAGGAAATCCTCACCCAGCGCCTGCGCCAGAGCTTCGCGCAGAGCCGCATCAACGTCAGCGAGGGCGAAGTCGACGCCGCATTGGCGCAGCAGAACGCCGGCGGCCTGCAATACCACCTGGCGCACATCCTCGTCGCCCTGCCCGATGGCGCCAGCGCCGATCAGATCAGCACCGGCCAGGGCAAGGTCGAAGGCATCAAGAACCTGCTCGACAAGGGCGAGCTGGATTTCCAGGCCGCCGCCGTACGCTATTCGGACAGCCCCAACGCACTGGAAGGCGGCGACCTCGGCTGGCGCAGCGCGGACGAGATTCCCAACGCCTTCTCCAGCCAGATCCAGGCGATGAAGGCCGGTGACGTGCTCGGCCCGATCCGCGGCCCCAGCGGCTTCCAGTTGCTGAAGCTGGTGGAAGTGCGTGACGCCAATGCCGCGGCCGCACAGACCGTCACCGAATACCACGCCCGCCACATCCTGGTGCGCGTGACCGACCAGGTGGATAACGCCGCCGCCAAGGCGAAGATCGAAACCCTGCGTGCGCGCATTGCCGGTGGTGCCGATTTCGAGGCCGTGGCCAAGGAGTCGTCCGACGACAGCAACAGCCGCGGCCAGGGCGGCGACCTCGGCTGGTTCCCTGCCGACGCCTTCGGCCCGGACTTCGGCCGGCAGGTCGAGAGCGTCACCGACGGCGGCGTCACCACGCCGTTCCAGACTGATGCCGGCTGGCACATCGTGCAGCGCGTGGCCACACGCCAGACCGACGTCGGCGATGCCAACAAGCGCGCCCAGATCCGCGAAACCATTGGCCGCCGCAAGCTGGAAGAGGAATACAACCGCTTCCTGCAGGAACTGCGTGGCGAAGCCTACGTCAGCTTCCGCACCGGTGACCGCAGCGAAGCCGAAGGCGCCGCCGAAACCCCGCAGCAGCCGTAACCATGCGGCCCCTGCTCGCTCTGGTCCCGGGCGAGCCTTCCGGGATCGGCCCGGAACTCTGCATTCGCCTTGCCCAACAGCCGCGCAGCGATTGCCGGCTGCTGGCCTTCGCCGACCCGGACACCCTGCACGCCGCCGCTGCCGCGCTCGGCCTGCCACTCAATTTGCTGCCGGAACAGGCACAAGCGCGCGCGCCGGGCGACCTGCGCCTGCGCGAAGTCCGCAATGCCCGTCGCGCCCGTTTCGGCCTGCCCGATGCGGCCAATGCGCGCGCGGTGATCGACGCCCTGCTTGGCGCCGGCCAGGCTTGCCTGAGCGGCGAGCTGGACGGCGTGGTTACCGGCCCGGTGCACAAGGCCGTCATCAACGAGGGCGGCATCGCCTACAGCGGCACCACCGAATTGCTGGCCCAACAGGCCGGCGTCGAGGTGGTGATGATGCTGGCCAACGACATCGTGCGCGTGGCGCTGGCCACCACCCACCTGCCGCTGCGCGAGGTCGCCGATGCCATCACCGCCAACCGCCTGCGCCGCGTCATCGCCACCACCCACGCCGCGCTGCGCCGCGACTTCGGGCTGGCACGGCCACGCATCGCAGTACTCGGGCTGAACCCGCATGCCGGCGAGGATGGCCATCTCGGCCGCGAAGAGCTCGACCTCATCATCCCGCTGCTTGAACAGTTGCGCGGCGAAGACATGGAGCTGGTCGGCCCGCTGCCGGCCGATACCGCCTTCCTGCCGACCAAGCTGCAAGGCTTCGACGCGGTGCTGGCGATGTACCACGACCAGGGCCTGCCGGTGCTCAAGTACAGCGGCTTCGAGCAGGCGGTGAACATCACCCTCGGCCTGCCCTACCCGCGCGTGGCCGTCGATCACGGCACCGCGCTGGACCTGGCCGGCAAGGGTATTGCCGATCCCTCCAGCCTGCTGGCCGCCACCGCGTTGTGTGCGCGGCTGGCCGCGCAACGTAAGATTCCCCGATGAACACCCATTCCCCGCGCGCCGGCTTCACCGCCCCGGCGAAGAAGCAGCTCGGCCAGCATTTCCTCGCCGACACGCACTACGTCGAGAAGATCGTGCTGGCGGTGAACCCGAAGCCCGGCGAACGGCTGGTCGAAATCGGTCCCGGCCAGGGCGCCATCACCTTCCCGTTGCTGCGTCGCCACCCGCAATTGACGGTGATCGAGTTCGACCGCGACCTGATCGCCCCGCTCACCGCCGCCGCCGCGCCACTGGGCGAATTGAGCATCGTCCACCGCGACGTGTTGCAGGTCGATTTCACCGAGCTGGCCGGCGACGCGAAGATCCGTCTGGTCGGCAATCTGCCCTACAACATTTCCTCGCCGATCCTGTTCCACGCGCTGGACCACGCTGCGGCAATCTCGGACATGACCTTCATGTTGCAGAAGGAAGTGGTGGACCGCATGGCCGCCGCGCCCGGCAGCAAGGTCTATGGCCGCTTGAGCGTGATGCTGCAAGCCTGGTGCGAAGTGACTGCGCTGTTCGTGGTGCCACCGGGCGCGTTCCGGCCGCCGCCGAAGGTGGACTCGGCCGTGGTGCGGCTGGTGCCGCGCGACCCGGCCACGGTCGACATCCATGATCGGCAGCACTTCGCCAATCTGGTCAAGGCCGCATTCGGCCAACGCCGCAAGACCTTGCGCAACGCCTTGAACGGCATCGTCGACGAAGCCGGTTTCGCTGCCACCGGCGTGCGCAGCGACTCCCGTGCCGAGCAACTGCAGGTGGCCGATTTCATCGCCCTGGCCAACGCCACTGCCGCCGCCTGACGTCGGCGGCATCCGCTTTTGCTTACACTTGCGCGCATGGATGATTCCCGCCACTACGTGATCGAAGTCGAGGTCAGCCCCCGCTTCATCGATGAACACTCCGCGCCCGAGGACGGGCGCTATGCGTTTGCCTACAGCATCCGCATCCTCAATCGTGGCACCGTGCCGGCGCGGCTGCTGCGCCGCTACTGGGTCATCACCGACGGCAACGGCCGCACCGAATACGTCGATGGCGACGGCGTGGTCGGCGAACAACCACGGCTGCGCCCCGGCGAGGAATTCCGTTACACCTCGGGCGTCATGCTCGGCACCGAGCACGGCACCATGGAAGGCCATTACGACATGCAGGCCGACGATGGCACCATGTTTGCCGCGCCCATCGCACCCTTCGCGCTGGCCATCCCCAGGACGCTGCACTGATGGCGACCTGGGCAATCGGCGACCTGCAAGGCTGTCACGACGTCACTCAGCGACTGCTGGAGCGGATCAACTTCGATCCGGCCGCAGACCGGCTGTGGTTCTGCGGCGACCTGGTCAACCGTGGCGGGCAGTCGCTGGAAACCCTGCGGCTGGTGCACTCCCTGCGCGAACACAGCGTGGTGGTGCTGGGCAACCATGACCTGTCGCTGCTGGCCGTCGGCGCGCGCAGCGAGGAAGAGCAGCGCAAGGTCAACCCCGACCTGCAGCGCGTGGTGCTGGCCGAAGACCGCGACGTGCTGCTGGATTGGCTGCGCATGCAGAAGCTGGTGCACGTGGACCGCGAGCTGGGCTGGATGATGTTCCACGCCGGCCTGGCCCCGAAGTGGACCGTGGCGATGGCCGAGAAGCACGCGCGCGAGGTCGAACAGCAACTGCGCGGCAACGGCTACCGCAAACTGCTGCGCAACATGTACGGCGACGGCCCCATCTGGGCACCGAACCTGAGTGGTTACGAGCGCGCGCGCGCGATCATCAACTTCTTCACCCGCATGCGCTACTGCACCCCGCGCGGCCGCATCGGCATCGAGGAAAAGGGCACGCCGGGCACCCAGCAGCAAGGCATGTATCCGTGGTTCGAGGTGCCGGGCCGGGTCGAGCGCGACCTGAAGATGGTTTGCGGCCACTGGTCGGCGCTGGGCCTGACCATCACCCAGGGCGTGCATGCCATCGACACCGGCGCAGTCTGGGGCGGCAAGCTCACCGCACTGCAACTGGACAGCGAGGAGCTGCGCGTGGTGCAGGTGCAGGGTCGTGATGCGCCCGCCCCGGTGCCCGGCGTACGCCCGCCACGCAGGCCGCCGGCCGAACGCCGCCCGGAACCGCGCAACGAAGCGCAAGGTGAACGCCGCGAACCGCGTCGTCGCCCGCGCCGGCACCGCCCGCACAATGCGGGAAATGCCACGGGAACACCCGAAAAACCATAGCTCGGGCTACGCTCCCCGACCAGCTTTGCCGAATACGCAGAACGTCGGTGATGTAGTCCCGACCTGCGAACGCATGTAATGAACGAACCGGAACGCGAACGCATGCCGCTCGTCGGCCGCATGCGGCTGGCTGTCCACTTCCTGCCATCGCGCCGGATCGACCTCGGGGAAATGGGTGTCGGCCTCGACTTCGGCATCCACCCAGGTGAGGTGCAGGTCGGTGGCGTGATCGATCAACAGGCGATAAATCTCGCCACCGCCAATCACGCACAACTCTCCCGCACCTTCATCCGCCGCAATGCGCATCGCCTCGTCGAACGACGCCACCGCGCGCATGCCGTCGAATGGAACCTGCCCGCTGCGCGTGAGTACCAGGTTGGTCCGCCCCGGCAGAGCGCGGCCAAGCGACTGCGCGGTCTTGCGCCCCATCAGGATCGGCTTGCCGAGGGTCAGCGCCTTGAAGTGCTTGAAATCATCCGGCAGGTGCCACGGCATCGCGTTGCCGTGGCCGATGCCGCGGTTGCGGTCCAGCGCGGCGATCAGCGACAGCTTCATCGCCCGCTCACACCGCCACCGGCGCCTTGATTGCCGGGTGCGGATCGTAATTGTCGATGCGGATATCGTCGAAGGTGAAGGCGAACAGGTCGTCCACCTGCGGGTTCAACCACAGCGTCGGCAGTGCGCGTGGCGACCGCGACAATTGCTCGCGTGCCTGCTCGTAATGGTTGGAATACAGGTGCGCATCGCCCAGCGTATGCACGAAATCGCCCACGCCCAAGCCGGTGGCCTGTGCCACCAGATGCGTGAGCAGAGCGTAGCTGGCGATGTTGAACGGCACGCCGAGGAAGATGTCGCCGCTGCGCTGGTACAACTGGCAGCTCAGCTTGCCGTCCACCACGTAGAACTGGAACAGGCTGTGGCACGGCATCAATGCCATCTGCGGCAGCTCGCTGACGTTCCATGCGCTGACCAGCAGCCGCCGCGAATCCGGGTTGCGCTTGATCTCCTCGACCAGCCATTGCATCTGGTCGATCTGGCTGCCGTCGGGGCCGGTCCAATGGCGCCATTGCTTGCCGTAGACCGGGCCGAGGTCGCCGTTTGCGTCGGCCCATTCGTCCCAGATGCTGACGCCGTTTTCCTTCAGATAGGCGATGTTGGTGTCGCCCTTCAGGAACCACAGCAGCTCGTGGATGATCGAGCGCAGGTGCAGCTTCTTGCTGGTGACCAGTGGGAAGCCCTGGTTCAAGTCGAAGCGCATCTGCCAGCCGAACACGCTGCGGGTGCCGGTACCGGTGCGGTCGGCCTTCTCCGCGCCGTGTTCGAGCACGTGCGCGAGCAGGTCGAGGTATTGCTTCATTTTTCGCCTCCGGCGAAGGGCTTCATTTTCCGCCTCCGGCAACGAGCTTATTTTTCGCCTCTGGCGAAGGCTTCATGCCTTGTCCTCCGTCGTCGGCAGCAGCGGTTGCAAGGTCGGTGCGCGCCGCGACAGCCACAGCAGGGCGATGCCCAGCGCGATCAGCGGCAGGCTCAGCAACTGGCCACGGGTGAACCAGTCGAAGGCCAGGTAGACGCCGTTGTCGGGCATGCGCACGAATTCGACCAGGAAGCGGAAGCAGCCGTACAGCAGCGCGAACAGGCCGGACACCGCGTAGCGCGGGCGCGGCTTCATCGAATACAGCCACAGCGCGGCGAACATCAGCAACCCTTCCAGCAATGCTTCGTACAACTGCGAAGGATGGCGTGCGTACTGGGCCAGCAGGCCGGCGGCGTGATCGTGCTGGATCTGTGCGGCCGACATCAGTTGCGCCATCGTCGGCAGGCCGGCCGGCACGTCCTGCAGCGGTGCCTGCGGGAAGATCACGCCCCAGCCGACGTGGGTGAACTTGCCCCACAACTCGCCGCCGACGAAGTTGCCGAGGCGGCCGAAACCCAGCCCCAGCGGCACCAATGGCGCGACGAAATCGAGGGTGTCGAAATAATGCAGCCGATGTTTGCGGGTCCACCACCAGCCGGCTGCCATCACCCCGAGCAAGCCGCCGTGGAAGCTCATGCCGCCCTCCCACACCCGCAGCAGCAGCAGCGGGTTGTGCAGGAATTCGGCAGTTGCATAGAACAGCATGTAGCCGATGCGCCCGCCCAGCACCACGCCGAGCATGGCGTAGAACAACAGGTCGGAAAAACCGTTCATGTCCACGCCCGGCAAGCGCCCGGCACGGATGCGGCATCGCCCCAGCCACCAGGCGGCGGCGAAGCCGAGCAGGTACATGATGCCGTACCAGTGGACCTTGATCGGCCCCAGCGAGAAGGCGATGGGGTCGATGTCGTGGAGATAGATCATGGAAACGGGTCCGGCGGACAGGCCTCCATTCTCGGGGCTGCCGCTTGATCACTCAAGAAGAAGGGCCGGCATGGCCGGCCCTTCGCGGGTGTTCACCAGTCGCCGGCACCCGGTATCTGGTGTGCCTTGGCACGGCGGCGCATCAGCAGGTTCAGCCACTCCACCAGCACCGAGAAACCCATCGCCGCGTAGATGTAGGGCTTGGGCACGTGCACGTCCACGCCATCGAGCACCAGCACCACGCCGACCAGCAGGATGAAGGCCAGCGCCAGCATCTTCACCGTCGGATTGGCGTCGATGAAGCGGCCCAGCGGGTTGGCCGCCAGCAGCATCATCGCCACCGCCAGCAGGATGGCGCACACCATCACCGGCACGTGGTCGGCAATGCCAACGGCGGTGATCACCGAATCCAGCGAGAACACGATGTCGATCACCGCGATCTGCGCGATCACCATGCCGAATACCGCCGATGCCTTGGTGGTGGTGGGGTCTTCGTCCTCGCCGCCACTGATGAGCTCGAGGATTTCCTTGCCGCCCTTGTAGAGCAGGAACAGGCCGCCGACGATCAACACCAGGTCGCGGATCGAGATGCCCATGCCGGCAACCGTGAACAGGTTGTTCTCCATGTGCGCCAGCCAGGCCAGCGACACCAGCAGCAGGATGCGGGTGATGCAGGCCACGGCGATGCCCAGCCGCCGCGCCGCCGGACGCTGCTCCTCGGGCAGGCGGCTGACCGCGATGGAAATGAATACCAGGTTGTCGATGCCGAGCACGATTTCCAGTGCGCTGAGCGTGAACAGGGTCAACCAGACGTTGGGGTCGGCAAGAAGTTCAAGAAACATTCGAAAAATCCTTCAATGAAACAGGGGCTGCTCTCAGAACAGGCGGGGCAGCAGGATCAGGCCCCAGCACAACAGCACATTCATCATCAGCATGAATACCGCCGCCGAGCCCATGTCCTTGGCGCGGCCGGCCAGCACGTGGAATTCGGGGCCATAGCGCTCGATCACCGCCTCGATGGCGGAATTGGCCAGCTCCATCGCCATGACCAGCAGCATCGAGCCAACCAGCAGTGCGCGTTCGACCGGGCTCTGCCCCAGCCACAGCGCCAGCGGCGTCAGCAGCACGAACAGGTAGACCTCCAGCCGGAACGAGGATTCATGGCGCCAGGCCGCACGCAGCCCCTGCCAGGACCAGACCGCCGCCTTGAATATCCGCGCCGGCCCGCGCGGCAGGTTGCCGATTTCGTCAGCCATGCACGCAGCCCCGGGGCAACCGGAGGGAGCGGTAACGGAAGAACACCATGCAGACGACCGTGACGGAGAACAACGCGGGATTCTGCCACAGGCGCCCGGCAATCGCCTTGCCGTGGCAGTCCGCGGTGCTTGCCATCGGAGGGTGCGGGGCTGACCTGCGCCAGGGTTTTCCCGGCAAAACCCCTTGCGCGACAGGCCTCTCGGCCGCTCAGGCGAAGCGCACGGTGGCGGTAGTGCCCTGCCCCGGCTCGCTTTCCAGCTCGATCCTCCAGCCGAAGCGCTCGCACAGCCGCTGCACGATGGCCATGCCCAGCCCGTGGCCCTCGCGGCGCTCCGGCACGGCGCGGAAGAACGGCTCGAAGACCCGCTCCAGTGCTTCGGGCGACATGCCGATGCCAGTGTCGCGCACCACCACCCGATCGGCCTCGACCGCGACCTCGACCTGCCCGGCGTCGGTGTAATTGCAAGCGTTGCGCAACAGGTTGCCCACTACCACGTGCAGTACCTGCGGTGGCACCCACAGCAGGCACGGCGCGTTGATGCGCAGTTGCAACTCCAACGGGCGCCCGGCAAGGCCGGCCTCGGCGCTGGCCGCCTCGCGGCGCACGACGTCACCGACATCGACCCATTCGGTCTGCGGCTCGATGTTGGCCTCGCGCGCCAGGATCAGCAGTGCGTCGATCAGCGCCTCCATGTCGCGGCCGGCGCGCTGGATGCGTTGCAGGCTGCGTTGCAGCACCGGGCCGGCTTCCTCGCCGGCATCGAGCGCCATTTCGCAGGCCATGCGGATCACCGTCAGCGGCGTGCGCAGCTCGTGGCTGGCGTCGCGGGTGAAATTGCGTTCGCGCACCACCTGGTCGCCGATGCGGCCCGCCATCCCGTGCAATGCCGCAGCCAGTTGCCGTACCTCGCCCTGCACGTCGGCCGGCAACCGTGCCGGCGCCAGTTCGCTGGCATCGGGGTGGCGCGGATCCCATTGCGATACCCGCCGCGCCAGCCACACCAGCGGCGATACCGCCCGGTGCGAGGCGCGGTAGGTCAGCCAGGACGCGCCGTAGATCGCCAGCAGCACCAGCAACACCGGCACCACGCCGAACCAGAACGCCAGCCATTGCGCCTGCGAGCGCAGGAACACCAGGTACAGGCGTCCGGCCGGGGCTTGATCCACCAGCACCAGTTGCCCGGCGTTGCGCAGGTCGTGGAAGCCCGGTTGCAGTGAGCGCAACTGCAGCGGCAGGTTCAACGGCGAGCCACCGGTTTCAAGCAGGTAGCCGCGCAGATGGCGGGTATTGGGCGGCGGCTGCGCCGGCGAGGCCGCATGCAATTCCCAGTAATGGGTGGCCTCTTCCTGCAGGATCGCGTTGACCAGCCCGAACTTGATCACCAGCAAGATCAGATAGCCGCCCAGCAGTGCCGCCAGGCTGGCCAGCAACGTCTGCAGCAGAAACGCGGTCCTGATCTTGCGTGGCAAACCGTGCAGCATTACCGCCTTCCCCCTTGTCCGGCACGGCCCGGGCCAATGCCGCGGCGATCGTGACCGCCCCCCGCGTCGCGTCGTGCCCTGTGCATCGCGGCATCAGCCCATTGGCTGGGCGATGTCGGCAACGCGGTAGCCGGCGCTCTGCACGGTATGCAGCAGCGGCCGGTCGAACGGCTTGTCGATGATCTTGCGCAGGTTGTAGAGGTGGCTGCGCAGGGTGTCCGAATCGGGCAGGCCATTGCCCCATATCTCGCGCTCGATCTCCTGCCGCGTCACCACCCGCGGCGACTCGCGCATCAGGATGGTCAGCAGGCGCAGGCCGATGGGCGACAACTGCAGTTCGATGCCGGCGCGGGTGGCGCGCATGCTCACCGGGTCCAGCACCAGGTCGGCCACCTTCAGCACCTCGGCGCCCACCTGGCGGCGTTCGCGGCGGATCAGCGCACGCAGGCGCGCTTCCAACTCCTGTATCGCGAACGGCTTGGTCAGGTAGTCGTCGGCGCCGCAGCCCAGCCCGGTGAGCTTGTCATCGAGCGTGTCGCGCGCGGTCAGCATCAGCACCGGCGTGGATTTGCGTGCCTCGCTGCGCAGGCGGCGGCAGACTTCCAGGCCATCCATGCGCGGCAGCATCAGGTCGAGCACGATCACGTCGTAGCTGTTCTCGGCGGCCAGCCGGTAGCCATCGAGGCCATCGACCGCGTAGTCCACTTCGAAGCCACGTCCTTCCAGGTACTCGCCGATCATCTCGGAGATGTTGCGGTTGTCCTCGATGACCAGCACCAACCCGGACGATTCCTTGGTCTGTCGCATGCAGCCTCCTCATTCTTCAGCTTTGTGAAGGATGCCGGCCCGCAGGTGGACCGAATGTGAAGAAACTGGCCTCGGCCGCTTGCCGGAAACACCACCGCGCCGCCCTATGCTATGCGCTCCTTTCGCCGGAACCGGACATGGCCGCCGCGCCTTTCACCGCCTACCTGTATCCCGTGCTGTTGCTGGTGGCCAGCAACGTGTTCATGACCATCGCCTGTTCCGGAGACTCAAATTAGTTACCAGTAGACGTCAATGGCATCAGGCGTTTAACTTTTTGATTGAGCTTCGGGAGCTCAAGGCGAAGAATGCAGGATCAAATGTCGTAACCCTTTCCAAGAGGAAAAGGTGAACTAGTGAACGACACCATGTCATCGGATGCCGATGCGCCCGAGCGACGCGGTGGCTCTCCATGCACATCGCTTGCGAGCGATTGCCTCGTGAACAGGGATCGTAGCGGCCGGCGTAATCAGAAATAGCTCAGCCGTATTACCAACGCCGCCAGACTTGCAACCAGTACCGGTAGCGTCAGGACAACACCAACCCTGAAGTAGTAGCCCCAAGTGATCTTGATGTTCTTGCGGGCCAGCACGTGCAGCCAGAGGAGCGTGGCCAAGCTGCCGATTGGGGTGAATTTTGGCCCAAGGTCGCTGCCAATGACATTGGCGTAGATCATGGCCTCGCGCACCACGCCATCAGCTTGGCTGGCGTCGATGGACAGCGCCCCTACCAGCACGGTGGGCAGGTTGTTCATGATCGAAGACAGGATGGCGGTCAGCAGGCCGGTTCCCATCGCTGCTCCCCACAGACCGTAGCCGGCAAAGCCGTCCAGCAGCGTGGCGAGGTGCTCGGTCAATCCCTGGTTGCGGAGGCCGTACACCACCAAGTACATGCCCAATGAGAACACCACGACCTGCCACGGCGCTTCGCGGATCACCTTGCGGGTCGAGATCATGTGCCCGTGGGCAGCAACGGCCAGCAACACCAGCGCGCCGGCACCGGCCACCACGCTGATCGGCACTCCAAGCCACTCCAGGCCCAGAAATCCCACGAGCAGCAAGGCCAGCACTCCCCAGCCCGCGTTGAACGTGGTGCGATCCACGATCGCCGACCGGGGGGATTTCAGCTGGGTCACGTCATAGGTGGCTGGGATCTCCCGTCGGAAGAACCACATCAGCATGACCAGCGTGGCCACCACGGAGACGAGGTTGATCGGCACCATGACCGAGGCGTACTCGGCGAAACCGATACCGAAATAGTCCGCCGAGACGATGTTGACGAGGTTGGAGACCACAAGCGGCAGGCTGGCCGTGTCGGCGATGAACCCCGCCGCCATGACGAATGCCAACGTTGCCGCGGGGCTGAACCGGAGCGCCAGCAGCATGGCGATCACGATCGGCGTCAGGATCAGCGCCGCGCCGTCGTTGGCGAACAGCGCCGCCACGGCCGCACCCAGCAGGACCAAGAGCACGAACAGTTTTCGCCCGTTGCCCTTGCCCCACCGCGCAACATGCAGCGCGGCCCATTCGAAGAAACCGGCTTCGTCCAGCACCAAGCTGATGATGATCACCGCCACGAAGGTGAAAGTGGCGTTCCAGACGATGCCCCAGACGGTGGCGATGTCCGAAAGGCCGACGACGCCCGTCAGCAACGCCAGCGCGGCACCGAGCATGGCGCTCCAGCCCACCCCCAGTCCCTTGGGCTGCCAGATGACCAGAACGATGGTGGCAACAAAGATCAGCAGCGCAAGCAGCATGCTCAGGCCCCGCCGGCCCTGGTGCCCTTTGGAGACGGGCTCGAGGTCGGGAGGCAGCGGCTGTGATCGCCGCCACAGCAATTGTGTGTCAGGAACTCGATGAGGCGGTTCATTGCCTCGAAATCAGCACGATAGGAAATGTTCCGGCCGTGCACCTCTCCTTCAATCAATCCTGCCGCCGTGAGTTCCTTGAGATGAAATGACAGCGTCGCCCCTGGCAACGACAGCGACTCGACGATCTCACCCGGCGTGCGCCCTTTGGGACCGGCCTCCACGAGCAGGCGGAAGACGGACAACCGCTTGGGGTGTCCCAAGGCGGCCAGCGCGGTAGTTGCATCATTCAGTTCCATATTTCTAGAATACTCGAATTGAATTGAACGAGGCAATGATGGCCACCCACGAAAGCCTGCCCAACGTGTCCCCTGCCGCCTTTGAGACGCCCGCCCCCGAAAGCCTGGGCGTGTCCGGCTCCGGGCGCCCGCCGCGGATTCTGATCCTGTACGGATCGCTGCGGCAGCAGTCGTACAGTCGCCAGCTGGCGCTGGAGGCTGAGTGCCTGCTGCGCCACTTTGGAGCCGAGACGCGGGTCTTCGATCCGCACGATCTGCCGATCCAGGGCAGTTGCGGCGCAGACCACCCCAAGGTGCAGGAACTGCGCATCCTGTCGGAGTGGTCCGAAGGCCACGTGTGGGTAAGCCCCGAGCGGCATGGGACGATCACCGCGGTGTTCAAGAACCAGATCGACTGGCTTCCGCTGGAGGAAGGCGGTGTACGGCCGACCCAGGGCCGTACCCTGGCAGTGATGCAGGTCAGTGGCGGCTCGCAATCGTTCAACGTGGTCAACGCGCTTCGCGTGCTGGGCCGCTGGATGCGCATGGTGACCATCCCCAACCAATCTTCCGTGCCCAAGGCTTGGCAGGAGTTCGATGACCAGGGGCGCATGAAGCCATCACCCCTCTACGACCGCGTGGTGGATGTCATGGAGGAACTGGTGAAATTCACTCTGCTGGTGCGTGACCGCAGCGACTACCTGACCAATCGCTACAGCGAACGCAAGGGCGACCTGGCCGCAGGTGAGCTGGCGAAATCTTCGGGGGCCGCCGTAAGTGCGCCCGCGGTGACGGCCATCGCCTCGATGCCAAGCGCAGCGGGTCCTGCAGAACCCCACCGCAGGGCCGTGGGCGGTGCTGCTACATCACCGGCAACTGAGGACAGGCCATGAACGCGACCATCTATCACAATCCAGCCTGTGGAACCTCGCGAAACACGCTCGCCTTGATCCGGCACGTGGGGATCGAACCGGCAGTGATCGAGTACCTGCAGGAGCCGCCCACGCGCGAACGACTGCTCGAACTGATTACGGCCGCCGGCCTGAGCGTCAGAGACGCCCTGCGCCAAAAGGGAACGCCCTATGCCGAGCTTGGCCTGGAGGATCCGACCCTGACAGACGAACAACTGCTTGACGCCATGGTGGCTGATCCGATCCTCATCAACCGGCCATTCGTTACTACTCCGCTGGGCACACGGTTGTGCCGGCCTTCGGAGGTGGTTCTTGAGATCCTGCCACCGCTGACGCGGCCCTTCACCAAAGAGGACGGTGAGCAGATCCTCGTAGAAAGATGAGGGCTGCTGAAAATGCCGCCTTGCACATCGCGACCATAGGAGGGAAATCGTCACCTAGTGAAACCCCTTCATCTGTGGCGGGAAATCACTTGTAACTGTTACCTGGGGCCCGGAACTTCTGGTACGGGCACCTGAAGTTCCGCGCCGCGCCGCTGGCGCTGGTGGCGCTGGTCAGTTGGGGCATCGCCTTTTTCGAATACTGTCTGCAGGTGCCCGGAAACCGGCTCGGCGCGGCGGTCTACTCGGCACCACAACTCAAGGGCATGCAGGAGGTCATCACCCTGCTGGTGTTCGCCGTGTTCTCGGCCAGCTATCTCGGGCAGCCGCTGAAATGGAACCACTGGGCCGCGTTCGCGCTGATCGCGCTGGCGGCGCTGTTGATGTTCAAGGAATGAAACCACGGCCACCGTCGTCACCGGGCGATGCCGGCCCGGTGACGACGGTGGCAAGGCCGCTCAGCCTTCGCCGGGCGCCTTCTCGACATGGGCGGCGAACACCGCGTCGATCTGCCGGTCCTCGACCTGCCCGCCGGCCTGCACCTCGTCGGCCTGGGTGAACAACGGGATGATCATCGCCATGCCGTCGACCTTGGTCTTCAGGTGCACGCCCGGCGCCTGGCCGAGGAAAGCATCCCAGTGCCGGCGCACCTTCGCCCAGTAGCCGGCGGTGGCGCTCCAGTAGTCGCGGGCCGGGGTGAAGTCCACGTCAGTGCTGTGCACGTAGTCGTTGAAGCCGAACTCGCGCGCGATTTCCTGCTGCGTGCCGTCGGCGTTGCGCTGCACCTTGGTGTTGAACTGCTCGTGGGTCCAGCCCTCGGGCGTGAGCGTGTGCCGGTTGACCATCGCCAGCGCGTTGTAGTCGCTGCGGCGGGTGTATTCGCGGCGCGGCAGCGGGCGCCAGCCCGGGTCGCTGGTCCAGCTCGGCACGCCGTTGTCGTAGCTCCACCTGCCTGTGCCGCAGTAGCGCGGGGCGTCGCTGACCTCGTACACGCACTGGGTCCACGCGCCCTGGTTGATGGCGGCGGGAATGGCGCGTACCTGCCAGACCTGGTCGGCGCTGAACTCGAAGCGGTTCGGCGCCTGGTAGGTCCAGTCCTGGCGCCAGTGCTTGGTGACGTGGCCGCTCTTCGGGTCCACCAGCAGGTGCTGCAGCACGACGCGGGTCGGCGTGTCCTCGACCACCACCACCAGTTCGTTGCCGCCGCTGCGCATCGCCGGGGCGCGCTCGTAGCCGGGCTTGAGCAGCACGGTTTCGTCGAAGGCGAAGTCCACGGCGTACTCGCCCTGCATGCGCAGGATGGTGTCGTGGTCGCGGGCGATGTCGGCGGGCGCGGCGCTGGCGGCACCGGTGGCGGCGCACAACAGCAGCAGGCTGGCGTGATGCGGTTTCATCGTGGGTTCCTTGGTTCATGCGGGAAGAAGGCCGTCCGTGGCCGTTGATGCTCCAACGGAGAGAGAAGCGGCAGGCGCTTACCAGGCCACCGACAAGCTGGCCGACAGCGTGCGCCCGGGGTTGCTGTAGCGGTCGAGCACGGTGCTGGACGCGGCCAGCGTCGAGGCCAGGCTGGACCAGTCGATGTAGGCGCGGTCGGCGAGGTTGAACACGCCGACGTTGACCGTGGCGCCCGGGGCGAACGTCCAGTGCGCCATCAGGTCGAGCACGCCGTAGCCGGCCGGGCGCCAGGCGCTGTCGCTGGCGACCCGGTCCTTGCGGCGGGCGAAGGTGCCGGCCAGTTCCACGCCCCAGTCGTCGCGGTCGTACATCAGCCCGAGCGTGCCGCGCAGTGGGTCCACCGAATCCAGCGGCAGGTCCTCGGTGCGGTTCTGGCCACGCGACCAGGCCGCCGCGCCACGCAGCGACCAGCCGGCCAGCGCCGGGCTCAGTTCGCCGAAATCGACGCCGGCCTTCAGCTCGGCGCCGTGGATGCGGGCGTCGGCGATGTTCTGCGACTGGAACACCATCAGCCCCTGCGCATTGATGCCGACGTAGCGCTGCGATTCGATGAAGTCGCGGTAGTCGTTCCAGTAGCCGCTCAGGCTGACGTAGGCGGCCGGCGCCAGGTAGCGCAGGCCCAGCTCCAGGCCATTGCTGGTTTCCGGCTTGAGGTCCGGGTTGGGGATGGCGGTGTAGCCGAACATCACGTTGGTGAAGCCGAGGTTGACGTCGTTGTACGGCGGCGAGCGGAAGCCGTGCGCATAGCCGGCGAACAGCGACCACTGCTCGTCGAAACGCCACACCATGCCCAGCTTCGGCGACACGCTGGTCTTGCGCAGCGAGGCCAGCGCGACGCCGGGGTTGTCCTCGCTGAAGATCGCGTCGGCCTCGGGCGCGAGCCGGTAGTGGTCCACGCGCACCCCCGGCACCAGCGACACGCGGCCGCTTGCCAAGCGCATTTCGTCCTGCGCGTACAGACCCAGCTCGGTGGTCCTGCTGATCGGGAAATCGCGCACCGGGAAGACGTCGGGCAGGACCGTGCTGCTGGTGCTGCCGTCGGCCAGCACCTGGTAACCGTCGCGCTTCTGGCGGGTTTCGGTCCATGCGCCGTCGAAGCCCCAGGTCAGCGCATGCTCGACCGCGCCCGTGGCCAGGCCCTTGTCGAACTGCGCCTGCGCGCCATGCACGCGCTGGTCGAAGTTGAACTCGCGATGGCGGCGGCTGCCGTTGGCGCGCGCCTCGTTGGTGACCTGCGTGGTCTCGCTGTCCTGCCGGTACAGCTGCCAGCGCAGGCTGTCGGCGAACGCGGCGTCCAGCGCGTCCATCTCGTGGGCGAAGGACACGCGGGCGCGGGTCTGCTTGTCGTGTGCGGCCATGCCGGTGGTGGTGGCGTGGTCGACGGCCGAATACACGTCGGTATCGGTGATGTCCTCGTTGCCTTCCACGGTCAGGCGGAAGCGCTGGCCCTCGTCCGGCGCGTACACCAGCTTGGACAGCACGCTGCGGCCGTCGCGGTCCTGCGGGTTCGGCGCGGTGCGGGTGTTGTCGAGGCTGCGCACTTCGCCCTTGTTGCCGGTTTCCTGCCCCTGCCGGTGGTTGGCGTTGACCATGCCGCTCCAGCGCTCGCCGCCGAAGGCGGCGGTCGCCCCGCCCAGCAGGCCCTGCCAGTCGCCGTCGTAGCCGAACTTCAGGCCGACGTGGCTGCCCTTGCCGTCCTTCAGGTAGTCGGCCGGGTCCTTGGTGACGAAGGCGACCACGCCGCCGAGCGCGTCGGAGCCGTACAGCGAGCTGGCCGGGCCGCGCACGATCTCCACGCGCTTGAGCGTCTCCAGGTCGGTGAAGTTGCGGTTGGCGCTGGCGAAGCTGCCGATGTCGAAGCTCTTGGCCATGGCGATGCCGTCGGTCTGGATCAGCACGCGGTTGCCGTCCAGCCCGCGGATGCGGAAGCCGCCGAGGCCGAAGCGCGCCGCGCTGCGGGTCACCGAGATGCCCGGCTCGTAGCGGACCATGTCGTGGATGTCCTGCGCGAGCTGCCGGTCCAGCTGCTCGCGGTCGATCACGTCGACGGTGGCGGCGACGTCGCTGACCGCGCGCTCGGTGCGGGTGGCGGTGACCTGCACGCGGTCGAAGTCGCGGGGCTCGGCCGGTGCCGCGGTTTCGGCATGGGCAGGGGACAGCACCACCCACAGGGCGGCGCTCAGAATGGTGGGACGAATCATGGGGACCTGGAATCGATGGGCGAACAAGACCCTTGGCGAAGCTGCCGGGTTGCGAATGCAACCCGACCGCTGCCAAGGGGGGAGAGAAGGTGCGATTCAGGCGGGCTGGGCGCGGCGAGGGCGCGCCGGCTGGCGGCGAATGCGGCCGGAAATTACTTGGTGAGGATCAGCTTGTCGTTGCTGGTGTGGCGCAGGCGGTAGAACTTGTCGCCATGCTGGATGACGATCTCGCGCTGGCCCTTGAGCAGGGCGCCGCTGTCGATCACCTCTTCGGCCGGCATCAACCGGACCGGGCGTTGCGGCAGGTGGAGCGTGCGGTTGCGGAACAGGGTGGCGGGCTGTGCGGACATCGGGGTGATTCCGTGCTGGGTGACGAGTTGATGATAATCATTCTCGTTCGCGTTGCAAGGATTTTTTGGAGATTTTTTGAAGTCCGGTGCGTGCAGGGAGGCGGGTGTCGGCCAATGACCATGCAGGTACCGGGCTTGCCCGGTACAGGGCTTTACCGGGAACGCCTCATGCGGGGCAAGCCCCGCATCTACGAAGTCCGTGTTCCATTGAGGTCCATTCGCCGGCCCATCACCGGTCGCCGCCCGACCAACGGTCGGGCACCACCGGGAATGGCGATGGGTGTGGGAGCGGCCTCCACGTGCTCAACCAGAAACAGCCGTAGGTCGGGGTTACATCCCCGACGCCCGGGACATTCGAGCGCAAGTCCGCGTCGGGGACATAGCCCCGACCTACACCCGGCGATCAGGCGAAGACCGCCTCGATCCGCTGCCAGCCGGCCTCGTCCACGCGCGCGGCCACGTCCAGCGCGCGCAGGTTTTCCTCCAGCTGCGACACCCGGCTGGCGCCGAGAATCACGCTGGACACGTTGGGGTTGCGCAGGCACCAGGCGATGGCCAGCTGCGCCGGCGATTCGCCCATCTCCGCAGCCAGCGCGATGAACGCGCGCACCTTGCCCAGCCGGTTTTCGGCCGGTTCACCCAGCACCTCATCCTTCAGCCAGTCCATCGTGGTCTGCGCCAGCCGGCTGTCGGCACCGATGCCATCGTTGTACTTGCCGGTCAACAGCCCCGAGGCCAGCGGCGACCAGACCGTCGTGCCCAACCCGGCCTCGGCGTACAGCGGCGTGTATTCCTGCTCGACCCGCGCGCGGTGCAGCAGGTTGTACTGCGGCTGCTCCATCGTCGGCGCGTGCAGGTGGTTGGCGTGGGCGAAGGCGACCGCTTCGGCGATCTGCGCGGCCGACCATTCCGAGGTGCCCCAATACAGCACCTTGCCCTGGCGGATCAGCAGGTCCATCGCCTGCACGGTTTCGGCGATCGGCGTGTCCGGGTCGGGCCGGTGGCAGTAGTACAGGTCCAGGTAGTCCACGCGCAGGCGCTTGAGGGCGTCATGGCAGGCGTCGCGCACGTGCTTGCGCGAGAGCCCGCGCCGGGTCGGCGCCGGGTTTTCCACCGCGCCGAAGAACACCTTGCTGGACACGCAGTAGCCGTCGCGCGGCAACCGCAGGTCGGCGATCACGTCGCCCATCACCTGCTCGGCGCGGCCGTGTGCGTAGACCTCGGCGTTGTCGAAGAAGTTGACGCCGTTGTCCCAGGCCGCGGCGACCAGGTTGCGCGCCTCGTCACGGGCGATCTGCCCGCCGAAGGTGACCCAGGCACCGAAGGACAGTGCGGAAAGCTGCAGGCCGGATGACCCGAGGCGACGGTAATGCATGGTTGGCTCCTGAGCGGGGGCGCTGCGCGCTGCAGGCGCGGACGGGCGGCCAGTGTAACTGCCGCCAATGGGCGGTTTGCGGCCACGAATCTTACCGATGGCGGCGCAATCGCCGGAATTACCGCCATCGGCGCCGGTAATTCTTGCCGGCCACCGGCCGCTGCACTAGGCTTGCGGCTTTTGCGGGCGTGCCCGGGGAATACTCATGGTCGAGGGTTTGGGAAGGATCGGCTTCGGCCTGTTCGGCCTGGCGGTGCTGATCGGCATCACCTGGCTGTTCTCCAACAACAGGCGCGCGGTGGACTGGAAGCTGGTCGCTACCGGCATCTCCCTGCAGATCGCCTTTGCCGCACTGGTGCTGCTGGTGCCGGGCGGGCGCAACGTGTTCGACTGGCTCGGCCGCGGATTCGTCAAGATCCTCAACTACGTCAACGAAGGCTCCGGCTTCATCTTCGGCAGTCTTATGAACACCGACCAGTACGGCTTCATCTTCGCCTTCCAGGTGCTGCCGACCATCATCTTCTTCTCCTCGCTGATGGCGGTGATGTACCACCTGGGCGTGATGCAGGCGATCGTGCGGGTAATGGCGCTGGCAATCACCAAGGTGATGCGCGTGTCCGGCGCGGAAACCACCAGCGTCTGCGCCAGCGTGTTCATCGGCCAAACCGAGGCGCCGCTGACCGTGCGCCCGTACATCGGGAAGATGACCCAGTCCGAGCTGATCACGATGATGATCGGCGGCATGGCGCACATTGCCGGCGGCGTGCTGGCGGCCTACGTCGGCATGCTCGGCGGTGGCGATCCGGCGTCGCAGGCGTTCTACGCCAAGCACCTGCTGGCGGCCAGCATCATGGCCGCACCGGCCACGCTGGTGGTTTCCAAGCTGCTGGTGCCGGAAACCGGCACGCCACTGACCCGTGGCACGGTGAAGATGGAGGTGGAGAAAACCTCCTCCAACATCATCGACGCGGCCGCCTCCGGTGCCGGTGACGGCCTCAAGCTGGCGTTGAACATCGGCGCGATGCTGCTGGCCTTCATCGCCCTGATCGCGCTGATCAACGCACCGCTGACCTGGCTGGGCGAGATCACCGGGCTGGCCCAGGCGCTCGGCAGGCCGACCAGCCTGGCCACCCTGTTCGGCTACGTGCTGGCACCGATTGCCTGGGTGATCGGCACGCCGTGGGCCGACGCCACCACGGTGGGCTCGTTGATCGGGCAGAAGGTGGTGATCAACGAATTCGTCGCCTATATGGACCTGTCGGAGATCCTCAAGGGCAACGTCGCCGGCGTCAGCCTCAGCGACGAAGGCCGGCTGATTGCCACCTACGCACTGTGCGGCTTCGCCAATTTCAGCTCCATCGCCATCCAGATCGGCGGCATCGGCGGGCTGGCCCCGGAGCGCCGCCACGATCTGGCCAAGTTCGGCCTGCGCGCGGTGCTGGGCGGCTCCATCGCCACCTTCATGACCGCCACGATTGCCGGCGTGCTGACCCATTTCGGCTGATCCACGGCCACTTCGAGAAACAGATTCCATGAGTAGTGTTGTTGTTGCCGGTTCCTTCAATGTCGACCACGTCTGGCGTTGCGAAACCCTGCCCGCGCCGGGCGCGACCATCGCCGGGCGCTATGCCACCGGCCCCGGCGGCAAGGGCTTCAACCAGGCCGTGGCCACCGGCCGCGCCGGCGCCGCCACCACCTTCCTGTGCGCGCTGGGCGAGGACGCCGGCGGCACGCTGGCGCGGCAACTGGCCGACGCGGATGGCATCACCGTGGTTGCCGAGGCCAGCAACGAACCCACCGGCACCGCCGGCATCTACGTGGACGGCCGCGGTCGCAATTCCATCGTCATCGGCCCCGGTGCCAACGCCTCGTTGAGCACCGCGTTCATGGCCGCCAATGCCGCGCTGATCGGCGGTGCCAAGGTGTTGCTGGCACAACTGGAATCGCCGGTGGAGTCGATCGAGGCGGCGCTGGGCATCGCCCGCGAGGCCGGCGTGCTGACCGTGCTCAATCCCGCCCCGGCCAACGCGCCCTCGACCATCAGCCTGCTCAAGCTGGCCGACGTGCTGACCCCGAACGAAACCGAGTTCGCCGCCCTGCTCGGCCGCCACGTCGGCGAGCGGGTGGAAGCCGACGACGTCGCCGCGCTGGACGGCGCCAGCCTGCATACGCTGTGCCGCAAGCTGTCGGCCAGCACCGTGGTGGTCACCCTGGGCGCGGTCGGCGTGTTCGTCTCGCACGACGAGGAACGCCTGCGCGGCGACGGCCAGCCGTATTACCGGGTGGCCGCCGAATCGGTGCAGGCCATCGACACCACCGGTGCCGGCGATGCCTTCAACGGCGCGCTGGCGGCCTCGCTGGCGCAGGCACCGGAAGCCTCCTTCATCAAGCACGTGCGCTTTGCCAACCAGTACGCCGCGCGCTCCACCGAGAAGGAAGGCGCTGCGGTGTCGATGCCGCGGATGACCCCGGCCGACGTCGGCTGAGCCTTGCCGGTACCGGCGCCGGTGCCGCTGGGCTACATTGGCCCACGGCATCCCGCCGGCAACCAGGAGACGCTCATGGCAGGCAAGTTCGTGATCGGCAAGCGCAGCAACGGTGACTTCCAGTTCAACCTGAAAGCCGGCAATGGCCAGGTGATCCTGACCAGCCAGGGTTACGCCGACAAGGCCGGCTGCAGGAACGGCATCGAATCGGTGAAGAAGAACAGCCCGGACGACGCCCGCTACGAACGCAAGACCTCCAGCAACGACAAGCCGTTCTTCAACCTGCTGGCCGGCAACGGGCAGATCATCGGCAGCAGCGAGATGTACGAAAGCACCGCCGCGCGCGAGAAGGGCATCGAATCGGTGAAGGCCAACGCGCCGGACGCCGCGGTCGTCGACGAAACCGCCTGACCACGCCGCCCTTGTGGAGCGCGGCAAGCTGCGCTCCACGGTTGCACGGCGGCTCATTACAATGCGCGCCATGCAGATCGGTCCCTACACCATCGCGCCCAACGTGGTGCTCGCGCCAATGGCCGGCGTCACCGACAAGCCGTTCCGGCTGCTGTGCAAGCGGCTGGGCGCGGGCTTGGCGGCGTCGGAAATGACCATCTCCGATCCGCGCTTCTGGAACACCCGCAAATCCATCCACCGCATGGACCATGCCGGCGAGCCGGCGCCGATCAGCGTGCAGATCGCCGGCACCGAGCCGCAGCAACTGGCCGACGCGGCGCGTTACAACGTCGACCACGGCGCGCAGATCATCGACATCAACATGGGCTGCCCGGCCAAGAAGGTGTGCAATGCGTGGGCCGGTTCGGCGCTGATGCGCGACGAAGCGCAGGTGGCGCGCATCCTCGAAGCGGTAGTCGGCGCGGTGGATGTGCCAGTGACGCTGAAGATCCGCACCGGCTGGTGCGCGCAAGTGCGCAACGCGCCAACCATCGCCCGCATCGCGCAGGAAAGCGGCATCGCCGCGCTGGCGGTGCATGGCCGCACCCGCGACCAGCACTACACCGGCGTGGCCGAGTACGACACCATCGCCGCGATCAAGGCCGAGCTGCGCATCCCGGTGCTGGCCAATGGCGACGTCGATTCACCGCGCAAGGCCGCGCAAGTGCTGGCGCATACCGGTGCCGATGCGGTGATGGTCGGCCGCGCCGCGCAGGGGCGGCCGTGGATCTTCCACGAGATTGCGCATTATCTGGCAACCGGCGAAGAACTGCCGCCGCCATCATTGCAGGAAGTGCGCGACATCCTGCTCGGCCACCTGGCCGACCTGCATGCCTTCTACGGCGAACCGCAGGGCGTGCGCATCGCGCGCAAGCACCTGGGTTGGTATGCGAAGGACCGGCCGGAGAACCTTGCCTTCCGCGCCGTGGTCAATGCTGCCGAAAGCACCGAAGCGCAGTTGCGGTTGACCCGCGACTATTTCGACGGACTGATTGCCGGGCAGCCACGGATCGCGGCCTGAGCGAGGTGGTTGGAGCGTGCCGGCCGGAGCTGGATCAGGCGAAGACCTTGAAGCGGGCTTCGTCTTCCATGTAGCTCTTTTCGCCGAAACCGGCCTCGTTGGAGCCGAACGGCATCTGCGCGCGCAACTTCCAGTTTTCGGCAATGCCCCACTCCTGGCGCACGGCCTCGTCCACCAGCGGGTTGTAATGCTGCAGGCTGGCGCCGATGCCGGCATCGGCCAGCGCCGTCCACACCGCGAACTGGGCGATGCCGTTGGACTGCTCGGCCCATACCGGGAAATTGTCGGCATACAGCGGGAACTGGTCCTGCAGGTTGCCGACCGTATCGGTGTCGATGAAGTACAACACGGTGCCGGCACCGGCGGCGAAGCTGTCGAGTTTGCTCGCGGTGCTGGCAAAGGCATCGGCCGGCACGATCCTGCGCAGCGCATCCTTGGCCAGTTCCCAGAACTTCACGCTCTGCGCCCCGTGCAGGATCAGCGCCCGCGAGGACTGCGCGTTGAACGCCGACGGCGCTTCGCGCACCGCCTGCTTGATCAGGTCGGTGGCCTGCTCCTGGCTGATCGGCAGGTGGCGGCCAAGGGCGTACTGCGAGCGGCGCTTCTGGTACAGGGAAATAGCGTGGCTGTTCATGTGGACTCCGGGAATGAGAGCGGCGACGGCCGCCGGTCGTGATGCGATGGAGTCCATTGTATTTATCATCAAATTCAGAACAATAATGAAATAAATCACTAATTGTTCCAATTTTGCAATGAATGCGTGATCTTCAGCCCTCTTCGCTCCGCCCCGGTTCGTGCCAGATCCGCTCCCACATCTGCTTCATGCGCTGCTCCAGCAGCACGCCGCCGCCCTGCTCGCGATACACCGGGCGCAGTTGCCGTGGCGTGACCGCCTCCCAGCCGCCGTCACGCTCGCGGGCCACGGCGAAGCTGAAGTTGTAATCCGGCTCCAGCCCCATGCGCAGGTCGCTGAGCACCAGTTCGCCGCCCTGCACCTGGGCGCGCATGAAGCCGCGGTTGAACCATTGCAGCCGCGCCACCGCCGGCAACCCCGCCGCCTGCCGCAACGCCTGCACGTTGGAAGGGTGGCCATCGAAATGCATCGGCCCGCGGTCGGCCCACAGCGAGCGCTCGCCGGTCACGTAGCCCTGCGGGGTCATCGCCACCACCTGCCACAGCAGCGTGTTGAACGGCATCGGCACCGAGAAGCGCGGGGCATCGCCCAGCCCCATTGCCGCCAGCGCGCGGTCGGCCTCGCGCTCGACCAGGTGCTTGGCCAACAGCGACCAGCCCAGGTAGCCGCTGCTGAGCAGCAGCCCGGCCAGCAGCGCGCGCCGCGCCAGCGGCCGCTCGCGCGCCAGCCACGCCACCGCACAGGCCAGCGCCAGCCACACCGTGTACAGCGGGTCGATGATGAAAACGCTCGACCACATCACCGGATGCGGCATCAGCGGCCACCACAACTGGGTGCCATAGACGGTGAAGGCATCCAGCAGTGGATGGGTGACCAGCGCCAGCACGGTGGCCCACCACCAGCGCACCGGCGCCGACGCCACCCGGCCGTGGCCGAAGCGGCGGTACAGCCACCAGACCAGGGTGCCCAGCAAGGGCAGCACGAACAGCGAATGGCTGAAGCTGCGGTGCACCGTCATCAGGCTGATGGGGTCGCCGGTGAAGGCGGCGATCAGCAGGCCGTCGAGGTCGGGCAAGGTGCCCAGTGCGGCACCGGCCAGCAGGGCGGCGCGGCGTTGGCCGGCCGGGGCAATGACGGCGGCAACCGCGCCGCCGAGGACGATCTGGCTCAGGGAATCCATGCAGTGGGCCGGCGACAGCCGCGCCGGTCGTGCCGCGCGGCCCGCCCGGACAAGGCGTCATCGGGAAGGAGCCGGCGATGGTAGCAGCGCACAACCGCAGCGCGGCAGGCTTTCAGGCCGCTTCCTGCGCCGCTGGCGTGGCCGCTGGCAGCCACGCCAGGCTGCGGCCGGCATGGTCGAGCAGGCGCAGGCTGCCGTCGTGGTCCTCGGCCAGCGCGGTGAGGCTTTCCACCCAGTCGCCATCGTTGGCGTAGACCAGCCCGTCGCGCTCGACCAACGCCGCGCGGTGGATGTGGCCGCAGACGATGCCATCCAGGCCGCGCCGGCGCACGTCGTCCAGCCCGGCCTGCACGAAGCGCTCGATGTAGCGCTCGGCCGCCGTGCTGCGGCGCTTGAGGAATTCCGCCAGCGACCAGTAGCGCAGGCCGAACCACCGTCGCAGCGCATTGAACAGGCGGTTGCCGGTGAGGATGCGGTAATACAGCCAGTCGCCCACACGATGCTGGAGATCGTTGGCGAAGCGGTGCCAGCCCCCTTGAGTCAAGGGGGCGATCGCATCGCCGGCTTCCGGCGATGCGATGGGGGATGTGGATGCACGCGCCGCGCGCGCCGGCATCGGCAGATGCCAGCGCGTGATGCCGTCGTAGTCGTCGCCATGCACCACCAGCAGCCGGCGGCCATCGGCGGTGACGTGGATGGCGCGCCGCCGTACCTGCATCGCCGGCAGCATCAGCCCGCAGGTGCGGCGCAGCGGCGCGTCGTGGTTACCGGGGATGTAGATGATTTCGGTGCCGGCACGACGCAGCGCATGCAGCGCTTCGATCACATCGTTGTGCGCCGGCTGCCAACTGGCGCGCTTGTGCGCCAGCCACCACAAATCGACGATGTCGCCGACCAGGTACAGCCGCTCGCAGCGCAGCGTGGCCAGGAAGCGGGCCAGCTCGGCGGCGTGGCAATGGCGCGCGCCCAGGTGGGTGTCGGAGATGAACACCGTGCGCCGGTGCGGCAACAGCGTCGTCGGGGCGTTCATGCCACGGCCCCGGCATCGCGCAGGTAACGCTTGCGCTTCTTCGGCCGGATTGCCTGCAGGTCCACTTCGATCAGGCCATCGATCGAATCGCTGAAATCCGGGTCCACGCCGAAGGCGAGGAAGCGCGCGCCGCCGGGTTCGCACAGGTCGGTGTACTGGCGATAGAGCGTCGGCACGCTGCTGCCCAGCGCGGCCAGGTTGGCCTTGAGCAGCTCGAACGCGGCCTCGGCGTCCATGTCGCCGAAGCAAGGCGGCGCGGCGAAATACTGGAACGGCCGGTTCGACTCGGCCAGCCCGCTACCGCCGCCGTAATAGCGCTGGTAATAGGCCACCAGTTGCTCGCGTGCCTCGCGCGGCAGCGCCGCGCTGATCGACACCGCGCCGAACAGGTAGCGGATGCCCGGCCGGCAATGCAGGTAGGCGCCGATGCCCTGCCACAGGTAGTCCAGGCTGCGGCTGCCCCAGTAGTCGGGCACCACGAAGCTGCGGCCCAGTTCCATGCCTTCGGCGATGCGGGTGATGGCGTCATCCGAATAGCGGAACAGCGCAGCGGTATAGAGTCCGGCCAGGCCGCTGCGCGCCAGCGCCTGGGCACCACGCATGACCCGGTAAGCGCCGGCGATGCGTTGCGCCGCCGCGTCCCAGACCACGATGTGCTGGTACAGCGGATCGAAGTCGTCCAGGTCGCGGCTGCGGCCGGTACCCTCGCCGACCCGGCGGAAGGTCAATTCGCGCAGCCGGCCCAGTTCCAGCAGCAGCGGCGAACCGGCGGCGCAGCAGGCCAGCCGGATCTGCTTGCCATCGCCGGTTTGCCCGAGCAGCTCGGTGGTTTCGATTTCCGCCGCGACCCGCTCCACGGCCACGGGTTCGGCCAGCGGTTCCGGCCCGCTGCCGGCGAGGTCCGCCTGCGCGGCATCGCGGCCCAGCGCATACAGCGCCCGCCGCACTGCCTGCAGTTGCAGCGCCGGGTCCAGTTCGGGTGGCAGCCGCATCACCTGCCCCACTTGCAGCCGCAATGGCCGATTGCGGCGGGCGAACATTTCCCGCGCCAGCAGCGCGGTGCCGGCCGGCTTGAACAGGGTCGAAGCGCCATAGAACAGCGCCGAGTTGCGCGCCTGCACCCGCACCGGCAGTACCGGCGTGTGGGTGGCGTTGGCGAAGCGGACGAAACCGCGGTTCCAGCGGCCATCGCGGATGCCGCGCAACGACAGCCGCGACACCTCGCCGGCCGGGAACACGATCACGCATTGTTCGGCCGCCAGCGCTTGCTCCACCGCGTGCAGGCTGGCGCGCTGCGCGCGGCCGCCGAGGATGCGCACCGGCAACAGCAGTTCACGCAACGGTTCGAGGTCGGCCAGCAGGTCGTTGCCGATGATGCGCACGTCGCGCCGCACCTTGCCCACCGCGTCCAGCAGCGCCAGCGCGTCGAGCGCGCCCGAGGGGTGGTTGGCGACGACCAGCAGGCGGCCGCTGGCGGGAATCCGCGCCAATGCGGCGGCATCCACCTCGTAGCGGCTGCCGAGGAAATCCAGCGATGCGGCGACGAAGGCAAAGCCGCTGCGGTCACCGTTGTGGCGCAGGAAGTCCTGCACCTGGTCCAGCCGCGACCAGCGCCCCAGCGTGTGCAGCAGCGGCCGCGCCAGGCGGCCGCGCGGGCCGTGGAACCAATCGGGGTAGCGCTGTTGCAGGCGGTGCTCGATCTGGTGCATGGCGTTGCCTCCACGGCCCGGTTGGCCGGCAGCCTGCCCGCGCCACACGGCAATGCGGTTGCGGTTTTGCGGCAGTTCCGTGACCACATGGATTAACCGGATGGAAACAGCCGGCACTGCACTATTCGCAAAAGGCCCCGGCCGTGTATCATGCGCGGCTATCTTTTCATCCGCATACAGGGATACAAGCTCATGTCCAGCTATCTCTTCACCTCCGAGTCGGTCTCCGAAGGCCATCCGGACAAGATTGCCGACCAGATTTCCGACGCGGTGCTGGACGCGATCCTGTCCCAGGACAAGCGCGCGCGCGTGGCCTGCGAAACCCTGGTCAAGACCGGTGCGGCCATCGTCGCCGGCGAAGTGACCACCTCGGCGTGGGTCGATATCGAAGAACTGACCCGCAACGTCATCAACGACATCGGCTACGACAACTCCAACGTCGGTTTCGACGGCCACACCTGCGCCATCATCAACATGCTCGGCAAGCAGTCGCCGGACATCGCCGCCGGCGTGGATGGCACCCACAAGAAGGCCAAGAAGCCGGAAGAACAGGGCGCGGGCGACCAGGGCCTGATGTTCGGCTATGCCTGCAACGAAGCCCCGGAATTCATGCCGGCGCCGATCTACTACAGCCACCGTCTGGTCGAACAGCAGGCCAAGGTGCGCAAGAAGAAGAACTCGCCGCTGCCGTGGCTGCGCCCGGACGCCAAGAGCCAGGTCACCCTGCGCTACGGCAACGACGGCAAGATCGAGGGCCTCGATGCCGTCGTGCTTTCGACCCAGCACGACGCCGGCGTGAAGCAGAAGGATCTGGTCGAGGCCGTGCGCGAGCACATCCTCAAGCCGGTGCTGCCGAAGGCGTGGCTGGACAAGCTGCCGAAGAACAAGGTGCACATCAACCCGACCGGCATCTTCGTGATCGGCGGGCCGGTGGGCGACTGCGGCCTGACCGGCCGCAAGATCATCGTCGATACCTACGGCGGCATGGCCCGCCACGGTGGCGGCGCGTTCTCCGGCAAGGACCCGTCCAAGGTCGACCGTTCGGCCGCCTACGCCGCCCGCTACGTCGCCAAGAACGTGGTCGCCGCCGGCCTGGCCGACAAGTGCGAGGTGCAGGTGAGCTACGCCATCGGCGTGGCCGAGCCGACCTCGATCTCGGTCACCACCTTCGGCACCGGCAGGATTCCGGACGCGCAGATCGAGAAGCTGATCCGCGCCCACTTCGACCTGCGCCCGTACGGCATCATCAAGATGCTCGACCTGATCCACCCGATGTACCAGCAGACCGCCGCCTACGGCCACTTCGGCCGCAAGCCGAAGGAATTCTCGTACGTCGACGGCGACGGCAAGACCCAGAACGCCACGGCGTTCTCGTGGGAGAAGACCGACCGCGCCGAAGCGCTGCGCAAGGCCGCCAAGCTCAAGTAAGGGCGGCTCGGCAGGAACACGAAGGGGTCGCGCATGCGGCCCCTTCTCTTTTCGTCGCCGGGCAGGTTGGGGCCATGCCCCCGACGCTTCGCCAATCCGATGCCGCAGAGCCGTCGCGGATGTGATCCCGACCTGGGCTACAGTCAGCCACATCCTTTGCCCCGCACCCGACCATGTCCGCACCCACGCCCCACCAGTTGTCGATGACCGTGCTGATGACGCCGGAGATGGCCAACTTCTCCGGCAAGGTGCATGGCGGCGCGGTACTGCGCCTGCTCGACCAGGTTGCCTATGCCTGCGCCAGCCGCTATGCCGGCAATTACGTGGTGACCCTGTCGGTGGACCAGGTGATGTTCCGCCAGCCCATCGCCGTGGGCGAGCTGGTCACCTTCCTGGCCTCGGTGAACTACACCGGCACCTCGTCGATGGAGGTGGGCGTCAAGGTGGTGGCCGAAGACATCCGCAAGGCCAGCGTGCGCCACGCCAACAGTTGCTTCTTCACGATGGTGGCGGTGGACGAGGACGGCAAACCGACACCGGTGCCGACGTTGCAACCGCAAACCGGCGACGAGCAGCGCCGCCATGCCGCCGCGCAGATCCGCCGCCAGTTGCGTGAAGAGATGGAGCAGCGGCACCGGGAGTTGCTCAAGAGCACCCCGGCTTCCAAAACCCGGTAGTCGGGGCCATACCTCCGACGCTTCGCGCAACCGGGTCGCCCGGCGGGGCACCAGCGCCACAACTCAACCTGTGCGCCGTCACCAGCGCCCCTCCAGCGCCAGCAGGATCGCCTCGCGGTGGCCGCGCTTGCTGGCATTGAGCGTGGCCGGGTCCAGTTGCAGCAACGGGTCGAGGAAGCGGCTGCGGATGTCGCGCATGCCTACCTCGTCGTGCAACTTGAACAGCGCGACATACAGCCGGGTCGCGCTTTCCAGGGTATGGCCGTCGAGCATGCCGCGGGTACGCGCACGGATCTCCAGCGCCTGCGCGTGGGCATCGCGCGAGGCCTGCCAGTGGCCGGCGTTGCGCTCGATGCGCCCGATCAGGTCGAGGGTGGCGGTCACCAGCGGATGCTCGGCTCCCAATTGTCGGCGCATGACCTCCAGTGTTGCCTGCGCCAGCGCCCGTGCTTCGTCCAGGCCATCGGGCTGGTCGCTCAGCATGCTGGCCAGCCCGCCCTGGGCGAACAGGGTTTCGCGGTGGTCCGGCCCCAGCAGGCGCAGGCAGTCGGCCAGGTGCCGGCGCTGCATCGCGATCGCCTCGGTCGTGCGCTCCTGCTTGGAGAGCAGGCGGATCTTGTCAACGACGAACTGGCGCGTGGCCGGGTGCTCGATGCCGAGTATCCGGCCCTGCGCCTGCAGCAGGTGGTCGAGCAGGGTTTCGGCTTCCGCGTAGCCCTGCGGGGACTTGGCCAGCCGCACCAGACTGGTGGCGGCGGTTCCCCAGGCCTTGAGCGTGTCGGGGTGCTCGGCGCCGAGGCGGCGTTCGCGCACCTGCGCCACCTGTCGCGCAAGTGCGGCCGACTGTTCGTAATAGGCATAGGCGAACTGCAGTTCGGCCAGCGTGTCCATCGCCGCCAGCGTGCGGTTCGATTCCGGCCCGAAGTGGGCGCGGTACAACGGCAACAGCTCGGCCATCTCCGCACTGCCCTCGTCGCGCCACCCCAGCTTGTCCAGCGTCCGTGCGTAATCGCCACGCAGCAACAACAGGGTTTCGTCCTCGGCCGGCAGCGCCGCCATCCACGCCTCGCGCAGCGCGCCCTGCTTCGCCAACGCCGCCTGCAGCTCGCCACTTGCCGCCTGCACCCGTGCCGCCCCGGCCTCGGCAGCGCGACGCTGCGGGTCCATTGCCGGCAGTGCGCGCGTGGCCGCCAACGCTTGCCCGAAGGCGTCCGCCGCCGGTGCCAACTCGCCCTGCTGGAACAATGCCTGGCCCAGGTCGATCCGCGCCGACACCATGCGCGCATCGGTGGCCGGCAGGGCGACCTCGCGCACCTGCAACACCTGCTGCAATTCCTGCGCCGCATGCGGGTAGTGGCCGATGGCGATCAGCACCCGCGCCAGCGACTGCCGCATGTCGGCTGCCAGCAATGGCGCATCGGCGAAATCGCGGTCCAGCCGCGACAAGGCATGCGAGACGACCTGCTGATCCAGCGCATCGCGGGCGATGCTGGGCGCGCCGACCTGGGCGAAGGCCTGGCGCAGCCGCACCTCCAACGGCTGCCCCGGCGCCTGCCGCTGCAGCACGTCCAGCACCTTGCGCTGCTGGGTGTCGGTCATGGCGTGGCCCATCGCGTCGATGTCCACGCTTTCCAGCATCGCCTGCTGGAAATCCGCCAGCCGTTGCAGCTCATGGCCGCGCTGCTCGGCCAGCGCCTGCTGCTGGCGTGCCTCGCGCAGCGCCAGCACCGAGGCCAGCAGGCCGCCCAGCACCGACAGCGCCACCAGCACGGCGGCGGCCAGTGGCCAGGCATTGCGGCGCAGGAAACGCCGCACGCGGTAGCCACGTTCACCGGCACGGGCGCTGACCGGGCGGTGGCCGAGGTAGCGGTGCAGGTCGTCGGCCAGCGCGGCGACCGAGGCATAGCGCTGCTCCGGCTCCTTGCGCAGCGCCTTGAGCACGATCGCGTCGATGTCGGCCGGCACGTGGACCCGCAGCGCCTGCGGCGCGCGCTCGCGCGGCAGGCGCCGGCTGGGCGGGGTCACGTCGGTGTGGATGATGGCCTGGTAGAGGCCGGCCGGATTGTCATGGTCGGCGAATGGCGCCTGGCCGCAGACCAGTTGGTACAGCACCGCGCCCAGCGAATAGACGTCGGTGGCGGTGGTCAGCGGCTGGCAGGCCAGTTGTTCGGGACTGGCGTAGGCCAGGGTCAGCGCGTGCTGGCCGGTGCGGGTGTCGCCGGCCGCCGCGCTGTCCTCGTCGATCAGCCGGGCGATGCCGAAATCCAGCAGTCGCGGCTGGCCGCGCGCATCAACCAGGATGTTGGCCGGCTTGAGATCGCGGTGGATGACCAGGCAGCGGTGGGCCTCGGCCACCGCCTCGCAGACCTTGACGAACAACGCGATGCGCTCGTCCAGCGGCAGCCGCGCGGCGAACGTGTCCATCTGCTCGCCTTCGACGTATTCCATCGCCAGGAACGGGCGACCGTCGGCGAGGATGCCGCCGTCGAGCAGGCGGGCGATGCCGGGATGATCCAGCCGCGCCAGCAGCGCGCGTTCGCGGGTGAAGCGCTCGCGCAGTTCCGGCGAGGCTTCGGCGACCGGGTTGAGCAGTTTCAGCGCGACCGTCTGCACGAAGCCGCCGTCGCTGCGCTCGGCCAGGTAGACCACGCCCATGCCGCCGGCCCCGAGGCGTCGCAGCAGGCGGTATTCGCGTGTGGTGTCGGCCGAGGCTTCCTGGCCGCTCAGGTCCTGCCCCGGATCGGGGGCGTCGCCACCCGGCGGCAGCGATACCCGCAGCGTCTGGTTGGCCTCCATGCCGGCAAGCAGGGCATGCACTTCGGCGGCCAGCGCCGCATCGTCCCCGGTTTCGCGCGCGATCAGCTCCGCACGCGCAGCACCATGCAATTCCAGCGCCTGCATGACGATCCGCTTGACCCGGTGATAGTGCCCGGCCGCGTCGCCGTCCCCCTGCCCTTCCCGCATTGTCCCCGCCCCTCCGGCAGCGCCGTCAACCAGTATTCTGCACTTCCTGCGGCAGGCCGTTGACGCCGGCTACCGGCTACCGGGCGGGATGCGCCTCACTGTGCCAATTCGACGCTGTCGAACACGTCGCCATGCTGCGGGTGGGCCTGCCACATCTGCCGCAGCGTCAGCCCGCGCACCGGGTCGACGAACTCCGGCGCGATGTCGGCCAGCGGCTTGAGCACGAAGGCGTGCTTCAACTCGGGGCGCGGGATGCGCAGGTGACCCGGCCCGGCCACTACCAGGTCGCCGTAATACACCACGTCGATATCCAGCGTGCGGTCGGAAAAGCGCGGGCCGCTGCGGTCGCGGCCGTGGGCGTCCTCGACCGCGTGCAGCCAGCCGTCGAGCTCGGCCAGCGGCAGGTCGGTTTCCAGCATCACCGCGTTGTTGAGGAAGTCCGGGCCGTCGAAGCCCACCGCCGGCGTGCGGTAGGCCGGCGATGCGATGACCGCCCCGAAGCGCTCCTGCAGGACGGCCAGCGCCGAGCGCAGGTAATGGTGCGGGCGCAGGTTGCTGCCCAGGCTCAGGAGCACGGTGGTCATCGGTGTTTGGCGAGGGCGGCTTGCCGGGGGAAGCGCCAATGATACGGCTGCCACGCGGCAATCAGGTCGCTGCCAGTGCCTCGGCCACCGCGCGCAGCACGCGCTGCATCTCCAGCGGTTTGGGTAGCACGTGCACCCGCAGGCCAGCCGGCGTCGGCACGTCGGCGAAGGCCGGGCCGGCATCGGCCTCCAGCACGATTGCCGGGCCGGCGTAGCCCAGCCGCTGCATCTGCGCGAGCAGTTGCCCGGCCGACAGCAGCGGGATGCCGCCATCGACCAGCACCGCGTCCGGCAGGCCGGCTTCCTGCACCAGGCACAGCGCGGCGGCGCCATCCAGCGCCACGCTCGGGCGATAGCCCTGGCTGGACAGCGCATCACCCAGCAGCGACAGCCGCGTGGCTTCGTCGTCCACCACGAGGATGCGCTGGCCCTGCCCGGCCGGCAGCATCGCCACCTCGTCCGGAACGCCATCGGCAACGGCGGCCTGCAGTGGCAACAGCAGGTCGAAACAACTGCCCTGCCCCGGCTGGCTGCGCACTGCAATCTCGCCGCCCAGGCCTTCGACGATGCGTTTGCACGACACCAAGCCAAGCCCGGTGCCGCTTTCCCTGGTGGTGAAGAACGGGCTGAACAAGCGCTCCTGGATGGCCGCGTCCATGCCGATGCCCTCGTCCTGAACGCGGATGCGCAGGCGCTCGCCAGCGGCGCGCTCGGCCAGCAGTTGCAGTTGCCCGCCCTCGGGCATGGCCTGGATTGCGTTCAACGCCAGGTTGATCAGCACTTGCTGCAGCTCGGTGTAGTTGGCCTCCACCACCAGCCGCTCATCGCTCACTTCCAGTTGCAGCGTGACGTTGCGCGGCAGGCTGCCCTTGAGCAGCAGGTCCACCGCCTGGAACAGCCGTGGCAGGGCGATGCGTTCGCTGGGCCGGCGCGAGCCGCGCACGAAGGACAGCATCGACTCGACCATCTCGTGGCCGCGTCGCGCGCTTTCGGCCACCACGTCGGCCAGCCGCGTCACCTTCGGGTCGTCGCTGCGGTCGCGGATCAGGTCGGGCACGATCAACAGCGGCTGCAGGATGTTGCGCAAGTCATGGCTGAGCCCGGCGGCGAGCAACGCCAGGCTTTCCAGCCGCTGCGCGCGCATCAGCTCGTCGGCCACCCGCTGCCGCTCGTGTTCGCCGCGCGCCTCGCGCACCGCGCGCACCACCGCCGAGGGCAGCCGCGCCGGCTGGTGCTTGATGATGTAATCGTTGGCACCTTCGCGCAGCGCCAGCACCGCGGTGTCCTCGCCCATCGTGCCGGAGACGAAGATGAAGGGCAGCCCCGGGTGCAGTTCGCGCAGGATGCGCAGCGCCTGGTAGCCGGAAAAGCCGGGCATGCTCAGGTCCGACAGCACGATGTCCGGCCCCCATGTCGCCAGCATCGCGCGCATTTCCGCCTCGTCGTCCACGCGCTCGAAGCGGGCCTGCAAGCCGGCCTCCAGCAATTGGTCGCTGAGCAGCTCGGCGTCCTCGACCGAGTCCTCCACCAGCAGGATGCGCAACGCACCCAGCGGCGGTACCGAATTGGGCATGGCTTACTCCGATTCCGCGTCGTGGTTGAGCAATGACCAGAACGTGCCCAGCGTCTTCACCGCGGCGAAGAACTGGTTGGCGTCCATCGGCTTGACCACGTAGGCATTCACGCCCATGTCCCAACTGCGCACCAAATCACTCTCCTCGCGCGAGGACGACAGGATCACCACCGGCAGGCGCTTGAGTTCCTCGGTGGCGCGGATGCGGCGCAGCACCTCCAGCCCGTCCATGCGCGGCATCTTGATGTCCAGCAGCACCACCACCGGCGGCTCCGCGTTGCGGCCAGCGTGGGCACCACGACGCAGCAGGAAGTCCATCGCGTCCACGCCATCCTCGACATGCACGATGGGGTTGACCAGGTGCGCCTCGCGCAGCGCATCGATCGTCATTTCGGCATCGGCCGGGCTGTCCTCGGCCAGCAGGATGGGACGCAACATGTTCATGCGGCAGGGTTCCTCTCGTACGCTTCCGGCGCAGGTGGTGGCAGGGTGAAGTGGAAGGTGGCGCCTTGGTCGGGCACGGCTTCGGCCCAGATGCGGCCACCGTGGCGGGTGAGTACGCGGCGCACGCTGGCCAGGCCGATGCCGGTGCCGGGGTAGTCGCTGGCGCGGTGCAGGCGCTGGAACACGCCGAACAGCTTGCCGGCGTGCTGCATGTCGAAACCGGCGCCGTTGTCACGCACGCTGAATTGCTGGGTGCCGTCGGGCAGTTGCCGGGTGCTCACTTCGATGACCGCATGTTCGCGGCAGGCGGTGTACTTGACCGCGTTGCCCAGCAGGTTCAGCCATAGCTGGCGCATCATGTTTTCGTCGGCCACCAATACCGGCAGCGGCCCGATCTGCCACTCGATGTGGCGGGCCTCGCCGTCCACCCCGGCCTCGGCGCGCAGGTTGGAATCGAGCAATGCATGGGTGTCGGCGACCAGCGATTGCATGTCCACCGCCTGCAACCGCATCGCGCCGCGCCCCAGCCGCGAATACACCAGCAGGTCGTCGATCAGCGAGGCCATGCGCTGCGCCGCCTCGCCGATCACCTGCAGGTAGTGGCGGGTCTTTTCGTCCGCGTCCTCGCCCAGGTGGCGGCCAAGTTTGTCGGAGAAGCCGGCCACGTGCCGCAGCGGTGCGCGCAGGTCGTGCGAGACCGAATAGCTGAACGCCTCCAGCTCGCGGTTGACCTCGGCCATCTGCCCGACCTTGCCTTCCAGTTGCCGGTTCAATTCTTCCACCCGCAGTTGCACGCGGCGTTGCAAGGTGACGTCGCTGACCGTCATCAGCACCACTTCGTCATCGCTGTCGGGCAGCGGCATGCGCCGTGCGTTGATCAGCATGGTGCGGGCCATGCCGTCGGCGCCGCGCTGCTCGTGTTCGTAATCCCACAGTTCGCGCCCGCGCAGCAGCACGTCGGCCAGGCGCTGGCGGATGATGGGATCGGCCCAGACGCCGTCGCCGATGGACTGCAGCGGCCGGCCGCTGACCTGGCGATCGTCGTCCATGCCGTACAGCTCGGAAAACGCGGTGTTGTGCAGGATGATGCGCAGCCCGCCGTCGAGCAGGACGATGGGCTCGCGCACCGTCTGCAGCACCGAGTTGGCGCGCGCGCTGGCGCGCAGGAAGCGCTGCTCGGCGCGCGTGCGGCGGCCGATCTGGCGCTTCAGCAGCCACAGCACCAGCCCGAGCAGCAGCAGTTGCACCGCCAGCGTGCTCCAGGTCACCGTGGTCGCCAGCCGTTGCTGCTTGTGCGCGGCGGTCACCCGCCGCTGCAGCAGTTCGCTCTCGTGTTGCTGCAGCTCGGCCACGATGTCGCGGATTGGGTAGCTGAAGGTCATCTCCTCGATCATCTCGCGCTGGCGCTGCGGGTCCTGGCTGGCCGCGACCTGCCGGGCCACGTCCATGCGCCGCTCGAGCATGGCGCTGATGCGGCCGATCCGCAGCAGCTGGTCGGGGTTGTCGCTGAACAGCGCGGCCAGCCCGTCGAGCGTGGCCTTGATGCGCTCGGCGTGCTGCAGGCGCTGGCGCAGCGGCTCGGACTCGATGCCGCGCGACAGCGTCAGCGCCGCCGATTCCACGTCGCGGATGTCCGCCTGCAGCACGTACAGGCGCGCACTCACGGCCTGGGTGTGGGCGACCCAGTTGGCGGCATTGACGCTGTCGCGCGACAACCGCAGCAGCGTCAACGACGGCACCACCACGATCAGCAATGCGGCCAGCCCCAACCCTGCAAACCGCCAGCGATCCCAGCCTTCGTCGGTGAATCGGGAAAACATCCTTTCTCCTTGCCATGCATGGCGTGCACTGCATCAACCACGCCGGCACCATCGACAACGGCGCAAGCATTGCATGCCGCCCGCCGGAAGTGAACGCGGCGCGGTTCAGGCTGGCGGCGGCATCACGGGTCCGGGGAATGCTTGACCGCATGCCCGCCGAAGCCGGCCCGCATTGCCGCCAGCAGGCGGTCGGCGAAGGAGTTGTCCTCGCGCGAGCGCAGCCGTTCCAGCAGCGACAGGGTGATGACCGGTGCCGGCACGTCCAGCTCGATGGCCTCGTTGACGGTCCAGCGCCCCTCGCCCGAGTCCTGCACGTAGGGCGCAATGCCCGCCAGTTGCGGGTTGCGCTGCAGGGCTTCGGCACTGAGGTCGAGCAGCCACGAGCGCACCACGCTGCCGTGACGCCAGGTTTCGGCCAACTGCGGCAGGTCCAGCGCGAACTCGGCCTTCTTCTGCAGCAGCGCGAAGCCTTCGGCGTAGGCCTGCATCATTCCGTACTCGATGCCGTTGTGGATCATCTTGCAGTAATGACCGGCACCGACCGGGCCAACGTGCGCCCAGCCGCGATCCGGCGCCGGCGCCAGCGCCTGCAGTGCCGGCCGCAGCCTTGCCAGTGCGTCGTCCTCGCCACCCAGCATCAGGCAATAGCCCTCGCTCAGGCCCCAGACGCCGCCGCTGGTGCCGCAATCGACGTAATCCAGCCGCGCCTGCGCGCAGCGCTGCGCGCGCCGCTGCGAATCGCGGTACCAGGAGTTGCCGCCATCGACCAGCAGGTCCTGCGGCGACAGCAGCGGCAGCAGTTCGTCCAGCAGCGCATCCACCGCGTCGGCCGGCACCATCAGCCACAGCACGCGCGGGGCCGGCAACGCCTGCAGCAATGCCGGCAGGTTTTCGACGACTGGCAAGCCGGCGGACGCTGCGCGTTCGCGCGCCTCGGGGCCGGGGTCGAAACCGGTCACGCCGATGCCGCCACGTTGCAGCCGTTGCGCCATGTTGGCGCCCATGCGCCCCAAGCCGATCATGCCCAGTTGCATCCGCCACCCCACTCGTCAATGGAAACAGCCGACACCGTAACGCCGTGGCCGGCGCGTTTCACGTGGTCACGGCCGGCGCGCCGGAATGCGTCCGCGGTTTGCCGCCGCGGCTGCCTCGCGCCAACGGGGTAGATGCGGGGCTTGCCCCGCATGAAGCCTTCCCTGTGCAGCCCCGTGCCGGGCAAGCCCGGCACCTGCGAAGCCGTGCCGCCGGCGCTCAGTCGGCCCAGCGACCGGGGCCGCTGGACTGCGGCAGTACCTGCGCCGACAGCGGGCGGTCGTTCTCCAGCAGGTTCACCGCATCGGACAGGATCGAAGCCGACTCCTTCAGCAACGGATCGGGACGCTTCTCGGCGGCCTTTTCGCGCGCGGCGTCCTTGACGATGTCGCGCTCGTTGCCGGTCAGGCCGTCGTCGCTGCCGTCGTCGGCCAGCGGGTCCAGCGGCAGGCCTAGCTCCTTGCGGGTTGCCTGGCGCTGCTTGCGCTGGGCGTCCTGGCGCTCGCGCTCGGTGCGGCGCTCGGCCTCGTTGAGCGAGATGTATTTCTTTGCCGCCTCGGAACGGAACTGGGCGACGTCCTCCTGCCACCACTGGAACTCGCGGTCGTCCTGGATGCGCCCGGCATGGCGCGTTTCCAACTGCGGCAGGATCGGCGCGAAGTTGCCGTACTGGGTGTGCGGCACCGCGGCGATGCGGGTCCACGGCAGCGCGTTGTCGTAGGTGCTCTCGCCGTACTCGCTGGCATCGACACTGGCCGGGAACGCCAGGTCCGGCACCACGCCCTTGTGCTGGGTGGAGGAACCGCTGACGCGGAAGAACTGGGCGATGGTCAGCTTGACCTGGCCGAAGCGTTCCTTCTCGCTGGCCGGCCAGCGGTCCAGCGGCACCACGTTCTGCACCGTGCCCTTGCCGAAGCTGGTCTCGCCGATGACCAGGCCGCGGCCGTAGTCCTGGATGGCGCCGGCGAAGATTTCCGAGGCCGAGGCCGAGCCGCGGTTGATCAGCACCGCCAGCGGACCGTCCCACGCCACCGCCGGGTTGCGGTCGCTGTTGACGGTGACGCGGCCACCGGACTCGCGTACCTGCACCACCGGCCCCTGCTCGATGAACAGCCCGGTCAGTTCGATCGCCTCGTCCAGCGAGCCGCCGCCGTTGTTGCGCAGGTCCAGCACCACGCCGTCGAGCTTGTCGGCCTTGAACCCGGCCAGCAGTTTGGCCACGTCGCGGGTGGCCGAGGCGTAGTCGGCGGCATTGCGGCGGCGGCCTTCGAAATCCTGATAGAAGGTAGGCAGCTTGACGATGCCGATGCGGCGCTCGGGCTCGCCGGCGGCACCGGGGATGACCATCGTCTCGCCCTTGGCGGCCTGCTCGGCCAACCGCACCTTCTGCCGGGTCAGCGTCACCATGCGGTGCTTGCCGTCCAGGCTTTCGGCGGCGGGAATGTATTCCAGCCGTACCTGGGTGTCCTTGGCACCGCGGATCTTGGCCACCACGTCGTCGATGCGCCAGCCGATGACGTCCTCGACCTGCCCGGACTTGCCCTGGCCGACACCGACGATGCGGTCGCCCGGCTGCAAGGTGCCGTCCACCGAGGCCGGGCCGCCTGCGATGATCTCGCGGATCACCACCACGTCGTCCTGCCGCTGTAACTGCGCGCCGATGCCCTCCAGCGACAGCGACATGGCCTGGTTGAAATTCTCGGCGGTGCGCGGGGTGAAGTAATCGGTATGCGGGTCAACGGCGCGCGTGTAGGCGTTGAGGTAGATCGAGAACACGTCCTCGTTCTTCCACTCGTTGATGCCCTTGAGCAGCGTGGCGTAGCGCTTGTCCAGGGTCTTGCGGATGTCCGCAGCCGGCTTGCCGGCCAGCTTCAACCGCAGCCAATCGTTCTTGACCGACTTGCGCCACAGCTCGTCCAGCTCGGCGCCGCTCGCCCACGGCACGTCCTTGCGGTCGTAGTCGAAGCGCTCCTCAAGGGTGAAATCCGGCTCCTGCTTGAGCAGGTGGCGCGCATAGGCCACGCGCTCGGTCACGCGCTGGCGGTATAGCGCGAACACCTGGAAGGCCGGTTCCAGCTCGCCGCTGCGGATCGCGTTGCCGGTCTGCCCGGCCAGCGGCGCGAAGCGCTCGATGTCGGCGGCGGTGAAGAACTGCTTGCCGCCATCGAGCGACTTCAAGTAGCGGGTGAACACGTCCTGCGAGGTGGCCGCATCCAGCGCGCGCGGGCGGTAGGCATAACGGCTGTCGGACAACAGCCCGTACACCAGCCGGGACGTGGTGGCCTGGTCGACCGTGGCCGCGGACGGCAACGCCGGGGCATCGGCACGGGCCAGCAACGCGGCCGGGAGGGTCAATGCGAAAGCCAGCAGGAAAGCGGGAACTCGATGGTTCATCAACGTACTCATGGCACCGTGCAATGGGGGGAGACTGCAGCCCGATGGGACAGCAGGACAGTGCCGGAAGTTTCGGTGCTTGTCATCCGGCCCACTGCGCAGGCTAGCGGGCCGGCCGTAGTGGAACGTGAATGGACCCGGCGCAGTGCCGGTTGCCGGCCGGCATCTGCACGGTATCGGGGATATGCGTGCGTACCGGCCAGCGGCCGACGCTGCCCGCATCAACCGACGCCGGCGCCCTGAGCCTGGCGGTCGGCATGGTAGGACGAACGCACCATCGGCCCGGAGGCGACGTGGGCGAAGCCCAGTTCGTAGCCATACACCTCCAGCGCCTTGTACTCGTCCGGCGTCCAGTAGCGCAGCACCGGGTGATGGTGCGGCGTGGGTTGCAGGTACTGGCCGATGGTGACCATTTCCACGTCATGCGCACGCAGGTCGCGCAAGGTGGCCTGCACCTGCTCCAGGGTTTCGCCGAGGCCGAGCATGATGCCGCTCTTGGTCGGAATCGTCGGGTGCTGCGCCTTGAAGTTCTTCAGCAGGGTCAGCGACCACTGGTAGTCGGCGCCGGGGCGCACGTTGCGGTACAGGTCCGGCACCGTCTCGATGTTGTGGTTGAACACGTCCGGCGGGTTGACCGCGAGGATTTCCAGCGCGCGCTCCATGCGGCCCTTGCCGCGGAAATCCGGGGTCAGGATTTCGATCCTGGTGCCGGGGCTGAACTCGCGGATGGCGCTGATGCAATCGACGAAATGGCCGGCGCCACCGTCGCGCAAATCGTCGCGGTCGACGCTGGTGACCACCACGTACTTCAGGCCCATGTCCTTGACCGTCTGCGCCAGGTGCAGCGGCTCGGCCGCGTCCGGCGGCTTGGGCCGGCCGTGGGCGACGTCGCAGAACGAACAGCGGCGGGTGCAGACCTCGCCGAGGATCATGAAGGTGGCGGTGCCGTGGCCGAAGCACTCGTGGATGTTCGGGCAACTGGCTTCCTCGCACACCGTCACCAGCCGGTTCTCGCGCAGCTTGGCCTTGAGCTGCTGCACGGCGTTGCCGGAAGGAATGCGCACGCGAATCCACGACGGCTTGCGCAACACCGGCACGTCGGCAAACTGCACCGGCGAGCGGCCAATCTTGTCGCCGCCGATCTGCTTGACCCCGGTCAGCAAGGGCGCCGACGGCGCGTCGTCCTGCAGGATCTGCAGGGGAATGGAGCGGCTGGTGGATTCAGTCATGGCGTTACCGGCGGCCTCAGGACCGCATTGTCAGGTCGGGCGATTCGGGGGAGGCGTGCAGTTCGAGGCCGAACTGCCGGGCCAGGTGCGACAGCAGCACCGGCTTGACCGCGTCGATGCCCGCAGGGCCGCCCAAGTCTAGCACCGAGGTCACCGCCAGCCCGGCGTAACCGCAGGGGTTGATGCGATGGAACGGCTCCAGGTCCAGGCCGACGTTGAAGGCCAGCCCGTGGAAGCTGCAGCCACGGCGCACGCGGATGCCGAGCGCGGCGATCTTGGCGCCGCCGACGTAGACGCCGGGTGCGCCTTCGAGGCGTTCGGCGACGATGTTCCATTCGTCCAGCGTGTCGATGATGGCCTGCTCGATGCGGCACACGTAGTCGCGCACGCCGATGCCGAGCCGGCGCAGGTCCAGCAACGGGTAGACCACGATCTGGCCCGGCCCGTGATAGGTCACCTGGCCGCCGCGGTCCACGTGCAGCACCGGAATGTCGCCCGGCGCCAGCACGTGCTCGGGCTTGCCAGCCTGGCCGAGGGTGAACACCGGTTCGTGCTCGACCACCCACAGCTCGTCGCCGGTGGCATCACCGCGCGCGTCGGTGAAGCGCTGCATCGCGTGCCACACCGGTTCGTAGGGCTGGCACCCGAGGTCGCGTACCGTCGCCGGCAGCGGCTCGCCGCGCGCCGGAGTGGCCGCGCACGTGCTCACAGCGTCCACTTCACTTCCGGGTGGTTGCGCAGCGCCACGTGCGCGGCGTCGTACTGCTCGCGGTTGTCGGCCTTGAAGGCAATGCGCACGGACACGTATTTGCCGTTGGATGAGTGCTTCCAACTGATGCGCTCGTCGATCACTTCCACGCCGGCCAGTTGCAACAACCGCGGCAGTTCATGTTCCAGGCCGATGTTGGCCGCACCCATCGCGCTGAGCTCGAAGGTGCCGGGGAACTGGAAGCCGTGGTCGGGGTTGTCGGACTTGATTTCCATGCCCGCCATTATCGGGGCGCGGGGTGACAAACCCAAGGTCCGCACACAGGAAAAGGGCATGCCGGCCACGCCCGACGCCCCCGGCCTGCACCGTGCCAATCGGGTGGTTGGAAAATCCCGGCAAACCGCAACGATGCGATCCACGTGGCACGCTGCCATCGACGCCGACGGCAGCTAAGCTGCACACCTGTCCCCGTATCTGGAGTGGACCGGATGACCTCCCGGCCCGGCTTGTCCCTGGCGCTGGCTTGCGTGGCCGCCCTTCTTGCCTTTCCCGTACACGCTGCCGATACCTGTTCGCAAAGCGCATTGCAGGAACACCCACCGGCGGTCAACTTCCGCATCGACAACGACCTGTTCGGCGGCCGCCACCAGGATCAGGGCTATACCAATGGCGCCCTGCTCACCCTGGTGTCACCCAACCTGGTGGATTACACCGACGACCCCTGCCTGCCGCGGCTGGCACGCTGGATGAACCGTCACCTGGAGCGCCTGCATCCGGGCAAGTTCGAGCAGCAGAACATGGTTTTCAGCATCGGCCAGGGGCTGTTCACCCCGACCGACCGCGCGCGCGCGGACCTGATCGAGGACGACCGCCCCTATGCAGCGGTGCTGCTGGTCAACTTCGGCTACAACGCGCGCCACGGCGACCGCCTGCGTACCACCCAGTTGGCGCTGGGCATGGTTGGCCCGTCGGCGCAGGGCAAGCAGGTGCAGGATGCCGTGCACGGCCTGCTCGGCGACGAAAAATTCATGGGCTGGGACAACCAGTTGCATGACGAACCGGTGTTCAAGCTGCTGCACGAGCGCATGCGCCGCTGGCCATCATCGGCCAACGACGCGGGCTGGGGCTGGGACGCCATCAGCCACTGGGGCGGGGCGATCGGCAACCTGGACACCCATGCCAACGGTGGCGGCGAGCTGCGTTTCGGCTGGAAACTGCCGGACGACTTCGGCAGTTCACCCATGCGCCCGGCCGGCGAGAACACCGCGCCCACCCGCAGCGGGCGCGCGCAGGGCTGGTCCGGCCACCTGTTCCTCACCACCGACGCACGCTGGGTATTGCGCGACATCACCCTGGACGGCAACACCTTCCGCCACAGCCACGACGTGGACAAGCGCGCGCTGGTGGCCGATATCGGCTACGGCGTGGCGGTGATGCGCGGCAAGTGGAAATTCGCGCTGGCCCGCTACCACCGCACCCGCGAGTTCGCCGGGCAAAAGGAGCGACCGGTGTTCGGCAGCTTCACCATCAGCCGGACGCTGTGAGTCACATGATCCCGAACGCGGTGGTCAGCGCCACGGTGGACGGTGCCAGCCCGATGAAAGCATGGCGCGAACACCTGCGCCTGACCCAGGCCGAAATGGCCGCGCACATGGGCATCACCCAGGCCGCCCATGCGCAGATGGAAGCCGCCAACCGCCCCCGCAAGGCCACGCTGACCCGCATGGCCGGGGCGATGGGCGTCAGCGTGGAACAACTGGATTTTTGATCGTTCCGTCAGCTCCGCCGGCAAGCTTTTCCGAAGATTCATGAAGTTGCCGGCCAGCAGACCGGCACTGCCGCAAACGAAAAAACCGGCTTGCGCCGGCTTTTTCATGCGGCTGGATCAGGCTTCCCACCACATCCAGAAGGCATCCCACAGGCGCTTGAAGAAGCCGCCCTCTTCCACTGCGGCCACCGCCACCAGTGGTGCTTCGGCGACCACTTTGCCGTCCAGTGCCACCTTGACCGTGCCGATCTGCTGGCCGGCGGCCACCGGGGCGACGAGCTGCCGGGGCACGTCCATGCTCGGCTTGAGGTCGTTGTAGCGGCCGCGCGGCACGCTGACCAGCAACGGCTGCGCCACGCCCAACTGCACTTCGGCGGCCGCGCCCTTCCACAGTTTCTGCGTGGTCACCGCCTTGCTCGGCTCGTACAGGCGGTGGGTCTCGAAGAAACGGAAACCCCAGTTCAGCAGCGCCAGGCTGTCGTTGGCACGCTGCTTTTCCGAGCTGCCGCCCATCAGCACCGCGATCAGGCGCTGGTCACCGCGCTGGGCCGAGCTCATCAGGCAGTAGCCGGCGGCCGAGGTATGGCCGGTCTTGACCCCGTCCACGCTGGCGTCGCGCCACAGCAGCAGGTTGCGGTTGGGCTGGGTGATGTTGCCTACGGTGAATTCCTTGATCTTGTTGTAGGCGTAGGTCTCGGGGTAGTCGCGGACGAAGGCGCGGCCCAGCAGGGCCAGATCGTAGGCGCTGGAGTGGTGGCCTTCAGCGGTCAGGCCGTGGGCGTTGACGAAATGCGAGTCCTTCATGCCGAGCTGGGCGGCGTAGTTGTTCATCAGCGCGGCGAAAGCTTCCTGGCTGCCGGCGGCATGTTCGGCCAGGGCGATGGCGGCGTCGTTGCCGGACTGCACCGCCATGCCCTTTTCCATGTCCTCCAGCCGCGCGCTCTGGTTGACCGGGAAGCCGCTGAAGCTGCCGTCGGTGCCGGCGCCGCCTTCGCGCCAGGCGCGCTCACTCATCATCACCTGGTCGTCGGGGCCGATCTTGCCGGCCTTCGCCTCGGCTGCCAGCACGTAGGAGGTCATCACCTTGGTGATGCTGGCCGGCGGCACCGGGGTATGGATGTTCTCGCCTGCCAGCACCTGCCCGGTGGCGTAGTCCATCAGCACCCATGCAGTGGAGGTGGAAGGCGCCGGTGCCGGCGGGATCGCGACCTGGGCGGGCGTGGCGGCAGCCGGGGGCGGCGCGGGGGTCTGGGCAGAGGCCAGGCCAACGGCCAGGGTGGTGGCCAAGGCAGCGGCAAAGCGGAATTTCATCGGAAAACGGTTCCTGTTGCAGCGAGGAATGGAAAACGTGCCGTCATTGTAGGGGGATGCGCCAATGCGTTCCGGGCGGCGCCGTGGCAAGGGTCAATCACGAACGATCTGTGGCTTGCCGAAACCCAGACCGGCAATGCGGGCGGCAAGTTCCGCAGCGGCGGCCAGGTCGTCGGCCCCCACCCGCAGCCGCCACAGGGTGCGGCCACCACTGACGACGTCGCTGAGCGTGGCGCCGGCGATGCCGGCCGAGCCCAGTTGAGCAAGTGCGCGCGTGGCGTTGTCGCGGTTGGAAAAGCTGGCGACCTGCAGCAATACGCCGCCAAGCGTGGGCGCAACCGCATTGGCGCTGGCGGGCGGCGTGGCGGCCGGCAACGGTTGCACCGCCACGGCCACGTCCTCGACGGCGGCTGCGCGGGTCAGCGCCGGGGCCGCCATTGGCGTGGCCGGCAACCGTTCGAGCAACTGGTCCATGCGGCTCGGCGTCGTGGCGATGGTGCGGTCGCGGCGATCGCGCGGGCGGTCGTCGCCGGGCGTCAGCGCGCGCACTTCCACCCGGCCGGTACCGCGCTGGGTGATGCCCAACCGCACTGCCGCCGCGTAGCTCAGGTCGATCACCCGGCCGTCGTGGAACGGGCCGCGATCGTTGACCCGCACGACCACCGATTCGCCGTTGTCCAGGTTGGTGACGCGGGCAAAGCTGGGCAGCGGCAAGGTCTTGTGCGCGGCGGTGAAGGCGTACATGTCGTAGACCTCGCGGTTGGAGGTCAACCGGCCGTGGAACTTGGCGCCGTAGTAGGAGGCGGTGCCGCGCTCGCTGTAGTCGTCCACCTTGTCCAGCACCCTGTATTCCCGGCCCAGCACCACGTAGGGCGACTTGTTGCCGGTGGCCGAGCGCGGTTCGTTGCGGACCAGCGGTTCGGGGATACAGGCCACGTCGGGCACATGCTCGGGCGTGCTGTCCTTGACCCCGGGCCGGTACAGGCCACCGGCGCTGTAGTGGCCACGGGTATCGGGGTCTTCCTGCGCGCTGGCGTAGGGCGAACCTTGCGGGCAATGCGCCGGCCGGCCTTCGCGGCCCTGTACCACGTGGCCCGCCACTTGCCCGTGGCTGGCGCTGCTGACCGGCTTCTTCGGCGTACTGCTGCAGGCAGCCAGCCCCAGCACGATCAGCAGCGGCGCCAGCCAGCGCGGCGTCATGCCGGCGGCAGCTCGCGGCCGGCGATGGCCTGCGACAACTGGAACACGGCCATCGCGTACATCTTGGAGAGGTTGTAGCGGGTGATGGCGTAGTAGTTGCGGAAGCCCAGCCAGTACTGCTTGCCGTCGCTGCCTTCCAGCGTGATCGGGGTGGCGGTGGCGCCCACGGCGCGAACCGGGTTGACCGGGTGATAACCGCGTGCGGCCAGTTCGTCGAGGGTGAGGTTGGGCGTCCAGTCGACCGGGTTGAATTCTTCGCGGCCGGCATCGAGCGTGGCCGGCACCGCCACCGTGCCGCCGCGCACCCAGCCGCCCTTCTTGACGAAGTAGTTGGCGATGGAGGCGAACACGTCATCAAAGCTGCCGAACAAATCGCGGCGGCCATCACCATTGCCGTCCACGGCGTAGTCGAGATAGCTGGACGGCATGAACTGGCCCATGCCCATCGCCCCGGCGTAACTGCCCTTGAGCGTGGTGATGTCCAGCTTCTCCAGCGCCGCCAGTTCGAACAGCTTGGCCAACTCGTCACGGAAAAACAGCTCGCGGCGCACTTCGCGCTCGAGCTTTTCGGCATCACCGCTACGCGGGTACTTGAACGCCAGGGTGTAGAGCGCATCGAGCACGCGGTGGCTGCCGGCGTTGCGGCCATAGCTGGTTTCCACGCCGATGATCGCCACGATCACCTCGGCCGGCACGCCGCTGCGTTCCTGCACGCGCAGCAGTTGTTCGCGGTGTTCGGCCAAGAATGCCTTGCCGCCGTCGATGCGCGCCTGGCTGATGAACATCGGCCGGTATTCGTTCCAAGGCTTGACCCGCTCGGCCGGGCGCGACATCGCGGCGATGATCGGCTCGCGGATCTGCGCCTGTGCCAGCACCGATTCGATATAGGCCGGGTCCAATTCGTAGCGGGCGGCGGTGTCGCGGACGAAGTTGGCGCGGGCGGTTGCGAACGGCACCGGGGTCAGGTCCACCGGCGGCAGGTCGGGCTTGCGCTCCGACGCGGCCTCGCTCGGCGTGCTGGCCGGCGGCGTGGCGGTGGTGGATGGAGCGGGCTCCTGTGGCCGGGTCGCACAGGCGACCAAACCCAGGATGAGACAGCAAGCTAGAGCACGACGAATCATCGCCCGAGGTTAACAGGTCGAGGTCGAAATTCCAGCGCCAAGATCATGAATACCAAGAGGAAAGATTGGTGTATTGGCTTTATCTGCGGAGGACTCGCCGGCCTCTGTTCGTCATTCCCGCGCAGGCGGGAATCGCTTTGCGCATTTCACGTAACGACCGATCAGAAGCATGAAAGGCAGAAGCGATTCCCGCCTGCGCGGGAATGACGGGGCCATGCATGGCCGGCTGCTTTCGTTCTCTTGGCGCTCCCTGCCTTCTTCGCGGAAACACCCGGCCTCGGAAAAAATCCGGGCACCGGCCGCACCCCCATCCCAAAGGTGCGGCCGGCGTCCGGACCGGATTCCGACGTCGGCGGGCATCTCCCCATGCCCGTTCGACGGACCCCGGCGGTTGCCACGGCGCGAGGCGGCCGGTGGCGGGCGCATTGTGAGGGTTTTGTGAAGTCAATGGGATGACTCAGGTCAAAACCTGCGCATTCCCCCGTTCGTTCAACCACCGTGGACCGGGCGGTGCACGCGCGCGGCCATCACCAGCCCGAACCCGGCCAGCAGCGATACCGCCGCGGTGCCGCCATAGCTGATCAGCGGCATCGGCACGCCCACCACCGGCAGCAGGCCGGAGATCATGCCGCCATTGACCAGCGCGTAGACGAAGAACGACAAGCCGGTGGCGCCGGCCACCAGCCGCGAGAAACCGTCGCGGGATTCGACCGCGATCCACAGGCAGCGGCCGATCACGAACAGGTACAGCGCCAGCACCAGCGCCACGCCGATCCAGCCGAATTCCTCGCTCAACACCGAGAACGCGAAATCCGTGGTCTGTTCGGGAATGAAGTTCAGATGCGACTGCGAGCCGTGGCCCCAGCCCTTGCCGGACAAGCCGCCGGAGCCAATCGCGATCTTGGACTGGATGATGTTCCAGCCCGCGCCCAGCGGGTCGTTGTCCGGGTCGCGGAAGGTCAGGATGCGGTCCTGTTGATAGGGCCGCAGGAACGAGAACCACGAGATCGGCGCGAACACCGCCAGCGCCACCGCGCCGCTGCCGAGCGTGCCGGCGGTGATGAACCACCACCACGGCATGCCGGACAGGTACAGCACGAACGCGCCGCTGGCGGCGATCAGCACGGCGGTGCCGAGGTCCGGCTGCAACATCACCAGCGCGGTCGGCAGGCCCAGGATCAGCGCGGCCACCAGCACTGTCGAAAACCGGGGCGGCAACGGCATGCGGTTGAGGTACCAGGCCAGCATCATCGGCATGCTGACTTTCAACAGCTCGGCCGGTTGCAGGTAGAAAAGCCCCAGGTTCAGCCATTGCCGGCCGTACTTGCCGGTGCCCAGCACGAACACCGCCAGCAACGGCAGCATCGATACCGCGTAGACCAGTGGCGTCCACGCACGGATGCGCAGGATCGGCACCCGCGCGATCGCCCACATCGCCACCAGGCCAACGCCGAAGCGCGCGCCCTGCGCCATCACCAGGCGGCTGCCGCCGGCACTGTCCAGCACCGCCAGGCCGATCCCCATCAGCGCCGCAAGCGCGAGCAGCAACGGCCAGTCCAGGCCGCGACCGAGCCAGTGCGCGAGGTCTTTGAGCCAGCGCAGGAAATCCTTCATGGCAACCTCTCCTCAGGCACTGCGGCGGGAGCGGCATCGGCCGCCGCAGGCGAAGCCGGAGATGCGGCGGAGTCGTCCTCGGGTTCAGCGGCCTGTGATTCGCTCTCCGGGGCCGGCGTGGCGTCCGCCGGCGAAGATGCAGCTTGCGAAGACGCAGGCTCATCGACTTCCGGTACCGGCCCCAGCAGCCACGCATCGAACACCTTGCGCGCGATCGGCGCCGCCGCCGAGCCACCGTAGCCGCCACCTTCGACCGCGATGGCGATGGCGATCACCGGCTCCTCGGCCGGAGCAAAACCGATGAACAGCGCGCGGTGGCGCAGGTGCATCGGCAGGCTCTTGGGGTTCACCGCGGCGGTGCCCTTGCGGCTGACCACCTGCGCGGTGCCGGTCTTGCCGGCCATCCGGTATGCGGCGTCGGCCGCCACCCGCCAGCCGCTGCCGCCGGGCTGCATGGTGGCCATCATCGCTTCGCGCACCGCCTGCAAATTGGCGGGGTTGGGGCTGATCGGTTTCGAGCCGGGCTGCGGCAACGGCGCCCAGTCGTGGTCGAAGCGCACCCGCTGCTCCACCACCAGATGCGGGCGGCGCAACTGGCCGCTGGCCAGGCCACCGGCGCCGCGCACCAGTTGCAGCGGCGTCACCTTCCACAGCCCTTGGCCGATGCTGGCATTGACCATGTCGCCGGGATACCAGCGTTCGTTGCGCAGTTTGTGCTTGGCCGCCGGCGACGGCAGGATGCCGTCGATCTCGCCGAGCAGGTCGATGCCGGTGGGCTGGCCGAAGCCGTAGCGGCCGCCCATGTATTCGTCGTAGCGCGCCACGCCCATGTCGACGCCGAGCTGGTAGTAATAGGTGTTCACCGACTGCGCGATCGACTTGCGCAAATCGGTCCAGCCGTGGCCGCCACGGTTGGCGTCGCCCCAGCCGCGACTGACGCCGGGCAGGTAGAACATGCCGCGCGAGAGGATCTTGTCCTCCGGCCGGCGCAGGCCGCTGTCCAGCCCGGCCAGGCCGAGGAACGGCTTGACCGTCGAACCCGGCGCGACGCCACCCAGCACCAGCCGGTTGAACTGCGGCCGCGAGGGGTTTTCGTTCAGCGCGTTGAAGTCGGCATGCGAGATGCCGTTGACGAACAGGTTGGGATCAAACGACGGCAGGCTGACCATCGCCAGGATTTCGCCACTGCGCGGGTCGATCGCCACCGCCGAGCCCTCCTGCTCGCCGAAGGCCTCGACCATCGCCCGCTGCAGGTCGATGTCGATGGACAACCGCAGGTCGGTACCCGACTGCGCCGGCACCCGGCCGACGGTACGGATGGCGCGGCCCTGCACGTTGGTCTCGACCTGCTCGTAGCCGACCTTGCCACGCAGTTCGCGCTCGTAATAACGCTCCAACCCGGATTTGCCGATGTGGCTGAGCGCGGCATTGCCCTCGCCCAGTTCCTGCAGGTCCTTGTCGTCGATGCGGCCGACATAGCCGATGACGTGCGCCAGCAGGTCGCCATACGGGTAGCGGCGGGTCAGGTAGGGTTCCAGCTCCACGCCGGGGTAGCGCCAGCGGTCCACCGCGAAACGCGCCATTTCCTCTTCGGACACGCGCAGCTTCAGCGTCACCGGCACGAAGCCGCGGCGCGACTGCCGCGACTGGTTGAAGCGCTCGATGTCCTCGTCGTCCAGTGCGAAGATCACGCGCAGGCCGGCCAGCGTGGCGGCCATGTCCTCGACCTTGTTCGGGGTGACGTCGACGCGGAATGCCGGCACGTTTTCGGCCAGCAGTTTGCCGTTGCGGTCGTAGATCAACCCGCGCCCCGGCACCACCGGCCGCGCCTTGATGCGGTTGGCCTCCGAGCGGGTGACGTAGACGTCGTGGTCCAGCACCTGCAGCTTGAAATACCAGCCGCCCAGCACCCCCAGCCCCAGCAGCACGCCGAAGAAACCCAGCGCCGCGCGGCGCCGGAACTGCTCGACCTCGGCATGCGGGTTCTTCTGCTGGCGCCGCCCGTGCATGTCTCAGCGCCCGCGCTTGCCCAGCCGCAGCGAATCCAGCAGCACGTACAGCGGCAGCCACAGCAGCATTCCCAGCAAGGGCGCCCACCAGTAGCTCCACGGCAGCAGCGGCTCGGCCGCGAACAGGTGGATGGCGGCATCGACGATGCGGTCGTTGACCAGCAGGCCGCCGATCGCCAATGCCTGCTGCGACAGCGGGAAAAAGCGGATGCGCGCGCGGAAGCGCTGCAGGATGAAGGCCATCACCACCAGCCGCAGCGCCTGCTCGCCGAGGATGCCGCCGTACAGCAGGTCGGCCAGCAGGCCCACGCCGAAAGCAAAACCCAACCCCACCCTTCCCGGCGTCTCGATCACCCAGTAAGTCAGCACCAACGCCAGCCAGTACGGCCGCAACGGCTGCAGCAGCGCCGGCAACGGCACCAGCCCCAGCAGCAGCGCCACCGCCACGCTGGCCGGCAGCACCCAGGTACGGTTGCGCAGGCGGTTCATGGGGTGGCCTCCTTCGGAGGCTGGGAACGGGGAACGGGGAATGGGGAATGGGAGAGGGTCGGCTCCGCATTTTGCTGCGCAGCCGGGGCGGAATGTGGGGGAGCACTGGAATCGGCCGCACGCGGGCTAGCTTCATTCCCCGTTCCCCGTTCCCTGTTCCCCGCTCCCCGCAACAACAGCACCTCCTTGCCACGGTCCAGCTTCGCCGCCGGCTCCAGTTCGCCGAGCAGGAAGGCATGCGAATCATCCGGTTGCAGCCGGACCACCTTGCCCACCGGGAAGCCGGCCGGAAAGCGCCCGCCCAGGCCCGAGGTGACGATTTCATCGCCCACCTCGACCCCGGCACTGAGCGGGATGTCGCGCAACTCCAGACGGTCGCCACGGCCATAAGCGACCAGACGCACGCCGCTGCGCGCCACCGTCACCGGCACCGCGTGGTCCGGGTCGGTCAGCAGCAGCACGGTCGAATGCAGCGGCGTCACCGCAATCACCTGGCCCATCAGCCCGCCGGCGTCGATCACCGCCTGGCCGACGTGCACGCCGGCACGGCTGCCAGCATCCAGCACCAGCCGCTGCCGCACCGGGTCCAGATCGATGTTCAGGATCGGCGCCAGTTGCACGTCCAGCCCGCTGCGCTCGGCCACGTTCAGCAGTTCGCGCAACTGGGTGTTGTCCAGTGCCGCGGTCTGCAACCGGGTCAGCCGTGCGTTGGCCAGCAGCAAGTCGTTGCGCAGCGCGCGGTTCTCGGCGACCAACTGGTTGTGGCTGGCGGCGTTGTCGCGCACCGAAGCACCCACGCGCCCCGGCAACCCGGCCAGCGCCCAGGCCGGCTGCACCACCAACTGCGCCTGCGCCCGCATCCGCGCCAGCCAATTGCCCTGGTCGTCGAACACGATCAGCGTGATCGCCAGCGCCAGGTACGCCAGCAGGCGCAGCGCGCTGGCGGCATCGCCCTGTCGGGAAGCTACGGGAGGGCCGGCATAGGGGGGCATGGTTCAGAAGCCGGGAATGGGAAATCGAGAATGGAAAATGGGGAAATCAAGATCAAAAGCAGGCATTGCTGCCGAAATCAGGAACCGCTCGCAAGGTGAAATATTCAAAGGCGAGGCGCTCTTGCTTTTACCGACTCCCTATTCTCCATTCCCGATTCCCGGCCTCATTCCGGCGCAAAGAACTCGTTGCCGTGCATGTCCACCAGTTCCAGCGCACGGCCACCGCCGCGTGCCACGCAGGTCAGCGGGTCGTCGGCCACCTGCACGTGCAGCCCGGTTTCCTCGGACAGCAGCTTGTCCAGGTCGCGCAGCAGCGCGCCGCCGCCGGTCAACACGATGCCGCGCTCGGCCACGTCCGCGCCCAGCTCCGGCGGGGTCTGCTCCAGCGCCAGCTTGACCGCCGAGACGATGCCCGACAGCGGCTCGTGCAGCGCTTCGAGCACTTCGTTGGAGTTGATCTTGATCATCTTCGGCACGCCCTCGGCAAGGTTGCGGCCGGTGATTTCCATCTCGACCACCTCCGCCTGCGGGTAGGCGCAACCGAGCTCCATCTTGATCCGCTCGGCAGTGACTTCACCGATCAGCATGCCGTGGTTGCGGCGCACGTAGTTGGTGATGGATTCGTCGAAGCGGTCGCCACCAATGCGTACCGAGGCCGAGTAGACGATGCCGTTGAGCGAGATCACCGCCACCTCGGTGGTGCCGCCGCCGATGTCGATGACCATCGAACCGCGCGCCTCGGTGACCGGCATGCCGGCGCCGATTGCCGCGGCCATCGGCTCCTCGATCAGGAACACGTCACGCGCGCCGGCCTCCTCGGCCGACTCCTTGATCGCGCGGCGCTCGACCTGGGTGCTGCCGGCCGGCACGCACACCAGCACGCGCGGCGACGGGCGCAGGAAGCGCGACTTGTGCACCTTCTTGATGAAGTGCTTGAGCATCGCCTCGGTGTAGGTGAAGTCGGCGATTACGCCATCCTTCATCGGGCGGATGGTGGTGATGTGGCCGGGGGTGCGGCCGAGCATCTGCTTGGCCTCGGCACCGACCGCGGCAACCGAGCGGGTGCCGCCGATGGCGCGGTCCTGGCGCACTGCCACGACCGACGGCTCGTTCAGCACGATCCCCTGCCCACGCACGTAGATCAGGGTGTTGGCCGTGCCCAGGTCGATGGACAGGTCGTTGGAGAACATGCCGCGCAATTTCTTGAACATCTTGGGGAGTGATCCTGAGGGGTGTCGTGCCCGCGCCGGATGGGGGAAAGTGGGCAGAAAACGAGGGCCGCCAGCCTATCAATCCGCTCCCGCAGCGGCAAGGAGAATCCGTTGCGACGTCAGGCTTTGAACCGGTTTCCGGCACCCGCACCGGCGGCGGGGTTCTGGCCGTGTGCCGGTTCAGCCGCTAACCTTCGCACTTCGGCGCGCCGTCCGCGCCACCCTCGCCTGCGCCCGCATGGCGGCGGTTCTACTTTTTCTGCCAGGCCTGCCCGCGATGTCCGCACTGATCTGTGGTTCCCTTGCCTTCGACACCATCATGGTGTTCCCGGACCAGTTCAAGAACCACATCCTGCCGGACAAGGTGCACATCCTGAACGTGTCGTTCCTGGTGCCGCGCATGCGCCGCGAATTCGGCGGCTGCGCCGGCAACATCGCCTACAACCTGCACCTGCTGGGCGGTTCGCCGATTCCGATGGGCACGGTGGGCACCGATTTCGGCCCGTACCGCGAGCACTTCGAATCGCTGGGCATCGACCTGAGCCGTGTGCGCGTGATCGACGAGCTGTTCACCCCGCAGGCGTTCATCACCACCGACCACGACAACAACCAGATCACCGCCTTCCACCCCGGCGCGATGATGCGTTCGCACGAGAACCACGTGAAGGACGTGCCGGGCGTGAGCCTGGGCCTGGTCGGCCCGGACGGGCGCGAGGGCATGATCCAGAACGCGGTCGAGTTCAAGCAAATGGGGGTGCCGTTCATCTTCGACCCGGGCCAGGCGATGCCGCTGTTCAACGGCCCGGAGCTGCGCGAGTTCATCGAGCAGGCCGACTACGTGGTGGTCAACGACTACGAGTCCAACCTGCTGCAGGAGCGTACCGGCTGGGGCGAAAAAGACATCGTGCAGCGGGTCAAGGCCTACATCACCACGCAAGGCCCGAAGGGCGCGGTGATCCACACCCCGGAAAAGAGCTATGACATCCCGCCGGCGCACGAGCGCCGCGTGGTCGACCCCACCGGCTGCGGCGACGCCTTCCGCGCCGGCCTGATCCACGGTATCCAGACCGGGCGCGACTGGCTGACCATCGGTCGCATGGGCAACCTGATGGGCGCACTGAAGGTGGAGCATCCCGGCACCCAGAACCAGCGCTTCGATTTCGACGGGTTCAACGAGCAGTTCAAGCAGCAGTTCGGCTATTCGCTCTGAACCCGGGCATCCGGATGCATGTGGAAACGGCGCCGGAGGGCGCCGTTTTTCATCGCGGGGGATCATCGCGATCCGGTTGCTCCCCCCATTCCCCGATATGCGGACAGACGCGCCGGAAGGATTACCCCGAGCTGCCGTAGCGGGCGGCTTCGCGCTCCAGCCACACCGGCAAATCGCGCCGGCACACGCCCTCCCGCTTCGCCCGCTGCAAGCACTCGCGCATGTACCCGCGCTTGCCCGCGTCGTCACCGGCGAAGGACAGCGCAAGATCGCGATCCATCCAACTGCGGAACAGCAGGTACAAACCCACGTGCAGCGCGATGGCCAGCACGCTGGCCACGACCGCGATCATCACGCCCATCGCAGCGCCTCCCGCAGGCCGGCCTCAATCCCAGCCCGGCATCTGGCTGCCGTCGAGGCCGCCGGTCTCGAACACCACGCTGCGGCTGCCGCCAGCCTGCACCGGGAACTCGATCTCGATGGCCTTGGCGTTACGCGCCTGCTTCCACAATGCGCGGTTGTCGTCGATGAACATGGCGATGGCTTCGTCGGTGTCCGGGCGATGCGCGGCCATCATGCGCGGCGCAGCGCCATCCACCGCGACCTTGACCTGGCAGGCGCGGTAGCAGGCCTTGGCGAAATCACCGGCTTGCAGCACCAGATAGGCGTGGCGCTTCCATTGCGGGTGGTCGCGAAATACCAGTTGCACCACCTTGGCGCCACTGCCATCCACGTCCACGCGCGCCTTGCCCTGGATCATCGCCGAGCGCTGCACGCCCTTGCCCGCCGCCACCTGGTTGTAGCCCCACAACGCCTGCATCCGGCGCAGCTCGCGCGCGGCCGCGGCCTTTTCCCTGACCTCGGCAAAACCCGGTTCGATGCGTCGGGCGGTGTCCGAATCCGGGTACTGGTCGAACAGCGCGACGCCGAAAATGCGCGCCTTGTCCCAGTCGGCCGCAACTACCGCAGCGTCGTACTGCTTGCCGATGGCGGCCGCGTCGACTTCGCGCCGCGCGTGTTCCTGCGCCGCGGCGGCTTCCTGCTTCTGGCGCTCGGCCTCCGGGTCGGTGCAGGCGGCCACGGCCAGGGTGCAGGCGGCGAGCAGGATCAGGCGTTTCATGGCGGGGTTCCTTTGCGGGCAACGAATGGCGTGCGCCAGAGTGCAAGGAAGTGGCGAAAACGGCAACGGCGGGCTGGTGCCCGCCGTTGCTCCTTGTCGCGATGACGCTGCCGGCGGCTTACGGCTTCGGTGCGGCTTCGGCCTTGGCGATCATGTCTTCCACCGATGCGGTGGTGATCGGGTGGTAACCGGGCTTGGCCCTGGCGAACACGTCCTTGGCGAAAGCCAGGCCTTCGGGTGTCTTCAGCAGCTCGGCGTAGATCGGCAGCACCAGCTTGCGGCGGCCGACGCGCTGGATGAACTCGCCGGCCGCGGCCTGCGCCTCGCCATAGCCGCTGCGGATCGCCAGCGGGTACCAGCGCATCGCGATCTCGCCATTGGAGGTGCCGGTGAAGTGGTAGGCCTTGTCCAGTTGCGCCAGCTTCTCCACCGGCACGCTCTTGCCGAGGCCGTCGATGAAACGCACCCATTCCTGCGTGCTCCACTGCCCGGTCACCTGGTTGCCGGGCAGGTCGTCATTGCCGAGCGAGGCGATGCGCGCGGTATCGACCACGGCGAAGCTGCGCGAACGCGCCTTCGGTGCGAACGCCGGGATGCCCGGCTCTTCCAGCCATGCGTGCAACTCCTCGTCGGTCACCGCGGCCGGGTTCTTCGGCAGCAGGTTCTTCCTCAGGTAAGCGACGAACTGGTCGGTGTTGGCGCTCTGGAAGGCGTGGTCATCGAACCAGCCGCGCAGGAACGGGTCGAACACCTCGCGGCCGAAACGCTGCTCCAGGAATTGCAGGAACCATGCGCCCTTGACGTAGGCGACGTTGCTCAGCGCTTCGTCCGGGTCGCGCTCGGTCAGCGGCGGCAGCGCCAGCGCCTGGTCGGCCGGGCTCATGTCCTTCACTTCGGCCAGCAGGTCGCTCTGGTCGATCTCGCGCTCCATCTCGGCCGCTTCCTGGCCGTACAGCGCCTCGGTGATGCGCGCCTGCACGTAGGTGGTGAAGCCTTCGTTGAGCCAGATGTCCTTCCAACTGGCATTGGTGACCAGGTTGCCCGACCAGCTATGCGCCAGTTCATGCGCAACCAGCGACACCAACGACTTGTCGCCGACGATCACGGTCGGGGTGGCGAAGGTCAGGCGCGGGTTTTCCATGCCGCCGAACGGGAACGACGGCGGCAGCACCAGCATGTCGTAGCGGCCCCAGCGGTAGTCGCCGTACAGCTTCTCGGCGGCGCCGATCATCTTCTCGGTGTCCTCGAACTCCTTGGCGGCCTTGTTGACCATCGCCGGCTCGGTCCACACGCCCGAGCGCTGCGAGATCGGCTCGAACACCAGGTCGCCGGCGGCAATCGCCAGCAGGTAGGACGGGATCGGCTGCGGCATCTTGAAGCTGTAGTCACCGTCGCGCGCGGCCTTGGGGTCGTTGTCGGCACTCATCAGCACCATCACGTCCGGGCGGCTGGTCACGTGCGCGCCATAGGTGAAGCGCACGCTCGGGGTGTCCTGCAACGGCACCCACGAGCGGGCGTGGATCGCCTGCGACTGGCTGAACATGAAGGGCAGCTTCTTGCCCTCGGTCATCGACGGCTCCAGCCACTGCAGGCCCGAGGCGGTCGGCGCGGTGTGGTAGCTGATGCGCACGCTGGCCGGCTGCTGCGGTGCCTGGATGCTCAACTTGCTGCCGAACACCTTGTCGGCCGGCGCCAGCTCGAACTGCAGCGGCGTGGCGGTGCCGTCGGCAGCCAGCGCCTCGACCTTGCCGATGCTCAGCTCGCGGGTGTCCAGCACCAGCTGCAGGGCATCCTTGTCCTTCCACTCCAGCGCGTAGGTGGCGGTGCCACCGATCTGCTTCTGGTCGAAATCGAGGTTCAGGTCCAGCGCCAGGTCCTTGACGACCACCTTCTCCGGCTCGGCATACGAGTTTTCGTCATGGCTGCGGCTGACGGTATTCACGGCGGCGGCGGGCTTCTCGGCAACGGGATCAGCGGTAGGTGCGGCAGGTTCCTTGGCACAACCGGCGGCAAGCGCGATGGCCAGGGGAAGCATCAGGAAGGGTGAACGCATGTGGACCTCTGTAGAGCAGGAGCGAGTGAAGAGGAGTGAGTAGCGAGAGAGAAGCAAAAGTCGAGAGTGCAGGCGAAGCCGCATTTTCCCGCTCCCCACTCCTCTTCCCTCACTCCTAGATCTTGTATCCGGAATGGATGGCGACGATGCCGGCGCTGAGATTCTTGTAGTGGCAACGGGCGAAACCGGCCTCGCCCATCATCGCCTTCAATTCTTCCTGCGGCGGGTGCTTGCGGATGCTCTCGGCCAGGTACTGGTAGCTGTCGCCGTCGCCGCGCGCGAACAACTTGCCCAGCTTCGGCAACACCTTGAACGAGTGGAAGTCGTAGATCGGCTTGAACCAGTCGGCGGTGACTTCGGAGAACTCCAGCACCCGCGCCTGCCCGCCGACCTTGAGCACGCGGTACATCTCGCGCAACGCGGCGTCCTTGTCGGTGACGTTGCGCAGGCCGAAGGAAATGGTCACCAGGTCGAAGCTCGCATCCGGGAACGGCAGCGCCTCGGCGTTGCACTGCACCCACTCGAAGCCTGAAACAAAACCGCGGTTGGTCAGGCGGTCGCGGCCCACCGACAGCATGCCGGCGTTGATGTCGCCCAGCACCACGCTGCCCTCGGCGCCCAGCCGCTCCTTGAGCAGCACCGCGATGTCGCCGGTGCCGCCAGCCAGGTCGAGCACGCGGTCGCCCGGCTTGACCTGCGCGGTGGCGACGAAATAGCGCTTCCACAACCGATGGATGCCCATGCTCATCAGGTCGTTCATCAGGTCGTAGTTGTCGGCGACCGAGGTGAACACCTGACCGACCAGCTTCTGCTTGTCCTTGGCCGGCACGTCGCGGAAGCCGAAATGGGTGGTGCCGCTCTTGTAGGGGGATTCGCTCATGCGCCGGATTATCGCACCGACGGGCCGGCCATGCCCCGCGCGCCTATCATGGCCGGCATTGCGCCTTGCCCCTCCCCTTCTCCGCACGGCGGACAGGGGGAGGTTGGGAGGGGGTGCTTTCAGCCTTGCGCGAACGTCAAAGGCCCCCCTCCCCAACCCTCCCCTTGGCCTGCGGCCAAAGGGAGGGGGCCGCTCACCGCCGCCGAAAGCCTTTGCCCCCGTCCCACGAGGAACCCCGCATGATCGCCACCCCCGACTACCGCGCCCTGCTCGACACCGCCATCGCCGAAGCCCGCCAGGGGCTGGCCGAGGGCGGCATCCCGATCGGTGCGGCGCTGTACCACAGCGATGGCCGCCTGCTTGGCTGCGGCCACAACCGCCGGGTGCAGGAAGACGATCCATCGATCCACGGCGAGACCGACGCCTTCCGCAAGGCCGGCCGCCAGCGCGGCTACCGCGACACCATCATGGTCACCACCCTGGCCCCGTGCTGGTACTGCTCCGGGCTGGTGCGGCAGTTCAACATCGGCACCGTGGTGGTTGGCGAATCGGTCACCTTCGGCGGCGGCATCGGCTGGCTGCGTGAGAACGGCGTCAACGTCATCGACCTGGCCGACGAGCGCTGCATCGGCATGATGCGCGAGTTCATCGCCGCCCAGCCGGAGCTATGGAACGAGGACATCGGCGAATAGGCGCCGGCTTGCCTGCGCCCCGGCCAGGATCACCCGGCGCCTGGGCACAGCTCCACCAGACAATGAAACGGGCCGCTTTGAGCGGCCCGTCGGTTCATTGCGGAAGTTGGCGATCAGGCGTGTTCACGCCAGCCGCCGCCCAGCACCTTGTACAGCGTCACCCGATTGGCCTGCTCGGCCAGTTGCGTGGCCACCAGACCCTGACGGGCGCTGTAGAGCGTGCGGCGCGCATCCAGCAGCACCAGAAAGCTGTCCAGCCCGGCGTCATGACGGGCCTGCGACAAATCGTGGGCGCGCTGTGCGGCATCCAGCAGCGCCTGCTGCGCCACCCGCTGTTCGGCCAGCGCCTGCTCCAGCACCAGCGCATCGGCGACTTCACGGAACCCGCTCTGGATCGCCTTTTCGTACTCGGCCAGAGCGATGTCGTGATCCGCATTCGCCATCCCCAGGTTCGCGCGCAAACGCCCGCCCTGGAAAATCGGCAAGGTGATCCGCGGCATGAAGCTCCACACCCGGGTACCGCTCTCGAACAGCCCCGACAGTTCACCACTGGCTGAACCCACTGCACCGGTCAGGCTGATCGAGGGAAAGAACGCCGCGCGCGCGGCACCGATATTGGCGTTGCCGGCCAGCAGCTGGTGCTCGGCCGCCATCACGTCCGGCCGCCGCAACAGCACATCGGCCGGCAGCCCCGCAGGCAGCGGTTCCAGGCCACTGACCTGAGGCACGAAATCGTCCGGCAACAGGTCGGCCGCCAGCATCTGCCCGGCCAGCAGGTTCAATGCATTGCGACTCTGCGCCACCTGGCCGCGATAACGCGCCACATCGGCACGCGCGGTTTCAACCAGCGTCTGCGCCTGACTCAGTTCCAGTGCCGACGCCGCGCCCAGTTCTTGCCGCCGCTCGATCAGTTGCAAGGAGGACTGGCTCGCCTCCAGCGTCGACTCGGAGACTCTCAGCAACTCGCCATCGGCCGCCAGACTCAGCCAGCTCCGGGCTACCCCCGCCACCAGCGAAAGCTGGGCGGCACGGCGCGACTCGGCACTGACGAAATACTGCTGCAGCGCCGCTTCACTCAGGTTGCGCACCCGCCCGAACAAATCCAGCTCGAACCCGGTAATACCCAGTTCGGCGCTGTATTGCTCGCTCACCGGCACATCGCCGCCGCTGCGCAGCAACTGGCCACTGGCCGCGAGCGAAGGCAGCCGATCCGCCCGCTGGATGCGGTATTGCGCCTGCACCTTGTCGACGTTGAGCATGGCCACGCGCAGGTCGCGGTTGTTCTGCAAGGCAAGCGCAATCACTTCCTCCAGACGCGGATCGGTGAAGAAGTCACGCCAGCCGATGTCGGCCACCGCCACCGCGCCGCCTTCACTGGAAGACGGCAGCGGCCATTGCACCGCCACCCCCGGCGTCACTTCCACATCGCGCGGCTCAAGTACCGCGCACCCGGACACGAACAGGCTTGCCGCCAGCGCCAGCCCGCTGATCGCGAACTTACTCATGGCTCACGCCCTCACTGCCGTCGGTAATCGCGGGTTCTGCCTTGCGGCCACCGAAGATCTTCTGGATCACCACGAAGAACAGGGGAATGAAGAACACGCCCAGCAGCGTGCCCACCACCATGCCGCCGACCACGCCGGTGCCGATTGCGCGCTGCGCACCGGAACCTGCGCCGGTGGCCAGTGCCAGCGGCAACACGCCGAGGCCGAAGGCGAGCGAGGTCATGATGATCGGGCGCAGGCGGTCACGCACGGCCTGCATGGTCGCGGCAATCAGCTCCATGCCGCTTTCCACGTTGGCCTTGGCGAACTCCACGATCAGGATCGCGTTCTTGCTGGTCAGGCCCACCGTGGTCAGCATCGCCACCTGGAAGTACACGTCGCGCTCCATGCCCAGCAGGGTATTGGCCAGCACCGCGCCGAGGATGCCCAGCGGGGCGACCAGCAGCACTGCCGTCGGCACCGTCCAGCTTTCGTACAACGCCGCCAGACACAGAAAGATGATCAGCAGCGACAGCGTGTACAGCATCGGCGTCTGCGAACCGGATTCACGCTCCTGGTAGGACACGGCCGTCCATTCGATGCCGAAGCCGGGCGGCAACTGCGCGGCCAGGCGCTCGATCTCGTCCATCGCCTCGCCCGAGGACAGGCCCGGTGCGGCCTCACCCTGGATTTCCACCGACGGCGCGCCGTCGTAGCGTTCCAGACGCGGCGAACCGTAGTCCCAATGCGAGCTGCCGAAGGCCGAGAACGGCACCATCTCGCCGCTGGTGTTCTTCACCGACCACAGGTTGAAATCCTCCGGGGTCATGCGGAACGGCGCGTCGGCCTGGATGTAGACGCGCTTGACCCGGCCACGGTCGATGAAGTCATCGATGTACTGGCCACCCCAGGCCGCCGCCAGCGTGGCGTTGATCATGTCCTGCGACAGGCCCAGGGCACCGGCCTTGGCCACGTCCACGTCGATGCGCAATTGCGGCGTGTCTTCCTGGCCATTGGGGCGCACGTTGGCGAGCAGCGGGCTTTCCCCAGCCATGCCGAGCAACTGGTTGCGCGCGGCGATCAAGGCCTCATGGCCCTGTCCGCCGTTGTCCTGGAGGTAGAACGAGTAGCCGCTGGCAATGCCCAGCTCGGGCATGGCAGGCGGAACAAAGGCGAAGATGAAGGCGTCCTTGATCTGGCTGAGTGCGGCACTGCCACGCGCGGCGACGGCCTCGGCACTGAGGTCGGCACTGGTGCGCTCGCTCCAGTCCTTGAGTTTGACGAAGGCGATACCGGTGTTCTGACCCATGCCGGCGAAGCTGAAGCCCTGCACCGCAAACACCGACTCGACCGCGTCCTTCTCGTTTTCGAGGAAGTGCTGTTCAAGCTTGGCGATCGACTCCAGCGTGCGCTCCTGGGTGGCACCAACCGGCGCCTGCACCATCACCATCAGCACGCCCTGGTCTTCGTTGGGCAGGAAGGAACTGGGCAGGCGCGCGAACAGCACGCCCATCACCAGCGCCAGCGCCGCGAACACGGCCATGAAGCGCCCCGGGCGGCCAAGGATGCCGCGCACACCGCGCTGGTACTTGCCGCTGGTCTTGTCGAAGCTGCGGTTGAACCAGCCGAAGAAGCGCGCGAACCAGCCGCTGCCGCTGTCATGGTGCTCGCCCTTCTTCAACGGCTTGAGCATGGTCGCGCACAGCGCAGGGGTCAGCACGATGGCCACCAGCACCGACAACGCCATCGCCGAAACAATGGTCACGGTGAACTGCCGGTAGATCACGCCGGTGGAGCCTGACATGAACGCCATCGGCACGAACACCGCCGACAGCACCACGCCGATACCGACCAGCGCGCCGGTGATCTGGTCCATCGACTTGCGCGTGGCTTCCAGCGGCGACAGGCCCTCTTCGGACATGATGCGCTCGACGTTCTCGACCACCACGATGGCATCGTCGACCAGCAGGCCGATCGCCAGCACCATCGCGAACATGGTCAGCATGTTCACCGAGAAGCCCAGCGCCGCGAGCACGCCGAAGGTGCCCAGCAGCACCACCGGCACCGCGATCGTCGGGATCAGGGTGGCGCGGAAGTTCTGCAGGAACAGGTACATCACCAGGAACACCAGCACGATGGCTTCGAGCAGGGTCTTGACCACGCCCTTGATCGACACCTGCACGAACGGCGTGGTGTCGAACGGCACCACCGCCTTCATGCCCGTCGGAAAGTACGGCTGCAATTCGGCCAGCGCCTGCTTCACGCCCGCGGCGGTGTCGAGCGCGTTGGCACCGGTGGCCAGCGAGATCGCCACGCCAGTGGCCGCCTGGCCGTTGTAGCGCGATTCGAACTCGTAGCTCTCGGTGCCCATTTCCACGCGCGCGATGTCACCTAGGCGCAGCGCCGAACCGTCGGGGTTGCTGCGCACGACGATGTCGCGGAACTGCTCCGGCGTCTGCAGCCGGTCCTGGGCATTGATGGTGGCGTTGATCTGCTGGCCATTGATGGCCGGCGCACCGCCAAGCGAGCCGATCGCAACCTGCGCGTTCTGCGCGGTGATCGCGGCGGTCACCTCGGGAATCGACAACTGGTAGGTATGCAGCTTGTTCGGGTCCAGCCAGATGCGCATGGAGTACTTGCCGCCGAACACCTGGATGGTGCCGACGCCCGGCACCCGGCTGAGCGGATCGACGATGCTGGCGCCGACATAGTCGGCGATGTCGTTCGCGTCCATGCTGCCGTCTTCGGACACGAAGCCGATCACCTGCAGGAAGCTCGATGTCGATTTGCTGACGCTCACGCCTTGGCGCTGCACATCCTGCGGCAGCAGCGGCATCGCCAATTGCAGCTTGTTCTGCACCTGCACCTGGGCGATGTCCGCATCGGTACCGGTCTCGAAGGTCAAGGTGATGGTCGCCATGCCGTTGGACGAGGACTGCGAGGAGAAGTACATCAGGCCATCCAGGCCCTTCATGTTCTGCTCGACGATCTGGGTCACCGAATCCTCGACCACCTTGGCCGACGCGCCGGGATAGGTGGCGCTGATCTCGATGGCGGGCGGCGCCACGGTGGGATACATCGACACCGGCAGGCTGAAGATCGACAGCGCGCCGGCGAGCATGATGATGATGGCGATGACCCAGGCAAAAATCGGCCGGTCAATGAAGAAACGTGCCATTGGCGATTACTCCTGGGTTGCCGGGGGAGCGGCGGTGTCGGTGGCATCCTTCGCCGCTGGCGCGCGCGCAGCATTCGTCGCAGCCTGCGGAGCAGCCACCTCGGCCGCCTCGACCGCAACGCCGGGCGCGATTTTCTGCAGGCCTTCCACCACCACGCGGTCGCCCGCAACCAAGCCCGATTCGACCAGCCACTGGTCACCGATGGTCTGGCTGACCACGACCGGGCGCTGTTCGACCACCCCTTCGGCATTGACCACCAGCGCCGAGGTGTTGCCCTTCGGGTCACGGGCCACGCCCTTCTGCGGCACCAGCACCGCGTTCGGGCGCACACCGGCGCCCAGTTGCGCGCGCAGGTACATGCCCGGCATCAGCACGCCATCGGGGTTTTCCACCCGCACGCGCAGATTGAAGCTGCCGGTTGCCGGGTCAACGCTGACCTCGGAGAACTCCAGCGTCCCCTTGTGCGAAAACTCGCTGCCATCTTCCAGCAGGATCGTGACCGGCACGCCGCCATCTTCCTGCAGGCGGCCGGCGGCCACGTCGCGGCGCAATTGCAGCAGCTCGGCCGATGACTGGGTCAGGTCGATGTAGATCGGGTCCAACTGGTTGATCGTGGCCAGCGCCACCGCCTGGCCGGCAGTGACCAGCGCGCCCTGGGTCACCGAGGACTTGCCGATGCGGCCACCGATCGGCGCGGTGATGCGCGCGTAACCCAGGGTGACGTTGGCCGCGTCCAGCGTCGCGCGGGCCGCGCCGACGTCGGCATCCGCCTGCTTCATCGCCGCCTGCGCGTTCTCGTCGTCCTGCACACTGACCGCGCTGATCCTGGCCAGTTCGGCGATGCGGCGGGCGCTCAGGCGCGCGGCATTGGCGGTGGCTTCGGCGCGGGCCAACTGCGCGCGGGCACTGTTGGCTTGGGCACGGTAGGCGGCGTCATCCAACTGGTACAGCGGCTCGCCGGCCTTCACCAGCCCGCCTTCGACAAACAGGCGCTTGGCGACGATGCCACTGACCTGCGGCCGCACTTCGGCCACCTGGTAGGCATTGGCGCGGCCCGGCAATTCGCGGGTCAGGGTCAACGGGGCGGCCTTCAGGGTTGCGACCGTGACCTGGGCGGGGCCGCCTTGCGGCGGCGCTTCGCCACCGCTGCAGGCGGCAAGCGCGACGGTGAGTGCAAGGGAAAGCGCGACGTGGCGATGGTTGCGGATCGAGGTCATGGGAAGGGCTCGGCGGGAAGGGGAAACGCTCGCGGAACGAGGCGACATCGTGCCAACGGCAATGTGCCGGAGGCGTTACGGCCCATGGCCCGGACGGCCATTGCACATGACACCACGATCCTGCAAAGCAAGCGCGCAAATATACATACATGCAAGACTGTTTGTAAAGAGCTATGATGGTGGCCGGGTTTGACCAAGCGACTTGCACGGGTACACGGCAATGGCCAGAAAAACCAGAGAAGAAGCCCTCGCCACCCGCGAAGGCATCCTTGACGCGGCACTGGCCTGCTTCCACGAGCACGGCGTGGCCGGCACCTCGCTGGCCGCCATCGGCGAACGCGCCGGCTATACCCGCGGCGCGGTCTACTGGCACTTCAAGAACAAGACCGAGGTGCTGGAGGCGATGATCCGGCGCGAACACATCCCCTTCCTGGAACGGCTGCGCCGCACCGCCTCACCCCGCCGCAGCACGCCGATCCTCGACCTGCGCTCGGCGATGCGGGTATCGATCAGCGAAGTGGCCACCACCCGCAAACTGCGGCAGATGATGGAAATCATGCTGCGCAACGACCTCTCCGCCGAAAGCGCGGCCATGCGCAGGCTGCTGCACGCGAGCACCGCCGAGGAACTGGCGATCTTCCGCAGCGTCTTCGCCCGCGCGCGTGAACTGGGGCAGTTGCGCGAAGGCGTCGACCCGGCCGTGCCCGCGCGCATCCTGCATGCCTGCATCATGGGCGCGATGTGCAGCGGCCTGATGGAGCCCGAGCATTTCTCGCTGGAAGGCGACAGCCACGAAACCATCGACGCGCTGCTCGGCTGGTATGTGCAGCCCGGCGTATTCACTCCCGGTGCGCCGTCTTCGCCACTGCCGGACGACGAAGCTGGCTGAAGCCTGAAGATCGCTACGACAGCGCCTCAAGCATCGATTGCCAGGGCCGATAACCGCGGCGACCGGCACCGGCCGGTAGCAACCAGGCAGCAGAAGACAATGGATATCCAGAGGTACGACCACGATCACCGGCAGATCCTCGGCCAGATCGAATCGCTGCGCGCACTGTCGCGCGCAGGCATACGCGAGAACGCCGTGGCCATCGGCGAGCTCATCACCAGCACCGCCAGCCAGATCAAGTTCCACCTCGCCGCCGAAGACCAGGTGCTGTACCCGTCGCTGGCGCGCTGCGGCAAGCCGGAGGTCGCCGCGATGAGCGAGCGCTACCGCAAGGAAATGCAGGGGCTGGCCAAGGCATTTGCCGGCTTCGTGCAGCAGTGGCGGGTGCCGTCGCGGCTGGCGGCCGACCCCGAGGGCTTCCGCCGCGACGCCAATACCGTGTTGCGCGCATTGTTCGAGCGCTTGCAGCGCGAAAACGCCGAGCTGTACCCGGCCGCACGCAGGGCCTGAGCCCCGCTCTTGTGGTCGTCCTGCGGCCATGACCCGCTTCCCGATGGCGCCGCGACGTCGCGCCATCGGGCATGCATTCGCCCCGCAGCCGCCGCGCAATGGCTGCGGCCGGATACCCACCATTCCCCGGCAGGTGAAACCGGCAAGCTCCCGCATCCCGCCACTGGCACCACCCCTCCCATGCAACTGGCGCTATGCGCCTCTTGCAGCGCGCCGCACGCTGGCCGCCATCCAGGAGGAAAACATGACCACCAATTCGGATCTGTTGCAGCGCCGTGCGGCCAGCGTGCCGCGCGGTATCGGCTCGGCAATGGGTATCTTCGCCGCGCGTGCTGAGAACGCGGAACTGTGGGACGTGGAGGGCCGCCGCTACATCGACTTCGCCGCCGGCATCGCGGTGACCAACACCGGCCACCGCCACCCGCGGATCATGGCCGCGGTGCAGGCGCAGTTGGAACGCTTTACCCATACCGCGTTCCAGGTGTCGGCCTACGAGTCCTACATCGCGCTGGCCGAGCGCCTGAACGCCATCGCGCCCATCGCCGGTGCGGCCAAGACCCTGCTGCTGTCCACCGGCGCCGAGGCGGTGGAGAACGCGGTCAAGATCGCCCGCGCCGCCACCGGCCGCCGTGCCGTGGTGGCGTTCGCCGGCGGCTTCCACGGCCGCAGCTTCATGGCAATGGCGCTGACCGGCAAGACCGCCCCCTACAAGCGCGGCTTCGGCCCGTTGCCGGGCGAGGTCCACCACCTGCCGTTCCCGGTAGAACACCACGGCATAAGCGTCGCCGACAGCCTGCACGCACTGGAACAACTGTTCCGCGCCGACGTCGCCGCCGACGAAGTGGCCGCCATCATCATCGAGCCGGTGCAGGGCGAAGGCGGCTTCCACGCCGCGCCGACCGAACTGCTGCAGGCGCTGCGCGAGATCGCCGACCGTCACGGCATCCTGCTGATCGCCGACGAGGTGCAGACCGGCTTCGCCCGCACCGGGCGCATGTTCGGCATCGAGCATTCCGGGGTGAAGCCGGATCTGATCACGGTGGCCAAGTCGCTGGCCGGCGGCTTCCCGCTGTCCGGGGTGATCGGCCGCACCGAGGTGATGGATGCGGTCGATCCGGGCGGGCTGGGCGGCACCTACGCTGGCTCACCGGTGGCCTGCGCCGCCGCGCTGGCGGTGCTGGACGTGATCGCCGAAGAGGGCCTGAACGAACGCGCCCAGGCCATCGGCGCGCGCACCATCGAACGCCTGCAGGCGTTTGCCGGGCGCGGCGACCTGCGTCCGATCGGCAACGTGCGCGGCCGTGGCGCGATGATCGCCTTCGACCTGCTGACCACGCACGGCGGCAACGAACCCGACCCTGCCGCGACGCAGGCAGTGCTGCGCCGCGCCCACGCGCTGGGGCTGATGCTGCTGGGCTGCGGCAGCCGTGGCGAGGCCATCCGCCTGCTGTTCCCGCTGACCATCCCCGAAGCGGTGCTGGACGAAGGCCTGGACCTGCTGGAACAGGCACTGCGCCCGGAGTGAGCGGACATGCGCAGGTCGGGGGCATGGCCCCGACCTGCCGGCTCGCCTTCACCGCAACCGGCCGGCTACCCTCGGCACCCCGCCCTGCCTCGCCCCACGACGGCGCAGCGGCCACCGGAGCATGTCGCCGATGAAATCCGAAACCCGCAGCCTCGACCTGCTCAACCTCGCGCTGGACCCGGCCGCACCGCTGAGCTTGCAACTGCAATTGCGACAGAAGCTGGTCGATGCCATCCATCGCGGCGTGCTGCGCCCGGACCAGCGGCTGCCGTCCTCGCGCCACCTCGCCGCGCGCATCGGCGTGTCGCGCAATACCGTCAGCCTCACCTACGACGCACTGCTGGCCGAAGGCCATCTGGTCAGCCGCCCGCGCAGCGGCATCTATATCGCCCCCGGCATCGCCGCCGGCCGCATCGGTACCCGCCAGCGCGCGGTCGAACCGACCACGGCGCTGGCGGCGCGGCTGCCGGCCATCGCCGAGGACAGCGGCTTCCGCTGCCCGCAGCACTGGCACCGCTACCCGTTCCCGTTCATCGACGGCCGTGTCGATGCCGAACTCACCCCGGTGGCCGAATGGCGCGAGGCGCTGCGGCTGGCCGGCTCGCGCCACGAATTGCAGCAATGGAACCTCGACGCCGGCGACGGCGACGACCCGCTGCTGGCCGAGGAAATCCGCGGCAAGGTGCTGCCGATGCGCGGCATCCAGGCCGGTGCCGACGAACTGCTGATGGCGCTGTCCTGCCGCCACGCGCTGCAACTGGCCGGCGAACTGCTGGTGCGGCGCGGCACCCCGGTGGTGCTGGAGCAACCGGCCGACCCCGAATTCGAACGGCGCATGCGCGAGCGCCATGCCGATATTTCCACCCTTGACCCGGAATTGCGCCAGCCGCTGCCGCCGGGCGCGGTGGTGGTCGGCAGTGGCCGCCGCGCATTCGCTGCCGGTTCGCCGCAACCTCGGCGGCTGCTGGCGGCGCTGGCCGCCGCCGACGCGGTGCTGATCGAACACGACGTGCCACCGGACGTGCCCAGCGGCGAGCGCGTGGCCCCGGCGCTGCGTGCCTTCGACCAGGACGGGCGGGTGATCCACATCGCCAGCCTGTCGCCGGTGGTGGCCTGCGGCGAACCGCCGGCGGTGCTGGTGGCGGCCAACGCCTTCATCGAGCGCGCGCGCCAGTTGCGCCGCAACCGTGGCACCACCTTGCCGTGGCTGGTGCAGCGCAGTTGGGCGTACTTCATCGGCATGGGCCACTACTCGGCCGCGCTGGTGCGTGCGGGCCGGCTGCTGGCCGAGCGCCGCACCGCCTTGCGCGATGCGCTGAACCACTACCTGCACGAGTTCGTCGCCATCGACACCACGCCCGGCGCCAGCGCCTACGACGTCAACGTGCCGGCCGGCATGGACGCGCGCGAACTGGCGCGGCGCGCGGCCGGCATCGGCGTGCTGGTGGAGCCGTTGCAACTGGGCGAGGGCCGCCAGGTGCTGCGCATGGGCGTGACCGGCATCGCCGCGGCACAGATCCGCGAGGGCGTGCGCACCCTGTCGCGGCTGGTGCGCGGCGACCTGGCCCCGGCCACCCGGCGCATCGAGGACGACCTGCCGCCGCTGCGCGGCAAGGCGCTGCGCCGCGCCATGACCGGCGCCCACTGGCTCTACAGCACCGTCTATGGCGAACCGTGCACGCTGGAGATCCGCGCCGACGGCACCCTGGCCGGCACCGCCGGTTATGCCGGCGAGGACTGCGACCACGGCCATTGGTGGATCGAGGACGACCGCTGGTACCGGCAGTGGCGGCAATGGGCCTACGGCGAGGCCGCCGGCTACGCGCTGGTGCTCGATGGCGACCGGCTGCGCCTGTACGGCGAGGACGGCCTGCTGGCCGACACCGCGGTGCTGACCCGCTCCGGGCGCGCGCGCAACCGCGACTGACCCCATCGATTCCCCCGGACTGGCTCTAAGCACGCTCGCCGGCAGCCTCTACCGTCGAAGCGTCGGCCATATCAACGGGGAACCACCTTGCAGGCATCAGCACACAGCGGCGGCCACCGCGGCACGTTCGGCATCGCCGGGTTGCAACTGGCGCTGGTGCCGGGCGACAACCTGCAGCGCATCGCCACCGAGATAGGCGCGGTCGCGCGGCGCTTTCCCTGGGTGCGCATGGTGCTGCTCGGCGAGCTGTGCGGCTACGGCGCCAACCCCGCCTTCGCCCAGGCCCTGCCCTGCAGCGCCGAGCAATTCCTCTGCGAGCTGGCGCGCGAGCACGGGCTGTGGCTGGTGCCCGGCTCGCTGTACGAGCAGCGCGGCGAGACGGTGTTCAACACCACGCCGGTGATCGACCCGCAGGGCCGGGTGGTCGCGCGCCACCGCAAGCTGTATCCGTTCGAACCCTACGAGCGCGGCATCACTTCCGGTGACGAGTTCGTGGTGTTCGACGTGCCCGGCGCCGGCCGCTTCGGGGTGTCGATCTGCTACGACATGTGGTTCCCGGAAACCACGCGCTCGCTGGTCACGCTGGGCGCGGAGGTGATCCTGCACCCGACCATGACCAACACCATCGACCGCGACGTGGAGCTGGCCATCGCCCGCGCCAGTGCCGCCACCAACCAGTGCTACTTCGTGGACATCAACGTCGCCGGCGAACTGGGCGTGGGCCGTTCGCTGGTCTGCGGCCCCGGCGGCGAGGTGATCCACCAGGCCGGCAGCGACCGCGAGGTGATCGCCTTCGAGGTCGATTTCGCCCACCTGCAACGCTGCCGCGAACACGGCTGGCAGGGGCTGGGGCAGCCGCTGAAGAGTTTCCGCGACCACCCATTGGTATTTCCCGCCTACGGCGCCGCGCGCGCGCCGTCGGCCGCACTCGATGCGCTCGGGCCACTGCAACTGCCGGGCCGCGACTGAGCACATTGCATTCCGTCACGTTCCACGATTCTTTCTTTTGCCGGGGAGGCCGAAAAGATGAACCACGAACACGCATGCAGCACCCGCCGCCAGCCGCGCATCCGCCCGCTGGCCACCGCCATCTTCGCCGGCCTGCTCGCGCAGGCGCCGGCCTTCGCCCAGCAGGCCGACGCCACTGCCGGCGAGCAGGCCATCGACCTGGACCGCATCGTCGTCACCGCGCAGGGCCGCGAGCAGGACATCGTCGCGGTGCCGTACAACATCAGCGCGGTGTCCGGCGAGGCCATCGAGCAGCAGAACATCCTCGACACCGCCGAGCTGATGCGCGGCGTGGCCGGCGTGGCGGTGGTCGATCGCGGCGCGCGCAACTCCAGCGTGGTCAGCGGCATCCGCATCCGTGGCCTGAACGTGGACAGCTCGGCACTGGGCGACTACGCAGTGTCGGCGATGTCCACGGTGGCGACCTATGTCGACAAGACCCCGCTGTTCGCCAACTTCCTGCTCTCGGACATCGACCGGGTGGAAGTGCTGCGCGGCCCGCAGGGCACGCTGTACGGCTCCGGCGCGCTGGGCGGCGCGGTGCGCTTCCTGCTGCGCCAGCCCGACCTTGGCGGCTTTGATGCGCGGGTGGGTTACAGCGCCTCCAGCGTCGACGGTTCCGGCAGCATCGGCCACTCCGGCTCGGCGATGCTCAACGTGCCGCTCTCAAGCACGGTGGCGATGCGCTTCAACGTCACCCGCAACGATTTCCCCGGTGCCACCGACTACCGCAACGTCTACAAGCTCGACGCCGACGGCCTGCCCACCGCGCCGGACGGCGTGCTCGCCGACACCGCCGAATACGAGAACCGCCGCGACGCCGACTTCGTGCGCCAGAACTACGGCCGCGCCTCGCTGCTGTTCAAGCCGAACGACCGCTTCGACCTGACCCTGAGCTACATGGCACAGGCCGACCGCTTCGGCGGCCGCCGCGCCACCAGCCTCGGCAACGACGGCTGGGGCGTGCCGTACCGCGACCTCGAAGTCGGCGCGGTGCAGCGCGAGCCGGCCGCGCGCCACGTCAACCTGACCAGCCTGGAAGCCAACATCGACCTCGGCTTCGCCACCCTGACCTCCAGCACCTCGCACTACAACCACGAGGGCGACATCACCAGCGAGAACACCGGCTTCTACGCGCAGAATGGCTGGCTCGGCTTCTACTACAACTACCCTCGGCCGCTGGCCTCGGCGGTGCGCGGCTACGGCGAAAAAGCCTTCACCCAGGAACTGCGCTTGACCTCGCAGACCGGCGGCGCGTTCGACTACGTGCTCGGTGCCTACTACCAGGACCAGAAGCGCCATGCCACGCAGGTCAGCTACCTGCGCGGCTTCAAGCGCTGGTGGGACGCGGCCTTCCCCGGCTTCGAGGACGCAGTGGTCAGCGACGTCGATTTCGACTACCGCCAGAACGAACGCTTCAAGGAAACCGCGCTGTACGGCGAGCTGACCTGGCATGCCACCGAGCGGCTGGGCTTCACCGGCGGCTTCCGCCACTTCCGCCATGACGCCGACACCTCGGTGGCGCAGACCACCAGCAACTGGGCGTCGATCATCGACAGCTCGCAGTCGCACGGCAGCGAGCGCGACACCCGCACCCTGTTCAAGGGCAACGTGTCGTGGTTCTTCAACGACGACAACCAGCTCTACGCCACCGTCTCCGAAGGCTACCGGCGCGGCGGCACCAACGGCACGCCGACCACCGGCAACTTCGCCGAGGACCCGGCGTGGACCACCTACAAGTCCGACACCGTGCGCAACCACGAACTGGGCGTGAAGGGCCGCGTCGGCCGCCACACCTACAACGCCAACCTGTTCTACGTCGATTGGAAAGACCCGCAGGTCAACAGCTCGACCACCTGGTGGGGCTTCTTCGCGGTGCAGAACGCGCCCAAGGCCAGCACCCGCGGCGTCGAACTGGAACTGGCCGGCGGCATCGGCGAGGGTTTCGGCTACAGCCTGGGCTACACCTATACCAAGGCGCAGTTGGAGGCCGACGCGATCGCCGTCGATGGCAGCTACCTCTACGGCCACAAGGGCGACGTGCTGCCCGGCGTGCCGAAGCACCGCTACAACGCCGCCGGCAACTACGGCATTCCGATCGGCAGCGGCCTGCTGACCCTGCGCGCGGACGCCTATTACCAGTCCGAATCGCAGAACGCACTCAGCCTCAACCCCAAGTACCGGCGCACGCTGGACGGCTTCCCGATCTTCAACGCCTCGGCGACCTGGAGCCAGGGCAACTGGGACACCACGCTGTGGCTGAAGAACCTGGGCAACGAGCAGGGCATCAGCGGTATCTACACCGAGCAGTACATGGGCACCACGCCGGCCGAGGGCTACTACGGCAACGGCTCCAAGGCACTGGTGGCGCTGCCGCGTACCGTCGGCATCAGTTTCAGCTACCGTTTCTGACATGCCCAGCGCGCGCCCGACCGCTCCTTCGACCTTTGCAGATGCCCTGCGGCGGATCGACCGGCACCACCGTTCGGGCCAGCGCGAAGCGTGCATCACCGCGATGCACGCCCTGGCCGGCGACGCCGCCGGGCAACCGGCGCTGCTGCAGGAGCTGGGGCTGCGCTACACCCTGCTCGGCCTGCACCACGAGGCCGAGCAGTGCTACGCGCAGGCACGCGCGCTGCAACCGGACGATCCACCCGGCCTCTACAACCACGCCACCGCGTTGATCGCACTGGGCCGGCTGGACGCGGCCGAGGCGACGCTTGACCGGGTGATCGAGCTGGCCCCGCAGGACGCCGACGCCTGGTACAACCGCGCCACGCTGCGCAAGCAAACACCGCAACGCAATCACGTCGCGCAACTCGAACAACGCCTGACGCAGTTGCCTGCCAACGACGAAGCGCGCATTGCCTTGAACTACGCGCTGTCCAAGGAGCGGGAAGACCTCGGCGAACATGCCACCGCCTTCGCCGCGCTCAAGCGTGGTGCCGATGCACGCCGGCAACGCATGCAATACCGGGTCGAGGACGATCTGGAAACGATGCAGTTGATCGCCGACACCTTCGACGCCGGTTTCTTCGCGCGCACGCATGCCGGCCACGACGATGCGCGCCCGCTGTTCGTGGTCGGCCTGCCGCGCAGCGGCACCACGCTGGTGGACCGCATCCTCGGCGCTCACCCGGCGGTGGCCAGCCGCGGCGAAAGCGCCGACCTGGCGCAGGCGGTGGTGCGCGCGGCCAGTCCCGCCGCCGGCAAGGCCGACCTGGTGCGGCGCTCGGCACACGCCGATTTCGTCGCGCTCGGCCGCGACTATGCGGCCACGCTGCCGGCCGGTACGCAATCACGCATCATCGACAAGACGCCGGGTAATTTCCTGTACTTGGCGCTGGTCGCCGCCGCGCTGCCGCAGGCGCGCATCGTGCACCTGCGGCGCAACCCGATGGACGCCTGCCATGCCATGTACAAGACGCTGTTCCGCATGGCCTACCCGTTCTCCTACGACCTCGACGACCTGGCGCGCTACTGGCTGGGCTACGACGCGCTGATGGCGCACTGGCGCACGCTGCTGCCGCCGGAGCGCTTCCTCGAAATCGACTACGAGGCACTGGTCGACAACCAGCAAGCCGTGAGCCGGCGCTTGCTCGCGCATGCCGGGCTGGAATGGGACGACGCCTGCCTGCATTTCGAGCGCAACCCGCAGCCGACCCTGACCGCCAGCGCCGCGCAGGTGCGGCAGCCGATCTACCGCTCCTCGGTGAGCCTGTGGCGGCGCTACGAACGCGAACTGGCACCGCTGCGCCGGCACTTCGAGAACGCCGGCATGCGCATTGATGGCGTGCATGCCGAAACACAAGCGGAGCCGGCCGCATGAACACCACCGCGCACGCCGTCGCCTCCCCGCCAGCCACCGACAAATTGTGGCTGTACGCCCTGCTGGCGCTGGTCGCCACCGCCGGCTTCTTCTACGTCAACATCATGGCCGCCATCGTCGATGGCCTGGTCACCGCGCTGGGCTTCAGCAATCCGCAGGCCGGTACCGTCGGCGCGGCCAACATCTATGGCGCCAGCATCGGCAGCTTTGCCGCCGTGCTGCTGGTGCGGCGCATCGCGTGGCGGCCGGCATTGTTCGCGCTGCTGTCGCTGTTGCTGCTGCTCGACCTCGGCTCCACCACGGTGCGCGACCCCGCCCTGCTCACCGCGCTGCGCGCGTTGCATGGTTTCGTCGGCGGCATGGCGGTGGGCGTGAGCTATTCGGTGATCGCACGCACCCATTCACCCGACCGCGCCTTCGGCATGTTGCTGCTGGTGCAGTTCGGCCTCGGCGGGCTGGGAGTGATGTTCCTGCCGACGCTGGTGCCGGACTACGGTGCGCGCATCCTGTTCCTGTCGCTGGCGGCGCTGACCGCCTGTGCGCTGGTCGCGCTGGCGGCAATCCCGCAGTTGAATCCGGCGCAGGCGGCGCAGGCGGGTGCCAGCGCGCGGCTGTCCGCCTCGGCGCGCACCACCGCCGTGTTCACGCTGCTGGCGTTGTTCCTGTTCCAGGGCGGCAACATGGCGTTGTCGGCCTTCATCATCCGCCTCGGCGAACACGCGCAATTGCACCGCGACTTCATCGGCCAGGCACTGGGCTGGGCAACCTGGATCGGCGCGGCCGGCGCGGGCCTGGTGATCGTCATGGGCACACGCCTGGGCCGCCTGCGGCCGTTGCTGGTGGCGCTGCTGCTCACCCTGGCCGGCACTGCCGGGTTCTTCTGGAGCGCCGCGGCGCCGGTGTTCTTCATCGCCAACGTCGGCACCGCCATCACCTGGTCGTTCGTGGTGCCCTACCTGTTCGGCATGCTGTCGCGGCTGGATGGCTCCGGACGGCTGGCCACGCTCGGCGGCTTTGCCTCCAAACTCGGGCTGGCCACCGGCCCGATGCTGGCCGGACGCTTGCTGGCCAATGATGATTTCAACCTGCTGATCGCGGTGGCGATCGTCGCACTGGCGCTGTCCGCCGTGGCGACACTGGCCGCCGCACGACGCATCGACACAATGGGAACCGACGCATGAACGCCACCGCCTCCCCGCTTCCGCTGGCCGACCCCGACCTGCTGCGCACACGCTGCCTGATCGGCGGGCAATGGCAGGACGCCGCCAGCGGCAACACCTGCAACGTCACCAATCCCGCCACAGGCGCACTGCTGGGCAGCGTGCCGAACATGGGTGCGGACGAAACCCGCCGCGCCATCGCCGCCGCGCATGCCGCGTTCCCCGCATGGTCGAAAAAAACCGCGAAGGAACGCGCGCAGGTGCTGCGCCGGCTGTACCAGTTGATGATGAAACACCAGGACGACCTCGCCCTGTTGATGACCGCCGAACAGGGCAAGCCGCTGGCAGAGGCCAAGGGCGAGGTCGCCTATTCGGCCAGCTTCATCGAGTGGTTTGGTGAAGAAGCCAAGCGCATGTACGGCGAGACGATTCCCGGCCACGCCGCCGACAAGCGGATCATGGTGCTGCGCCAGCCGGTGGGCGTGGTCGCGGCGATCACGCCGTGGAACTTCCCTTCGGCGATGCTCGGCCGCAAGCTCGGCCCGGCACTGGCCGCCGGCTGTACCGTGGTGTGCAAGCCGGCATTGCAGACGCCGTATTCGGCGCTGGCACTGGCGGTACTGGCTGAACGCGCCGGGCTGCCGCCGGGCGTGCTCAACATCGTCACCGGCAGCGACGCGGTCGCCATCGGCGCCGAGATGACCGCCAACCCGCAGGTGCGCAAGCTCAGCTTCACCGGCTCCACCGGTGTCGGCAAGAAGCTGATGGCGCAATGCGCCGAAGGCATGAAGCGGGTCTCGCTGGAACTGGGTGGCAACGCGCCGTTCATCGTGTTCGACGACGCCGACCTCGACGCCGCGGTCGAAGGCGCCATCGCCAGCAAGTTCCGCAACAGCGGCCAAACCTGCGTCTGCGCCAACCGCCTGTTCGTGCATGAAGCGGTGCATGACCAGTTCGTCGAGAAGCTGTGCGAAGCAGTGAAAAAACTGCGCGTCGGTGACGGCCTGGCCGGCGTCACCGACCAGGGCCCGTTGATCGACGCCAAGGCCCTGGCCAAGGTCGAGGAACACATCGCCGATGCACGCGCCAAGGGTGCGCGCGTGGTGCTGGGCGGCAAGCCGCATGCACTGGGCGGCACCTTCTTCGAGCCGAGCGTGCTGCTGGACGTGACCTGCGACATGCGCATCGCGCACGAGGAAACCTTCGGCCCGGTCGCGCCGCTGTTCCGCTTCGACAGCGAAGAGCAGGTCATCGCGCTGGCCAACGCCACCGAGGCCGGGCTGGCCGGCTACTTCTACACCCGCGACCTGACCCGCGCCTTCCGCGTTGCCGAAGCGCTGGAATGCGGCATCGTCGGCGTCAACACCGGGCTGATCTCCACCGAGGTCGCGCCGTTTGGCGGCATCAAGCAATCCGGGGTCGGCCGCGAAGGCTCGCAGCACGGCCTGCACGACTACACCGAGCTGAAGTACGTCTGCATCGGCGGCATCTGATGCTGGCGGCGCGCACACTCGCCGGCCTGCTGGCGCTGCTCATTGCCGGCAGCGTGGGCGCGCGCGACCTGCTCGACCGCGACACCCTGCTCTCGGGCAGATACCGCCAGCCCGTCGATCTGTCCGCCTACGCGCCAACACCCGATGCGCAGCCGGCCACGCAGCGTTTCGAAGGCCGCCTGCGTCTGCGCGGGCAACCGGCAACCCGCACCCTGCTGGCACTGGACGACTTCCTCGGCCGCGGCGACGTCGCGCAGGCACGCACGCTGCCGCAGGATGTCGAACTGGCCCTCGTACAGGACGGCGACACGCTGATCCCGGCAAAACGCGGTCCGCAGCCGAGCAAGCACCCGTGGTGGGAATTGGCGGTCGAACCGGGCCGCATCTGGAATGAACCCGGCGACGGCGGCTACAGCCGCGCCGCGATCCCGTTCGCGCTGGTGCAGCGCAACGCCAACTGCACCCACAACGGCGTGCTTATGCTGCTGTTCCGCAGCGATGGCGCTGTGTCGCAGGCGGCGATGCAGGTCGGCAGCGAAACCTGCCATTACCTGCAACTGGACATGTGGGGAATGCTGGAGGCGCAGTACCGGCCCGAACCCGTCGCCGCGCGCGAAACACTGATCGCCGACCACTGGCGTGAAGTCGCCACACGCCTGCCGTTGCGGCCGCTGTCGGCGCTGGCGCAGGACCATCCCGGTGTCGATCCATCGCAATTCGCCATTGGCGCTCCACGCGCGCGCAGTGCCTATGGCGTGATCGTCGGCGACATCCACTATCGCGGCGATTGCGACACCCGCCACGGTGCATATCCGTATTGCGATGCGCTGCTGCTGCCCTCGTATTCGGTCGCCAAATCGGCGGTCGCCGGGCTGGCGCTGATGCGGCTGGAACGCCTGTATCCGGACATCGCCACCCAGCCCGTCAGCGCACACGCGCGCGCCAGCGGCTGCCGCAGCGACAAGTGGCAGGGCGTGAACTTCCTGCACCTGCTGGACATGGCCAGCGGCCAACACGATTCACCGGCCTACATGGCCGATGAAGACGCACCGCGCATGGGCGACTTCTTCGGCGCCGAGCGGCACGCGCAGCGGCTGGCCTTCGCCTGCGAGGCCTATCCGCGCCGCGACGCAGCGGGCACGCGCTGGGTCTACCACACCTCCGACACCTACCTGCTCGGCACGGTAATGCAGGACGCGCTGCGCCGCATCCCCGGCCGCGAGCGCGACGACGTGTTGGACGACGTGCTGTGGGCCGACGTGTTCGGCCCGCTCGGCCTCGGCCCCGCCGCACGCGCCACCCGCCGCAGCCACGACGAAGCGCGGCAAGCGTTCTTCGGCTGGGGGCTGAGCTTGCTGGGCGACGACTTCGCCAAGCTGGCTCGTTTGCTCGGCGAACAACAAGGCCGCATCCAAGGCCGCGAAGTGTTCGACACGGCACTGTTCGACGCGGCGATGCAACGCGACCCGCAGCAACGCGGCCTGCAAGTCGCCACGCTCGAAAACTTCCGCTACCAGCACGGCTTCTGGGCGCGCGACCTGCAAACCGAACTGGGCTGCACGCAGCCGGCATGGGTACCGTTCATGTCCGGCTTCGGCGGCATCACCGTGGCGATGTTCCGCAACGGCGTGGCCTGGTACAACGTCGCCGACGACGGCCTGCTGGCCTCGATCGACTTCGCCGCCCCTGCGCGCGAGGCGGCGAAGCTGGGTTCCATTTGCCGATAGCAGGTCGGGGTTACAGGATGTAACGACTCAAATCCGGGTCCTGCACCAGCTCGCCCAGATACTTGTCGACGTAGGCACTGTCGATGGCGAGGGTCTCGCCGTCACGGTCCGGTGCTTCGTAGCTCAACGTATCCAGCAACCGTTCCAGCACCGTGTGCAGGCGCCGCGCGCCAATGTTTTCCTGGCGCTCGTTCACCTGCGCGGCGATCTCGGCCAACCGATCCACCGCATCGGCGGTGAAGCTTACCTTGACACCCTCGGTCGCCAGCAGCGCTTCGTACTGCTTGGTCAGCGCCGCCTTCGGTTCGGTGAGGATGCGCACGAAATCGGCCTTGCTCAGCGCGCCCAGTTCGACGCGGATCGGGAAGCGGCCCTGCAACTCGGGGATCAGGTCACTGGGCTTGGCCAGATGGAACGCGCCGGAGGCGATGAACAGGATGTGGTCGGTCTTGACCGTGCCGTACTTGGTGGAAACGTTGGAACCTTCCACCAGCGGCAGCAGGTCGCGCTGCACGCCTTCGCGCGAGACATCGCCGCCGGATGAGTTCGAATCCCCGCGCTTGGCGACCTTGTCGATCTCGTCGATGAACACGATGCCGTGCTGCTCGCAGGCCTCGATCGCGGCCGTGCGGATGTCATCCTCGTTGACCAGCCTGCCGGCCTCTTCCTCGACCAGCAGCGGGCGCGCGGCCTTGATCGTCAGCGTGCGCTTGTTCGACTTGCCGCCGCCGAGGTTGGCGAACATCGACTTCAGTTGCTGGCCCATTTCCTCCATGCCCGGCGGGGTCATGATGTCCATGCTGACATTGGCCGCCACTTCCAGCTCGATCTCGCGCTCGTCCAGCTCGCCGTTGCGCAGCATGCGCCGGAACTTGATGCGGGTGTCGTTGTCGGCCGCCGACGGCTCGTTGCGCGCGGCTTCCGCATCGAAGCCGATGCCGGCGCTGCGGCGCGGCAGCAGCGCATCGAGGATGCGGTCCTCGGCCTTTTCCTCGGCCTGCGTGCGCACCCGCACCTTGGCCTGCTCGCGGTACAGCTTGACCGCGGTGTCGGCCAGGTCGCGGATGATCTGCTCCACGTCCTTGCCGACGTAGCCGACCTCGGTGAAGCGGGTGGCCTCGACCTTGACGAACGGCGCGTTGGCCAGCGTCGCCAGACGACGCGCGATCTCGGTCTTGCCAACGCCAGTGGGGCCGATCATCAGGATGTTCTTGGGCATCACCTCGTTGCGCAGCTCGGCCGGCAACTGCATGCGCCGCCAGCGATTGCGCAGGGCGATGGCGACCGCGCGCTTGGCGTCGTGCTGGCCGACGATGTGGCGGTCCAGCTCCTGCACGATCTCGCGCGGGGTCATGCTGGCGGAGGAGGTTTCGATCTTGTGGGTCATGGGATTGGGGCCACGGCGGGAACGGGGAATGGGGGAACAGGGAATGAAAGTGCGTGCACGCGGGAAGAATGCGGAGACGGGGATCGGTCATTCCCCGTTCCCTGTTCCCCATTCCCCGCGCTCGCCTTACAGCTCTTCAACCACCACGTTGCGGTTGGTGTAGATGCAGATGCCGCCGGCAATGTTGATCGCCTCGGTCGCCACCGCCTTCGCATCCAGTCCGGTGTGCGCCAGCAGCGCGCGCGCCGCGCTCAGCGCGTAGGAGCCGCCGGAGCCGATCGCGATGATGCCGTCCTCCGGCTCGATCACGTCGCCGGTGCCGCTGATGATCAGCGAGGTTTCCTTGTCGGCCACCGCCAGCAGCGCTTCGAGCTTGCCGAGGCGGCGCTCGGTGCGCCAATCCTTGGCCAGTTCCACCGCCGCACGCTGCAATTGGCCGTGCTTTTCGAGCTTGGCCTCGAACAATTCGAACAGGGTGAAGGCATCGGCGGCGGCGCCGGCAAAACCGGCCAGCACCTGGCCGTCGCGGCCAAGCCGGCGCACCTTGCGCGCGTTGCCCTTCATCACCGTGTGGCCGAGCGTGACCTGGCCATCGCCGGCAATCGCCACGTGTTCGCCGCGGCGCACGCAGCAAATGGTGGTGGCATGGAAAACATTCGGGTTCTGGCTGGGGTCCATCGGGCGTCTCCGGGGTGTCCCGGAAACAATGGGGACATCGCCCGGTGGTTCAAGCGCCACGCCCCGGGCCGTGACGCCTGGTTCAGGTCGAGAAACCGGTGGAATGTCAGCCGAAGCGCTGCAGCCCTGCCGCCAGGGCCTCGCCCATCATGCGCAGGAACAGGGTGCCCATGCCGGGATAGAAGCGGTTGGGGTCATGGCTGCCGACGGCGATCAGGCCGATGCCGGGCAGCGGCAGCAGTGCGGTGGAGGCCACTTCGCCGATGCGCTCGGCGTACAGCAGCTCGTTCTTCTCCGGTTGCAGGCGGCCACAGATCGGCTCGCCGTCCTGCAGGCAGTCGTGGAACGACGCCAGCTTCGGATCATTCGCGGCGATGACCTGCAGCCACGGCGCCTGCTCCAGTTCCGGCACCGGCTGCAGGCTGACGATGCGCACCAGGTCGCCGGCGAAGTCCTCTTCCAGCGACGCGGCCATCGCCCGCAGCGTGTCGGCGGCGCTGGTCTGGCGCATCAGCGCCAGGGTCAGCTGGTGGGTGCGCACCGCCAGCCGTTCGTTGACCTGCGCGTTGCCCGCCAGCTCGGCTAGCCGCCGCGACAGCTCGCGGTTCTTGTCGCGCAGCACTTCCAACTGGTAGCTGGCCAGCGAGGCGGTGGGGCCGTCGTCGCGCGGCACCACCAGGGTCAGCGCCAGGTCGGGGAACTGCTTGAGGAACCCCGGGTGGCGGCGCAGCCACGCCGCGATTTCATGGGCGCCGATCTTTTCCAGCGAATCGTTCATGCCGTCCATTCTCCATCGAACACGAAAGCCGTCGGGCCGGACATGACGATTTCCGCATCGTCATCCGGCCACTGGATGCGCAGTTCGCCGCCCGGCAGTGAAATCACTGCGTCACGACGCAGGCGGCCGCGCTGCATCAACACCACCGCGGCCGCGCAGGCGCCGCTGCCACAGGCCAGGGTTTCGCCGACGCCGCGCTCGTACACGCGCAGCCGCGCATGGCCTTCGTCCAGCACCTGTGTGAAACCGACGTTCACCGATTCAGGGAATGCCGCATGCTGCTGCAACAACAGCCCCAGCCGTTCCAGCGGCGCCGCATCGAGCAGCCCTACTTCCAGTACCGCGTGCGGGTTGCCCATCGACACCGCACCGAAACGCAGGCTCTCGCCCTGCAGCGGCAACGCGTATTCCTCGCGCGCGTGCGGGAAGCCGGCCAGCGGGATCCGCTCCGGCGCGAACTCGGGCCTGCCCATCGCCACCGCGTAATGGCCGCCGCCCAGCCGCTGCACCGCATGGCTGCGCAGCGGGCTGTCGATCACGAAGGCATCGCCCTGCACGGCACCATCGCGCACCAGCCACGCCGCCACGCAGCGCGCACCGTTGCCGCATTGCTGCGAACTGGAGCCATCGGAATTCCAGATGCGGTAGGCGGCCACCGCCGCTTCGCTGCGCGGTGGCTCGATGGTCAGGATCTGGTCGCAACCCACGCCGCGATGGCGGTCGGCCAGCTTCACGGCCATTGCAGCATCCGGCGGCGGTGTGCCATCGCGCAGGTCCAGCACCACGAAATCGTTGCCGGCACCATGCATCTTGGTGAAGCGCAGGCGTGGCTCAAGCATCGGCGTCGGCGGGTTGTTCGTCCGTGCTCTGCGCCGGTTGCTGGTCGATGGCCGGCTGATCCTGCGCCGGGACGACTTCTTCCTCCACCGGCACCGGTTTCTGTGGCATCACCAGCGGCCCCTTGTTGCCGCAGGCGGTGAGGACCAGCAACGCACAGGCGGCTGCAACGAGCATCGGGAGGCGGGGGTACTTGTTCATGGTCCCGAGTATATCCACTGGTGGCGTAATGCCGGCCGCTGGCCGGCAACTACCCCCGTGGCGGCAGCGGCCGCATCCACAGCCAGATGCAGACGCAGGCCATGCTGCCGATCGAGAACCACTTCACCCAGGCCAGCGGCACGCACCAGAGCATGATCAACGCGCACAGCGCCATCGTCGCGGTGGCCATCCACTTGGCCTTGCGGCTGACCGCGCCGTGGCGCTGCCAGTTGACGATCAGCGGGCCGAACTGCGGGTGGGCCAGCAGCCAGCGGTGCAGGCGCTCGGAGCCGTGCGAGGCGGCCCATGCCGAAATCAGCACGAACACCGTGGTCGGCAGCCCCGGCACGAAGATGCCGACGATGCCGATGCCGAGGCTGACGTAGGCCAGCAGCCACCATGCCCAGCGGAATCGTGTCGGTCGTGTCATGGAAGGTCACGGTGGAGGACAAAGCCCCTCTCCCATCGGGACAAGAAGGCGACGCGGAGCGGAGGTTGGGGTGAGGGTCGGGCAAAACCTGCAATGTTCAGTTGCACGAGGCTTCGCCCGTACCCTCATCCGGCGCTGCGCGCCACCTTCTCCCAAAGGGAGAAGGAATGGCAAGTCACTTCACCCCGAGCTGGTCCAGCACGAAGGCGAACGATTCGGCCTGCTCCTTGTAACGCTGGAAGCGCCCGGACTTGCCGCCGTGGCCGGCCTCCATGTTGGTGCGGAACACGATCGGATGGGTGCCGGTGTTGACGTCGCGCAGCCTTGCCACCCACTTGGCCGGTTCCCAGTACTGCACCTGCGAATCCCACAGGCCGGTGCCGACGAACAGTGCCGGGTAGGCCTGCGCGGTGACGTTGTCGTAGGGCGAATACTTGAGCATGTAGTCGTAGTACGTCTTCTGCTCCGGGTTGCCCCACTCGTCGTATTCGTTGGTGGTCAGCGGGATGCTGGCGTCGAGCATGGTGGTAACCACATCGACGAACGGCACCTGCGCCACCATCACCCGGTAGTCGCCCGGCGCCTGGTTGGCCACCGCGCCCATCAGCAGGCCGCCGGCGCTGCCACCCGAGGCCGCGACCCGGTCCTTCGCCGCATAGCCCTGCGTCACCAGCGCGCGGGTGACGTCGATGAAGTCGTTGAAGGTGTTCTGCTTGTTGAGCAGCTTGCCGTCCTCGTACCAGCCGCGGCCCATTTCCTCGCCGCCGCGGATGTGGGCGATGGCATAGACCATGCCGCGGTCGAGCAGGCTGACCACGCTCTGGTTGAAGCCGGGGTCCATCGACATGCCGTAGCTGCCATAGGCGTACTGGTACAGCGCGGCGCTGCCGTCCTTGCTGAAGCCCTTCCTGTAGACCAGCGACACCGGCACGCGGGCGCCATCGCGCGCGTCCACCCAGACGCGTTCGGTGACGTACTGCGAGGCGTCGTAGCCGATCACCGGCTGCTGCTTGAGCTGGCGACGCTCGCCGGTCCTGACGTTGAGCTCGTAGGTGGTGGCCGGGGTGGTCAGCGAGGTGTAGCCATAGCGCAGCCAGTCGGTATCGGGTTCGGCGTTGATCGACAGGCCCATCGAATAGGCCGGCTCATCGGCCTTGACGAACTCGCTGCGACCGTCGGCGAACAGCAGGCGCACGCGCTCCAGCGCTTCGGCGCGCTCGGCGATGGCGGTATGGCCATCGAACAGTTCAAAGCCTTCGATCAACACCTGCGGATCGTGCTTCACCCAGTCCTGCCACTGTGCGCGCGAGGTGGCACCTTCCGGCGCGGTGACCAGCTTGAAGTTCTGCGCACCATCGGCATTGGTGCGGACCACCCAGCGGCCGTCGAAATGGTCGGCGTCGTATTCCACGTCGCGCTCGCGCGCGGCCAGCACGGTGAATTCACCGGGATTTGCCGCCGGGGTGTAGCGCAGTTCCGAGGACACCGTGCTTTCCACGCCGATGGTGATGTAGCGGTCGTCGCGGGTGCGGCCGATGCCCATGTAGAAGCTGTCGTCGTGCTCCTCGTAGACCAGTGCATCGCTGCTGGCCGGGGTGCCGAGCACGTGCTTCTTCACCCGCACCGTGAGCAGGGTTTCCGGGTCGTTCTCGACGTAGAACAGGGTGCGGTTGTCGTCGGCCCAGACCACGTTCGGCGAGGCGCCTTCGATCACGTCGTCCAGCAACTTGCCGGTATCCAGGTCCTTGAAGCGGATGCTGTACTGGCGGCGGCCGACGCCGTCCTCGGCCCAGGCCAGCAGGCGGTTGTCCTGGCTGACCTCCATGTCGCCGACGCTGAAGTAGCCCTTGCCCTCGGCCATCGGGTTGAGGTCGAGCAGCACTTCCTCCGGCGCCTGCATGTCGCCCTTGCGGCGGGCATGGATCGGGTAGTCCTTGCCGGTCTCGTAGCGGGTGTAATACCAGTAGCCGCGCTCGCGGTACGGCACGCTGGCGTCGTCCTGCTTGATGCGGCCGACGATCTCGCCGTAGAGCTTCTCCTGCTGCGGCTTGAGCGGTGCCATCAGCGCGTCGGTGTAGGCGTTCTCGGCGTCGAGATAGGCCAGCATGGCCTTGTCCTCGCGGGTGTCGTCGCGCAGCCAGTAGTACTCGTCGGCACGCTGCGCGCCGAATGGAGTTTTTACCGTGTGCGGACGCTTCTCGACGTCGGGCGGAAGGGGCTGGGAGGCGACGGCGTTGTTCATCATCAGGCTTGCAACCAACAGGCAGAGGGTGGATTTCATGACGGGGCTCCGTGGAGGGCGACAGTTTGCCCGAGATGGGTGCTGCGCGCGGGGCGGTGCTGCGCAAAGCCCCGTGCGGAGGCCAAGCCCACACCTACAATGGGCCATGACCGCTTACAGCCAACGCAGCCGCGAGATCGCCCCGTTCCACGTCATGTCGCTGCTGGCCCGCGCCAACGCGCTGGAGCAGGCCGGCTTCGACGTGATCCACCTGGAGATCGGCGAGCCGGACTTCACCACCGCCGAGCCCATCGTCCGCGCTGGGCAGGCTGCGCTGGCCGCCGGCCACACCCGCTACACTGCCGCGCGCGGGCTGCCGGCGCTGCGCGAGGCGATCGCCGGCTTCTACCGCGACCGCTACCGGCTGGCCATCGATCCCGAGCGCATCCTGATCACGCCCGGCGGCTCGGGCGCGTTGCTGCTGGCTTCCAGCCTGCTGGTGGACCCCGGCAAGCATTGGCTGCTGGCCGACCCCGGCTACCCGTGCAACCGGCATTTCCTGCGGCTGGTGGAAGCCGCCGCACAGTTGGTGCCGGCCGGCCCGGACAGCGGCTACCAGCTCACCCCCGACAGTGTGGCTGCGCACTGGAACGCGGACAGCGTCGGCGCGCTGCTGGCCTCGCCGGCCAACCCCACCGGCACCACGCTCACACGCGAAGAGTTGAGCGCCTTGTCACAAGCGTTGAAGGCGCGTGGCGGGCACCTGGTGGTCGACGAGATCTACCACGGCCTGACCTATGGCTTCGATGCCCCCAGCGTGCTGGAAGTGGACGACGATGCCTTCGTGCTCAACAGCTTCTCCAAGTATTTCGGCATGACCGGGTGGCGCCTGGGCTGGCTGGTGGCGCCGTTACGGGCGGTGCCGGAACTGGAGAAGCTGGCGCAAAACCTCTACATCAGCGCGCCATCAATGGCACAGCATGCGGCGCTGGCCTGCTTCGAGCCGGAGACCATCGCGATCTTCGAGCAACGCCGCGAGCAGTTCCGCCAACGCCGCGACTACCTGTTGCCGGCGTTGCGCGAACTCGGCTTCCGCATCGACGTGGAGCCGCAGGGTGCGTTCTACCTGTATTGCGACGTGGGCGCGTTCACCGACGACGCGCAGGCGTTCTGCGCGCATTTCCTCGAAACCGAGCACGTGGCGTTCACGCCGGGGCTGGACTTCGGCCATTACCGCGCCAACCAGCATGTGCGCATCGCCTGTACCCAGGATGTGGCGCGGTTGCGGGAGGCGGTGACGCGGATCAAGCGCGGGCTGGAAAGCTGGGCCAACCGCTCCCGGTAGTGCCCGGGCGACAGCCCACCCTGCAGAGAGATTCGCTTCCGCCAAACGACAACGCCACCTTGCGGTGGCGTTGTCATTCACAGCGTTGCAACCACGAGCATCACTTCTTGCCGAGCTGTTCCCACAGGAAACCGTAGGCCAGCGCCGACATGTGCGCGGCCTGCGCGTTGTTGGCCGCACCGCCATGACCGCCTTCGATGTTCTCGTAGTAGGTCACGTCCTTGCCGGCGTCGATCATCTTCGCCGCCATCTTGCGGGCATGGCCGGGGTGCACGCGGTCGTCGCGGGTGGAGGTGGTGAACAGCACCGGCGGGTAGCTCTTGCTCGGGTCGAACAGGTGGTACGGCGAGAAGGTCTTGATGAACTCCCAGTCGGCCGTGTCCGGGTTGCCGTACTCGGCCATCCACGAGGCGCCGGCCAGCAGGTGGCTGTAGCGCTTCATGTCCAGCAGCGGCACCTGCACCACCACCGCACCGAACAGCTCGGGGTACTGGGTGAGCATGTTGCCGGTGAGCAGGCCGCCGTTGCTGCCGCCCTGCACGCCAAGGCGCCTGGCCGAGGTGATCTTGCGGTTCACCAGGTCCTGCGCCACCGCCGCCATGTCCTCGTAGGCCTTGTGACGGTTCTGCTTCAGCGCGGCCTGGTGCCAGCGCGGGCCGTACTCGCCGCCGCCGCGGATGTTGGCGACCACGTACACCCCGCCCTTGTCCAGCCAGGCGCGGCCCATGCCGCCGGAATAACCCGGGGTCAGAGAAATCTCGAAACCGCCGTAGCCGTACAACAGGGTCGGGTTGGAGCCATCCAGCTTCATCGCCTTGTCGTGCACGACGAAGTACGGCACGCGGGTGCCATCCTTGCTGCTGGCGAAGTGCTGCTCGATCACCTTGCCGCTGGCATCGAAGAACGCCGGCATGGTCTTGAGCACTTCCGGTTGTTGGCCGACGTCGGCCAGCGCCAGCGTGGTCGGGGTCAGGTAGTCGGTGACGGTCATCCACAGCGCGTCGCTTTCGTCCGCGTCCACCGCACCCACGCCAATGGTGCCGAATGCCGGCGCACCGACGAACTCGCTCTTCTTCCAGGACGCTCCTGCACATCCTGCACCCGCATCACTCGCACATCCATGTGCATCGCCGTCCCAAGTCAGCACCGACAGGCGGTTCTTGACGTCATCCAGCACGTTCAGCACCACGTGGTTCTTGGTCCACGCAACGCCGGCCAGCGAGGTGGTGTCGGTCGGCGCGAACAACACGTCGAACGCGCGCTTGCCGGCCATGAAGTCGTCGAACTTCGTCGCCAGCAGCGAGCCGGCGGCGTAGGTCTTGCCGGCCACGGTCCACGGCTCGCGCAGTTCCAGGGTCAGCCACTCGCGGCGCACGCCCTTTTCGGCCGAGTTCGGCGCATCGACCTTGGTCAACGCCCCCTTTTCGCCTATCAGGAACAGTTCGTTGTTGTAGAAGGCGATGGTACGGCTGACGAAGTCGCGCTCGAAGCCGGGGGTGTCGTCGTGCATCGCCGCGATATACATGTCCTCCTGCGTGCCTTCATACACCGGGGTGGCCGCCGCCATCGGCGTGCCGCGCCGCCAGCGCTTGACCACGCGCGGGTAGCCGGAGGTGGTCATCGAGCCGTCACCGAAATCGGTATAGACGAACACATTGTCCTGGTCGATCCAGCCCAGCCCGCCCTTGGCCTCGGGACGGAAGAAGCCATCCTCGATCCACGCCTTCTTCGACAGGTCGAACTCGCGGGTGACGTCGGCATCGGCGCCGCCGCGCGACAGCGCGATCAGGCAGCGGGTGTATTCCGGGCGCAGGCAGTTGGCGCCGTGCCACACCCAGTTCTCGCCCTCGGCCTTGTTCAGCGCGTCCAGGTCGAGCACGGTTTCCCACAGCGGCTCGGCCTTGCGGTATTCCACCAGCGTGGTGCGGCGCCAGACGCCGCGCTCGTGCTGCTTGTCCTTCCAGAAGTTGTAGTAGTAATCGCCGATCTTCTGCACGCCGGGGATCTTGGCGTCCGAATCCAGCACTTCGCGGATGCCGGCTTCCAGTTGCTTGAACTGCGCGCTCTGCGCCAGCCGGGCTTCGGAGCTGGCGTTCTGTTCCTTCACCCACGCCAGCGGCTTGTCACCGGTGACGTCCTCCAGCCAGGCGTACTGGTCCTGCACTTCGTCAGCGGCCATGACGGCCCCGGACAGGCTGGCGGAAATCAGGCCCGCGGCGAGGCAGGCGGAAGTGAATCGGGACATGGCGGCTCCATACGGTCACAGGCCGCGCACGCTAGCACGGTGGCGCGCATGCTTCCCCTGCCGAAGGTCAGGCCGCCTGCCGCCAGCGCGCCCGCAACGGACGCCGCGCACGCCGCGCCTGCGGGCTGCGGCGACGGGGCACGGCCTGCCGCTTCCACCATGCCAACGGCAGGCGAAAGCGGTGCAGCGCCCACCACGCGCTCAGCGGCATGCCCGCCAGCCACAACGGCAGCCAGCCGAACCACGCGCTGCTGCCGCGCATGGCCGGCCACACCAGCACCAGCGCCAGCCCGGCCAGGGCCACTTGCCTGACGCAGCGCAGCACGCGCGGGTCGGGGGTTTGCATTGCAATGCGGCGGGACGATTCAGCCATGACACGCTCTGGTAACGGGTTCGGACGCATGCTGCCGCTGCCGCATCTCACCGGCTGCGACCAGCCGTTGACGTTTCCATCGCCGCCCATCGAACATGCTGGCATCACCACCGCCAAGGCGCTCCGCTCCGCAATGCAACCGATCATCGCGTTCCTGCCCGCCCTGCTGTTGAGCCTGACCCTGCCGCTGGCGCCGGCCCACGCCCAGCAACCGCCTTCGGCAACATCCCAAATGCAGGAAGGCATCGCCGAGGGCACGATCGACCTGCAACGCTTCATGGGCCGCTGGTACGTGATTGGCCGGGTGCCCAACTTCGTCGAGCGCGGCCACGTCGCCAGCATCAACAGCTACAGCCTGCACGACGGGGACAAGGTGGCCATCCGCTACCAGTACCGCGACGGCTTCGGCGAGCCGGAAGAGGAGCTGCAATTGCGCGCCTCGGTGGACGAAGACAGCGGCAACCGCCGCTGGCGCACCTGGTTCTACAAGATCGTGCCCACCCGCACCCGCATCCTGGAAGTGGCGCCGGATTATTCATGGGCGCTGGTCGGCTACCCCGGCCGCGAAATGGCGTGGGTGTTCGCACGCGAACCGGACATGGACGCCACCCTGTACCGGCAGTTGGCCTTGCGCCTGCGCGACCACTACGACGTCAACACCGACAAGCTCAAGCGCGTGCCGCAACATCCCGAACAGGTCGGCAAGCTCGGCTTCGAAGTTCCCAACCGCAACTGAGCCGCCCCGTCCCGCCTAATCGGGCGGGTTTGACCTGCGTCAATCGCCGTGCGCCGGCAGCGGCCTAGCATGGGTGCCCTGCGACAGGGACAACACCATGACGAACGACCTTGCCCGGCCCGCCGCTCATCGGCCGGCGCGGCGGCAATGAGCACGCGGCGGGAGCGCGTGACACCGACCCATCGGCACCACGCCAGCGACCGGATCGACGGCGCGCGCATGGCGTTCGTCGTCGCCCGCGATCATTCCCGCAAATGGCTGATAGCGGCATGAGCAAATCCCTGCCGCTGGTGTATTCCTGCTCGGGCTGTTCCAGCGCGGCGCAGATGGCCAACCACCTGGCGTTGCAACTGGACCGCGCCGGCGCAGCGGAGATGTCCTGCATCGCCGGTGTCGGCGGCGGTGTCACCGGGTTGGTGCGCACCGCGCAAAGCCGGCGTCCCATCCTCGCCTTGGACGGCTGCGTGCTGCGCTGCGTTTCCGCCTGCCTGGGAAATGCGGGCGTGGTCGCCGACACCCACCTGGTGTTGTCCGACTACGGGGTGAAGAAACGCAAGCACGCCGACTTCGATGCCGCCGAGGCCGAAGCACTCTATCTCGCGCAGGTGCTGCCTGCCGCACAAGCACTCAATGAAGGGAACACGCATGGTTGAGCATGCACACGGACTGGCGCCGGTACGGTTGGCCATCGACGGCGTGGACGACGGGCTGGTGCTGTTGCTGGCCACGCGCAAGCGGCTGGCACGGCTGGCCGGGCGCATCAAAACCCGCGCCGGCATGCAGGGCCGCGATGGCGCCCGCGAACAGCGCGTGCGGCACCGTGCCGAAACCCTGGCCACGGCACTGGGGCTGGCGCCGGAAACCGCCAGCGGCGTGCTGGCGCTGGCCATCGGCGACGCCTGCCGCACGCAAGGGCTGGAACCTGATCTGGATCAAGGAGCAACAGCCGGCAATGGCCGCATGATCACGCACACCATGCAGACCACTACCCACTTCGCGTCGAAACCGGCGCACACATTGCTGCGGCTGTTGCCGCCGCCCCGCCGCATCGCGCCGTTGCTGCGTGCCCTGCCGCCAGCGGTGCAGAAGCGCCTGCTGGAACGGGCGATGGCGAAGGTGCTGGCCGGGCCGCTGCAGGACGGCACGCTCGACTTCATGGCCGGCCGCCGGCTCGGCATCGAGGTCGGCGACCTCGGCCTGCGCTGGGTGGTGGAATTGCAGGGCCAACACCTGGCCGTGGTCGATGCCGCCGCCGAGGCCACCGTACGCGGCAGCGCCACCGACCTGCTGTTGCTGGCCGGGCGGCTGGAGGATGCCGACACCCTGTTCTTCCAGCGCCGCCTGGTGCTGACCGGCGACGTCGAACTGGGCCTGACCGCACGCAACCTGCTTGAACGCCTGCCGTGGGAAACCGTGCCGCTGGCGCTACGCATCGCCCTCAACCGCGGCGCACGTTTCGCCCGCGCCGCACGCAGCGCGCATCAGGCAAGAACCTGAGCGCCGCACCGCTTCCCCACCGCCCGCGCCAACGCTGCGCGGGCCGTGTCCGTACCCGATCCGAGACCGCATGAACGCCTCCACCACGCCGTCCTGGCACCCCGAACTCGAAACACGCCACGCGCCGCTGGTCGCAACCCTCGAACGTTTGATCCCGTGCATGGAGGTGCCGCTGCACCTGCCATGGATCGACGCCATCGGCGAACTCAAACGCCAGCGCGGGGCGACGATCATGGCGCACAGCTACCAGTCGCCGGAAATCTTCCACGGCGTGGCCGACGTCACCGGCGACTCGCTGGCATTGGCGCAGGCCGCTGCCGATTGCGACAGCGACCTGATCGTGCTGTGCGGCGTCCACTTCATGGCCGAGAGCGCCAAGATCCTCGCGCCCGGCAAGACCGTGCTGATCCCCGACCTGGAGGCCGGTTGTTCGCTGGCCTCCTCGATCACCGCCGCCGACGTACGCCTGCTGCGCCTGCAACACCCCGGCATCCCGGTGGTCAGCTACGTCAACACCAGCGCAGCGGTGAAGGCCGAATCTGACGCCTGCTGCACCTCGGCCAACGCCACCCAGGTGGTGGAAGCCATCGCCGCCGAGTTCGGCACGAACAAGGTGATCTTCCTGCCCGACCGCTACCTCGGCGCGTGGGTGGCGCAGCAGACCGGCATCGAGCTGGTCCTGTGGCACGGCCAGTGCGAAGTACACGAGAAGTTCACCGCGATGGAAGCGCGGCACACCCGCGAGCGCTTCGACGCGAAGATCGTGGCGCACCCGGAATGCCCACCGGAAGTGCTGGCCGAAGCCGATTTCGTCGGCTCCACCAGTGCGATGGGGAAATGGCTGGCGAAGGAAAAACCGACGCGGGTGGCGATGATCACCGAGTGCTCGATGGCCGACAACCTGCGCAACCAGTTCCCGCAGGTGGAGTTCATCAAGCCCTGCAACCTGTGTCCGCACATGAAGCGGATCACCCTGCCCAACATCCACGCCTGCCTGCGCGAGCTGCGGCACGAAGTGACGGTGCCGGCCGAGGTGGCGTTGCGCGCGCGCAAGGCGCTGCACCGCATGCTGGCGGTGGGCCGCCGCGACGCGGTGTGAGCGCGCCCATCCTCATCGTCGGTGGCGGCATCGCCGGGCTGGCGAC
>JBASBF010000006.1:0-7029 GCA_049650985.1 Stenotrophomonas sp. | reverse complement strand
AACGCCGGAATTAAGCCGCGTGGCGATAGCCACGTCGGCTTGAATGAGTTGTTAGGGTGCAGTAACCGAGAGACGATCCGGTAGCCACTGCCACCCACCTGGTACAGCGAAAGCAGAAATCGCTTGCCGTCTATCCGAAGGTCAATGATGCCACAGCCGCAAGGGCGAGGCTTGCCCGAGAACGTGTGACGCGAACAACGTGCCGAAGTTGAAAAAGTCCGAGTGCGGCAAGCATGAAGTGATGACGAACCGTAGCCGGAGCCGACGGGTAAACAAGCAACAACCTGGCCGAAACAGGAACAGCCATTTTATTGATTTACTGCAGCCTAACGCCCGAGTTAAGCCGACCTGCGCAGTGGAGGCAATGGCGTGGCAAGCTTCTTCTGCCACGCCGTTGCCGTAACGAAGCAGGTTCGGCTTGAACGAATTGTTAGCCATCAACCGACGGTCAATCCATTACGAACGAGTCGCCGTCAAATTTGATGCGATAGATAGCTTTTTTTGTTGGTCGGTGTTGTTGATCATTAGGCCCATAGCTGACTCCTGTGATGCGCAGCCGACCATTCTCAGCGGAGATATCCGTTACAGCAGCTAGAGGCAGCTGCGGGAATCCGTAGTCTGTAACAACAACCGGATCCGCAGACATGAACCCGCGATGCTCTACGACGGAAAAGTTGTCTGTAACTGTCCCATTGCCACCGGAACAGCCAATGTCGCCTTGCCAATGAACAACATAGATGGCACCAAGCCCATTGGACTCAGGATCTCCTTGCTGAATCTCAAAAGCTTTATAGCTTGAATCCTCAATCTGGCACGCAACTGCCTCGCTATAGTTGCGGACAAGTCTTGAAGCAGTGTACTCGTCAAGAGCATGAGCTTGCTGGGCAACCAGACAGGCTGCTATTGCAACTAACAACTTTCTCATGAAACTCCCCTGTGATGGCTAACGCCTGAGTTAAGCCGACCTGCGTAGTGGCACGGCTTTGTGCTACACGCTAGCACATTAGCCGGGCCACGAAGCAGGTTCGGCTTGAACGAATTGTTAGGCTTTGCGCCCATTGAGTAGATATGCAAGCTTTAAAGCTTGCTCACGCCGCAAGAACAGATTGAGCAACTCGCAATGGCCGAACTCGTTGAGAAGTTCGTTCTGGCGAATGGGGTGATTGCCAAAACGATAGCGTTTAACAGCTTTTCGTTCCGGCCCAATGTCGTACACACCATAGCTTCTGGGGATCGTCAGATCTCCGTCAGCGCGCAAGTCTTGCCGACCAATGCTTTGTGCTTGAAGCGCTTGTATGAGTTCCTTGGACATTTGTTCGCAGAGCCTAACGCCTATTCGGCCGCCGAATCGCGGCGTTTGCCCAAGTGTCCCGCTTTCTGGCCCCAATGTGAAGACGTCGTGATGGTTACAGGATCAATCGCTTGGCGAGGATGAGGAGGCATGCTGGAACGCAGAGTCTTCGAGCGAACGCGGCAGAATTGCAGCCATAACGGTTACACCGGCAAAAATGCGGCCTAATCATCTGTGGTGTACTGCGCCCCTTGGGAACTGGAACGAAGAAGGCCCGGGATTTTTCCCGGGCCTTCTTCATGCGGATCACCGGAATTCGGCGGTGAAACCAGCCTTTTCCCGATCCTCCCCGCACAACAGCGAAGTTACTCGATCGGCTGCTCCAGCATCAGCTGCCGCGCAAACCGCACCGGCGGGGCGCCGTAGGACAGCATCTGGTCGTGGTAGGCCTTCAGGTCGAACGTGTCGCCGAGCTTCTCCTGCACCGCCTTGCGGGTGTCGAAATGCTCCTGCGCGCCGACGAAATAGGTCGGCAGCTGTGCCGAGGTCAGCTGCGCGCGCACCCATTTGCCGGCTGCTTCGCTTTCCTGCTGGAAGGCGTCGTGGGTCATCAACTGCATGGCCTGCTCGCGGCTCCAGTTGTCCACGTGCACGCCCTGGTCGAGGATGGCGTTGGCAATCGTGCGCAGGTAGAACTTCAATTGCACGAGGTGGAACAGCGGGTCGTTATCGAGGTAACCCTGCTCCTGCATCATGCGCTCGGTATAGACGGCCCAGCCTTCGGCGAACAGGCCCGAGCGCAGCACGGCGCGCAGGGTGGAGGGGAATTTCCCCGAGTGCCAGCCTTCCAGGTAATGGCCCGGGGTGCCTTCATGGATGGACAGCAGGTGGATCATGCGGCTGTTGTATTCGCGCAGGAACGAGTCGACCTGCTGGTCGTTCCAGTCGTCGGGAATCGGCGATACCGCGTAGAAGGTCTTCAGGTTCTTGTCCAGCGGGCCGGGCGAGTCGCAATAGGCCACGGCCACGCCGCGCTGGAATTCGGGCATCAGGATGATATCCACCGGCGCGTCGGGCAGGGTCATCAGGTCATGGCTGCGCACGAACTCGGTGGACTGCGCCAGCGATGCCTTGGCGTCTTCCACCACCTTGTCGCGCGCAGGCTTGTCGGCGTAGGCCAGTTCCAGCGCGGCCTCGATGGCCTTCTGCTGCTGCGCATCGCTTGGTTCGGCCGGCATTTCCGGGGCGCCCGGCTTGTCCTTCAGCACCACCTGGGCGATGCCGTACATGTCCTTGCGCACGCGCGCCAGTTCGGCGCGGGCGCGCTCGCCGATCTCGGCGCGCGACAGCGAGGAGTTGAGCGAGAACTTCAGCTTCTGGTCGTACAGGTCCGCGCCGATGCGGAAGTCGCCCTTGGCATTCGGAACCAGCGTCTTGTCCAGCCATTCCTGCTGCTCGGCGACGGCGGTCTTGAGCGTGTCGATGGCGGCCTTCAACCGCTCCTGGTCGGCGGCTTCCAGCTGGCCGATGTTGGGAGTGATGAAGGCATCGACGAGGCTGAGGATGCCCTTGTTCTGCTTGGCCACGGTTTCGGCGTGGATCTTCGGCACGCGCGTCGGGTCGAGGTTGGCGCGGGCGGCGGCGAAGACCTGCGGCAGTTTCTCGATGCGTGCGGTGGCCGATTTCAGGCGCTCGGGCAGCGGTGCGAACTCGCGCGCCATCAGCCCGTAGATGGCGCTGCCGGCCAGCCCGTTGTAGACCTGCGGGTCCCACTGCCACGACTGCAGGGTTTCGCTGTTCCAGATGTCCGATTGCAGCTGGTTGCGCAGGATGGCCGCGTCCACCTGGTTCTCGCGGTTGAGTTTGGCGACGTCGATCTTGTCCAGTTCGGCGAGCAGTGCCTTGCTGGCATCCAGCCCCTTCTGCTGGCCGGCGGCGCTGAGGTCGTCGATCTCGGCGTCGAAGCGGTGGTCGCCGATCTGGGTGGCGCCGACCGGGGACAGTTGCATCCACGTGTCCAGCGCCTTCTTCGACAGTTCGGCGAACTGCGCATCGGCCTGGCTCTGGCCGGCCTGCTCGGTGGCGGTGGACGGGGTATTCGGGGCGTCGCTGTTCTGGCAGCCGGCGAGGCTGGCGAGCAGGGCGGCGGCGAGCAGGTGCTTGCGCATCGGGAATCCTGTTGTGGCGGGGAAAGCCCGAGTATGGGCCGGCGGCCACGTCGGTGCCCCTGCCATTGGCTTACCATCGCCGCAGGTATCCACGGAGCATGGCGATGCATTACGAAGGCAGTTGTCATTGCGGGCGCATTGCGTTCGCGTTCGAGTCCGGCGAGCCGATCAGCGGCGCGTTGTCCTGCAATTGCTCGATCTGCCGGCGGCGCGGTTCGCTGCTGTGGTTCGGGCCGCGCGATGCGTTCGAGCTGAAGAGCGACCCGGCCGAGCTGGAAAGCTATCGCTTCAACACCGGCCATATCGACCACCACCATTGCCGCGTGTGCGGCGTGGCGCCCTTCAGCGAGGCGCAGGACCCGCGCACCGGCGTGCCGACGGTGGCAATCAACCTGCGCTGCGTGCCGGCGCTGGACCTGGATGCGTTGGCGGTGACCCATTACGACGGCGCCGGCCGCTGATGCCCCCGCGCCGGATCGTGGGTGGGATGCTGGTGCTGCTGGCCGTTGCCGGTTGCGCGAAGCACGAGCGCCTGGGCGCGGCCGACGCGATGGCGCTGGCTTCGCCGGAGGGGGCGTTCCTCGCTTACGAACACACCGTGCAGCTGCGGCTGCCGGGTGAGCGGATCGCGCCGCGCCTGAAGGCGGTGGCCGAGGCGTGCCAGAGCGGCAGGTTCGGTGATTGCGCGGTGTTGCAGTTGTCGCAAGCCGGTGGCGATGGCGCCTCTGGTTCCATCGAAGTGCGTGTCGCGCCGAAGGGCGTGGAGCCGCTGGTCGCGCTTGCCGGCGAGCAGGGTGAAGTGACCGCGCGCAGCACGCATGCCGAGGACCTGGCGCAGCAGGTGTCCGATACGCAGTTGACGCAGGCGCGTTTGAAGAACGAACACGCGCGCCTGCTCGACTACCAACAGCGCAAGGATCTGGCGGTGGCCGATCTGCTGACCATTTCGCAGCGCCTGTCCGAGATCGAAGCGGGGCTGGAGCAGGCCAACCGCGAGGCGGCGCAGCAGCACCGGCGCATCGACACGCAGAAGCTGGCGATCCACATCGAAGCCACCAACGGCCAGCGCAACCGCAGCGAGATCGGCCGCGCCTTCGCCGAGTTCGGCGGTATTTTCACCGCCAGCCTGGCGTGGCTGATCCGCCTGTTCGCGGGCTTGCTGCCGGTGGCGCTGATCGGCGGAGGCGTGCTGTGGGGTGGTTTGAAACTGTGGCGGCGCGGTCGGCGAAAGCGGGGTTGATCGTCATGTGGGGCACGTCAAGGCGTGCCCCGGCGTTTTCTCGCTGGCAGCGGCCAGGAAGTCATTGGTGCCCACTTGCGAAGCGGCGGTGAGGCCGTCGGCGGAGCCTGGGTGTACCGCGGCGCGGCTTTTCCGGGGCACGCCCCGCATGTACCCGGCGCCGTGGTGGCTCAGCCCTCGTCGTGTTCGTATTCGATGACCAGCCCGCGCTCCTGCGCCAGCCGTTCCACGGCCTGCCGCGCCTTCTGCGCGGTGGCGGAGTTGCCGACTTCGACTTCCAGTTCATGGACGCCCGGGCCGATGTCGTCGGACAGGCCCGCCGAGCTGGAATCCTCGTCGTCCATGTGGGCCATCAGGTCGTCGGTTTCCTCGACGTGCTCGATGCCTTCCAGGCCATGCAGCAGGTCGCTCACGGCGAGGGCATCGTCGGCGCTGCCGGTGATGCGGATGCGCAGCAGGGACATGGTGGTCTCCGCGTGTGGGGGAGATCCAGCTTGGGCAGCCGCCGGGCAAGGGCGCGTGAAGCACGATGATGCGGTGCGCTGGCCGCGGCCGGTGCATGGCCGGCCGCGGCACGGGGCACGGCGTCAGTTGGGCAGCACCCGCACCGGCAGCGGGATGTTGCACAGGTCGATGTGCCCGGCCGCACGCTTGTAGAAGCCGTCCACGCGGTTGCGGCGTGCTTCCACCGCATCGGCGAAGCTCTTCGAATCGGTGCGCAGCACCTGCAGCGGCACGCGCTCGCCGGCCGGCAGTTCGCTGGCCAGGTGGATGGCGCGGATCGGCGTGCGCTGCGCGGCGTCGTCGTAGAAGCCCATCGGCGGCGGCCCGCGCTTGATCGTGCTCAGCAGTTCCATGCCCTCGAGCACGCGCCCGACCACGGTGATGTTGCGGTCGAGCTGGCGCGGCGACTGCCCGGTGACGACGTACAGTTCGGCGCCGATGCTGCTGTCGTCATCGTTGTTGCGGCCGGCGCCGACGGTGCCGTAGCAGTGCGCCAGCCAGGCATGCTCGCCGTCGCCGGCCACGGCGAAGTCGCCGACGAAGCCGGTCTTCGCGGCCCAGCCGTCGCGGTCGGGCAGGGCGGTGAAATCCAGCCCGGCGGCCGCGCGCTGGAACTCGGCCGGCAGATGGGTCTTCGCGCTGCCCAGCGGCTTGGCCTTGCCGGCCTCGTCGGCATCGGCGTCGCCGAACTGGACCACGAAGTTGTCCTGCGAGCGGTAGATGCTGGTGCCGTCCCAGAAACCTTCGCGTGCCAGCGTGCGGATATTGCCGGCGTGCTCGGGGGCGAACTGCGGGACCAGCTCGATGATGACGCGGCCGCCATCCAGTTCCATGTACAGCAGGTTCTCGGCGGCCGGGGTGTGCCAGTCGCCGTCCGGCGCGGCGTTGATGATCTCCTGCGCGCTGCGGTACTTGGCGGGAGCATCGGCGGCCAGCAGCGGCAGTGGCGACATCAGCATGGCAAGGGCGAGCAGGTGTGGGCGGAGCGTCATGGGTGCGGGTCCGGTGGCGAGAGTGCCCCGATTCTGCGTGAACACGGGGGCTGGCGGCCAGCACATGACGGTGGTGGGAATGACTACCGGCACATTCGCTATAGCGAAGTTCACAATAGTGTTCGCTTCAAGCTGGTTGGCAGGAACAGGGCATGTCCGATCCCGATGTCCATCTGCGCAAGTTCCAGAAGGAGTTGAGCACCGGCACGGTGTCGCTGGCGTTGCTGGCGGTGCTGGCCAGGGCGCCGGAGCCGATGTACGGCTACCTGATCGCCAAGGAGCTGGAGCGCGTCGGCGACGGCGTGCTCAGCGGCAAGCAGAGCGCGCTGTACCCGGTGCTGCGCAATCTGGAAGGCGCCGGCCTGCTGGAAAGCCACGTGGAGCCGTCGGTAGCCGGGCCGCCGCGGCGCTACTACCGCATCAACGACGATGGCCGTGCCGCGCTGCGGCAATGGATCGCGGCCTGGACTGCCACCCGTGACTCGGTCGAGTCGGTACTGGAGGGAATCAACTGATGAACAACGACATCCATGCGCGGCCGCTGCCGACCACGATTCCCGGGTATCTGGAGCAGCTGCGCGCGGCGCTGGCCGGCGCCGACCCGGCGATGATCCAGGACGCGCTGTACGACGCCGAGGAATACCTGCGCTCGGAGCTGGCGGAACAGAACGGCAAGAGCGAGGCCGAGGTGATCGCCGGCGTGGCCGGCAGCTACGGCGCACCGGAGGAAGTGGCCGAAATCTACCGCGAGACCGAGGTGACGGTGAACCGCGCACTGCGCGCACCCGGCCCGGCAGCGCGGTCGGCCCCGGTTGCCCCGGCGCTGGCGGCAAC
>JBASBF010000005.1:0-8742 GCA_049650985.1 Stenotrophomonas sp. | reverse complement strand
ATGTTCTACTTGCACCTCAAGGAAACCGAGTTCCGCTTCAATCATCGCCGCGATAATCTCTACCAATACCTGCTCAAAATTCTCCGTGAGCAGCCTATTTAATCGCTCAGCTTCCTAAGACCCTTCCAAAAAACCCTGAAACCAAGGCGGCCCCAACTCCAACGTGGGCAAGCCGGCACCCAGCGCACCTGAATCCTTTCTTCCCGCACCGATTCTGGACACTCGTCACAAGGCTTGCACGCCCACTTCCTGCCAGACAAGGAAGGCAGACGAGAAAATTTGCAACATATGGCGAGGTAGTGGCGGACATGACTGCAGGAGCGTGCACGTTGCCGTATCAACACGAAGCCCGGCCATTGTCCGGGCTTCGTGCATGGAACCAGATCAGCGTGTCGGTTCAACGCACGCCTGCAATCTCCACACCATCCAGTCCCTGCGCCAGGGTCTTGGCATCGCCACCTTGCGAGAGCTTGATGCGCAGGCGCACTTCGTTTTGCGAGTCGGCGTAACGCAGGGCGTCGTCGTAGCTGATCTCGCCGGCCTGGTACAGCTCGAACAGGCTCTGGTCGAAGGTCTTCATGCCCAATTGCACCGAATCCTTCATCACTTCCTTGAGCTTGTGCACTTCGCCGTCGCGGATGTAGTCCTGTACCAGCGGCGTGCCCAGCAGGATTTCCATCGCCACGCGCCGGGCCTTGCCGTCGGGGGTGGGCACCAGTTGCTGCGCGACCACGCCCTTGAGGTTCAGCGACAGGTCCATCAGCAACTGGTTGCGTCGGTCTTCCGGGAAGAAGTTGATGATGCGGTCCATCGCCTGGTTGGCGTTGTTGGCGTGCAGCGTGGCCAGCACCAGGTGGCCGGTTTCGGCGAAGGCGATGGCGTGGTCCATGCCCTCGCGGGTGCGGATCTCGCCGATCATGATCACGTCCGGCGCCTGGCGCAGGGTGTTTTTCAGCGCCGCCTCCCAACTGTCAGTGTCGATGCCGACCTCGCGCTGGGTGACGATGCAGCCGGCGTGCTTGTGCACGAATTCGATCGGGTCCTCGATGGTGATGATGTGACCGGTCGAGTTCTCGTTGCGGTAGCCGATCATCGCCGCCAGTGAGGTGGATTTGCCGGTGCCGGTGGCGCCAACGAACAGGATGACGCCGCGCTTGGTCATCGCCAGTGTCTTGATCACCGGCGGCAGGCTCAGTTCCTCCACCGTCGGGATGCGCGTTTCGATGCGGCGCAACACCATGCCGACCTGGTTGCGCTGGTAGAAGCAACTGACGCGGAAGCGGCCAACGCCGGACAGGCCGATGGCGAAGTTGCACTCGTGGGTCTTTTCGAACTCTTCGCGCTGGGCCGGCGTCATCACGTTCAGCACCATGTCGCGGCTCTGCTGCGGCGTCAGCGGCGTCTGCGTGATCGGGCTGATCTTGCCATTGACCTTCATCGCCGGCGGCATGCCGGCCGTGATGAACAGGTCCGACGCCTTCTGGTGCGCCATCAGCTTGAGGAACGAGGTGAAATCGATGGTGCTCATGGGTGGCTCCGGTGGAGCCGGGAATGGAGAATCGGAAATAGGGAATGGTTGAAAACCCGCATCCCTCATCCGTCGCGCCATGTCCCGGCTTTTGCTTTTCCCTATTCCCGCGCTTTTTCGATCATTCGAAAAGACGCTTGTCCTTGGCGTATTCCCTGGCCTGGTTGCGGGTGATCAGGCTGCGCTTGACCAGATCCTGCAGGTTCTGGTCCAGCGTCTGCATGCCCACCTGCTGGCCGGTCTGGATCGACGAATACATCTGCGCCACCTTGTCCTCGCGGATCAGGTTGCGGATGGCCGGAGTGGCCACCATGATCTCGTGCGAGGCGATGCGGCCGCCGCCCACCTTCTTCAGCAGCGCCTGCGAGATTACCGCGCGCAGCGATTCGGACAGCATCGAGCGCACCATCGGCTTTTCGCCGGCCGGGAACACGTCGATGATGCGGTCGATGGTCTTGGCCGCCGAGCTGGTGTGCAGGGTACCGAACACCAGGTGGCCGGTTTCGGCGGCGGTCAACGCCAGGCGGATGGTTTCCAGATCGCGCAATTCGCCGACCAGGATGATGTCCGGGTCTTCACGCAATGCCGAGCGCAGCGCCTCGTTGAAGCCGTGCGTGTCGCGGTGCACTTCGCGCTGGTTGATCAGGCACTTCTGCGAGGTGTGCACGAATTCGATCGGGTCCTCGACGGTGAGGATGTGGCCGTAGTCGTTCTTGTTGATGTGGTCGATCATCGCCGCCAGCGTGGTCGACTTGCCCGAACCGGTCGGCCCGGTCACCAGGATCAGGCCCTGCGGCTGCTCGATCAACTGGCGGAACACCGGCGGGCAGCCGAGGTCTTCCAGCGTCAGCACTTCCGAGGGAATGGTGCGGAACACCGCGCCGGCACCACGGTTCTGGTTGAAGGCATTGACACGGAAACGCGCCAGCGAGGGAATCTCGAAGGAGAAATCGACTTCGAGGAATTCCTCGTAATCGCGGCGCTGCTTGTCCGACATGATGTCGTACACCAGCGCGTGCACCTGCTTGTGGTCCAGCGCCGGAATGTTGATGCGGCGCACGTCGCCATCCACTCGGATCATCGGCGGCAGGCCGGCTGACAGGTGCAGGTCCGACGCTTTGTTCTTGACCGAGAACGCCAGAAGTTCGGCGATATCCATGTGCGCGTATCCCCAGGAGTTTGCGAAAGATGTTTCCCCGGCCGGCAGTATAGCCCTCTCGCGTAACAGGTCGATGCCGCTGCGGCGGCAGGGTTCCGGTACGGGCCCGCAGCCTGCGGATAGGTACACTTTGACCGATTCCCACCCGCAGCGAGGCCGCCATGATCGCCCCCCACGACACCGTTCCCCTTTCCGGCGGCATCGCCTTCATCGGCGGCGGCAACATGGCGCGCAGCCTTATTGCCGGGCTGGTCGCGGCCGGAACGCCAGCCACGTCGATCGAGGTGGTGGAACCCCAAGCCCCGCAACGGCAGGCATTGCAGCAGACGCATGGCGTGCGCGTGGCCGACTCCATCGCCACCGCGGCGCTCGACGCGCGCACGCTGGTGCTGGCGGTCAAACCGCAGGTGATGGCCGCCGTCTGTGCCGAACTGACGCCACGGCTGGCGTCGGGCACGCTGGTGGTCTCCATCGCCGCAGGCATCGGCACCGACACGCTGCGCCGCTGGCTGGGGTCGTCGGCCACGCTGGTGCGGGCCATGCCCAATACCCCGGCACTGCTGGGCGCGGGCATGACCGGCCTGTATGCGAGTACGGACGTCGGCACCGACGAGCGCGCGACCGCCCAAGCCATCCTCGCCTGCGCCGGGCAGACCCGCTGGATCGACGATGAAGCGCTGATGGACGCGGTCACCGCGGTTTCCGGCAGCGGCCCGGCCTACGTGTTCGCACTGGCCGAAGCAATGGAGGACGCCGCGCTTGCCCAGGGGCTGGCGGTGGATGCTGCGCGGCAGTTGGTGGTACAGACCGTCCTCGGTGCAGCGCGCATGCTGGCCGAAAGCGACCAGGACGCCGGCACCCTGCGCAAGGCCGTCACCTCCCCCAACGGCACCACCCAGGCCGCGCTGGAGGCACTGGCCGCTGGCGGCTTCCATGCGCTGGTCGGCAGCGCCGTGGCCGCCGCCGCACAGCGTGGGCGGGAACTGGCCGCTGGCGCCTGATCATGTGACCCCAGCACGTTGTTCATCAGTGACATGGGCATTACTGGAGAGGGGTGTTTGTAGCCAGGGGATGTATATTGCCGGGCAACGGAGATGGCATTCCTCCGCGAACCGCCGCGACAGCGGCTGATGATGCCTACGCTTGGCCGGACGGGCCGCGTGGGCGCGCCTGTCCTCGAACATCGATTCAAGGAGAGGACTGCATGTGGAAACCGATCGCCGCCATCGCCGCCGGCTCGGTGCTGGGCGGGCTGATGCGCTGGGGCTTGGGCCTCAGGCTCAACGCCCTGTTCCCCGACGTGCCGCCGGGAACGCTCGCATCCAACATGATCGCCGGCTACATCGTCGGCATCGCCCTGGCCTTCTTCGCCCAGGCTCCGGGCCTGTCGCCGGAATGGCGGCTGCTGGTCATCACCGGCTTCTGCGGTGGCCTGTCCACCTTCTCGACGTTCTCCGCCGAGATAGTCGCCCTGCTGCAGCGCGGCCAGTACGCACTGGCGCTGGGCGCCATCGCCATCCACGTCGCCGGCACCCTGCTGATGACCTTCGCCGGCATCGCCACCGTGGCGTTGTTCAAGGCCGGCTGAGGAGAACCCCATGAACGGTTACCAGATCACCTTCTTCACCCGGCAGGACCGCCGCCACCGCGGCCACCCGCTGGCCGAGTGGCTGCTCCACCTCGCCGCCGAACTGGGCCTGCGCGGCGCTACCCTCATCCCGGCCAGCGAGGGCATCGGGCGCGACCACCACCTGCACTCGGCGCGCTTCTTCGAACTGGCCGAGCAGCCGCAGGCGGTGATGATGACCCTGACCACCGAAGAAACCGACGGCCTGTTCCAGCGCCTGCGCACGGAGAACGTGCACCTGTTCTACACGCGCACACCGGTGGAGTTCGGCAGCATCGGCGAACCCGACACGCACGGTTGATGCCGTTGCGGCGGCCGCCCATGCGGAAGCAGCCGCTCCTCGCCACTCCCGGCGGCCCACGGACAGATACCTACACCCCTCCACCCTCGTTCCCCGGAACCCGCGATGCAGCCACCACCGCCCACCCCGTCCCCGCACCTGCTGCGCCACCTGATCGAAATGCGGCCGGCGCCGCCGCGACGCTGGCTGTTCGCGCTGCGGGCGACGCTGTGCATGGGCGCGCCCATCCTCGCCGGCTGGCTGGCCCACGACATCCCAGCCGGGCTGATGGCGTCGATTGGCGGCTTCACCGCGCTGTATGGCAGTGGCCGCCCGTACCTGAACCGCGCACGGCAGCTTGCGCTGGTCGCGCTGGCATTCGCGCTCGCGGTCGGGCTGGGATTGTGGGTGGCGCCCTCTCCCTGGGCAGTGGTGGTGACGGTGGCGGCGATTGCGATGCTCTCGACCTGGCTGGCCAACGCACTGCAAATCGGGCCGCCGGGGGCTTACATGTTCATGCTCGCCTGTGCGGCGGGCACGGCGATGCCGGCATCGCACCTCACCCCATTGAATGCCACCGCGCTGGTGCTGGCGGGTGGTGCATTCGCCTGGCTGGTGCACATGGGCGGTGCGCTGTTCTGGCCGCGTGGGCCGGAGCGCAATGCGGTCACCGCCGCCGGCAAGGCGGTCGCCGCGTACATCGAAGCGGTGGGTGGTGCGCACGAGAGCAAGGCACGGCACCGGGCGGCCTTCCTGATGCACGAAGCCTGGACCACGCTGGTCAACCGGCAACCGGCACGCGCGCGTCGCAACAGCCGGCTCAGCCGCCTGCGCACGCTCAACCGCGAACTGCACCTGCGCTTCGCCGATGCGATGGCTGCGGCAGGCCAGGGCCAGGCGCCGCCGGCAACGCTGCTGAAGGAAGTCCGTCGGCTGGTTGCACAGGTTGGCACGTTGCAGGAAGTACCCGGCACCGCGGCGAACGCGGTACCGCTGGGCCATCCCGGTGCGTTCGCCACCCTGCGCGAGGCGCTGCAGCCCGGCTCCAGCTCGCGCCGGGTAGTGCTGCGGGTGGGCGTGGCGGCGCTGGTGGTCGGCACGCTCGGGGCGGCGGTCCATCTCGAACGCGCCTACTGGGCGGTGGCCGCCGCGGTACTGATGCTGCACCAGGGCTTCGATTGGCAACGCATGTTCCAGCGCAGCGTGCAGCGCCTGCTGGGAACCTGGATAGGGCTGTTGCTTGCCGGTGCGATTCTCATCGCCCATCCGCAAGGCCCTTGGCTGGCATTGGTGGTGATGGCGCTGCAGTTCACCATCGAGATGCTGGTCGTGCGCAATTACGCGCTGGCGGTGATTTTCATCACCGGCGCCGCGCTCACCATCGCCAGTGGCGGCCACCCGGTCGATGCGCCGGGTGCCTACCTGCTGGCGCGCGGTATCGACACGCTGGCCGGTTGCGCCGTGGCGCTGCTGGTGTTCCGCCTGATCCCGCCACGCGCGGCCCAAGCCACGCTACCGGAGCAGTTGCTGCGTATGCTGCGCGCGGTTGATGCCGTGGTCACGCACCTTGCCGGCGGCACCGTCACCACGCCTGCGGCAAGGGCCACGCGGCGACAGTTGCAGCACGCCAGCTTCGCCCTCGCGCAGGCACACGAGGATGGCCTGGCGGCATCACGGCAGCAGCGACGCGCCGCCGAACAAGCCTGGCCGGCGATTGCCGCCACCGAACAGCTCGCCTACCGCACGTTGTCCGCCTGCTGGGCGCTGGAACGGCTGGATGACGAAGCCGCGCGCGCCTCGGCCGCTGCCATGTTCGGCAGTGACGGCCTGGCGGAGGTGCAGCGCGCGATCGAACAGCTCATCACTGCCGTTGGCGACAAACAGCCACCCGCAGCATTCGGCCCGACCCCAGCGCTGCTGGCGACCGAACTGGACAACCTGCGCCAGTGCCTGTCACGCGAACCAGCAGCGCCACCAGCCCCCTGAGCGCCGGCTCGCACCTCAATCCCTGCCGGCTTCCGCCTGCCCGCACAGCCACGCCGAGGCCGCGGTCAGCATCGCCTGCAAGCCGGTCTTCAACGTCGGCTCCAGCACCGGTGCGAAACGCGGCGAGTGGTTGCTGGGAATCGCGTTGAGCGTGCCCGCCGCATTGGCCTGCACGTACACCTGTGGATCGGTGCCGCCCACGAACCAGAACACGTAGGGCACCTTCCAACTGCGCCCGAACACACTGAAATCCTCGCTCGCGGCGGCCGGCTTGCCTTCGCTGGCGTCCTTGCCGAACTGCGCGTGGAACGCAGCGGCCACGCGCGCGGTGGCGGCGTGGTCGTTGTCGGTCAGCGGATAACTGCTCAAGGTGGTGAATTCCGGCGGCTTCGGCGCATCGGAGGCCGCGCACTCGGCGCAACAGATGCGGCGGACCGCCTTGAGCATGTGCGCGCGTACGCCATCATCGTAGGTGCGCATGTTGAGCTTGATGATGGCGTCGTCGGGAATGATGTTTTCCTTGCTGCCGGCCTGCAGCGCGCCCACTGTCAACACCGCGCTGTCCAGCGGCGACACCTCGCGCGAAACGATGGTCTGCAGCCGCAGCACGGTCGAGGCCGCCATCACCACCGGGTCGATCGAAGTCTGCGGCTGCGAACCGTGCGAACCGCGGCCGAACAGTTTCACCTGCAGGCTGTCACCGGCCGACAGGATCACCCCCGCACGCCAGGTCACGGTGCCCGCCGGGCCCACCATCACATGCTGGCCAAGGATGACGTCCGGGCGCGGCAACCCCGCGCCCTGCCAGTCGGCCACCATCGCCTCGGCACCCTGCGCGGTTTCCTCGCCAGGCTGGAACACCAGCAGCACCGTCCCGCGCCAGGTATCACGCGCCTGCGCAAGCACCTGCGCGGTGCCCATCAGCCAGGTGACGTGCAAGTCATGCCCGCACGAATGCGCGACCCCGGCAACGGCGCTCGACCACGGCAGCCCGGTGTCCTCGTCCATCGGCAGCGCGTCCATGTCCGCGCGCAGCATCACCGTGGGGCCATCGCCATTGCGCAGCACGCCGACGACACCGGTGACACCGACCCCGCGCGTCACCGCGTAGCCGAGCTTTTCGAGGTGGCCCGCCGCGATGCCCGCAGTGCGCTGCTCCTGCATGGAGAGTTCGGGATTGCGGTGCAGATCGTGGTAGGTCGCCAGCAATTCCGGCGCCAGAGAATCGAAGACGGATTCGAGGGCAGCGGCCAGGGGATTCATGTGCTATCGCTCACGGAATGGATTCGGGCATGACGGCAAACCGGCATGTGGAAAAGCCATTCCATTCTGGCCCACGCGGATTCAATTCCGGTGAAACCCGCGCACCCGGCTCAGACCAGCCCGGCTCCGGAATCCGGACAACAAAAAAACCGCCGGGAGCGGTTTTTGACATCGCTTGTCGATGGCCCGAAGGGTTGCCGCCAGAGATGGTGGCAACAAAAAACCCCTGAAAAAATCAGGGGTTCTTTCGTTCGCATGGTGGGCGGTACAAGGTTCGAACTTGTGACCCTTGCCGTGTGAAGGCAATGCTCTACCGCTGAGCTAACCGCCCGTATTGCGAGCCGCCCATTATAGGGAGAACGAGGACGGCGTCAACGGATGGATGCGATTTTTTCGCCCTGCCCGTTCACATGGTCTGGGTGGGCTTGTCCGAGCCAGTGGTGCCGGCCAGCAGGGTCTCGATGCGGTTGCGGATCGACTCGCCATCCGCGCCTTCGGCCAGTTGCACGCCGATGCCGGCCTGGCGGTTGCCCTGCGCGCCCAGCGGTGTCACCCAGATGACCTTGCCGGCCACCGGCAGGCGTTCGCCGGAATCGGGCAGGGTCAGCAGCAGGAACACTTCGTCGCCGAGGAAATAGCGTTTGGGCGTGGGCACGAATACGCCGCCGTTCTTCACGAACGGCATGTAGGCGCTGTACAGCGCAGCCTTGTCCTTGACCGCCAGGGACAGGATGCCCTGGCGGGCGTTGATCGCACTCATCGGATATTCCCCTTGGGTCTTAGGAAGTTAAGCCACTCTTGATGTGGTCTAAGTTTCTGAAATGAAAGTGAAAAATAGGTACTACAGCCGTTCACGAATTGCAGAAAGCACGTTCCGCCATGTTCTGCGCTACTTCGCG
>JBASBF010000004.1:0-32176 GCA_049650985.1 Stenotrophomonas sp. | reverse complement strand
GGCCAGCGCCACGCGCGGTGGTGGCTGGCCGGCAGCGCGGGCTTGCGCGGCCAGCAGCACCAGCAGGCGCGCGATGGTGGTGGTCTTGCCGGTGCCGGGGCCGCCGGTGACCAACAGCAGGGGATGACACAGGGCGAGGGCAGCGGCGCGGGCCTGGTGATTGCGGGACGAAGGAAGCGCCAGGCTTTTCACCCCTCCCCTTGCCTGCACAGCAGGCAGGGGGGTGAAGGGGGCTGCTTGCACGCCACTGGCGTGCAGCCCACTGAACGCCTGAGCGCCATGCGCTCGGGCCGGGCCCGAAGGGTTGGGAGGGGGTGCTTCCGACTTTTGCGCAACGCTGGAAGCAGAAGCACCCCTCCCCAACCCTCCCCTTTCGGCTTCGCCGAAAAGGGAGGGGGTAGAAGCAGGCTTTGCGGGTACGTCGAACAACTGCGCGAACAGCGGGGCCAGGGCAGCGGTAGCGGCGGGGTCGAGTGGTGCCTGGCCTATGCGTTGCAGGCCGAGGGCAAGGCGGCGTTCGTATTCGCGGTAGCGGCGCAGGTAGAGCAGGCCGTGTTCCCACGCCAACGGTGCTTGTTCGGCTTCGGCACTGTCGTCGTCGGGGGTGGCGACCCAGGGCGAGGCTTGCAGTTGCGCGACCCACGCCTGCGGGTCGGGCCACGGGAGGTTGGGCTCGACAAGGCGCTCGGGTTGGCTGGGGTCGAAGCCGGCATGGCCCTGCGTCACGGCCAGCGAGGCCAGTGCGGCGGCGGCCAGCACGGCATCCGGGGTGTCCGAGTCGAGGCGGCGCAGGCTTTGCGCCAGGGCGTGATCGAGTGGGCGAAGGACGCCGGTTTTGTTGAGGCTGGTCAGCAGGTTCATGGTTTCGACTCCACTGGCGTCGTTTGCCGCTCACCCCACGTTGAAGGCTTGCCGCCCGCAAACAGTTCGTCCACGGCCTGCACCAGTTCCGGGGCGAAGCGGTGGGCATACAGGCCCGGCGACGGGTTGCGGGTAGCGTCCAGACCGCGACAGAACAGGTAGCGGATGCCGCCGAAATCACGTGCATAGTCGTAGCCGTCGCCCAGGCGGAAACGCAGCCAGCGGTGCAGCGCCACGGTGTAGATCAGCGCCTGCAGGTCGTATTCGCTGTGGCGCATGGCCGCTTCCAGTTGCGCCGGGGCATGGCCGGGCAGCCGGTTGGATTTGTAGTCGAGCACGTACCAGCGGCCGTCGCGCTGGTAGGTGAGGTCGATCTTGCCGGTCATCAGCCCTTCCAGCCGTTGCCGGGCGCCGAAGCCGTGGCGGTGACGGGCGATGCCGTGTTCGTGCAGCACGCGCAGCAATGCCGGCACGGCGGTGGGCTGCATGGCGAAATGGAATTCGATTTCGGCACGGCGCGCGCTTGCATCCAGCGAATGCAATGCGCCGCCCTCGGGCAGGGTGACGGTCAGGGTTTGGCCCACCAGCGGCGTCAGCACGGCGACGCCGGCGGCGATGTCATCGCCGGCATAGCCTTCCGCGCGCAATGCCGTGGCGATGATGGCGTCCTGCCCCGGCGGCGCGGCATCACCCGGCTGCCAACCCGCCCAGAGCGCGAAGTCGGTGTTTTCCAGCGCGGCGTGTAGCACGTTGCCGAAACGGCTGCCGGCAAAGCGCGGGTCGAAGGCTTCCGGTTGCGCGGCGGTTTCGGTTTCAAGCTCGGGCTGCGCCGGTTCGTCGGCGGCACCGCCGTTGTCTTCGGTGGCTGCGGCGGAGGTGTCGTGGCCGGCTTCGGCATGGGCGAGCTGGGTGAAGCTGTAGACCCACCAGTCGTGCGACAACATGCGCCGCGCATCCCGCACCGGCGGCAGCGCCTGTTCGCGCTCGGGCGGCAGGCGCGGCGGCAGCATCGCCACGCTGCCTTCGACAATGTGGATGTCCGGGTGCGTGGCCAGTTTTTCGTGCGCTTCCAGCATCGGCCCCAGCCGCGATTCGGGCAGCCCGGCCAGCGCGCCGGCGGCAATCCACAGCGCGTGCCGGGCGCGGGTCAGGCCGACGTAGAGCAGGCGCGCGGTTTCGGCCGCGTCCTCGGCGGCAGCCTGGGTGGCGACGGCCTTCCAGTCCTCGGCATCCTTGTCGATCTTCCAGTGCAGCACGCGCTGGTCGCCGTCGTGCACGGTCTTGTGCTGGTCGGTATCCGGCGCCTTGCCGTCGATGCCGACGAAGGGCAGGTAGACCAGCGGGTATTCCAGCCCCTTGCTCTTGTGCAGGGTGATGACCTGCACCCGGCGCACGTCCGATTCCAGCCGCAGCAACTGCGCTTCGTCACCGTCGTCGGCATGGGCGATGCGCGTCTGCAACCAGTCCAGCAAACCGTGCAGGCCGATGCTGCGGTGGCCGGCCTCCTGCAGCAGTTCGCCCAGTTGCAGGTAATTGCTCAGGCGGCGCTCGCCATCGACCAGCGCCAGCAGCCGCGGCGCTTGTTCGGCGCACAGTTCGGACAGCATCGCCAGCACGCCGCCGCGCTGCCAACGCTCGCGCCATTGCAGCAGGCGCTGCTGGTGCCGGCGCTGGCGTTCGCCATCGTTTTCCAGCGCGGCGATGGCGGCGGCGCTTTCGCCCAGCAGCACGCTGGCCAGCGCGGCGCGCAGGCGACCTTCGTCGGCCGGTTGCAGCAGGGCGAGCAACAGCAAGCGCAGTTCGTGCGCCTCGTTGCTGGCAAACAGGCTGTGCTTGCCGGCGGCCACCGCCGCGATGCCCAGCGCCGCCAGCGTCTGCTGGATGCGCGCGGCCTCCTTGTGCGAGCGCACCAGCACGGCGATGTCGCCCGCTTGCACGGGCTTGCCATCGATCAGCGCGCGGCCCTCGCGCGCGGCGGACAGCACGCGGTGGATGTCGGCCACGCAGGCCAGGGTGGCGGCGTCGCGCGAATCGTCGGCCTTCAGTGGCTTGCCTTCGTCGTCGGCATCGATGAAGTGCAGGGTCAGCGCCGGGGCCGGGGCGCCGTCGAGCAGGTAGTCGGCATCGTTGTGCGTATCGCCCGGTTCCACTTTCTCGAAGCGGATGCGGGGGTCGAGGAACGCCTGTTCGCCGGCATTGGCGTACAGCGCGTCGAGCGCGCGCAGCAGCGCCGGGCGCGAGCGGAAGTTGTGCGCCAGCCTGGGCGCTTGCTCGGCCAGCGCACGGGCGTGCAGGTAGGTGTGCACGTCGCCGCCGCGGAAGCCGTAGATGGCCTGCTTGGGGTCGCCGATCAGGAACAGCGCGGCGCTTTCCGCCGGCTCGGCGAACACGCAGCGGAAGATGTCCCACTGGCGCGGGTCGGTGTCCTGGAATTCATCCACCAGCGCGTAGCGGTACTGCGCACGCAGGCGCTCGGCCAATTGCGCGCCATGCACGCCGGCCAGCGCGGCGTGCACGCCATCGATAAGGTCGTCGTAGGTCTGCACGCGGTATTGCTGCTTGTGGCGGGCGAGGCGCTGGCGGGCTTCGTCGCGCAACTGGTGCAGCAGCACGATGGATTGTTGCCGGCGCCATTCGACGCACTGCGCCAGCGCCTGCACGTAATCGGCAATCAGCGGCTGCAGCGGCGACACCGGGGTGCTGCCGGCCTTGGCCTTGTTGGTCTTGGCGGTGAGGGCGTCGAGAGTGAGCCGTTGCAGCCGTTCGTCGAACGCGGTGGCCGGGTCGGGGTGGCGGCTCCAGTGCAGCAGGTGGGTGAACAGCGGTTCGATCCAGTCGGTCTTGTAGCTGCCCTTGTTGAGCACGCCACCGTCCAATGCGTCGTGCAACTGCTGTCGATAGGTTTCGCCGTGCGCGGCCACACCGTCGGCCAACCGCTGCGCGGCGGCGTCGCGCAGCGGGCGCTGATCGGCCAGCGCCGCTTCCGGAATTTCCGGCAGCAGCGGCATATCGACAACCAGCGTCGGCAGGTCGGCGGCCAGCGCTTCCGGGCTTTTCCACAAACCCAACAGCGCGTCCATTGCCTCGCCGCGCGCGGCATGCTGCCGCCACAGGTCGGCGGCCAGTTCGGCATGCAGCGCGCGCGGGTTGGTCAGCAATTCCGGCGTGGCAAAGCCGTGGCCGCTTTCCAGCGCGTGTTCGCCCAGCACCCGGGTGCAGAAACCGTGGATGGTGAAGATTGCCGCCAGGTCGGTTTCCTCGGCGGCGATGCGCAGGCGGCGGGCGAGCTGCGCGGCGCTTTCGCCGCCCTGCGCCAGATGGCGTTGCAGGACGGCGTGGGTCAGTGCGGTTTCCGGGTTGTCGCTGGCGGCAGGTTCCACGTCCACCAGCCGCGCGGCCAGGTCCAGCCGCTCGCGGATGCGCTTGCGCAGCTCCTGGGTGGCCGCGTCGGTAAAGGTGACGGCCAGGATCTGGCCCATGCGCAGGCCCTGTTCCACCACCAGGCGGGTGAACAGCGTGGCCAGGGTGAAGGTCTTGCCGGTGCCGGCGCTGGCCTCGATCAGGCGCAGGCCGGACAGCGGCAGGTCGAGATAGGGGTCGCATGATGGCTGCCCGGCGTTCATGGCCGATCCTCCATTTCCGGCAATACCCGGCCTTCGCGCAGCGCGGTGAATATCAACAGGCTGTTGTGGATAAAGCTGTTGGTAGTGGCCGCCGAAGCGAACGGATCGCTGCCGCGCAAGGCCAGTCGTGCGGCCTCGCCGTTGCGCTCGCCCCAACTGCGCTCGCTGCCGTTCCACTTGTCGCGGCCGGCTTTTTCGCGCTTTTCAGGTTCGGCGTTGTAGATCGCCCAGCCGCTGTAGGGGGCGAACGCCAGCGGTGCCTGCAAGCCCTGCAAACGCAGGTGCAGCAAGGCTTTCAAGGCGGCCAGCGCTTGTTCCACAGGCAGCGCCGGCAACGTGTGTGGGCCGTGGCCACCGTGACCGTCGTCAAAAAACTGCACCAGTGGCAGCGGCGCGCCGGCGGCATTGGCCAGCAGCCAGTCCAGCCCGCTGCGCAGCACCCAGGCCACGCCGGGGGCACCTGCTGCAAGCCGTGGCAGGCCCTGTGGATGGATTTGCGCAATACGCCCGTGCACGGTGATGCCGTCGATCTCCACCGCGTGGCGCTGGCTGTGCAGCGCGGTGCCGTCGTGCCAGCGCGCGTAGCTCTGCGCACAGGGGCGGACCTGCCCGAGCAGTTGCTGGAACTGCTGCCGCCCGAGCGCGCCGGACGGCAGCAATGCCCGCGCGCGCAGGCGTTCGTACAGGTTGGCTTCGTCGCCTTGCAGCAGCGCGCCGAGCAGGTATTGCTGCAGCGAGGAATGCTCGCGGCCCTTTTCCGGCAGCAGCAGCGGTTCGATGTCGTCGCTGGCGTCGATCTCGCCGGCCAGGCGCAGGCCGAGGCGGTGTTCGAGGAACTGCCCGGCGGGGTCGGCGAGGAAGCGGCGCAGAGCGTCCAGCGACAGGGTTTTCTCCTGCAATGCCTCGGGCAAGGGCGCGGTCAGCCCGCCTTCGATCCACGCCGGCAGCCGCTGGCGCTGGCCGCCAACCGCACCGGCGGCAGGATGCCACTGCCGCTGGTAGCTGAAGCGGCGCGGTTCGCCGTCGCCACCGAACGCGGCCGGGGCGAACGGCTGCAACGGGTGCTGCACCGTCATCACCTTGCGCGCGGCGGCGGGGTGGTCATGGCAGGCAGCGGCGGCGTCAAGCAGTTCGCTGACCAGTACCGAGGGCTCGCGCGCGCTGCCGTCGCGGGCATCGGCACCGAGGTAGCTGAGGTAGAACACTTCCTGTGCCGAGGCCAGCAGTTGCAGGAACAGGAAGCGGTCATCCTCGCGATTGGAGCGGTCGCCATGACGACGGCGCGTGCTGCCCAGTTCGGCGGTGAGCTTGCTCAGGCCGGCGGCCGGATCACGGCGCGGGAAGTCGCCATCGTTCAGGCCCAGCACGCAGATCACCCGGAACGGCAGCAGCCGCATCGGCACCATGCGGCCAAAGCTGACGCCGCCAGTGAGCAGCGGCGCGCGGGTGTCGGCCTCGGACAGCACGGCGGCGAAATGCGCGCGCACCACCTCGGCCGGCACCGGGGCGTGGAAGCCGGCCTTTTCCGCGTCTTCGGCAAATTCATTGATGAGCTTGCGCAGGCGGTCCAGCGCGCGTTGCGTGGCCGGGTCGGCCGGGGTTTCCGGCAGCAGCGCGTCCAGCAGGCCGATCAGGCGTTCGCGCCACTGTACCGGCGGCAATACCTCGGCCAGCGTCTTCTGGTGGCGGGCAAGCACGCGTAACAGGCGAATCAGGGCGTCGAGCGCGGCCAGCGCGCTGCCTTCCAGCTCCGGCCACGGTGCCACACCACACAGGTCGGCATCGCTGCCGCTGGCGTGACCGAGCAGCAGCCGGTCCAGCGCGAATTGCCAGGTACAGGCGTCATCCACCGGTGCCTGATGCTGGCCACGATGCGCGGCATCCAGCCCCCAGCGCGCACCGGCGGCCTGCAACCAAGCGTGCAGGCGCTCGAACGCGGCCGCATCCAGCCCGGCGGCGGCGGCCAGCGGCGGGCTGGCGAGCAGGTCGAGGATTTCGTTGCGGCCGAAACGCGACACCGGCAGCCCCAGCAGTTGCAGGAACACCTCGGCCAGCGGCTCGCCCTGCAACGGGCTGGCGTCGGCGAGTGCCCACGGAATGTGGCCCTGGCCGCCACCGCGGCCGCGGAACACCGCTTCCAGGTACGGCACGTAGGGGTCGATGTCCGGCGCCAGCACCGCGATCTCGCGCGGTTGCAGGGGTGGCTCGAAGCGCGCGTCGTCCAGCAGCGCGCGCAGTTGGTCGTGCAGCACCTGCATCTCGCGCAGGCGGGTATGGCAGGCGTGGACCTGCACGCTGGGGTCGTCGCGGCGCAGTGCCGGGCGCAGCGGCGGCACAGGCTGCGCGCGGCGGTGGAACAGGTCGGCCTGCAACCGATGCAGCAGGCTGTCATGCAGGCCACCTTCGTCCAGCGTCTTGCCGTCGCGTTGCTCGGGGTCGTCGTAGGCGGCGATCTCGCCGCTGGGGTGCACCACTTCGTAGCTGCCCAGCACCGCCATGAAGTCGCGCCCGGCCGCGCCCCAGGCTTGCAGCAGCGGGTTCTCGCCGGCGGCTTCGCCGAACGGGTCGTCGCTGCCGCCGCGCAGCTTTTCAGCCAGCGTCTGCAAATCGCCCCAGTACGCGCGGGTGGGCGTGGGCAGATAGAAGTGCAGGGTGCCGGTGCGGGCCTGGGTGGCGATGACCCGCAGCACGTCGGGCGAGACGTTGAGCGTGGCGAAGGCGAACAGCCGCGATGGCAGGCCTTGCGGCAGCGGTTGGCCACTGCCTTCGAAACGCGCCAGATAGTCGTTGATGCGCCGCGCGCGATGCTGGCGGCCGCTGGCGATGTGGCGCCAGAGGATGGCCTGCGGGTCGCCGGCATCGGCGCCGGCTTCCCAGCGCAGCAGCCAGTCGCGCCGCCAGGCCTGGTATTTCTCGAACACACCGCCCAGCTCGGCGGCCAGCGACCACGGCCGCAGCGGATCGTCACGGTCGAGCCAGGCATGCAGCCCGGCCATCGCTGGTTGCCGCATCAGTGCCGCATCGGTCAGCGCCGCGTACAGCCGCCAGTGCAAGCCGGCCGCGCCCAGGTCGTCGTGTTCGCCGGGGATATTGGCTTTCAGCGTCTGCGCGACGAACTCGCCGGGCGTCAGGAATTCCAGATTGGCGGCAATGCCGTATTCGGCCGCCAGCGTCGATTGCAGCCAGCGCCGCATCGCCACCTGCGGGATCAGCACCGTGTCGGCGGCCAGCAGCGGCTGCCCCGGCGCCGGTTCGCGCAGTTCGTGGGCCAGCAGCGAGGCCAGTACGTCCAGCGCATTGGAGTGGTAGAGGCGGAAATCCGGGGTGGTGTCGGGCATGGGCGCGATTGTGCCGGAGCGGGGTCGCAATGGCTGCGACGCTGCGGCTTGCCGGACATGTGGAGCAGGCCTTGTGCCGCTGTTTTCGCCCGCCAGGAGATACGCTGTTCCGCCAGCGACACTGACGGCGGGCCGCGATGCGGCGACAATACTGCACGGCCCGGTTCTCTTTTGTTCAGGCCGAATCGATAATCCTGCCCCGTTAGCTTTCCGTAAAAGGCCGCCATGTCCTCTCTCCAGATGCCCCTGGTGCAGTTGTCCGACGTGCGCATCGAGCGCGGCGGGCGCACGATCCTGCGCGGCGTTTCGCTGGACGTGCCGCGCGGCAGCATCACCGCCGTGCTTGGCCCCTCGGGCAGCGGCAAGTCCACGTTGCTGGCGGCGCTGACCGGCGAGCTGCGCCCGGCTGCCGGCCACGTGCGCCTGTTCGGGCAGGACATTCCGCACGGCAACCGCGCGCTGCTGGAGATGCGCAAGAACGTCGGCGTGCTGCTGCAGGGCAACGGCCTGCTGACCGACCTCAGCGTGGCCGAGAACGTCGCCCTGCCGCTGCGCACCCATACCCGGTTGCCCGAGCCGGTGCTGCAACGGCTGGTGCGGATGAAGTTGCACGCGGTGGGCCTGCTGGCCGCCGCTGATGCGTGGCCGCGCGAGCTGTCCGGCGGCATGGCACGGCGCGTGGCGCTGGCCCGTGCGCTGGCGCTGGACCCGCCATTGATGATCTACGACGAGCCACTGACCGGGCTCGACCCAATCGCCTCCGGCGTGATCATGAGCCTGATCCAGCGCCTGAACGACAGCCTCGGCCTGACCAGCATCATCGTCAGCCACCACGTCCACGAAACCCTGCCGATCTGCGACCAGGCGGTGGTCATCGCCAACGAGGGCATCGTGTTCTCCGGCACCCCGGACGAACTGCAGGCCAGCACCGACCCGCTGCTGCGGCAGTTCCTGCACGGCCAGCCCGACGGCCCGATTCCGTTCGACGCCGCCCCGCGCGCGAGGGTTGCCTGATGCCGTTCACCGCCTCGATCCGCTCGCTCGGCCGCGCCGGCCTGTTCTCGCTGACCGTGCTGCGCGGCTCGCTGCCGACCCGCGACTTCCTCGCCGAACTGACCCGCGAGATCTACAAGATCGGCGCGCGTTCGCTGCCGATCATCGCCGTCGGCGGCGCCTTCGTCGGCCTGGTGCTGACCCTGCAGGGCTACCGCACGCTGACCACCTTCGGCGCCTCCGATGCGCTGTCCACGCTGCTCGGCCTGTCGCTGTACCGCGAGCTGGCGCCGGTGCTGACCGCGCTGCTGTTCATCGGCCGCGCCGGCAGCTCGATCGCCGCCGAACTGGGCCTGATGCGCGCCACCGACCAGATCAAGGCGTTGGAGCTGATGGCGATCGACCCGGTGGCCAAGGCGGTGGCGCCGCGCTTCTGGGCGGCGGTGCTGACCGTGCCGCTGCTGACCGGCATCTTCTGCTCGCTGGCGATCGCCGGTGGCTGGTTCGAGGCGGTGCAGGTGCTGGGCCAGGACAACGGCACGTTCTGGTCGGGGCTGCGCGGCAGCGTCGATTTCTGGGACGACTTCGCCGTGGCCCTGCTCAAGTCGGCAATCTTCGGCGGCACCGCGGCACTGGTGGCGGCCTACGTCGGCTTCCACGCCGAACCCACCATCGAAGGCACCTCGGTGGCGACCACCCGCGCGGTGGTCAACGCCTCGCTGCTGGTGCTGATGTTCAACTTCGTGCTCTCCGCACTGCTGTTCAAGTAAGGAACCAACATGGCCATCCGTGGACCTCGACTCGAATTTTCCGTCGGCGCCTTCCTGCTGCTGGCGCTGGCCTCGCTGCTGGTGCTGGCGGTGGCCTCGACCAACCAGCGCTTCGGCATGGGCGGCGGCGACTACCTGCTGACCGCACGCTTCAGCCAGGTCGGCCAACTGCGCAAGCAGGCACCGGTGAAGGTGGGCGGCGTGACCATCGGCCAAGTGGCCGACATTCAGCTCGACCCGGTTAAATACGACTCCATCGTCACCCTGGCGCTGGACGGAAAGTTCAAGGATCTGCCGGCCGACACCTCCGCCGGCATCTTCACCAGCGGCCTGCTGGGCGAGAGCTACATCGGCCTGCAACCGGGCGGCGACCCGGACGTGTTGAAGTCCGGCGACGAAATCGCCTTCACCCAGCCGGCGGTGGACCTGATCCAGTTGGTCGGCAAGTACATGTTCAGCGGCGGCGGCAACCCTTCTGGCGCCGATGCCGGGCAAACCCACGGCGCCGACGCGCCCGCAACGGAACCGCAACCATGAAGACCAGCCTGCTCGCCACCGCGCTCGCCTCCCTCCTGCTCGCCGCCGCCCCGTCGCTGGCCCTGGCGCAGGCGCGCCCGGCCGCTGCCACCGCGCAGCCTTCGGCTGCCGGCCGCACCGTGCTGGATGCCAGCAGCCGCATCCTGTCCACGCTGGAGAGCCGCCGCGCCGAGTTCCGCGCCAGCCCGGCGGCGCTGCGCGGTTTCATCGACAGCGAAATGAGCCGCAGCTTCGACCGCGACTACTCGGCACGGCTGGTGCTGGGCGTGCACGGCCGGGGCGCTTCCGATGCCGACGTCAAGCTGTTTGCCGACGCGATGGCCGACAACCTGATGGCGCGCTACGGCTCCACCCTGCTCGACATCCAGGGCAAGCCCAGCTTCCGCTACCGCAGCGAAACGCCGCTGCCGGGCAACCGCGGCGTCAAGGTCAGCACCGAGCTGGTGCGCGCCGGCAGCGAGCCGACCCCGGTGGAATACCTGATGCGCAACGTCGACGGCCAGTGGAAGGTGTTCGACGTGATGATCGAGGGCATCTCCTACGTGCAGACCTTCAAGAACCAGTTCGACACACCGCTGCGGCAGAAGTCGATCAAGGACGTGGCCGCCGAACTGCGTGGCGGCAGCCTGCAGACCGGCGCGGGGCCGGCACCCCGTGGCAAGTGACGCCAGCGCGCGCATCGAAGGCGATGCGCTGTTCCTGGCCGGCAGCCTCGACCGCGCCGCGGTGGTGACGCTGTGGCCACGGCTGGCACGCCAGGCCGGACAACTGCGGCGGCTCGACTTGCAAGCAGTCGAGCACGTGGACAGCGCCGGCGTGGCACTGCTGGCCGAGCTGGCAGCGCGCCTGCGCGACAATGGCGGCGGTGCCATCACCGGCACTCCGGCCGGTCTGGACGAATTGCGCGCGGCCTACCGACTGTCGCCGTCGCTTGATTTCAATGCATCCGCAGCAGGAAGCTGACATGAACCGCCTCTTCATCCTCCCGCTTCTCCTCGCCGTGGCCTTGCTCGGCGCGTGCGCCGGCAAACCGGTGCGCGACGACGCCCCGGTTTCCAGCGTGATCGCGCCGGCCGAGACCGCCACCGATATTCCGACGACGGTTGCTTCAGAGGTTGCGGCGGTCGATGCGGCGGTCGATGCGGCGGTAGCAGCAGCGGAGGTGACTGCTGTCGGCAGCGAACCGGCTGCCGTGACTGACGGCGGCAACGTCGCCCCCACCGATGCCGAGGACGACTTCGCCGCGCTGTACGGCGGCACCGCCGACGCCAACGCCAATGGCGGCAACGTGGTTACCTACGACCCGTGGGAGACGTTCAACCGCAAGGTGCATCGTTTCAACAACGCAGTGGACCGTGGCGTCGCCCGTCCGCTGGCCACCGCCTACGTGCACGTGGTGCCGCGCTTTGCCCGCACCGGTGTCAGCAACTTCTTCAGCAACCTGCGTTCGCCACTGACCGTGGTCAACCAATTGCTGCAAGGCCATGCCGACGACGCCTGGGACACGCTGGGCCGCTTCCTGATGAATTCCACGCTGGGCATCGGCGGCCTGTTCGACCCGGCCAGCAAGGCGATGGTGCCCAAGCGCAGTGAGGATTTCGGCCAGACCCTGGGTGCCTGGGGCTGGCGCCAGTCGCGCTACGTGGAGCTGCCGTTCTTCGGCCCGCGCACCGTGCGCGACGTGTTCGGCCTGGCCGGCGATACCCCGCTCTCGCCGATCCGCAACATCGAGGCCGACAAGCTCCGCCTCGGCCTACAGGGCCTGCAACTGGTCGACACCCGCGCGCAGTTGCTGCCGCTGGACGAACTGCGCGACAGCGCGGTGGACGAATACGCACTGACCCGCGATGCCTGGCTGCAACGGCGCAACTACCAGATCGAAAGGGACCTGCGCCACGACCGCCGCCGCCATGACGACGACGAGCAGGCCCCGATCCCGGTCGATGCGATGCCGATGCCCGACTGGGGGCGTTGAGCCACCAGTCCAGGCCACGGCATGGAGCCTGCGCAGCAGGCAGGCCCCGTGCATGGCATTGCCGTTTCCTCAAGCGGCGGGGTGGGCGCTGACGCGCACCCGGCCACGCAGTGTTCAACGCGCCGCGGCGTTCACTTCGTGCGGCTTGCTGCCCTGTTCGGCATCCATGCCGTTGCGTTCATCGTGCAGGGTCTTGAGCTGTTCCTTGCTCAGGCCGTCGTGCAGCGTGTCGCGCAGTCGCGTCAGCCACGGGATGCGCTTGCGGTCGGGCAGTTGCCGTACCCACATCCGCAGGTCATAGCGCTGCTCCGGGGTCATTTGCCAATAGCTGGACGCGCTGGGTACCGGCGGGACTTCCAGTTGCGGCATCAACATGAACGATACCGCGCGGCTGATCGCCCCAGGAATGACGGTGCCGTGGTCTTCGCTGGCGATCTCGTCGAAGCGCACGTCCACGGCGGTACGCTCTTCCAGAGCCGTGGCCAGCGCGCGGCTGCGGTCCACCTGTGCGCGTTCGCGCTGCATGTGCGTGACCTTGGCGACGTCGGGCTGGGCGTTGGCCAACGGCGACAGCGCCTGCTCGTATTGGCCGGCAGACAGCAACAGCCGTAGCGGTGCCGATTGCGGCGTGCGGTTGGCCAATGCGTCCGTCACCCGGGTGGAGATGTCGGCGCGGTCGAACCAGATCGACGGGCTGGCGGCGACGCGCACGGCAAAGGCATCGGGCTTGCGCAGCAGCGAATGCAGCACGAACAGGCCGCCGAAGGAGTGGCCGAACAACGCCTGCCGCGCCGGATCGATCTGCGCATGGCGGGCGAGCTGCGGCTTGAGCTGGTCTTCGATGAAGTCGAGGAAGGCGTCGGCACCGCCGGAAGGCACCTTGACGCGGGGGTCGCCACTGCCCGGCGGGGTCAGGTCCAGAGTGCGCGCCGGGCCGATTTCCACGCCATCGGGATAACCGATGCCGACCACCACCGTGGCCAGGTCGCGCGGCACGTCGGGGCGGCGCTCCATGGCCCGCACCGTTTCCATCGCGGTGAGGAACATGGCGTTGCCGTCCAGCACGTAGAGCACGCCATAGCCGGAGGGCGGCGGCGGCTTGTGCGGTACCGAGACGAAGATGCGATAGCTGCGCCCACTGGCCGCCTGCATGTCGAACTGTTGCGCGCCCTTGACCAGCAACGGCGCGGCGACCGGTGCGGCTGGTTGGCCCGGCGCGGCCGGGGCCATCGTGGGTGCCAGGCCGAGGCCCAGCGCGAGCATTGCGGTTACTGCCTTCATCATCCAGTTTCTCCCGGCCTCCCCGACGCAGCGCCGGGGAGGCCTGCGTTGCTTACCAGCGTTTGTCGAACGACAACACCAGGCTGCGGCCGATCACCGTCGCATTGGCCGGATCATAGGGGTCCGGCAGAGTATCGACGGCTGCGGTGGTGCCGGTGTCGAAGAACGGCGGGGCGCTGTTGGTGAAGTTGACCGCGGTGAAGTTCACCCGCGCATCGCGGAAGAAACCACCGATGTCGGACAGGTCGTAGCCGAGGTGGAAGTCGAAGGTCTTCCATGCCTTGACCTTGACCGGCGAAGTCGCCGCCACCGGCATGCCCTGGGCATTGGGCCGGAAGCAGCCGGCGACGCACTCGTAGTCGTCCACGTAGTTCATCGTCAGCGAGGCGTTGAGGTTGCCGTAGTACCATTTCACCCCGTGCATCGAGCGCAGCTTGACCGGGCTGGAGCCGTCGGCGGCGCTGTACCTGGCGAGACGGTCGACATAGCCGGAGCCCGGCGTGGCCTCGATCTCGTAGGACTTGAGCAGGGTGCCGCGATTGAAGAACTCCAGCGCACCGCCGTAACTGGTGTCGAAGCCGTAGCCGAGATTGAAGTCGAAGCCGTCCATCTTCAACGAGGCCAGGTTGAGCTGGGTGGCGTTGACGATCATCGCCACGTCCGCCGGCCCCATCACCGGGCCCGCGCCGAGCTGGCCGAGATAGCGCGGGTCGTTCTCCATGATCTGCCGCACGCGGTCGACGTTCGGGTTGACCTCCAGGCTGTTGATGTACGGAGTGGTGCCGGTGGTGAACAGGTCGTTGAGGATGCCGCCCAACTGCCCGGCCTGGATGCGCACGATGCGGTCGTCCACCTTCAGGTTGAAGTAGCTGGCACCCGCGTGCAGGCCCGGTGCCCACTCCGGTTTCCAGTCGAAGCCCACGGTCCAGGTCTTGGCCTCTTCGGGCTTCAACGTCGGGCCGGCGCCACCGGAGACCACGATCGCGTTGAAGGTGCAGCCGGCGGCGGTGTTGGACACGCCGTTGAGCGGAACCATCGTGGTGTCGCAGGGTGCGCGGTACAGGTCTGCACGCAGAAACGCGCCGTTGCCGCCGGTGATCGGCTGCACACCGTTGTAGGCATAGCGCATCGGCGGGGCGTGGAACGAAGTGCCCCAACTGGCGCGCAAGGTCAGGCCGTCGGTCGGCTTGAAGTCCAGGCCGATCTTGGGGTTGAAGGTGGAGAAGTCGCCCATGCCGCGGCTGCGCTCGTAGCGGCCGGCCAGCGACAGGTCCAGCTTCTTCGCAAAGCGCGAGGCGTTGTCATTGCCGATCAGCGGGAACGCCAGTTCGGCGAACACCGCACCCACGTCACGCTCGGTGGTGCCGAATACTTCGTGCTGGGCGGAGGTCGAACGCCAGTTGAAATCCAGTTCGCCGCCGATGTTCTCGCGGCGGTAGTCGATGCCCGCGGCCAGTTTGGCGGTGCCGCCAGGCATGGCGAACAGGTCGCCATCGACCTTGAAGCTGGCCTGCGCCAGCCACGAGGTGAAGTCCAGATTCTCGTAGCCGATCAATTGCGACAGCACCTGCTCGGACAGCGGCTCGGTGGTCCAGGGGTTGAATGCGGCGTAGTTCAGCCCGGCGCAGTAAGCCTGCTGCACCGGTGTGGCGTTGGCAGCCAGGCCCTGGCTGCACTGGATCGCGGTTGGCGCCTGCGCCAGGCCACCGGCCGCGGTGGGCAGGTAGTCATAGATGTTGGCGTTGCGCTGCACGTCGGAATTGCGGAACTGCTCGTCGCGGCTATAGCTGAGCGTGGCCTCGCCGCGCCAGCTACCGGCCAGGTCGAAGCTGGCGCCGACGGTCGCGGCCAGGCTGTCCACGCCGACCTCGCGCTGTAGCGGGCGGTCGTCGATCAGCACCCCGTAGTTGTTGGCCACGCCGGGAATCAGGTACGGGTTGTTCGGGCCGAGGGTGCCGTACAGGGCCTGGTAGCCCTGGTTGTAGGTGCCGCGGCGGTGGCTGTAGCGCAGATCGCCGTACAGGTCGACGGAGTTGCCGAGTTCCTGCTCGAAGCCGATGAAGGCGCTGTGGCGCTCCATCTCCGGCAGGATGTCCACCTTGTCCCAGGCGTCGTGGGTGTTGCCGACGCCGTCGGTCACCACCACCAGGCCGGAACCGGAGATGCGGCGGGCCGGCGTGCCCCAGCCGTTGGCGGTAGGCGTGTTGAACTGGTTGGCTGCCGCACCGGCGCGGGCGCCGGCACGGCGCCAGTTCACGCCACCGCGGTCGCTGAAGTCGCTGCCGGAGCGGTAGATGCCCAGGTCGGTGGCGGCCAGAGCGTCCTGCCTGTCGTATTCGTAGCCGACGATCATGCCGCCGCCGCTCCATTGCCTGCCCCAGGTCTGGCCGACCTGGATCTGGCTGTTGCCGCCCTCGGATGCGTTGCCGAAGCGGACGCTGGTGCGGGCACCGTCATCGCTGCGCTTGAGGATGATGTTGACCACGCCGCCGACCGCATCGGAGCCGTACACCGCCGACGCACCGTCGAGCAGGATCTCGACGTGGTCGACCGCATTGCTGGGGATGGTCGAGATGTCGACGAAGTCACCGTACTGGCCGGCGGCGGCGACGCGGCGGCCGTTGACCAGCACCAAAGTCGACAGCGCGCCGAGGCCGCGCAGGTTCACGCCCTGGCCGCCGGTCATGTTGGAACCGGCGACACTGCTGTCCGAGCCCTGGATGTTGTCGCTCATGCCCACGCCGCCGGCAAAGTTGGCCGGCAGTTCACGCAGGAAGTCGCCGATCGTCGCCTTGCCGCTCTGCTCGATCTGTTCGCGGCCGATCACCACCACCTCGTTGCCGGCGGGCGTCGCGCCGCGGATGTTGGTGCCGGTGACCACCACCGTATCCAGTTGCACCGGCGTCTCCTGCGCATGCAGCACACCGGCGATACACAGCGCCAATATCGAAATTCCGCTGGTCAGGATCTGTTTGTTCCGCGTTTTGTTGCTCATCATTCCCCCGCGATTCACTGGTGACTGACAGATGGAGCGCCCTTGCTGCCCGGCATGCCGCCGTCAGTGGCCATCCCGGCCAGGGCCAATCTCCATCCGGTTCCGAAGGCCGGCGCTGACGCCGGAGTGGCGGCACGATCACAGCAAGATGGCATCGGGGTGTCAACAAAAATTACGATATTTTTTGATTAGACATGCGGGTGATAGCCAGTCTCATCGAATTTACGGCACTTCATTCTTTTGAAAACAATGAGTTATTTGCGCCGCACTTTTCTGACGGTTTCAGCGTTATCGAAATTAATGCACTGGATGCTGCATCACAGCACGGGAATTTGATTTTCGAAATTCCCGCCCCACACTATCAGGCATGAAAACATCCGTCTCCGCACCGGCCGCCGCCCGGACCCTGGCCAAGCGCGCCTACCAGCGCCTGCGCCGCGACATCGTCCAGGGGCAATGGCCACCCGGCGGCAAGCTCAAGCTGGAGGCGCTGGTCCAGCACTACGAGATCGGCATGTCGCCGCTGCGCGAGGCGCTGGCGCGGCTGGTCGGCGACCAGTTGGTCAAGACCGAGGACCAGCGCGGCTTCTGGGTGGCGCCGCTGTCGCTGGAGGAGCTGGACGACATCTCGCGGGTACGCGACCTGATCGAGACCGAGGCGCTGCGGCTGTCGATCGAACGCGGCAACGAAACATGGGAGGCGCGCGTGCGCGAGGCCTTCGACGCGCTCAACGAGGTCGAGATCGAGGTGGTGAGCCAGGGCGGCACGGCATCGCCGGAGCTGCTCGGCGCCTGGGAAGAACGCAACCGCCAGTTCCACTACGCGCTGGTGTCGGCCTGCGACTCGCCGTGGCTGATCAAGTTGCAGGACCTGCTGTACCACCAGGCCGAACGCTACCGGCGGGTGTCGTTGAGCGCTTCGCGCGGCAAGCGCTTCGTGCAGGAAGAACACCAGGCGATCTTCGAGGCGACACTGGAACGCAATCCGTTGCGTGCCTGCCGCCTCACCCGCGATCACCTGATGCGCACCTATGACGAGGTGCGCAAGACCGTGGCGGCACTGGGTGCCGAGCAGAAGGATGCGTCATAGCAGGTATTCCAGCGCCAGCTTGACGGTGCTGGTGCGGCCGCCACGCGGATCGTCGACGCTGCGCCCGGCCAGCGCCTGCCATTGCCAGTGGCGCCCGACCCGTTGCTTGGCGCCGACGTTCAACCGCAACTGGCGCGCGCCCAAATCCTGGCGCGGCGCGTCGGCGACCAGCTCGACGCCGCACGACCAGCGCGGCGCGGCCACGTACTCCAGCAGCAGCCCGGCGCCAAGCTGGTCGGCGTCGCGGCCGAAGGTGCGCTGCATGCTGGCCTCGCCGGTCAGGCGCACGTCGCCGAAGCGGCGGCTGGCGCGCACCGGCAATTCCAGCGAATAAGCGCCCTTGCCGACACCGCTGGCGCGATCGCCAGTGGGCAGGCTCAGCGACGGCTCGATCGCCAGCGCCGGACGGCGGCCCTGCTCGTCGAGCAGGCGCCACTTCATGCCCACCGACAGGTCGCGCATGCCGTGGCTGTCACTGCCGCCGGCACGCTCGATGCGGCCGTAACCGGTACCCACCGACAGCTCCAGGTTGTCGGCCAGCGGCCCGCCGACGCCGAGCTTGGGCAGCACCCAGGTGTCCTTGTCGGCGCCGTGCTTGAGCTGCACGTTGCTCTTGAACTTCAGGCCCTTGGCGGTGCTGGTGCTGCCGGTCTCGTAGGGGCCGGCCAATGCAGCGGCGCTGGCACCCAGCAGGACGCACAGTACGGCAGCGCGGCGATGGAAGACGGTTGCGGGCATGTTTCGACCTCGGCGGCGGAACGGAGGGCCATCGTCGAGGCCGCGCCATTACCTGCAACTGCCCCGCACATTGCCTATCGGTAACCTGCCCGCATGACGCGGCGCGGCTATCCTGCAGGCTGCGGCGAAACGAGGAATGGAGGATGCGGATCCTGCTGGTGGAAGACGACCAGGAAACGGCCGAGTACATAGGCGACGGCTTGCGCGCCGAGGGCCACCACGTCACCCACGTCATCGACGGCCGCGATGGCCTGTACCTGGCGATGGACGAGGCGGCACCGGACGTCCTGGTGGTGGACCGCATGCTGCCGGGGCTGGACGGGCTGTCGCTGGTCAAGGCATTGCGCAGCGCCGGCTCGCAGTTGCCGGCGCTGTTCCTGACCGCGCTGGGTGGGGTGGACGATCGCGTGCTCGGGCTCAAGGCCGGTGGCGACGACTACCTGGTCAAGCCGTTTTCCTTCGCCGAGCTGGCGGCACGGATCGAGGCGCTGGTGCGGCGGCCGCGCACCGTGGCCGCGCAGACCCGGTTGCAGGTGCACGACCTGGAGATCGACCTGCTTGCGCGTACCGTCAGCCGCGGCGGACAGGCGGTGGAATTGCAGCCGCGCGAATTCCGCCTGCTCGAATACCTGGCCCGCCATGCCGGCCAGGTGGTCACCCGCACCATGCTGCTCGAACACGTCTGGGACTTGCACTTCGACCCGCAGACCAACGTGGTGGACAGCCACATCAGCCGCCTGCGCGCCAAGATCGACCGGCCGCACGCACAGGCATTGATCCATACCGTGCGCGGTGCCGGCTACCGGCTGGACGCCGGCATCGAGCCGGAGTGAAACCATGCACGTTCCGCACCTGCTGCGCACCAGCAGCTTCCGCATCACCCTGCTGTATGCGGCGCTGTTCACCACGTCGGTGGCAATCCTGCTGGGCATCATCTACCTGGAGGTGCGCAGCTACGGCACTCACCTGCAGGACGAGATCATCGAGCGCGAAATGAAATACCTGCATCGCGCCGAACACGACGGCGGCACGCCGGAAGTGCAGGCATTGATCGAGCAGCGCCTGCAACAGCCGCTGCTCAAGTCGATGCGCTACCTGTTGCAGGAAGCCGATGGCCGCCTGATCGCCGGCAACGCGCCGGCGCAACTGCAGCAGCCCGAGGGCCGCTTCCGGTTCCGCATGCCCAAAGGCGACAAGCCGCAGCAGATGCGCAGCGTGCGCGCCTACGGCCTGCGGCTGCGCGACGGCCGTTATCTGGTCGTGGGCGAGGCCGGCAAGGCGATCGAAGAGTTCGAGGACCTGCAACAGGCGCTGCTGCGCGACATCGGCTATGCATTGCTGGGAGTGCTGCTGCTGGCGCTGGGCGGCGGCGCGCTGATGAGCCAACTGATGCTGCGGCGGGTCGAACGGCTGGTGCGCGACACCCGCGCCATCATGCTCGGCGAGCCGGCACGGCGATTGCCGGTGGGTGCGGGCAAGGACGAGTTCGACCGGCTCTCGGCCAGCGTCAACGACATGCTCGACCGCATCGACGCCCAGGCCGATGCGTTGCGCCAGGTCTCCAACGACATCGCCCACGACCTGCGCACGCCGCTGGGCCGCTTGCGCCAGCAACTCGAACGCGGGCGGCGGACGCAGGATGCCGCCACGCTGCATGCAGTGCTCGAACGCGCCACCATCGAGGTCGATACGGCGCTGCGTACCTTCGCCTCGCTGCTGCACATCGCCCAGATCGGCGGCGACCCGCGCCTGCTGCAACGCGAGCCGGTGGCGCTGTCGGAGCTGCTGGAGACGCTGGCCGAGGTGCACCAGCCCGCATTCGACGATGCCGGCCAACACTTCGATGTGCGCATTGCGCCGGACCTGGTGGTGGCCGGCAACCGCGACCTGCTCGGCCAGTTGTTCTCCAACCTGCTGGAAAACGCCTGCCGGCATTGCCCAGTGGGCGCCCGCGTACTGCTGCAGGCCACGGCCGATGGCGACTCAGGCGCACTGGTCAGCGTCGGCGACGATGGGCCGGGCATCCCCGCCGGCGAGCAGGTGCACGTGTTCCGGCGCCTGTACCGGCTCGAACGCAGCCGCACCACGCCGGGCAGCGGCCTGGGCCTGGCGATGGTCGAGGCGGTGGCGCGCGCGCACGGCGCAACGGTCGAACTGCGCGACAACCGCCCCGGTCTGGAAGTGTGGGTGCGGCTGCCGCAACGGTCGCCTCCGTCGCCGCAAGCGGCGCCGGTGACTTAGCCGCCGGCGCAGATGCGCGGCTGGGTCTTCAACAGTTCGCGGGTGCGCTCGAAGCCGTCCACCGCGCGCTGGTCGAACGGCTTGGTGTTCTCCGACACGTACAGGCCGACGATCAGTTGGCCGTCCTTGCCGTAGAAACCGAGCACACGGGTGAACTTGTCCGCTTCCCGGGTCGGGATCTGCATCGCCCAGATCTGGTCCACTTCCTGCGGGGTGATGTGGCCGTGCACGCCCTTGCCTTCGTCGGCGTACATGTCGTGCCAGATCGGTGTGCTGCTCGATTGGGTCTGCGGCACCGTACTGGGGAAATTCCACGCATGCATGCCGCCGGAGGTGAACACGATGCCGATGCGGGTATCGGCGCCCCAGGCATCGACCGACTTCCACACCTCGTCGAAGAACAGGCGGTTGGAACGCACGCCATAGGCCTGGCCCGGCTCCAGCGCGCTGACCACGCGCGTCTCCTCCATGCGGAACAACCGCGCCACTGCCGGCGGTGGTGCGCCGGGGCGGGTCTTGGCGTAGTAGTTGCGGATCACGCTGGCGTCGTCGGGCGTGGCGCAGGTATCGGCGGCGGCGTTGCCGGCCAGGCCGAGCGCGGCCAGCAGGGGCAAGCCGGTCAGGAGAGTCTTGGCGTTCATGGTGTTTCCCGTGGTTGGAGAAGGAGGGGCGGCGATGGCGGGTTCAGGGGACGCAAGCGCTCGCGATGCACCCGTAGGAGCGCACTTCAGTGCGCGATGGGGCTCTGCCGGGAAAGCCCCACCGCGCACTGAAGTGCGCTCCTACCGGGCGTCGAGCTCCGGGTCGCCGGCAGTGAGGTAGTCCCACATGCGTTCGAGCAGGCGGCCGTTCCAGGTGGCGCGCTGCGCGGCTTGCGCATCGGTGAAACGCACGGGTGCCAACCCGGTGGACAGGGCATCGAGTTCGACCCGCGCCGCATCTTCCAGATACCAGGCCAGCACCACCGCCATCTCCAGCGAGTCGTCGGCCAGCACCGCGCCATTGCCGCGCATGACGATGGCGCGCGCATCGCCCATGTGCGCGGCGAGCACAGCGGCCTGTTCGTCCGAACGCACCAGCATCGGGTCGTCCCACAACGGCGGCTGCGGGTGGAAGTAGCTGCCGAAGCCGTGGCAGGCCTGCGGCGTGCGCGCGAGCACGCTCAGGCTCATCGTTTGCGGTGGCTGCACCCGGGCGATGCCACCCACCTCCGGGCGGCGGCGGTAGATCTCGCGGTGGATGCGCACTTCCGGCAGCACGCCGTCGGGCAGTTCGCCTTCGAGCGCAACCACGGTGCCGACGTCACCGGACTGCACCAACCCCATCGGCTTCGATGCGCCGACGAGGAAGTGGCCGTCGTCCAGGCGCAGGCTGCAATGGCCGTAGGCGTGCACCAGTCCGTGCCGCCCCAGCGCGCGCGCGGCGATGCGTACCAGGCGCTGTTGCGCGGCGTCGGGCCGCACGCTCACGCCTTGAATTCCTTGATGTCCGGCCTGGCACCCCATTCGCAGAAACCGCGCGGCGCGGCCTCGAACTGGCGGTCGCGCCAGGCGGCTTCGTCGTCGATCTCGCACACGCCCGAGGAATACTCGTAGACCATGCCGTCCGGGCCTTCGAAGTACAGGAAGCGCGCCGACGAAGTCGGGTGCTTGCCCGGCCCGAACACCACCGGCACGTTGCGCTCGCGGATGAAGTTGTACGCGCGCTGGATGTCGTCGGTGCTCTGCATCTGGTGGTTGACGTGCTGGATGCCCTTGCGGTTGGTCGGGAACAGCGCCAGCGTGTGGTGGATCTTGCCGATGCGCAGCAGCGGCGCGTCGCCGATGTGGTCGCTGGCGCGGGCGTTGGTGACGCGGGTCCAGAACAGCTCGTCGCGTGCGGCATCGGTGGTGCACAGGCCGATGTGGCTGAAGCCGGTGATGCCGGTGTCGCGGGTGCCGCGGAAACGGCGGCCGCTCATCTGCGGGCGCCAGACCAGTTCGATGCGGTTGCCGGTGGGGTCGTTGAAGGCGATGAAGTCGTGCACCTTGCGCAGGTCACATTCGGCGCGGCTGCCGGCATGCACCGGGTGGCCGAGGCGTTCGAGTTCGGCGGCGGCGGCGTCCAGTTCGGCACGGCTGCCGACCTCGAACGCGACCACGTGGTCATCGGGGCTGCCTTCGAAGTAGCACAGCGTGTGTTCGCGCGCGTCGGAACGGAAATACACCGCGTTGCCGCTGCGCTCGGCCACTTCCAGGCCGAGGATGTCCGAGGCGTAGCGGGTCGCGCCATCAAGGTCGCGGGTGCCGAGGCGGACGTAGGTGATGTCGCGCAGCTCGATCATCGCCTTACACCCCGCGCAGTTGCGGGCGGCCGCGCACCGGCGCGTCCTGCGCACCGTATTCGGCGATGCGGCAGTCGCTGCCCCAGGCGCAGTACGAACCCGGTTCGGCCACGAACTGGCGCGGGCGCGCATCGGCGGCAACGGCATTGCCGTCGCAGACCACGCTGTAATGGATGTCGTCCGGGCCGTCGAAGGTCAGGAAGCCCTGGCCCGAGGCCGGGCGGCGGCCGGGGCCGTGCGCCGGTGTTTCGCCGGCGTCGCGCAGGCGGTACCAGGCCTGCATCACCTGGTCCAGGCAATCGAGCTGGAACTCCAGCGCCAGCACGCCGGTGGCGGTGGACGGATGCAGCGACAGCCGGTGGTGGGCGGCATCGAAACCCAGGTAGCTGGCATCGCCGATCCAGTCGGCCACGCGCAGCTCCAACACTTCGACCAGCAAAGCTTCGTCGACGGCCACGTCGGCCGAGCGCAACGCCACGTCGGCCAACCCGAGCAGGCCGATCTCGCGGGTCGGAAAGAAACGCCAGCCCTTGTCCATCGGCCGCCATACCAGCTCGATAGTGATGCCGCCGGGGGTGGTGAACGCCAGCAATTCCTTCGCCTGCCGCAGCTTCGCCAGCGCCGGGTCATGGCGGCTGGCGATGCCGCGCGCGGCCAGCCGTTCGGCAATCACGTCCAGTGCCTCGGCACTGCGCACTTTCAGGCCCACGGCCTGCTCGCGGCCACTGGAGAAGGACAGCGAGAACGCACGCGCATCGTCGCGCAACTGCCAGATTCCGCCTTCGTTGCCGGCCACCGCCATGCCCAGGCGCTCGACCGCGAAATGCGCGGCGGCCTCCGGGTCGCGGCTGCCGAGGTGGACGTAGCGAAGCTGTTCGATCAGGGTGCTCATGGCGGTTTCCTCGGAACTCGAATCAAGTCTTGCGGCGCCGTCCGTGGGCGGGGAAGCGTGTCAGTCCAGCCGGCGCTGCACGATGCGCACGAAGGTGGCTGCGGCGACCGGCAGCAACTGGTCGTCGAAGCGAAACTCGGGGTGGTGGCACATCGCACTGTCCATGCCCAGGAACAGGTAGGCGCCGGGCCACTGCTCCAGCATGTAGGAGAAGTCGTCGGAGAACGGGTAGGCGCGCAGGTCGGTCTTGACCTTGTCCGCGCCCAGCACGTCGGCCAGTGCCTCGGCGGCCAGCGCGGCCTGTTCCGGAGCGTTGATGCAGGGCGGGCAGGAATGCGGGATTTCCAGCGTGATGCTGCAACCGGAGATCTGCGCATGGCCTTCGCACAGCGCGCGCAGGCGCTTGAGCAGCTCTTCATGCACGTCCTTCGAGAGCGCACGCATGGTGCCGCTGAGCGAGGCACTGGCCGGGATGATGTTGTGGGTGGTGCCGGCCTGCAGGCTGCCGACGTTGATCAGCGCCGCTTCCATCGGGTCGATGTGGCGGCCGACGATCGCGCCGATATCCACTGCCAGCCTTGCCGCGACCTGCAACGGATCGGTGGCGCGGTGCGGCGCGGCGGCATGGCCGCCGACGCCCTCGATGGCGATCTCGAACACCGCCAGCGATTGCAGGGTGGCGCCCACGCGCACGCTGGCCTCGCCGAACTTGAGCGCCGGCATGTTGTGGTAGGCGTAGACCTCGTCGCAGGGCCAGCGTTCGAACAGGCCGTCCTCGACCATCTTGATCGCACCGCGCCCGCCTTCCTCGGCCGGCTGGAAGATCAGCACCACCCGGCCGCTGGCCGGCGGGTGCGCGACCAGATATTCGGCGGTGCCCAGCAATGCCGAGGTATGGCCATCGTGGCCGCAGGTGTGGGCCACGCCAGGGCGCTGCGAGCGGTACGGCAAGGTGTTGTGCTCGTCCATCGGCAGCGCGTCCATGTCCGCGCGCAGGCCGATGCTCATGCCCGGCTTGCCGGAGTCGATCACCGCCACCACGCCGGTGCCGCCCAGCCCGGTGTGCACCTCAAGGCCCAGGCTGCGCAACACCTCGGCCACCAGCGCCGAGGTGCGCTCCTCCTCGAAGCCCAGCTCGGGCCACGCATGGATGCGCTGGCGCCAGTCGGTCATGCGCGGTGCCAGGGCAAGCATGGGGGCGGGAATTGCGGCCATCGGGACGGATCTCCATTGAAGAATCGGGGGGCTTGCGCCGGATCAGACCAGAGCCCCCTTGCCTTGTCAACTAATTTCGATATTTTGCAGACGTGGCGAAATTTCTCTGGCATGATCCACTTCGAAGGAAAGCCCTACAAACATCGATATTTTGCCGAAATACGATAAATCCCCGATTCCTCCACTTTCCATCAGAATCGTAAAATTTCGTAAATTTATCGATTTGACCACGGAAATCGCATGAACATCTCCGCAGTGCAAGCGCCCGCTCTCCCCGTCATCACGCACTACATCGGTGGCCGCCCGGTCACCTCCAGCCGGCCGTTGTTCACCAACGTCGACCCCGCCACCGGGCAGGTCGTCGGCCATGTCCACGAGGCCGATGCCGGCATCGTGGACCAAGCGGTGCAGGCCGCGCGCGCGGCGCTGCACGGGCCGTGGAGCCGCTACAGCGACACCCAGCGCGCGGCGGTCCTGCGCAAGCTGGCCGACGGTATCCGCGCGCGCATGGACGAATTCATCGCCGCCGAAGTGCGCGACACCGGCAAGCCGTACAGCCTGGCCAGCCACCTGGACATCCCGCGCGGCGCGGCCAACTTCGAGGTGTTCGCCGACCAGTTGGCGCATGGCGCCACCGAGGCGTTCCGCTCGCCCACGCCCGATGGCCGCGGTGCGCTGAACTACGGCCTGCGCACCCCGCGCGGGGTGATCGCGGTGGTCTGCCCGTGGAACCTGCCGCTGCTGCTGATGACCTGGAAAGTGGCCCCGGCGCTGGCGTTCGGCAACACCGTGGTGGTCAAGCCGTCCGAAGAAACCCCCAGCACCACCACCCTGCTGGCCGAGGTGATGAACGAAGCCGGGGTGCCGGCCGGCGTGTTCAACGTGGTGCACGGCTTCGGCCCGGACAGCGCCGGCCAGTACCTGACCGAACACCCGGGCGTGAACGGCATCACCTTCACCGGCGAGACCCGCACCGGCGAGGCGATCATGAAATCGGCGGCCAATGGCCTGCGCCCGGTATCGTTCGAGCTGGGCGGCAAGAACGCCGGCATCGTGTTCGCCGACTGCGACCTCGACGCGGCGGTGGCCGGTATCGCCCGTGCCGCCTTCCTCAACGCCGGCCAGGTCTGCCTGGGCACCGAGCGCATCTATGTCGAACGGCCGATCTTCGATGTGTTCGTGCAGCGGCTGAAGGCCGCGGCCGAGGCGCTCAAACCCGGCAACCCGCACGACGACGACACCAATTTCGGCCCGCTTGTCAGCGCCGAGCACAAGGCCAAGGTGCTGTCCTATTACGAACGCGCAAAGGCCGATGGCGCCACCGTGGTCAGCGGCGGCGGCGTGCCGGAATTGCCGCCGCCGTTCTCCGGTGGCCATTGGGTGCAACCGACGATCTGGACCGGGCTGGCCGAGGATTCGGCGGTGATCCGCGAGGAAATCTTCGGGCCGTGCTGCCACGTCGCGCCGTTCGACCGCGAGGAAGAAGCCATCGAGCGCGCCAACGCCAGCCCTTATGGGCTGGCCACCACAATCTGGACCCAGAACCTGGCCCGCGCCCACCGCGTCGCCGCCGCCATCGAGGTCGGCACCGCCTGGGTCAACTGCTGGTTCCTGCGCGACCTGCGTACCGCCTTCGGCGGCGCCAAGCAGTCGGGCATCGGCCGCGAGGGCGGCGTCCACGGGCTGGAGTTCTACACGGAGCTGCGCAATGTCTGCATCAAGCTTTGATTCCCTGACCGCCAGCGCCCCGGTGCGCGAGGCCGCGCGCCTGCTCGGCAAGGCCGCCGCCGACGTTGCGCCCTGCGATCCGGTCAAGCCGTTGATCGAGAGCGCAGGCATCGACGCGGCCTATGCGGTGCAGCACCTGCTGACCGAACAGGCGCTGGCTGCCGGCCGCCGCATCGTCGGCCGCAAGATCGGCCTGACCTCGGCGGCGGTGCAGAAGCAGCTCGGCGTCGACCAGCCGGACTTCGGCATCCTGTTCGACGACATGGAATATGGCAGCGGCCAGGAAGTGCCGCTGGCGCGGCTGATCCAGCCCAAGGTTGAGGCCGAGATCGCCTTCGTGTTCGAGCGCGACCTCGACGCCGAGCGCCCGGCGCTGGGCCACGTGCTCAACGCCATCGGCTATGCGCTGCCGGCCATCGAGATCGTCGACAGCCGCGTGCGCGACTGGAAGATCAGCATCCTCGACACCATCGCCGACAACGCTTCCTCCGGCCTGTACGTGCTCGGCGGTTCACCGAAGAAAGTCGACGCATTCGATCTGGCGTTGTGCGGCATGTCGCTGGAACAGGGCGGCGAGCCGGTGTCGGTGGGCTGCGGCGCGGCCTGCCTCGGCAATCCGCTGAACGCCGTGGTCTGGCTGGCACGCACGATGGCGCGCACCGGCCGCCCGCTGCGTGCCGGCGACGTGGTGCTGTCCGGCGCACTCGGGCCGATGGTGGCGGTGAAGCCGGGCGACGTGTTCGAGGCCCGCATCTCCGGGCTGGGCAACGTGTCGGCAGTGTTTTCGAACGATTCGCGGGAGGCATGACGATGGGCAAGACCAAGGTGGCGATCATCGGTTCCGGCAACATCGGCACCGACTTGATGATCAAGCTGTTGCGCAATGGGCGAAACCTGGAAATGGCCGCGCTGGTCGGCGTCGATCCCGAATCCGACGGCCTGGCGCGCGCGGCGCGCATGGGCGTGGCGACCACGCATGAAGGTCTCGACGGGCTGCGTGCGATGCCGCTCTACAAGGACATCGGCATCGTGTTCGACGCCACCTCGGCCGGCGCGCACCTCCGCCACGCCGAAGTTCTGCAGGCCGACGGCAAGCGCGTGATCGACCTGACCCCGGCGGCGCTCGGCCCCTACGCGGTGCCGGCGGTGAACCTGGACCAGCACATCGACGCGGCCAACCTCAACATGGTGACCTGCGGCGGCCAAGCGACGATCCCGGTGGTTGCGGCGGTATCGCGCGTCGCCCCGGTGCGCTACGCCGAGATCGTGGCGTCGATCGCCAGCAAGTCGGCCGGCCCCGGCACCCGCGCCAACATCGACGAGTTCACCGAAACCACCTCGCGCGCGATCGAGACCGTCGGCGGCGCGGCCAGGGGCAAGGCGATCATCGTGCTCAACCCGGCCGAGCCGCCGCTGATCATGCGCGACACCGTCTATTGCCTGACCGAAGGCGGCGACGAAGCGGCGATCCGCGCCTCGATCCAGCAGATGGTGGCCACCGTCGCCGGCTACGTGCCCGGCTACCGGCTCAAGCAGGACGTGCAGTTCGAGCCGCTCGACGCCGCGGCCTGCGCCGCAATCCTGCGCCAGCCCGATGCGAAGCCGGGCCTGAAGGTCAGCGTGTTCCTCGAAGTGGAAGGTGCCGGCCACTACCTGCCGGCCTATGCCGGCAACCTCGACATCATGACCTCGGCGGCGCTGGCCGCGGCCGAGCGCATGGCCGAAGTCTCGTCGCAGCAGGAGGTGGCGTGATGTCCGCAAATAGCAACAAGCTCTATATCCAGGACGTGACCCTGCGCGATGGCATGCACGCCATCCGCCACCAGTACGGGCTGGACCACGTACGTGCCATCACCAAGGCGCTCGACGCGGCCGGCGTGGCCGCGATCGAAGTCGCCCACGGCGACGGCCTGGCCGGTTCCAGCTTCAACTATGGCTTCGGCAGGCATTCCGACCTGGAATGGATTGAAGCCGTGGCCGAAACCGTCACCCGCGCCAAGGTCACGACCCTGCTGCTGCCGGGCATCGGCACCGTGCACGAGCTGCGCGAATCGGTGAAGGCCGGCGTGCGCTCGGTGCGCGTGGCCACCCATTGCACCGAAGCGGACGTGGCCAAACAGCACATCGAGGAAGCACGCAGGCTCGACATCGACGTCGCCGGCTTTCTGATGATGAGCCACATGATCGAGCCAGCCGCGCTCGCCGAGCAGGCGAAGAAGATGGAGAGTTACGGCGCGTACTGCGTCTATGTGACCGACTCCGGTGGCGCGCTGACGATGGACGGCGCACGCGAGCGCGTGCGTGCGCTGCGTGATGCGCTGAAGCCGGAAACGCAGATCGGCATCCACGCCCACCACAACCTGTCACTCGGCGTGGCCAACTCCATCGTCGCGGTCGAGCATGGCGTCACCCGCGTCGATGCCTCGCTGGCTGGCATGGGCGCCGGCGCCGGCAACGCGCCGCTGGAGGTGTTCATCGCCGCCGCCGAACGCATGGGCTGGAACCACGGCTGCGACCTCTACACGCTGATGGACGCGGCCGAAGACCTGGTGCGGCCGTTGCAGGACCGCCCGGTGCGGGTGGATCGCGAAACCCTGAGCCTGGGTTATGCCGGTGTCTATTCCAGCTTCCTGCGCCACGCCGAGAAGGCGGCGGCCGACTACGGCCTGGACGTGCGCACGATCCTGATCGAACTGGGCAACCGGCGCATGGTCGGCGGCCAGGAAGACATGATCGTCGACGTCGCCCTCGACCTGGTCCAGCAACGCAAGCAGAAGGCGGACGCCGCATGAATTCCCACATCGCCACCCTCGCCGAGCGCCTCGACGGCGCCGCGTTCAACGCCATCGCCACTCCGCAACTGGAAGCGCCGATCTCGCTGGAAGACGCCTACGCCGTGCAGCGCGCGAGCATCGAGCGCCGGCTGGCCCGCGGCGAAACCCGCATCGGCATCAAGATGGGCTTCACCAGCCGCGCCAAGATGGTGCAGATGGGCGTGGACGACCTGATCTGGGGCCGGCTGACCTCCGGCATGCTGGTCGAGGACGGCGGCAGCATCGCGCTGTCGCGCTACGTGCACCCGCGCGTGGAACCTGAAATCGCCTTCCTGATCGGCAAGCCATTGTCCGGCAACCTCACCGCGATGCAGGCGCTGGCAGCAGTGGATGCGGTCGCGCCGGCGCTGGAAATCATCGATTCGCGCTACGAGAACTTCAGGTTCTCGCTGACCGATGTGGTTGCCGACAACAGCTCGTCCTCCGGCTTCGTGGTCGGCCCGTGGCGCAGCCCGACGCTGGATCTGGACAACCTCGGCCTGGTGATGGCCTTCGACGGCCGCCCGCAGGCCTTCGGTTCCAGCAACGCCATCCTCGGCCACCCGCTGCGCTCGCTGGTCGCCGCCGCGCGCGTAGTCGCCGAGGCCGGCGAGTGCCTCTCCCCCGGCGACCTCGTGCTGGCCGGCGGCGCCACCGCCGCCAGCGCGCTGGTTGCCGGGTCATTCGTGTCGCTCGAAATGGAAAAGCTCGGGCGCTGCGGTTTCCACGTCGGACGCTGAGGAAGATCGCCATGCCGCTGATCCACGCCAACATCCTCGCCGGCCGCAGCCAGGAACAGAAAGCCGCCTTCGCCAGCGCGGTGACCGAGGCCGCCTGCACCCACCTCAACGTGCCGGCCACCGCGGTGCGGGTGATCTTCCACGAGACCCCGCCGAACGACTGGTTCACCGCCGGCGAGGCCAAGTCGCCCCCGGCCGGACCGGCCTGACGCCATCGCGGCAACCGCCCATCCGCCGACGCCGCGCATGAGTGCGGCCGGAAAAACCAGTGCAATCCACCGGAGCCATCGCAACCATGTCCCATGCCGTGCCTGCGCCATTCCCTCCCCCCTCGCGGCTGTGGCTGTTGTTGCTGGTCGTGCTGCTGGTCACCGCCATTGCCGAGTGGATCGGGCCGATGACGATCCCGCTGGGCAAGGCCAGCATCGTGATCCTGCCGATGCTGGTGGCACTGCTGTTGACCACGCTGCTGGCGGCCTGGCGCAGGGTGCTGCCCCGAGGGCTGCAACTGGGCCTGCCCGAGCAGGCCCATGCCGACAAGCTGCTCGGCCTGGCGCTGCTGCTGTTCATCGTCAAGCTCGGACTGATGGCCGGCTCGAACATGGCCGCGCTGCGTGCGGTCGGCTGGGCGCTGGCATTCCAGGAGTTGGGCCATGCCTTCGGCACCATGGTGCTGGCGTTGCCGTTGGCGCTGCTGCTGGGCATCAAGCGCGAGGCGGTGGGCGCGACCTTCTCCATCGGCCGTGAAACCGGCATGGTCATCATCGGCCAGCGCTACGGCATGCAATCGGCCGAAGGCCGCGGCGTGCTCGCCGAGTACATCACCGGCACCGTGCTCGGCGCGGTCTACATCTCGCTGCTGGCCAGCGTGGTCGCCTCGCTGGGCCTCTTCGACATCCGCTCGCTGGCAATGGGCGCGGGCATCGGCTCGGGCAGCATGATGGCCGCCGCACTGGGTCCGATCGTGGCCGGACAGTCGCCGGAATACACCCGCGAGCTGACCGCGATTGCCGGCGCCGCCAACCTGATCGCCGGCGTGGTCGGCTTCTACTTCGCCATGTTCGTCACCCTGCCCACGGTCAACTGGCTGTACGGCAAGCTGGAGCCGGTGCTCGGCCGCACCGCGCTGGCGCGGCGCGCGCCCTCCACCCGCGACCTCGACACCGACGAGACGGTGGCAGGCGAAAGCACTGCATCGACCTTGACCGACGGCGTGGTGGCATTGGGGCTGATGGTCGCCGGCATCCTGATCAGCAACGGCATCGGCCACGGCGTTTCACCGCGCGACACCCTGCCCGGCGTGGCGATGATGGTCGGCATCGTGCTGCTCGGCCTGCTGCTCAAGCGCGTGCTGCACAAACTGCCGTTGATGCTGTTCCTGGCGGTGTTCGCCACCCTGCTGACGCTGCGCGGCGCGTGGCCGCTGGCCGACCGCATCGCCGACACCATGAACCGGGTCGAGTTCATGAGCATCACCACCACGGTACTGGCGCTGGCCGGCTTCTCGGTGGCGCGCAAGCTGCCGATGTTCCGCCGCCTGGGCTGGCGCATCGTGCTGGTGTCGCTGACCGCCTCCACCGGCGCGTTCCTCGGCTCGGCCACGGTCGCCGAGTTCTTCCACTGACATGAGCGCGGGAACCGACATGGATCGCACGGCATTGCGTCCCCGTCCACGCTGCCGGCCATTGCCGATGCCGCAGATGCCGCCCGCCCGGCATGGCTGAGTAGGGCGCCGGAGACAACATGTCCGTCAGCACGTTCGACCTGTTCAAGATCGGCATTGGCCCCAGTTCCTCGCACACCGTCGGGCCGATGCGCGCGGCCGAGCGCTTCATCCACCGCTGGCTGCTCGATGCCGGCCGGCTGGCCGACGTGGCGCGCATCCGCGCCGAGGTATTCGGCTCGCTGGCGCTGACCGGCCGTGGCCACGGCACCGACACCGCCGTGCTGCTCGGGCTGGAAGGCAACCGCCCCAATCTGATCGACCCGGACATCATCCCGGACACGCTGGCCCGCATCCGTT
>JBASBF010000003.1:0-18740 GCA_049650985.1 Stenotrophomonas sp. | reverse complement strand
GGCGGCCGGCGTGCCGGCCGGCGCCGACGCGCAGGCGCTGGGCGTGGTGGTGCCGGGGCTGGGCAACCTGCACAGCCATGCCTTCCAGCGGGCGATGGCTGGGCTGACCGAGGTGGGCGGGCGTTCGGGCGACAGCTTCTGGAGCTGGCGCGAGCTGATGTACCGCTTCCTCGACCGGCTGACCCCGGACGACCTGCAGGCCGTGGCCGAGCAGGCCTACATGGAAATGCTGGAATCGGGCTTCACCCGCGTCGGCGAGTTCCACTACCTGCACCACGCGCCGGACGGCCAGCGTTACGCCGACCATGCCGAAATGTCCGGCCGCATCGCCGCAGCCGCGAACGCGACCGGATTGGGGCTGACCCTGCTGCCGGTGTTCTACGCCCACGGCGATTTCGGCGGCGCCGCGCCGCTGCCGGCGCAGCGCCGTTTCCTGCACGACGTCGAAGGTTTCGCCGCGCTGCTGGACGGCTGCCGGCAGGTGCTGCGCGATACGCCGGACGCGGTGCTGGGGCTGGCCCCGCACAGCCTGCGTGCCTGCACGCCGCAGCAGTTGCAGGCGCTGCCGGCACTGGTGGACGGGCCGGTCCACATCCACATCGCCGAGCAGGTGCGCGAAGTCGACGCCTGCCTGGCGTGGAGCGGGCAGCGCCCGGTGCGCTGGCTGCTGGACAACGCGCCGGTCGATGCACGCTGGTGCCTGGTGCATGCGACCCATCTTGAAGCCGACGAAGTGCGCGGCATCGTCGCCAGCAATGCGGTGGCCGGCTTGTGCCCGGTCACCGAGGCCAATCTTGGTGACGGCCTGTTTCCGATGCACGAGTTCGTGCGGCAGGGCGGGCGCTTCGGCGTCGGCTCCGATTCCAATGTGCTGATCGACGCGGCCGAGGAACTGCGTCTGCTCGAATACGGCCAGCGCCTGGCGCTGCGCGGGCGCAACGTGGTGTCGCCGGGCGAACTGTCCAGCGGCCGCTGGCTGTACCAGCAGGCGCAGGCCGGCGCGGCACAGGCGCTGGGCGTGCAAGCGGGCTTGTCACCGGGTGCGCCGGCCGATCTGGTCGAACTGGATGCGGCGCATCCTTCGCTGCACGGCCGCGAAGGCGATGCACTGCTCGATAGCTGGGTGTTCGCTGCACGCGGTGGCGCGGTGCGCTCGGTATGGCGCAACGGCCGGCAGTGGGTGCGCGATGGCCGCCACATTCACCGCGACGCCGTGGCCGTGCGCTACCGTGCGGCGCTGCAACGGATACTGGGTTGAGCGCGCACGTGGAAAGGAACGGGAAAAAGGCGCCCAGCCTCAACCAGCGCATCCGCGGCGACATCGAGAGCCGCATCCTCAGCGGCGAATGGATGCCGGGTTTCCGCATCCCGTTCGAGCACGAACTGATGGCGCAGTATGGCTGCTCGCGGATGACGGTGAACAAGGTGCTCACCGCGCTGGCCGAGAGCGGCATGATCGAGCGCCGCCGCCGCGCCGGCTCGTTCGTGGCGCGGCAGTCGCCGCATCTGGAGCAGGTGGCGCTGGAAATCCCCGACATCGCGCTGGCGGTGGGCGGGCGCGGCCATGCCTATGGCTTTCGCTTGCTGGAACGTGTGCACCGCAAGGCGCACAGCAACGTGGCCGAGGAAGTGCGCTTGGTCGGCAAGGACAAGCTGCTGGCGATGCGCTGCCTGCACCTGGCCGATGACAGGCCGCTGGCGCTGGAGCGGCGGTTGATCAACCCGGAGGCGGTGCCGGAGACGCTGGCGGTGGATTTTTCGCTGCACGCACCGGGGAGTTGGCTGCTGCAGAACGTGTCATGGACGCGCGGCCAGCATCGCATCAGTGCCGTGGCGGCCGATGCCGACGAGGCGGCGCTGCTGCAGGTGCCGGTGGGCACCGCCTGCCTGGTGATCGACCGCCAGACCTGGCTCGGAGAGCAGCCCATCACCTGGGTGCGGCAGATGTTCCTCGGCGACGCCTACGACCTGGTGGCGCGCTTCGCGCCGGGGGCGAAACCCCAGTTCCCGCTCAAATAGTGCTGCACTGCCGCCAGCGCACGGGTTCGTCGGTGCCGGGGCGCGGGTTGAGCTGGATGCGGCTGGTGCGCAGGGCCGGGTAGCGCTCGACTTCGCGGCAGATCAGTGGCCATACCGTGGCGTCGTCGGCGCTGCGTTCGATCGACAAGGTGCTGCGGGTCAGCCAGATGCCGCTGATGACGCCCGGCGTGCGCGCCAACTTCTTGGAGACGGCCTGCTGGTAGCGCACCAGGGTGGCCGGATCGGGGTCCTGGATCATGTCTTCGGCGGCCACGGTGGTGTCGTCGGTGCTGGTAGCCGGGGTGGTTGCTCCGGTTCCGGCGGCGCCGTCGATAGCGGTTGCGTCATCGGGGCTGGCCTTGGCCGGAGGCAGGCCGGGGCGGGCGGCGGTGTTCGACGTCGGTGCGGCCTGGTCTTGGTGCAGCGTCTGGTAGCCCAGCGCGGCCAGCAGGCCGATGGTGAGCGCGCCCAGTGCGCCGATGCCGGTCTGGCGAATGGCCTGGCGACGGGCAATGCCGACAACGGCTTGCCGGGTGTCATCGGGCACGAACGGTGCCAGCACCCGCCACAGGTGGCGCTCGTCGAGTACCTCGATGCCGTGCTTCTGGGCCGCGGCCAGACCGTCGCGTTCCACCCGGCCTTCGCTGATCAGCACGCCCCGGCTGGCACCGGTCAGTTGTTGGGCGGTGGCCATTTCCTCGATGGTTGCCGCACCCAGCCGGTAGGCGCGGCCATGCTTGCAGCAGATCAGCCAGCGCTCCTTGCCTTCCATCAGGAAGTCGCTGCTGGTGCGGCGGTTTGCATTTTCCTCGTCGCTGACCAGCTCGTGCAGGTTGCGCTGTTCGCTCATGGCGCGGTGCACGATCTGCGAGAACTCGCGCCAGCGCATGCCGGCCAGTGCGGCCAGGCCGTGCCGGTTCTCGGTCCTGCGGCGCTTGACCAGCCACAGCCAGGCGGAGATCAGCCCCCACAGGGTCAGCGCGAGCAGCAGGGCCAGGAGCCAGGAAAACATGGGTCGTTCCGGAAATGGATGCGGCGGGGAAGTTTAGTGACTTTGCGGGATCGCAGGGCGTGAAACCGGGATTGCATTCAGTTGCCGGTAGCGGGCCAGTAGTGGCTGTCGGGCACCGCGCGCGCGCCGAAGATGGCTTGGCCGACGCGCACCACGGTGGCGCCTTCCTCGATGGCGATTTCGAAGTCGCCGGACATGCCCATCGACAGTTCATCCAGGCCGATGCCGTCCGGCGCATCCTGGCGCAGGCGCTCGCGCAGCTCGCGCAGGCGCACGAAGCAGGCGCGCACGCGGGCGGTGTCGTCGGAGAACAGCGCCAGCGTCATCAGCCCGCGCACGCGCAGCGCCGGAAATTGCGGCAGTTCGCGGACGAAGGCCGGCACGTCGGCCGGGGCCAGCCCGTATTTGCTGTCTTCTTCCGAAGTATTGACCTGCACGAACACGTCGAGCTGGCGGCCTTCCAGTTGCAGGCGGCGGTCCAGCGTTTCGGCCAGACGCAGGCTGTCCAGCGCCTGGAACTCGCTGGCGAAGCGTGCCACCAGCTTGGCCTTGTTGGTCTGCAGGTGGCCGATCACCGACCAGTGCAGGTCGTGCAGGTCCTGCATCGCCTCCCACTTGTGGTGTGCTTCCTGCACCTTGTTCTCGCCGAGGAAGCGGCAGCCGGCGGCGTAGGCCTGGCGGATGCGCGCCTCGTCGATGGTCTTGCTGACCGGCAGCAGGCGCACGCCGGCCGCATCGCGCCCGGCGCGCAGGCAGGCGTCGTCGATGCGGGCGCGGACCGCGGCCAGGTTGTGGCGGAAATCGTCGGCGGTTTCCGCGCGCGGGTAACGCCCGTGCTGGTCGTGGCGGGTGAGGGTGTCCGTGCCGGTGGCTGTCATGGGGGCGCTCCTTGGGCGGCGTTGATGCTGCTGCGCATTATCCGGCCTTGAGCCAGGGGGGAGTGAAGAGGAGTGAGAAGCAGCAAGAGCGATCTCCGCCTGCGCGGAGATGACGACTTTTGCTCCCGCCCTTTCTCACTCCTCACTCCTCTTCACTCACTCCTTGCCTCCGGCTCCTCATTTCTGCCCTCAAGCCAGCGCTCGAACGCATCGGCCGGCAGCGCCGGCGAGAACAGGAAGCCCTGCAACACCGGTGAGCCGTTGTCGATCAGGAAGCGGCGTTGTTCCTCGGTTTCCACGCCTTCGGCAACCACGTGCTTGCCCAGGCTTTCGCCAATGCGCAGTACCGACAGGATCAACGCGGCGGCGGCCGGGTCGTGGCCGATCTCGCCGATGAAGCTGCGGTCCAGCTTCATCTCACTGATCGGCAGGCGGTGCAGGTGGCTGAGGCTGGAGTAGCCGGTGCCGAAGTCGTCCAGCGAAAGCTGCACGCCCAGCGCATGCAGTGCGTGCAGGTTGGCCGGCACCTGCGGTTGCTCGGAGAGCATCACGCTCTCGGTGATTTCCAGCACCAGCGCGGCGGCGGGCAGCCGGTGGCGCTGCAGCAGGCTGCGCAGTTGTTCGACCAGTGCGGGTTGCTCGAAGGTGCTGGCCGACAGGTTCACCGCGATGCGCGGCACCGCGATGCCGCGTGCGCGCCAGTCGGCCAGTTGGCGGCAGGCTTCTTCCAGCACCCAGTAGCTCAGCGGCGCCATCAGCCCGCATTCTTCGGCCAGCGGCACGAAGCGGGCGGGCGGGATGTCGCCCAGGTGCGGGTGGTTCCAGCGCACCAGCGCTTCCACGCCATACAGGCCGCCGCTGCCGCCATGCAGTTGCGGTTGGTAGTGCAGGTGCAGGCCGCCGTGTTGCAGCGAATCGCGCAGCGTGGCTTCCAGCAGCAGGCGCTCTTGCGCCAGCCGGTTCATGTCGGCGCTGAAGAAGCGGAAGCGGGCACCGCCGCTGTCCTTGGCGCGGCGCATCGCCAGGTCGGCGTGCTGCAGCAGGGTGTCGATGCCGCGGCCGTCTTCCGGGTACATCGCCACGCCGATGCTGGCGCTGGCATGGACGGTGATATTGCCGACCACGCGCGGCGTGGCGACCATCGCCAGCAGTTGTTCGCACAGCAGCGCGGCCCGGTGCTGCGGGCACTGCGATACCAGCAGCACGAATTCGTCGCCGACCTGGCGGCCGACCACGGCATCGGCGCCGGCCAGTTCCTGCAGGTGCTGGGCGAGGTCGCGCAGCAGGCCGTCGGCAGCGGCATGGCCCTGGCTCTCGTTCAGGCGCTTGAAGCGGTCCAGGTCGACGAACAGCAGTGCCATCGGCAGCGCATGTTGTTCGGCCAGTTGCAGCGGTTGTTCGCACAGGGCGTTGAACATCACCCGGTTGGGCAGGCCGGTGAGCACGTCGTAGAACGCCAGCCGGTGCATGCGCGAACGGGCCTGCTCGCGCTCCAGCACCAACGCGCACAGGTACTGGCCCAGTTCGGCCAGCTTGCGGTGCCAGGGCGAGGGCTGTCCGGGGTGGCGGCTGTGGAAGGAGAGCACGCCCAGCACCTGCCCGGAGGTGGAGCGGATCGGGTACGACCAGCAGGCACGCAGGCCCAGCGCGGCGGACTGCGCGTGGCAGTTGCCGCAGGCCGCGTCGGCGGCCAGGTCCACCACTTCCACCGCCCGCCCGCGCTGGACGACCAGCGGGCAACTGGCGGAAATGTCGAAGGCCGGTGGCAGCCCCGGTGCGGCGAGCAGTTGCAGCTCGCCATTGGCCTCGTGGCGGGCGATGGAAACCAGCAGGTCGGGGGCGACGCGCTCGATTTCGCGGCAGACCAGCGCAGCGGTCGCCGCCAGCGGCTCCTCGTGGACCAGGGCGTACAGCACCTTGCCGCTGAGCACTTCGTGGATCTTGGCGGCGGTGATGTCGGTGAAGACGTTGACCATCAGGCCGTCGTCGTCGCCGGCCAGCGGCGTGGCCACCACCGACAGCCACAGCGGGCTGCCGTCCTTGCGGTAGCCGAGCAGGTCTTCGCGATGGGCGTGGCCGGCGCGGTGGCGGGTGCCAAGCTGTTCCAGCGTCGCCGGCTCGGTGTGCGGGCCGCGGATCAGGTCGCTCGGCTGCTTGCCGAGTGCCTCTTCCGGGCGGTGGCCGAACATGCGGGTGAAGCCTTCGTTGATGTAGTGGATGCGGCCGTCGCGGTCGCACAGGACGATGCCGTTGTCGCTGCAGTCCAGTGCTTGCGAAAGTGGTTGCTGCGCGGCCGCACGGGCAGGGGCAGGGCCCAGCGTTTCGTCGCCGGGCACGCGGGTGGTCGCGGCGGGTGGATCGGTTGCGGTCATGCCTGTTCCCGGACGGGCGGGTCAGCCCTGTTGCGACCAGGCCAGCAGGCGTGCGGCAACCTGTTCCAGCGGCACGACCTCGTCGGCGGCGCCGAGCTTGAACGCGGCGCCGGGCATGCCCCAGACCACGCTGGTGGCCTCGTCCTGCACCAGCGTGCGGGCACCGGCCTGCTTCATTTCCAGCAGGCCACGGGCGCCGTCGTCGCCCATGCCGGTGAGGATGGCGCCCACCGCATTGGCGCCGGCGTTCTGCGCGACCGAGCGGAACAACACGTCCACCGCCGGCTTGTGCAGGTTCACCGGTGCGCTGTCGTCGATGCGGCAGCGCCAACGGGCACCGTCGCGGATGATGCGCAAGTGGCGGCCGCCGACCGGCAGGTAGACGTGGCCGGGCAGGATCGCCTCGCCGTCGCTGGCCTCGCGCACGGACATGGCCGAGTGGCGGTCCAGGCGTTCGGCGAAGGCGGTGCTGAAGCTGGCCGGCAGGTGTTGGGTGAGGACGATGGCGGGGGCGTCGGCCGGCATCATCTCCAGCACCACGCGCAGTGCCTCGGTGCCGCCGGCGGAGGAGCCGATGGCGATCAGGCGGTCGGTGGTGCGGAACTTGAGTGACGGGCCGCTGCCGCCGGCCGGCATCGTGTCCAGGGTGCGCTTGGGTTGCGACGGCGCGGCCAGCGCCCGCACCCGCGAGCGCGCGGCGGCTTTCACCTTGGCACAGATTTCCTCGGCATAACCTTCCAGCCCGCGGGCGACGTCGAGCTTGGGCTTGGCGACGAAATCCACCGCGCCCAGCGCCAGTGCCTGCAAGGTGGTGTCGGCCCCGCGCTCGGTCAGCGAGGACACCATCACCACCGGCAGCGGGTGCAGCCGCATCAGGCTTTCCAGGAAGGCCAGCCCGTCCATGCGCGGCATTTCCACGTCCAGGGTCAGCACGTCCGGGTTCAGACGCTTGATCTTGTCGCGGGCGATCAACGGGTCCGAGGCGGTGCCGACCACCTCGATGCCGGGGTCGCGGGCCAGCAACTCGCTCATGATCTGCCGGACCAGCGCCGAGTCGTCCACGATCAGTACACGGCAGGGCGGTTGCGGGCTCATTCGAACAACTCCACTCCCCCGGTGACCGGGGCTTTGGACAGACGGGCGCGCACGGCCGATTCGGCGGCGGCCACTTCGGCCTCGTGTGCGTGCGGCAGGCGCTGCACCATCACCTTGCCGGTCTGCGGGAAGAACCAGACCTTGCGCGGATGGATGCCGAGCAGGTCCTCGGCAACGATGGGGATGTGCTCGGCGCGCAGGTACTCGCGCACGAACTCGGCGTTGCGGGTGCCCACCGGGTTGCTGGTGAAGCCCTTGAGCACGTTGCCGCCGCCGAACACCTTGGCTTCCAGCCGCTTGCGGTGCGCGCCGCGCTTGAGCAGGTCGTTGATCAGCAGTTCCATCGCGTAGCTGCCATAGCGCGCCGGGGCGCCGTCGCCGACGTTGCCGTCGGGCAGCATGAAGTGGTTCATGCCGCCGATCTTCAACACCGGGTCGCGGATGCAGGCGGCCACGCAGGAGCCCAGGGTGGTGGTCAGCGCGGTGTCGTCGTCGACCACCAGGTACTGGGTGGGCAGCAGTTTGGCGGTGATGGTCTTGAAGCGCGCATCGCGGTAGCGCATCACTTCGTCGGGAGCACCGGGCGTGTTCATGCCCCGGCCCCCTTGGCGCGGCGGTACAGGGTGCGTCCGCAGGGCTGGATCAAGTCCACCGCGTGCAGATAGTTTTCCGAATGGCCGGTATAGAGCAGGCCGTCGTCACCCATGTGCTGCACCAGCCGCGACAGGATCGCGCGTTGCGTGGGTTTGTCGAAATAGATCATCACGTTGCGGCAGAACAGCGCATCGTAGGGGCCGCCGACATCGTAGCGCGGTGACAGCAGGTTGAGCTGGCGGAACTCGATGAGCCGGCGCAGCGCCGGTACCACCCGGCACTTGCCGGCGTTGGGGCCGGTGCCACGCTGGAAATAGCGGCGCTTGATCGCCGGGTCGAGGCCGGAGATGCGGTCCAGCGCATACACGCCCTGCGCGCCGGTGGCCAGCACCTGGGTGTCCACGTCGGTAGCCATGATGCGCACCGGCGGGGTCAGGGTGCCGAAGGTTTCGCAGGCGGTGATCGCCAGCGAGTACGGCTCCTCGCCGGTGGAGGCCGCGCACGACCATATCTGCAACGGTGCGCGGTGGGCGCGCCCCTGCAGTTCTTCGCGCAGCTTATCGAAGTGGTGCGGCTCGCGGAAGAACGAGGTCAGGTTGGTGGTCAGCGCATTGGTGAATGCCTCCCACTCGTTGCCGTTGTCGCGCTCCAGCTTGTCCAGGTACTCCTGGAAGGTCTGCATGCCCAATGCCCGCAAGCGCCGCGACAAGCGACCGTAGACCATGTCGCGCTTGGCCGGGGCCAGGGCGATGCCGGCACGCTGGTGGATCAGTTCGCAGACGCGGCGGAAGTCGCGGTCGGTGAACTCGAAATCGCGGGAAACGGGAGTGGGCAGGGACATGGTGGCCTCAACGTGCCGCGGGCAGGCTGCGTGCCGGGGAGCGCGCGGCTTCCAGCTTGAACACGGCCACGGCTTCGGTCAGGGCGATGGCCTGTTCTTCCATCGCGCGGGCGGCAGCAGTGGCTTCTTCCACCAGCGCGGCGTTCTGCTGCGTGGTTTCGTCCATCTGGGTGACGGTCTGGTTGACCTGTTCGATGCCGGCGCTCTGCTCCTGCGAGGCGGCGGAAATCTCGGCCATGATGTCGGTGACGCGCTGCACCGAGCTGACGATCTCGCCCATCGTGGTGCCTGCCTGGCGCACCAGTTGCGAACCCTCGCTGACCTTGCCGACCGAATCCTCGATCAGCTCCTTGATCTCCTTGGCCGCGCCGGCGCTGCGCTGCGCCAGCGTGCGCACTTCGCTGGCGACCACGGCAAAACCGCGGCCCTGTTCGCCGGCGCGCGCCGCTTCCACGGCGGCATTCAGCGCCAGGATGTTGGTCTGGAAGGCGATGCCGTCGATGACGCTGATGATGTCGGCGATCTTCTTCGACGAGGCCTCGATGGCCGACATCGTGGTGTTCACCTGGTCGGCGATCTGGCCACCCTGCGCGGCGACGCTGGTCGCCCCCTGCGCCAGTTGATTGGCCTGGCGCGCATGCTCGGCGTTCTGGCGCACGGTGGAGGTGAGTTCTTCCATCGACGCGGCGGTTTCTTCGAGGTTGGCGGCCTGCTGCTCGGTACGGCGCGACAGGTCGTTGTTGCCCGAGGCGATTTCGCCGGCAGCGGTATTGATGCTGGACGCCGCGCTCTGGATACGGCCGACGATCGAGGTCAACTGTGCGACGGTGGCATTGGCGTTGTCGCGCATGGTCGCGAACACGCCGTGGAAGTCGCCCTGCATGCGTACGCTGAGGTCACCACGGGCGATGGCTTGCAACAACGTGGAAACCTGCGACAAGTTGCCGTCGGCGGTGTCGATCATGTTGTTGAGGTTGTGCACCATGTCGTGGAAATCGAACTCGAAGCGCTGTTCATCGCCGCGCTGGCTGAAATCACCGGCGGCAGCGGCGGCGCTCAGGCGCTTGATCTCCTCGCTGATGGCGCCGAGGTTGCGCTTGATGGTGGCCATGGTCTCGGTGATTTCGGCCTTTTCGCCCGGCAACGGTGGCATGTCGCTGCTGAGGTCGCCGATGGCGTAGCGCTGCGCCAGCTCGATGATCTGGGTCTCCACGGCAATGTGGCCGGCCACCAACTGGTTGGTGCTGGCGACCATCACCCCGTAGTCGCCGGGGAAGGCGGCCGCATCCATGCGGTAGCTGGTGGAGCCGGCTTCGTGGCGGCTGCCCATTTCACCTTGTGCGGCGATCACCGCCTGCAACTGTTCCTGCATGCGCTGCATGCTGCCCAGCAATTGGCCGGGTTCATCGCGCGAGGTCTGGCGGATGTCGTTGTCCAGCCGGCCACGGGCGATGGCGTCGGCGGTCGCGGTTGCCTGGCGCAGCGGGATGACGATGCGTTGGCCAATCAACCAGCCAAGCAGGAACAGCGCCACCACCAGCATGCCGCCGGCCAGGGTCATGATGCCGGTGAAGCGCCAGGCTTGGGCCTGCACGTCGTCCATGTAGACGCCGGTGGCAACCACCCAGTTCCACGGCTGGTAGAGGTTGGCGTACGCCATTTTCTGCACCGGCTCGTCGCCGTGGCCGGGCTTGGGCCAGTCATAGGTGGTGTAGCCGTCGCCGTGCTTGACCGACTCCAACTGGTCATGGAACAGGCGGTCGCCGTGCTCGGTGCGGTAGTCCTTCAGGTTCTGCCCGACCAGGTCTTGCCGCAACGGATGCATCAGCATCGTGTTGTCGGTGTCGAGGATGTAGAAGTAGTTGTCGTTGTCAGCGGTATGCAAGGTGCTCAGCGTGGCCAGCGCCTGTCGCTGCGCTTCCTCCTGCGACAACTGGCCGTCCTGCGCCTGCTTCAGGTAGCTGTCGAGCACGCTTTGGGCCAACTGCACGCGGATGTCCAGCGCGATCTGCCGGGTCTTGGTGACGTCCAGGTACTGGAAGCGCGCGGCAATGACGGCAATGGCAATCACGCCGATCGCGCTGATCAGGGTCAACAGGATCAGCTTGCGCTGGACGGACAGGTTGGCGAGGGTGCGTGACAGCGATCGGAAGATATTCATGTGGGAGCGGGCGACAGGCATTGGAGCGGCTGGCAGGGGGCGTCATGGTCAAACCGACACCATGCAACCGGGAGCTTCCCAAGCCGTATCGGCTGGGAGCGGCAATAGTTGAGAAAAACCCCGGCCGAGGCCGGGGTTTTCAAGGGGCCGATCAGAATTCCTGCCAATCGGATTCGGTTTCTTCCAGTACCGGAATTTTTTCCGGACTGCGCGAACGTGTGCTTGCGGAAGTATCGAAGGATGCTGCCTCGGCGATGGCCGGGGCCGGCCTGCTTGCCTTGGTTGCGCTTGCAGCGAAGGCCGGTGCCGGCGTCGGTGCCGAGGTTTCCTGCTCGTCCAGGCGGAACAGCGCGACGGCCTCGGCCAGGTGCGCGGCCTGCTCTTCCATCGAACGCGCGGCGGCGGTGGCTTCTTCCACCAGCGCGGCGTTCTGCTGAGTGGTTTCGTCCATCTGCGTCACGGTCTGGTTGACCTGTTCGATGCCGGCACTCTGCTCCTGCGATGCGGCGGAAATCTCGGCCATGATGTCGGTCACCCGCTGCACCGAGGTGACGATTTCACCCATCGTGGTACCGGCCTGGCGCACCAGTTGCGAACCTTCGCTGACCTTGCCGACCGAATCCTCGATCAGGCCCTTGATCTCCTTGGCGGCACCGGCCGACCGCTGCGCCAGCGTGCGCACTTCGCTGGCGACCACGGCAAAACCGCGGCCCTGTTCGCCGGCACGCGCCGCTTCCACCGCGGCGTTCAGCGCCAGGATGTTGGTCTGGAAGGCGATGCCGTCGATGACGCTGATGATGTCGGCGATCTTCTTCGACGAGGTTTCGATGCCCGACATGGTGGTGACGACCTTGCCAACGATCTCGCCACCTTGGGAGGCTACGCCATGCGCACCCTGCGCCAACTGGTTGGCCTGGCGGGCGTGCTCGGCATTCTGGCGCACGGTGGAGGTCAGTTCCTCCATCGATGCGGCGGTTTCTTCGAGGTTGGCTGCCTGCTGCTCGGTACGGCGGGACAGGTCGCTGTTGCCCGAGGCGATTTCGCCGGCAGCGGTGTTGATCGACATGGTGGACTGTTTGATGCGGCCAACGATGCCGGTCAACTGCTCGGCGGTGGCATTGGCATCGTCGCGCATGCTGGCGAACACACCGTGGAAGTCACCCTGCATGCGGGCAGTCAGGTCGCCCTGGGCGATGGACTGCAGCAGGCTGGAAACCTCGGCCAGGCTGTCGTCGGTGCTTTCCATCATGGTGTTGATGTTGTGCACCATCTCGAGGAATTCATGCTCGAAACGGCTCTCGTCACCACGCTGGCTGAAGTCGCCGGCAGCCGCCGCGCCGCTCAACTGGCGAATCTCGTGGCTGATGGCGGTGAGGTTGCGCTTGATGGTGGCCATCGTCTCGGTGATTTCGGCCTTCTCGCCCGGCATCTGCGGCATGTCGCGGCTGAAGTCGCCGATGGCATAGCGCTGGGCCAGCGCGATGATTTCCATCTTCACGTCGATGTGGCCGGCCACCAGTTGGTTGGTGCCGGAAACCATCACCCCGTAGTCGCCGGGGAAGGGTTCGGCATCCATGCGGTAGCTGATGGTGCCTGCGGCATGCTGGCGCTCCATCTCGGCCTGTGCGGCGATGACGGCCTGCACCTGCGTCTGCATGCGCTGCATGGCGGTCAGCAGTTGGCCCACTTCATCCTGGCGGGAGACGTCGATCCTGCTGTCCAGCTTGCCGCTGGCGACGTCATTGGCCACGGCCACTGCGCCACGCATGCTGCCCACCAGCGAACGCGCAAACAGCCAACCCAGCACCAGCCCGGCGGCGATGCCGACGAACAGGCCGATGATGATCAGGGACAACGATGCGCTGTAGGTGGAGGAAGCATCGGCCACCGCGTTCTGGCCACGACGGCCTTCGTCGGTGATCAGCTCCCGCATCGAGGCGGTAGCCTTGCGGTGCAGGTCGCGGGTTTCGCCGACGAAGGTGTCGATGGCGTCGTCCGGCAGCTCCAGCTCCAGCATTTCGTTGACGCTGTCATAGGACACCAGCACGGCTTTCCAGTCGGCGACGAAGGTGTCGAACAGCTTGCGCTGCTGGGCATCGTCGATCAGCTTGGGGTAATCGCTGATGGCCTTGTCGATTTCCGTGCGCAGCTCAACCGTGCGTGTGCGGGCTTCGGCTTTCACGTCTTCGCTGGCGCGCACCAGGCTCTGGTAGGAAACGTTGCGGTACTCGCTGACCAGCGAGCCGAGTTCACCGGCAAGGCGGATGCTTTCCATCCGCTGCTGCCCGAGGTTCTCGGTGACGCTGTTCAGCGATGACAGCCCGCGGTAGGCAACGATGCCCTGGATGAGCATCACCAACAGGACGATGCCGAAGGTGAGCATCAGCTTCGGCATCAGTTTGAGGGTCTTGATCCACTGCATGGGTTCGTTGTCTCCTGCGGCAATCCCCGACGAGCTGGGCGGGGGCCAGCGCCGGCGGTGCCGGCGTGGCGAGGTACGGGGGAATTACTTGATGTTGGCCAGCTTCAGATTGGACGGCGAGGAGACCTCGATCTCGGCGCGCGAAGCATCGCGGGCAATCTTGCCGATCGCGCACACGGTCTTGCCTTCCAACGACAGAAGATCGAAGCTGAAATTGCCGCGGGCCGAGCCGGGGATGCGGGCCGAGAAGGTATGGCGCGGGAAGGCACCGCCCATGTGCAGGAAGGTCGGCTGGCCTTCGGAGCCTTCGGCGTAGCGGGCTTTCTCGACCTTGCCGCAGACCATGCCGTCCTTGCCGACGAAACGGGTGGCGGTTTCCGGCGGGATCATCTCGTCGGCGGTGGCGACCAGCGACACGCTTGCCAGCAGGGCCGCGGACAGCAGCGAAACGAGGGACTTGGACATCTGTGTACTCCGGGGGTTTGGGTCTGGTTTGTCCGGCCATGTGCCGGTCACGCGATCCCTATCGGCCGCAACCATTCGCGCTGAAAGCATGATGCTTGGAAATGTGATGCGGTTCGCAATGCGGTCAGGCGGCGACTTCGTCGCCCTCGAGCTGGCCGAGGTCGGCGGTATCCAGCAGCGTCTCGATGTCGAGCAGGATCAGCATGCGCTCGTCCTGGGTGCCGATGCCAGAAATGAAGCGGGTATCCACGGCCGCGCCGAATTCGGGCTTGGGGCGGATCTGCTCGGCGCTGAGCGGGATCACGTCCGAGACGCTGTCCACCACGATGCCGACCACGCGATCCTCCATGTTGAGCACGATCATCACGGTGAAGGCGTCGTAGCGGGCGTCGTCCAGGCGCAGCTTCAGGCGCAGGTCGATGACCGGCACGATGGTGCCGCGCAGGTTGATCACGCCCTTGATGTAGTCCGGCGCATCGGGCACGCGGGTGACCGCGTCGTAGCCGCGGATTTCCTGCACCTTGAGGATGTCCACGCCGTAGTGCTCGTTGCCGAGGGTGAAGCTGAGGTATTCACCGCCGGTGCCGGCGGCGGTGGTGGAAGTATCGTTCATGGTGGTTCCTGGTCCTGGCGGGCTGCCGGTGCGGAGAGCTGACACACCGGGTATCGGCCGCAATGGCCGGGACTTTAGCGGGGGAGGAGTGAGTCACTCCTGGCTCTCAGCCATCGCCGTTCAGGCGCGCCTTGCGCTCGCGGTCGATGCGGAAGATGTAGCGCTGGATGGTGGCGTCGGCACCGCGCGGCAGTTCATCGAAGCGCAGCCCCACACGCTCCTGCTCGACGCCATTGGCCTGCTTGCGCGTGACCAGGCTGCAAACCACCAGGCTGGCGGTGATCGCGGGGCTGTCGGGCAATTCCAGCACGCAGCCGGCATGGCGCTGTTGCAGCTTGAATATCTGTTGTTCGGCCGGCAGCAGCAGGGCGATGCCGCCGGCGCTGATGTCGACCGCGCGCCAGCGCAGCCGCTCGCTGCCGCCAGTCGGGTCGGGGATGCTGCACCAGGGTGAGTCGCCGACCGGCGTTTCCAGCCGGTACAGCTCGCGCCGCTGCAGGTGGTAGAGCTCTTCCGGCAGTTCCACCCGGAATGCGACGTGCCCGTCCTGTTCCTGCTGTTGCGGCTGCTCCACGCGGAAACGCACCATCACCTTGTCCACCTGCGCGAAACAGAGCAGGAAGCCGGCATTGGCAGCGTTGCGGTTGACCGACGGGATCGGGCTGCCGTCAAGCAGCAGGCTGTCCTCGTCCACTTCCAGCACCGCGCTCGGAAAAGACTGCTCGCGCCCGTCCGGGTGCGCGCTGAGGGTGGCGCGCTGGTCGATCAGCGCCTGCATCAGCATGCGGATCTGCCGCCGGTTGCGGACGATGTATCTATCGTCGGCATACAGGTTGCCGTCGAACGAGGTTTGCGAGGATTCCGTGGGTTCGTGCTCGGACATGATCTCTGGAACAGGTGAAGACAGAGGCCGGGCAGCGGCAGGCGGCCGCAGGCCATCAGTGGGTATCGGCAGTTTGGCGTGGCTCTTTAGGGCAGGGGCCGCATCCATGCAAGGTCAGAACTCCTGCCAGTCGTCGCTGTCGGTGGCCACGGCGGCTGGAAGAGAGGCTGTGGTGGCGGTTGCCGATGGTGGCGCGGGCTTGGGGCGTTGCAATGCCGGGGCCGGTGTCGATGCCGAAACCGAAGTCGATGTGCCAGCGGTGCGGAACAGGGCAACGGCTTCGGCCAGATGCGCAGCCTGCTCCTCCATCGAGCGCGCGGCGGCAGTGGCTTCTTCCACCAGCGCGGCGTTCTGCTGGGTGGTTTCGTCCATCTGCACCACGGTCTGGTTGACCTGCTCGATGCCGGCGCTCTGTTCCTGCGAAGCAGCGGAAATCTCGGCCATGATGTCGGTGACGCGCTGTACCGAGCTGACGATCTCGCCCATCGTGCTGCCGGCCTGATGCACCAGTGCCGAGCCATCGCTGACCTTTTCCACCGAGTCCTCGATCAGGCCCTTGATCTCCTTGGCCGCACCGGCGCTGCGCTGGGCGAGTGTGCGCACTTCGCTGGCGACCACGGCAAAACCGCGGCCCTGTTCGCCGGCACGCGCCGCTTCCACAGCGGCGTTGAGCGCCAGGATGTTGGTCTGGAAGGAAATGCCGTCGATGACGCTGATGATGTCGGCGATCTTCTTCGACGAGGCTTCGATGGCCGACATGGTGGTGACGACCTTGCCGACGATCTCGCCACCTTGGGAGGCCACGCCATGCGCACCCTGCGCCAACTGGTTGGCCTGCCGCGCATGCTCGGCGTTCTGGCGCACGGTGGAGGTCAGTTCCTCCATCGACGCGGCGGTTTCTTCCAGGTTGGCGGCCTGCTGCTCGGTGCGGCGCGAGAGGTCGTTGTTGCCGGTGGCGATTTCCGACGCCGCAAGGTTGATGCTGGAAGCAGCGCTCTGGATGCGGCCGATGATCGAGGTCAGTTGCGCAACGGTGGCGTTGGCGTCGTCGCGCATGTTGGCGAACACGCCCCGGTAGTCGCCGTGCATGTGTGTGGTGAGGTCGCCCTGCGAGAGTGCGCGCAGCACGTTGGAAACCTGTTCGACGCTGCCGCCGATGGCCGCCAGCAGGCCGTTCAGTTGCTCTGAAATCTGCAGCAGGAAGCCGCTCTTGCCCTCCAGGATGACGCGCCCGGACAGGTCGCCGCTGGCTGCGGCGGCGATGATGCCGCTGACTTCCTGTTCGATCTCCACTTCCGCGGTACGGTCGTCCCACTCCACCACGTAGCCGATGCGGTTGTCGTCGGCGTCGGCCACCGGGTTGATGATCAACCGCATGATGTGGTTGCCGACGTTGATCTGCGTGCTGTGGGTGCCGTGCAGTTCGCCCAGCAATTTGCGCTGGTGCGAGGGCTGCTTGTGGAACATGTCGATGCTGCTGCCGACGAGGCTGTGCATGTCGAACTGCGGCAGGTCGCGGCGGATGTCCTGCTCGGCCTTGCCCAGCATCCCGAGCAGCGGGCGGTTGGCATAGATGATGGTGAGGTCGGCGTCGGCGATCATCACGCTGGTGGTGACGTCGTCCAGCGCGGTGCGGATGCGCAGGTCCTCGGCGGCGCGGGCGCGATCTTGGTCGGTACGTACCTTCAGTTGCATGACCATCTCGCCGATGGCGGCGTACATCTGTCCGATCTCGTCGCGCGAATGGTGGTTCATGCGCACGTCGAGCTCGCCGCGCGAGACCGCCTGGATGGCGCCGAGCGCGCCGGAAAGCGGGCGCAGGATGGAGCGGGCGATGAACCAGCACGACAACAGCGCCGACAGCAGCACCAGCACGCCGGCCACGATCAGCACCTTGCTGAAGTTCCAGGCGCGCGCGGCGATTTCGTCTGTGTATTCCCCGCTGCCGATGATCCAGCCCCAGCGCTTGTGCAGGCCGACGTAGGAAATTTTCTGCACCGAGCCATCGACGCCGGGCTTGGGCCAGGTGTAGTCGATGAAACCGCCGCCATGTTCGCGCCCCATCTTCACCATCTCGACGAAGATCTTCTTGCCGTCGGTGCTGGTGGCATCAGTCAGGTCGGTGCCGTTCAGTGCCGTCTGGTGCGGGTGCATCAGCATGGTCGGGTGTTCGTCGTTCACCCACAGGTAGTCGCTGCCGTTGGCGCTGCGCAGCGATTCGATGGCGGCCAGCGCCCGTTGCCGGGCGTCTTCGTCGCTCAGTTCGCCGGCTTCGGCACGGTCGGCATAGCGGTTGGCCAGTGCCAGCGCCGCTTCCACGCGGGTGTGCAGCGCCTGGCGTTCGTTGCGGATCAATTCGTCATGGTTGCGCTTGGCGGTTATCACGCACAAGGCCACAATACCGGCGGCGAGGATGCCCAGCATCAGCAGGAATTTCCGCCGCAGCGGCATGTCGCTGAAGACACGCGAAAGCGCATGGCCGTTCATCAAGCTGTCCCCTTTTTCGTTGTCGTGCGCGATGACGCCGAACTGTCATCGCCAAGTCACGGAATGTTCAGCATTCTTTCGGGTTAGCGGCGTCAATGGCGGAATCTGTAGCGGAACCCGCCAGAGCGAAGAGCATGCGTTGCCGGCCCGCCGGGGGCGGGCCTTGGAAACAGCCATCGTCAATGGCCAGCACGGGCCGGGGATTTTCAGAACTCCTGCCAATCACCCTCGTCACCGGCTGCGACCGGTTCGATGTTGCGCTGGGGGGCCGGATGTACAACAGGCGCCGGTTTGGCGGCGGCCATGCCGGTGTTCTGGCGGCTATTGCCGGCGGCCGGCGCGGCGGCGAGGCGGAACAGTGCGACGGCCTCGGCCAGATGCGCGGCCTGCTCTTCCATCGAGCGCGCGGCGGCAGTAGCTTCTTCCACCAGCGCGGCGTTCTGCTGGGTGGTTTCGTCCATCTGCGTCACGGTCTGGTTGACCTGTTCGATGCCGACGCTCTGCTCCTGCGATGCGGCGGAAATCTCGGCCATGATGTCGGTCACCCGCTGCACCGAGCTGACGATTTCGCCCATCGTGCTGCCGGCCTGATGCACCAGCGCCGAGCCGTCGCTGACCTTTTCCACCGAGTCCTCGATCAGGCCCTTGATCTCCTTGGCCGCACCGGCGCTGCGCTGGGCGAGCGTGCGCACTTCGCTGGCGACCACGGCAAAACCGCGGCCCTGTTCGCCGGCACGCGCCGCTTCCACGGCGGCATTCAGCGCCAGGATATTGGTCTGGAAGGAAATGCCGTCGATGACGCTGATGATGTCGGCGATCTTCTTCGACGAGGCTTCGATGGCCGACATGGTGCTGACGACCTTGCCGACGATCTCGCCCCCTTGCGAAGCCACGCCAT
>JBASBF010000002.1:0-1612 GCA_049650985.1 Stenotrophomonas sp. | reverse complement strand
GTGTAGGAGGGATGGGCCCCGCCCGGCACGACCGAAATCGCGCTCACCGTCCAACTTGGCAGGATTGTGAGATTGGGATGCAGGCCGTCGAAATCCTCCACCACCTCCTCGACGGTGACCACGGCGCGCTTTGCCGCCAGCACCGCCTCCTTCTGGATACCGATAATGCCTTCGATCAGGACATCGCCCTTCCTGTTGGCCTTCTGGGCATGGATGAAGGTGACGTCCGGCCGCACCGACGGAACGGCCGCCAGCACCTCCCCGGTGAACGCGCAGGTCACCGATCTCATGTTCGGATTGACCCTGGCAAGCTCGGCGCCGCGATAGCCACGGAAGACGGCGCAGGGCAAGCCGGCCGCGCCCGCTTCATAGGCATTGGCCATGGCGGCATGGCTGTGCTCCTCGATCTCGATTGCGTGCGGAAAGCCGTTCTCGACCGCATCGCGCAGGCGGCGCAGCAGGCCGACGCCGGGATTGCCGGCATAGGAGAAGACCACCTTCCTGGCCATGCCCATGCCGATCATCTGGTCGTAGATCAGGTCGGGCGTCATGCGCACCAGCGTCAGGTCCCTGAAGCCCTGGCGGATCGCCTCATGCGCCGCGGCAGTGGGGATGAGATGGGTGAAGCCCTCGAAGGCCACCGTGTCGCCGTTGCGGAGGTTGTCGGCGACAGCCTGCGACAGCGGGAGGAACTTGGTCATTTTCATTCTCTCTTCGTGCGGAAAGGGCGTCAGTGCAGGCCGCCGACGCCGAGCAGTCGTTCAACCGTCGCCGGATCGGCGGAAAGCTCGGCCGGGGTGCCGGACCAGGCGATCCGCCCGCGCTCCAGAACGAGCACGTGATCGGCAAAGTCGAGGGCGCTCTGGATGCGCTGTTCCACCAGCAGGATCGTCATGTCGCCTGCGGCCGCGAGCTTGGAAAACGCCGCCATCAGCTCCTCGCAGATGACCGGCGCCAGGCCTTCCAGCGGCTCGTCGAGCAGAAGCACGGTGGGCCTGCCGAGGATGGTGCGGGCCGTCGACAGCATCTGCTGCTCGCCGCCGGAAAGCTGCGAGCCGAAATTCCGGCGCCGCTCCCGCAATCTCGGGAACATGTCGTAGGCTTCGGCGATCGCCGTCCGTTCGCGATCCTTCAGGCCGACAAGCAGGTTCTCCTCGACCGTGAGCGAAGGAAAGATGCAGCGCGCCTGCGGCACGTAGCCGAGCCCGCTGCGGGCGCGCGATGCGCTTTCGAGGCTGCCCAGGTCCTTGCCGTCGAGGCGGATGGTGCCGCTGTAGCGCCGCGTCTGCCCGGCGATGGTGGCGAAAAGCGTGGTCTTGCCGACGCCGTTGCGGCCAAGCACGGCAAGGCGCGAGCCGGCCGGAACGGTGAAGCTGACATCCTCGACCACGCGCGTCTGGCCATAGCCGGCGCTCAGATTGGCGACTTCAAGCTGCGCTGCTGGCATTGGCGTAGTTTCCCAGATAGGCCTCGCGCACGCGCGCATCCCTGGTGACCTCCTGCGGCGAGCCGTCGAAGATGATGGCGCCGGCGGCCAGCACCACCACGCGGCGGGCAAAGCGGAAGACCAGGTCCATGTCGTGGTCGATCATCAGCACGGCGAGGTCCGCCG
>JBASBF010000001.1:0-3509 GCA_049650985.1 Stenotrophomonas sp. | reverse complement strand
GCTGTGGATGGTGTCGGAGCAGATCGTGTTCAGCCTGATCATGATCGGCATCGCCGACTTCCTGACGAGCGACCACATGCGTAGCACCTTCGCGGCGCCCCGTGCTGAGCCCGACGGCGAATAGCACGCCGGTACCCCGTGGCGCCACTCCCTTCCGCTGATCTTCGCGGCCAGGCATCCTCCTTCGAAGACAGTCGAGGGAGGCAGCACGATGGCAAGACTCATCCGGGTCGATCCGGGGCAGGACCCGGGCTTCCGGCGCGTGCGATCGGGGTCGGGCTTCCGCTATGTCGATCCGGCGGGGATCGCCGCACCCGAGGCTGATCAGGAGCGGATCCACGACCTCGTGATCCCTCCTGCCTGGCACGATGTGTGGATCGCGGCGGATCCGCTCGCGCACATCCAGGCCGTGGGTATCGACGGTGCGGGGCGCAAGCAGTATCTCTACCACCCTCTGTGGCGGGTGTCCCGTGACCGCCGAAAGTTCGTGCGTGCACTCGATCTCGCAGCTGCCCTTCCCCGTGCCAGGGCCCAGGTCACTCGTGCACTCGCCCAGGAGGGCCAGACGAAGGAGCGTGCCCTCGCCATCGCCTTCCGCCTTCTCGACGACGCGGCGCTCCGCATCGGGTCGGAGCGGTATCTGGTGCGGCACGGCAGTCGCGGTCTCACGACCCTTCGACGGCGGGACGTGCGGGTGGAGGGCAATGACCTGGCGTTGTCTTTCCCCGCCAAGAGCGGTCGCACGGCGTCGATCGAGATCACAGACGCGGCACTCGCTGAAGCACTTGCAGACTTCGCCGCAGGAAAGTCCGGAGCATTCCTCCTCGCCTATCGCCGGGGTCGTCGGCGGGTGCGCATCACCCCGGTGGAGGTCAACACGTATCTGGGAGAGGTCACGGGTGCATCGTTCACGGCGAAGGACTTCCGCACGTTGCACGGGACGATCATCGCAGCCGACGCTCTTGCTCGGATCGGCGAGCTCGACAGCCGCAACCACCGGAGCCAGGCCGAGCGCCTGGCCGTGCAGGCGGCGGCGACGGCGCTCGGCAACACGACAGCGGTCGCTCGCGGTAGCTACATAGACCCGCGTGTCTTCGGTCAATACGCCCGCGGACGCACACTCGACCTCTCCGTCACACCGGAGACGGCGATCCGTCGGCTTCTCGGTGGCCCGGAGATCTCGCGGAAGGTCAGCCGGCGAGCTGCAGCCAGACGACGGCGATGAGCATCGGGACGAGTGGCGTGGCCACCGCGGCGACCACCGGCCACCACCGCACGCGGGTGTCGACCCGACGCGCACGATCGGCAAGCGTGTCGCCATCGCGGCGGTAGGTCGCAGGGTCTAGAGGCTCAGCAGCCTCGTCGCGGTACAACAGGGTGCGACGACCGAAGCGGTCGTAGAGCGCAGCGATCACGGCGGTGAATCTGCGCAACTCCGCCTCGTCGGTCAGGTCGACGGCTGGGAAGTACACGTGCAGGGTGCTGTCGACGATCTCCAGATCGAGGTCGGCGCTCTCGTCGAGGAGGATGACCATCAGGTCGGGCGTGAGCACGTAGAGCGCGTCGGTCTCGTAGCCGGTCGGCACCGAGACATCGAAGACGTCGCTGAAGTCGCCCTCCAGCCGGAGCCGGGATCTGCCGTTCGGACGGCGGGGGAGCACGCTGAGCGCTCCGCCGCCGCGCCGGGAACGGAGCGTGATCCGCGGAGCCTCGGAAGGCAGCGGTATCCGGACTGCTCGCACGGTGTGCATCGTCGCGCCCTCGCGATCGCCGACGACGAAGGTGCGCTCGACGCTGTCGAAGGGGAGATCGCACTGCAAGGCATCGAGATGATCCCTGGCCGTGCGGCTTCCGCGCTCGATCTGCTCGTCGATGGAGCCGCCCCATATGCGATCGCCGATGTCCGCCCGGTACGCCCAGCCGAGTGCTTCGGCGATGGAGGTGAGAGCGGCGCGCCGCCGAAGATGTCGGCGGATGGTGATCGTCGAGGAGACGACCAGCGCCGCTCCGAGGAGTATCGCTCCCACCTGGGCGAGTCCGAGGGTGGGGCCTGTCAGGCCGAATCCCATCGGCAACAGGTAGAAGGCCAGGAGGCCCGCGATCCCGAGGAACGTCACGGATGCGGCGACGAGGAGCACGCCGCCCCGCATGCGCTCCCCAGCATGCGGGGCGGTCGTGTTCTCCGACAGCATCGGCACAGGTCAGGGCTTGTACACGATGGCGATGTTCAGCTGGCCGGCGTCCCGGACCCACGCGAGCCATCGCGGCACGCCCGTGCTGGTCAGCCGCTGGATCGGGACGACGTAGATGCCCTGTTCGGGGCGGCTCAGTGCTCGGAACTCGGGCTTCTTCGAGATCCAGATGGCGTCCCCTCCATCCCAGGGCTCGAGGCAGGTGTACACATAGCCGTGCGCGCGCAGGTTGACGCGGTCGGCGAGGGCGTCCGTCTGCTGCCGGAGTTCCGAGAGGATGTCTGCGGGGACGGTCCCATCGAGGGTGAAGGCCGCGACGTCGTACACGTTCCCTTCGCCGTAGTCCCTCGTGGTGAGCAACGCCAGCTCGGTGACCCCCTTGTCGGAGGTGCGGGTCCATAGGGCGTGGGAGTTCTTGGCGCGCTTGTTCATCAGGAACCCGCCGAAGTTGACCTTCTGGAATGAGAAGTCGTCGAGTTTCGCGGCGATCTCGGCGCGTGTCGTCATGGGTGTCTCTCCTTGTCCGGGAGGTCGGGCGGCCTCTCCGTCGAGTGAGCCTAGGTGCGTGCGGCGTGGGCCCGTCCGACTCCGAACGAGCCCGAACGAGCCCGAACGGTGCCGCATTCACTGCTGTGATCGGGTGCCATAGGCTCGACTCATGCCCGCCCCGCGCACCCTCGACGAGCTCTGCCTGGGGCTCGGAGGGATGCGCGCGACTGCGGGTTCTCCGTCGTACGCCGAGATCGCGCGTCGGATAGGCCGCATGCGCGACGGTGCAGAACCGCCGAAGGTGACCGTCTACGATTGCTTCCGCCCTGGTCGACGACGGGTCGACGATCGTCTCATCGGTGACATCGTGCGGGTCCTGGGCGGCGACGACGCCGAGGCCGACCGTTGGCGCGAGAGCGCCCGTGTGCTCAGCGGAGAGAGGTCGGGAGTGCATATCGAGGTGACTCTCGGTCGTCGGAACACTCCTGGCGCGGAGATCGGGCGTGAACACCTGCTCGCCGCCGTTCCTGACGCCGACGTACTCATCCTCACGGGCCTACCGGGTGCGGGCAAGACGACCCTCGCCTCGGCGCTGTCGGGGTCGGCACCGGTGCTCACGGTTCACCTGCGCGAGTCGGATCCGGACCGTCCGCAGGCCGACCCGATCGACATCCTGCGGCGAATGCTGGGTACGCTCGGCGTTCGCTCGCTTCCGTACGAGTTGCCCCGCCTGCGCGAGCGGTTGCAGAACGTCGCACACGGCATGACCGTGATCATCGAGGATGCGGGGGATCCCCGGCGTCTGGCCGCTCTGCTCGTTCCCGGTGT